>NZ_AUJG01000032.1 GCF_000424105.1 Lachnospira multipara ATCC 19207 | reverse complement strand
TTACTTGGTTAAGCCCTCGACCTATTAGTACAAATCAGCTCCACATGTCACCACGCTTCCACCTTTTGCCTATCAACCTCGTCGTCTTCAAGGGGTCTTACTACATTCGTATGGGATATCTCATCTTGAGGGGGGCTTCACGCTTAGATGCCTTCAGCGTTTATCCCGTCCCGACTTGGCTACTCGGCCATGCACTTGGTAATGCAACCGATACACCAGAGGTCAGTCCACCCCGGTCCTCTCGTACTAAGGGCAGCTCCTCTCAAATATCCTACGCCCACGCCGGATAGGGACCGAACTGTCTCACGACGTTCTGAACCCAGCTCGCGTACCGCTTTAATGGGCGAACAGCCCAACCCTTGGGACCTACTACAGCCCCAGGATGCGATGAGCCGACATCGAGGTGCCAAACCACTCCGTCGATGTGAACTCTTGGGAGTGATAAGCCTGTTATCCCCAGGGTAGCTTTTATCCGTTGAGCGATGGCAATCCCACTTTCATACCACCGGATCACTAAGTCCTACTTTCGTACCTGCTCCACCCGTCGGTGTCGCAGTCAAGCTCCCTTCTGCCTTTGCGCTCTTCGAATGGTTTCCAACCATTCTGAGGGAACCTTTGAGCGCCTCCGATACCCTTTCGGAGGCGACCGCCCCAGTCAAACTCCCCACCAGACATTGTCCCCCGGCTGGATAACAGCCGCAGGTTAGAAACCCAGTACTGCAGGGGTGGTATCCCAACATCGGCTCATACGCTACTGGCGTAACGTAATCTTAGCCTCCCACCTATCCTGTACATGCAATACCGAATCCCAGTATCAAGCTAGAGTAAAGCTCCATGGGGTCTTTCCGTCCTGGCGCAGGTAACCAGCATCTTCACTGGTATTTCAATTTCACCGGGTGCATTGTCGAGACAGTGCCCAAATCATTACGCCTTTCGTGCGGGTCGGAACTTACCCGACAAGGAATTTCGCTACCTTAGGACCGTTATAGTTACGGCCGCCGTTTACTGGGGCTTAAATTCAATGCTTCGATTGCTCTAACATCTCCTCTTAACCTTCCAGCACCGGGCAGGCGTCAGCCCATATACTTCACCTTTCGGTTTCGCATAGACCTGTGTTTTTGCTAAACAGTTGCTTGGGCCAATTCTCTGCGGCTCTTATTTCTAAGAGCACCCCTTCTCCCGAAGTTACGGGGTCATTTTGCCGAGTTCCTTAACAATGCTTCTCCCGCCGGCCTTAGGATTCTCTCCTCATCCACCTGTGTCGGTTTACGGTACGGGTACATTAAACACAATAGCGGCTTTTCTTGACAGCTGGCTCACATACTTCGCTACTTTTGTTCGCT
>NZ_AUJG01000031.1 GCF_000424105.1 Lachnospira multipara ATCC 19207 | reverse complement strand
ATAATTACACTGAATTTGATAAAGTGTGTTCAAGAAGAATAAAAGATACAGGAGTGTATTATATCGACTTATCAGATGAAAATACAGATGAAATGTATTGGAATTATTATGTGGTATTAGATTATGACGATAATACTATAAAATATTATGACGTGAGTGGAAGTTATGGATATAACATAACAAACCAATCAGAATATGAGGCATGGAAAGAACAAAACAAAGATAAATTTTTAAATTGATTGATACGAAATTCGGCCTCAAATAACGGAATACGGCCAGAATTAACGGAATAAAGCCAAGTGGTTGAAATTAAAAAAATAATATAATATTATTAAAGAAAAACATATTATAACGGAGAAGAAACAGTATTAGATTTTGGACAAAAAAGGGGAGATAGTTTTTATGAGTCTGGATATGAATACATAGAAAACTATGAAACAACACATAAGACATCATTTGATGGTGTTAACCCTAAGTTTTATACAAAATTATATTATTAAACGAGGAGTGATATGAAAAAGAAAGTAGTACTGTTATTGTGCTTAGTTGTAGGCGTATCCTCAAGTGCTTGCACAAAAAAGCAAAGTAGTATAGAAACGGAAATAATAACTGATAATTATATATATGAGACTAATTCTGATGATATAAATACTGTAAACCAAGATGTATTAGATGGATGGAGGTTAGTAGATTATTATATCGATGAAAACAATGAATTAAAACCGTTTTATATACCAATGTATCACGATGATACGTATGTAATACACAGCATCCCATATGCTGATAATAATAATGATGATGGTGCGAAGAATAAATTGAAACCAGATGGAACTAAATTTCATAAATATAGTGGACATCTCTTTTCTTCTTATTATTCTCAACCAATTTTTGAAGATAATAAATTTGTAGGGATGACCAAAATGAATGAACTTTATGATACAATGGATAGTTTCATTTTTGGTAGCATAGGATATTCTGATGAACCATTTGTTAATACTGAAGATTCTCATAGTAAAAAGGTATCCCATTATACAGGCAAAGCAGATATTTATGCAATTTCAGTGGCTCTTTATGAAGATTTTTTTAGCTGGACAACAGATATAAATATGTATGTATATGGAGTTCCAACTGATTTTTATGAATCTTATCTGGGAAATGATAACATATATAGTACTGATGATTATTTTAATTTCACGAGTGAAGTTATGGAAGAATATAACAGCTTTGATTTAATATTATCTAATAGTTTTGGAGAAAGCGGTATTTTTTATATAGACTTTACAGATTTAAACGATACAAATAAGTATAAGGATTATTATGTAAGATTTGAGAATGAGGGTAATGAAATTTGCTTTTACGAAATCTATGGAAATTATGGATATAACATAACAAACCAATCAGAATATAAGGCATGGAAAGAACAAAACAAAGATAAATTTTTAAATTGATTGAT
>NZ_AUJG01000030.1 GCF_000424105.1 Lachnospira multipara ATCC 19207 | reverse complement strand
GGAGGATATTATCTAGATTATTTTAAAAAGCCATCACAAGGAAGTGTTGATGCAAAAACGGCAATACTTGCAGCAGAAAGAATAGGTATACCAAAGGGAACAACTATATATTTTGCTGTTGATTTCGATTGCTATGGATATCAGATAGATACATTTATTGTGCCATATTTTAAAAAGATAAAATTATGTTTTAATAGTTCTCAAAATAAGAAGAATTATAGAATAGGAATATATGCACCTAGATTTGTGTGTACAAAGGTTTCAGCACTAGGCTTAGCTGATAAATCTTTTGTTTCGGATATGTCAACTGGATTTAGTTGTAATCTAGGATATAGAATTCCTGAGAATTGGGCGTTTGATCAATTTCATACAATAGAATCATTTGGGGCACAACCTACCTTTCCAATAGATAAAGATGCAATGTCAGGTAGGGATAAAGGATTTAATAAATTTGATAAAGTTGAAGAAAAAAATGCTGAAGAATTAAAAGAAGAAAATCTTCAAGCAAAGATGGAAATTGCAAGAAATCAATTTGTATATGATGTAATGTCTCCATTAGGATATTTAGACAAAATAATGGATGTTGGAATTGAATATGATAAGGAAATTCCGTTGTATCATGTAGTAAGCCCTGAGGGGGAGATAGACGTAACAACAGTGATTTCTACATCAGTTAAAACTGATACAGATAAAGCGTATAGTATTAACGTGGAGATAGGAAATGATGGAAAATTAACACAAACTTGTCAGAATGAAATTGTAGCTATTTCGGCCGATTTAAGTAATTCTAATATTGAGGGAGCAGATAAATTTGGAGAAGTACTAAAAAATATGGCTTTATCGATAAAGAGTGGTAGTATAGAGTTTGAAGTAAGCAATATTACACCAGTAAGTGCAGAATTTTCAATAACTGCAAGTTCTCCAGATTTGTTGCCGGAAGAAGATGATAATTGCGAGATATCTGTTGCATTAAAGTTTGTCATTGTTTTGAATCCAAAAGGAAATAATAAATTTGATACGGAATATGCTACAACCGCAATAGGAATTGTAGGAGCTATAGTACTATGTGTAGCTATTGCCTATTTAGCAGGTGGAATAGAGCTGGTAATAACTGCGTTAGTTAAATTGGCATTCGTAGCAGGTTAAAAAGGGGAATAAGGATGATAATAACAGAGAAATTAAATGATGATGATAAAAAGATATTAAAAGATTTACTTGATAGAAAAAATAAAAATATGGCTTTTTATGAAAGTGGTATTAGAGCTATGTATATTTTAGTTCCTATAACTGTTTTATTAATTATTATAAATTTTCAATTACATTCTCAGTGTTTACTTTATACATCAAGAATTTCTGCTATTATTGAATTATTATATATAATGATGTATTTAATAGTGGTAAAACAATATCAAAAAAAAGACATTACAAATAAATTTATTGATAGAATGGATAAGATTAAAGAAATAACCATTGAGGAAGTTAAATTAGATGATAAAAAAATATGTAATACAAGTGAATTAAAAAGAGTAATTAAATTTAGTAACTTTGTTTTACTTGTTACAAATAAAAGAAAAATTTTGATTTTTAAAATTAATGATGATGATATGAAGGAATTACAAAGTATTATTTTAAGCTTAAATATACCATTCAAAGAAGAAAAAGAGTATTTTTATATTTATAAGTATATATTCTGATGATATGTTTTAAAATAGGAGAAGAACAAGCCCTAGAATTTATAGATATTTTAAATAGAAAGCACATTTCATTTGAAGAGAAAGAAGAACCGTTTAATATTTATAAATATTTAAAGAGGAATAAATAGTTTAAAGCTATAGGCTAAATAAGATTTAATTTTATTAGTCTATAGCTTTTTTGTATTAATATTAGCGAAGAAAGCAATGAGCCTTGGCTATGGCTATAGTACCCGAATAATTGACTTATATTCTATAAATGGTAAAATAAATTCGTCTGCTATTTTGTAGGCGAATTTATTTGTTTATATGTATAGAAAGGGGTTAAGCAAGGCTTAACTTAAGTGAATTATGGCAAAGAAAGATAAGGACATTTTTGATAGAATAATGTCAGCAAAGATTTGGGGACCACTTGGCCCATTTTACTTTAAGAATAAGGAAGTTTTACTTTATTTATTATTTGGAGGACTTACAACAGTTGTAAGTATTGCAAGTTATTATGTTGCTTATAAGATATGTGGAATTAATGTTTTAATAGCGAATATAATTTCATGGGTGTTTGCAGTTACATTTGCATATATCACTAATAAAATATGGGTATTTGATTCAGAAACTAATAATTCTAAGGAAGTCTTAGGAGAGATTTTTAAGTTTTATACAGGAAGATTGGCAACTCTTGTAGTTGAGGAAGCTATAATTTTAGTCTTTGATACATTGCTTCACTTTAATTCAATGCTTGTAAAACTTGTAGCACAGATTATTGTTATTGTTTTGAATTATGTTATTAGTAAGTTGTTTGTGTTTAAGAAAAAGGAAGCTTAAGATTTAGCTTTATCCGGGAGGATTATTTATGAAGATAGCAGTAGATGCTAGAACATTAGGGTCGAGACCTAGCGGGGTTGGAATGTATCTTAATGATTTTTTATTGGAACTTATGAAATATCCAGAATTTGAGTGGGTATTATTAACTGATGTGGCGGAAAGCGACAATATAAAGCATTTTGAAGATCAGGGAATTCCCGTATTAAAGATGGGTAAATCTACTTATAAAAGTGCAGGTGTCTATGCATATTTTAATTGGATAAAAAAGACATTAAATGAAGTTAAGCCAGATATTTTTTGGGAAGTTAATACTAATATTCCAATCCGTCCAAAGGGAAACTTTAAGGTAATGATTACAATTCATGATATGTTCCCTATTGATTATGTGGAGTACTTTGGAAGGGTTTATAGTCTTTATTTTAAACATTACTTAAAGAAAACTTTGAAATTTACGGACATGATTTTATACAATTCAGAGCAAACTAGAAAGACTACTGAGAAGAATTTCCCGGAGGCTAGAAAGATTGCTTGTTGTAATGGTTATATAATTTCTAATCCGCTAAAGAAGAAACCAGTTATAAAGGATGAGGGATATTTTCTTTATGTTGGTAATATGGAGAAGCGAAAGGGCGTAGACCTTCTACTTAAGAGCTATGTAAGATACAGAGAAAAGGGCGGTAAGAAGCCTTTAATTCTTGCAGGAAAGATGCAGGAGGCAGATATTAACGACCTTCTTAATGAGTGTATGAGTAAGGTGGATGGCATAACTTACCTTAACTATGTAAAGCCAGCTAAGAAAGAGGAATTATATAGCAAATGTAGTTGTTACCTTTTCCCATCTAAGGCCGAGGGCTTTGGTATGCCGGTACTTGAATTAATGAAGTTTAATAAGCCTATTATTGTAAGTAATCTTAGTATCTTTGACGAAATCGTGGGAGATTGCGTTAATAGATTTGATATACATACTAGTGAGCAGGGTCAGATTGAGAACCTTTCAGAGGCTATGTGTGATTACAATATGATAGTTGATACTAGAGAATATAAAAAGGTTCTTGCTAGATATTCACCGGATAAATTAGGTTTGGTTGTATCTGAGTTTATTGAAATCTGTACAGGTATGGTTAAGATTACAGATGGTAGGAAATAAAGAGTGGGCTTTGAACAGCCCCCTGTCAAGTAGACAGGTCAAATAATTAAAAGTTTTGGCGTCTATCCATTCGGATAGGCGCTATTTTTTGTGCATTTTTATACTTTTTGATTCTTTTATTTTCAGGAATTAGATATTCCTTCACTCTTTTTTAATAAAAAATTTATTGTAAATATTTAATAGCGTGCTATAATCTGCTTATGTATAGTTTATATAATTTAACAACTATAAAATGAATACACAAGGAGAGGAAGAAAAATGAGCGATGCAAATGTAACTAAAGCACAAAAGTATTTAAATGCAATGTTTGGAGCAAATGAGTATTGGGAACACCTTGAAGAAAATGGTAAAACAGGAACAGCTGTGATGCAAGGTATTATTAGAGCGTTTCAAATACAGAATGGTATTATACCAGCAACAGGAACAGTTGGACCATTGACAGTAGAAAAAATGAAAAGTTTACCTAATATTTCAAAAATGGATCCTAATGATGAACCACAAATAAATGTGTGTTTAATTCAATGCGCGTTGTTTTGTAAAGGCTATTTGGCAGGTGGAATTACTGGAATATATTATAATTCTGGGGTTAAAGCAATTAAAGAAATGCAAGGCGATGCAGGGTTACCAGAAACTGGTGTGATTGATTGGAAAGTATGGTTTGGTTTATTATCATTAAATTGGTTCAAAAAGGTTAGCGGTGGAGATTCTAAGGTAGTTACGATACAAAGGCAGTTAAATAAAGATTGGTCAGATGTTATAGGTGTTGGACCATGTGATGGAATTATATCTAGACAGACTGCATTATCTTTAATTGGAGCATTACAGGCAGCAGAGGGAGTTACAAAAGAATTAATAATAAATTTGAATTCTTTAAATTTCGGACCAGCAACAACAGCTGCGTTTCCAAAGGTATTACAGGAAAATCAAAACTCATCAGACTTAATTCCATACAATAAATTAGTTC
>NZ_AUJG01000029.1 GCF_000424105.1 Lachnospira multipara ATCC 19207 | reverse complement strand
TATTTCTATTCTCTTTGAATTTGACAGAATTATTACTAAGGTAACTAAATCAGATAATGTAATTGGATTAGATTATAAATCTGATGGTTTATATATGGATAGTGATGGGAATATAGGTTCTAATCATAAATACTATCGAGAAAGTCATAAAAAGCTCGCTAAAGAACAACATAAACTTTCTCGTAAAGTTGGTTCTAAGAAGAACCAAACTAAATCCAATAACTATCTAAAACAATTAAAGAAAGTAAACAAAATTCATAGACATATCTCAAATCAAAGATTAGATAATCTACACAAGAAATCTACAGAGATAGCCAATCAGTATGATATAGTATGTGTAGAATCTCTTAATATGAGAAGTATGTCAAATAAGGGCTTTGGTAACGGTAAAGCTACTTTAGATAATGGATATGGAATGTTCTTATCTATGCTTGAGTATAAACTAAATGATAGAGGTAAATACTTTATCAAAATAGATAAGTGGTATCCATCATCACAACTTTGTAGCTGTTGTGGTTCTCGTAAAAAGCTTACACTTCAAGAAAGAATCTATAAGTGTAAGTGTGGGCTTACAATGGACCGTGACCTAAATGCAGCTATAAACATAAAAAATGAAGGGCTTAGATTGCTTGAAGTAGCCTAAACTCTGATAAATCTTATAGTAGGCTAGGAACTAGCCGAACTTATACGCTTGTGGACACTGTGTAAGACGTTCGTTATCCAATAGGATAGCCTACGCAGTGGTGGTTGAAGCAAGAAGCTCCGACTTCAAATACGAAGTATTAAGTCGGAGTAGTTCACCCTTAAAAACTATGGAGATATATATTCGGCTTTTTGATAAAGTAAAGCGGACATTCGGAATCCGCTTCGCTACTTCCTCATGAACGCAGTGGCACTTTGTGCCACCTGTCAGAAGGGGCTTTAACCACTTCTGACACTAGTAAGCTTTATACCCCCGCTTAAAGCTTACGATTTTGAAGCGGGGGATTGCTTACACTGCGTTCAAGAAAAAGCAAAATTAAAAAGGAGATTTTATAACGTGAAAAATATTAGATTTTATGAGGCAGAAAAGTATAATTCAGATGATTATGAAAAAGTAGAAAATATGATATACAAAACTACAGATAAAAAAACTTATGGTGAATCTTTAGCACTTAAGGGATGTTCAGATACCGAGTTGGTTTCAAAATTACTGAAATCAGAAGACTGGGCTCAGGGAAGCGGAAAATTTCTCGAGAATTACATGATACTTACATATGATGGAAAAAGATACTATCGTAAAATAGAAAATGTCGGAACAGATGATGATATTGTCTGGGAAGATTTACATGATCCTAATGAAAAGGATGTTATTTATGTGACATCCGTTGTTTTTGAGCCAGAACCTGAACTAGAAGAAAATGAACCTAGTGATCCTTACGTTTCGCAGTATCCTTTAGATGATATATTGGATAAGTTTTTTGTGTATTGTAATGACATGTATGAAAAAGAGAATGAATCTGATAAGAATCATTCATATGTTGAATTTGCAAGTGAAAAAATCGATGATATCAAAAAACTACTTTCTATTATTGGCAAGCATGTTTATAACAAATTGGAAGGCGAATATGTATATCTAAAAATAGAATAAAATTCGCACCCTCTGTGGGTCAATTTTATTTGATATTCAACAGGATTCTGTACTATTGATAATAGAGAAATTAACAAATCGGGATTTTTAGAGGCAAATTTTATTTCAGGATAACTTACTAACGGAGGAGACCATGGAGTTTCGCATTACTAATGATGGAAATGAGGCGGATATAGCAGAAATCTATAAAATGCTCAAAGATTACAATCTTAGCAATCGAGAGAAGTCAGAGAATGTTCCTTTAGGCATTTTCCTTGAGGATGAAAATGGAAATAAACAAGCCGGACTTACAGCTGATACTTTTGGTAAGTGGCTTTGTGTCCATTATCTCTTTGTTTCAGAAGAACTTCGAGGACATGGTGTCGGAAAAGAACTCATCGAAGCAGCTGAAAAAGAGGCAATCAAGCGAGGCTGTAAATATGTCTTTGTTGATACATTTTCTTTCCAAGCACCTGGGTTTTACACAAAGCTGGGCTATAAAGAAGTATTCTCGTTACAAGAATATCCTTACACCGGTGCCAGATATTACTACACGAAAGAACTATAGATTCGAAGTTAATCGCACAACTTCAGATTTTTAGAGGCAAATTATATTTCAGTTTTATAGACAATTGAATTTTAAGGAGAGAGATTAAATGAATCTGAACAAGATTATTTCAAAAGTAGGCTCATCAATTGTAACTTTAACAGTATTTCTGTTTGCATTGTTTCTGATGATCAATTTTCCTACAGGCTACTTCTTTGTCTGCCTGATTTTGCCAATAGGGTTTATCATGATGACAGCAGGTATTCAAAATGAGTGTGAAGGTGACCGCAAAGTCGCCGCGAATATTGGTTTAATCCTTGCAGCGGTGTACGCCACGTTTATCATGCTTGTCTACTTTGCACAGCTGACTACGGTAAAGAATGAACTTCTAAACGAACAGGCGGCAAATTTATTAGTGTTCGGCAAGTTCGGGCTTATCTTCAACTACGACCTGCTCGGCTACGGTGTGATGGCGCTATCTACATTCTTTACGGGGCTATCGATGAAGCCGAAGAACAAGACGGATAAGTGGCTAAGAGCGCTGATGCTGATACACGGAGTATTCTACTTTAGTTGCACATTTATGCCGATGACGGGACTGTTTGCAAAGATGTCTTCTGGTGGCGATAGCATCGGTGGAAAGCTTGCGCTTGTTGTTTGGTGTGTATATTTTCTGCCTATTGGAATACTTTCATTTATACATTTCACAAAAGGTGAAATGCGGTATGAAAAGAGATAGCACGATAAATCGGAGTTTATGAAGGAAATGTACTTATGCATAAAAATGGATGTGTAAACGTTGGCGATACAGACATGTATTATGTAGCCTTCGGAGATGGAAAAAAGAATCTTGTAGTTTTGCCAGGATTATCTGATGGTTTGTGGACTGTGAACGGTAAAGCTTGGTTACTTGCGGGGACTTATAAGAAGTTCTTTAAGGATTACACAGTCTATATATTCAGTAGAAAGAATGTAATTCCTGAAGGATATTCAATAAAAGAAATGGCTGATGATCAAGCCACAGCAATGAAGAACCTTGGGATAGAAAAGGCAATTGTTATGGGCGTATCACAGGGTGGAATGATAGCTCAATTTTTGGCTGCAAATTATATAGAGCTTGTAGAAAAACTGCTTCTTGTTGTGACTGCGCCATATGCCAATGAAACAATAAAAGAGGTTGTTAGCAAGTGGATTGAGATGACAACTTCATCTACGCATACAGAGTTGATGCTGGATACGGCTGAGAAAGTATATACTAAAAAGTTTAATGAAAATAATAAAAAGTATCTTTCAGTGTTAGCTAGATTTACCAAGCCAAAGAATTATGACAGATTTCGTAAAAACGCATATGCGATACTTGGTTTTGATGCAAGATCAGTGCTTTCTCAGATTAAATGTCCAACATATATCATGTCTGGGAATTGCGATAATACTGTTGGTAATGATGCACCCTATGAATTGCGAGATGGAATATCGAACAATGAGTTGATAATTTTTGATGGCTTAGGACATGGTCTTTTTGAAGAAGACAGGAATTTTTATAATAAGGTTTTAGATATATGTAATAGATAAAGAATGAAAGTTCAATCGAATTTTATGGAGAGAGGAAAAACTATGAAAAAATATAAGATAGCAGCAATTATCATGATTATTCATGGTGGATTCATGGAACTGGCTGGTGTGCTATGTATGATACCTGCGTTGTTACTAGGAAATGATAAGTTTGATATTGGAAAGTTTTTTGAATTCAAGCTTCAATATTTCCAAGATAACATTTACATGATGATTGTTATGGGGGCAATTTACGGTGTGATTAGACTGATTGGTGCTATAGGACTACTTAAAAATAGAATGTGGGGGCTAGTGCTGTCAGTAATCATCTGCATAATAACCATTACGCTGATGATGTTTTTATTGCCAGCCGGCATTATGGATGGAATCCTTGCTGGAAGTGCATTGATATTGATTTTAATGGGATTTTATGGCGATAGAAAGATAAATTAAGAATTGCTATGAAAAAATAACAAATCGGAGTTTGTAGAAAATGAAATTATTATATGGGCTTTTATTCTTAATAACAGGTTGTGCTTGTGCGTTTGCCTCATGTCGTCAATTATATAGGATTATAAAACTGAAATTACGAGGTGCTACATGTACAGCAACAATCGTTGATTTTCATGAGGCTGTATATAGTAATCAGAAAGCAATTTTTATACGCCCCAGAAAAGTATTGGCATACCCAATTGTAAAATTTCGTAATGAAAAGGGCAAAGTTATAAAGACTATGACGCTTAATTCTATCAAGAATATGCGTGAAAAGAAGTGGAATGCTGTTCGTGATAATTATTTAGGGCAAGAAATTGATATTACTTATATTGATGAATATCCATGGACTTTTAATTATCCGCAAGGTGTGGCTAAAATGAATGTATTATGCATGCATAATAGGTGGTTTAAGCCTTTTATTGAATGGATTTTTGTTTTTGCACTTTCGTTGATTATTTTGCTTTTTATAGTTCCATATTTTTTTAGATAATCAACTTCAAATTTTTAGAGGCAAATAATATTTCAGCATAACTAATAATAATCACAACATGAGGAAGACATAATGACAGATAAAGAGTTATGGGCAGAATTCTGTTCAAAGAATAATATTGATATAAATACACCTTATGAAGCATGGGCCTTTGGAGGTGCCACAGAGGCTGATACGGATAGGCTTGCGGAACTTGTTTTGAAGGGAAAGAAATTTGGAACCGCGAGCTCCTATGACGAATATGTAATGGAGAATGCTCTGGATGAGATTCCCAAGCCAGGGGATTATAGCGTGATTTTGAACAGTAAAGATGAGGCTATTTGTGTAATTAGAGACTATGATGTGTATGTGAGGGCATTTGGGGACGTACCACCATTTCATGCTTATGCAGAAGGTGAAGGCGACAGATCACTAAAATATTGGCGTGATGTTCACACAAGTTTTTTCAAGGATTGCCTTAATGAAACGGATAAGCCATTTACAC
>NZ_AUJG01000028.1 GCF_000424105.1 Lachnospira multipara ATCC 19207 | reverse complement strand
GAGCTTACGTATTTTAATATAGAGATTTTATCAAATGAAATTAATGTAAGTGATATTTATGAAGATGTTTATGTTGCAATAAAAACATGTAATAATGACGCTGCTATAGATTCATATCAACTTTATGGTAGAGGAGAAAGTGAAATTGGAAAAACTTTAGCTAGAAATAACATTAGCAAAAAAATATGTATTTTGTTATTTAGTTTATGTAATTGTATTGTAATATCTGAATTCTATTTCCTAGACTATAAAAAAGAAATTGTAATTTATAAAATTCTTGGCGCAAAAAATTCATTCATCATAAAAAGATTAATGATATCATTTGTTGTTATTAGTAGCTTTACATTAATTTTATATGGATTAGTTGCTACATTATTAAATACAATTGGAATGAATGGATTAATGTATTTTAGTGTTGATGCTAAGAATATAATAAGTATGTTTATAGTTATATTATTAGTTACAGCTTTATCTATGATATATCCATATATAAAAATGACAAAATTAAATATTACAAGCATGAGATTAAAGGAGTAGTTATGATAGATATTAAGGGGTTAACAAAAGTTTTTAAAGATGGTGATTATAATAAAGTCGCTTTAGATGATATTAATTTAAAAATCAATGATGGAGAAATGGTTTCTATAATGGGCCCATCTGGTTCAGGAAAATCTACTTTGCTAAATATTATTGCATGCTTTGATGATGTAAGTAAAGGTGAGGTGTATATAAATGATAATAATATAACTTCACTTAAAAAAAGAAAAAAAGAAAAATTTAGAAGAGATAATATAAGCTTTATATTTCAAGATTATGCCTTATTAGAAAATTTTACATGTTATGAAAATGTAGAATTACCTTTATTAATTAACAAAGTAAGATCAAGAAAGACTAAGACCTTATCTTTATTGGAAAAGATGAATTTGTTAGAAGAGAAGAATAAAAAAATTAATAAATTATCAGGTGGACAAAGACAAAGAGTAGCAATTGCAAGAGCTCTAGCACTTGATACAAATTTAATTCTTGCTGATGAACCTACGGGTGCATTAGATCAAAAAATGGGTGAAGAAGTAACAGATATCTTACGCAGTATTAATAAAGAAGGAAAAACAGTTATTATTGTTACACATGATGAAAAGGTGGCTAATAAAACAGATAGAATTATTAAGCTAATGGATGGGAAAATAATAGATGATATAAAAAATGTTTAGATTAGGTAAAATCAAAGATTAGAAATTATAAAAGGTTATCAAGTGGCAAAACTTGATAACCTTTTTGTTTTTAGTATATATATGAAAAATGATTTTGACCGATTAAAGCCAAACTATTGTTAAATACTATATTTATGCTACTATTGAATTAATAATTTAACTCAGTCGGAGTACAAGCTCCGACTGAGTTAAACGCTCCGCGAGGATGCGCACGGATTCGGACAGGAATTCGGGGCTGCTTCAGCAGACCCGAATCCAGCGCTAGACTTGTGAGCGAGTCTTGACTAGTAATGGGGGGAATGTATGAAAAAAATATTGTGTACAACATTAAGTTTAATGCTTATGTTTTTAACAGCATGTAGTAAAACAAGTGAAAGTGAAACAGAAGAAAAATTATCAGAAGAATTTACTTATGAACAAACATCTGAGTTAATAGATACTAGTGGACAGAAATATTATAATGTTAATAGCTGGGTTAGAAAACCCGAACTTGATTTTTATAATAAACAAAATAATATGATAGAAGCATACTATCCTAATCAATATTTTGAAAGTGGCGTATATTCGATATTAGATTCCCTTGATAATAAAGGTATGATAATAAATGTTCCGAATGGAACAAAGAAAATAGAAAATTATGATAGTCACGGTATGTCATTTGGTAAAAATAGTAAAATACCAATTATACAGAATAATGAAATTATAGATTATTATTATATTGATAATGAAGCAATAAGTTCTGGACTTTTATATGGGGATGTTTCAAAAGACTCGCCATCAGTATTTGATCCTGATAATTATATGACAAATATAATAAATCATACACGATGTAGATGTGATGTATTACCTTTTTCAGCAGCTTTATACGAGGATTTTTTTGAATGTGATATGAGCTTCCAACTTGATATTTATGGAGTATCAAAAGAATACTTTAATGATAAATTGGGAACGTATACATATTCATGGGCGCAATATGAAGAATATTGTAAAGGAATAGAAGAAGATTATAAAAGTTTTGATCATTTATCTAGCTATAATTTAGATGAATCAGGTGTGTATTATATAGATTTTACTCAATATAATGATACATATGAAGATTATTATATAGTTGTAACAGATACTTCAGAGGAAAATTTTACATATTTTATTTATGGACAAAAAGGATATATGGTTAACGATGCGAATGCTTATCAGAAATGGAAAGAGGATAATAAAGATAAGTTTATAAATTAATATTGACCGATTAAAGCCAAACTATTGTTAAATACTATATTTATGCTACTATTGAATTAATAATTTAATATTAATGGGGGATGTATGAAAAAAATTTTTTGTGTTACATTAAGTTGTATGTTTATTTTTTTATCAGCATGTAGTAAAACAAGTGAAAGTGAAACAGAAGAAAAATTATCAGAAGAATTCACTTATGAACAAACATCTGAGTTAATAGATAATAGTGGACAAAAATATTATAATGTTAATAGCTGGGTTAGAAAGCCCGAACTTGATTTTTATAATAAACAAAATAATATGATAGAAGTATACTATCCTAATCAATATTTTGAAAGTGGAATATATACAATATTAGATGAAATAAATTCTGTAAAAGTATCGATAAAAACACCTATAGGAACGGATATGATTCAAGATTATTCTTGTGATGGGCTCTTTTTCTGTAAAAATAGTAAAATACCAATTATACAGAATAATGAAATTATAGATTATTATTATATTGATTTTGAAGCAATAAGTTCTGGACTTTTATATGGGGATGTTTCAAAAGACTCGCCATCAGTATTTGATCCAGATAATTATAAGACAATAATATCAAATCATACACGATGTAGATGTGATGTATTACCTTTTTCAGCAGCTTTATACGAGGATTTTTTTGAATGTGATATGAGCTTTCAACTTGATATTTATGGAGTATCAAAAGAATACTTTAATGATAAATTGGGAACGTATACATATTCAGGGACGCAATATGAAGAATATTGTAAAGGAATCGAAGAAGATTATAAAAGCTTTGATCATTTATCTAGCTATAATTTAGATGAGTCGGGTGTATATTATATAGATTTTACTCAATATAATGATGCATATGAAGATTATTATATAGTTGTAACAGATATTTCAGAGGAAAATATTACATATTTATTTGATGGACAAAATGGATATATGGTTAACGATGCGAATGCCTATCAGGAATGGAGAGAGGATAATAAAGATAAGTTTATAAATTAATATTGACCGATTAAAGCCAAACTATTGTAATATATAAAAATTATGATAATATAAATTTATAAATTTTTTTATATATAGGAGGGATTTATGAAACTAAAAAGATTTTTTGTAGCGGCGTTATTGACATCGTCAGTTATAATGTCATCATTAGCATTGGTATATGCAGGGTATGATGAAGGAACATATGGATATGCCTATCGAAATGTAGAAGGAAGAGATGGAGTATATAAAATAAGTGCTGGTACAGTAAGAAAAAATGGTGCACAACAATCATCAGTTAAAGTAATAAAAACATATTATGATGGTGAAGTTCAAACAAGATTCTCGGGTTTGGAAAATACAGATGTTAATTACACAAGTGGTTATGAATACATAGAAGATTATGTAACGGAACACAAAACATATAATGGTTCATTTCCGGTTTATAAAAAAACATTGTATGAGTAAAAGCAATTAATATTTATAAAATTTAACAAGGGGCTGTGAAAAAATGATTATCTCATTTTTTCACAGCCCCTTCTTTTTTGTTGTGCGCCTAGCGGCGCAAGTTTCTTACGGGTTAAAGTCCCGAATCCGCCCGGTAGTGGGAAGGATATAGCCGAAGGCAAGGGTGTCTGTCGCGAGGCGGAATCCGAAGGAAGCTGGATGTGGAGAACATACTAATCTACGGGCAAATCTCTGGTCTGACGTACAGAAATCTCATACGAGGTTATGCATGAGGGTAAGGCTGCAACTCAAGTCGAAGCCCAATAACTACACGGAATCATGCATGATAAATGAGGCAGATGGATGGAGAGGAAGAAACGTGTGGTACCTAGGGAGGTCTGTGTGAAACGCTCTGAAAGGAGTAACCACCGTACAAGGAAACGAGGCGGTGCTGAGCACGCAGAAGTCAGCAGAGGTCATAGTAGGAATATGAACATGGAAACATGGACATGCTAACCGAAGGACCGAATCAGTAGGAGTCTTAAGTATGACCGAGAAAGGAGGAATGACCGTTAATGGCAGAAAACATAGATAATAATGGCTGTTCGCAAAGAGATAGTGCGGAACACAAAGGGTATGCGAAAGCGCTTAGGTCATTCAATCGGATATGGAAAGAAAGAGACAGTGCACAGCCGAAGCTCTTGGAAGCGATACTGTATAAGGATAACTTTAATAGAGCGTATAAGAGAGTTAAGGCAAACAAGGGAGCGCCAGGTATTGATGGAATGACTATCGAAGAGGCACTTCCGTACCTTAAGGAACATCAGCAGGAGTTAGCTGACCGAATATACCGTGGTAAGTACACTCCATCGCCAGTCAGGCGAGTTGAGATTCCAAAACCAGATGGAGGTGTGCGTAAGCTTGGCATACCTACCGTGATAGACCGAACACTCCAACAGGCAATAACTCAACAGTTAGTGCCAATCTATGAACCATTGTTCGCGGAAGGAAGCTACGGCTATCGCCCAAACAGAAGCGCAAAGGACGCTATACAGAAGGTAAAAGAATACGCAGAACAAGGTTACACTTTTGCAGTAGTCTTGGACTTATCAAAATATTTCGACATCTTGAATCATGAAATCCTTATCAATCTCCTCAGAAGGAATGTGAAGGATGAACGTGTAGTTCAACTAATAAAGCGTTATCTGAAAAGTGGGGTAATGGAAAATGGAGTGGTTATTGATACAGAAGAAGGTTCACCGCAAGGCGGGAATTTATCTCCACTTCTTGCGAATATCTACCTCAATGAGTTCGACCAAGAGTTTCTAAAAAGGGGTGTGCCCTGCATAAGATATGCAGATGACATCGTCCTTCTAGCGAAAAGCAAAAGAGCATCAGAGAGACTCTTGGAAAGCAGTACGAAATATCTCGAAGAGAAACTGAAATTGACAGTTAACCGAGAGAAAAGTCGTACTGTTAGCGTGTTTGCTATCCGAAATTTTAAGTTTCTTGGCTTTGCATTGGGAAGGAACGCAAGTGGCATTTATGTCAGGGTTCATCCAAAGTCATGGAAGAAGTTTAAGTCAAAGCTGAAAGATTTATCTTCCCGTAAGTCTGTGCAGTCCATCAAGCCCAGTCTTGAGAAAATCAAGGTATATGCGAGAGGATGGCTTAACTATTACGGTAAAGCGAGCATGAAGAACAACATAGATGACATCAATGGATGGCTCTATCGTAGAATCCGTATGTGTATATGGAAACAATGGAAGAAACCCAAAACCAAGATGAGGAATCTTATCAAAATGGGAATTCCAGAATACTATGCGCACATGGCGGCTAACAGTCGCAGAGGACATTGGTTCAATGCAAATCTAACAACCGTAAAAAGAGCAATGTCAAAAGAAAGACTGATAAACAGTGGCTTCTATGATTTAGCCACAGCCTATCAGTCTGTGCACGTCAACTATTGAAAGCGCCGTATACCGAACGGTACGTACGGTGCTGTGAGAGGACGGCGGTTAGTCACCGCCTCCTACTCGATTTTAGTATATATATATGAAAAATGATTTTGACCGATTAAAGCCAAACTATTGTAATATATAAAAACTATGATAAAATAAATTTATAAAATTTTTTATAAATAGGAGGGATTTATGAAACTAAAAAGATTTTTTGTAGCGGCGTTATTGACATCGTCAGTTATATTGTCTTCATTAGCATTGGTATATGCAGGGGAGAATGTTGGAACATATGGATATGCCTATCGAAATGTAGAAGGAAGAGATGGATTGTATAAAATAAGTGCTGGTACAGTAAGAAGAAATGGTGCACAACAATCATCAGTTAAAGTAATAAAGACATATGAGGGTGGTTATACTGAAACAAAACTTGTGGGTGTGGATAATAAAGATGTTAATTACACAAGTGGTTATGAATACATAGAAGATTATGTAACGGAACACAAAACATATAAGGATTCTTACCCAGTGTATAGTATTACATTGTATAAGTAATAGTAATAGATATTATTATGAAATAATAACAAGTGGATATAATAATCCACTTGTTATTAATAAAATCAAAGTAGCAAGAATGGGGAGGATATGTATGACAATTCAAGAGATTGATTTATCACTTGTAGAGTATGTAGAAGTGAGGGGTCATTATCTATATTTTATTAGTGATAATTTAGAACATAAAATTAGGGGTTCATTAAGACAATATTATGAGATTTTAGAAAATAAGGAATTTTTAAGGGTTAATAAATCTACTATGGTTAATAAAAATCATGTGGAAGATACTAGAAAAAATAGCAGGTATTTATATTTAAAGAGTGGTAAATGTATTGAAATAAGTCGAAGAAAACTAAAGATTATAGATTTAAAAAAGGTAATATAATAGAGGGTGAATATGGTAGATGCTAGATTAATTTACAGAATATTTATGAAAAGACCATTATCTATATTTGTTATGACAATAATGTCTATAATTTCTTTTTATATGATTTCCAATGAATTGATGGAAAGTATATCTAATAAAGTTTATACTCAAAGAATTCACAATATGTTTTCAATAAATGAAAGTCGAGTTGGATTGATAAAAATGGTTGATGATGTTGAATCAGGAAATATTGATATAAAAAAAGTAAAGCAAGATTTTGAAAAAAGTGAATATATAAAAGGTATTGGTTTTAATTACACAGAGTATATTTATGAAGGGATAAATGCAGATCTTTATATTATTGATGAAAGTATGTTAACTTCATATAATATTAGTGTGGAAAATGAATTAAAAGAGAATATGTTAAAAGATACAGAATATATACCAGTTGTAGTAGGTTACAATTTAAGAAATAAGTTTGATATAGGTGATGTTATTAATTTAAGCAGTGGAAAACAGTGTAAGGTTTATGGCTATTTAGATAAAGATGATGCTATGTATCGTGAAGAATTATTTGGGGGATGGACTAATTTAGATTTATATAATTTGGATGATTCATTTGTTGCTATTGTAGAAAATGTAGAGGATTTTCAATTTTATAATGGGTATTATATAAATTTCTACGTAGATGAAGGTGATTATAATCTTGCAAAAGAGGAAATTTTAAAAATTGCAGAAAGTTATGATATCAACATACAAGTTATAAATAGGGGAGAGGAAATACTAGAAGCACAGGAAGATAATAATATTCTTCATAGTCCCAATCTTTATATTTTAATTGTAGTATTACTAGTTAATATAATTACTATAACTATAATGACAATAACATATGTAATGATTGAAAAAAGACAATATGGTATTTTATCTATATGTACATATAGTAGAAGAAAAATATCATTTTTAATCATCAAACAGAATGCAATTATAGTCTATTTAGCAGCAATAATTGCTTGGGCCATTAATCAAAAGTTATATAATGGAAGCATTATTATAAAATTAGCAGACTACCCATCAAATTTGCTTTATAAGATAACATTATATAGTACAATGATTATTTTGCCATTAGTATTATTTCTTATTGCATCTCTTATTATAGTAATTTCAAGTATGATTCCGGTTATTCTAATAAATAGATATAAAATACCAGAGTTAATTCATAGTAATAATTAAACTAGAGGTGGATTAGAAATGAAAAAAATAATAAATATACTTTTTAGACATAAAATGATATTAATATTTGTTATGATAGGGCAATTTGCAATCTATATAAGCGTATTTGGAATTCTAAATACACTTAATATTGCTGAATTAAAAGAAAAAGATAGGATTGAATCTGTATATAAATCAAGGATAAAAATGGAAATAATAAAATCTTCTGATTCCTCTTTGATATCAGAAGATTTAAAGAATATTGATAAAGCTAATATTATTATTACAAAAGGCTTGGCTGTAAATTATAAAGAAGTAAATTCGTTACATATAGCAGACCTTATTATAGCTTTAAATGAAGAATTACCATACAAATTAATAGAGGGACATATACCAGGCACAGATCCAGATGATAAAGGAAAAAATCTTGTAGCAATAGGTAGAGATAAATGTAAATATACATATGAAGAAAATGGGAAAAAATATATTACTCTTGATAATGAAAAATATGAGGT
>NZ_AUJG01000027.1 GCF_000424105.1 Lachnospira multipara ATCC 19207 | reverse complement strand
AAATATATCCTTCACTCATAAAACCGAATAGTACGGTTTTCAACATTTTGACTGGATTATATCTGATTCTGCCAAGCTTATGCTCTGGCACATTTTTCAGATACTTCTCAAGATTCATACCTCCCACGAGTTCGTCAAAAGTAAAAACCGGATCACAGATATCCAAACAATCTGAAATAAAAAATGGTAAAACGCCTTGATTTAGTGTATTATAATAATTGGTTTGATTTTTCATGGTAATATTTTACCACGAAAAAAGAGAAGTAATCAGCTGTTTCCTGCTATTACTTCTCTTTTTTTATGAGCTGATTATTTCACAGCCCCTTTTTTATATATATTATTCAGCAAAAATCTCGAAATTTAACAATAAATCCTTGCAGTATTTAGTTAATGCTTCAATATTTTCATTATTGCAATATCCCAATCTCTTAAATGGATTAGAAGCAATATATATAATTATCCAAATATAATTGTTTATATTATTTTCAACGATTTCCTTAAATTCGGAATATACTGGAACTCCTGAAACAAATATATCTGTATCAATTAAATCTGCCTTATCTAAGATGTCGTAAAATACATCTGCATTATGAAGATTTGTATTATCGCCATTATTAAGTAGCTTATAAGCTTTGTAATTAGCTGTATCTATATTTGAGTGATAATTAAATATATCTTGTAACATACTTATAGGAGAGTCATATGCTGCATTTATAATGTTAGATAATTTACGTTCTTTTAGCCATTCATTAACCTTTTTTGTGTCGTTAAAGAAGTCATAAATTTCAAGCATTTCCATACCGCTAAAATCTCTTTTAATTAGATAACTAACTATTGCTCTTACTCTAATATTTGCATCTTTTGTATCCAAAAAATATGCTTTAGGTAAAGATTTAGGCTCACTATTAACATATTCATCAATCTGTAAATATTGCTTAAATATATCTACTGCCTCTGCTTCAATAGAGTATTGAATTTGTGGATAGATCATATGTAATATACACTTGATACTATAATTATTAACCTCTTCATTTGGGTTAAACTTCTTTAATGCCTTAATTAAACATAAATCTGTTAATACCTGTTTTGTTAAATTGATTTGAGCTACTTCCATAGTCCAACCCAGTATTTCTTCGATCGCAAATCTAGCTATTACTCTGAAATTGCGTAAACTAACTTCTCTATTTTCCTTATTAAAAGAAATCTGGAAATTAAGCTTATCTCCCATTAATACTGAAAAATAATCACTAATGATATTGTTATAATTTGCACTTGTTGTCACGAAAACAACCTCCTGATAAATAAAAGTAGCCATACAAAAAGAACACACAATTAATCCATTATTCTTTCTTTATTTTTCTAAACATAAGAAATTGAAGAATAGTTAAAGTGTCCAAGTAAATATTTGTATTGTTATTCAATTAATCACGTAAAAATATCAAGTAACATTTTGCATAAATAAAAAGTTATGAAAATATGTCCTTATGTATTGCTCTAATATAAATATGTAAGAGTAAATTGAGATTTTAGAAAAATATCCAAAATAGTACTAATTCCCTATTGACAAATAAAATTTATTTGTTCTAAGAATAGCAATCAAGATTTTGTTATGTTTATTCTTATATATTTAAAATGTAACTATTCTAATCAAATCGGAGAAGAAAGGATTGTATAATATATGAAAATCATTAAAAGAAACGGAAAAGAAGTTGAATATGATGAAACACGTATCATAACAGCAATAAAGAAAGCTAATGCAGAAGTAGATTCTCGTTCAAGAATGTCTGACAAGCTTATAGAGGTAATAGCAGAAGATGCATCTGAAGAAGTTAGAAATGCCAATACAATATTAAATGTTGAGGATATCCAAGATTTAGTTATATATAGATTAACTAAATATGCACCTTTAATCGCAGTAAGATATTCAAATTACCGTTATAAGAGAGAATTATCTAGAAAAGCTAATTCTACAGATGAACAGATATTAAGCCTTATTGAATTATCTAATGAAGAAGCAAAACAGGAAAATTCTAATAAGAATCCTGTTATTGTTAGCACTCAGAGAGATTATATGGCAGGTGAAGTAAGCAAGGATTTAACAAAAAGAATTTTACTTCCAAAAGATATTATTGAAGCACATGAAAAAGGAATTATTCATTTCCATGACTCAGATTATTATGCTCAACACATGCATAACTGTTGTTTAGTTAATCTTGATGATATGCTCCAAAATGGCACAGTTATTTCAGGCACTATGATTGAAAAACCACATAGTTTCTCAACAGCATGTAATATTGCCACACAAGTAATCGCTCAGGTTGCTAGTTCACAATATGGCGGACAAACTATTACTCTTAGTCATCTTGCACCTTTTGTACAAATTAGTCGTGAAAAGTTTAAGAACCAAGTTTTAGAAGAATATTCAAAACTAGGATTTACACTTACTGACGAACAGGTTCAAAACGCTGTAGAAATTAGAGTAAAAGAAGAAATTAAAAAAGGGGTTCAAACAATCCAATATCAAGTTGAAACACTTATGACTACTAACGGACAAGCTCCTTTTATAACAGTATTTATGTATCTTAACGAAGTAGACAACGAGCAAACTAAATCTGATTTAGCACTTATCATTGAAGAGGTGCTTCGTCAAAGAATTCTTGGAGTTAAGAACGAAAAAGGTGTATATATTACACCAGCTTTCCCTAAGTTAATTTATGTATTAGAGGAAGATAATATTCGTGAAGGCTCTAAGTATTGGGAATTAACAAAGCTTGCTGCTCAGTGTACAGCTAAGAGAATGGTCCCAGATTATATTTCAGAAAAAGTAATGAAGGAATTTAAAAACGGTGACTGTTATCCATCTATGGGCTGCCGTTCATTTTTAACAACAAGTGAAAGACTAAATAAATCTAAAATTGGTAATGTTTCTAAAGCTTCAAATTATGATGCAGATGCTAACAAATATTATGGCAGATTTAACCAAGGCGTTGTGACAATAAATTTACCTTATATCGCTTGCTTAAGCGGTGGTAATATGGAAAAATTCTATCATCTTCTTGATGATTATTTAGAATTATGTCATAAAGCATTACGTTTACGACATGAGAGATTATTAGGTACACCTTCAGATGTTGCTCCTATTCTATGGCAATATGGGGCATTAGCAAGACTTGAAAAAGGCGAAACCATTGATAAGCTATTATATAATGGATATTCAACAATTTCACTTGGTTATGCTGGTATATATGAAATGGTTCAACGAATGCTCGGTTGTTCACATACCGATGATGAAGGAAAGAACTTTGCCTTATCTGTTATGCAAATACTTAATGACAAATGTGATGAATGGAAAAAAGCTGAAAATATTGATTATTCAGTTTATGGAACTCCACTTGAATCAACAACTTATAAATTTGCGAAAGCATTAAAGCGAGATTTCGGTGAAATTAAAGAAGTTTCTGACCACGATTATGTCACTAATTCATATCACATATGTGTAAGAGAAAATATTAACGCATTTGATAAATTAAAGTTTGAATCAGAATTCCAGAAGTTATCGCCAGGTGGAGCAATCTCTTATGTAGAAGTTCCAGATATGAGCAATAACATTCCAGCAGTACTTTCAGTTATGCAGTACATTTACGACAATATCATGTATGCTGAACTTAATACTAAGTCAGATTATTGTCAGGTTTGTGGTTATACAGGCCAGATTCAGATTATTAGTGATGAAGATGGAAAACTGATTTGGGAATGTCCAAATTGCAAGAATAAAGACCAAAATAAGATGAATGTAGCAAGAAGAACTTGTGGTTATATTGGTACAAATTTTTGGAATCAAGGTAGAACACAAGAAATTAAAGAAAGAGTATTACATTTATAATCTTATACATACTTTTAAAGGCTGCTCAAAAATGAGCAGTCTTTCTTATATATTTGTATAAAGGAGGTGGATTTTACATGACTTTAGCGATTACCGCATTTGCACTCACATCAACTGTATATTCGATTTTATGTATGGTAATGTGGTATCTACTTTATAGATTTTCTAAAGAACTATCAAAAGAAACAGCAAAAATGTATTCTATTGAAATCCGTAATATTGTAGATACAGAACTAAAAAAACATCAAAAAGAATAATTAGTATCAAACATTTATGAGCTGTTTTTTGCAGCTCTTTTTGTTTGCTCTTATATATTTATATTGAAAAAAGATTTATACAATGAAAGTGAGGATTTAAATGGAATCAAGTAATGATATCGTTGCTAAGTTATTAGCAGACACACAGAAAAGATTAGCAATTTTAGAAGATAAAGTAGAGCATATGAATGTCCCAGCTAATTTTAATTCAAAACAACCAGCTTCATCAGAAATTAATAATTTAAAAGAGATTAATAATTTAAAACAGAGTATTAAGAAAATAACTGATGAAAAAAATATATTGGAAAAAGATAATAATACCTTAATTAACAAGAACAAATCATTAACTAACGAATTAAATAATCTAATTAATGAAAACAAAAAATTAAATAGGCTCGCATACATAGATAACAAAACCCAGTGCTTAAATGAAAATGCATTTAATAGGGATTACGGTACTAGCAAAGACATAACTCTATATGTATTTAGTATTGCGGATCAAAAGAAATCCAACATTAAATTTGGAAAAAAATCTGGAGATAAGCGAATTAAAACTGTCGCAAACATTATATCTAATAATATATCTCAAAATATATATAGAATTATGGGCGATCGTTTTTACGTTATAGACGCAAATCATTCAGTTACACCTGAGATTATAGAAAAAATAAAATCGGACTGTATTGACTCACAAATTGAGATTAAAGTAATAAGCAAAGATAGTAAAGATTTCGCATCTTTAAAGGAATTATTAAATAACATCGAAAATATGCTTATAAGAAATATTCCTAATAATGAAGAAAGAAACCCTGCATTATTACAAACTAATCCAGTAAATAAACCAAGATATTCTAATAATAGCAATGAGGAAAGCAAAAATTCACCATCAATAATGGACCGTTTCTATCCAAAAGAAGAGGTAGCACATGTAGAAAATGAAAATGATTATGAGGTCAAGGATCTCCTACCTGATGATGACCTCGCAGCTGCAATAATGGCGGAAAGTGAGTAAGATATATGTCATGGTTATGTTTAAAAGACGAAATTGTATTAACACTTAAAGATGTAAATGGAGTTCCAGCTGAAATATTAAAGATTAACAACCCTGAATTATTACCAATTATACTAAAAAATAATTGTACTTTTGAAAATTTAATGGATTGGCTATCTAAACGAGGAATTCCTGATAAAAGAGAAGGGCTTTCGCAAGTTATACAAATGTTTGGAGATTCTTGGTTAAAAAATAAAAATTACGCTTCATTAACAGACCATTATTGGATTAAAATGAGAACTGAATCATATAAAAAAATTAATTTTTTCACTAATCTCTATAGCCAGGATGTCGGAGATATGTTTTTTAAACCGTGGGATATAAAAAAGAGAAAGCTTAATTTTGTATCACCTGATTTAACCACTAATGGATTGCTTAAGAAAAGATGGCTACAAGATTTAGAGAGCAAAAAATCTTTCCTTGTAAAAGCAGGCAGCGAAAAAACAAAACAAGAGCCTTTATCAGAAGTTCTAGTATCAGTTCTAACTGAAAAAATTAATAAAATTGATTGTGTAAAATATGATTTGCATATCGAAGGTGCAACAATGTGTTCTATATGTGATAACTTTATTACGGAAAACACTATGTTAGTGCCAGCATATTACATATATCGTTATGAAAAAAGAGCTGATAATGAGGGAATTTTGGAGCATTTACTTAAGATGTGCGAAAAATTTCAAATACCAAATGCAGAAGAGCATATCAGATGGACTTTGTTTATTGATTCTCTTACTGGAAACGATGATAGAAATTTAGGTAACATTGGATTTTTATTAGATATAAACAGTATGAAATTTATTGGGCCAGCTCCTATGTATGACTCTGGTAATGCCTACTGGTCGTCTAATAATATAGGTGAAAATAAATCTAAGTTATTTACTGATAAGGAATTCAATTATTTAGGTTCACCAAAAGAAAAAAATGACATTTTAAATTTCCTAACACAAGATAAATCTTATATATATGGATATGAAAAATTAATAAGATCATATCCTTGTATAACAGATATAAAGAAAGAAAATTTAATCGAAGCAATTAAAAAAAGAAATGTTCGATTATTCCATGAAAACAATAAAAATTTCTACATGAATAGATAACCTTGAAAGCACTTTAGTTTTAATTTCTAAAGTGCTTTTTTTTAGATATTTCTCAAAAACGGATTCCTATTCTTTTATATTTGTTAAAACAAATAATAAGGAGGAAGTTTTGTGATACAGACTTTAATTTTTTTATTTTTTTTCATAATTTTCATAATATTCGTATTTATCTTTACAGATTTTAAAAAGGAATTTTCATATCTACTTGACCAAAAAATAGGTATAATTGCAATAATATTAATTATTGCCTTTTTTGTCCTAAATCATTTAGTTTTACATATTTCATTAAGTGATATAGGAAACCTTGTAGATAAAATTTTAGAATAGGAGATTTATTATGGTGGTTAAATTTATACTTTTAATACTTGCAGTTATCCTTATAGCTTTTTATGCTTCAAGAGTGCTTAAGGGAATCTTCAATGCAATATATTGGATTGCTAATGCAGTAGGAAGGATAGTTGTTTTTATTTATAATAAAAAAATTATTATATTGGGATTTATATTATCATTAGTTGTGTTATACGTTGTTGCACACCTTACAGGTGAATGGTAATAGGTAAAAATTAAATACATTATTCATAAAGACGAGTTTATATCTCGTCTTTTTTATTTTCGCTAAAGTCTAATTTAACGAAGTTACAACAACTTTTTAACATGCTCTTATATATTTATTATATGGGAGGTGTTTTATGCAACATTATACTATTAATTACAAAGAACTTCGTTCTGATTTAATCAAAAAAAATATAAAATTCAATGGAAAAAATTATGAATATCCATTTATACCTAATAGTGCTTTGATTAACAAAAAAAGTATCATTGGCTATATGCAAGAATCAAATTCAAAGAAAACAGGCGATAATTATTTAAAACTAGATAATTCTACATCATGTGCAGAAATACCTATTTTTAATAAAAAACCTATTTTCAATAAAATAATTGGTTATATTCCGCTTGGATCTGATGGACTTGTAGCAATAACTTCAGTTAGAAAAATTGTCCCTATTGTTGCTATATTACTACTTATTCTATTTTTAAGCCCAGCAGCTACTATGACAGTAAATGCGCTTAGAAATTATATATCTCAACATCCTAATATCATTATATCTAATACGCAAGATGAAACTCTTCCAAACGATAACTTAGATATAGTTGGAAATTCTAATGACGTTGATCTAGCTGAAAATACATTTGATTATTCAGAACAACAAACGGCTTCTCAATCAACACCTAGCGTTATCATTGACGGAATTACTTATGAAGGCGAATATTTAGAAGTCAGACAATCTGATTATATTCCATTTGGAAATAATGAAGACAATATAGGATATCAATTACAATTCATTGTTAAAGAAAATAACAATGTAATATATAAAAGTGGCAGAATTTCTTCAGGAAACTGCATACATTGGATACCAAGCCAGTATTTAAGCACTGGACTTCATAACCTAGATATAGAAGTTGAAGTTTTTGTCGCTGGTAATTCTTCAAATACAGGCGTTAATGCAAACATGCCTATATCGATTTTTATTAATTAGGAGGTTTTTTATGAAAAAAAATAGAAAAATAATAACATTCGGATTATCTTTCATTATTTTTTTACTAACCACAATCAATACACAAGTATTTGCAGGAGATAATATCGAATATCAGACTAAAGAATATAGTACAAACGATACTGGAGAAACATCTGTATTAGTCACAGCATCTAAAGCTAGTACCGTTCAATATAGAATTCCTACATCTATCAACTTAAACACTACTGGCGCAACCACCTTTGATGTAGGTGTAAAAGGTGAAATAGCTTCAAATCAAGTTATTACGATTAATGAGCCTGATACTTTTGAATTGAAAAATACAGGCACTAATGAAACAGTTCAATTCAACATTACAAATAATAGTATGCTTTTTTCACCTAATGATATTAATAATAATTCATTTACAACAAAAACAGCAAGTATCAATCTTTCTTCTGCTGATACATTAACCCCTGGAACATGGAAAGGACAGTTTGTAATTAATTTTGCTTTAAATTAAATAACTGCCCCCCTTGTTAATTGAAAGGATTTTATTTATGAAAAATACAACCAAACTTTTAGTTTTAACATTAAGCATTTTCTTTTGCTTAATGAGTTTTACAAAAAATATATCCGCTGCGGAAAATGAGTTAGATATATCACCAATTGTTAAAGATGCCTTTAGTCTTACAAAAGATATAACTGCAATTTCTAATTCATGGTATATTGACGATAATAATTATATTAAATCTGAGGGGGCATCTAAGACTAATAAACAATCGCTAGATATATCATTTGATGTATCGGAAAAATGTACTATCGAATTAGATATGACCGCAACAAATGATTTGCGTAATATACTAAATTTCGAACTTTCAGGTCCTAATAATCCTGATATAGATGTATCTGCTGATAAATGTAAAATATCAGTAAGCGATGCAGGACAATATACATTAAAAATTTCATCTTCTGATGAAGCTAATGATGAAATTATATTTATAAAAAATATCATTATAAGGAAAATTATAGATGATTTTACAATAAATTATAATCCTGTTTATACAGGCCACGATTATACTGAATCTATTGCATTTGGAAACTACTCTTCGAAAAAATACAAGAATCTGTTTTTCTTGGATGATGATGAACAACCTGTAATTGAAAGCTATTATGTTAATGGTAATAATTCTGTATCACCACAGCTTTTTAGTATCGAATTTGTTCGAGATTTATGGGGAAGTAATAACCGAATATTTATCGGGGGTAGCTGGCGTGATAATGGAGAAGAAATATATACTATTAAATTTCCTCAAAACGAAAGATATGAAGCATTTGAACTAACAATAGATTGCAATATGACAGCTGGCACTAAGACAATTAATTATATAGATAATACAACTACTACTATTACATACTCACTGCGAGATGAATATAACTATAATCGAACAAGCACTTGGGATTTTATAACCCCAGCAGAAAGAGAAAACTATACATTTCTTGGATGGGGATTATCGCCTGACAGTTCAGCAGTAGTTCAAGCGAGCGATTATCAGTTGTCTAGTAATAATTGGTATTCAAATCAAACAATTAATCTATATGCTATATGGCAGCCTAAAACAATACAGGTTACTCTTCCACTAACTATTTCATTAGACGATACAGGACAATGTTTGTTCACTATAAAAGCTGATGAACTTTATTATGATCAAAAATTATACATAGAACTATCAACTTTAACCTTATATGACGAATATAACAACGCTATAAATTGCAATATTAAAGTAACAAATGAAGACATGATTGCAAATGATGAAAAAAAATACATTTTTGATAAAAATAATAATGTTATGTATATTGATATTGCAACAACAGATAATCTTCCTCCAGGAAATTGGTCGGGAACATTCACTGTTAATATAGAAACAAAAAATTAACTACAAAAAGGAGCTAAAATTGATATTTTAGCTCCTTTTACAATTTTTACGATTTGTACAATTTGTACTTTTTGTATAAATTTTATACAGTAAATTCTTGCAAATCTTCAAGTTTAATTGCTGTAAGTCTTCCATTATAACCGCTATATCTGAAAACAGATCCCGTGTCTATATTAATAACGTTATTTGAATATATCGGTGTATTCTTATCACATAGAAGTGTTGGCGTATGACCGTGTATAAGAATAGTATCTTTATCACTATAATTTTCATCAGAATTAACTCTCTCCCACAAGAAATAATTCCTATCAATCATATTTATCTCTGCTCCATTTTCAATCTCTTTCATTCTATCTTTGTCAGGAGCGTATGCATGTACTAATAAAAAATTTACTCCAAAAATATCTACATATTTATACAATGGTCTTTTTTCTAAAAAATATAACAGAAGTTTCAAATATCCATCATAAAAGCTATCGTTATTTTTTAATACCTGTTCTATTCCATATTCACTAAAACCTGCTGTTTCTTTATTTTTAAGGTATTTTTTTATCCAATTAATAGCCATATCTTCATGATTACCTAATATCATTTGATATTTACCACTATTACTTATATTTCTGGTCGCCCACTCTAGCATTTCAAAAGATTTATTTCCAAAATTGAAATTTTAAATTCCACCTCCCGATTAAGTGATGGAATTAACTACTACATAAGTAGAGTTTAATCTTTCACACATCCATGGTATACTCATGACTTCCTTCTGACAGCAGTAGAAGGAGGCTCAATGAGCAAATACATACCTGGTAACCAAAAACATCTAACTCTCGAAGACCGAGAATACATCAAGAAATCTCTTGATAGCGGAATCACATTTAAAGACATCGCAAAGTATCTTTGTAAGGATCCGACTACTATTTCCAAGGAGATTAAACTCCACCGACTGGATGAGTGGTATCGTCGAGGTCCTTTTTACAACAAGAAAAACTTTTGTGAAAAACGCTTTCGCTGTAACAAGCTAAATGCCTGTGACAAAATCATCCTCTGTGGTGTTAAATGTGCCTCGTGTCCTACTTGTAATCAAACGTGTAAAGACTTTGTTCGAGAGCACTGCAACCGATTAGATAAGGCTCCATACGTCTGTAACGGATGCCATAAAATCTCACGTTGTACCATTGCTCATAAATATCACTACGATCCCTACTTTGCTGACCGTAAGTATCGCGAAAAGCTTTCATCTTCGCGAGCTGGGATAAATATGACCAAGCATGAACTGCGCGAAAAGGATAGCATCATCTCGCCACTCATCTTCCAAGGACAATCGCCCTATCAGATAGTGACGAATCATCCTGAATTAGACATGTCGGTTCGAACATTGTATTCATACATCAATGATGGTCTCATTACTGCCAGAAACATTGATTTAAAGCGTAAAGTTAAGTTCAAGCCACGAAAAGTACATAAGACTCAGATAAAGGATCGTTCCGTATTTCAAGGGCGCCTTTATTCGGACTTTCAAGCTTTGGAACTGGATTCCTTCGCCGAGATGGATACTGTTCATTCCTCAAGAGAATCGAAGCGTGTCATCCTTACATTCTTCCTGACTCGTGAAAAACTATTTCTAGCATTTATCATGAATCGCTGCACCAAAGGTGCCGTGAGACTAATCTTTGATAAGTTAGAACGTCAGCTAGATACATATGATTTCCTGACGTTGTTTAGCACTATCCTTACCGATAGAGGTACTGAGTTTGGAGATCCGGACTCTTTAGAGACCGGCATATCTGGAATGGAGCGCACAAGTATTTACTATTGTGACCCAATGCGCAGCGGCCAAAAAGGCGGCATTGAGCAGGCACATACCATGCTACGTATGGTGCTTCCTAAAGGAACAAGTTTTGAATACTTGACCCAGTGGGACTTACGCACAATTGTTGACCACATCAACTCGACGCCACGCGAAAGTCTAAATGGGCGTACCCCATATGAGGTTGCATTAGAAACTTACGGCATAGACATCTTAAAAGCACTTCAGCTTAGGCCGATTGCACCTGATGATGTCAATCTGACGCCTAAGCTGATACGCTTTAACCATTAACTTTACATAAAAATCTGCTGTCAGACTGGAAATAAACAATTCACATTTTTTCAATGTGGCCTGTGGAATTCAGTCTCGCACACGGAATATCCAGAGGCTTGTTTGCCATGTCTTCAATTCGGATATTTTATGGAAAGTTACTGCAATTATACCAGCTAAGCCTAAATATTGCTCTCTGAAATATTAAAAACCAAGGAAATTTTAAAGACCGGTGGAATTTACCATTTCACTGGAATTTACAATTTCAAGTTAGCAA
>NZ_AUJG01000026.1 GCF_000424105.1 Lachnospira multipara ATCC 19207 | reverse complement strand
CCGAAATGAGGCGGCTGATGGAAATGCTGGTGGTCGCAGAGAGGGAGCGGAAGTTTGTGATACATTTTGGGGTGTAAAATGATGTGAGGCAAGGTGCCCGTGGTTGTCTGCGATCAGCGGATGGCTGCGGGCTTTTTTGTTTATAGTCGTTTTATGACATTTTATAGTCGTTTTATGCAGAGGCATTTTATTTGCGGAGCGGAATTCCGATATAATATAGATAGACTATGGGAAGAAGGTGGACTATGAAAATCGCAGTCTGTGATGATGACAAAAAGGATATTGCGAGGCTAAAGAAGCTTATTGAAGCGTATGACGCTGAGAATAATATCAGCTTTTCCATATCGGAATATGAGTCCGGTTCAGAGCTGTTGAAGGCTGTCAGCAATGGGGAAGATGTGGATATAATTTTCCTGGATATCAATATGGATGATATGGACGGATTGTCTGTGGCAAAGAAAATACGGGAAGAAATGGATGATGTTCCAATCATTCTTGTTACGGCATTTATGAACTATGCGCTTGACGGGTATAAGGTACGGGCAAGCAGGTTTCTAATAAAAGACGATCTGGATAAGACTTTTACCGAGTGCATGGATGATATTTGTGGTGAGATAAGGAGAAAGTCCAAGGTTATCACATTTCCATGCGTTGAAGGAAAAATGAGGTTGAACGCATCGGATATTATTCTGATTGAGACATCCGGGCGTAAAAATATGATCCGGCTGCAGAACCAGACATATCAGATTTATGAGAAGTTGGATGTTTTGGAAGAGCAGCTTAGGGGATATGGGTTTTTGCGTACCCATAACAGCTTTCTTGTCAATATGAAGCATATCAGGGGAATCAACAGTTATATCCTGACATTGGATAATGACAGGCAGATTCCTGTACCGAAAGCAAGATATAAACAGGTGCGGCAGGAGTACGCATTGTTTGTGGGGAAAGAATTATGATGGATTTCGTGGTTTTGTTTATCACAGTCTTAATAGAGACAGCAGTATGTATATTTTATTATGACTCTTTTATTGAGTACAAAGGGAATAAACTGCATAAGTTGCTCTCCTATATCGTGATTGTAATGCTTTTAATAGGCAATGCTTTATTGTTTGAAATAATACCTGAACAGTACTATCCTATAAAACTTTTACCGTACATTGCGATACATATTTTTTTTATAAAGCTATGCTACAGGGCAAGCTGGATAATGAGTATTTTCTTTTCCGGGTCATCAATTCTTTTGCAGATTCTTTTGCAGACTTTAGTAATTGTACTATTTCAGCTTAAGTATAGTGATAATCCGTTTTTAATAAATTTCATGGCAGTTTTGGCCTGTCTCATATCTCTATGTATAGAGATTTTTCTCAGAAAAAAACTGCCTTTGTTGAAAGAGTACTTGAAAAAAGAATATGCACTGCTTAAGTCTTTTATATGGCTTCCACTTGTTACGGCAATCGTGGGACTGTTTTCCTATGCATTTTTTGTATCACCGTCAGGCAACATGATGTTTCAGGGAATTGTGTCGGCTGTGCTGCTTGTGGTTAATATTTTTTCACTGTTTCTTTTGCAGGATTCCCTGATAAAGGATGAGAAACTTCGGAAATCCGAGATACAGATTGAGAATAAGCAGAACCAGCTTCAGGCGTTCCGTGATATGCAGACGTTGTATGAAAGGCAGGGACGGAAACTTCATGATTACAAGAAGCAGATTACTACATTACAGGAGCTTCTAAAGGGCGGCGATACGGAGGCTGCGATTGAGTTTACGGAACAGCTGACGAAAAGCATTTCTGTTGAAATGTCTGAAGTAAATGTTGGGCATCCGGTTGTGAATGCAGTTCTGAATCAGCAGTATCGTGTAGCTAAAGGGAAGAATATTGGGATGACATTTGCTGTCAGTGATCTTCACGATATCGGGATTTCTGATGATGATATCGTTGTACTGCTTGGAAATTTGATAGAGAATGCGATACATGAATGTGAAAAGGTGATATCGCACGGACAGAAAGCATCCATCCAGGTAAAATTTGTGGAAAAGGATTCCAGGCTGATCTTCACGGTGCGTAATCCGGTCGTGCAGAAAGTGGAGATTACGGATAATAAGATTAAGGGAACGTCAATAGATGGACATGGGATCGGGCTGTCAAATGTGGAGAGCGTGGTTGAAAAATATGGTGGGACTTTTGCAATTTCCTGTGATGAAAAAGAATTTACTGCGGTGGCTATGATTTAGGTGATGGTCGTTTTTTGTCATTTCATAGTCGTTTTATGCATAGGACTTTATAGAAGAAGTCGGATTGTCGATAAAATGAATATAACAGATAAAGGCTAAGGAGAGCATCTGTAATCAAGGGAATGATTCATACCTGTTTACGGATGCTTTTTATCATAGTGATGGAGGTTCAATATGGATATTAACAGTTTGAGTGGTGTGGCTAGCACATATAGTTACGCAAATCAAATCAGGAATAAGTCGGTTTCATCATCTGATTTTGCAAATTCGCTGAAAGAGGCTTATTCCATTGATAAATCCGCATCGACAGAATTGGGCTTTGAGGATATGTGGAAGACCAAATTTCCCGGAGCTAAATACCATGTAATGGATGCTTCTGCAATCTCTCAGGGAGTATGGGAACGCAATGATTTTCCATTTGAGAAATTCTTTGAGGATGATGTTGATGAATCTGTTCTAAATTGGAAACCAATGGGGCAAGATCCGGATATGGATGATTCCAGCGTTCAGTCTAGATTAGATTCGACGTTGGGAGGAAAGGCAATAGTTGTTCCGCCAGAATTGGAAGAGAAAATGAAGAATAATCCTGAACTTGCTCAAAAGGTCATGGATAAAGTTGATAGTTTTATTGCAAACCATCCTACAAGACCGGGACGGGTATTATCATACTTGATTGCATTGGACGAAAATGGAGACATTGCACATTTTCGAGTAACAGGTGGCGGAGGTCACATATCTGGTCCTTCAGAAGAAGAATTAAAACAGTTCGAGGAAGAGCAGAAAGCAAAGAGGGAGAAAAAAGCAAAGCAAGAGCGTGAGAATATAGAACGGAGTCAAGAGGCCGCAGTTGAACGCAGACGTATTCAGGAAGAAATCTATCACAGGAAAAGTATAGAAGCTGTTCTTAACGAGCAGATGCTTGGCTCGGGAACATTTGCTTTTGGAGATACCCCAGAAAGCATGTTAGCAGCTTATGGAGTGGGGTTATCAATCCCTAATGGTTCGGATTTATAAGAAAAGGTCGGTGATGATATGAACAATACTATTGATGTAAATGGAATGACGAGTTATTATAGCAGCTTTATCAAATCGGTTACGTCTCAGACATCGGTGGATAAAGGTTCGAAGATTAATAGTGGAACTGTGACCGGTGAAAAGGATTCATTTATTTCTACGCTAAGTTCAAAGGTGGAAACGGCTGGTGCCGTAGAGGGAGTAACTACTGTATCTACGAAAGATATGACGATGGAGGAGTACAAGCAGTATATTTCTGATAAGATATCAAGCTTTCCATTTCATCCATCTAAAGCAGGTGAATCGTATTCTATCAATATTTCTGATGCAGGTTTTGAAGCAATGAAAAATGATCCGGAATATGAAAAATGGGTACTTGACGATCTGAAAACTTGTTTTGCAATGCCGGTACCCTCATGGTATCAGGCAATGGGCGGACCATCCACTTATACCATATTTAATTATGGGGCAACTAAAGAGGAATTTTCCGGGCAAAGATTTCCTGTAGGAGTACAAGGAAATAAAGCACGATTTGAGTCTTCTGCAGAAAACAATTTCTGGACAAGACGAGCAGAGTCGAGGAAACAGGTAGAGGCACAGATGCAGAAAAACGCTATTAGAAAAAAACAAATGGAGGAGGAATTGGAAGAAAAATGGCTACAGGAAGCGGCTGAGAAGAGACAGGCATACATTGATTTTCTGAATGGAGATAAAGTATTTAAGACAAACAGCATTTCGGAGCTCAACGATTTCTTTCAGATTCCGTCAGATACTAAAGTAGCAGGGATATTATCAGCGTATGAAGCCGGTACATTTGTGGGTGGCGGACTGATATAAATAATCATAGATAGTTGAATACCGCTCGGTCCTTTCCGGGGAGCGGTGCGGCTCTGACTGATAGATGAGCTGCGGAAAGGAGAAAAATGGCTATAAATGGTTTAGGAAATTATGGGATTTTCTATGGGGTTCAATCTACACAAACAACAAAAAGAGAAAAAACAGTTACAGAGGATCAGGGTACAGACGACTTTGCAGGCGTATTGTCTGATATGTATAAGGAAGATGGAGTGAACGGCTTTGATCGTACGAAGATGGGGAATACTCCAAATGTGCTTCCATCGTTTGTTGGTCGGGTTTTTACAGAAGAGGAACTATATCAATATGTGGATGACAAAGTACAGAGCAATCAGGATAAAAAGAAATCTCTGTTTGATATGTTAAAAGATTCTTGCCCTGAAGGGACAAATGCTACTTTCAAGTTTGCAGGAGAATCAAAGATATACAACTTTTATGATTTTATTGATGAGTTTAAAAAAAGATCCGAGGCAGGCAGAAGGTGAGGTGCACTATATGCAGGTTAATCCTATAGTAGGAAATACATATGTTCCGAAGTCAAATCAAACCAGTAGATCGTCGGTTAATGGATTTATGAGTACGATGGCTAAGGCGGCCGGTGAATCCTCCAGTTACAAGGTTTATTTGAAGAAGGATGATATGCTTTATTCCGGCGGAAATGGAACCGGCCTGTCATTCTATTTGAAGTATGCGGAAGACTCGACAGCGGATAATCCAAAGGTGGTTGCTCGTGGCGTTGACGAGAACGGAAAGGAATTTGAGCAGACAATCAATGTGAAGGATGTTAATCCTCAAAACGCAACCGTTGTTGAGATGCACGCACTAGAAGCGGTGAGCGGTGCACCTAAGAGAAATGGTTTGACATCGTTGCCAATGGGGAGTGAGAATGTTGGGCTAAATCAGAGACAGGATTTTATGGCGGCTTTTAAGAAAAATATAGCAGATATGAATCTGCTTGGAGAATATGTGATTGCTCAAGAATATGGCAAATTGCTTCATTTTTATGAAAAGTTCGAAGATGCTGGTTTTTCAAAAACGAATCAAGATAATATTACAGGTGTATCTTCTACAGCATTTTCAAGTAATAATGTACTGAAAGATATTATTACATTAGGTAATGACATAAAAACTGTTAATGCATCAGAATTCAAGGAAGTTCAGAGTGCAAATTATAAATTAGTGCCGGAGTCAGATGTGGGTGCTCTTCGCATATATGTTGATGGTGAAAGCGCAGGGCTCTTCTTTCCAGAAAACATGACTATTCAAGAAGATCCAACAACTGGACTTAAGGTGTTGGTGGGAGAGATCCCCGGTGTGAAAGATAGTTGGTATGATGCGATACCGGTAACGGATGAACTTGAAAAGGCGTTGACAGAAGCTATAGGGGTTGATGAAATTCCGCATAAAAAACTTGAGGGATTTTATATCGGGACACATGAAGGAACAGGAATCCGATATCTCATGAGACCTGGAGATGAAGGAAGGGGTGGCAAGGTCCTTCTGTGCAATGCTGTTGATGAGGCGAGATATAAAGCATTAGCTGAAGAATATGCGAAAAAATATCCTAATTTAGTTACTTCTCAGGAGGCAGGACTATTTTATGCAAGCTTAGAAATCCGCGGAATGGCTCACAGAGGGGAAAACGGCATTGTCATGACTCATCCGGGTAATATTTCCTACAATGATAATGATGATGCAAAAAAGAACTGGTCAGCCAAGATTGATGAGAGAACATGGGAGTTGATGCTTGGCTGGTTTGAAAATCATAGATTAAATACTGAAGAAATGACAATGTTTAAGTATTGGGATGATTTGATTAACAAAATCGGTGGCAGTTATGAAAGAATTTGGTCGGATGAAGAAGAACGGCAGGGGTATCTGTATCAGTGATCCTATAATAATTATGCTGATATATGTTGAGACTTGAATTTTGAATAATGATGACGGATACGGGACAGATATATAAATGGAGGATAATAATATTCTTTTTTACATATGTGTTTCTTTGTAAAGTAATTGGGATTTGTCGGACTAACCAACAGTAATACTGTATTGTAATAAAACGGAGGAAAAGATGGCAGGAACAATTATATCAGGGGTGATTTTCGGTTTGGTTGCACTGGTAATGTTTGGGATAGGAATCAGCCAGTTGAAGAGTAAAGATCCCGTGGGATTTTATACAGGAGAAAAGCCACCGGAAAAAGAGAGTTTATCAGATGTAAATACTTGGAATAAGAAGCATGGTACGATGTGGGTTATCTACGGAGTATGCCTGGTATGTTCGTGGATATGCTCTGCGTTTATTGGAGATAGTTTTTATTCAGGAATTCCCTTGGTAGTGGGGGTTCTTGCTCCTATAGTTATTATGGTCATTTGTCATCATATACTTGTGAAGAAGTATATTTTAACTGAATAGTTAACCTTGTTATAAAAAATTGACGAAGGAAGGTTATATTAGTGGATTTGAAGTTTATAAGTCACCATCTGATAAGTGGATACATTCCAATGATAGTGGCATTATTAATGTATTATACAGTTTTGATTGCTGCGAAGAAAAAGCAAACCTTAGCACATATTATTGTTTCATTTGTATTCTGCTTTTATTTAATCGGGATATTGACTATGACGGGAAATTGTCTTTGGGGAAGCTTTTCTCCAAGAATTGTATATGTTCCGCTTGTGGATATGATAAGTGGACCTAAAGACACATTCCTTAACATGTTGTTATTTGTACCGTTGGGACTTTTTCTGCCGTTGCTCTATGGAAAATATGATAGGCTTCCGAAGATAGCTTTTGCAGGATTTCTGATTTCGCTTTCTATAGAGATTGCTCAGATGTTCGGAAGAGGGGCAACGGATATAAATGATTTGATAACGAATACGGTTGGTGCTTGTTTGGGATATGGAATTTATAAATTGCTGCGAAAAGCCATTCCAGATTCATGGATGAAGAAGATACAGGTTTCTGGAGTTCAATGTTATTATGAGGTACCTATATTTTGGATAAGTTCATTATTATTGATGCTAACCGTTCAGATATCGATCTTTCATGTGCTGTTTGCTGTAAGTAAGCCAAGTGGTGAAATACATGTTTGGTAATTATAATCTGATGTTATTAACAAAAGGTGCCCGTGGTTATCGGTGATGAGCCGATGACTGCGGGCTTATTTTTGTGCGTTATTTTACCGTTCACTGCAAAAAATCGACCGTTCACATCATAGGTAGCAGAAATCCATGTATAACATCCGATATAATTATAAAGTATACCTTGGAGGGATTTGATGCGAATAGCCATTTGTGATGATGAAAAAAGAATATGTGCCATCCTTGCCGAGAAAGTTGGAAAGATCTGTCCTGAGGCAGAGATCATGACTTATGCATCCGGAGAGGAATTACTTGGCGCGGATATATTGCCGGATATTCTCCTGCTTGATATTAAAATGCTTGGAATGAGCGGCATGGATGTGGCAAAGACATTGCGGAACAGGGATTGGAGAAAGATACTGATCTTTATTACAGGTGAGGAAGACCAGGTATTCAACTCATTTGATCTTCAGGCGTTCCACTTCCTTGTGAAGCCGGTGGCTGACGAAAAGCTTAAGGAAGTGCTTGAGAATGCAGTGAAGGGCTTGGAGAGATTCGGGGCAGAATCCGGTAAGCAAGATAAATATATTGAGATCCAGTCCGGTACATCGCATATCAGGGTGAATCTGTCCCTGCTTTTATATGCAGAAGTATATGACAGAAAGACCATCCTTCACATGAAGAATGAGAGCATAGAGTATTACGGACAGTTATCAGTGCTTGAAAATCTTGTCGGGAAAGATTTCTACCGTATACATAGGTCTTATCTTGTAAATATGAAATATGTGGAGAGATATGACCGCACGTCAGTAACACTCACGGGTGGAGACAATATCCCTATATCAAGAAGGGAATACGATGGATTCCTGAAAGCCTATCTGGAATACAGCCGCAGGAGGATTGATTCATGAGTATTGAAAATATGTGGGATATAGCCAGTACTATATCCGCCATAGCAGGATTGTTTGTCAGCGCGATCCTTGTAGCAAGGTTCTATGTCTCTTATATGATAAAAAAGAAGTCAGCAGTTCTGACAGGGACAGTATTCTTTGCGGTAATGACGATTCTTTATCTGATTCCGTTTTCTATGTCAGGCGTGGTGGCATATATTATCGGGATCATAGCAGTTTGTCTTACATCATTGCTTTGTGAGAGAAGAAACCTGCCGCAGAAGGTTTTTCTTTCGATGACGATATATATGTTCCTGTGGATATCTCAAGTGATCGCGGCTCTGCCCTGGAAGCTGATAAGTGTTCTTACCTTTATGAGAGAGTCATCGGATGATCTCGGAAAGCAGTTCGCCTGGTTTATTGTTGCCCTGGTCCTGCTTGTTGCGGTAGAAAACGCTCTGTTGTTTTTGGAGATACTAATTTCGGAAAAAGTATATGCCAGGAAGAATGAGAGGATGGAGTGGAGGGAGCTGACATTGCTTGCATCTCCTTATGTGGCAGTCATTGCCGGATATTGGATCAGTTCATTTCTCTCAGATGTATATGTGAAAAATACCGGTGTATATGTTTGGAATAATTACCCGGTTTACGATGGAATCCGTGCATTGTTTGGAGTGATAGCATTTTTGGCGGCTATTACGGTCATGTACTCTTATCAGCGTATGAAACAGTCACAGGAGGATGCACTGCAGAATGCCCTTGTATCCAAGCAGGTGGAAGAACTGTCAGGACATGTGCATACGATAGAAGCATTGTATTCCGATATCCGCGGGATAAGACATGATATCAATAACCATATCATGGTTCTTGGGAATTTGCTTGATAAAGGCGAGACTGAGGAGGCGGCAAAATACCTTAATGACTGGCAAAACGGATTTCCTATGCCGGAGATCAATGCAAAGACAGGGAATCCCGTCACGGATATCGTTATTTCCGAGAAGATGCGTGAGGCTGAGGAAGCAGGGGTAGAGTTCGTACAGAACTTCCATTATCCGTCAAGCGGGAAGGTGGAATCCATTGATATCGGTATCATTTTGAATAATGCACTGTCCAATGCGATTAGGGCGGCATCAGGAAGCAAGGATCCGCGTGTAGAAGTGAAGGCCTGGAAGAATAACAATGCCTATCTGATACAGGTAAAGAACAGTTTTGCCGGGAAACTTATGCTGGATCCCCAGACCGAACTTCCAGAGACATCAAAGGATGATAAGGAAAGCCACGGATATGGGCTGATGAACATGAAACGGATTACAGAGAAATACTACGGCACCATACAGCTTGAACAGCGTGAGGATATGGTAATTTTTACGGCTTTACTGATGATTCCGGAATAGGATTTTACCGTTTACCTCAATAATCCTGCCGTTCACTACATAAGGGTTTATATGTGTATTCCGGCTTCCGAAAAAGAGAATAGATGAGTATATCTTTTTGCCCGTCGGATTGGAGGGCTGGTATGAATATAAAAATGCAGAGTATAAACCTGTTCAGTAATAATGGTCTGAAGAGCACACAGGATCGGTTGGAAAGGCAGGCTAAGAGGGATAATCAGATTGCTTTTTTTGAACAACAAAAAGAGAATCTTAAAAATATGAAAGCTGACTCGATTGAGGATATATCAAGAAAGCTTGATCTTTTACATGGTTACGATGATCAGATTGCGGCGGCAAAGGCAGAATATAATAACTCACAGATGTTCCATGTGCTTGATGAGGCGAGGGAGCTTGCAGAAAAGATTGCGGAAGAGGCTGAGAAGTATGCTCCGAAGACTCCGGAAGAACGACTTGAAGATATGATCGAAGAGGCAACTGGTGTTGATAAGGATGCTGGAATGCTTGCTGAGGCAATGGATGAACTGGAAGAGATTGCAGAAGAGATGGCGGAGGAAACGGTAGAAGAACTCGATGAAATGTCAGAAGAGTTAGAAGAAGTAAAAAATGCTGATAAAACACAAGCTGAGATGGAAGTTGCAAGTAAGGTTTTAACCGGTGATCTGCCGGAGAAATATAAAAGGATTGACTACCGCATATAATGTGAAATGGATTTCAAATCTATATGTCAAAGGAGGACGAGAGTATGGCGATGGAAATTAACAGTGTATATGGTAATTATGCAAGTACCTATACGAATCCAAAAGAAACAAAACAGACAAAGTCTGCTGGCGAAACAACCAAGGCAAGTGAAGCAAAGCGATCAGAATCTACAGCTCAGACCACTCAGGATTATTTGAACAATCTGCGCAAGAAGTACTCTGATGTAAACATCACGGTTGTTGATTTCAAGAGTGAGAAGCAAGAACTATCATATATGCTTGGCTGTAGTGGAGGAAATAATTTAGCTATATCAGCATCTATGGTTGAAAAAATGGCGAAAGATCCTGGAACAGCTGCAAAGTATGAAAAAATAATTGCGGATATTCCTGACACTGCAAAAGAAATGAAAGAATTAACTGAGTCCAGACCGGGAAGTAAACTTATTGCTTCTGGTGTAAAAGTTGATAAAGACGGAAACATCACATATTGGGGTGTTAGCAGCAGAATTGGAGAAGGTCCCGGCACCAAGGAAAAGATGCAGAAGATGCTGGAAGAAAAACGGATCGAGAAAAAGAAACAGGAAAAGGCTGAGACTTCAAGAAAAGAAAAACTGAAGGAGCAGGAAAAACTCGAAGAGAAACAGGCTGAACGGAGAGCGGAAGAGAAAGAGCGGATGGAACTACTGATCTCCAAGGGGGATTCTGCAGAAGAAGTGGTTTCAAAATTAGGTAAGGGGGAAGCTGAGGTCGTATCAGAAGGCGCTATAAGCAGCATGGAGGCGGGAAGTCGGCTGAACATTACAGTTTAAGTATGACTTACAAGAAATCAAGGAGGATAACATCATGAATGTAAATGGAATTAACGGAAACGGAACAGGCGTACAAGCTTTTCAGATGAGAATGAATCAGGGGACGGATGCTGTCAGCAAGAATATCCAGAACCAGATTGCAAATGCTCAGAAGCAGATGCAGGAGCTTGGTGAGAATAAGGAGATGTCGCTGGAGGAAAAGATGAAGAAGCGACAGGAGATCCAGCAGCAGATCAGCGACTTGCAGAACCAGCTCCGACAGCATCAGATTGAACAGAGGAAGGAGAACCAGCAGAAGAGCGGATCTTCTATGGATGATATGCTTGGAGGCAGCAGACAGACTTCGAGAAAAACTAAAGGTGGCACCGGGATGTCAAGCGCCAGTATGCAGGCTATCATTTCAGCCGATTCATCCATGCATCAGGTCAAGGTGCAGGGAGCGGTGAAGTCTGAAATGGAAGGCAAGGCCGGAGTTTTAGAGTCAGAGATCAAACTGGATGAAGCACGGGGCGGCGATACCACGAAAAAGAGAGAAGAGCTTGCAGAGGTTGAAAAAAAGGCAGAGGATATAACAGCTTCTCAGATGGAGATTCTGTCCGATGCAAATAAGAAAATGGAAGAGGCTGCCAAGGCAGATCAGGAAACTGCGAAGCACGAGAAGACTGAAGGTAAGGATAAGACTGATAAGAAGGACAAGACAGACAAAGAAGACATCGGTGTTGTTTCTGAAGATGATGGTACCCAGGTTGAAGCTGTACATGAAACGGACTATGAGTATGAGCCGATCGACGTTGTATCAGAGGGTGTTTCGGTGAGCACGGGTTCTGTGGCGGAGCCTGCCGGAAATAATGTTGATTTGAAGGTCTGATATGAAGTTTTTGTGCATGGATGCTGATTGAAGATAAGGAGGTCTGGGTTATGTCTACAATACGGGAATATGCCGGAAGCAATGATTATTTTGATGATTCTTATGCCAGCAAATATAAGAATTATTCCAATGCGTTTCTTGAGGGCTTAAGCGTATCGTCTGATAACAGCAGTGCTTTTAACCTTTCCGATTATGCCATGATCAAAAATGGAACCTACGGAAAGCTGATGAAGGCTTATTATGCGAAGGAAAAGGCCGAACAGGCTTCTTCCGATGGAGACAGCAAGCCGAAACTATCTCTTATGGCAGGAAATGCAGGCTCTATGGCGAAATCTGCTCAGGCGTTGACGCAGGATTCGCTATGGGAGAAGAAAACCATAAAGGAAAAGGACGAAAAAACCGGGGAAGAAACGGAAAAAGAGGATTATGATTGGAAGGCCATAACCAAGGCGTTGAAGTCCTTTATTGACGATTATAATGCTACGGTTGAAGCGGCAGGAGAATCTAACAACAAGAATGTCCTGCGTAATGCAGCGTGGATGACCAAGACTACATCTATGAGCGAAAGACTGCTAAGTAAGGTGGGTATTTCTGTCGAAAGCGGAAACAAGCTTGAACTGGACGAGGATAAGCTGAAAGAAGCTGATATATCCACATTAAAGACGCTGTTCACCGGGCATAATTCCTATGCGGATAAAATGATGTCCAAGGGGAATGCCATAGCTATGGCTGCGGCAAATGCCGGTGGAACATATACGAGCAGCGGAACATATTCTTCTGCGCTATCACAGCTTGTGTCCGGGAAGATTGATACGAAGGAATAGAGCGATATTAGGAAGGGAGCGAGAAGATATGAGTAAAATTGGCGGGTATGTGGCATTTGGCACGGATTTTCAAAAGAAAATTTATGAAAAGGTAAAGCCTGAAAATAAGCGGACGGATAAAAAGCCTGTTGAAAAATATGGTGCGGCTCAACAGCTGGCTTCAAAACAGCCCGAGCTTAGCCAGGGTGCAAAGGATCTTTTGAATGAGATGCAGAAGAAATACGGGGATATGGATTTCTTTGTTGCGGATTATTCGTCCGATGATGAGGCTCAGAAGTATCTTTCCAGAGGCAGCAAGGATTACAGTGTCCTGATCGAGCCGGAGCTTCTTGAGAAGATGGCGGCAGATGAAAGCGTTAAGGAAAAATATCTTAGCGTGATTGATGATGCCAAGAATAAAATATTGGAGGCAAAAGAAGAGATTGCCAAGATGGATGACTCTGCGGAAGTCGGGAAAAAGTCTGACATAAAGAGCATTGGTTTTTCAGTAAAGTCGGACGGCAGTGTTTCCTTCTTTGCTGAGTTGGAGAAGAGTTCTGCCGACCAGCAGAAGCGTATCGAGGAATTAAGGGAAGAGAAACGGGCTAAGAAGAAGGAAGATGAAAAAGAGACAAAGGCTAAAAAGCTGGATGAACAGCGGGAAGCAAGGTTCAAGAAAGGACTTGTGAAGGCTGATTCGATTGATGAGTTGGTGAAGGGTATCCAGGAATTTGACTGGGAAAATGCTTCGGAGGAAGTGAGAACGAGGGCTGGGGGAAGGCTGGATGTGAGGATGTAGGAGTTTTAAGGTAACGATATGTTGAAACATCAATTTGGAATGATGATGGCGGATCCGGAGCCGGGACAGATATTTGAAGAGTATGAGCCGAATAAGTATGATTGCATTGCGGTTGACGATGAGTATGTGCAGGCTGTGGCTGAGAAGCTGGCAGGAGTCAGGGTTTATTGGCATGGGTTGGACAGATCTGAGTCCGGGCTGGCGTATCATGGGATCACACTAATCCCGCCGGAGTCGATCGCGGAAGTGATAGAAGCGGTCAGGGGTGGAAATGAACGCACCCTTTTGTTATGAATAAACCGCTCGGATCTTGAATAGCAGATGGGCTACAGAAGAGGCATGCTATTCTGAATGGAGTCAGATATATGAGAATAAATAAAAACACAAATCTGATGAGTCTATTATCAAATCAGAGAATAAAAACTACACAGTCATCGAAAAAAAGTGCAATATCATTGGGAATGAGAGACAGTTATGTTCATGGTGATATTACTTCTTGCGTCTACTCTGCAAATAGTGGATTGAAGCGTGGTAGAGCCACTTCATCTGTTTTAGACATTATCAATTTCAATTATCTGGATATTATGAAGCAGAAGTGTGACAAGCAGTTTAGCTTTATTATAGGTGGAAAAGAGTACCTTAAAAGCGAGTTGCCTGCAGTAAGTGCCGATAAGTGTGAAGAGATTAAAGCCGTCAATAATACTGTTGATTTTTCCAATGGCCGGTATTACAAGTATACTGAAAAGGATGGACGGGTTCATACATTTACATGCACGAATGATCATGTAGATCAGCCGTATTCGGATCTAGTTTCCGGACGACAGAGTGATGACAGCTATCAGGTTGCTAAGTTTTGGAATATGCTTTCGAGGGATGGGACATATTTGAGTTTGTATTATTCCAAAGAGAAGCAGGAGCAATTTCTTAATGATGCCGGAATTACAAAAGGATTCTTTACGGTAAAGACGGGAGACCATAAGCAGGAATACTATTATTCACATGGGAACGCAGGGGTTGCAGTTCGAAAATTTGAATACGATGCTACATATGATATGTTTGCAAAGAGGGG
>NZ_AUJG01000025.1 GCF_000424105.1 Lachnospira multipara ATCC 19207 | reverse complement strand
GGAGGATATTATCTAGATTATTTTAAAAAGCCATCACAAGGAAGTGTTGATGCAAAAACGGCAATACTTGCAGCAGAAAGAATAGGTATACCAAAGGGAACAACTATATATTTTGCTGTTGATTTCGATTGCTATGGATATCAGATAGATACATTTATTGTGCCATATTTTAAAAAGATAAAATTATGTTTTAATAGTTCTCAAAATAAGAAGAATTATAGAATAGGAATATATGCACCTAGATTTGTGTGTACAAAGGTTTCAGCACTAGGCTTAGCTGACAGTTCTTTTGTTTCTGATATGTCAACTGGATTTAGTTGTAATCTAGGATATAGAATTCCTGAGAATTGGGCGTTTGATCAATTTCATACAATAGAATCATTTGAGGCACAACCTACCTTTCCAATAGATAAAGATGCAATGTCAGGTAGGGATAAAGGATTTAATAAATTTGATAAAGTTGAAGAAAAAAATGCTGAAGAATTAAAAGAAGAGAATCTTCAAGCAAAGATGGAAATTGCAAGAAATCAATTTGTTTACGATGTAATGTCTCCATTAGGATATTTAGACAAAATAATGGATGCTGGTATTGAATATGATAAAGAAATTCCATTGCTTCATGTAGTAAGCCCTGAAGGGGAGGTAGACGTAACAACAGTGATTTCTACATCAGTTAATACTGATACAGATAAAGCGTATAGCATTAATGTAGGGATAGGAAATGATGGAAAATTAACACAAACTTGTCAGAATGAAATAATGGCTATATCAAACAATTTAGTCAATTCTAATATTGAAGGAGCAGATAAAGTTAAAGATATGCTAAAAGAAGTAGCATTTTCAGTAAAAAGTGGTAATATTACATTTGAGGTTAGCAATGTAATGCCTTTAAGTGTTGAATTTACACTTACAGTAAGTTCTCCGGATTTATTACCAGAAGAAGATGTTGAATGTGGCATATCGGTTGCTTTAAAATTTAAAATATCACTGAATCCGAATAACAAGAATAGGTTTAATGAAGAATCGGTATATGAGGCAGCTAAAACTGTGGTGGCTACAGCTGTAATAGTTGTTGTTATATGTGCAATATTGGTTGGTGGTTTAGCGTTAATACTTAATGCTTTTATAATAGAGGTCCCAGCATTAATAGGAACAATATGTGCGGGAGCATAAAGATAATAGAGAGGAATGAAGAATATGATTATAGATGAGAGAGTTTCGGATTTTGAAAGAATAGAGGTGGAAGAGTTACTTTTATTAGAGCATATGATACCATCGATATTTGGTATTTGTGAAACAAGGAAATTTATACATAGAGTGATTTATATATTGATTCCAATATTATTTTTATTATCTTTGTTAATGTGTTTCTATAAAGACTATTCTATAGCAATATTAGGCTTTGTAGCTTGCATTTTTGATTCTTTAGTACTAATACAGTATAAAGTAAAAGTTGAAAAAAAAGAAAAAAATATACATAATTTTGTTTGGAATGGACTATCTTATAGTAAAATTGAAGTGACAGATGATGCTGTTATGGGAGATGGAGTTTCTGTTATTGATTTTAAAGTAATAAAAATGGTTATTAAATATCATAATATATTCTTTTTTTTGACGGATAGGGATATTGTAGGTGCTGTTAAAATAGGAGAAAAACAAGCCCCAGAATTTATAGATATTTTAAATGAAAAGCACATTTCATTTGAAGAGAAAGAAGAACCGTTTAATATTTATAAGTATGTAAAGAAGAATAAATAGTTTAAAGCTATAGGCTAAATAAGATTCAATCTTATTAGTCTATAGCTTTTTATATTTAATTAGGTGGTTAAAAAATCCATAATATGATATGATATCAGATGTTTTGAAGATAAATATTAAATAATGAATTGATAATAAACAGCAGGAGAGAAATATGAGTTTAGAAAGTGTGATTTTAAAGCTTGGAGAAGGCCTTCGACCGGTTATTACTAAAGTAGTACCAATGAAGGTTTTAAGCAGAATGAAAGCATCGGTTGTTAATAAAGCCAGCGCCAATGTGGCAGCAGAGGGGTTCTTGCCTTATGAGCCTAAGAGCTTTCCTTATGGCGTTAATTTAGTTGGTAATATTAAAGGGGATAATGGACTTGGACAGAGCGCAAGAATTGCTGCAAAGCTATTAAAGACAGGCGATGTGCCTTATGTTATTAGGGATTTCTTCGTTCCACCAGGAGGCTCAAGAACTAATACAGAATATGCCAGCGAAGTAATTAATGAGGACGGCAAGAACGGCGGCAAGGTAAGCCTAGATCAGATGCCTTATGGAATTAACTTAATAGATGTTAATGCCTCAGAGTTTACCCTTGCCTATATGAACATGGGTAAAGAGATGTGGGATAGACACTATAATATTGGCTTTTGGGCATGGGAAGTGGAAGATTTTCCAGAAGAATGGTTGCCAGCCTTTAACTTAGTTGATGAAGTTTGGACACCATCAGAATTCGTATCAAATGTCCTTAGAAAATATACTGATAAACCAGTAATGACAGTGCCTCATTGTATAGAACTAAAGACAGATAGTAACTGCGATAGAAAGTACTTTGGCCTACCTGAAGATAAGTTCTTATTTATGGTAAGTTTTTCTAGCGGTAGTGTAATGGAGCGAAAGAATCCACTTGCTGCGATTAAAGCATTTAAAGAAGCATTTTTACTAAATCCACAGGAAATACATGAAAATGCATCAACTGAGGGTGTTGGTAACATTATCGACTCTCAGATTCGTGAGGCCATTAAAGAAGGCACAGTTCTTGGTGGAAAGAAGGAAGGCTATAACGGTGTTGGCCTTGTAATAAAGATTAGCGAGCCTGAGTTATCTGAAAAAGACGCGGATATTCTAGCTTCCATACTAACACCTGAGGAGCAGGAAAATGTATATATCATCAAGGGCACTTCAGCTAAGGAAGAGATGAACTCCCTCATTGAGTGCGTAGATGCTTATGTTTCCCTTCATAGAGCAGAAGGCTTTGGTCTTGTAATGGGAGAGGCAATGTATCTTGGAACTCCTTGTATTGCCACTAATTGGTCAGGCAATGTGGAATTCATGAATTCTAATGTGGCTTGTATGGTAGATGCTAAGCTTATTGAACTTGATAGAGACCTAGATCCATTTAAGAAGGGCTACAAGTGGGCAGACGCAGATGTTTCAGAGGCAGCAGCCTACATGCAGAAGCTCGTATACGATAAGGCCTACTATAACAGAATCAAGCAGGCAGCTTATGAGCATGCTAGAACACACTTGGCTTATGAAAATGTGGCTAAGAAGGTTAAGGATAGAATAGATGAAATAATTAAAGGCTAAGAAATATGAAAGTAAGTAATGAGTCAAATAAATTAGATGAACCTAAGATTAATAAAAAAAGAAATAAAAAGTCTCACATAAAAGAGTATGCTTATCTTAAAAGTGTGCTCTTTATTGTGGGGCTTATAATTATAATTGCTGCTTGTGATTTTGTATTTGCTAAGGAAGGCTATGTATATGATATATTACAGGTCTTACATCAAGGTTATGAAGTGGATGCAGATGGCAATATAAGCGAAGATATAAGTAGTGAAACATCAGGGTTTGACACCATTATTTTGGGAGCAAGTCATGGAAGAAGTGCAATAGACCCAGATAAGATAGATTCTGTACTTGGAACTAATACACTTAATGTATGTATTCCAGGTGAGACGGTCAAAGATTCATATTACCTTCTCCTTGAGGCAGCAAAAAGCAATCAGATTAAAAATCTGATTCTTGATGTGGATTATCAGTATTATCTTGGAAACCAGGATGAGGGCTATTTTGAAGAGGCTTTTATATATAATCAGTTGTCATGGACTTCATATGTAAAGTACAAGTACATAATAGATAATATGAATAAGTTGGATTTTAGAAATGCTATATCCAAGAGAGATGTATATAGACATAGTCTTTGTGATATCAAGGGGAATATAGCTCATAGATTTAGTAAAGCTTATTTAGATGCTAATATTTATAAGCTTGCTGTAGAAGATTGTGGCGGCCCATATGAGGGCAAGGGATTCTTCTATAGATTACAGACTGACTGCTTTGATAGCAACTTTATGGATTCTGATGCTTTTTCGTATGATACAAAAGTGTCGGATGTCTCACGTAAGTATTTTGAAAAGATTAAAGATTTTTGTGATGAAAATGGCATAAATCTCATATGCGTAACATCACCTATAACACCGTCATCTTATGATATTTTACATATCGATGAAATCCATGTGACTATGTCGGATTTTTTCAATGATTATGGCGTTACTTATATAGATTATAATAAGGCAAGTTTTGATGTGCTTTATCGCTGCGACAGTGATTTTGTAGATGCAGAGGGTCATATGTGTGGTGAATTAGCAGTAAGATACAGTGCATTATTAGCAAATAATTTATCTGAGTTAAAGAATAATAAAGATATTAGTCTGATCTTGAATGAAGTATATGGAGGGGTCAATTAAAATGTCATTTATAAACGTATCATTTTTTCTTTTTATATTACTAGGCATGATAATATATTATCTTGTGCCAAAGAAGTTTCAATGGTTTATATTACTTGTATTAAGCGTTATTTATTATTGTAGTTTTAGTTTCAAATGTGCATACGCACTAATATATATAACAACAATTATATTCGTTGCCGGTCTACTTCTTACTAAGCTTGATAAAGATTGTAAGATAGCATGTAAAAAAGAAGTGGACAGTGTCAAATTATCAAGGGAAGAGAAGAAGGTAATTAAAGCTAAATATACACGCAAGCGCAAGGCTGTAGTGGCTATTGCTTGTGTGTTAGGATTTGGACTACTTGCTTTAATAAAGTATACAGGATTTACTGTAAGCAACTTAAATGCTGTATTTGGTCTATCTATTAAGACACCTTCGTTCCTTGTTCCTATTGGCTTATCATTTTTTACTTTCCAGGGAATTAGTTATGTAATAGATGTATATCAGGGTAAATGCGATGCTTGTACTAATTACTTAAAGATGCTTCTTTTCGTAAGTTTCTTCCCACAGATAATGCAGGGTCCTATTGGAAGATATAATCACTTTGTAGAAGGCGGTCTTTTTGCTGAACATAAGTGGGATTTAAGAAGAGTTCAATTTGGTGCGCAGCGTATTGGCTGGGGCTTATTTAAAAAGCTAGTGCTTGCTGATAGAGCAGGTGTATTGGTAACAGCGGTTACTAATACATCAACAATCTATGGTGGATATATAAATGTGCTTACACTTTTAATGTACTCTATACAGCTTTATATGGATTTCTCTGGTGGAATTGATATTGTTATTGGTGTGGCAGAGATTTTTGGTGTAACAATGGATGAGAACTTTAGACAGCCATATTTTAGCAAATCTATTGGCGAGTTCTGGAGAAGATGGCATATAAGCCTTGGTGCTTGGATGAAGGATTATATTTTCTATCCCTTCTCTTTAACTAAAGCAATGAATAACTTGGGTAAATGGGGAAGAAAACACTTCGGAAAGCATTTTGGTACAGTAATTCCAATATGTCTTGCTAATTTACTTATATTCTTTATTGTAGGTATCTGGCATGGCGCAGAATGGAGATATGTAATATATGGTATCTACAATGGTTTAATAATAGCAGTGAGTGCAGCCCTTAAGCCATATTTTAAGAAGTGGCTCAAGTTTTTCCATATTAATGGAGAGTCAAAAGGCTGGCATATAGTTCAGATAATAAGAACATTTATCCTTGTTAATATTGGTTGGATATGCGATATAAGTGCTTTAGGTATGAGATGGGGAATTGATTTTACACTAGGATTATTTAAAAATTACCATTTATCACAGCTTCGCTTAAGTTATTTATCATGTTTTGGACTAGCTGCTTATGACTATGCTATACTTCTTGTTGGCTGCCTAATAATCTTTATAGTAAGCTTACTAAAAGAACGAGGAGTTAATATAAGAGAGTCAATAGCTCTTAAGCCTATTGCTCTACGTTGGGTAATTTATTATGGATTTTTTGTAATGATTCTTATTCTGGGTTATATTGGCACTACATCAGGATTTATGTATGCAAATTTCTAGATATGCAGATAGAGTGAATAGTGATGAGGTGAATAGGTAGTGAAGAAATATGGAAAGTATATTAGAGCTCTAGCCTTTATTTTGGGCTTAATATTGATTGTTGAAGCAATGGATTTTGCCTTTGGACAAGTTGGCGAGATTCGATGGAAGTTTATAAATGTTAATAAGAAAGATAGTAACTATGATACAGTTATTCTTGGCGATTCGCATACAAAATGCGCTATAGATCCTAATATTATTGATGAGGAAGCAGGGCTTAATTCAGTAAATATGGCAATAAATGGTGCAACTGTTAAGGATATGTATTATATTTTACTTGAAAGCTGTAGAAATAATGACATTAAGAATGTGGTGCTTGATGTGGATTATTTGTACTGGATGTCTCCTCAGGAAGAAGGTACATTTAATGAGTGTTTTGTCTATAATCAGCTACCGGCATCTTCTTATGTAAGATATAAGTATATTTTGGATAATTTGAATAAATTAGACATAAGAAATGTTATTGCTCATAGAACATCATATTCATTTGCAACTAGTACAGTGAAAAATAATATAAGCCTTAAACTTAATAGCGATTTTTGGAATGGCACAATATTTGCCACAAATCAGACCAAAGAGTCTTCATGTAACAGTGGTAAGGGTTACATGCCTGTAGCTGATACATGCGTAACTAATGATATGGAAGCAGAACTTTGCGCTTATGATTTTCTTAGTACAACGACTATTGCTGATTGTAGAATTAATTATTTTGAGAAGATTGAGGAATATTGCGATGAGAATGAAATTAATCTCATATGCATCACATCACCTATAACGCCTACTTCGTATGAATGCTTATGTTATGAGCAGGTAAATGAAACAATGGAGGCTTTTTTTGAGAATGAAAATGTAACTTATTATGATTTTAACTTGCTTAAGGAAGATGTTCTTGATAGAACAAAAGATGATTATGTAGATAATGAAGGACATATGGGTATAACTTTGTCTAAGGAATATTCAACATTTCTTGGGGAGTTTTTAGATACGGTTATTAGTGAAGATGATGTAGATACAAGTATCTTTTATGAGAATATCGATGAAGCAAGCGAAGATCTTAATAATGGAGAATAGTAATGTTAAGTAATGGAATTAAGATTATAAAAAATGAGGGACTTAGAACCTTTAGACATGTTTTAAAGGAAAAGTTGGCAGAGAGAAAAGATGACAATTACAGATATTGGCAAATTGTTAAGACCACAGAAAAGTCTATTAAGGATAGCTATAAGGATGTGACAGAGCTAGATGTGGATTTAATAGATTTGACTAATATTAGAGAGCTTAGCCGCCTAAGGGAGAGAGTGGCGGATATTAAGACAGATTTAGTTTGCTTTGTGGATGAAAGATTCTATCTAGAATCGGATTGCCTAAACATGGTTACAGCTGTGCTTGAAAGCCTTAAAAGAACTGGCAAGGACGTGGATGTATTCTATGCTGATGAAGATTTTATAGACAAGAAGAATAATAGATATAATCCAGATTTTAAGGCGGATTTTTCTTTTGATACTTTACTTTCTTATAATTACATAGGTGAGTTTTGGTGCGCGAAGAAAGATAAGATTCTAAGATGCATTGATGAATTAGAAGAAAATGATTTAATTAACATTGAAAATCCTAGTCTTTTAAAGTATAAGATGTTGATTCTTATGGCTTTATCAGATGGGAAATTCTATCACATTAATAGATGCTTAATGCATAAGAAGGAAGAGATTAGATATAATCAGGCTTTCTATGAAGATGCGGCAGCTTTTATAAAGAAGATGTGGAGTGGAGCGGCTTGTGAAGAATCAGATAGTGAAGAATCAGATTGCAAAGAATCAGCTTGTGAAGATATAAATTGCAAAGATATAGATTGCAAAGAATTCAGAAAACTAGAGGTTAGGACTGATAAGTTAGAAAGTCCGGTTTCTGGTCATGAAGCGGTTAATCATATCTTTTATAAGACAGTTAATGAGAAGGTCTCTATTATTATTCCATCAAAGGATAATCCGGAGCTTGTTAATAAGTGTTTGAGCGCAATTAAGACATATACTTATGTTTCAAACTATGAGATTGTCTTGGTTGACAATGGCAGCAGTGAAGAAAATAAGGCGAAGATAGAGAATTTAATAAAGAAATTTATAAAGGATTCTGGAGTTAATGTTAAATACATTTTTGATAAAAAAGACTTTAACTTTGCTTATATGTGTAATCTTGGTGCTAAGAATGCAGAGGGCGAGTATCTTTTATTCTTAAATGATGACGTGGAAATTATTGAAAATATTTTACCTCAAAATCAGGATTGGTTAAGTGTTCTTACAGGTTTTGCTAGTCAGAAGAGAACAGGCTCTGTGGGAGTTAAGCTATTATACCCAGATAAGAAACATATTCAGCATGTGGGAATAGTAAATTATGAAGAAGCAGGTTTTGCTCATGTCTTTGCTAGAGAAGAGGATGAGAAGCCTTTGGGACATTTACGTAACCGAGCTGATATGGATTGCTTATGTGTAACAGCGGCTTGTGTGCTTGTTTCAACTAATAAGTTCTGGCAAGTTGGCGGCTTTAATGAAGATTTGGTGGTCACTCATAATGATGTGGAGCTTGGATTAAAGCTTTATGAGGCTGGCTATAATAACGTATTGGTTAATTCTGTTAAGCTTATTCATCATGAATCCTTAACTAGAGGCAGTGATGGAGAAGATGAGAAAAAGAGCAGAAGAAATATGCTTGAAAGAGAGTTAACTTACAAGTTACATCCTAAGCTAAAGAAGAGAGATCCATTTTATAGTCCTTATTTAAGCCAGATGGAATTTAATGAAAGAGTTAACTATGCGCTTGTCTATGAGGAAGAGTTGTCAGAGGCAAAGGAAATTGATAGTTGTGACTTTATCTGTAGTGATGAAGGGATAAAAGCCGAGATAACATCTGTTGTTGTGGAGGATAAGTTAAGTATTAGAGGTTATGCTTATTACGGTTGCGATGAGTTGGATGGTAGCTCGAAAGGCAATTCAAAGGAAAATTTGAAACAGGGGCTTGCTGCTAGTGATAATAATGATAATAAAAATAACAACAAGAAGTGCCTTCGAAAGGCTAGAAGGGCTAATAGAAAGGGCTTAAGGGTTAGTTATATCCTTAAGGGCGAAGATGTGGTATACGAGATTAAAGCTGACAATAAATGCGATAGAATGGCACATCAAAGGTTTAATCTGGCTAGTCATTGCAATTATGCAGAGAACTATTGCAATGTGGCCTTGAAGGATATTAAGGCAGGAAGATATGAAGTGAAGATGCTTTGTAAGGGTAGGATTATAGCGAAAAAGAGCAATATTACTATTGGATAATATTAAAAACTTGATGAATAGCTTTGTTTGTATTATTATAAAGGATGTTTTGACTAGTATAAAAAAATCAGAGGTTAATTATGAGTATTTTTAAGGAATTATATGAATATCGTGAGATGATATTCAGCTTGGTTAGAAAAGATTTAAGAGGTAGATATAAGGGTTCAGTTCTTGGATTCTTTTGGACTTTCTTAAACCCATTTTTACAGTTAATGGTATTTACACTTGTATTCTCAATTATTATGCCACAGGATATAGATCAGTATTATCTATTCCTTTTTGTAGCATTGGTACCATGGATGTTCTTTGCATCAGCTGTACAGGATGGTTCAACATCCATCTTAAGAGAGACTAATATGGTTAAGAAGATTTTCTTTCCAAGAGAAGTTCTTCCAATTGCTACTGTAACAAGTGGTTTTGTGAATATGTTATTAGTTTTCTTAGTAATTTTTGTAACATTGATCTTTAGTGGTAGAGGCATAAAGCTTAGTACTATTATATATCTTCCAATAGTTATGATTGTTCAGTACATTCTATGCCTTGGTATCGCACTAATTGTAGCTTCAGTTACAGTTTACTTTAGAGATTTACAGTACATCTTAGGTATCTTAGTTATGGCATTACAGTATATGACACCTGTTATGTATGATATGTCACGTGTTCAGGATGCTGCAGAGAAGATGGGTTGGCCTCAGATGGTAACTTTATATAATCTTAATCCAATGACACCAATTATTACAATATATAGAAATATACTTTATTATCAGACAGTACCTCATATTAATACATTAATTGAAGCACTTGTAATTGGTATTGCATTCATTGTTATTGGAGAGCTTTTATTTAAGAAGCTTCAAAAGGGATTTGCAGAACAGTTCTAATCTAATTGATGAGAAAGAAACGGAGATATTATGGATAAGGATAATGCTATTGAAGTAAGGAATATATCGAAAAGCTTTAAGGTATATTATGATAAAGGTAATGAGCTTAAGGAAAAGATGCTTTTCTGGAAGAGAAATAGATATGAGAATAGAATGGTTCTTGATAATATAAGTTTTTCAGTAAAGAAGGGTGAGGCTGTTGGTTTAGTTGGTAAGAATGGCTGTGGTAAGAGTACAACACTTAAACTTCTTACTAAGATTATTTATCCAGATAAGGGTTCGATTGAAATGTCTGGTAGAGTATCAAGTCTTCTTGAACTTGGTGCTGGTTTCCACCCAGATATGAGTGGTAGAGAGAATATCTACACTAACGCATCTATCTTTGGTCTTACTAAGAAGGAGATTGATGCAAGACTTAATGATATTATCGAGTTCTCAGAACTTGGTACATTTATTGATAATCCTGTAAGAACATATTCATCAGGAATGTATATGCGTCTTGCTTTCTCAGTAGCTATTAATGTAGATGCTGATATTTTACTTATTGATGAAATATTAGCAGTTGGTGATGCAAACTTCCAGGCTAAGTGTTTTAATAAGCTTCGTGAAATAAAGGCTCAGGGAACAACAATTGTTATTGTTTCTCATGCCCTTGGTCAGATTGAAGAAATCTGTGAACGTTCTATCTGGGTAAGAGATGGTCATATTGAAGAGGTGGGTGAACCTCTAGAAGTTCATAAGCATTATCTTGCTGCTATGGAAGAAGAAAGAAAAGCACAGGAAGAGAAAGAAAAGACACAGCTTATAGAAGCTGAAGAAGAACAAAGAAAGAGACTTGCTAAGGAAAAACGTCATGGTAGCTGGGAAGTTATGCTCACAGATGTAAGATTAACAGATAAAGATGGCGTTAGAAAAGATAACTATGATATCGGAGAAGATATGTATCTTCATATGGATTATAGAGTTAACAAGCCTATTAAAAATGTTAGATTAGAAATTGATGTTTATAGAATTGATGGCATGTTATGCTATAGAACTAATACAGATATTGATGGTAAAGGTAAATTAGAGTTTACTAAGGACGGTAAGATAACCGTTAAGTTTAATAATCCGTTAGTTACTAGTGATTACTGGATGAATATATATATTTATACCGTTGATGATAAGGAAGTTGAATGTTATAAAGAAGCAGTTAGATTCCATGTTGATTCAGATAAAGGTGAAGGTGGAGTTGCTGTAATGCCACATGAATGGTTGGATTTATAATATATAATATTAAATTTAATATGTGGGGATATTGGATAATAGAGAGTAAATAAATGAAAGGACATCTCAATGAAACAGTGTGAAAATATTGATAAGGTTAGATTTAGAAAAATAGATAACAAGATGTCTATTTGTGTTGCTGGCTGGTATCATAAAGAAATTAAAAAGGATAGTTTTAAGGTAATATTAAATGGAAAAGAACACGATTTTACATATAATTGTGTGGAAAGAGATGATGTCATAAATTCGAAGGAAGAAGTAGAATTAGCTGATTGTGGATTCGTTTTAAGGGTTGAAAGTAATGATATAAAAGACATGGAAGTTCAACTTATAGATGAAGATAAAATAGTTAATTTAGTTAGATTAGATTCAAAAGATATTACGTATTCATTAGAAAAACAGACAATAGAAACAAGTATAGATAGCATTGTATTTGAAAACGAAGAAGATGAAGAGGAAGAAACAAAGCTTGTATTTGCAGGATGGGTTGCCACAAATACAGGCGAAAATATTTCCTTTGAAGTTAATAATTATAATAATGAGAAAGTTGAATTTGAATTAGAAGAAATAGATAGAGAGGATCTTTTGAAAAGAGGCTATTTAGAAGGTGAGTTTAGAGGATTTAGAATATCTATTGTTGATAATTCGGCTAATTACTGTCTTAATATTAAAAGTGGAGATAATTATAAGACAGTTGATATAGGTAAGCAGTTAAAGAAAAATAGAAATCGTTATAGAAGACATATGCTTATAACATTAATAAAGCATATAACACCATATAATATTTATAGAACATTAAGATATATATTTAAGCATGGTTTTAAAGGTATTAAAACTATGATGATTAGTGCGATTGAAGATGAATCAAGAGTTACTTTAAATGACGTTTATCCAGCATGGTTTAAACAGCATCAAGTAACAGAAGAAGAACTTGAAGAGCAAAGACAGGTTAAGTTTGATTATGAACCTAAAATTAGTGTTTTAGTTCCAACATATAATACACCAATTGATTTGTTAGAAGAAATGGTTGATTCAGTAAGATTTCAATCATATTCAAATTGGGAATTGTGTATTGCTGATGGAAGTATAACTAATCAAGAGGTTAGAGATAGACTAGCAGCATATGTTCAGGAGGATAAAAGAATCAAGGTAAAGTATCTTGATAAGAACTATGGTATATCTGGTAATACAAATGCAGCATTAGAATTAGCAACTGGAGATTTAGTTGGTTTACTCGATCATGATGATACTTTAGAACTTGATTTATTCTATGAAGTAGTTAAGGCTTTTCAGGAAGAGGAAGTGGATATAGTTTATACTGATGAAGATAAGATTATGGCACCTAAGTGGATTAATACTGATCCAAACTTTAAACCAGACTTTAGTATAGATTTATTTAGATCACATAATTATATAACTCATTTTTTTGCATGTAAGAAAAGAATTATTGATGAAGTTGGTGGATTTAGATCTGAGTTTGATGGTTCACAGGATTATGACTTAATGTTTAGATGCATTGAGAAATCAAGAAAGATAGTACATGTGCCAAAGATTTTATATCATTGGAGAATGATTGAAGGTTCTACTGCGGCAGATCCAAAGAGTAAGTTATATTGTTTTGAATCTGGTAGAGCAGCAGTTCAAGCTCATCTTGATAGAATAGGTGTTAAGGGTCATGTAGAAATAATCAAAGGTTTATGGGGAATGTATCATACAGTTTATGATGTAATAGGAAGTCCTCTAATTTCAATTATCATACCTAATAAGGATTTAACTAAGGATTTAGATAAATGCATTAGATCAATACAGACTAAGTCTACATATAGGAATTTTGAATTTATTATCGTTGAGAACAATAGTACTGAGAAGGAAACTTTTGAATACTATGATAAGATCCAAGAAGAATTTGACAATGTTAAAGTAATAAAATGGGAAAAGGGCTTTAATTATTCAGCTATTAATAATTACGGAGCACAGTTTGCTAAGGGCGAATACCTCTTACTACTAAATAATGATACTGAACTTATAACACCAACTGCGTTAGAAGAAATGCTTGGCATATGTATGAGAGATGAAGTAGGTATTGTTGGCGCAAAGCTTCTTTATGCAGACAATACAGTACAGCATGCGGGTGTAGTAATTGGATTTGGAGCAGAGTTTGGTGGTTATGCGGGTCATGTATTTAATGGCATTGGACGTAAAGATTATGGATATATGTTAAGACCAAGATTAAATTGCAATTATAGTGCAGTAACAGCAGCTTGTCTTATGACTAAGAGAAGTGTTTTTGATGAAGTTGAAGGCTTAAGAGAAGAGTTTGTTGTTGCATGTAATGATGTGGATTATTGTTTAAAGGTAAGAGAAAAAGGGTATTTGGTTGTATATAATGCATTTGCTGAATGGCATCATTATGAATCGAAATCAAGAGGTTATGAAGATACACCTGAAAAGAAGGAACGTTTCCTTAATGAAGTTCATAAGTTCCAAAAAATATGGCCGGATATTTTGAAGGATGGAGATCCTTATTATAATAAGAATTTTCCAATTGATTATGAGCCATATATGGTGAGGGTTGAAAAAGAAAGTTCTTTATAATTAAATGAATGTGTTCGAAAGGATAAATTTAAATGAAAAAATTAATAATTATTCCGGCATATAATGAAAGTGAAAATATAAAGAATACGGTGGAAAATATTAAAACAAATGCTCCAGACTTTGATTATGTTGTTATTAATGATTGTTCAACAGATAATACATTAGATATTTTAAAAGAAAATAATTATAACTATGTTAGTCTTCCAATTAATCTAGGAATTGGAGGAGCCGTGCAGACAGGTTATAAATATGCAATGGAACATGATTATGATGTTGCAGTTCAGGTTGATGGCGATGGACAACATGATCCAGTATTTTTAAACTATATGGCTGAATATTTGAAGGAACACGAACTTGATATGGTTATTGGTTCTCGATTTATTGATAAAAAAGGTTTTCAGTCTTCATTTACAAGACGTATGGGAATTGTTTACTTTACTATTTTGATAAGAATTCTAACTGGTAAAAAGATAACAGATCCAACATCAGGTTTAAGAATGGCGGGAAAGAATGTAATAGCTCTTTTTGCTGATAGTTACCCGGTTGATTATCCAGAGCCTGAGACAGCAGTTACAGCTATTAATAACGGAATGAAAATTGAAGAAATTCCTGTAATTATGAAAGAAAGACAGGGTGGAGTTTCATCAATCACAATGAAAAAATCAGTTTATTATATGGTAAAGGTAACGTTAGCTATAATTATAGAAAGATTAAGAGGAAGGAGATAGCTTTATATGATGACTTTAAGACTTAGAATAATAATTGCAGCAATTCTATTATTAGGATTAATGTATGTTATTCATAAAATAAAAAAAGGTAGTTTAGAGCTTAGATATGCAATTGTATGGCTATTACTTCCAATCGTAATATTTTTGATTGTTGTAATTCCTGGGGCATTGACAGGTCTTTCTAATTTATTAGGAATTTATAATGTAATGAATATGGTTTTCTTTTTAGGATTTATTTTTGTTATCTTGGTTTTATTTAGTTTAACATTAGCGGTATCTAAATTAGATGACAGAGTAAGAAAATTAACACAAAAAGAAGCTTTAAAAGATAAAGAAAAAAATTAGAGGAGGGTAAAAATGAAGGTTTTAATTACAGGTGCGGCAGGATATATGGGAAAACATGTTGTTAAGGCTTTTTTAAATGCTGGGCATGATGTTTATGTATCTGATTTTCAATATAAAGGAATAGATGAAAGGGCAAAGATAGTAGATGAGCCTATTTTTTCTGGAGATAAAGATGTTTATGAAAAATTAGGAAGACCAGATGTGCTCGTCCATTTGGCGTGGAGAGATGGCTTTATTCATAATTCGCACGCTCATATGCGTGATTTATCTTCACATATAACTTTCTTGGAAAATATGATTGATGGAGGCTTAAAGTACTTAACAGTGATGGGTACAATGCATGAAATTGGATACTGGGAAGGTGCAATTGATGAAAATACACCATGTAATCCTATGTCTATGTATGGTATTGCAAAGAACGCATTACGTCAGTCGTTAATGTTGTATGTAAAAGATAAAGATGTAAATCTACATTGGTTAAGAGCATATTATATTTATGGCGATGATATGAGAGGTAGTTCAATATTTGCTAAACTTTGTCAGGCAGAAGAAGATGGCAAAGAAGAGTTTCCATTTACAACAGGAAAAAATAAATATGATTTTATTCATGTAGATCAATTATCAGAAATGATTTGTGCAGCAAGTGTACAGTCAGAAATTAATGGAATCATAAACGTTTGCACTGGAGAACCAATGACACTTGCAGAAAAGGTAGAAAGTTTTATTAAAGAACATGGCTTTAAAATAAAGCTTAAATATGGAGCATTTCCTGACAGACCATATGATTCACCTGGAGAATGGGGAGATGCAACTTTAATAAAGAATATCATGGAGAACGCATAAATGAAAAGATACAATAACTTCACGGGTGACGATATAACACTAGTTGTTTGTACATATAAGGAGTGTAAGTACTTAGAGGAAAGCATAAAATCAATCGTTAATCAAACTATAAAACCAAAGATTTTAATTTCCACATCAACACCTAATGATTATGTTGGAGCAATTGCAGATAAGTATGGGATTGAAATTAGAATTAATCCAGATGGTGGTCAGATAAAAGATTATAACTTTGCTATGAAACAAGCGGATACAAAGTTCATAATGCTAGCGCATCAAGATGAAATATTAAAAGATAGTTTTGTAGAAAAAAGCTTAGATGCGTTAAATTATACTAAGGATCCGATTATATCATTTACAGATTATATAGAAATGCATAATGATATAGTTGATGAAAAGCAATCATCTATGGTACGAATTAAAAAAATGATGTTATGGCCAGTAAAATTCAAATGGTTTGCTGGGACTAGACTAGGAAAAAGATTAACTATATGTTTTGGAGATCCGATTACACATCCTTCAGTTATCTGTAAAGTCGATAAAATGCCTGAAGAAGTATTTAGAGAAAAATATAAGGCTTCAATGGATTGGGATTTGTGGGAAAGGCTTTCGAAAGAAAAAGGATCTTTTGTATATGTTGATGAAATATTGTTGCAACATCGTATGAATGATGATAATCAAACAGCTGTTTTGTTAAGAACAACAAATGATAGATATAATAATGAATATGATATATATCGTAGATTCTGGATAAAACCAATTGCTAAGATATTAATGCATTTTTATAGTAAGGCTTATAATAATTATTAGGATAAATATATGAATTATAGATTAGAAGATAAATTAAATATAAGAAGTAGTAATATAAATTTATTGAGGTTTATATGTGCAATAGCAGTAATTATATGTCATTCATATGCAATTACATTAGGGAAAGATGATTTTATAAGCGAATATACTTCAGGACAATGTAATTTAGGTGGAATTGCTGTTGCAGTGTTCTTTTTTTTAAGTGGATTATATGTTGCTAAATCATTGGAAAAGACCGAATCAATAATTGCTTTTATAAAGAAAAGATGTATTAGAATATTTCCACAATTGTGGATTGTTGTAGTCAGCTCTATAATATTAGGACTATTTTTAACAACTAATATACTTAAATATTTAGGTAATCCACAGACGTATATGTATTTATTAAATGCAATACTGATTCCAATTCATAATTTACCGGGAGTATTTGAATATCTTCCATATTCAACAGTAAATGGTCCGCTCTGGACATTACCTGTTGAATTTGTGTGCTATTTGGGATTAGCTTTTATTGCTTATATAAATTATAAGTGGGTGAAAGTAAAACATTCTACAAGAATAATAAAAATAATTGGGATTGTTATATTATTTATTGCTTTTGTATTATTACAAATAAAAATGCCGGATAGCATGTTATTCTCAGCAATTAGGCCTATGTTAGTTTTTTATGAAGGCGCTTTGTATTATGAATATAGAAAAATTATCAAGTTAAATGCTATTATTGCAATTATTCTATTAATAATATTGGCGTTATTAGGCAGAACTCCTTTTTTTAATATAGGATTAGTATTATTATTTCCATATATTATTATTGGAATATCATTAGGGTTACCGCAAATAAAGAGTAATTCTAAACTTTTTATGATTTCATATGAAATGTATTTGGTAGGATGGCCAATTCAACAAATTGTAATGTTAAATACACGAAATATGAGTCCATTTGAAAATTGTATATATGCGTTACCAATAGATATATGTATAGGATGGCTGTTATATTTATTAACAGATGTAACTATAAAAAAATTGAGGAGGTAGTTTTATGTATAAAAGATTTAATGAAATAATGGAACAACAGCGAAATAATTTAGAAATGCTTATAAAAGGTGATTATGCAGAGCAGGTGTCAAAAGTTGTTGATGCACAAATTAATTCTTTAAAAAATGGTGGAAAAGTTATGATTGCAGGTAATGGCGGCTCTGCAGCAGATGCACAACATTTTGCTGGTGAATTTGTTGGTAGATTTTTAAAGGAAAGAGAAGGGTTGCCAGCTATTGCATTAACTACTGATTCATCAGTGTTAACATGTATTGGTAATGATTATGGATATGACTCTGTATTTGCGAGACAGATTAATGCATTAGGAAAAAAAGGTGATGTTTTTATAGGAATTTCCACAAGTGGAAATTCTGAGAATATAATTAAGGCTTTTGAAGAATGCAAAAAGAAAGGCATTGTAACTGTAGCATTATTAGGCAAAGATGGTGGAAAATTAAAGGATATGGCAGATTTAGTTATGTTAGTTCCTTTAATGGAAACTCCTAGAGTGCAAGAAATTCATACTATGACAGTTCATATGATGTGTGAAATGGCCGAAGAAATGATGTTTTAAGAGGGAATGAGTTGTGAATAAGGAAAATACGTATAATATTTCAAAAAAATTCTTGAAATTAAATCAGTTGTTATGGAGAAAATCTTTTGCACAAAACGTTAGATCAGTTTTTTATATTATAGATTCATTAATACTAATGGGATGTAAAAAGGCAAAGTACGAAGATAATGGTAAAAAGAAAGTTCTTATAGTTTATAATATGGCATTAGGTGATGGCATAATGTTTTATGAAGTTAACAAAAGCTTTAGAGAAGTTTGGCCAAAAGATAAATATGAAATTACTATTATATGTCAAAAAGCCTTTAAACAACTATATGAAGTAAGTGGTGTGTTTGATAAAGTGATTCCTATGGATTTTTCAGGATCAGTAGTTAATTTATCTAAAAGAAGAGCGTTATTTAAAGAACTTAGAAAAGTATGTTATGATATAGTTTACGATCCAGTTGGTTCAGAAGATGCGACAACTAACGTATATGTTACAAGAGCAGCCAATGGAAAAGAAAAAATTGGTGTTTTAGATATAAATTTAAAACATCAACTATCTAATAGACGAAGAAAACGTATTTATAATAGGGTAATAGAAATTAATAAACCAGGAATTCATCTCATAGATTACTATGGAACAGCCATACGTGAATTAGGTGCAAAGAATTGTGTTTCTGAACCTGCTCACTTACCTGTATTAGAAGCTGGAGTAGAATTACCGGAAAAATATTATATCGTTTTCCCTGTTGCTAGTATGGATGTCAAGAAGTGGGACGTTAAAAATTATGCATATATTGCAGAACAGATACAGAAAAAAACTGGGTTACCAATGGTTGTATGCGGAACAAACCATGATAGACCATCTATAGAGGAGATGCTTTCTTACACATCTAATCTAAATTATATTGATGTTATAGGTAAAACAGATATTATGCAGTTCACATCTGTAATCGGTGGTGCTGAAATAGTAGTAACTAATGATACAAGTGCTTATCATATTGCTGTAGCAAGAGATGTTAATACATTTATGATTTGTGGTGGTTATACTTATGATAGATATGCTAATTATGATTATACAGAGTTAGGTAGAAGAAAACCTACTCTTATAACACATAAAATGGATTGTTATAATTGTAATAATCATTGTAAATATGCTGATTTTAAGGTATTTCCATGTTTGGGTAGCATAACAAAAGAAGAGGCATGGGAAGAAATATCAGGCAGAATATAAGGAGATAGTATGATAGAGCAAATAGAAAAAATAAAAGATATCACAGTTTTGATTTATGGTGATATGATGGTTGATAAATATGTAAATGGAACTGTAAGTCGTATTTCGCCTGAGGCACCAGTGCCAGTATTAACTGTTACAGATAAGTTTTCTAAACTTGGCGGTGCAGGAAACGTAATTGATAATATTGTTTCTCTTGGAGCTTCTGTTAAAGTTATTGGTTATCTTGGAAACGATATGGAAGGTGATTGGGCTAAAAAAGCTTTAACTGAAAGAGGAGTAGATACTTCTTTATTATTACAGTATGAAGATTGTAGAACGATTACAAAGACTAGATTAACATCAAAAAAACAACAGTTTTTAAGAGCGGATGAAGAAATAATTAAACCAGCACCTAAAGAGTATTTTGATTATATGAAACGTAATGTAGATAAATTATTTGATGGTGTTCAAGTTGCTATAGTATCTGATTACGGTAAAGGTGCAGTTACAGAAGAAACAGCTCAATTAATAATTTCTGAAGCAATTAAGCGTAATATACCAGTTTTTGTAGATCCTAAGGGTAAAGATTATACTAAGTATAAAGGGGCTACTGTTTGTACACCAAATATGAATGAAATTAGATTGGTTTCTGGAGAAAAACTTGAAACTGAAGATGAATTACGTAAAACTGGAGAAAAATTAAGAAAAGAACTTAAAATAGATAATTTTGCAGTTACAAGATCAGAAAAAGGAATTACTTTATTTGAAGAGGGACAGATTAATGATTTTCCTGCTATTAGTAAGGATGTAATAGATGTTTCAGGTGCTGGAGATACGGTCGTAGCAACTATGGCATGTTTATATGGATGCGGAATCGATTTACAGAAGTGTTGTAAACTTGCAAATCTAGCAGCTTCAGTTGTTTGTTCTAAGTTTGGTACAGCGACTTTATCACTTAATGAACTTATGGAACAAATTGCTAATAGTAGGCAATTTAAATATGTAACATTACAGAATGCAAAATATATTGTAGATAGCTTAAAGGAAAAAGGGAAAAAGATAGTATTTACAAATGGTTGTTTTGATATGTTACATGCAGGTCATTTATCATCATTTATGCAGGCAAAAGAGTATGGAGATATATTAATTGTTGCGGTAAATAGTGATCGATCTGTAAAAGCAAATAAGGGTGATGAAAGACCAATTATAAGCGAAAAGTATAGAATTGAAATGCTATGTGCTCTAGAAGTTGTTGATTATGTAGTATTAATGGATGAAGATAATCCAATCAATATTATATCTACACTACAGCCGGATATTACAGTAAAGGGTAAGGACTGGGAAAATAAGGAATTACCAGAAAGAAAAGTAGTAGAGGGTTACGGTGGATGCGTTAAATTCATAGAAATGAAGGGTACATTATCGACTACAAATATAATAAAGAAGATTAGAAATGAATAAAGTTGTATTTTTGGACAGAGATGGGACAATAAATGTAGATTATGGATATGTTCATGAATTAGATAAGTTGGAATTTGTACCAGAACTTATGGAAGCATTAAAAAAAATACAAGACAATGGGTTTAAGTTAATTATAGTTACAAACCAATCAGGTATTGGACGAGGATACTTTTCACAAGAAGAGTATTCTCGTTTTAGTGAAAAGATGCTAGAGTTGATGAAGAAAAAAGGTGTTATTATAGAACAAATCTACACGTGTCCACATACTGATGAAGATAAATGTGAATGTAGAAAGCCTGCATTGGGATTATTTGAAAAAGCTATAAAAGATTATAGCGTTGATTTATCAAATAGTTATGCAGTTGGAGACAGGTTGCGTGATTTAAAAGTATGTGAAAAATATCCTGTAAAAGGTATTCTATATAATCCTAATATAGATGTTGTAAATAAAGATGATAAATATGATGGCAAAGAAATTACGAGGAATATAGTTGAATTTAGTTCTTGGCTAGATATTGCTAATTATATATGTAAATAGGAATTGATATATGAATGAAGAAGTAAATATGAAAAAAAATATAGCATGGAATACATTTGGGAGTATATGGTATAGTGCTTGTCAGTGGTTGATTACTATAATCGTGTATCATATAGCGTCGTATGAAGCTGCTGGATACCTCTCTCTTGCTATGACAACAAGTAGTAGTTTTTCGGCTATTTCTCTTTTTAGTATGCGAAATTTTCAAGTATCAGATGTAAAAGGAGAATATTCAAGACATGAATATGTAGGAAGCAGAATACTTACATGTTTAATAGCGTTTATATTTTGTGCTGTGGCCTCTATATATGGTAATAGTATCTATCAGATGTTATGTATAGATGCATTCATGCTTGTAAGAGTAGCTGAGGCTTTGGTAGATGTTTTACATGGGGAGAATCAAAAGCATAATAGATACGATTATATTGGTAAATCGTATATTTTAAGAGGTGCTTTGACGGTAATAATTTTTTCTATAGGATTAAAGTTTTCAGATGATTTATTAATTACCTTATTTATTATGGCAATTGCTAATTTAGCCGTAGCTATATTGTATGATTGGTTTAAAACTAATGCTTTAGATAAAATTAAACCCATTATAATCTCAAATGAAGTTATTAGTTTATTAAAAAAATGTGTACCTATAGTAATATTCTCTTTTTTATTAAGCCTTCAAAATTTGATACCAAAAAATATTCTTCAACAAATAATGGGAACAGATCAACTTGGAATTTATTCAACTATTGCATCTCCAACATTGGTTGTGCAAGTATTTGCATCAGTTGCCTTTAATCCATTTTTACCAGCGTTTTCTTTAGCATATATGGAAGAAGAATATGATAAGTTTTTGAAAATGCTAAGAAAAACATATTTAGCATTTATCGGATTAGGGGTTATTGTTACAATAGGAGCAATGCTTTTAGGTAGAATAGGATTAACAATAATATTAGGTAAAGATATTCTAGAGTATTATAATCTATTTATGCCAATTGTATGGGTTACTATTTTAACTGCAATAATTTGGATTTTATCAGCAATAATAGTTGCTATGAGACAAATGAAGTGGTTGTTAATTGGAATTATAGTAGACTTTATATTAATGCTTGTTTTAGTTAAACCATGTATAACAACATTTGGAAAGAATGGTGTAAGTATTGTACAGTTGATTTCATATGGTGTATATATTGTGTTTATGATCGTATTATGTGAGTTAACAGTAAGTAAAAAAATAAAAAATAAAAAATGGAGGATGTAAGGTGACAAATTCAAAGAAGATAGTGTATAGAAGTATTGTTGTAATTATTGTAAGTATTGCAATGGCATTTTTATTTTCGCCGCTGTTACAGAGAAATTTATATGATGATATAAGGTCATTATTTTTATATAAAAGAGAATTTCTATGGCAGTTTCGCTATGATTGGGGATTAGGATTAAAGTCATTTGATTCTATTAGATTTGTTAAGGTGGAAATGCTAACAGTATTTTTTGTTTTTGTTGGCTTTATTTTTGTAGTAGGTAAAAATAGATATTATGATATTTTGTATAGGTATAGATGGTTAATAGGACTTTTGGTTTTGTTTTTTTTAGTTGTAAATAAAGTTAATGGGGACTCATTGTCTATTATAGGTACATATGGGATATCTGACTATACACAGCTAGGTGAATTTACAAATCCAATATATGGAGAGGTTAGATCAATTCGTTCAGATGAATTTATCGTAACAAGTCCCGCGATGTTAAATAGTTTGATTAATAACACATATTTCTCATCGATGGGATTATTAAATTATATAACAAATCCAGCAATGATTATTGCACGTTTTATAAATATTTTTGGAATAGAATACACATATTCTTTTTTGTGGTTTTATAAAATAATACTTGGTATATTATTTTCTTTTGAATTTTTTATGTTGCTTACTAATAAGAAAAAGAAGATTTCTATAGTATGTACTATGATGATTTATTTATCTTCTTTTTATTTATGGTGGGGATTTCCATCACAAGTTTCATACATGCAGGCTGCGATTGTAACTGCTGATAAATTTATAAATAATAAAGAAAAAGTTAAACAAATAATATGGCTTTATTTAACTGGAATATTAGTTTATGGATTTGCTATAGTTTTATATCCGGCATGGCAAGTCCCATGTGGATATATCGGATTGTGTTTATTAGTTTGGTTAATATATAAGAATTGGGAAAGAATAAAAGAATTTGGCAAATTTGAATATATTTTGCTTGCAATAGCGTTTGTTTGTGCGATTGTAGCAGCTGTTATATTTGTTTATAGTTCTATGGATTATATTAAAACTATTATGAATTCGGAGTATCCAGGACATAGAATTGATTATGGAGGAGATTCTGGACCTGTAAACAAAATATATTGCTATTTAGTAAATACTTTATTTGCTTTTAAAGATTATAATGTATCTAATAATAGTGAAATGTCAGCTTTTATTAGTTTTTTTCCAATACCAACGATTATATTATGGGTAAGATTAATTAAAAATAAAAAGAAAGATATTTTAAGTATATTATTAACTGTGGTTATGTGTTTCATTTTTATTTATTGTTATATAGGTTTACCACAAATAGTAGGAACTTTAACTTTAATGAAATATTCAACAGTATTTAGAGCAATAGATATGGTTGGATATATTCAAATTTTATTTTTAGCAATTTATTTTTCATATGAGAATGATGATAATATAATATCAACAAAGATAAAAATAATAGAATTTGTTTTATCTATTATTCTCACAATAATAGTAGTAAATAAATGTATTAGTATTCAAAATGGTTATTTGAATAATTGGGAAATGATAATCTTATCATTATTATTTGGTATTATAATTTTTCTTATGTGTTTTAAATATGTAAGGAATAGATATAATATTTTAATGAGCTTGATAGCATTTGTATGTTTATTAACTGGCATTTATGTTAGACCAATTGTTATCGGGTTAGATTCTATATATTCTAGACCGGTTTATAGTGATATAAAAGCAATATTGGAAAATGATGATAACGGTAAATGGATAGCGTTAGATGGGGATTATGTTTCATCGTATATGACAGCTTGTGGAGCAGATGTTATTAACATGGTTAATACAAGTCCTAATCTAGAGCTGTGGAGTAAAATAGATGAAGATGGGGAGTATCTTTATGAGTATAATAGATATGCGCATATACTTATAACATTTACTGATGATGAAACATCATTTTATACAGATCCATCAACACAGGATTGTTTTACTTTATTTTTATCATATAAAGATATATGTAAGTTAGATGTTTCGTATATTGCATCATTAACAGATATAAGTGGTATTGATAATCAGTATGTAAGCTTTGAAGAAATTTCTTCTCGTGACACAATTCGATTATATCGAATTTGTTATAAATGATTTTTGTCAGTGCAATAAAGGGGCTGTGAAATAATCAGCTCATAAAAAAAGAGAAGTAATAGCAGAAAACAGCTGATTACTTCTCTTTTTTCGTGGTAAAATATTACCATGAAAAATCAAACCAATTATTATAATACACTAAATCAAGGCGTTTTACCATTTTTTATTTCAGATTGTTTGGATATCTGTGATCCGGTTTTTACTTTTGACGAACTCGTGGGAGGTATGAATCTTGAGAAGTATCTGAAAAATGTGCCAGAGCATAAGCTTGGCAGAATCAGATATAATCCAGTCAAAATGTTGAAAACCGTACTATTCGGTTTTATGAGTGAAGGATATATTTCACTAAGAAGACTTCAAGAAAACTGTAAGGTTAACATTCGATTTATGTATCTTATGGACAGGGAAACTCCTTCTTACA
>NZ_AUJG01000024.1 GCF_000424105.1 Lachnospira multipara ATCC 19207 | reverse complement strand
ACCTTGAACTCTGGGTTCAAGGGACTCCTCGGCCTTACAAAAAAGGAACCACGGCTTCATGCCGTAGTTCCTTTTTTACTAATGCGGAAGATGGGACTTGAACCCACACGTGTTACCACACAAGAATCTGAATCTTGCTTGTCTGCCATTCCAACACTTCCGCTCACTTAAACTATTTTAAAGCAGACAAAATTTACTGTCAACAAAGGATCATTTTCTTATATCAATAATTGACATCCCGTCTTTATTAGTATTTTAGCGGATTTTTTTCAAAAAATGTGTTGACAATAAATCGTACTGGTGTTAATATATACAAGTCGCTGGCATACAGCAGACAACAAAAACTTAAGCAGACGTGGCGGAATTGGCATACGCGCTAGACTAAGGATCTAGTCCATATTGCTTGGGTGCGGGTTCAAGTCCCGCCGTCTGCACTAGCTAAAGCATCAGGTTTTACCTGATGCTTTTTTATTTTATAAATTCTTTAAAGCTGGCTTAATTAAGCTATTCCCAATATTTCCCGAAGAAAATAATCTTTACATTTTCAAAAAATTCTTTTATTGTTTTACTAATAGCTTTCAAAAAGCACTATTAGGAGGATTTGATTTATGGACTCTTTTGTATTTAGCTTAAACTCTACTATTCCCATCTTCTTAGTCATGATTATCGGTTATGTCATAAGAAGGCTTGGCATCGTTGATGAGCATTTCGCAACCGTGGCAAATCGCTACGTTTTCAAAGTTTCACTACCTGTTTTATTATTTAGAGATTTATCAACCGCAGATTTTAAGGCAGATTTTGATTTAAAATTCGTTTTATTTTGTTTTATTGTAACTTTTCTTATATTTTCTCTAACTTGGTTATTCACGGAAATTTTTATGAATGATGACTCCATGAAAGGGGCTTTTGTGCAGGCTTCTTGCCGTAGTTCTGCCGCAATCCTTGGAATTGCCTTTATTGAAAATATATACGCAGACGCAGGCATGGCACCTTTAATGATTGTTGCTGCTGTCCCACTTTTTAATATTTTCGCAGTAATAATCCTTACCTTTAAGGCTCATCCAGAGCTTCACGGGAAGCCAGCAAACACTGACCTTTCAAAGAAAGATACTATAAAGAAGGCCGCAATTAATATCGCGAAAAATCCTATTATTATCGGCATTTTACTAGGTCTTGCCTCTTCTCTTGCAGGTTTTACATACCCTGCCATAATTAATAAGACTATTGCAAATATAGCTCAAACCGCTACTCCTATTGCTCTTATCTGCATTGGTGCTAGTTTTGAGGGCAGTAAGGCCATAAAGAAAATCAAGCCTACAGTAATCGCAAGCTTTATAAAACTTATTCTACTTGCGGCTATTTTCGTGCCTATTGCCATTCTTATGGGCTTTAGAAACCAGGAACTTATTGCAATCCTTATTATGCTTGCCTCTCCTACAACTGTTACCTGCTTTGTTATGGCTAAAGCTATGGATAACGACGAGGTTTTATCCTCAAGTATTGTAGTGTTAACCACACTTTTATCTAGTGTGACCTTGACTGCATGGATATTTATTCTAAGATATTTTGCATTGATATAGATATTTTTTAGTTGACAATAACTTTTTATACGATTAGTATAAAGGAAGGGCAATAACGCCCATAAACACTTAAGTTTTAATAATTATACGAGGGGATGGAAGTATTCGTTTGAGTACTTCCATTTTCATTTATAAAGGCCACTCATTTTATTAAATTCGATATATTTTTAAATTACATCTGTTATTATTCAATCACATCTAATTTAGGAATTTCCAAATCTGTTCCAATAAGAATACAATTTTGCTTTTCAAGACTTGATAGGTCGGGCCTTACAGGGTAGACATATACATTTTTAAAATTCGCCCCAAAAACCTCCCTAGCTTTTTTAAGATCATTGGCAAAAAAGCCCGTTAAGGCCGTGATAATATTTACCATATAGATGCCGCCAGCGTTTAGGTGACGCTTAATCTGTGCCACGCCTCTATAAGACATAAGGCCTGAATTAAGGCTTGCGCCAATATAAGCGTCGTTGATGATTAAATCGTAGTTTTTCTCGCATGCCGCCAAAAATTGCATTCCATCCTGAATGTGGATACCTAGACGACCGTTATCTGCTCCATTTGCGGCCTTTGCATACATTTTTATATAATCCTCTAAATAGAAGTATTTCTTGGCTATTTCAAGCATTTCCGGGTTTATCTCCACCACATCAAGCCTAGCCTCTGGGTAGTGGCTTAGATAATATTTGGGATATGAAAATGCAGCGCCGCCGATAAGCAAACTATCCTTAATCTGACTATTTATCATAAAGGCGTTAGCAAATTGCTTGGTGTAGGCAAAGCAAAGCTCGTCTCTTTTTTCTGGTGCCTTAAACATGGCAGATTCCTTCTGGAAATTTACCAGCAAATATCTAACTTCCTCACCATTATCGTCAAGCTGGTCCCTAACCATGATTTTCCCATAGCCTCTAGACTTTGTGGCATATAAATTCTTCTCTTTTGCCTCGTCGTAATTCTTCATATCCATTCTCCTAGATTATGCTCTTTTATGAAAATGTATCTATTATCTTCATAAAAAAATTATAGCATAAGGAATCGTTGCAGGTCGAATGCTTTTAAGTTGAATGCTTTAAATCGATGCTTTTAGAGCATAAAAAAACACCAAGATTTCTCTTGGTGTTTTTTATCATAAAGAATTAGTATTCCATGAATTCGTTAATGTCTCTTAAAACATCTTCCATTTCATTATTACCATCATTAATTGTAAGCTGAAGTGGCTTGCTAATATCTAGGCTAAATAAACCTACTAATGACTTACCATCCACGCAGCTGTAACCTGACTCCACGTCAAAACCACAACCATATTTACTAATTGCACTTACAAATCTCTGGACTTTCTCCACTGAGTCCAAAAGTATAGATACTGTTAACATATCCCTACCTCCCCATTTTTAATTCTAATCCTCTCAAGGCAAAATATTCTAGATATTCTGCGCATTTACCAGCTCTTTTCTTAAGCCTTAACAAATATACTATATAAAAACTCAAATTGCAACTTTTGTGGGGGGATTTTATTGTTTTAAAAATTAAATCTTATTGTGAATTTTTGTTGATTAATTATATAATATACCAATTTCTTTGTGCAATTTATACAAGTAATTGTCTGTAAATTCACAAAATGTCCTTTTTTTACAAAAATCAGATGTTGATAATTTAAGTTTTTGGAACCATTTTCAGGTACCTTAGTACTATTATAGTATTACTAAAGTATTTAGGGGTATAAAATTACATTCTAAAAAATCCCTCTAAATTCCTTTTTTTGAGATTTTTTCACCAATAAAAACGGACCTAAAAGCTAATTTATTGCCTTAGGTCCATTAATTTTCTTTGTTAGCATCCCGCTGATATTCCTATTAGTATCTTACATTGATATAACTTGTGCTATTCCGTTTTTAATCCTCCCGTAGAGGTTCCCCTCGTAAACTATGCAGTTTCTTCCGTTATTCTTAGCTGCGTAAAGGGCTTTGTCTGCATTTTCATAAAGCTTATCAAAATCCTTACCATAGCCAGGAACAAAAGTAGCCGCACCAATACTTACGGTAACATAATTAGAAATTGCCTTATAGGCATGTGGAATCTTTGCAGCTTCTAGGTTTCGTCTAATCTTTAGGGCTAGCTGAACGATGTTGTTCTCATCTGTGTCCTGCACGAAAATAATGAACTCCTCGCCGCCAGTTCTTGTTACAACATCAGTACTTCTCTGGGCTGACTCTCTTAAAACCCTTGCAACTTGCTTAAGACACTCGTCACCTTGTGGGTGTCCATAAGCATCGTTATATTTTTTAAAATAATCAATATCTAAAGCCAAGATACCAACCGACACCTTATTTCTCTCACAATATGGCCAAATGGCGTTGGCACGACTCTCTAGGCCGCGTCTATTAAACAAGCCTGTAAGTGGATCGTGTTCTGAATAATCCGTCTTTTTTCGCAAAGAATTATTCATCTTCTCATGTCGCAAGTTAATGTTATGCTGATATCTTGAGACAAACATAGTCAAAATCTGAATCAGACACACATCTATAACGGATCTCACATCCATTCTGAAAACGAGAACCATAGTCACCATTATCACGGACATGGCAATAATTATTATGAGTCGATCTTTTTCATTAACTATTGGAACAAATATAAAATACGCACAAGCGATGATGTATAAAATCTCGGAATCAAAGACTTTCATATCACTTCCAGATGCCAGCATTAGCATGATGACAGTGATTACATAATAGGACATGTAAAGAATCTTAAAAGTCTCAAATTCGTCGTTTCGCACTTGAATATAAAGTACAACGCAATAGCTAATCTGGATTATTTCCAAAATCACTGCGCCTATCATAAATGCTATCTTAAGGCCGTTGTCGCTCCAACTTGTGAGTCCGTAGGCTAGCATTAAAAATGGCAAAATCACCGCCAAAACAAAAGATGACTTAATTGCCCTTTTCATATTTGTTAATTCGATATTCTTTTTTGAAATGCTGTTTTTTCTATCCCTCATATTACAAATCCCCCAGTTTCGCACGAACAACTTAATACATTATTACTATACTATATTATGAGGAAATTCACAAGCGCTATACAAGATATTGCGTCGGATATGGTGGAAGCCCCTGGGGGAGGGGGTGGCACGAACGGACATTGCATCTCGAGCACTAAGTTTGGGAGAGACACGCTCCCGCTATCTAACCTTGGCAAAGGATACTAAGAAAGTTGGCTATATCCTTTGGATATGCCAACTTTCAAGTACCTGCCAGGTTAGCATGTCCTCCCAAACTTGTGCTCGAGATTTCATTGTGCCCCACCCCCGAGGGGCTTCGACACATATCCGGACGTGTAGTGGGGAGATGTAGAACGGGTGTGATGTTGTGAAACGAACGCCATGCGCTTCGCTGTGGCTGGGAGTGTGAGGGGATGAAGTGGATTGTGGTGGGTCGGGACGGACTTGCTTTATTAGGGAAGGAATACGCTGCCGGGAGTGTGGCGTAGAACAGACGCCAAGCGCTTCGCTGTGGCTGGGAGTGTGAGGGGATGAAGTGTGTGATGGCGCGAGACGGTCGCCATACGCTTCGCTGTGGCTAGATGTATGCTGAGTGAGGGTTTTGATGGGGGTTTTGATGCATAAATTAGGGTTTTATGGCTAAGGGTAAGAATTACACTCATTATAGGCACAGCTTGATTTCTTGGGATCACCGCTTTTAATTGGCTGTTGTGCCTGTAATCTTTTGATATCGGAAATTTAGCCATAAGCTTCTTGGTTGCGCCCCCGAAATTTTATTCTAACTTTTAAATCTTTGTGCCTTTTTTACTTCTACTTTAAGATTTGAGCACAAGAAATTATTAGTGGCTTTCTAAACTTAAGAAATTTGTTGACCTTTGTGAGTTTTATTAGCAAGTTAGGTCAATTTCCGGAAATCTAAGGCCGAATTTCAGCTTTCATTTTCCGGAAAATTTAGAAAAAAAAGTGGCTAAATCCCGCTAATTTAAAGATTCAGCCACTTTGTTCTTATTATATTTCTTGGTGTGTGCCTTTCTTGCTTTAATCGCGGGTTTTCAGGCACCCACGACCGCAACAGCGCTTCGGGACACAATAAACTTCCTAGCGCACCCCACGTTTCACAAGGCCCCACAGCTCTACAAATTTGTATACCCCATCAAGTAAGTATCCACTTCTCTAGCACAGTCTCTACCCTGCTTAATAGCCTTTACTACTAGGGACTGGCCTGTGTGCATATCGCCGGCTGTAAAGACACCCTTTACGTTTGTTGCAAAGCCATCAAGACTTGTCTTTACGTTTGTACGCTCGTTTACTTCTACACCAAAGGCATCAACTACATACTTCTGGCTGCCAAGAAAACCTGCTGCAATAAGGACTAACTCGCAAGGGAGTTCTTTCTGAGTTCCTTCTACTGGAACCATCATCTTTCTGCCAGTCTTCTTATCAAGCTTGCTTTCAAGCTCTACTGTTACTACTGACTTTAAGTTGCCCTTTGCATCCTTTTTGAATTCCTGAACTGTAGTTGTATAGATTCTTGGATCATGACCAAATTTTGCAATTGCCTCTTCCTGACCGTAATCAGTCTTAGAGATGAGAGGCCACTGTGGCCATGGGTTTGTCTCAGTTCTTTCATCCGGTGCCTTTGGCATCATTTCAAGCTGAGTTACTGACTTGCAACCATGTCTAATACATGTACCAACACAGTCATTACCTGTGTCACCACCACCGATAACAATTACATTTTTATTCTTAGCTGAAATAAACTTGCCATCTGTAAGGTTAGAATCAAGTAGGCTCTTTGTTGTTGCTGTAAGGAAATCTACTGCAAAGTAAATGCCCTTAGCATCACGACCTGTTGCTTTGATATCTCTTGGATTTGATGCGCCACAGCAAAGTACTACTGCATCGTAATCCTTAAGGATATCCTTAGCCTTAAGGTCGTTACCAATATCAACGCCTGTCTTAAATTCCACGCCTTCAGCTTCCATGACATCAATTTTTCTATCAATGATGTGTTTTTCAAGCTTCATATTTGGAATACCATATCTTAAAAGTCCACCAACTCTATCTGCTCTTTCAAATACAGTTACATTGTGGCCTCTAAAGTTTAACTGATCTGCTACTGCAAGACCACTAGGACCTGAACCAATGACTGCGATTTTCTTATCTGTTCTAGTCTTTGGTGGCTTAGGGTCTGCATAGCCGTGAGCATAGGCATATTCAATGATAGCCATTTCATTTTCCTTAGTAGAAACTGGCTCCCCGTCTAGGTTACAAGTACAGGCTTTCTCGCAAAGGGCTGGACAAACACGACATGTAAATTCTGGGAAGTTACTTGTCTTTTTAAGTCTGTTGTAAGCCTGCTTGTAGTTTCCTGTATATAATAGGTCGTTCCATTCAGGGATGAGGTTGTTAAGAGGACAACCACTTGTCATCCCCTTAAGAGTTACACCTGCCTGGCAAAATGGTACGCCACAATCCATACAACGTGCTGCCTGTCTTCTCTGAGCCATTTCATCTAGAGGTGTATGGAATTCATTAAAGTTCTTAATTCTTTCTAAAGGAGCAATAGCTTTGGCTCCTACTCGGTTATATTCTAAAAATCCTGTTGCTTTACCCATTACTATATCCTCCTATACTTACTTAGTTGCTGCATAAAATGCTTCAATCTGTGCCTGCTTTGAATTCATACCCTTTTCTTCCATCTGAACTATCATATTTAACATTCTCTTATAGTCATGTGGCATGATTTTCTTAAATCTAGGAAGATACTCTTCGAAGTTTTCTAAGATTAACTTAGCCTTCTTTGAGTTTGTGTTTTTAGCATGCTCTTCAATTAATGTGTGAAGGTCTAATACATCGTACTTATTAGTTACAGCTTCAAGAGAAACTAATGACTTATTTACTCTCTTGTAAAGGGATGTGTCCTCATCAAGTACGTAGGCAACACCACCGCTCATACCAGCTGCAAAGTTCTTACCTGTCATACCAAGAACTACAACGATACCGCCTGTCATGTATTCACAACCATGATCACCAACACCTTCTACAACTGCTGTAGCGCCTGAGTTTCTTACAGCAAATCTTTCTCCTGCCACACCATTTATAAAGGCTCTACCACTTGTTGCGCCGTAAAGTGCTACGTTACCAATAATGATATTTTCATCTTCCTTATAAGTAGCCTTCTTAGGTGGGTAAACTACTAACTTACCACCTGATAAGCCCTTACCAAAGTAATCGTTACTATCACCTTCAAGCTCGATTGTTAAGCCCTTAGGGATAAAGGCACCAAAGGACTGACCGCCAGCACCATTACACTTTAACTTATATGTATCATCCTCTAACTTATCGCTAAATCTTCTTGTGATTTCAGCACCAAGTAAAGTACCAAGAGATCTATCTGTATTTGTAACATTTGTCTCAAAGCTATAAGGCTCTTCTTCATCAAAGGCCTTAGTAAATTTCTTAAGAAATACTTTTTCATCCACTGTCTTTTCAAGTTGGAAGTCAAATACCTTCTTAGAATCATACTTAATCTGAGAAGCTTCCTTGATGTATGGATTATCAAGAATCTGCTTTAGAGATACCTTTGACCATCTACCTGAATTTGTAACTTCCTTGCTTGTAAGTAAATCAGTTCTACCAACTAATTCATCCACTGTCTTGATTCCAAGCTTAGCCATGATTTCACGTAATTCCTGAGCAATAAATCTCATGAAGTTTACAACGTATTCTGGCTTACCCTTAAATCTCTTACGAAGCTCTGGATTTTGTGTTGCAACACCCACAGGGCAAGTATCAAGGTTACATACTCTCATCATCACACAACCCATTGTTACAAGTGGAGCTGTGGCAAAGCCGAATTCTTCAGCACCAAGCATAGCTGCAATAGCTACGTCACGACCACTCATAAGCTTACCATCAGTTTCAACTATAACCTTATTTCTAAGACCGTTCATAATTAATGTCTGATGTGCTTCTGCAAGACCAAGTTCCCAAGGAAGACCTGCATTGTGGATGGATGACTTTGGAGCTGCACCTGTACCACCGTCGTAACCTGAAATAAGAATTACGCCAGCACCAGCCTTTGCAACACCTGAAGCGATTGTACCAACACCGGCTTCAGATACTAACTTAACGGAAATTCTCGCATTTTTATTAGCATTCTTTAAATCGTAGATTAACTGAGCTAAATCTTCGATTGAGTAAATATCATGATGTGGTGGAGGTGAAATAAGGGCAACACCTGGAGTTGAAAGACGAGTCTTAGCAATCCATGGATAAACCTTCTTTCCTGGAAGATGTCCACCTTCACCTGGCTTAGCGCCCTGTGCCATCTTAATCTGAATTTCCTTAGCAGAAACAAGATACTTAGATGTAACACCAAATCTACCTGAAGCTACCTGCTTGATGGCTGAGCATCTGCTTCTTCCATCTGCATCTGGTGTAAGTCTATCCTCATCTTCACCACCTTCACCAGAGTTAGATTTTCCATGAAGCATGTTCATAGCAATAGCCATTGTTTCGTGAGCTTCCTTAGAAATTGAACCATAAGACATAGCACCTGTCTTAAATCTTCTAACGATAGAATCTACTGATTCAACCTCATCTATATCAATGCCTGTCTTAGGGAACTTAATGTCCATAAGACCTCTTAAATTCTTAACACCTGTCTCTTTATTAATTAGACTTGTGTATTCCTTAAATGTTTCGTAGTCGCCATTTCTAGTAGCAAGCTGGAGCAAATGTATTGTCTGTGGATTGTATAAATGCTCCTCCTGGTTACTTCTTGACTTATGAGCACCAACTGAATCAAGAGTTGTATCAACATTTAATTCAAGCTGATCAAAAGCCTTTGAGTGAAGAACTTCAACATCTTCCTCAATATCCTTTAAAGAAATACCTTCAACTCTTGATACACAACCTGAGAAATACTTATTAATTACATCAGAATTAATACCGATTGCCTCAAAAATCTTAGCACCCTGATATGACTGGATTGTAGAAATACCCATCTTAGCTGCGATTTTTACAATACCGTTAATAATTGCCTTATTGTAGTCATCGACCGCTGCGTTATAGTCCTTATCAAGCATGTTGTAATCAATTAATTCCTGAATTGACTCAAGGGCAAGATATGGGCAAATTGCTGAAGCACCAAAACCAAGTAATGTTGCAAAATGGTGTACATCTCTTGGCTCACCTGACTCTAAGATAACTGCCATACTAGTTCTCTTCTTAGTCTGTACAAGGTGCTGCTGTACTGCTGATACTGCAAGTAATGAAGGGATAGCGACATGATTTTCATCCACACCTCTATCTGAAAGGATAAGGATATTAGCACCCTCCTTATAAGCTCTATCACATTCAATAAATAAGTGATTAATAGCCTTTTCAAGAGAAGTGTTCTTATAGTAAATAATAGGCACTGTCTCTACCTTAAAGCCTTCTACCTTCATTGACTTAATCTTAAGTAAGTCAGAGTTTGTAAGAATAGGATTGTTGATTCTAAGCTGCTTACAGTTCTTAGCCTCTGCCTGTAAAAGATTACCATCTGTACCAAGGTAAACTGTTGTTGATGTTACAACTTCCTCACGAATTGAATCGATAGGTGGATTTGTAACCTGAGCAAATAACTGCTTAAAATAGTTAAATAATGGCTGATGATGATTTGAGAGTACTGCAAGTGGAGTATCAATACCCATAGCTCCAGTTGCTTCACCGCCATTAAGTGCCATTGGTAAAATTGAAGTCTTAAAGTCTTCGTATGTATAACCAAAGGCCTTTTGAAGTCTTGCTCTTTCTTCCTTAGTATGCATAGGTGTCTTCTTGTTTGGAATCTTTAAGTCTGCAAGCCAAACAAGCTCAGAATCAACCCATTCGCCATAAGGCTTTTCTGATGCAAAATGTTCCTTTAACTCATCATCAGAAATAACCTTGCCCTTTGTTGTATCCACAAGGAGCATCTTACCTGGACGAAGTCTATCCTTCTTTGCAATTCTTGACTCATCAATTTCAAGTACACCAACCTCTGATGAAAGAATGATGTAACCATCATTTGTTACATAGTATCTTGAAGGTCTAAGACCATTTCTATCAAGGATAGCGCCCATTACATCACCATCTGAGAAGAGGATTGATGCAGGACCATCCCAAGGTTCCATCATTGTTGCATAGTATTGATAGAAATCCTTCTTATTCTGGCTCATAGACTTATTCTTAGCCCATGGCTCAGGAATTGTAATCATAACAGCAAGTGGAAGTGGCATTCCATTCATAACAAGGAATTCAAGAGTATTATCAAGCATAGCTGAATCTGAACCATTTACATTTACTACTGGTGTGATCTTAGCCATTTCCTCTTCTAAGTATGGAGAAACCATTGTCTCTTCTCTTGCAAGCATTCTATCTGCATTACCCTTAATAGTATTAATTTCACCGTTGTGAACAATAAATCTATTAGGATGAGCTCTTTCCCAACTTGGATTTGTGTTAGTAGAGAAACGCGAATGTACAAGGGCGATAGCTGATTCGTAAGCTTCATCCTGTAAATCGAGATAGAATTTTCTTAACTGACCAACTAAAAACATACCTTTGTAAATTACTGTTCTACTAGAAAGTGAACATACATAAGTATCCTCTGCTGTCTGCTCAAATACACGTCTTGCTACATAAAGTCTTCTATCAAAGTCGATACCCTGATTTACCTTCTTAGGTCTTTTAACGAAAGCCTGCTCAATAAATGGCATGCAGTCGATTGCCTTCTTACCAAGAACTGATGGTGTTGTTGGAACTTCTCTCCAACCAAGGAATTCCATACCTTCCTTCTCAACAATAATCTCAAACATCTTCTTGGCTCTGTTTCTTGCAAATTCATCTCTAGGGAAGAAGAACATACCAATTCCGTAGTCTCTTTCTTTTCCAATAGAAATTCCTGTGTTCTTTGTAACCTTTTCGAAAAATTTATGAGAAATCTGAAGAAGGATTCCCACACCGTCTCCTGTTTCTCCCTTAGCATCCTTACCTGCTCTGTGTTCCAAATTTTCCACAATACTTAACGCATCAGATACTGTCTTGTGTGTCTTCACACCATTGATGTTAACTACGGCACCAATACCACAGTTATCATGTTCAAAGTCTGCCCTATATAGTCCTGGTTTTCTCATTTCTTTTTCCATAAGCTAATCCCTTTCCTAAAGATAAATTGCAAGTCAAATCTATTAGTAACTTCCTCATAACTAAAACAGCCAATCGCCATAACTGGCATATTTACTTGCTTGTGAGAAATCTTAAAACTTTTTGGAAAACTTGTAAAATTAAATTGTCAGACAATTCATTCCCGATAAATACACATTTTCAAAAGAATTAGTCTGGTTAGTTGCAACGAATTGTGTCTAAATTGTGTGAAATTTCATAAAAAAATAGCCCCAAAAGCACTTTAAATTATTAAAAAGTGGCTTTTTAGGGCTATCTTTAAATTTTTTCAAAATAATATTAAGATACAATTCCAACAATTTACTTTTGTAGGAGTTTTTCGCTTTAAATTATTAACTTAGTTTTCAAAATGTCCGCTTAAGAAAATTAAGTGTAAGGTGTTTTTGCCTAATTTACTTAATTTTATAAAGCATATACTATTTTAAATTAAGAAGTCTACAGCAGCTTCCATAACCTTATAGGTAACTTCTTTTCTTGCACCGCCATATTCCCCATCAAAGGTCCAATCTACGTCCACATCAGATTTAAAGCTAATATGGCTAGTCTTTAGATTGTGCACCATCTTACACTTGTCATAATCCTGTGTAATATATGCGCCAAGTAGTTCTTGTGCATCTAATGGTGTCTTAATTTCCTTTACAAGTAGAACTTCAAAAATTCCATCCTGTAAATCCACTGTGTTACCAATAATGCCCTTCATGCCACCTACTGACTGAGTATTACTTACCATGCCGTATAGGAAATTGCCTTCTATATTAAATTCATTTCCATTCTCATCAATACCTGAAACCTGCATGTATTGTGGCTTTAAATTAAGCAATTCCTTTGCGCCAGAAAAGACGTAGGCCTGATGACCTAACACGTTTTTTAACTCCTGTGGAGTATTATAGCTTACCTGTGTAAATGCGCCAAAGGCCGCAACATAGTTAAAGGACCTCTCATACTCTCCATCTGTGTAAACTAGTCCAATATCTACAGGGTAAATATTACCATTAGCAATAGCAGTAGCTGCCTGCACCATGTTCTTATCAATATTTAGACTTGCAGCAAAATCATTAGTACTTCCACTTGGTATATATCCGATTTGAGGCTTATTCTCTAAACGCAAAATCGCCCCTACTACTTCATTTAAAGTACCATCGCCACCGCTACACACAATGACATCATAATTTTCACCAACTTCTAATACCTTCTCATATCCATCATTGGCCTTCTTTGTAGGGTAAACAGTTATCTCGTAGTCTGCCTCTGATAGAATCTGAATTATCTGCATTAGGCTATTCTTAATAAGTCCTTTTCCTGAATTAGGGTTAAATACCAATAATAACTTCTTCATAGTATCCTCCTCTGTTTCTCTACATTTCTAAGCTTATATTTGAAAATGTAACATCAGCGTTTCTACTTACAAATAATCCAAGATATACATGCTCAGGATCAACTGTTGTAAGCTTAAAGTCAAAGCCGCCAGTTATAACATCTCCATCATCAAAACTTGCGCCATATCCATCTTCTGTTGCAAAAAGGCAAGCCTTCACTGTCATACCTTTCTTAATTTCTCTTCTAAGCTTTGAGCCAAGAACCTGCTCGCTACTTCTTCTTGCAAAGCAATTTGTAGCATTTTCCTTCTTAGTAAGGAAGAGTGGAGCTGCTGCCACATAATCTCCTAATACGTCAGCTGTTTCCATATCAACATAGACATCATCCCTTACCATAAGTCCAAAGGAAACCTGGTCATTACTAAAATAGTCATTAACTGTTATATCTGCTGTTAGCTTAAATTTAGTTGCTGCTGGAATCTGCTTAAAGGCAAATAAGATACCATCTGTTACAATACTAATCTTACCTCTGTTCTCTCTTACCGCCATTCTAATAGCAGGCTTTCCATCCTTTTCTTCAAGCTCACAGCTAAAGTCCTTATTATCTGCAGGAGCTAAAATATCACCAAAAGCTGATACCTTAAAGCCTTCTACATCCTTAAAGAGCTTACTTGCCTCTAAGTTAGAATTAAATTCTACTGGCTTATAATCTTTATTAGCCTCAAGGTAGTTTTCCTTAGCAGGGTATGGCATGTAATTAGCTAGGTCTATTACATTTTCAGAAAGACCAGCAATTCCAAGCTTCTTAATAGTCTTCATAACAAAAAATGCATTGACGTAGGCGCCCCATACATTAGTGTGAGTGTTATCTACACTTACCATGTTATTACAAGACCAAGCGTGAAGATAAGCAGTTTCCTCAACTCCAAGCTCCTCATAAAACTTTCTTGTAATCTCTGTCATATCAACTAGGGCAACATGTGTATCTGCTGCTAGCTTTCTTACTGCCTCTGGATAATCGCCACCCTTAAAATCACCGTTATCCTCAGTGATATGTAGCTGAACCTTGCTCCAATTATCCTCAGTCTTACGTCTAACAATAGGTGTAGCAAGAATTGGCACCACTCCTGCTGTTCTTGCAGGTTCAATATAGTTTACATATAGTGAGTTTGCAAAACTTCCTTCTGTCTTATAGTCTCCCACTGCAGTTCTAAATCTGTCTACTTCAGCCTTCTCATCATTATGGCCAAAGCCCATAAGTAGGAAATCTCCAGACTCCATATTATTCATCAATGTTTCGTAATTTTCTTCTTTAGTAAAGGAAAGAGAACTTCTACCTGAAAGTGCAATGTTTACCACTTCTACCTTATCATTTAGGTATTCTCCCAATTTTGTTCCGTATCCATATCTTGGATAATAATACTTGTCTTCAAAACTACTAAGTGTAGAATCTCCAACAACCCATAACTTACTCATAAATCTCTCCTTTATTGCCAAAGCAATTTAAAATTGCGCATTTATAAGATTAATACATTGAAAAAGTTTTATCAATATTAGAAGTGTTTATTTAAGAAATTCTTTCGAAGTTCCTCTTCTCTCTTCTCCACATCTTCAAGCAATTCCCTTGCAGACATTAAAATGCATCCCTGACCTCTAATAATCACCTGTTCCACTCCATCAGAGGTTGCCACTGTTACATTTCTTTTTCTGCCATTTTCATGGGCAAATTTTTCTATGTAATGATCTGCAGTTTCCGCTTCCTTAGTGTAAACCACATGAATGTTATTAAGATCTACAAACTCTTCTTGATGTCCCTTTACCTTATAGGCATCAAAAACCACAATAAGCTCTGAATGAATTAGAGACTGATAATGCTGCATAATATCAAGGAGTCTACCCCTTGCCCCATCAAAATTAGTCTTTTGCAATTCATCAAGTTCTGGCCATGCATGAATAATATTATAGCCATCCACAAGTAGGTAATTCTTTGCACCTTCCTTGTTCTTATTACCATAAAGAGTCAAGTCCTTACCTACATACTTCTCAGAATACAAACTCTCCTTAGAAGAGTCTCCCCAGGCAGTTACATATCTTGCCCCATTATTTTCATTTTTCTTTCTCTTTCTTTCCTTAGCAGCATCTGACTTACTATTAGAGTAGTAGGTTTCAGATAGGATTCTATCTACTTCCTCGGTTCCAATCCACTCATCAGACACTGTTCTTGAGGCAGCTTTAGCATTTATTGGTCGAAGTGTTACATCTCCTGTTGTATGTCCATTTTCTTCAATAATTTCACAGTGAGCGTGGTCTCTAACCTCAAACCATGGCACAGTGTAGCCTGAACCATGGGCGCAAAATACAGAATCTACAGGGTTTCTTGTATCTCTTTCAGGGTCATAAGCCTTAGTCTCAATTACTTCCTCACTATTGTGGCACTCCTTATAGCCTGCCATCTGTAAGCTAATGCGGCCCGTGCCCTTAGTGTAAGTATTAAGCTCAGCCTGATAATTTCCAATGGCTACTACTGGCGCCTCGCCTTGAATTAAGCACTCATCTCCATTATCTATTAAATTAGAGCTGCCGCCCATTCTCTCAATATCTGTCATAGCCCTGCCAATATAGGCTCTATCAAGCCTAATCTCGTAGGCATAGTAAGGCTCTAAAATCACAGACTCTGCCCTCATAAGGCCCTGTCTTATAGCTCTATAGGTAGCCTGTCTAAAGTCGCCGCCCTCTGTATGCTTAGGGTGGGCTCTACCATTTACTAAAGTTATAACCATGTCGGTTATGTTGGCGCGAATTAAGACGCCTTTGTGATTTCTTTCCTGCAAATGTGTCAAAACCAGTCTTTGCCAGTTCTTATCAAGTAAGTCTTCGCTACATTCTGTTTTAAATACAAGGCCAGAACCTCGCTCGCCTTCTTCTAGCTTTAAATGTACCTCTGCATAGTGTCTTAACGGCTCAAAGTGGCCAATACCATAGCTGCTGCCCTTAATAGTCTCTTTATAAACCACACTACCAGTTCCAAAGGAAACCTCTACGCCAAATCTCTTCTTAATAAGTCCTGTTAGAATTTCAAGCTGCACAGCACCCATTAGACTTACAATGATTTCTCTAAATTCTTCATTCCATCTAATATTTAGAGCTGGCTCCTCCTCTTCTAACTGTCTAAGGAGAGGTAGCATAACTAATGGATCCTTATCCTTTGGTAGAATCATCTTATACTCAAGGACTGGTGCTATCACTGCGGTATTTGCTAGATTTTCAATACCAAGACCTTGGCCTGCAGTTACTTCATTTAAGCCCACTATTGCGCAGACATCTCCTGCAGATACCGATTTTGCAGGGCTAAATTTATCACCATTATAGACTCTAATTTGATTTACCTTCTCCTCACCAATCATGTCTTTTGCCTGAAGGCTACCAGAAGTTAATTTCAAATGTACCAATCTATCGTTATTTTCTCTAGTTATCTTTACAACTCTAGCGCCAAAGTCTAGCTCTTCCTTGCCGCTATAAGCATCCTTACTATAATCATTAATTGCATCCAGTAATTCTTCTACACCCTCTAGTTTTAGTGCTGAACCAAAAAGCACTGGAAAGAGATGTCTTTTGTAAATTTCAGACACAATAGTTTCTTTTGAAACTTCCCCAGCTTCCAAATATTCATCTAAGCTTTCATCTGATGCAAAGGAGATTTCCTCCATATCCTTTTTATTAAAATCAATACAGTTAGTGGAAAGTCTATTCTGTAAAATCTTTAAGACTCTTTCTTTACTAGCCCCTGCCTGGTCCATTTTATTCACAAAAATAAAAGTAGGAATCTTAAATTTAGATAGCAAATTCCAAACTGTCTCTGTATGTCCCATAACGCCATCTGCCTGGTCTATTACAATAACTGCAATATCTAATGCCCATAGGTTTCTCTCCATCTCTGCACTAAAATCCACGTGTCCTGGGGTATCTATTAAATTGACTTCAAGGTCCTTATAGTTAAACTTGGCTTCTTTAGAATAAATGGTGATACCCCTATTCTTTTCCACTTCGTCCGTGTCAAGAAAGGCATCACCATTATCAACTCTACCAAGCTTACGTATAACTCCTGTTTTAAAAAGAATGGCCTCTGAAAGTGTGGTTTTTCCAGCATCTACATGGGCAAGCATTCCAATCGTAAGCTTCTTCATATTCTATTCCTACTTTTCTGATATTATTTTATACATGTCTGGTCTTCTATCTCTAAATAGGCCCCATGACACTCTATCCTTTTCTAACTCGTCTAAATCAAAGCTGTGGCAGATTACGCCTTCCACATCTCTTCCAAGTTCCTCAACAATTTCACCTGTGTTATCAGTAATAAAGGATGAACCATAGAAGTTAAGGCTTGATGTCTGACCTCCGTTAGCTTCGCTTGCAGTAACATCCTCACGTCCAATTCTATTAGCTGCAATAACTGGCATTAAATTAGCTGCTGAGTGGCCCTGCATAACTCTTCTCCAGTGTGGCATACTATCTAGCTCTAAGATTGGCTCACTGCCAATGGCTGTTGGGTAAAATAAAAGTTCTGCACCTAAAAGTGCCATAGAACGAGCAGTCTCTGGGAACCACTGATCCCAACAAATTCCCACACCTATCTTTGCAAATTTAGTTTCAAAGGCCATAAAGCCTGTGTCTCCAGGTGTGAAGTAGAATTTTTCCTGATAATAATGATCATCTGGAATATGAGTCTTTCTATATGTTCCAAGATTAGTTCCATCAGCATCAATAACTACAACGCTATTAAATAATCTTGTTATATCCTTTTCATAAACGCTTACAATTACTACAACTGATAATTCCTTAGCGACTTCTATAAAATGATTCACTGCCTTATTATCCTCTATACTTGTAGCAAAGTCATAATAATCGTATCTTCTCTCCTGACAAAAATATTGTCTTTCAAAAAGTTCCGGAATAAGGATAATATTAGCCCCAGCCTTAGCGGCTTCTCGCACGTACTTATCGGCTGTAGCTATATTTTCATCAACATTTCTTGTACAGGCAAACTGAACTGCTGCCACCTTTACTTCTCTTTTATTCATAAATCTCCTTTAGAATTTAATTTAGGCTGCCTTTAAATTCTTCTTTTTTAAAATGTAAACTAAAATCGATAATCCCCATGAACCGCCTACAATAACAATAAACCAAATCACTGAAGCAAGAATTGACTGTTCATGCACTCTTAAGAATGGATATGGTCCATACATAACATTAAGGGCATTAAGAGTAATTGTTACTGCTGCATAAATTACAGTTGGGATAAAATTAATTGCTGTATTTACAAATCTTAAATTCACTACATCCTCAAAGAATGTAAAGCTTATAAAGCTAATGATTGGGCAAAGTGTGTGGTAGTAAAGGTTAGCACCACCAAATAAATACCAGCCTGTCCACTTAAATCCTGCAAGTGGAATTAAAACAAACACAACTACTAAGAAAGTAAGGCACATACATGATGTAGCCATAAATCTAAACTTAGAAACGAAGTTATTTGTCTTTACTTTACCACTCTTAAAGCCTTCATAGCCTGTGATTACAAAGCACAAACTTGAGAGTAAACCAAGGATGTTACTATCCTGTGTGTAATATGAAAATAATCCAAGTCCGTTACTATGTATGCTTACGATTAAACCTACAATTCCCAATACAACTAGGCAAATGTTTAAACAATATGCCACTTTAAATTTACTATACTTATTCATATCTTTTTGAGTCTTTACGCACCTTTCTAAATAATAGGGCAAGCCCCATATTTTTCCTTTTTTAATTGACTATTAAGTCCTCTTAGACTCTCTAATCTATTCTGGAATCTGCATTGTGATACAGTGGATGTTGCCACCACCCACAATAATATCTCTTGCATAGATTCCTATTACTTTTCTATCAGGCATTAATGCCTGTAAAAGAGCGATTGCATCTGCATCTTTCTTATCGTTAAACTTAGGAACTAAAGCGATTCCATTGGCAATATAAAAGTTAGCATAGCTTGCTGCTAATCTCTCGCCTAACTCTCTTTCATCCTCGCCCTCTTCAAATTCATAACCTAATAAATCCTCTTCCTTAATAGTTACAGGAATATCTGGGATATATAACTTATGAACCTTTAGAGGAAGCCCATCGCAATCGGTCTCATTTTCTAAAACCTTTAAATCTGCCATAGACATTGCATACTGTGGATCGTCTTCTTTATCAGTCCAAGCTAATACCACATTAGCTTCTGAGGTAAAGGCACAGACATTGTCCACATGCTCGTTAGTCTCATCATTATAAATTCCATAAGGAATCCAAATAATCTTCTTCATACCAAGGGTCTTTTTAAGGACCTCTTCAATTTCCTGCTTAGATAATTTAGGATTTCTACCAGGACTAAGTAGGCAGCTTTCTGTCGCTATTAAAGTACCCTTACCATCTGTATGAATTGAGCCACCTTCTAAGACGAAAGGGGCTGCATCAAAGTAGTCATATCCTAATTCATTGCAAATGTTAATAGCTAGCTTATCATCCTCTTCCCAGTGGGCATACAAACCGTCATAGTCCCCGCCCCAAGCATTAAAGGAAAAGTTAACTCCACAGACAGCTTTGTTGTCTCCCAACTTTTTTACAAAAATTGGAGATGTATCTCTAGCCCAAGCATCGTTAGTATCTGCAATTACTATCTTAATGTTCTTATTTATTAAATCAGAATCAGCCTCATTATCCTTAGATAAAAGATAAGACTTAGCCTCTTCTTCATATTCCTTACTTGCTACCATTATAAGCTCTTCATGTCTTGCAATATGTCTTGCAATTTCAGTAAAGACTTCCTTAGCCTTTACACCACCATTAGGCCAAGAACCTGGTCTAGTGGGCCAAATCATAATAGTTGCCTTATGTCTATCATATTCTGCAGGCATTCTATATTCTGCCATACATGCTTTATTATCTATTCTCATTATAACCTCATAAATGTGATAGGATTAAAAAATTAATATGCACAAACCGTGCATATTAATTTTATCATAATCTATTTAGTTGTGGAAAATTTAGTTTCATAAAATTTCTATGATCTTAAATCTAAGCTTTATAGACCTTTTCTAACTTAATCTTCCCTTAAAGTCTTCGTAGCCAAATTCCTTAATTATTCTACAATCTCCGTCCTTCATAGTGGCAATGCTTGGAAGAGGAATGCCATTAAAGGTATTATTCTTAACCATAGAATAAATTGCCATATCCTCAAAGATTAGCTTATCTCCTATATTTATCTCACCCTTAAAGCAGTAGTCTCCAATAATGTCTCCTGCAAGGCAGGTAAAGCTTGAAAGTCTATAGACATGACTGTAACCTTCCATGATTTGCTTACCCATGGCTCTCACTGGAGATATGCCATTTTTGTACATTTTCTTAATAGTCCAAATATCAAGGTCAGTATCCTCCACCTTAAGCGCATCTTTAAGGGGTGGAACATAAGGCATCTCAAGGACATCTGGCATATGACAAGCAGCCGATGCATCAAGGATTAGTGTCTCAATGCCGTTATCCACCTTATCAAGAACAGTGGTTACAAGGTAACCTGCATTAAGGGCAATGGCCTCTCCTGGTTCAAGGTAAACTTCGCAGTTATATCTAGCCTTCACCTGATTTATGCATCTAATTAAAGTCTCGATGTCATAATCCTCTCTTGTTATATGATGACCACCGCCAAAGTTTATCCATTTTCTTCCCTTTAAGACAAAATCAAACTTCTCTAAAACCACTTCTAGTGTGGCCTCAAGGTCATCTGAATCCTGTTCACAAAGAGTATGAAAATGTATTCCATCCACACCATCTAGTAGCCTTGGATTAGCTTCTAGTGCTTCCTCTAATTTCTTTAAAGTCACGCCAAATCTAGAACCTGGAGCGCATGGGTCATAAATTGCATGGTCTCCCTGTGTGGAAAATTCCGGATTAATTCTTAAACCTACGCTAACACCTGCTTTTTGCCAAACTGGTCTATGGTGTTCTAACTGAGAAATTGAGTTAAAGACTATGTGATCACAAATCTTAACTAGTTCTTCCATGTCTTCATCCTTAAAGGCTGGAGCAAAGACATGATTTTCCTTAGCCATCTCTTCCTTTCCAAGGCGGGCTTCATAAATGCCACTAGCTGTAGTTCCACTAATATATTTTGAAATTAAAGGGTAGGTGTAAAAGTTTGAGAAGGCTTTTTGTGCAAGTAAAATCTTACATCCTGCTGCCTTTTCAACACTTTCAAGCACTTTTAAATTTTCCTCTAATTTATTCTCATCTATTACGTAAGCTGGAGTTTTTAAGTCTCTTATGTTCATTTCTTACTCCCTTCTAAAAAAACTAGTAACGCCCGCCTAGTGACGCTACTAGTTTCCAATTAGTTTTATTATTATTCTACAATAGCTGGATTCTCATCAACAACCCATGGTAAGCCCCACTTATTAAGTGCTTCCATGTATGGATCTGGATCAAATTCTTCTACGTTAAATACGCCTGTTCCACTCCACTTACCTGTAACTACCATCATAGCACCAATCATTGCTGGCACACCTGTTGTATAAGAAATAGCCTGTGAGCCTACTTCCTTGTAGCATTCCTGATGATCACATACATTATAGATATAAATTGTCTTATCCTTACCATCCTTCTTACCCTTAAAGATACAACCGATATTTGTCTTACCTACTGTTCTTGGGCCAAGTGTTGCAGGATCTGGTAATAATTCCTTTAAGAACTGAATTGGAACAATATCTACTCCATTGAAGTTAACTGGATCTGTTCTTAACATACCTACATTTTCTAAACACTTCATATGTGTTAGGTAGCTCTGACCAAATGTCATAAAGAATCTAATTCTCTTAATCTCTGGATAATTCTTTGCAAGAGATTCGATTTCTTCGTGGTGAAGTAAATACATATCCTTCATACCAACTTCTGGGAAATCGTATTCTCTCTTAATAGACATTGCTGGGATTTCTACCCAATGTCCATCTTCCCAGTAAGAACCTGGAGCTGAAACTTCTCTTAGGTTGATTTCTGGATTAAAGTTTGTAGCAAATGGATAACCGTGATCACCACCGTTACAATCAAGGATATCTACACTTTCGATTGTATCGAAGTAATGCTTTTTAGCATAAGCTGTAAATACTGATGTAACACCTGGGTCAAAACCAGTACCAAGAAGGCCTAAGATATTAGCTTCCTTGAATCTATCCTGATATGCCCACTGCCATGAGTAATCAAAGTAAGCAGAAAATCCTGCTTCCTTACATCTCTTTTCATAAATAGCCTTCCACTCAGGATCTTCTGTATCCTCTGGTTCGTAGTTAGCTGTATCAATATAGTTAACCTTTGTCTTAAGACAAGCATCCATAATAGTTAAATCCTGGTATGGAAGTGCAAGGTTAAGTACAGCCTCTGGCTTATAGCTTTCAATTAATGCTACTAATTCATCTACATTATCTGCATCTACCTTAGCAGTTGTAATCTTTGTAGTTGTATTTTTTTCTAACTTTTCCTTTAAAGCCTCACACTTAGATACTGTTCTTGAGGCAATACAAATTTCTGTAAATACTTCGCTATTCTGACAACACTTTGTAATAGCAACCTGAGCTACGCCACCGCAGCCAATAATTAATAAACGGCTCATTATTAATCCTCCTTAAAATTAGTCTCTCTCTTCTTCTTCAAGCATATCCTCTACATATTTTGGAAGCATAAATGCGCCTTTATGTAGATTGGTTGTGTAGTAACGTGTCTTGATACCAAGCTTCTTCCATTCTGCTGGCTTAAAGTTATTAATTGGATGATATTTTTTAGATGCAAATCCAAATAACCAATAACCTGATGGACATGTTGGAATATGTGCTTGATAAACTCTACTAATTGGAAAAGCCTTATATGCCTTTCGATGCATTTTCACACATTCTTCCTTGTCTTCTTCATAAAATGGACTTCCGTGCTGGTAAACCATTATACCGTCTTCCTTTAAGGCCTTATAGCAGTTGCCATAAAATTCCTTAGTGAAGAGTCCTTCTGTATAACCAAAAGGATCTGTTGCATCATTTATAATTAAGTCATATTCATCTGACTTGCTTCTTAAAAATCTAAGAGCATCCTGAATATAGACATTAACTCTCTCATCTTCTAGGCCACATGCAAGTTCTGGGAAGTGTTCCTTACAGACTTCCACAAACATCTCATCCGGCTCTACAACATCGATTTGTTCGATTGTTTTATATTGTGTAAGGGCTGTGGCAACGCCACCATCGCCTCCACCAATAATAAGAACTTTTTTAACATTTGGATGAACCGACATAGGTACGTGAGTTACCATTTCATCATAGATAAACTCATCCTTCTCTGAAAAAAGTATCTCACCATCTAGTGCTAAAATCTTGCCAAATTCATCAGATACCAATACATCGATTCTTTGGCAATCTGAAACTCCAGAAAATAGTTGCTTTTCAATTCTCATTGATATCTTCACATTAGATGTGTGAAGTTCAGAAAACCACATTTCCATATCTTAAAACCTTCCTAAACCAAAACCATTAAATTATTAACTTCAGGATCTTCTGTTCCTTGCATAGAACATCCCTTTTCCTTTACATACTCGATATACTCAATAATCTCTTCTGTAATTTCCTCGCCTGGTGCAAGGATTGGGATTCCTGGTGGGTAACACATTACATTTTCACCAGAAATTCTTCCCTTAGTTTCCCTAAGTGGAAGAGATATCTTGTTGGCATAGAAAGCTTCCTGAGGTGACTTAGCAACCACTGGGCTAATAAACTCACCTGTTAGCATACCAGTCTTGTCCTTCTTATAAATTCTTGCAATATCTGCAAGGGCACCAACAAGTCTTTCAATATCTTGTAATCTATCGCCAATGGAGATATAAGCTAAAATGTTACTTACATCGCCAAATTCTATCTGAATATCGTACTCGTCTCTAAGTAAATCATACACCTCAATACCTGCAAGTCCAATACCTAATGTGTGAATTGATAACTTTGTTACATCGTAATCATATACGCTAGTACCGTTAACTAATTCCTTACCATAGGCATAATAGCCACCAATGCTATTGATTTCCTTTCTTGCATATTCGGCCATTTCCATTACCTTTGAAAATGATTTCTCCCCGCGAAGGGCTAAATTTCTACGGGAAATATCAAGGCTTGATAGTAATAAATATGAAGCAGATGTAGACTGTGTTAGATTAATAATCTGTCTTACATAGTCTGCATTAACTCCTTTATTAGTAAGTAAAATTGAACTCTGAGTTAAGCTTCCTCCTGACTTATGCATGGAAATTGCTGACATATCAGCTCCTGCTGCCATACCTGAAATTGGTAGGTCAGGCTGGAAATAAAGATGTGTACCGTGAGCTTCATCGGCTAGCACCTTCATTCCTGCTTCGTGAGCAATCTTAACTATAGATTTAATATCTGAGCAAATACCGTAATAAGTTGGGTTATTAACAAGTACTGCCACTGCGTCAGGATTCTGTCTTATAGCTTCCTCCACACTTGAAACTTCCATTCCAAGAGAGATGCCTAAATCCTTATTAACCTCAGGGTTTACATACACTGGAATCGCACCGCAAAGTACTAATGCATTAATTGCGCTCTTATGTACGTTTCTAGGTAAGATGATCTTATCACCTCGCTTACAGACTGAAAGAATCATAGCCTGCACAGCTGAAGTTGTTCCACCTACCATTAAAAATGCATTCTCTGCCCCAAAAGCACTAGCCGTAAGGTCTTCCGCATCTTTGATTACAGAGATTGGATGACTTAAGTTATCTAGTGGCTTCATGGAGTTTACATCTATTCCAACACAACGCTCACCAAGTAATTCTACTAGTTCTGGGTTACCTCTTCCTCGTTTATGCCCAGGAACATCAAAGGGAACTACTCTTTGTCGTCTTAATTTTTCTAGTGCCTCATATATAGGAGCTCTTGTCTGATCTAGCATAGTACTTGCCTCCTCTTTATAATTTCTGTTTTTTAAGTTGTGTTATCGGACGCTGCAAAACCGGAGGGGTTTTGGGGTCCGGACGCTGCAAGTAGCTTCGCCTTGCAGCTGTTTTTTTTGGCCGGACGCGACTCCGGCTTTGCCTTGTCGCTGGTTGTTTGGCACATCCCTCTACTATTTAGTGACCTACGCATCATTTCGTGCTTCGCACTTTCATGATGCTGCAGAAATTCACAATCCGACGCCTTGCGTCTACTTGCTCATTTCTGTTTGACTGTGCAATAGCACCGCTTTTGCATGCTAGCATGCAAAGCGTGCTGCTGCACAGTTTTAGTCACTAAAGTTTTAGTCACTAAAAAAGAGGCGACCGCGCATACGCACAATCACCTCAATATCAGTCTGTTATAAAATGTAGAGAATTCCTATAGCATTACATGCAAATACGTGTTACTCTTTATTGACCGTTTAACAAGATGATGTGCTAACTAGCACCGATTATAAAGTAATCAACTTAAAAAACAGAGCTTTTGCTCAATCAATAACGTGGGTTTACCACACCGGCAACCGACCCGCCTGTCCGTTAGGCTTAACTTTTTAAATTAGTTTTAAAAAGTGGTCATATTTGCATGAAAAGGGTTACTTCTCATACGCGCAACATTGTAGCAAATTTTACCTTTAGTGTCAAATTTTATCTCGTGAACTACTCCGACTTAATACTTCGTATTTGAAGTCGGAGCTTCTTGCTTCAACCACCACTGCGTAGGCTATCCTATTGGATAACGAACGTCTTACACAGTGTCCACAAGCGTATAAGTTCGGCTAGTTCCTAGCCTACTATAAGATTTATCAGAGTTTAGGCTACTTCAAGCAATCTAAGCCCTTCATTTTTTATGTTTATAGCTGCATTTAGGTCACGGTCCATTGTAAGCCCACACTTACACTTATAGATTCTTTCTTGAAGTGTAAGTTTTTTACGAGAACCACAACAGCTACAAAGTTGTGATGATGG
>NZ_AUJG01000023.1 GCF_000424105.1 Lachnospira multipara ATCC 19207 | reverse complement strand
AATTATATGTAACAAAAAATGCCGTGTTATTCGCAATTCATCCCACCACCTACACTTCGTTTAGAGGTGGGGGATTTCTTGCTCACGGCATGTTAAAAAGGAGTGAGCCACAAGGTCATAGCTCATAACTCACTCCTTTAATTTCCTTTTTATTTAATACTAAAAAACACCAAGGCTCATAAGTAATAAGATAAATAGACAAACTGGAGCTATATACTTAATCATAATTGTGAATAAGCCCTTTCTGCCCATCTTATCTCCGCTTTTTTCTACTTCTTCAATAATAGCTTTTGGCTTAATTACCCAGCCTACTAAGATACATGTAGCAATAGCTGCTATTGGCATTAAGATACTGTTACTAATGTAATCCATAATATCTAGGATCTGACCTACTGCTCCGTTTGGAAGCTTAAATTCAAAGTAAAGGTCGTTGTAACCAAAGCATACAAGGCAAGCAAGAATGAATGCAATAAAGAATTCAATAATTACTGCCTGACCTCTATTGTAGTTCTTATCGCTATCAATCATGCCAGATACAATAGCCTCAAGTACTGACATAGCACTTGTAATGGCTGCAAAGAGTACCATTGCAAAAAATACGACTCCGATTAGATTTCCAATCTTACCCATTGATGCGAAAATCTTAGGTAATGCTACAAACATAAGGGATGGTCCTGAAGACATGCCCTCTGTTCCTGAAAATACATAAACTGCAGGAATAATCATAACACCTGCAAGGAAAGCTACTACTGTATCAAAGATTTCAATCTGGTTAATTGACTTTGGTAAGTTAGCATCATCTCTTACATATGAACCATAGGCTATTAAGATACCCATAGCTACTGATAATGAATAGAATAACTGTCCCATAGCATCCATTACTACTGTAAAGAACTTCTTGATTGTTATTCCATCCAAGTTAGGAATTACGTAATATTTTAATCCCTGTACACCAGTTCTTACTACACCGCTGTCATCTGTCTTACTAATTGTTAATGAAAATATAGCAATTCCCACAACTAATACAAGTAATATTGGCATAATAATCTTTGAAAAGGATTCAATACCTTTATTTACGCCTAAGTAAATTACAATACAAACTAATAATAAGAATATAAACATCATAACGATTGGTTCTGCTTTACTAGTGATAAAATCAGTAAAATAACCTTCTGTAGCTGCGTCAACGCCATGTCCTGTTATGAATGCAATTAGGTACTTTAATACCCATCCACCAATTACACAATAATAAGGTAATATGATAAAAGGCACGATGCTTGATAACCATCCAAGCCATGTCCACTTCTTATTCAATACACCATATGCTGTTAGGGGGCTTTGCTTAGTTTTCCTTCCTATTGCAATTTCAGCGGTTACTAAGGTGAATCCGAAGGTAAGTGCAAGCACGATGTAGATGACTAAAAATAAACCTCCTCCATCTCTTGCTGCTAGATATGGAAATCTCCAAATATTTCCAAGTCCAACTGCGCTTCCAGCTGCGGCCAATACAAAACCTATTGACCCACCAAAAGTTTTTCTTTTCTCCATAAGTAAACGTCCTCCAATTAGCTTTGTTCGGATATGAAATTAATTATAAAACCTGTTGTTATATCAATTTGATCCTTGTTAGTTATAGTAGCGTTTCCGTCGCCATCTTGCAAGCCATAACTTCCAAAAAATGAATGGCATCCACCTTGTATGACCTCTTCAACCCAGTTGTCAGGCAGATTTGACTTATTTTTCTCATAAGAATCTTTTTTTAGTACACCATCCTCAGATCCATAAATTGACAATACATTTATATTAGTTTTAGACAAATCCTTAGTGGAATAAGCTGCAAGTAGGATAAGGCCTGTGTACTCACTGCTATGTTTACTTATATACATAGAAGCACAAGCTCCCCCAAGAGAGTGGCCTGCCATATACCAATCTGTTATTTCAGGGAAATTCTCCTTAAGGCCATCCGCCCTGTTAATTCCAAGAATAGCTAAGTTTCTTGGCATCTTTACCAAAATGCATAAAACCCCTTCACTGGCTAGTTCATGGAGTAATGGTGCATAGGAAGTGTACTCTACCTTTCCTCCGGGATAAAAGATAATTCCTGCCTTTACATCTCCTGTGGGACTAAATACCATATCGTTACTATCAAGCATATATACATTTACGTCATCATCTGATTCTAAACTAGTGTCCACATTTTCACTGGCCTTATAATAATCGGCTGTATAGACAAAAAAAGTTGTAAACAATACTGCTATAACAAGCAAAACGCTTATTAAGACTCTTCGAATAATTCTTGCTTTCTTCATATAAATCTCCTTCAATAAAATAAGAGCGGATTTGATTTTCCGCTCCAAAGCTAGTAAGAAAAATCTTACTAGCTCGTAAATTATATTATAGCCTAAAAAAAGAACTAGAAAACTATTTTTTACGAATAGTTTCCTAGTCCATATTCTTTATTGTTCTTAGTCCTATATTGTTGTCTCTTCTTTACTCCAAAAATCTACTGGCTCATAATCCTGTAGTTTGGCTATAAATCCTAATCTTTGAAGCTCATCCCATATATATTCTAAAGTCTTTTCATCTGATGCTACAATTGTATGGTAATGATATCCGGAAGTTATATGCATAAGCAAGGTGCTTTTCCCGCTTTTAATCTCTTCCATATATTCCTTTATATCACGTCTTGAATGAATATTCATATCGGCCTTTAAAACGCCGTAAACTCTATGATATACGAAGATATCCTTAACCCAGCCGCCTAAATCCACGATTGCATTAAGCTCTGTCTCCACATCATCATCGGTATGATAAACTTTAAATACCCTAGAAAATTCCTCATTCTTAGCACTAATTACGTATCCTCTATTAGTGGAATAGATATCAATGTTCTTAGCTCTAATCAAGGCAATATCTTGAACTATGACCTGTCTACTTACATCGAATTTTCTAGCCAAAGCTTCACCAGACATAGGCTTATCTGATTTTTTTAAAATATCAACAATACCTTTTCTTCTATCTTCACCATTCATCTGGCTAATCCTTTCTAAATCCTATTATAGAATAATTATAATTAATTATCCCAAAATCTTCAACAAGGCTAATTATAAGGTTAAGACTTTTTCTAAAGTCTAGCTCATTTTCTAGATATTACTCTGTTGGATGAAGATTCTTTAAAGATAAGTCCATAATTGGTGCTGAGTGAGTAAGTGCACCACTTGAAATGAAGTCTACCCCTAGGTCTGTAAGTCTTTCAATGTTTTCCTTTGTTACATTTCCAGAAACCTCAACCTCTGCCTTCTTATCAATAATCTTCATGGCCTTTTCCATATCTTCATGGCTCATATTATCAAGCATGATAATGTCTGCGCCAGCTTCAATAGCTTCCTTAACCATGTCAAGATTTTCAACTTCAACTTCAATCTTTCTTACAAATGGAGCGTATTCCTTAGCTGCAAGGATTGCTTCCTTTACGCCGCCTGCTGCCCCAATGTGATTATCCTTAAGTAAAACACCATCTGTTAGGTTGTATCTGTGGTTATTGCCGCCACCAACTCTTACAGAATATTTTTCAAAAATTCTATTGTTAGGGCTTGTCTTTCTTGTATCAAGTAACTTTGTCTTAGTACCTTTAAGTAAAGAAGCCACGCTATTAGTATAAGTTGCAATACCGCTCATTCTCTGTAAATAGTTAAGGGCTGTTCTTTCGCCGCAAAGTAAAACTCTAATATCGCCATCTACCTGGCCGATCTTTTGTCCCTTAGTTACCTTGTCGCCATCCTCTACGCTAAAGCTAACTACTGTTTCAGGGTCAAGTAATTTGAAGGTTCTTTCAAATACCTGAAGGCCGCAAATAACGCCCTCTTCCTTGGCAATTAAATCTACGCTACCCTGCTTCTTTGTTGGCATTACACTATTAGTTGTAACGTCTTCACTTGTAATATCTTCCTTTAATGCTCCTAAAATTAAAGGATCAACGTTAAGTCTTAATGTTACTTCATCAAACATAAATAATCTCCCATTCTAAGCTCTTAAAGCCTTATAAATTCTATTTTCCTCATCTATCTTATCTTTAACTAGTTTCTTGTAAGTCTCATTTAGAGCCTCTTCGTCCTTATACTTATCTAAATCCACCTCAGCAATAATCTTATCTGCGTTATTTACAATAAGACTTGCCTTAGAATCAAGCTCCTTGTTTGTCATATCAAGGGCTGCTCTTTTTGCAAATACAAGACTTTCAAGTAATGAGTTACTAGCTAGTCTATTTCTACCATGTACGCCGTTGCAAGCTGTCTCGCCTACAGCGTAAAGATTTTCAAAATTAGTCTTAGATTCATAGTTAACCTTAATTCCACCCATGAAATAATGCTGGGCTGGAACTACTGGAATTGGCTCCTTAAATACGTCATAGCCTGCTTCCTTGCAGTGAGCAATAATATTAGGAAAATGTTCCTCTAACTCTTTTTTAGGAATTGTACGTAGGTCTTCCCAAACGAATTCAGTCTTATCCTTTGCCATCTGCTTTTTAATTTCCTCTGTTAAAAGGTCACGAGGTAGCAATTCATTTACAAAACGCTTGCCATTCTTATCATAAAGAAGGGCGCCCTCACCTCTTACAGATTCTGAAATTAGAAAGCTTCTTTCCTTGTCATCCTTTGAATAAAAGGTTGTTGGATGAATCTGCACGTAATTAATATTCTTTAATTCGATGCCATGTTTAAGGGCAATTGCAAGAGAATCTCCTGTAAGGTGCTTAAAGTTTGTTGAATGCTTATAGATTCCACCAATTCCGCCTGTGGCAAGAATTACTGTCTCTGCCTCAACTTTTACAAGTTCCCCATTAGCATCCTTAACTACTGCGCCAACACATACCTGATCTTTTTCAATAATATCAAGCATTCTTGTATTTTCATAAAATGTAACATTTGGCAATGTCTGAACTTTTCTTAAAAGTGTTGATGTAATTTCTTTACCTGTTACATCCTTATGATAAATGATTCTGTTAGTAGAGTGAGCGCCTTCCTTAGTGTAGGCAAGGTCTCCCTTCTCATCCTTATTAAAGTCTGCGCCATATTCTAGTAGGTCCTCTACGACCTCAGGTGATGACTTAATCATGATTTCTACCGACTTCTTATCATTTTCATAATGACCAGCTTTTAGGGTGTCCTCAAAAAATGATTCGTAATCCGACTTGTCCTTTAACATGCACATTCCACCTTGAGCTAGGAAGGAATCTGAGCTTTCTAGGTCGGACTTAGTAATAATTGTAATCTTTTTGCTCGCTGGTAAATTAAGGGCTGCATATAGTCCTGAACATCCACATCCGACGATTAAAATATCTGTCTTGTTCTCCATAAATATACCCCTTTCTTTTATAGCTCCTACTTGGCTGCAAGTTCAAGCATGCGCTCAAGTGGAACTAAGGCCTTAAGTCTTGTTTCATCATCAACAAAGACTTCGTTACAGTCCTCTTCTAGACAATCTAAAATCTTATCAAGAGTGACTTTCTTCATATTGATACAGATCTGATCTGGCTTTAATAAATATAACTTCTTATCAGGTGCCTTCTTATTAATTTCTGCTAGTACACCATCAACTGTTCCAATAAGGAATTCTTCCTCATCAGAATTTACTACATAATTAATGATTCCTGATGTAGCTCCAATGTAATCTGCCTCATCAAGTACATCCTTTGTACATTCTGGATGTGCTGCAAGCTTTGCATTAGGATGTGCCTTCTTAGCATTTAATACATGTTCCTTTGTGATTGCTACGTGTCTTGGGCAAAAGCCGTTATTAAGAATTACATTCTTCTCTGGAACCTGCTCAGCCACGAAACGACCTAGGTTCTGATCTGGAATAAAGAAAATGTTCTTATTAGGCAAGCTCTTCACAATCTTTACAGCATTAGAAGATGTGACACAGACATCAGAATATGTCTTTAGTTCAGCTGTTGAATTAATGTAACAGACTACAGCTAGATCATCGTACTCTTCTCTCATCTTTAAAATCTCTTCCTTAGTTGCCATGTGAGCCATTGGACAGTCCGCTGATGCATCTGGCATAAAGACTCTCTTGTTAGGATTTAAAATCTTAGCACTTTCACCCATGAACTCTACACCTGCAAAGATTATTCTATCCTGGTCTACCTTAGTTGCTACCTTGCTTAAGTAAAATGAATCGCCAACGTAATCAGCTATCTCTTGAATTTCCTCGTCTACATAATAGTGAGCTAAAATTACGGCGTTCTTTTCCTCTTTAAGCTTTAAAATATCATCTACTATTGACATAAATCTCCTATCCGCAGTCCTTTCTTTGCTTGTCAGTATAGTTATTAGTTAGGTTTCCTAATAACTATACCTAAAGCCCCGTTTAATCTGCTAATAACGTTTAAGGTTAAACGTTGTAATGACTATACCACTAAACTTTACAACTGACAAGACAGTTGTAAAGAAAAACTGTTAAGTGTGTAAAAAAAATGGGAATCCTATTGGATTCCCACTGCTGCTTTTGCTAATTTGTCAGCCTCTTCATTGCCTTCCACTCCGGAATGGCCTTTGACTTTGATAAAATGTATATCTATCTTATCTTTTACCGATTGAATATAGTCGTAATATTTAATTGTGCCGGTCTTGTTTCTCTTCCACTCTCCAAGAGCCCAGGCTCTAATTCCCATATAGTCAAAATAAATGTAGACTTCTGATAGGCCAAGTTCTATAGCTTTCTTAATAGCTGCCATACTACCTAGGATTTCTCCTGATACATTTCGCATTGAGGCCATCTCTTTATCGCTTCCTGATCCTTGTAACACGTACTTTTCCTTGCCTACTATTAAAAATCCGCCATAGCCATAAACTCCAGTGGCAATATTAAAAGAGCCATCCACGAAGGCGTAATTGTCATCAATAGTCTCGGGTCTTGTGACATTTTCATTATTAGCCTTATTAGAGCTAGGAGCTTTAGTGCCTGTCGCTGTCTCATAGCCTATCTCCATAAAGGCCTTTGCCTCCTCTAGACTTGTAAAGCTCTTATATATTGCTCCCTTAAAGCCTGTAACCAAGGCCTTACATTCATCCCAACTTTCATAAATTCCAGGCTTTCTGCCTGCCTTTACTGCGTAATATTTCTTTGCCATATCTTTTCTAGTTAATAAAATTTCTAATAAATTTGAAACCCTAGTAGCATAGCTTCCTAGTTTGGTCTAAATTCATCCTTAACCTTATTAACTGCATCCTTTACTTCGTATTCTACTTGCTTTGCAATGGATGTGATTCTAAGGACTGAAACTAGATTTACAATGCCCTCATAAATTAAGATAACACCGATAAATACCATTAGTGTTGCACTTGTTGCAAAAGGATTAACTAAGGCTACTACTCCTAAAATTAGCATTAATATTCCTGAGAGAATTTCAAGCCACCAAGAAGGGGAATTTAGTCTTTTTAATTCTATTGCATATTGAATCATTAACACGCCATTAATCATAACAACTATAGAAAGAATTATACCAAAAAATGCTGCTATTTCCACAGGATTTATGATAAAAAATAGTCCTAAGAAAATAAGTGTTAAACCCTGCACCAAACCAAAGGATGCAAAAATTACTGATTTATCTGTTCTAAAGTAAGTAATTACTCTTAGCACTCCCCATACTAAAAATAGTGCGCCAAATATTCTACAGATAACAATCTGAGCTCCCATAGGCTCAATAATTAAGTATACCCCCACAACTATTAACGCAATAGACAACAAAATTATTTCGTTAATTACTGTCTTGATTTTTTGTAAAATCTTGTCCATTAAATGCCTCCTTGAAATTAATTGTCTTTCTAGTTTTCTACTCTTGCAGAAATATTCTATATTAAATTTTATTTCTACCTAATTTAACTAAGATAGCATTACGCTTCTTATTAATTAAAGATAGTTCCTGTCTTGCTGAGGAATCATCTCTTTTTTTCACGTCTTTAATAATATCCCCCAGTAGCTTTGATATAGGATTAATACCAAGTTCCTTAGCTTTTTCATCCATTTCTTTGGCTGTATTTAGTGCTGCGCTAAATTGCACGTTGGCAAGTCTTTGATCAAGCCTTGAAAAATCGTAGCTTTCAAGAAATGTCACTAGCTCTTTTATATATTGTTGCATAACTTTATCGGAGCCTATATCCATATCTTTAAATCTGGAATTTGAGATATCTGCTCCTAATCGTCTTAAATCACCTATATTCTTTTTTAGCATTTTATTCTGGATATGACCCGTTATGTCTAAGGGCTTTTTAACGCCTCTATCCGTAACATTTCTATATAATGCCATAAATTTACCTCTTATAAAAACTATAGGTATTATTTATATATTATACAAGAAATGAAGTTTGATAACAAGAAAGCAAAATCATAACAGTCAAAAAGCATGATAGTCAAGACTCGCTCGCGAGTCTTGCGCGCCGGATTCGGGTCTGCACTGCAGACAAATTCCTGTCCGAATCCGTGCGCATCCTCGCGGAGCGTTTAACTCAGTCGGAGCTTGTACTCCGACTGAGTTAAAAAAGCTAGGTACTAAAGCACCTAGCTAAAATCTTATCTAATTATTATTATCTAAATTATTATTCGCCCATCTTAGCAAGCTTAGCTGCCTGATCTGCTGCGATACAAGCATCAATGATTTCCTGAATGTCACCATCCATAATCTTATCAAGCTTATAAAGTGTAAGACCGATTCTATGGTCTGTAACTCTACCCTGTGGGAAATTATAAGTTCTGATCTTCTCAGCTCTATCACCAGTACCAATCTGGCTACGTCTAGCATCTGCTTCAGCATCATGAGCCTTCTGTGTTTCTATGTCGTATAACTTAGCACGAAGTAAGGCAAAAGCCTTCTCCTTATTCTGAATCTGAGACTTTTCAGTCTGAGAATAAATAACAATACCTGTAGGATAATGTGTTAAACGTACAGCTGAATCAGTTGTATTGACACACTGACCGCCGTTACCAGAAGCACGCATAACATCAATTCTAATATCCTTCTCATTAATCTGAATATCAACTTCTTCAGCCTCTGGCATACATGCTACAGATGCAGTTGAAGTCTGGATTCTACCATTAGATTCTGTAACTGGAACTCTCTGAACTCTATGAACACCTGATTCATACTTCATGATTGAGTAAGCTCCCTGGCCCTTAACCATAAATTCGATTTCTTTAAGGCCACCGATACCTGTTTCATCACCTGATAAAACCTCAACCTTCCAGCCCTTAGACTCAACATAATGAGTATACATACGGAATAATTCTGCTGCGAAAAGTGCTGCTTCTTCACCACCGGCACCCGCTCTAATTTCCATAATGATATCCTTATCATCGTTAGGGTCCTTAGGAAGAAGTAAAATCTTAAGCTCATTCTCAAGTTCTGCGATTCTAGCCTTAGATTCTGCTAATTCTTCCTTAGCTAAATCCTTTAATTCTTCATCTGATTCTTCATCAAGAATAGCTAAGCTATCCTCAACATTCTGCTTATTAGTTTTATATTCTGTATATGCAGAAATGATAGGAGTAAGATTAGCCTGCTCCTTCATTAACTTTCTAAACTTAGCCTGATCATTAACTACATCAGGGTTTGCAAGTTCTGCATTAATATCTTCATATCTATTAACTGTATCTTCAAGTCTATCAAACATATCCATAAGATTAACCTAACCTTTCAATAACCTAATTTAACTCACACGAATATTTATTCTAACATTAGTAAAGAAACTATGCAAGATGTTTTAGTTAGAGGCCGTCCTCCAATTTAGCTATCACTACTCTATCAAGTCCTGAAAGGTCTTTATAAACTTCTATATTTACAAAGCCCTTAGAAGCCATAATATCCCTTACTTCCTCTGCCTGGTCACTACCGATTTCGTAAGCAAGATATCCATCCTTTTTTAGAAAATGTATCGCTTCCTCAGTGATCTTCTTATAAAACTTTAGTCCATCGCTGCTGCCATCTAGGGCAATATATGGGTCGTGTAACTTAACTTCCTTATCAAGCTCATCTATTACAGCAGTCTTAATATACGGAGGATTTGAAACAATGATGTCAAAAGAATTTCTTAAATTATCATTTAAGTTTTCAAAAAGGTCACTTTGCATAAAATCTACGGCATCTGCCCCAAGCTTTTCCTTATTGGCCCTTGCTACTTTAAGCGCTTCCTTGGATATGTCAACTCCTAGAAATACTGCTTCTTCTCTAGTAAGTCTAGACTCTAGGGCAATTGTCTCAATAATACAACCTGAGCCTGTACACATATCTAAAATGTGGTCGCCTCTCTTAACTAACTTAAGCACTCGCTCTACTAAATTTTCTGTGTCGTATCTTGGAATAAGTACACTACTATTTACATTAAATTCGCGGCCGTAAAAGTAGGCGATTCCTGTTATATGTTGTAAGGGTTCATGGCTAGCTCTTCTATTTATTAGGGCTTCATATCTTAACTTTGTCTCTTCATCTATGCTTTCTTCTCTTTTTAAAAAGAAGTCAGTTGAGGAAATATTAAGGCAATGAAGCATTAATTCTTTAGCGTCATAGCTAGCATTTTCAATATTAGCTGCTTCTAATATTCTACTGGCATTAAGAATCTCTTCCCTTATAGTCATATTTATCCTTTCTATCAAAAAGGACTGTAAAAAATATATACAGTCCTTTTATTAATTCGTAATTTAATTATTCGCTTAATCTCTATGTCTTGTCTTAAAAGCTGGCATTTCAACTTCTTCTGACTCAGCCTCAGCTTCGATTTCTTCTACTTCTTCAAACTCAAAGCCTGCATCATCATCTTCTTCTGATAAATCTTCAATAGCTAAATCAAGGTCGCCCTCTGCATCAGCTGATACTTCTTCAAATTCAAAGGAATCATCCTCTAGGGCTGTTTCTAAAGTCTCGTTAGCGCTTACATTTTCAAAAGAATCATTAGCTGGAACTTCTTCTACTTCTTCAAATACGAAGTCGTCTTCAATAGAAGCTTCAGTATCTTCTGCTACTTCTTCTAAAGGCTTAGTTACTGTAGTAAAGTTAGCACTTTCATAATTGCCTGCGCTGTGATTAGCTGGATTACCCTCAGCTTCTTCAAGCTCATTAATTGTCTCATAAACAGACTCTAAGCTATCGCCTTGCTGCGTAGCCTCAAATTCCTTAGCAGCCTTGATATACTTCTCTTCCGCTGTTAATTCCTTCTCATCCTCTTCTTTATTCTCAACAACGATGGAACGTGTAGTTCTATGTCTCTTTCCAACCTGAGCTGCTGAAATTGAAAGCTCTCTTTCAGAATTTTCAATATCTTCCACGAGATTTTCTGAACCTTCATAATACTCTTCAACTAAGAACTTCTCCCAATCAAATACCTTCTCCACTGCCTTAATAGCAACTTCGATCATATCCATATCAGGTTCCTTAGTTGTAAGTCTCTGAAGCCACATACCTGGCTTACTCAAAGCTCTTGTAAACTTATTGTCATTCTTTCCAGCCCACATGATTAATTCATAAGATAGGCCAGCAATTAAAGGGATTAAAAGCACACGAATAATAATCTGTGCTGCTGTATTCTCCACTCTAATAAAGATAAATAAAACAATACTAATAAACATTACAACAAATAGGAAACTTGTTCCACATCTCTTGTGATATCTAGAACTGTTCTTAACATTCTCTGGTGTAAGTCTTGCACCATGCTCGATACAGTTAATACACTTATGCTCTGCGCCATGATACATAAAGGTCCTCTTAATGTCACTTAGCTGAGAAATTACCACAAGGTAGAGAATAAAAATCAATACTCTTACAATGCCTTCAAAGAAGTTTAACAATCCCTTTGAAGCCACATAATTTGACAATAATCTTGATACTGCAAATGGTAGAATCATAAATAAGCCAACAGCTAAGAAAATAGATATAATAACTGTTACTGCCATAAGGATAGATTCAAACTTATCCTTAAAAATATTCTTACCAATCTCATCAATCTTTGTCTTTTCCTGTTCTGATGGATCTTCGTAAAATGTTGATGAATAGTTAATTACACTTATTCCTGTAAATAACGAATCAAAGAAGTTAAAGATACCTCTAATTACTGGGTAGTTTAACCATTTATATTTCTGTGTGGTCATCTTGCAATCTTTTACAATGACTTCAATTTCCTGGTCTGGCTTTCTGACTGCAACGGAATACTTATCCTTGTTGCGCATCATAATACCCTCTATGACTGCCTGACCACCAATGCCTGACAATTTCATTATCTAGTCCTCCAAATATTCTAGCTATCTATTATAAGCTAACATTAGCTAAAATTTATTCAATAACAAACATATTTATAATAACATTAGTTAGAGGCTTTAATCAAGCCTAAGAAAAGCCATCCCTGCGAATAGTCCTAAAGTTTTTATAAACTAAAAAAGATTGAGGCATACACCTCAATCTTTAATATTTTAATATTAGTTGTTAACACCATACTTCTTGTTGAACTTATCGATACGTCCACGAGCTGATGCTGCCTTCTGCTGACCTGTGTAGAATGGATGACACTTAGAACAAATTTCTACGTGAATCTCTTCCTTTGTTGAACCTGTTACGAATTCGTTACCACAGTTGCAAACAACCTTAGCCTGGTAATACTCTGGATGGATACCTTCTCTCATGATTTCACCTCTTTACAATTAAGAATAATTTATCTAATAATTGGTTATCGACTGATAGCATGTTGCCATGCGATAACTTGCATCGAATGATAACTTTGTATACAACGATAACTTAGTATCTATCGATAAACAGCTTTTATATTCTATCATACAGATATTAGTTATGCAAGTATTTTTTCTATCTATTCTATAGCATAAATAAGCAAGAAATACCACTATCAGCGCCTGTTTTTATTTATTGTTTAGGATAAAATACAATCTAAAATTTCTTTTTAGGATTATTTTTTACTTGGATTTAAAGATATATTTGTCAAGACTCGCTCGCGAGTCTTGCGCGCCGGATTCGGATCTGCTTCAGCAGACAAATTCCTGTCCGAATCCGTGCGCATCCTCGCGGAGCTTTTAACTCAGTCGGAGCTTGTACTCCGACTGAGTTAAACGTATCTTTCTTTAATAACTCTATTAATAAAGTCTGCGTTATTTCTAGTCTTAGTAAATAGGTCAATAACTCTTTCAGCGGATTCCTCTGCTCTGCTGCCATTTAAGCCCTTACGCATAATATTAACTGCCTCAAGCTCATCATTATCAAGCAATAAATCCTCACGTCTTGTACTAGACTTAATAACGTCGATGGCTGGGAAAATTCTTCTTTCAGATAACTTTCTATCAAGGACTAATTCCATGTTACCTGTTCCCTTAAACTCTTCAAATACAACATCATCCATCTTGCTTCCTGTATCTACAAGGGCTGTTGCAAGAATTGTTAAGCTTCCGCCTTCTCTCATATTTCTAGCTGCACCAAAGAACTTCTTTGGCATATGAAGAGCGGCTGGGTCTAAACCACCTGATAAAGTACGGCCAGAGGCCTGTACTGTTAAGTTATAAGCTCTTGCAAGTCTTGTAATACTATCAAGTAAGATAATTACATCCTGCTTTTGCTCAACTAATCTCTTAGCTCTTTCAATAACCATTTCTGAAACTCTTCTATGATTATCTGGCTGTTCATCAAATGTAGAATAAATAACCTCTACATTATCACCAGCAATAGATTCCTTCATATCTGTAACTTCTTCTGGTCTTTCATCAATAAGTAGGATGATTAAGTGCATTTCTGGATTGTTTCTTACAACTGCCTTAGCAATCTGCTTTAAAAGTGTTGTCTTACCTGACTTAGGCTGAGAAACAATCATACCTCTCTGGCCCTTACCTATTGGGCTGATTAAATCTACCATTCTCATAGCTAATGAGCTTGAACCCTGCTCTAAATGGATTCTTTCATTAGGGAAAATTGGTGTTAATTTCTCAAAGGCAACTCTTTCCTGTGCTACGCTTGGATCTAATCCATTAACTGAAATTAAATACTGTAGAGCCTTAAACTTATCAGTTGTTGACTTTAACTTACATGGACCAACAACAATATCACCTGTCTTTAAATTAAACTTTCTAATCTGAGTTGGTGATACATAAACATCGTCGTCACCTGGAAGGAAATTCTCACATCTAACAAAGCCGTATCCATCATTTAAAACTTCAAGGATACCATTAGCTAATGTTTCATCTGCTTCTAATTTAATATCTGTATTAACTACAGCCTTATTATGATTGTCATATCTTTGTGTGTTGTCTTGTCTTTGATTGTCATATCTTGTTGTATTGTCTTGTCTTTGACTGTCATATCTTGTTGTATTATCTTGTCTTTGATTATCGTATCTAGAATAATTGTCCTGTCTTTGATTGTCATATCTTGTTGTATTATCTTGTCTTTGGTTATCGTATCTCGTTGTATTATCTTGTCTTTGATTATCGTATTTAGAATAATTGTCCTGTCTTTGATTGTCGTATTGTGGACTCTTATAATAACTCTTTCTTGGACTTCTTTGAGCATCCTTTGCAACATATCTTGTAATGTGCTTTTCTTCCTTAGCTACAGGCTTACTTTCTGCTTCCTGTGCCGGCGTAATATACCTTTCGTAGCGCTCGTAACGCTGCTGCTGTGTTTCATTTTTCAAAAGATCTGTAACTGCATCTCCATCGTAATCTTCTGTACTTGTGGAAATGTCTTCGCCTTCAGTTTTTGTTTCGCTTTCCGTAACCACTGTCTTAGACTTTCTAGTTTTTTTAACTCCATCGTAGTTTGAAACTAGATCCTCCACTCTTGAATCTGACTGTGCAGTTTCCGTTAAAATATCAACTAAGGCACCTTTTTTTAATGTAGATACATTTTTTATTCCTAAATCCTTAGCGATCTGTTTTAAGGAAACCAAAGAAAGTTCTTCTAACTTTTCTTTCACCATAAAACCTCTCTTTCGATTGAAAATTTATAATAATAAAGGCAAAAATGCCAATTCACCCTATAACTTACAAAGTTCTTTAATTAGCTCTAGTTTGGGAAAATAAATGAATTTTTTGCTTTGATTAATGTTCGAAATATAAGAAACCATTCGAACTCCTATGTAAAAACTATCAACTTGATTATAAAACATAGTTTCCAAAAATAAAAGCCCTTTTTCTTTTTCTTTTTTTAATTTTACAAATGTGCTATGATAAAACTTGTGTGAACTCACTATTTATCCGTTTTCACACTATGTAGTATTTAAGAAAGGTTTGGTATTAATTATGACAAATGCCCAGAAAGCCCTACAGCTTCACGAAGAATGGAATGGTAAGTTTGAAACTACTCCAAAAATGAAAATCGCAACTAGAGAAGACTTAAGTCTTGCCTACACTCCAGGTGTTGCAGAGCCTTGCAAGGTTATTGCTAAGGATAAGGAGGCAGCTTACAAATATACAATCAAGTCTAATACTATCGCTGTTGTTTCAGATGGTAGCGCAGTTCTTGGATTAGGAAATATCGGTGCTCATGCAGCTATGCCTGTTATGGAAGGTAAGGCTGTATTATTTAAGGAATTTGGTGGAGTTAATGCTGTGCCTATTTGCTTAGATACACAGGACACTGAAGAAATCATTAAGACAGTTGTTAATATTGCTCCAGCATTTGGTGGTATCAACTTAGAGGATATCGCTGCTCCTAGATGTTTCGAGGTTGAAACTCGTTTAAAGGAATTACTTGATATTCCAGTATTCCACGATGATCAGCACGGAACAGCTATCGTAGTTTTAGCTGGTATCATTAACGGTCTTAAAGTTACTAATAAGAAGAAGGAAGATGTTAAGGTTGTAGTTAATGGCGCTGGTTCCGCTGGTGTTGCTATTACTAAGCTTTTACTTACTTATGGTTTTAAAAATGTCACAATGTGCGATAAGTCTGGTATCCTTTCAAAGGCTTCAAAGGACCTTAACTGGATGCAGGAATCAATGATGGAGGTTACAAACCTTGAAGGTAAGACAGGTAGCCTTGCTGATGCCTTAGTTGGTGCTGATGTATTTGTTGGTGTATCTGCTCCTAATATCGTTACAGCTGACATGGTTAAGACTATGAATAAGGATTCTATCCTCTTTGCTATGGCTAATCCTACACCAGAGATTATGCCAGATGTTGCTAAGGCTGCTGGTGCTAGAGTTGTTGGAACAGGACGTTCTGATTTCCCTAACCAGGTAAATAACGTTATTGCCTTCCCTGGTATCTTTAAGGGTGCCCTTGAAGGAAGAGCAAGCCAGATTACTGAAGAAATGAAGCTTGCTGCTGCTACAGCTATTGCAGATCTTGTTTCAGACGAAGAATTATCTGATGTTAACATTTTACCAGAAGCTTTCGACCCACGAGTTGCTGATGTTGTAGCTAAGGCTGTAAAGGATCATATTAAATAATGTTACCTCATTACTATTCACTTAATGAATATATAAAGAATACTTTCGGTGAGAAAATGTATCGCCTATCCCTAGACGGCGGCATGACCTGTCCAAACAGAGACGGTAAGCTAGATACTAGAGGTTGTATATTTTGTAGCCGTGGTGGTTCTGGAGATTTTGCTGCTACAGTCTCTATCGTTAAAACGATAGAGGCTGGCACAGACTCCAGTGATGGCATGACTTTAAGACAGAGACGCATTTTAGAAAATATTGATAAAAGTATTGAGCTTGCAAAGGAAAAAGTTCAGAATAAATATAAAGGAAATTCTTATATTGCATACTTTCAATCCTTTACAAACACTTATGCAAGTGCTAGTTATCTTGATAAGCTTTTTAAAAATGTAATTAATAGGGAAGAAATCAAGATACTTGATATTGCTACAAGACCGGATTGTCTTGATAGCGACGTCTTAGAAGTCATTGATAGTTGTAATAAAATTAAACCAGTTTGGATTGAGCTTGGACTTCAAAGCATTCATGAGAAAACTGCTAAATACATAAGACGAGGCTATGAACTTGATTGCTTTACAGACGCTGTAAAGAAGCTAAATGCCTTAAAGGTGCCAATTATAGTTCATGTAATTATTGGTCTTCCAGGGGAGACTAAGGAAGATATTTTAGAGACAGTAAGATTCTTGTCAAAACAGCCTATTCAAGGTATAAAGCTACAGCTCCTTCACGTATTAAAGGGCACTGATCTTTATGACGACTACAAAGCTACAGGCTTTAAGATATTAACTATGGAGGAATATTTTGACATATTAGGGGAAGCCCTAAGAATTCTTCCAAAGGACATGGTTATTCACCGCCTAACAGGTGATGGCCCAAAGAGCCTTTTAGTAGAGCCACAATGGACTGCTAACAAGAAACTTGTTCTTAATTCTATGAATAAATATTTCATGGATAAATGTATAATTCAGGGGGAAGATTTTGATAAATATTGACTAATTTAGCTAAAATTAGGCATATTTACCTTTTAGATATTGTCAATTAGCCAAAGTTAGTATATTATTTATCAGTATGGCATTTTATGCAATTTAAAGAGATGGGGAAAAATTTATGGAAGGCAATGCGACAACACTTTACAAGTTAATGATTCTTTACATGCTAAGCAAGGTTAATTTTCCATTGACTAATAGTCAAATGTCAACCTTTATGTTAGAGAAGCAATATACTGATTATTTCACTTTTCAGGAAACAATTAATTCATTAGTTGCAGATTCCTTTATTAAGAGATCAAATTATCAGAATAATACACAATACCAACTTACTAAAGACGGAGTTGATACTATTGCATTTTTTTATACTAAGATATCTAGTAGCATTAGAGAAGAAATCGATGAATATTTAATTACTAACAAATACAATTTAAAGAACGAATCAGGTACAACATCGGATTATTACAGAACAACAGACGGAACTTATATGACAGACTGCAAGGTTAAGGAAGGTAACATTAACATCATCGAACTTTCCCTCAACGTTCCACTTGAGGAACAGGCAGAAACAATTTGTGCGAAATGGCGTGAGAACAGCCAGGAAATCTATGAATTCATCATTAACAAACTTATGTAGTTAATGCAAAATAAAGGCTTACAAATATTAAATCTAAGTTTAATATTTGTAAGCCTTCTTTTTTATTTCAGTAATATCAGTAATATAAGCAAAATCAGTAATTTTACTTTATTAGTCTTCGCTGCCTGACCCAGTAGTTTCTTCTACTTCTGCAATCTTACTATTTTTTGTTTCATCAACCATCTCATCAATAGTCTCATCAACTGCTTCATCCTCTAAGACATAAGAATCCACATACTTCCAAAGCTCTTCAAGTCCCTGCTTTGTCTCTGATGAAAATGGAATTAATACATCTTCTTTTCTAAGACCTAGTCCATTTCTTACAGTCTTAACCTGCTTTTGAACCTGACTTCTTTTGATCTTATCAAGCTTTGTAGCAACAATTATCGGTCTAAATCCATTTTCAACAATCCAATCATACATCATCTTGTCATTAGCTGATGGGTCATGTCTTATATCAATAAGAAGGAAAACCTGCTTAAGCTGCTTTGAAGTTCTAAGATATTTCTCAATCATCTTGCCCCACTTAGCCTTAACAGATTCGGAAACCTTAGCGTATCCATAACCTGGCAAATCCACTAAATACATGAGCTCATTGATATTATAGAAATTAATTGTCTGTGTCTTACCTGGCTGAGAAGATGTTCTAGCATAGGACTTTCTTCTCATTAAGGCATTAATAAGTGAAGATTTACCAACATTTGACTTACCTGCAAATGCTACCTCAGGTAGCGTAGTCTCTGGAATCTTACTTGTAACACCGATTACAATCTCTAAATTTACATTCTTAATAACCATATTAACCTCTTCTAACTAGTAAGATACTAACTTAAATACCCCTTAAAAATCATCTTTTAAATCATCTTAAATATCTAAGCTGTTATCTAACACTTCTAACATATTCTTAACATAGACAATTTCCATGCCTTCAAGGATTTCCTCATCGAACTCTTCAATGTCCTTCTCGTTATCAATTGGCACTAAAACCTTAGTTATCTTAGCTGCCTTAGCTGCAAGAAGCTTCTCCTTTAAGCCACCAATTGCAAGAACCTTACCTCTAAGAGTAATCTCTCCTGTCATGGCAAGATTTGCAAAAACCTTAATACCTGTAACCGCAGATAAAATACCTGTAGCAAGAGTTACACCTGCCGATGGGCCATCCTTTGGTGTGGCACCTTCTGGAATATGAATATGTATATTATGCTTTTCAAAGAAATCGATGTCAACCTTATATTTGCCCTTCTCTGTAATGCTTCGCACGTAAGATAGCGCAATCATAGCAGATTCCTTCATTACATCGCCCATACTACCTGTAAGCTTTAACTCGCCCTTACCTGGCATTGTATTAACCTCGATTTCGAGAGTATCGCCGCCAACTGCAGTCCATGCAAGTCCTCTTACAATTCCAATATCAGAGTTTTTGTTCTTAACTTCTCTTCTATATTTTTCCTTGCCAAGGAACTCCTCAAGGTTCTTATCTGTAACCCTGATAACTTCCTTTACATCCTTGTTTCTTGTTCCGTCTTCTAAAAATGCACCTAGCTCGTAAAGCTTCTTTACTGCCTTTCTGCATACCTTACTTATCTGACGTTCTAGATTTCTTACACCAGCTTCTCTTGTATAGCTAGTAATAATCTTATTTATAGCCTTATCTGTAAACTTAACATCCTTTTGCATAAGACCATTTTTCTTAATCTGTTTCTTAATCAAATGTTCCTTTGCAATATGAAGTTTTTCATTCTCAGTATAGCTGTTTACTTCGATTATCTCCATTCTGTCGAGTAAAGGTCTAGAAATACCTGATAAATCGTTTGCAGTTGCGATAAATAGTACATTTGAAAGGTCTACAGGCATCTCAATATAGTGATCTAAGAAATGAGTATTTTGCTCACTATCTAAAACCTCTAAAAGAGCTGACTGAGTATCACCCTTGTAATCTGAACTCATCTTATCAATTTCATCAAGAAGCATAAGTGGATTATTGCTACCGGCACTTACCAAAGCATCAATAATACGACCTGGCATAGCACCAATATAAGTCTTTCTATGTCCTCTAATTTCAGCCTCATCTCTAACACCGCCAAGGCAAATTCTTACATAGTTCTTATTAAGAGCTCTAGCTACACTTCTTGCAATAGATGTCTTACCTGTTCCTGGAGGGCCTACAAGACAAATTATTGGAGCATCAGACCTAGTTGTAATATTTCTTACAGCTAAGCTCTCTAAAACTCTCTCCTTAATTTCCTTCATGCCGTAATGGTCTTCATCTAAAATATCCCTTGCATTGAAAATGTCCTTATTATCCACTGTTTGTACGTTCCATGGAAGTTCCAAACAATTTTCAATATAAGTTCTTTGCACATTAGCTTCTGAAGAGCTGCCCTGAACTTCCTTTAATCGTCTAAGCTCTTTAAAAAGCTTTTCCTTAACGTAATCAGCTGCATCAAGCGCCTCAATTTTTTGCTTAAAGTCGTCAATTTCAGAAACAAGCTTTCCATCTAGCTCCTCATTTAGGACTCCAATCTGCTCCCTTAAAATGTATTCACGCTGGTTCTTATCCACTCTATTCTTAACTTTAATTGCAAGCTCTTCTCTAATAGCAAAAGCCTCGCAATCCTCAAGCATAGTCTTAGCTAGAAGCTCATACATCTCATTGATATCTGTAACTTCAAGAAATACCTGTCTTTGAGTATAGTCCATTGGATAATCTTTTAAAATCGCTTCCATTAACTTGTTTGCATCCTTAATTGCAAGCCAATCGCTTAAAAGGTCGCGACTCATTTTCAAATCAGCAATTGCATAGCGCTTTATAAGTTCATGTAGCGCCATTACCATAGCCTTATTAGTTACTTCATCTGGCTTAGAAAAATGTGACACAAAAGGAGCTACATTTGCCAAACAATAATCCCCTCTATCCTCAATATCACATAGTTCAGCCTTTAGTTGTCCTTCTACCTGAATTCGTAAAATCTTGTTAGGTAGCTTTACAACCTGCTTTATCTTAGCAATACAGCCAACTTTATATAAATCATCTATGTCAGGATCAACAACTTCATGGTCAATCTGTGTTACCAAAAAGATTGTCTGATTCTGACCCATTGATTTGTTAGTAGCCATAATTGATTTTTTCCTACTTATATCTATCTGCATAGTCATACCTGGTAATACGGTTAAATTTCTTAATGGTATGAACGGTAAATTAACATTTTTCATACTTTCCTGCCCATTTAAAAATTAAATTATAATTTCATTTCTTTATTATTATAAAAGTAGTGATTGACAGATAGACTCTGCCAATCACTATTAATCACTTACTGTGCTTTTTTTGAAACCTGTTCTGTTCTGTATTCAATTAAAGGCTTCGATGTGCCCTCAACTGCTTCCTTAGTGATGATGCACTTTGAAATTGTATCATCTGAAGGAATCTCATACATAATCTCGTTCATAACTGATTCTAGGATAGAACGAAGTCCTCTAGCTCCAGTCTTTCTCTCGAAACTCTTATGAGCGATTTCTCTAACAGCATCTTCTCTAAATTCAAGTTCAACCTCATCAAGGTTAAATAAAGCCTGATACTGCTTAATAATAGCATTCTTTGGTTCCTGTAAGATTCTTACTAAAGCATCTTCATCAAGGGAATCAAGTGCTACTACAACTGGTACTCTACCTACAAATTCAGGAATAAGACCAAACTTAATTAAATCCTGAGGTAATACCTTATGGAACATCTCACCAACTGTCTCTTCTGACTTCTCATGAAGCTCAGAGTTAAATCCGATTGAGCTCTGGTCCATTCTTGATTCGACGATCTTTTCAAGACCGTCAAAAGCACCACCACAAATAAACAAAATATTAGTTGTGTTAATAGGAATTAATTCCTGCTGTGGATGCTTACGTCCACCCTGAGGTGGTACTGAAGCGTCTGTACCCTCTAAAATCTTAAGAAGTGCCTGCTGTACACCTTCACCTGAGACATCTCTTGTAATAGATACATTCTCCGACTTCTTAGTAATCTTATCAATTTCATCGATGTAGATAATTCCGTACTGAGCCTTATCTACATCATAGTCTGCAGCCTGGATAAGCTTAAGTAAAATGTTCTCAACGTCCTCACCAACGTAACCAGCTTCTGTAAGTGTTGTAGCATCTGCAATTGCAAATGGAACATTTAGAAGTCTAGCTAAGTTTTGAGCAAGGAAAGTTTTACCAGAACCTGTAGGTCCAAGCATGAGAATGTTACTCTTCTGAAGCTCTACATCTAGGTCTCTTCCTGACATAATTCTCTTGTAATGATTGTAAACAGCAACTGCTAAAACCTTCTTAGCTTCTTCCTGGCCGATTACATATTCATCGAGGAATTCCTTGATTTCCTTTGGCTTAAGTAAGTTGATATTAAATCCATCAACGGCATCAAGCTCGCTAGCATCAAACTCCTCATCAAGAATGTCACTGCAGATTCCTACGCACTCATCACAAATGTAAGCGCCATTAGGTCCAGCAATAAGCTTCTTTACCTGATCCTGTGTCTTATTACAAAAGGAGCATCTAAGCTTACCACCATCATCTGTTGTTCTTCCTGCCATATTGTACTCTCCTATTTTATTTATTAGTTTCTCTTATCAACTACACTATCAATAAGTCCATAAGCAAGGGCTTCCTGTGCTGACATGTAGTTGTCACGTTCTGTATCTCTAGCGATTTCTTCTACAGACTTACCTGTATTAGCAGCTAAAATTTCATTTAACTTGTTACGTGTCTTTAAAATGTTCTCAGCTACGATTCTGATTTCAGTTTCCTGACCTCTTGCACCGCCTGAAGGCTGGTGAATCATGATTTCTGAGTTTGGAAGAGCAAGTCTCTTACCCTTTGTACCGCCTGATAAAAGGAAGGCACCCATACTTGCTGCAAGACCAATACAGATTGTTGAAACGTCACACTTAATATACTGCATTGTATCATAGATAGCAAAACCTGCTGAAACTGAGCCACCTGGGCTGTTGATATAGAAATGAATATCCTTACTTGGATCTTCTGCCTCTAAGAAAAGCATCTGTGCTACAACTAAGTTAGCAGATACGTCTGTAACTTCTTCTCCTAAAAATACAATTCTATCTTTTAATAATCTTGAGTAGATATCGTATGATCTCTCTCCTCTACTATTCTGTTCAATGACATATGGTACGAAACTCATTATTTCCTCCTTTAAACGCCCTCATTAGCGTTATTTATTTATTTGATATAATCAACTACTTACTAAATTATACAACAATTAGAGCTAACTATCCATAAATTTTAAATAAAAATAAGCACTAATTTTTATCTTTTTATAAAAATTAGTGCTTATTACCTATTCATTTACAAACTAAATAAATTTACTAATTATCTTGGTTATCTTTCAAGAAATAATTACTTTTCAACAGTTGAAGAAACGATTAATTCAACAGCCTTAGTAACTGCTAAATCTTCCTTAATCTGCTGTGTTTCGTAATCACCCATGATATCCTTAATCTGAGCTACATCCATACCATACTGGCTAGCCATCTTCTCTAACTCAGCCTGGAATTCTTCTTCTGTAGCTTCGATGTTCTCAGCCTTAACAACAGCTTCAAGAACTAATCTAGACTTAATTCTCTTTAATGCTTCTGGCTTCATTTCATCTACTAAGCTATCAGCTGTAGCACCTGTGTACTGGAAGTACTGATCAAGTGAAAGACCCTGAGCCTGTAATCTCTGAGCGAAATCCTGAGCCATTCTGTTAACCTGTGTTTCAACCATAGCTTCTGGAATATCCATCTTAGAATCTTCGATTAACTTAGCGATAGCTTCATCTTCCTTAACAGCCTTAGCCTGGTTTTCCTTACGCTCTGTGATCTTCTTCTTTAAATCATCCTTATATTCAGCAAGTGTATCGAAATCAGATACATCCTGTGCAAAATCATCATCTAATTCTGGAAGCTGCTTTTCCTTGATTTCATTGATCTTAACCTTGAATGTAGCAGCCTTACCCTTTAAGTTTTCAGCATGGTATTCTTCTGGGAATGTAACGTTAACGTCCTTCTCATCACCTACGTTCATACCAATAAGCTGTTCTTCGAAGTTATCGATAAATGAATGTGAACCGATTGTAAGTGAGTAGTTCTCACCCTTTCCACCTTCAAAAGCTTCTCCATCTACAAAACCTTCAAAATCGATTACAGTCTGATCGCCGTCCTTAACTGCTCTATCTTCAACAGATACGATTCTTGCGTTCTGGTCCTGTACTCTCTTTAATTCTTCTTCAACATCAGCATCTGTAGCTTCTACTTCTGTCTTAGAAACTTCGATACCCTTATATGTACCTAATTCAACTTCAGGCTTTAAAGCAACTGTAGCTGTAAATACAAATGGCTTACCAGCTTCAAGCTGTGTAACGTCAATCTTAGGCTGAGAAACGATCTCTAAACCTGATTCATCAGCAGCCTTAGCGTATGCATCAGGAATAATTTCATTAGCAGCATCCTCAAAGAATACTTCCTTGCCATACATCTTCTCAACCATTGCTCTTGGAGCTTTACCCTTTCTGAAACCAGGAAGGCTAATCTTGTTCTTATTCTTATTATAAGCTGTGTTAAGAGCAGCTTCGAATTCCTCAGAAGTTGACTCAATAACAAGCTTTACCATGTTTTTCTCTTCTAAATTTTCAACTGTAAAACTCATTTTAATAAAATCCTCCTTAAATTAGGTCACTTCTAGACCTTAAAAGTGCATACTATGGGATTATAGCATACTTATTTTAATATTACCAGTAAAATTTATTTTAAATTATTCCAGATTTGATTTCCTCTGCTAAACCGCTATTAGCTTGTGCTTTCGCTAACATTTTCATCAACTGTAGTAGCCGAGGTTGGCAAGTATCTACCGTAGTAATTAAAGCAGTCAAAAATTGGCTTATATCTACCACTTCCGTAGGCTGTAACACAAATATAAATGTTGCCATCCTTTGAAGCATAACTTACTAAGCAATTTCTTGCTGTATCAGTATAACCTGTCTTTCCGCCTAAAATCTGAACACCAGTAACTTCAGTACCATACATTCTTGTCCACATAGTACTTCTTATATAATAACCTTCAGGAACCCTGTTAGTTCCTGCTGTGGTATAGGTTTCTGTTCCAAGAATTTCTCTAGCAGTCTCATTCTTAATTACATAAGACATTATAATAGCCATCTCCTGACAAGTGGTGTAATGTCCATCCTCTGAGACTCCCCAAGTATTCATAAAATGTGTATTCTTAAGACCTAATTCGCTAGCCTTTTCATTCATCATGTCCACAAAGTTTTCAGTGGAACCTGCCGTTGCAATAGCAAGGCCCTCTGCACAATCAGCACCGGATGTTAATATAAGGCCGTAAAGCAAGTCCTTAATTGTTGCTGTCTCGCCACCTTCATAGCCAACTCTTGATGCGCCATCTTGAACTAGCGGTCTTAAAATCGCATCATCAAAGGTATAAGTTGTATTATCAATATCATCGATATTCTCTAATACAATAATAAGTGTCATAACCTTTGTCATAGAGGCTGGTTCAATAATAGAATCTGCAAGTCTACCAGCAATAATCTCATTATTAGTCACATCTAAAATAGCACCATAAGCACTATCTATATCTTCATCTGTTACTTCTACATAATTAGCTGAAATATTAGCGTATGGATAAATCTCTTTTATCTCTTCTTCCACTGCAGTTTCATCTGCAACAAGTTCTTCTTGCCCTTTATCGCTTTCTAATCCTCTTACTTCACTACCCCCGCCTTTAATGGCGACAAACGTAATGCCAGCTGTTATAATTCCGAGTATTAAAACTAGCAAAAATTTCTGTCTTCGGAGCTGTCTAGCTCTTTTTCTTTTTATAGCAGCAATGACTTTCTCACGCTTTTTAACGGATAATCTAGCAAGCTCAAGCTCATCATCTAAATTATACTCGTCCATCTAAATTACCTTTCATACTGAATCTTTTTAGCTAATTCATTAGCTGTATTAACATCTATTAAAAGCTTTACAAGCTCAAGTCCTAAATCAATAGATGTTCCCATGCCTCTTGAAGTTGTAATATTGCCGTCAGTGACAACATTTACACTATCATTAAGGCAAATTGCACCCCCTAAGCTATCTTCATAGCCAGGGAAACAAACTGCCTTCTTACCCTCTAAGAAACCTAACTTGCCAAATACGCTAGGAGCCGCACAAATAGCAGCTAAACGGCCACCATTCTCGTAGTGTTCCTTTAAAAGGTTAAGTAAAACCTTTCGGTCAAAATAATTCTTAGTTCCAGGGCCGCCCGGTAAGAATAATAACTCAGTACCGTCAAACTCATAGCTACCAAATAAATAGTCAGCCACGATTGTAACGCCCTGAGCACTTACAACTTCCTTCTTAGCAGTAATAGAAATTGTATCAACCTCTATTCCAGCTCTTCTTAATATATCAACGACAGCTAGGCATTCTACTGTCTCAAAATTATCTGTTAAAAATGCACATACCTTCATAGTTATCTCCTCCTTGATGTAATTTACACCTATACTAGAATACCATTTTTAAGTATTTTTCTCAATAAAATACGCGAATATTCACGAAAAAGAGGTCATGAAATTTACATCTCATAACCTCTTTTCCACACACATATCTAATTTTTCCTTGTCCCCTAAATAAGTTCAACCTTTTATATAAATTTAATCTCTTAAAATGTCCTTATCAATAATGATTTCATTGCCATCCTTGTTAGAATAAATAATTCTACCATTAACAATTGTGTAAAGAACCTTGCCGTTTACCTTCTTACCCTCAAATGGTGTATTCTTGCCCTTTGATGCGAACATATTAGAGTCAATGACATAGCTTGCCTTTGGATCAATAATTGTAATATCAGCCACCTTACCAGCCTTTAAATTTCCTCTATCAAGACCAATAATCTTAGCTGGTCTAACGCTCATTCTATCCACCATCTGAACTGGTGTAAGTAAGCCCTTTTGTACAAGTTCAGTCATAACTAAACTAATTGAAGTCTCAAGCATTGAAAGACCAAATGGTGCCTCCACAAAGCCCTCTGCCTTCTCTGAATAGTGATGTGGCGAATGATCTGAAGCAATTGCATCGATAATTCCAAGTCTAAGACCCTTAATAAGCGCGTCTCTATCCTCTTTCTTTCTAAATGGAGGAGCGCTCTTATAATTTGCATCAGAGCCATCCACGTCATCCTCAGTTAATATTAAATGCTGTGGTGTAACTTCTGCTGTTACATTTAAACCTAAATCCTTAGCCTGCTTAACCATGTCCACGGCAGTCTTTGTTGATAAATGGCAAATGTGTAGCTTAGCCTTAGTATCTTTAGCAAGTAAAATGTCTCTAGCCACCATAGTTTCTTCAACTGCATCTAAAATGCCATAAAGTCCTAATTGCTTAGCTCTCTCCCCGGCATTCATAACACCTCTAGCCATAAGATTTCTATCTTCGCAATGAGCAAATACAGGAATATCAACCTCCGCAGCCTGCTTTAGTGCCTGTCTTGCAATTCTTGCATCCATAATAGAATTTCCATCCTCACAAACTGCCACAGCTCCTGCTTCCTTCATACCTGCAAAATCAGTAATATACTGGCCTTCATCACTTGCTGTAATAGCACCCACAGGGATTACATTTATATCTGTAACTTCCTTAGCCTTTTCAATAGCCTCTCTAATTCTCTCCTCACTATCCATGGCAGGTTTGGTCTTTGGCATTGTACAAACTGTTGTAAAGCCGCCTCTTGCAGCTGCTCTTGAACCGCTTCTTATTGTCTCCTTATGTTCATATCCTGGCTCGCGAAAATGTACTCGCAAATCGATAAATCCTGGGCAAACATAAAGTCCACTAGCGTCGATAATTGTGTCATCTTCCCCTGAAGCTAAAGCCTCATCAATATTGTTAGTTACTTGGCTAACGATTCCATTGTCGACTAAAATATCAATTTGGTCGTCAATCTTATTTGCCGGATCAATTAACCTACCATTCTTAATTAAAATCTTCATTTTTACCATCTCCCCCTCTTTATTCTAGTAATTTCTATTAGCATTTTTTTAATACACATTTAGCTTATCTTTTAATACACATTTAGCTTATCTTTTTAAGCTTAGATAAATTCTCCTTCTCGAAACTTATAGCATCTATTGGCTTTCCAAAATAAAATCCCTGAATATAATCTACTCCAAAATCCCTTAACATTATATATTGTTCCTCGGTCTCCACGCCCTCAGCTACAACTTTAGTTTTAAGAGTCTTAGAAAGATCCACAATAAGCTTAACAAATGCTCTTGAATACTCATCTTCTATTATGTCATCAATAAAGGTTTTATCAATCTTTATTATATCTAGCGGTAATCTCTTTATATAATTAAGAGATGAATAACCTGTGCCAAAATCATCGAGAGCTATCTTAATTCCAAGTCCCTTAAGGGCTTTTAAAATGGCTATAACCCTTTCCATATCATTTATTGCAAAGGATTCTGTAACCTCTACATAAATATTAGAAGGATCAACTTCTGTTCTCTCTATAATTTCCTTAATAGAATCCACTATATCAAATTGCATGAGCTGAACCACCGATAGGTTCACACTTACTCTAAAATCCTTAAAACCTCTATCATTCCAGTCCTTACACTGAATGCAAGCAGTTTCCATTACATACTCACCAATAGTTGTAATAAGACCTAAATATTCAGCCATAGGAATAAAATCGCCAGGATATAAAAATCCAAGAGACTTAGAATCCCAGCGAATAAGCGCTTCACAGGAAATGCATTCCTTTGTATTAGCATCCACTAAAGGCTGATAAAACAACACAAATTCATCTCTTCTTGTCTCTACTGCTTCTTTTATAAATTCCTCGTGTTTATTATATTTTCTTTTATCTTGGCGTTTGCTATCAGTTACATCAAGGGCTGTAGCAACAACTACAGATTTAGCATCAACCCATGCCATTTCCTTTAATCTAACCTCGAACCAACGTCCGTATTTTGAATAATATTTGACATTATTGTATTTAAAGCCTTCTTTAAGCTTTCCGTTATTCACTATAGCTTCATCGTAGGTCTCTCTAATAACTGTCTCAATAGCAATATCAGAACTTGCCTTTTCATTGGCAAATACAACTCTTCCAGATTCCACGTCCCTTACAATAATTCCTAACTCAATATTGCTAAGAACGTAGTCAAGAATCTTCTTTGCTGCCATATATTCGGCAGTCTCAGATTTCTTTCCCCTATCTCCCATATAAAACCTCTAAAGTATATATAATTTAAAATATTGCTTAAATTTATTATACCCCTTGAGTTATATTTTGAAAAGTGGATTTTGTATTTATTAGAATTGTATTTAAGGCTTTTCTTAGCTTTTCTGTAAACGTAAAAAAGCTTAGAGATAAATCTCTAAGCTTTAAGTTCTTGTTTATTCAAAACTGCACATTAAATATATTCATCCGCTTGATTATCCTTAAAGAATAACCCTCGTTTTGTTCAGTGATTTCTCACTCTCTATCCAAACCTTAACCTTTACTTGGTTAAGCCCTCGACCTATTAGTACAAATCAGCTCCACATGTCACCACGCTTCCACCTTTTGCCTATCAACCTCGTCGTCTTCAAGGGGTCTTACTACATTCGTATGGGATATCTCATCTTGAGGGGGGCTTCACGCTTAGATGCCTTCAGCGTTTATCCCGTCCCGACTTGGCTACTCGGCCATGCACTTGGTAATGCAACCGATACACCAGAGGTCAGTCCACCCCGGTCCTCTCGTACTAAGGGCAGCTCCTCTCAAATATCCTACGCCCACGCCGGATAGGGACCGAACTGTCTCACGACGTTC
>NZ_KE384131.1:33894-39296 GCF_000424105.1 Lachnospira multipara ATCC 19207 | reverse complement strand
ATGCGAAAGATAGAAAGTTATATATAACTTTTAGACTTCTTTATTCTTCTTGTAAACTTAGTGGTGGGTTTTCTAAGTCTTCTTGTAAACTTAGTGGTGGGTTTTTATTTAACCAAAATAAATTTACTAGATAAATAAAAAAACGCCATGAACCCATGACGTAAAAAGCTATTAGTGTTAATAAAAATATGTGCGAACTTTTATCTATAGCAACTGGCTGGCATTTTAAAGCCCCTTTAGTTTTGTGTCATAAAGTTTCCTTTATTTTACCTTTTATATATTTACTTAGCAAAGATATTATATAGGGATGAAAGGTGTGTGTCAAGGGAGTGGAAGGGTTTGTAGTAATATAAAAATAATGCCCCCGACTATATAGCCGAGAGCATTTGTGATTAGCTGGTATATGATTAGAATTTCAGCTTTTCATTGATTTTTTTAATTTGTTTCTGAGCCTTCGCTATAATTTTCTTGTTTCCAGATTCTTCTGCAAATACAAGAACTTCTTGCCAATCTTCAAGTTCATCAAGAAGCATTCCTTTATACTGTTCATTTGTCATTCCCATTTCTTCTTCCATACTCGATACCTCCTATTTTAGTAAATCAGCCAAACATTTTTCATTCTTTGGAATTTTTGATAATGTTTTATAATTTTTGATTGCAGAAATTAAAACTTCTGTATTTTGAAAATATTCCGTTACAAATTGAGTACTTTTCACATTTGGCATTCTTAGTTGTTGTTTGCAGTAATCGCTAGGCTTTGTGTTGCTTTTATACTTTGAAAAATCCGAAAATTTGTTTTCATTTATTATAATAAGCATTTCAATTTCTGGTGCAGTAACAATATTAATAACATCTATTTTGTTTCTATATGCAGCTCTTAAATTGAAGTTTTCTCGTCTAGAATCAAGTATTCGATAGACCGTAATTTTATTATTAAAATTTTTTCCTAAATATTTATCTTCAAATTCTCTAGCATTTCTACATTTTAAAATTTCTTTATCTAATAATTTAGAACGGGAGAAAATTAGCCTTTCTTCATCTAATAATTTATTTATAATGGCCCGTTCTGCCGAGCCTTCACAAATGCAAGCTATTAAATTTTCAGCCATTAATGAACCCCCAACTCTGTTCTGGAATTAATTATAACTTCTTTTAAATCTATATAAGATTCATAAAGAGGTGCCGTACCTTCAAGATAACCGCTTTTAAATGCTTCACTCTTTTTTATATCATTTCTCTTTAATAAATTACACAATTTTTCAGCAGAAATTCCATTTTTGTTTCGCACTATATAAATATTGTCAGAACGTTCGAATTCATCTAATAATTCAGAGTAATGAGTGGAGAATATTATAGTAGCACCCATCTTATTTACAATTGGATTTGTAAAAAATCTATATAATGTTGCAACTATTTCTCGATTAAAGTGGTTTTCTAATTCGTCCACTAATAGATAACCACCTTTATTGAAAACCATCATCGCATTAAGAAAAACATTTAATCCTTTTACAGTTCCAGAAGAAAGATATTTTTCGCATTGTAAAGGATCTGATAACGAAATTGCATCTTTGCCATAAAATTTTAGTTTTATTTCAGAGTTGTTCTTATCAAATGTAATTGATTCAATGCTAGGATCTAGGAACTTAATCAATTCGTGAGGATAGTTTCCAATTAATCTTAACATATTCATATTTGTATAATTAAGTAAATCTCTGACGAATATTTTGTTATTCTTGCTTATAGCTATTGCTATACTTACATCATCTGATAAAAATTCAGCAGTATTGTCACGCTCTTTAAATAAATCTGTATTTTCATAAGACATTATATCTTTTTTCGATTGAATTTTTGATATTGATTTTTTCCATATTTTTTCTGCCCCGAAAATAAATCTATTATCTATCTCGTTATTTCTAACGCTTATGATTTCTGATTGAAGCTTATATAGATTATTGTTATCATCATAGAATATCACTTCTATATTTACTTTTTTAGAATCTGTCAAAACATCTCGATTGACAATATTGTTTAAAGACTGTCCGTTAATCAATTCTAATGCAAAAGAAATTAATTTTAATACAGAAGTCTTACCAGAAGCGTTAATACCTACAACTGAAATGACATTATTTGTATATACGTTTTTAAATATATTTGAAAGCATATCGCTATTATCTTTTATAACTCTTTGTTCAGCGAAAAAATCTATACTAACTTTATCATTAAAGAGCATTAACCCGTCTGCTGATATTTTTAAAATTTTCATATTGTCCTCCTTTTATTACAATATAATAATAACGGTTTTTATAGGCGTTGTCAAACATTTAAACACGTTATCCAATTAAATTTTGTAAATAGCCTGTAAATTTAGCAAGATTATCAATTTTTAAACAGATTTTATGTCTAAATCAATATTTCTATATTAAATATATAAGTTTTTGGGTGGATTTTGTATTGTATATAATAGGAATCGGTTGGCTTTTATTCCGTAAATTTTGGTTCTTATTATGTAAGAACTGGTAGATATCCTGTAATAAATGGTAGATTATTTAGACCAAATTTTACAGGATTAACTAATAATTGGTTCATAAAATTTCTATATACAAAAAAGACAACCTAAATTAATAGGTTGCCTCTTCATTATGGATATTCTGAAAATATAAGATTTAATCGTTTTCGCTTTCTAAAAGCTCTTTGCAATTCTCACCATATAAATTTTGGCAATAATTTTCTACCATAGAAATCAAAAATGTTTCTTCTGCTTCTGTTAAATCCCAGGCGTATTCAATATCGGCTTCGACACCAACAATAACAACACAAGCAGTTAATTTTTTATCATACGGATTGTAATAAGTATAAAAATTAATCCATTCATCATCACTGATATTATTGATTTCTTCTATGTCGGCAAAATATTCAGCAACATCAAACCATAATTCATAGGTAGCATTAATAACATTGTTGTCTATAAGCAATTCATCACAACAATTAATATTGAGCTTTGTTAATTCTAATTTTCTTTTAACTCTTTCCATAATAAACCTCCGATTAATAATATTTATGAAGTAAATATAGAAGAAATCTTGTATTAAGTTATATATAGCTTTTATCACTACAAATAATTAAAAAAAGCCGACTAGATTTCTCTAGCCGACTTCTCATTAATTAATCTCTACTATGTGGTATCTTAATCTATCTAATATAGAACTGTTAGCACCACTAGCTACTGTTATCTTTTATTTTCTATTTAATGTCTTTACTTTAGTTTTATCTACGGTATTTCCTATTAAATTATTAATATATACCTGATTTTCGTTAAGGAATCCTTTTACATGGACATCGCCCTTGTATGCTGTTACCTGGATGTTATCTTCTCCTCCAGCTGCATATAATGGTGTTATTATTATAAATTGCTGAATCCATGTGCCATCATCTGTATTAGATATTAATTGGCCTAGATTTGATTCTTTGTCTACATATAATACATCACTTGTTATTTCTACAAGTAATTGTGCATCATATTTTCCATCTAGGCTTCCAGTGTAAATATATAATGGATATCTTTCAGATATATACCAGTTTTCAGGGAACTTGATTCTGACAGCATTTGCATAACCAAATGTACTTACTGTTAGAGTAAAGTATTCACCCTTTATTAATTCAGCTTCGGCTGTATCTATGCCTTGTTTTGTTTTGGCTTCAACCTTTAAATCAAATACTGAACTATTAGTTGTATTGTCTAACACATTTCCCACATTATCTTCTAAGTGATAAGTAACACCATAATCGCCATTAAATAAGTTATCAGCAAAATTTTCAAGATTAACCGTCATAACATCAAAGCTATTCCAATCAATGTGAGTATATCTATTATATTCATCTAATTCTTGATTATCCGCTTTTCCTATCGTAACAACCTGTGAATTGTCATAATTTGTTACTACAATGCTAGACTTATCTAAGTTAAGACCTGAGATATTGTCATGTCCTATAAGGCTTACGATATAGTCTGTAAAATTAGACTTATCAAGGCCCACGATATTTTCTAGCTTATCTATGCCTTCAAGTGTTGGTATGTCATTATCGCCAATAAGAGATGTATAACCATCTGTATCATGATAAGTAGTTGTTTCATCATAACTTATATGTGAATCATGCCAATTATCTCTCATAATAACCCAAGGAATAATAAGCATTGAATTATCATTTGTTAAAGTAACATTATTATAACCCGTTCCACATATGCTCTTGCCATCTTTTCCTTTATTAGATGTGAAACTAGCTGAAGTTACTGTCTGAACATTTCCTGTATCTGTACTTGATACATAATCATATCCAAAGCTATCTATGTAATACCAACTAGATGTAGCAGCTTTATCGCCATTTATGAAATAAGCCTGGCGTTTATATTGCCAATTAGTTGTTTGATTAGTATTTAAATAGTACCCAATTTGAGTACCACTAGCACTTACACTTCCAAGGCTTGTTACAATCGGTGTATCTGAATAATAGAAATATCCAGCAGGACTGTCAATTGCCTGATTCTTCCATTGTGGAGCAAAAGGCGAATCTGAATTACTTGTATTAGCATTTGGTTTCTCTATATCATTACCATCAGCATCAGTAAAATGTTTCCATATTGCTACTAGAGTAACTGTTCCGTCCAAACTACGAAGATTTTTAAATTTTTCATTAGCATTTATATATGACTTTGTACCAATACCAACACTTGGATCTGTATTAGTATTATTAGTGTAGCCACCATAATTTGAGCCATCATATACTTGCCAACTTCTAAACTCATAATCTTCTCTAGTTACGCTATCTGGTGCAGTAACCGTTTCGTCAAAACGAACTCGCTTATCTGGGATTTGTTCCTCATTTGCAAGGTTCATATCGTAATGAACTGTATATGAGATAGGTTTCCAGATTGCATAAAATGTAATCGTTGTACCATTACTTACATTCACTCCTGATGACTTTGGTGTAATAGTTGTACCTACCCTATTTAATCCTCCAAGGCTTGAACTAAAACTTAGAGAACTATAAGAAGGATTTGTTGACCAGCCCACAAATTCATAACCTGTTCTAGATAATGAATTAGCACTAGGTAATGTAATACTATTACCAGCTTTTATATTCTTAATAGTTGTTACACTACCTGTTGGATTTGTTGTAATGGTATCACCATAGATATTCTTTGTCGTTACACTTGTTGGATTTGGGTTAAATACAACATCATAGGTGAATTTATAGTAAATATTTACGGTTGTATCTGCATTTAAAGTCTGCACACCAGTAGAAGTAGTACCAATAGTGGTTTCTACACCGTTTTCTACTTTTGTAATCTTTTCTACATAGACATTACTTCTATTAGTTCTTGTAGCATTAATAGAATAAGTAAC
>NZ_KE384131.1:0-31919 GCF_000424105.1 Lachnospira multipara ATCC 19207 | reverse complement strand
TGTTAATTCTAATTTTCTTTTAACTCTTTCCATAATAAACCTCCGATTAATAATATTTATGAAGTAAATATAGAAGAAATCTTGTATTAAGTTATTAAAAAAGCCGACTAGATTTCTCTAGCCGACTTTCCTTTTAATTTAGCTAATACCTTTCATTTTATATTTTTGTATTTCTATAATGGATTATTTTTAAAAAGAGTTTTAAACTTTATTATTCATTTAAAAGCTCTTTTTTTACAGCATCCCAATATTTTTCTGGAATATATAACTTTATTAACGCTTCGTCTATTGAAATGCCTTCTCTTTCCGTAATAGCTCTGATTTGATCTGCATATGCTATAACAATGCCTTCTCGTTTTGCATCCATCATTTTTGCTTCCAAGACCATATACTCACCTCTCATTTCACTATCTAACTTTATTTCGTTAATAGTATCATCAATAGATGAAGTAAAATCATCTGAAACTTCATTGTTTTTTAAGTAATTAATAAACTTACCCAACTTTGTTTCATTAGATATTTCTGCATTTGTATTTACAATTACCTTATGAACTTCATCCCCATATATTATACCATGTTTTTTATTATATGTGACAAATTCATATATAGGTGCATTGTATCCAAATAAATCTTTTGTGCAAACAAAAATGACGTAACTTTCTTTTAGATCGTCAAAATTTTGCGCTTTGCCTAAACTTGACACATCCATCACGCTCTGGTAAAATCGTGAGCGTTTAGGAATATTTGCAAAATTGGATGTCTGCATTTCAATATTATAAACTGTAGTTTCGTCTTGAAGATAAACATCAAGACGGACACCACGTTTATCGTAGTCTATATTGAGCGTTTTTTCAGCTTCAATATATTCTATTTTTTCTATCTTCTTATCCAGGATAAGTTCTAGAAACTCTTTGCAGATATCCTTTTTTCTCATTACTTTTGAGAACATAAAATCATCTGTAAGAGTTAATTCATTGAAATTCTTCATTTTTATTGTCCTATTAGCTAAATTACAACTCCATTAAATTGAAATACATAATAAATATGAAAGAAATTTGCATTCACAATAAATAATAGGATATATATAAGTATAGAAAAGCCCTCGACTATATAAGTCGAGAGCATTTTTTTATATAACAACATTCAAAAACATTTTTTTTAAAGATTGTCTTCCGTTACAGCTTCGTATACATCATCTAAATCAGAGAGGAAGTATATGTCTTCCACATTAGCCTGGCCTAAATTATCTCTAATATACGATAACTTTTTATCTGGATTTTTCATAAGTTCTTCGTAAACTTCATCTGAGACTTTTAAAGACTGAACAGCAGTTGCGTAACATGTTGATGAAAATTCAATTTTTTTCATTTTATTTCTCCTTCTATATTATTTCGACAGTTAACCCAAATTTTTCAGCAACGGCCATGTTTATGACGATGCGGGTAGGCTTAACCGTAACAACAGGTTTTTCGTAACCAAAATGTTCTTTACCACTCTCTCGAAGCAATATTTCCTTTGCATTATAGGTTACTCCAACTAAATTCTTTGCAATTTTTGTTGTTTGTATCATATTTACGTTTCCTTTCTTTATTTCTCCTTCTATGCTTGTTACTTAAAAAACAAATTTAGGCTCTGGTAATAAATCAATTATTTCATTTTGAATCTTTCTTGCAAGTTCAAGGTCAACAACAGCTATTGCTCCTACTAAAGAATTGATTAATGCTCTCTTAGGAGATTGACCTTCTTCCATATTTGTGATTGCTCCAAGACATGTTCTAATTGATAAATTATTTACCAATTCTTCCTCATTAACTGATGGCGACATTAGATAATTTACAATTCGTTCATATGCATTTTGTACATACTCACATACATCCTTATCCTTACCAGATGACTTAATTAAGATATTAATAAATGTTTCTTTTGTCGGGTCATCTAGGATAAATGTTGTCTTAAATCTGTTTGCTAATGCCTGATTTAATGGTAATGAACCATTTGTACCAACATTCATTGCAGCAATTTGGATATTAAGAGGGTGTCTCACAATTGTTTCATATCCATTTCTCTTAACGATATATGGATACTCTAACTGCTGACCATAAACGCCCATTGTTACAGATGGATCTGCCAAATTTATTTCTTCATTTATATTGATTCCTCCGAATTGATGGAATAATAAACTATCTGTTTCAACAAATTCTGGCTTTCCATTAACAATTTTTGTCTTACCTTCTACTTCATCTTCATCAGAATGCTTACTCCATGCAGTAGAACAAACTGGAATTCTTGTAGCAGCTGATAGAGCATAACAAAGTGTTGTTTTACCAGTACCAGGCTTTCCAACAATAAGAATGTTCATTGCGTCTTTTCCAATTGCTTCTGCACCAACACATCCCATATCCATTCTTTCTAAAATCTTATCTGAATGGAATTTGATTTTCTTTACGATTTCCTTAAACTCCTCAGTAATTTCAAATGTATCAAGAAACTCTGGCTTAATTACTTTGTTAGCAATTCTGCTATCCCATGCATAATTAATTCTATACTTGCCTGCTTTTAGTTCATCTAAAAAAGAAGCTTCCTTTTTCTTACTTGTTTTTGGTTTTTTAGCAGTAGTCTTTTTTATATGTGAATCTAATGCATTTCCGCTAAATTCAATTCCCTGGCACTCTTCCACTCTAGCGAAGTTATTAGTTGACATATATCTAAAAATTTCTTCTTGATCTACTTCAGATATATCTAATTCTTCTAATCTATTATATGGTAAAAGTGAATAATAAAAATTTTCTGAAAAAATAGCGGCACTTTCCTTATCTACGTTTTTTAACATTTTTATTCTTTCGTCTATTATTTCAGCTTCCATTTTAAGCGGATTTTCAAATGTGTCATATAACGCATAAGCAACTACGCTATGTGTAGGATGCATTGTAGCACTTCTGCTTGCATATCTAATAAAATTATCTGTGACATAAAAAATCGCCTTATCCTTAACATCAATAATATACTCATAGCCATCTTTAGCAGATTTGACATTGCGATAAACTGATAGTCTATTCTCATAAATCCAATCGAACAACTTAGCAGCATAATTAATTTTTGCGACCTTGTAATTAGATGTTCTTCTAACTGCGCATGTCGGATTCATTGTTACAACACTTGAATTTGTGCGTTCACTGATAGTTCTAATTTCGCTTGTGTGTTTAAATAATAAATCTTGAATTGAGTATTTCATTATATATTCCTCCTGTTTTATACTCCTTTTAATTTGTTTACAATCTAAATATATAAGAAATTCGCTTATGTTATTTTTAAAAAAAAGCACTCACTACAAATGTAGCAAGTGCTTTATGACTGTTTGGTTAAATATCTAAATAATTCCCAAGTATGTCATTAATAAATCCTGGAGAGTCGACTCTAATTTTCTTATTGAGTTCGTGGACTTCTTCTATCGTCTCACATTTATCAATCTCTTTTGTTATTAATTGTACAAAATACTTGAAATCTTTAGTTGTCATATTTCCCATAGTTTTCTTTCTCCTTTTTATAAAATCCATATTAAATATATAAGAAAAAAGCTTATGTTAATTATTAACACAAGCTTTTAAAATGATTAAGTAAATTTAGCAGACCGCAAATCCACTATTTGCAATTGCATTGTTAATAGATGTGGAATTAGCAATATATACGTTTTCAAGATATAATTCGTTACCTATTCTAGCTGGATTAATTACTACTATATCACCGATTCTATAACGGTCAATAACAACACTATTGATTTCGGTATCTGGTAAATCATCAATATCATCAAATTCCGTAATTTTTCTAAGTCCATTGCCTACAGAAATAGAAATGCGATTTGTATTCACGACATTTCGGTTATACATTAATCTTTTAATATCACTTACTGTCTTAATACTACGCAATAAATTACTGCACTCCTGTAATACACTTTCTACTCTTTCACTCACAAAATCAAAACTACTTATCATTTTATATGTCTCCCTTATAATTTGTTTTTATATAACAAATATATAAGAATTTGCGAAAAGAAAATGGCTGCATATTAAATAACAGCCATTTTAATGAATATATTTGTTGTACTTGTTTATTCGTATTCAGGATGATTTAAGAAAAATTTTTCATTTTCTTCTTTAAGAGCTTCCAGATTTCCCCAATATGACTTATCAGAATCATATTCGCATCCTATTACATAGTCCCTAGCACATTTTTCTGCAATCCTCTGACGAGTTTTATATTTAGGAAATTTTTTAGGATCTATAGTTACGATATTCATTATATCTTGCTTAATCTCTTCCATCATTTTATATTCATGGATATACTTTGCAAGCTTATCGTCTATTTTTTTATATTCCTCTTTTTGCCTTGATACCAATCCCCACTGTTCGTAAGTATTTTTTATCGTATCGACTAATTCATTAAAGTCATATTCAATATCAGGGACATGTCCTTTTTGCATTAATAGACTTAATAACGCAAACACAATTTCAGTTGCTTCATGTTTTGCTTCATCATGTGTGAGTTCAAAATAATGGTATTTCTTCAAACCAGAAATGATAATATCTGAAAAATAATCATAATCCTCACCGTAAATAATTGCAGCACATGGATCTTGAACATCACGGTCTTTATTATCTATCCTAATATCATATGCATCCAAAAAATCCTCTAATTGGTCTACGACACTTCCAACAAATTCTTTTAAGTCTATCATATAAATACCTAAATCTTTCATTTTTTTCCTTCTTTCTTCTAATTATTCGCTGTGCTTTCGCCTGTTTTGTAATCAATAAGTATGCCTGGCTGAATGTTAGGACAATATACACAAAAAGATATACCTGAACCACCATCTTCAACTGAATAAGCTTCTAGTATAACCCCTGTTGCAACAAGGTTATCATTTAAAAATATAGGAGTAACCCTGTAGTAAACATGATTCTCTTCATGTGTATCCATATATTTTGCAATCATAGTTTCAAAGGGCAACATTCCTTCTACATTTAAATATCTAGTTCCTGTTATAAGGTTCTTTTCATTTGCATTTTCACCTGTAAGACAATAGGCAATTAAATGACATCTATTATATAGATAATTACCATCTACAATCCCATTGTATTTAACAGTATGCCATCCAGATGGTTTTATCTGGCCAATTGCTCCTCTTTCTTCTGTAGGCATTAATTCCTTTCCAATTAAAGCTCTTGCTGCTTGACATCTTCCATATGTATCAAGCTCTTTATATTCTTCAAAAACTTCGCTTGGAATTTCTTCTGATAAGAAATATGGTGTGTTATTATTGATTTCTAGGAAACTCACACCTTCATTAAGACATTGCTCATTTAATTTTTCATAATCTAACTGAGCTTCTTCATCTGACAAGGCATCTTCTAACCCACTAACTTCTATTATTGTAGAAGTTTCTTCATTCATTATCGTTTCTTCTTGATTAGTAGGTTTTACATTATTATTTGAATTAATAACAATGACTATAATTAGAAGACATAGTGTAAACTTAAAAATATTATTCATTTATATTTCTCCTTTCTTGTTTTAATACGTTTACATAACAAATATGTAAGATTTTTATATGAGAATTGTTTCTATTTATTCTTGTATATTTATAGTGAATATTTATATTGAAAGGAGAATAAGTTCTTAACAAAATACGTTACGTTAATAAATAAATGACTGGTAATTAAAATCAAGGTATTTTTAATATTTAAATTAAGATAAGGAGATGCAGTTAGTCAGCCCATTTATTAACTAATTTTGAAATATAAAGAGAACATCTATATAAGAGTTATATGAATATTTATAAATATACCTTGTACTCTTATATAGGGGCATCGCAATAAAAAATATGAATAGTGTTAGAAAAATTTTGTCTGTTGTTTTAAGTTTAACGACTCTTTTATCGCAGATCATATCCTTTTCAACTATTACTTATGCAGCTACTCTTAATTGTTCTTATCAAGAAGAAACTATTCCTAAAAAAGAGATTGACCATAATATTTATAATTCTTTTGTATGTGACTTGCAAAATAATGAGCCATCCATAGAAGACGATGTTTTGGATACTGATTTTATTTATGATGGTCATGATGACACAACCGAAGAATTACCTTTAAATATAACAACTATTTATTTACCTGAATATGAAACATATACTGGGTTCAAATCATATATGGATTATAAAACGATTAACAACGTTTCATCTGACCAGTATGCTCTTCAGTTAAATTCTTATACTGGAGATCTCGGTATTAGAATGTATAATGGTAGATATTTAGTCGCCATAGGTAGTTACTTCGGGCTTAATATAGGCAATGAATTTGATATTATGTTAGAAAATGGAACAATTATACCTGCTGTGATGGGCGATTTAAAAGATGATAATGATACTGATGTTAATAATGTCTATACAATTAAGACAAACTGCTGTACAGAATTTATTATAGATTCTTCATCTGCAGCAACTAATATTTTCAAAAGATACGGTGATGTATCATATGCTGCGCAGGATTGGAATTCTAAAGTAGTAGCAATACAAATTATTAATTAAATAAGAACTAAAAAAATCCATCCAAACCAAAAAAAGGTAAGGGTGGATTTTATTTTGTAAAAATTAAAGTATTTCTTTTAATTTTTCTTGAACGCCAATTATATCAATAGGTTTTAATCTTCCGATTTTTCTATTAAAATCTACTTCTTGCAAATGTAATCTTTTAGACAACCGAATCGTTGAAGGCGATTTAAGACCTATTTCTCTCCATTCTTTTATTTCGTATTCACCTAAATAGTTACTTCGAGATGGGTGACTTGTAATTTTTGCCGCTAGTATTGGATATAATTTTCTATTTTCAAGCACTAAAATCGGTCTTGTTTTAACCGTGTTCGGATCATCTTCGAATGCAAATTTTGCGCTCCATATTTCCCATTGTTTAGGTGTGTTATTCATCTTCGTCAAATTCCTTTGGTAAAATTAAAATTCCGTCATCATTTCTTTTTCCGCAATATGCGGTATCATAAAAGTATTTCGGAATCGCAAAATTATCTAAAGGGATTTCTTTCTTAAAGTATAAACAAATGGACATTTTATCTATAATAATATTTTTCCCTTTTTGATATGCTAAATCCCATGGAGTACCTTTCATATGCGTCTTTTCGACAAGATTTGGCGTTGAAAATTGCTTGTAATATTTAGCTACATCTAAAAGTGTATCCATTTCATCATCGGTAAATATATCAGATGAATAATCTTTGCTAATAGTACAAATATTATTCTTTCCATTGTCTTTGTATTTTTGATAAATACATGGCACAACAGGTCCATAATCCCATGCTTCGAAATCTTCGTCAAACAATGGTGTATTATGGCGTACCATATGCCAAGCCTGTGAAAAATAAAGTAATTTATTTATTCTCATATTTGTGATTGTTTCATTTTCATCATATTTTGCTAAATCGATAAAAAAATCCGCAACATCATATGCATTAGCCATAATTTTACCTCCTTATCTTCTTGACTGTATTATATCATTTTTCTCAATTCTAAGGTAGTAGCGATACAAATTATTAATAAATAAGAACGTGAAAAAGCTGGTTACAAAACCAGCTTTCTTTTTATATAATTATTACAAATTGTACAATTTGTGCAATACTTATCGCATATCTTTTATTAACTGCTGTATTGATTCTTCTGTTACTATGAGTGCAACTCTATTAGAACCCCATTCATGTCCCCAATATGAAACTGAGGAAACAAAATCCTGGCTTAATGCATTTCGTTCTTCTTCTGCAACATCTCTATATTTAATTCCAGCTTCTCTTAATTTCTCTTCCACGTCCCTGAAAGCAAATGAAGGATATTTAGTTATGTATAGATTATTGATTACAATCTCATTGTTTAATAGGTTTGTTTCTTTTCTTCTTCTGTTGTGTTCTTTAATTTTATCTGTATTTATATTTGTATTTTCAACTACGTTTTGCTCTGGTAAAACACCATAGTATGTTAAAACATTCATGATACTATTTTCCAAATCGGAATAATCCTTGCCATAAATGTTTGTTATTGATTCTTTTCCATCCATAGTGGCATCACATTTCTCGTCATTTGGAATGTCAATTCCTATATTGTTTAAAAAATCCTCAAATACATTAATAATACTTGCAGTTAACTTTTCTTTATTTAATTCATTATTCATAAAAATACCTCCGTTTCTTACATCATAATTATATATGAATTTTTAGTCGTTTTTGGAAAATATCTAATATCTTATCTGTCGAAATTATAAGCTCTCGATATATTTTTGCTAGTTGTTTTGCTTTCCTTTTTTGCTTTTTCCATTCTTTCATCTAGGCTTAGAGTTCTTTTTATTCCTAACATATCGCCACATTTATCAATTGTTTCTAAAAATTTTGTAGGAGTATCAATAGAATTTATAGGCCTTTTCTTTCCATTGTCTCTATAAATTTTTACTGATTTTGTATCTTCATGGATATATGCTACATATTTATCGTTTTTATCTTTATATTCCAATACCAATGTCTTATCGCCACTCGTTCTCTCGAAAAAATTAATTTTTGTATTATTAAAATCATTATATATAAATGCTGCTTTTTGATATTCGTTTTTAAATTCATATAATTCATTCTCTAATATTGATTCTTTAGTAAGCTTTCCTATAACTCTAGAATATTCTTTACTATTATCTGGATAAGCTGTTTTTAAGAAAAACTTATAACCTGATTCGCCTTTACTATCTCGTTCTAATATAAACCTTACTGCTCTACTCTCTACTATTGAAAGTTCTCTTGTCATTCCAGTACCTATATATTCAGCATTAGGTCCTTCTTTTGTTAATTCTACTGTTTTCTCGTATATATAATACTTGTTTTCATTGTCAAATTCGTTTTTTGACTTCATCATCCAATTTACGACATTATCAATATCATAATATATTCCGTCCTGGATAGATTGTATTGCTGTTTCTCTGTTTATAAACGAGCCTGTTCCTGCAATCTTATTTTCTTCTATTATTCTTTTTAAGTCTTCTACCAGTGCTTCATTTTTATCTACTAAATGTCTTTCTAAGTGTCCTTTGTTGATGTTTAAAGCGTAATCTACATCTTCAAACAAATCACAAGCAAGTTCCTCTTTATAAAGCCCTTCGTCTATGTTTTTTATATCGTCTATATACATAAGCATATCCTTTCATTGATATTTGTACAAATTATACTTTTTGTATAAATTGCATTATTTTTAGTTTCTAATACAAATATATAAGAAAAGAACACTTGTTTACTATGTAGCAGATAAGTTTATAAACATCAAGATAAAAAAAATAGAGCCATATCGCATTTCTGCAATACCGCTCCGCAAAAGCATATGTTTTTCTCTATGACGATTTCTTTTTATTTAGCTGCAGCTTAAATAAAATTATTAATACATATATTCCTATGATTATTTTGGAAAAATATACGAAATTTCCCATATTGTTTTTGTTAATAACAGCATTTGCTAACATGATAATTGATGTAAAAGCTGATATAACTGGAACTGAGCTTATATATAAATCATTAGCATATAGTAAACAAAAATAACCTGATATAAATAATGCCACAGTGCATGCAAACAAGATAATAATATGTATCATATGTCCTCCTATATAATCGTTTACAATAAATATATAAGAGTTTACATTGTGAATTACTCCGACTTAATACCTTGTATTTAATGACATCGGACAAAAAATTAATCATACACAACATAATAGCCATGTTTAAGGACGCTTGCGTATTCGATGGCATCAAGTATCGAAACAACATTTTTTTTCACTTTATTTGACGTTTCAATTCTTCTATCACATATTAACTCATGTATACCCAGTTCCGCTATTAAGAGGCAACCATCATCTTTATGTATATCTGATTTTATATTAGAAATATATACTTTTGTCATATTATGTCTCCTTTAAAAATCATTCTCACATCTTCTTGAACAAAATATTGGTCTATATCCGTATTTATATAACTCTAATAATTCCTTACCCGAAAATAACATTTTTGTTTTACATCGAGGGCAAACCATTATAGTACTATTACCTTGTCTTTTGTTTTTACTGTTATCTAAAATTATTTCCATACTAATTTTTCCCTATTAATCCTTTCTTAAGAAATTAAGCTTATTAATGCATATATTGTTATTCCTATATTGCATCCAACGTATAATGCTGGTAGAAATGGCAACATCGGGTGTTTTTTTAATTCAATTTTGTTTTCTTTACAATAATTTATTTGAATTATTACTTGCAATAAATATCCTATAAAGAAACTTATAATTACCCATATGTAGTCTATCCTGACTAACAAACAGACTATCGCAAATAATAACATAAATATCGTATCTGAAAAACCTCTCGTGGTTATTGTTAATATAACAAATATAATTGGGATTAAATCTGTTATTGTTATTGTACCTGGATCAAAATTTATAATAGCATATATTATTATTGCTATTGCCGTAATTATATGCCATATATCATAAACGTTACAATCATTTTTATCATCACAATATGCAGCGTTTACCTCTAAGCCAAGAAATATTGAGAGCAGCCATGAATTTGTAAATGGTGTCGCTATTAAAAGATAAATTGGTATTTTTATAAATATATTACTATTTACATATCTGCCTAGTATATAAAAACCAATTAATGCTGATATTATATATATAACATAATTAACAAGACTATTAATTATCATTTCTTTTTCATTCCCTTGAATTGCATAAGATTTTTCTTTATAATGCGCTGCTTTTTATATTTTGTGATTAAATCGCTATATTTAAAACTAGTTAAAGCTATTCCTCTCATCATTCCAATTACAAGTACTACAACAGAAATAAAATATATTTTTGTCATAAAAGATTACCCTTTCTTTATTTTTTTTATAATATTAGCTGGAATAAACAATGTAGTTATTAGCGTTGTATATTTAAATACATACACCTTATCGCCATAAATTTTATACACATCACTATCCGAATGTTGTCTTCCTACTTCCATCGCCCATTCTTTACATGTATTAGATATTTCTTTTAAGTCAATTCCGTCATTATATATTTTAATCAACATTCTATCGGCAGTCTTTTTATTCCAACCATTTCTTTCTCTTAATCGTTTGTATCCATGTTTAGTTACATATATATTTTCAGCACTTCTCTTTTTTATAATTCTCCAATTTTCGACTTCACTTTTATCTATATGTTTTTGTCTTAAGATTAATTCATATTCTTGGTTCTCTTTTGCAGTCATTTCAGAACTGATAAATTCTGTCTCATTATCTTCAAACCATTTTGTCGCTATATTTTGACCGTTTTTTAATGTAATCAATATTTTCTTTGGTACTTCGTTTATCTCTTCTGTTTTTGTTACTTTCTTCAAACCATTTTTTCACCTACCTTTTTTCTCAATATAAATATATAAGATTATTTTTCATCTTTAATATTTGTTATGAAAAGAATACGAAAGGTGGTTCACGCTTGAATAAAATTGTTAATACTTTTAAATTTATAGGATATTGGATTTTGATAATCGTGGAATATATATTACAATTTGCAACCAATATCTTTTGTACATTGATTCACTCTATTGGAGCTGTAATTAAATTCTCTAGTTATTTATTTTCGACTTTTATTATTACCCTGATATGTTTTATTTATTTTATTAGTCGAACTTATACTTTATATGATTTTTTGCATTTAGAGCCTTACTTATATTTTTATATGACTGGTTTTTTTGTTATTGCTCTTTTAATTGCTAAGGCCTTATTTGTTATTGGATATAAAATAGCTTATTTAATTGACATTTTCTTATGGGATTTAAATTTTGTCTTTTATAACAAGATCCTGAATATGACAAAAACTATTTTCCTAACTTCTAAAAAGATTAAGGATAAAGAATTTAATGAAAACGATTTCTATATACATCAATTTAAACAGAGCAAAAATTATTGGGTTAATAATGTTGATGATACTCTAACCCATATACACGAAGCCTATTATAAAGGTAATAATGATTTCAGTTTTATAGAAACAAGATGGTAACCTATCAAGCATGTCATTTTATTGGCATGCTTTTTTTCTTTGTCATAATGTTGCCATTGTGTATATCTTTGTCATTATATTTACCTTTGTCATAATGTTGACGTATTAAATATCTTTGTCATCTATACGACACATTTATTTGTTATTGAGATGTGGATGTTTGATTTTATGCGTGAATATATACCGAAATACAGTATTTATGCGGATTATATCGTAATATTGCTATATTGATTTATTGATAATGGATATTATATTGATTTTGGAACTATATTTAAAGTTTAAAAGGGGAATGGATAAAAATTTAGTAAAAGGAAATTTTTTAAAAAGGGGTAAAAGGAACAGCATAAAATGATAGGAGTAAATTTGATAACATAGTACGGAAATTACTCATTCAATAATTTAAATATTTTTTCAAGCTTATTTTATAACTATTTTTTATTAAAAACTACTGTTTTTTTTCTTTACCTTATATAAAGTTTCATATTCTTTTTTTAGCTATTCTTCCTGTATCAATATCTATTAATATCCTGTCCGTATATCTAATCAATATGGGTATAATAATGACAAAATGTAACTTTGTCATTATATTGACATAATAAATGTGGCATAATATTGACAAAATGTAAAAATTAACTTTTGTCGTAATGTTGACAAACTAATATTATTCGCTTAGTGGCATAATATTGACAAAGGTAAGACTACACAATATTTGTCATGTATATGACAAAACCAAAATTTGTAAATAGGGTTTAATATTGACAAAGTAACGTATACGAATTTTTGTCATAATATTCCCACATTTTTATTAGTTAGGCAAAAAAAGATAAGGCCTATTTGACCTTATCTTCTCTATCATTTTTATTTTCTTTATTTTCTCTTATCTGGTTATATTCTCTTAATTCATGTTCTGCTAAATAGTTTTCATACAACCCATTTTCTTTTATGAATTTTATCAAATCCAACTCTTTTGCCTTGGCATTTACAATTTCCCTTATGTTATACAAATCAATATTAACCTTATTCTTTTCCAGCTGCTCCATTGCGGATACAATAGTTTTTTCATATATATCTTTTAATGCCTTGGCTCTCTTGGTTAAATCTAGTTTTTTTGTCTTCTTAATTTCCTCTTGCCAGTAAGTACTAGTAATAAGAATATTAGATAAAATATACTCAAACGAATTTAAATACTGTTCCGACTCTTCTAATTCATTTTCAAGTTCATTTTTTTTATCAATAATTTTTTCAAGCTCATTATTTACGGTTCTTTCTCTTATCAGATCAATCCTGATATGAATATTATTTTCTTTATCAGGTTTTTTATCAAGTTCAAGCCCATGTTCTTTACAAATTTCAAATAATAATTCTCTTTCTATTTTTGAAAATGTCATTTTAGCATTATTATTTCTTGAACTCTCCTTACTCATATTTGGTCTATTTATTCCTAATTCGTTGAGTGCTTTGGTTTGAGATACAACCTTTTCACCATAATCATTTGTGGCCATCCATACCCTTCTAATATGAACATGAGGTACTAATTCATCCATATGTAAAGCCATATCTATTATTTTACAGTTATCTCCAAACATGTCATTAAATCTTTTCTGATAGTCATTTGCTATTTTCCATAATAATTCACCATCTATATGAGATATTGAATTTCCTATCTGCAAGATTTTATCTTCTGGCTTTGTATATCTTCCCTTTAAATAATCGTCTACATTTTTGATTTTTGAATAATTGTGGTTTTCTTTTAATCGTCTTTCTTGATTAGACAGAAATTCTCCAAAATTTTCCTCGTAAAATTCTTTTTCAATATCTATAAATTTCTTATGATATTCATCATTATAAACCCAATATTTATTCATTACTCCTCTATCAGGATTAATATGTACCGCTTTAGATAAATCGAAATTTCTGTCATTATGAATTCCACTAATATCTGAACGTTCATTTCTTTCTACTAATTTCATAAATCACACACCTTCTTTTTTTAAAAAAAATAGTAGAGGACTAAATCCTCTACTATAAATATCTAAGATTATTTGTCTTCTTTTCTATAAATATACCTGTATTCCATATCTTTTGTTTCTTCATTATATCCAATGATTTCAGATATTTCTTGAACAGCAAAATCTTTCATATACACTATTGTTTGGAAAGATTTTAGCATTCTCTTAGCTTGCTCATAATCCGATGCGTAGCCTCTCTGAGCTAAATCTGCCATTTTATCAATTGTTTCTGTAGATGACGGACTATGTATTGTAATTGCAGTTCTACAACCTGAATTACTCAATGTAATTGCAGAACATATTTCTGGGCCTTTCGCTTCTCCGATAATAAAAACATTAGCACCTGCCACAAGGGCTAATCGACCGAGATCTTCCAATGTTACAGGTTCTTTATCATCTTCTGCGTAATTAACAACATGTTCAAACATTACACCCTTTCTATAAGCAAACAATTCATCATTTTCTTGTATAACGAGAATTTCTGCAGATTGTTCATATCCTTCTTCTAAAAACCAGTTTAATGCCACTGTTTTTCCTGAACCTGGAGGTCCTGCAAAAACAACCCCACGACTATGTTTTGCACAATCAAGCAAATAATCCTGAACTTTTTTATCCATCATACCTACCTTGATTAAATCTTTACCTAATAATTTTTTTCTCGATACTTTTCGTATATGTATATATGAATAATCAACAGAATTTACATATTCTGATGTGAAAGAAAATCTTAGCACATAATCTCTATCACCATTGTCAGTAAATGTCTGCGCTGGAACATTTAGAGAAATGTTATTTCTAACAGCTAAACTTTCTATAAAACGCTTTAAATCAGCATCGTCAATAAAAGTAATATTAGATATATACGCTTTACCTTTAACTCTACATCTAATTGAATCTGGTCCTGTAATCTTAATATCAGTTACGTTTGGATCATCAATCATAGGCTGTATTATATATAACTTAAAAAGAGCTGTATTAAGTTTATCTAGAAGAATAGCCTTATCTTCTCTTTTTAATCTTCCCGTTTTGATATATTCATTATCAACAATTGATTCAATATATGCCATAAAAGAATCCTTATTCATATCACCCTTTAATACAGAGAAATATTGATATTTATCTGTTCCATTTGATAATCTTAAAAGGATTTCCTCATAAATAGCCCTAAATTGCTCATAAGGAGTAATTAAGTTTAATTCCTTTTCATTGGATTTTAAATCGTAAACTAAATCGATACTATCTTCGGGTTTAGCTAAATCTGTAGGTTCATATTCATCAATAGAATTTAAGAAAGGTTTTTCTTTTGATGCATTTAAATATGCTTCATTTTGTCTATTTACTTTTTTAGTATGAATTTCCGTCTGTTCTTGGGTATATTTAAAATTTTTGATTTCGTCAGGAATTATTAATTTGCCTGGTCTTGTCTGTACAGCAATTTGTTTTTGAATTGGTTTTTCACCTACAAAATCAAAAAAGCCAACAAATCTTCTAAAATCATCATTTGGTATATAATCTCTTACGAGTGTCATTAAATACAATTTGTCATCTTCAATTCGACTAGATATAGATAATATATCAATTTCATCATTATCATATTTTTTTTCTAGAAAATCTACTGCATTTTTACAAATCTTATAAATTCCCTGACTTGGACTATGCTCTGTTATTGCATAATATAGATTAGTTTTCCATTCTCCATATTTATCTGGCTTTATTTTTAATGCAATTTCTTCAAATGAAGTACTAAGAGCATAACTGATAAATTCTGCATCAAATTCTCTTCTATGAGCATTTTCTATTTTTTTTAATCTATCTATATTATTTATTTTTAAGACTCTAATTTTCTTATAAATTTTTTCATCATTCATAAATTTCTTCCTCCATTAATCAGTTGCGGCAAGCGATATATCAACATTATCACCTTCAACGTTATACATCTTGAATTTAAGGACTCCATTTAATGTTGAACTATCAGTTTTAAAAACTGTTTGATATACGCCATCTTTATATTCCAATGTATATGTTTTTCCAGTAGGCGTTTCCATTTCTATCGTTATATCTTTGTTATATGTCACATTATTTACCTTAACTGTGATATTCTTAGGTGTTTCGTAATTATACTTATACTCAGTTGTATAAATATTTTTGTTCGCAACGGTGTCTCCATTTGAATAAGGGACATATACATCTCCATCAGAAACAACTTGATTTGTTACTGTCTTTGTTTCACCAAATAAATCAGTTTCCTCTTCTACATAAGCTTCGTTGAAAAGTTCTTTTGATGTATCGTAATTTAATAAATTTTCGTAATCATCTTCATTTATATCGTTATTATTAATATATAAAAACATTCCAATGCCATTAATACAATAATATCCGCTCTTCCAATCTTCAGGTAACTTAATTTTAATACACTTATCAGCAACATATTCGTAATTGGTTATCGTATATGTCTCAAACTCGCCCAATACTCTTACATCAGCTGTTAAATTATAATCGTGTTTAATAGTTCCTTCGTAAATTTCTACTGGATAAGTCTTATCTTGCTGCAAACCACCTATAGTTCCTGCAGATGTTAAATAACTCACTTCATCACTTTCATTGTCTTGTGAATTTCCATTCACTTTATCTTTAGTTGCTGCAGCTGAATTTAGCATTTGTACTCCACCAAGCTTGTCGATTACAATCTTTTTTGTTTTTAATTTTTCAAGTTCAGAAGTATCTGAATCAGGATATACATATGATTCATCATCGCTGAATGTTAGAGCATATCTACCAGATTCAGTAGTTTCAAGATTTCTAATTCCAATTGAATAGCCATAATCATAAAATCTTTCAAGAGTAAATACTTCGCTAAAATCAGTTGATGAATACATTAATAATTCATCACCAGATCCTAATATTGGGATTTGACTAAAATCATCTTTAAACCACATGACTTTTTCGTAATTAGGCGAATTCTCGTTTGTTTCACCAGAATCAAAACTTGCATTTCCGAAACAAGTTTTTTCAAAAGTCCCATCATTATGTTTCACGTAAAACATGCCTTCATCAAAAATCTTATTGTAGTCTGTAAAATCATCCGAAATCTTTGTAATTTTTTCTTCTTGGAATTTGGTATTGCAACCAGTAATAGAAGTTAAAATCGCAAGTGAAGATAGTGATATTGTAAATAGCTTATTTAATTTCATGTTATAAGTCCTTTCTTTATTTATTTTTACACAATAAATATATAAGAGCATATTATCGGGCTTGTTTTGTACTATTTGTACTATTTGTAATATTTATACATTTTGTATTATTTGTATAAAAGATTAGCGAATGTTGAAATTAACAAAATAATATAGTATACTTAATTCAAATCAATTTTATTAAAATCAATTTGAATCAAATTAATTTGAATAAAACGGAGGGCAATATGTTTATAGGTAGAAAAAAAGAATTAAATTCATTAGAAAAAATCTATTCAAGTCCAAAATTTGGTATGACTGTTATATACGGTCGTAGAAGAATTGGTAAATCCTTTTTAATTACAGAATTTTTAAAAGGGAAAATGGCTATTTTTTATACTGCTACTAAAATCGGTCCAGAAAGAAATTTAGAATTATTCTCGAAACAGGTAATGGAAGTATTAGATCCTGAGTATGCTGACGCTACTTTTTCATCTTTAGAAAATGTATTAAATATAATAACAAAAAAAATAACAAGTTTATCAGAAAAACTAGTCTTAGTTATAGATGAACTTCCTTATTGGGCGGAAAAAGACGCATCACTATTATCTATATTACAGAAATACATTGATACACAATGGCTCGACAAAAACCTTATGATTATACTTTGCGGCTCTTCTTTAAGTTTTATGGAAAATAAAATCTTAAGCGAAAAGAGTCCTCTTTTTGGCCGTAAAACTTCACAAATAAAACTAGAACCTTTTAATTATAGAGATGCTGCATTATTCACACCTAATTATACTGCTGAAGAAAAGGCTATATGCTATGGAGTTACTGGGGGTGTAGCAAAATATTTATCAATGTTCCAGGCTGACAAGAGCCTTGATGAAAATATTAAAAATCAATTTTTTAGCACAGACGGATATCTTTATGATGAAACTAAAAATTTCCTTACACAAGAATTTGCAGATGTAACCATTGTAAATAATATTATTGAACAGGTTGCGTCAGGCGAAACAACATTAAATATAATCTCTTCAAAAATTAAGGAAAAAGACTCAACAGTTCTATATTCGCTTGAAAAACTAATTGATGTTGGATTAATTGAAAAAAAGCATTGTATTACAGAGGAGAAAAACAAGAAAAAAACACAATATGTACTAAAAGACCATATGTTCAAATTTTGGTATCAATTTATTCCTAAAGCTGTTAGCGTAATTGAAATGGGCCAAGGTGAGCTATACTATGATAAAGTTGTAAAAAATCAGCTTCATTTGTTTATGGGAAGTGTTTTTGAAGAAATGTGCAGATATTACACTTTAGAACAAGGAATACTTGGTGCATATGGTTCATTTATAACTAAAACGGGAACTTGGTGGGGAGTAGAGCAATTAAAAGATAAAAATAATAACTGGTATCAGCAATCAGCTGATATTGATGTAGTTGGTATATCTACTGTAGATAACACTGCAATAGTAGGTGAATGTAAATTTAAAAATGAAAAGATAGATAAAACAATTTATGAAACATTAATCAGAAGATCCAAATTAATCACAGGTAAATATGCTATAACCCACTATTTATTGTTTTCGCTTTCTGGGTTTACCGAATGGTTTAGTAACATTGATACATCAAATATAGTTCTTATTACGTTAGATGACATGTACAAATAATGATAATTTTACAATCTAAGATTTTTTTTGTATAATCATAACTGTTGTTAACTATTGTACAAATATTATAATTTGCAAGAAAAGTACAATTTGTACAAATTGTAAAAAATAAAGGGAGGACTATATGCAATCAAAATCAAATGTAATTAGCGTTTGCACCCAAAAAGGCGGTGTATCAAAAACAAGCACAACTATCGAAATTGCAACAATATTAAAACAAAGAGGATACAATGTTTTAGTTATTGACTTGGACCAACAGTGTTCATTGACTAAAAACGTAGCAGGAAACTTAGAAACATCATCTATATACGATGTGTTTCATGCTCAGGCGACATTAGAAGATGCTATACAACATCTAGAATTATTTGACTTAATTGCGTCATCTGAATCACTTTCAAGAATTGATAGAGAACTTTTAGATGATGATGATGTATTTTTATTGGCAGATGCATGTGATATTTTAAAAAATTCTTATGATTTTATATTTATTGATAATGCCCCTAGTAGAAATAAACTATTGGCTATGTCATATATAGCAAGCGATTATATAATCATTCCAACGGAGTGCGATGAAAGTAGCATTGATGGAGTTGTTACAACTCAAAAAGATGTATATAAACTTGTTAATGGCAGACATCATGATAGTCATGCCAGGATACTTGGTTATATACTAAATAGATTTGAGCCAACAAATATGTGTGCAATCGCATTAGACACATTAAAGTCTATTGCAGACGAAACAGCTGAAAAACCATTTGTTTACACTATTAGAAAGTCAGTTAAGGTTTCAGAAGTTAAAACTTTACATTCTGCAGTATCTAGTTATTACAAAAATGAACAAATATCAAAAGACTATAATGGTTTAGTTGACTTAATACTAAAATCAATATAAGAAAGGCGTTATTATGTCATCATTAAGAGATAAATTAAAAGAAGCAAATAAACAAAATGCTTTAACACGAGGTAACACAAGTACAAATGATACTATTTTTGGAGATTTTGCTAATAGGCATGACCAAGGTATAGAGTTAGAGCAGGAAACAAATCACGATATTAAATTAAGCAATAAAGTTTATACAAATGATACAAATAGTACAAAAAGTACAAATAGCACAATTAATACAAATGATACAAATACTACAATTCGTATAAAAGATGAAAATTGTACAAATAATTATGTTGCCGAATATGTTTCAATGACACTTATTCTCAACGAAAATACAAATAAATTAATTACACAAGTCGCTAGAATGAATAGAATGGCAATAAAACAATTGTTCGAAGATATAATGGCAGAATGTATAAAAAAAGATTATGAACATAATACTGCTATTGAAAATTACAGAGAAGTTCAACATGGCAAGGTAAGACGAGTTGTTCCAGTGCGTAAAGATCTAAAAGATGATATCACAATTAAAGCTGCAGCTTTAGGGTTAAGAACAACATCATTTATTAGTTTTTGTTTGGACGAATACTTTTCTCGTTATTAATATGCGTCCTGACGTTGTTAATTCGTTTATTTAGAGCTTATATAATTAATAATTGATAATTTATGTGTTTTATGAAAAAAATCCGTATATGAGCAAATTAAAGCTATTGTATAAAGACCTGTGTTTAAAGCAGGTCTTTATCTATAAGAAAATATGTTCGCTTTGTTGCCCTATATATAAATATATTATTATATAACAACAACAAATATAATTCTTTTCTTTTCTTTTCTTTTATGCTGAAACAAATTCAGTATTTCCAAGGGTTTCTAGTTGTAAAGGTGACACAAAACGTAAGAGGAGTGACAAAAAACGTAAGAAAGGTGACAAAAAACGTAAGAGAAGTGACGCAAAACGTAAGAAAGGTGACAAAAAATGTAGTTCATTTTTCCGAATTTGGTCACTTTTAAAAGCATTTCAGTCACTTTTTAGTCAGGCTTTTATAAAGGGGACGCAAAACGGAAAGATAATTATAAAAAATTCCGAATTTGGTCACTTTATCGTGTAATTATGTGGTAAAATACATATAATTATAAAAAATCATGCTTAATAGTATATGATATATATAAAAACAAAAAGATAAAAAGCTATCATTCCGAATTTGGTCACTTTAACATATATTTTGTGTAATAAAAATAAACAAAAGGTAGTCATATTTTTTAAAAAAGGTAATATAGCCTGAATATTAATTAATAAAAATGGCATTTATATAGCGTATAAGGTGACAGAAAATGTAAAAAATAATTTAAACAAAAACATTCCGAATTTGGTCACTTTACCAAAGTTTTTAGTTTTGCTAGAATTAATCAAAGCCAGAAAGAGAGAGGATAAAATACATGGTAGACAATTCTTTAATACCACTAAAAGATAGTACTTACAGGAAATCTAACGAACTTATAACGAGTAAATATGCTTCAACGCTTATTGAAAATCAAATTATTGCTGTAGCTTTGACAAGAGTTGAAAATAATTATAAAGATAAAGACTATCCGCTAGAAGCAAAATTATATCCAGGCGAATTGAAAGAATTTATATCTGATGATACTCACATATATGATGTTATGAAAAAGGTTGTTAAGCGATTAGTGGGACATACACTGTTTATGGAGAATGGAAATGGCGATTGCATGGCAATTGCCATGATCCCAAAAGCAGATTACTCAAATAATATACTAACAGTTAAATTTGCTCCTGAATTACGTAGTCATATTATTGGTTTGTCGTCAGGATATACGCCATATCAATTAGCTACGGTTACAAGTTTTAAAACAAATGCGGCTTTTAGACTATACGAGGTTCTTAAATCATATACATATCTGATTAAAGATAATAATGTTGGATATACAGTTGAATATCGGTTAAGCGAATTAAGATTTATGTTAGGAACTGCTAATATAGACGATAAAGCTGTAAGAGATTACATAGAGTCAAAAGGAACGGATATTGATTGGGATTATGCACTTTCGCTTTGTCCTGACAAATATATCCAACACGCAGAATACAAAAAATTTAATCAAAGAATACTTAAAGTTGCTCAAAAAGAATTGGAAAAAGTAGCTGACATAAGATTCGAGTATAAGGGTATTAGAGAAAAAAAAGAAACAAAGCGAATTGAGTTTACAATATTTAAAAATGTTCCTACAGAAACAAGGAAGATTGACAAAAAGGCAGAGTATATTAAAAAAGTAAATGAATCTAAACGTCAGATGGAATTACCGTTAGATATGTTTCCTGATTTGTACAACGATTTAGTTGGTAAGGGTGGAATTGTAACAGAGGGTGATATTACGCTGTTTCTTGAAAAAGCTGGATACAATGAAGACAAAGTGCGTAAAGCTATTGAGCTTGCTGATAAACAAGGTCCAATGACAAATTATATTGGCTGGGTTATGAAGTGTATAGAAATAGGGCTTGACGAAAAAACAGTTGTAGAAGGCGAATATAAAGAAATAAGTAATCCTGTTGTATCTCAGTTATATGATAAATATAAATCTGTATTTAAAAAGGAATCAGATATAGATGTAATATTTAATGCAGCTAATAAAGATATTGAACTAACAGAATATATTATTAGAATGGCAGTTTGGCAATCACAATTTAATCCTATCAGAAATATTGTGGGTTGGTGCAAAACAGCAATAGAAAATGATTATGAATGGACTCCGATTACAGATGGATCTAATCAAAAAGCAGAAATTAAATATAATTTAGAAAATGAGGTAGCTAAACAATTTACGCCTGAAAAATCCGAAGAATTGAGTAAAAAGCTTTTTGATAAAAAGAAAGAGAATCCAGAATTCGAACAGTTTAAGGATAAACTTGAAAAGGTTACAAACAAATCATTAGAAGAATGCGAACAGGATTATACATATGAGTCGTTATTTCAAGCATGGATTGAATGTTGTGTTCATTTTTCAACAAAAGGCACAATAAATAAGCGTCATTTAGTTTTAAAAACATATGCCAAGTTGAGTGGTACAAGAAACAATTTACCACCTACAAAGCCTAAAAAGATGACATTAACAGAAAGAGCATGGAGAGCTTGTCAGGAGAAAGAAAATTATAAAGATTTCGTTGATATAATCGAAAGCAATGGTATGACAATAAAAGAACTAGAGTTGATATTTGGATTTAAAAAGTTAAAAGACTCTTATATAGCCTTTGTTAAGGGAGAAGATTTTGAAGATATTCTATCGGAGTAGGAATTGTATAAATAATGCAAATGATACAAAAGATACAAAAAGTACAATTTGTACAAAATAGAAAAAGACTATCACATTGTAGTAATGTGATAGTCCTTTTTTATGAATTTGATTTTAATGCTTGATTTTGTAAAAGCATAGCTAAAGGTGTTTTAGTATTATCTCTTTTGTTTATACTTAACCTAATGATTTCTACTTGGTAGTTTATTTTACCATTAAAGTTATTGCATCCAGGAACACCAGATATGTTTATGCTGCTATAATTGGAATCTGATGAATCTAATTTCATATCAAAATTGATTGCTACTGTATCCTTTTCGCCATAGAATTTAACTATGTTATTATCAGGATTAGTTTGAGCAAATTTGCCATATTTAGGAATAACCTTGAAGTTTTCAATGTTTATTATAGGTTTTGGAGAACCATTTCCCCAAATATAATTATCTAAACATTTGCAAAAAGCAGGGAAATCCTTATAGTCTATTGTAAAATCATTATGACTCTCTTTAGGTTCAGGAGGGATAAAACCTTCGTAATTTATAAAACTCATTATAAATTTTTCAAAATTTTCTTTTTTAAAAGACAATCCGCAGGCTTCTTTATGTCCTCCATAATGTGTGAATATATCTTTTCTTTGATCTAATTCTTTTTTTAAATCAAAATTTCCACAAGCTCTTCCAGAACCTCTTATAATATTATTGTCTTTGTCAGATAATACAATTACTGGTCTTTGATATTTTTCAGTAAATCTTCCAGCTACAATACCTATAATACCAAAAGGGCAATTTGGTAGATATAAAATCATTGGTACACTACCATATAACCCGTGGTTTCTAATGTACTCTTCACCGATTTCTATTTGTTCTTTTTGTATTTTCTTACGTTCATCGTTAATCTTAAGAATATAATTTGCATATTGAATTGCTTTTTGATAATCAGGATTGTCTATTAACATATTTACACAATTCATTGCTCCATTGCCATTCATTCTTGATTGAGCGTTTATACATGGCCCAATTTTAAATGCTATATCTTCCGCTACAAGACGATTATTAAAACCAAGGCATGATATTAAAGCGTAAATCGTAGGAATGGATGTTTCATATTCTTTTAAAGCTTTAAGACCTTCTTTTACAATTATATAATTTTCTGAATGAAGTTCCATGACATCAGCAATAGTAGCTATTGCAGCTGCACCTAGTAACTGTTTTTCTGTGTTGGTATCATTAATTGATAATTGACTAAATAGTTCTTTAATCAATTTATAACAAATACCAGCTCCGCAGTAGCCGTCATAATCGCTAGAATTCGGAATTGCTTTAGGATCAATAATAATGTCTGCATCTGGAAGACCATCAACAGATGGTTCATGGTGGTCAGTAATTATTACAGTTAAGCCTATTGATTTAGCATAATTAATAGACTCAATTTGAGCAATACCATTATCACAAGTGATAATAAGTTCACAGCCAGCTGCATAAGCTTTATCAATCATGTTTTTGTTTAATCCAAAACCTTCAGTATCTCTATTAGGGATTAAAAAAGCAACCTGAGTAAATCCAGCACGTTTAAAACCTCTTTTTAAAATAGTAACACTGTTAATTCCATCTACATCATAATCACCCATTATGCATATTCTTCTATGCATAAATTCAATAAGTAATTTAGCAGCCTTATCTAGATTCTTAATTTTAAATTCGTTATTATAAAATTTATGCTGCCAGTCATTGACTTCATCACAACTCTTTAGGTTATGTATCTTTACAAAATAGTCGTTAAGTTCTTTCTCAAAATTCATATATATTCTCCTTTACAAAATAGTTGTTACATAATAAATATAAAGGAAATTTGTTCTTATATATTTATTATGGCTAGAGTATGATTTGTAAATATTATACAAATAGTACAAATTGTACGATTAGTACAAATAATACAAATTTTTGGAAGTGTGATTTTATGGAAAAAAAATATAACAAGTATTTATTACAATTTAATAATGAGACAAGGCAGCACAGTTTAAATGTTGCTAAATTATGTAAAAAATTTGCATATACAGAAGAATTAAATGAGGATTTGGCTTATAAAGTTGGTCTTCTACACGATATTGGTAAAATATATATACCATCAAGAATCTTAAAAAAGGATACAAGATTAGATAATTTAGAACGACAAATCATTGATTTACATTCTTATTACGGATACAAGTTATTAAAAGAAGAATTGAAAGAACCACCAGAGGTTTATCTTTCTGTTTTATATCATCATGGATATGGAAAGGTTAAATTAGAAAATATAAATGAACCTATTAATGAAAATGCAGTTAAGTTAATTAGATTAGTCCATTGTTTAGATATTTTTGAAGCTATGACTAGCGAACGTATTTATCATAAAGCCAAAAGTCCTTCAATAGCACTTGAAGTTGTTGAAAATGATGATATGTGTTCAGATTATTTAAAAGAAGAATTAAATAAAGTATATGCTTAAAAATAATAGATATTTTATAAAAACGCAGATAAAATCCTATATATTTTAAAAGAAGAATAATAGATAGGAGAATTTTTATGATTAGTTTTTTACTTTATGCTTTAGCTGCAATTGTGGTGGCATACGTTTTTATCAGAACAATAATAAAATTGTTTTGGTTTTATATCATGTTGGTTATTATAGGAATATTATGTTGTATATATGTCAAATTTTTCCATGAAAAACAAAGTACACAAGTAGGATATAGTACAGTGCAAACACAAGAATATTTATAAACAGTACGATTGTAAACTACCCATTACCATTTTTAGTGTTCAGCTTTTTGAATGTGGCGAAATGGATCATGTCCACTGCTTTGTTACTGCACCACCAAAGTTATCGGTCACAACTATTGTAAAGTACCTTAAGGGCATTACAGGAAGAAAGCTTTTTGAACAGTTCCCTGAAATAAAATCCAAACTATGGAAAGGGGAATTGTGGAATCACTCATATTATTGTGAAACAATCGGCTCTGTATCAGAAGAAAATATTAAACGCTATATAGAGCACCAGAGTAAATCATATTAAGGAAAGGAGTAAGCTGCTTGCTGCTATCACATAAAACCACCATCAAATTAAATAACGACTATTCAAACATTATAGGTCATATGTGCTATGCAGCTTATAAACTCTGGAATGTTTGTAATTATGAACGATTGCATTATAAAGAGCTTGGTTTTGCTGAGTATCCTGACTGGTTTTATCAGAAAAAAGCACATAAGGATGAACTTTGGGCGCGTCAACTCCCATCACAGACCGCACAGGAAGTCTGCAAGCTTCTTGATAAGTCATGGAAGTCTTTCTATGAGCTTAATAGTTCTCACGGTATTGCCAATCCAAGACCTCCAAGATTTAAACATGACTGCATAGCTATAACCTATATGCAGAATGCCATTGTTCATGAACCTGGCTCAGTTATAGTCAGGCTAACCTTGTCAAAACATTTAAAGATGTATATGTCGGAGAGTTATGATATCAATGATAAATTCCTTTTTCTCGAAAATAAGATTTTCGAGAGCATTGATAACATCAAGCAGATCAAGATATATCCCCCTTCAAATGGAGAGTGCAGGATCATTGTTATTTATGAAACAGATGATATCGTGCCAAAGCCTGATAACGGAAACTATCTTAGTATTGATCTTGGTATACACAATCTTATGACCTGCTATAATTCTCGTAACGGTGAGACTTTTATCACTGGAAGAAAATACCTGTCCTTATGTCATTACTATAATAAAGAAATAGCCAGGGTTCAGTCCCAGTGGAGTAATCAGCAATACAATAATGGTGTTAAATATCCCAAAAGTTCAAAGCATATAAATAAACTATATACAAAAAAGAATAATGCCATAACCGATTACATCCATAAGACCACGAGGTATATCGTGAAGTACTGCATTGATAATGATATTAACACTGTTGTTATTGGAGATATTACAAACATCCGCAGAAATAAGGATTTTGGAAACGTTACAAACCAAAAGTTGCACGCACTCCCATATAAAAAAATCTATACCATGCTTGATTATAAACTGGCGCAGGAAGGAATTACTCTTGTTAAGCAGAAGGAAAATTATTCAAGTCAGACCAGTCCTTTAATGCCTTGTGTTGATAAAATAAACGCAGACAAGCTTAATCGTGTCAAGCGTGGACTTTACAGAGATGGGTTATATTCCTGGAATGCAGATTGCGTAGGGGCATATAATATCCTCAGATTATTTTTGGCCAAACAAAAAATAGACGTAAGATTAAACCCTGCGTCTATTAAAGAGCCTTTCATTTTAAAAGTAGCTGCGTAAAAAACAGTACTGGTGTTATGGACGCACCCAAGACCTACACGGCGTCAGCCGTGCGCACTTGATGCTCGGTAATTCAATTACCGAGTAGTTCACGTAATGGGTTTTCTAGATAATTTATAAAAAAGAAAGGTTGATGAATATTTGAGAGCTTTATTAATTGCGGAAAAACCAAGTCTTATGAGGACGATACAAAATGTATATGAAAAACACAAAAGTAAATTAAATTACACATGTGATTTTTTAGCACAGGCAGGTCATTTAATGACTTTAAAACTACCAAATGAACTAGTAGAAGATTATGGTTATTTTAGTTGGGAACATTTGCCATTTAATCCAGAAGATAATGGTGGATGGAAATATAAACTGATAGCAGGAAGTGGTCCTTCATCAACTGCGTCAAAAAGATATAATACAATTAAAAAAACGCTGAAAGATACCAAATATGATTTTATTATTCATGCTGGTGATCCAGATCAAGAAGGACAGTTATTAGTTGATATTGTTTTAAAAGAGTTAAAAGTAAAAATTCCAATTAAAAGATATTGGTCAAATGATACTACAGAGGGTAAAGTTTTAGACGCTCTAAAAAATTTAAGAGATTATAACGAACCAATGCAGCAAAATTTATTAAAAGCAGCATATGGAAGACAACATTCAGATTATCGTTTTGGAATGAATTTATCTGAAGCAGCTAGTTTAAAATTAAGAACAAGAGCTGCTGTTGGAAGAGTTAAAACTCCGATTTTGGCAATTGTTTGTCAGCGTGAAGATGAAATAAAGAATTTCGTTCCTAAAACAGAATATGGTGTTAAAGCAATATATGGGAAAGAATTTAGTGGCCAGCTATATGTCCCTACTGATGATGAAAATGGAAAAGACGAAGAATCTGGTTTAAAATATTTTGCCAACAAAGAAGATGCTTTAAGCTTAATATCACATTTAAATAAAATTGCTGTTGTCGATACATATAAGAAAGAGAGGATAGGAACAACAGCTCCTAAATTATTTTCATTAGCAACATGTCAGATTGCCAGTGGAAAACTTGGATATGCTCCAAATGAAACATTGGAAATCATTCAATCATTATATGAGCAGGGATATGTTTCATATCCAAGAACAGATTGTTGTTATATATCTTCAAAGGAAGATTTAGGATTAATGCTAAAGTCTGCAATGTCAATATCAGAATTTGTTCCTTTTATTAAGACTATTTCAAAAGACGATATAGAAAAAGTAAAGGGTACTAAGAAATATGCAAATGATAAGGAATTAGAATCTCATGGTCACTCAGCTCTAACACCTACTGCAAAAAAACCAGATTATAATTCGTTATCAAAAAAGCAACAAGATATATATAGACTTATTTGCAGACAATTTATAGCAATTTTTTTAAAGCCTTTAATACAAGAAAAGGTAACATTAATTACAGATGTAGATGGACATAAATTTAAGTCATCTGGAAAAACACTTGTTTCGGAAGGTTTTTCTAAGATATTTGACACAAATTTCACTGATACAGTAATCCCGTTATATAAAAAGGGTGATGTTATCAATGTAGAGGAATATGATTTATCTGAGAAAACATCAAAATGTCCTACACATTTATCTGAAACAGATATTATTCAGATTTGCGAAAAACCACATAAGTATTTATTAGATGATAAATATAAATCATTGGGTAAAAATTTGAAGATAGGAACGCCTGCAACTCGTGCTTCTATTATAGATGGATTAATAACTAGAGATAAATATTTATGTAAGAAAAAGATAAATAAAAAAGAAATACTTGTGCCAACTGAATCAGGAAGATTGCTTTATGAAAATCTTAAATTCTGTAAGATATGTCGAGTTGATTTGACTGGTGAGTGGGAAGAACGCTTAGAAATGGTAAGACGTGGCGAACTTGATTTTGATGTTTTTGAACAAAGCATGATTAAAGATACTAGCGAGTTAGTTAATGATATCAAAAAAGCTGATATAACACCAATTGGCGGTAACAAAAAATCATTTGATACAATATGTGTTTGCCCTCAATGTGGAGGAAATATATTATCAGGACCTAAGGGGTATTTCTGTTCAAATTGGAAAGAAAAATCATGTAAAATGGGCGGATTTAAAAATATCTGTGATAGTAAATTATCTGATGATGAATTTATTAAATTAATTAGCGGTGAAATCATTAATAAGACAATTAAGAAGGGTTCTAGTTCATGGGAACAAAAAATTAAGTATAATTTTGAGCAAAACAAATATGATTTTATGTCTAATGAACATACAATTAAAAAATCAGAGTATAAATGTCCGTCTTGTAAAAATGAATTAGAAGAAAATGGTAAAAAAATATCATGCAAGTGTGGTTTTACATTTTGGACGACTGTTTGCGGAAAAGATTTGCCTAAAACTCAAATTAATAAGTTTTTTAAATGTGGAGAAACAGATATTATAAAGAATCTTAAATCAAAGGCAGGTAAATCATTTAATGCTAAGATCGTATTAAAAGATGACAAAAAAGGAACGGAATTTAAATTCGTCTAAGCAAAAGAGGCATCTTATTTGATGTCTCTTTTTTATAAATAACAAGTTTGGAGGGTATGTAGGATGGGCCATTATGTCGTAGGAGATATTCATGGATGTTTTGATGAATGGATAACTTTGAAAAATAATATTGAAAAAATAGATGAAGAAGCATGTTTTATATTACTAGGAGATATTATTGATAGAGGAAATAAATCTTTTGCTAACTTGAAATTGTAAATTCCAGTGAAATGGTAAATTCCACCGGTCTTTAAAATTTCCTTGGTTTTTAATATTTCAGAGAGCAATATTTAGGCTTAGCTGGTATAATTGCAGTAACTTTCCATAAAATATCCGAATTGAAGACATGGCAAACAAGCCTCTGGATATTCCGTGTGCGAGACTGAATTCCACAGGCCACATTGAAAAAATGTGAATTGTTTATTTCCAGTCTGACAGCAGATTTTTATGTAAAGTTAATGGTTAAAGCGTATCAGCTTAGGCGTCAGATTGACATCATCAGGTGCAATCGGCCTAAGCTGAAGTGCTTTTAAGATGTCTATGCCGTAAGTTTCTAATGCAACCTCATATGGGGTACGCCCATTTAGACTTTCGCGTGGCGTCGAGTTGATGTGGTCAACAATTGTGCGTAAGTCCCACTGGGTCAAGTATTCAAAACTTGTTCCTTTAGGAAGCACCATACGTAGCATGGTATGTGCCTGCTCAATGCCGCCTTTTTGGCCGCTGCGCATTGGGTCACAATAGTAAATACTTGTGCGCTCCATTCCAGATATGCCGGTCTCTAAAGAGTCCGGATCTCCAAACTCAGTACCTCTATCGGTAAGGATAGTGCTAAACAACGTCAGGAAATCATATGTATCTAGCTGACGTTCTAACTTATCAAAGATTAGTCTCACGGCACCTTTGGTGCAGCGATTCATGATAAATGCTAGAAATAGTTTTTCACGAGTCAGGAAGAATGTAAGGATGACACGCTTCGATTCTCTTGAGGAATGAACAGTATCCATCTCGGCGAAGGAATCCAGTTCCAAAGCTTGAAAGTCCGAATAAAGGCGCCCTTGAAATACGGAACGATCCTTTATCTGAGTCTTATGTACTTTTCGTGGCTTGAACTTAACTTTACGCTTTAAATCAATGTTTCTGGCAGTAATGAGACCATCATTGATGTATGAATACAATGTTCGAACCGACATGTCTAATTCAGGATGATTCGTCACTATCTGATAGGGCGATTGTCCTTGGAAGATGAGTGGCGAGATGATGCTATCCTTTTCGCGCAGTTCATGCTTGGTCATATTTATCCCAGCTCGCGAAGATGAAAGCTTTTCGCGATACTTACGGTCAGCAAAGTAGGGATCGTAGTGATATTTATGAGCAATGGTACAACGTGAGATTTTATGGCATCCGTTACAGACGTATGGAGCCTTATCTAATCGGTTGCAGTGCTCTCGAACAAAGTCTTTACACGTTTGATTACAAGTAGGACACGAGGCACATTTAACACCACAGAGGATGATTTTGTCACAGGCATTTAGCTTGTTACAGCGAAAGCGTTTTTCACAAAAGTTTTTCTTGTTGTAAAAAGGACCTCGACGATACCACTCATCCAGTCGGTGGAGTTTAATCTCCTTGGAAATAGTAGTCGGATCCTTACAAAGATACTTTGCGATGTCTTTAAATGTGATTCCGCTATCAAGAGATTTCTTGATGTATTCTCGGTCTTCGAGAGTTAGATGTTTTTGGTTACCAGGTATGTATTTGCTCATTGAGCCTCCTTCTACTGCTGTCAGAAGGAAGTCATGAGTATACCATGGATGTGTGAAAGATTAAACTCTACTTATGTAGTAGTTAATTCCATCACTTAATCGGGAGGTGGAATTTAAAATTTCAATTTTGG
>NZ_AUJG01000020.1 GCF_000424105.1 Lachnospira multipara ATCC 19207 | reverse complement strand
CCTTTTTCGTAGTTTTCTTTTTCCTTAGCTAAAGCCCAATTAAAAGCAAATCTTGCTGCACCTGCGTACTGAAACATTTTCGTTTGTTGCACGTTATTAGGTATCAACATTACTTTTATTGCCTTTATCATTACTCTCCTCCCATTGAATCAATTCTTGGACAAGTTTCTTAGCTTTATTAGCTCTTTTGCCTTGTGATTTACAACTGAATACTGTGATTATTTGTACCAAATCTTCAACAAGCTCTTGCTGTTCAGATTTCTCAGTATTGTCAATAATCTCAATTTCACAGTTATACAACGAAGCTATATATTCGACCAACTCGAAACCAAATCGTAAAAGTCTATCTTTATGTAAAACAACAACTCTTTCTACTTGATTTTGAGATATACGTTTAATCAGTTCTTGAAGTCCTTTTTTCTTATAATTAATACCAGAACCTATATCAGTTATTATCTCAAACGGTTGTCCTTTTGCCATAAGATATGTTTTTACGTTATAAATCTGTCGCTCTAAATCATCTTTTTGCTTATGGCTAGATACACGACAATAACCGATTGTAACGCGATTTTTAGGCTTTATATTCATTACTTGATTAAGTTGTTCATCGGAATAATATCTATAGCCACTTGCTGTAGTATGATGAGGATGAAGTTTTCCATTGGAATCCCAATTCCGTAATGTCTGCGCTGATACGCCTATGATTTTTGAAAATTCATGTATAGAATAATATTTGTTCAAAATAGCACTTCCTTTCAATATTATTCTATACTAATAACTTATAAAACTCAACAGTATTTTATATACTTTTATAAGTTTTACTTAACTATCATCAACCTCCATAATAATATCCATTTACTACAAAATAATTAAGGATTTATAAGTCCATGAAAATGTGGTAAAATAGATTATATTTATAAAATATAATATGATTATATCAGAAAAAATATGTGCATAAAAGTACATTTTTGGGAGGTCTATATGCTTATAAAGAATACTACAGTGTTTACTAAAGAAACACTTGAGGGTCTTAATAGAGCCAGTAATTTTACTAATGAAAAATACAAGAAATTCAAACTTATATATAACCTTGCAGGACTTATTTTTCTTATGCTTTTTGTAAGATACATGGTCCTGTTTGTGACTAATGATGATAGTAAGGACATTTTCCTAACAGTCTTTTATGCTGTGGCAGCAGCGGTTTTCCTATTTATTGGCATGTATCTAATGGATAGGGACAACAAGAGACGCTTTAATAACCTCTATAAGAACATGATAGGTGTGGAGTTTAACTATGAAATTGACTCAGATACCATTAAGGTTGAAGATGCCGATAAGGATGTGGACCTTTTAAAATGGGACGACGTCCTTAGAGTGGAAAAAGACTCGGATTACATCTACATTTTCTTTAGTAATGAGGACTGCCTAAGTCTATCTCGTAAGGGCTTTACAAGTGCTAGCGATAAGGACTTACTAGAACTAGCTAATGCTATTCTTTCCACTAGAACTGAGGCTAAGGAAACTAAGGCAAAAAAGGATGTAATTAAGATTAACGAAGATAGCATAGATGATTCTTACGTTACACAACTTGATATTGAAAATGAAGATCATCAGGCTAAACTGTAAAGCGTGGGATTGCTTACACTGCGTTCAAAATAAGACCTTAGAAAATTAAGGAAAGACAAAAGATTATAAAGTAAAATAAGAAATAACATAATATTATTAAGAAAAAGTGGGGAATTGCTTGACAATATCCCCACTTTATCACATAATACATAGGACACCGCATGATGTCAGACAACAATTGGGAGTTGTCTAATCACTTTAAAATTATGAGCTATTAGTGAGGAAGTAATAGCTTTTCTTTTTATATTCATGCAAGATATATAACAAGGAGGATCGCCCATGAACAATCAGGAAATGATGGAACTCACAACGGTCGATAATAGTGAGTTTGAGGAGTTAGTAAAGGAAGTTACTGCTTCAGGTTCAATAGACCAGAATTTATACATAGAGTACGATGTTAAGCGTGGCTTACGTGATAGTAACGGTAATGGTGTTCTTACAGGCCTTACAGAGATATCAGATGTACTTGGAAACCAAAGTATTAATGGACGAAAGATCCCTGTTGATGGAGAATTATATTTTCAAGGCTATAATGTAGAAGATTTAATTAAGAACTCTAAGACAGATAGATTCCGTTTCGAAGAGGCAACTTATTTATTATTATTTGGTTCATTACCAAAGGAAGAGAATTTAAAGAGATTTGTCCGTATCCAGACTGATTTGCAGGAACTTTCAGGAGCATTCATTCGTGATGTTATTATGAAGGCAACTTCAGACAACCTAATGAATTCCCTTATGAAGTCCATCTTAAGCTTATATTCTTATGATGAGCACCCAGATGACACTTCAGTACCTAACGTACTTAGACAGAGCTTACAGCTTATTGCTAAGATGCCACTTTTAACAGTTTATGCATATCAGGCTTTTAGACATTTCCGTCTTGATGGAACACTTATGATTAAGAATCCAAAGAAGGGATATTCTACAGCCGAGAATATTTTATATATGTTAAGAGATGATGGTAACTTCTCTGAGCTTGAGGCTAAGGTACTTGATATCTGTCTTGTACTTCATGCAGAGCATGGTGGTGGTAATAACTCTACATTTACAACTCACGTAGTTACATCATCAGGAACAGATACATACTCAGCAATCGCAGCTTCTATTGCATCCCTTAAGGGACCTAAGCATGGTGGTGCAAACCTAAAGGTTCAGGAGATGTTTACAGACATTAAGGAGCATGTAAGTGATTGGTCAGATACTGAGTCTATTAAGACTTACCTTAATAAGATTCTTGATAAGGAAGCCTTTGATGGAGCAGGTCTTATTTATGGTATGGGTCACGCAGTTTATACAAACTCAGATCCAAGAGAAGTAATCCTAAAGAGCTTTGCTAAGAAGCTTTCTGAAGAGAAGGGTATGACTAAGGAATTTGCCCTTTACGAGACAGTGGAGAAGGAAGCTGGCGAACTTATTATGGCTAAGAGAAAAATGTTCAAACCAGTCTGTGCTAATGTAGATTTTTATAGTGGTTTGGTTTATACTATGTTAGGTATTCCAGAGGAAATGTTTACACCAATGTTTGCAACTGCAAGAATTTCAGGTTGGTGTGCTCATAGACTAGAGGAGTTAGTTAATGCAGGAAAGATTATTCGTCCAGCCTATAAGTACGTTGGTCATCACAGACCATATACAACAATAGATGAGAGATAACTCTTACTTTTGTAGAATGGACATAAATAATTTAATCTACAAGGATTAAATTTTAGAGGAGTCGAACATGTCAAGATATAAAGTTAAACCAATAACACATCCCTTTAATGCTGTAGTTGAGGTTCCAGGTTCTAAGAGTGTCACTAATAGAGCCCTTTTACTTGCAGCCCTATCTAACGAAGAGTGTACCCTTAATGGTGTATTATTTTCAGATGATTCTAGACATTTTATAACAAGTCTATTATCACTAGGTTTTAAATTACAGGTTAATGAAGTAGATCACTACGTAACAGTATGCGGATGTGATGGAGATATTCCTAAGAAGGAAGCTACAATTGATGTTGGTTCAGCAGGAACAGCAGCTAGATTTTTAACATCAATGCTTGCCTTATCAGACGGAGAATATACAATCAATGCTTCTGAGCAGATGAAGAGAAGACCTATGCTTCCTTTATTTGAAGCACTAGAAAGCTTAGGAGCAAGTTTTACATATCTTGAAGAAAAAGGACATTTACCCGTTAAGGTAGTAGGTGCTAAAGCTAATGGTAAGACACCAGAAAGTGAAGTATCCATTGATATTAGCGAGAGTACTCAGTTTTTAAGTGCCCTCCTTATGACAGCACCAATGCTATCTAATGGCTTAAGAGTTTTAATTACCTCAAAGAAGACTTCAGGTTCTTATATCAATATTACTATGGATATGATGCGCCAGTTTGGTTGCGAAGTATTCCATGATGGCGCAAGTTATGATGTGCCAGCAGGTGAGCATTATAGATCAAGAACTTACCAGATTGAGCCAGATGTATCTGCAGCTTGCTATTTTTATGCAGCCGCTGCAATTACAGGAGGTAGAGCCCTAGTTAAGAATGTACATTCTAACGTAATGCAGGGAGACATGAAGTTCCTTGATGTCTTAAAGCAGTTAGGCTGTGCAGTAACTGAGGAGAGAGAAGGAATCTGTGTAACTGGTCCAGTTAATGGAGAGTTTAGCGGAATTGACGTAGATATGAATGATTTCTCAGATCAGTCTATGACCCTTGCGGCTATTGCTCCATTTGCAAAGACAGCCACTTGCATTAGAAACATCGAGCATATAAGACTACAGGAGTCTGATAGAATTGCAAGTATGGTTTCAGAACTTAACAACCTAGGTATAGATGTTAAGGAAGGCAGAGATAGAATTGAAATTATGCCGGGCAAGCCAACACCAGGACTTGTAGATACTCATGATGATCATAGAATGGCTATGTCCTTTGCCCTAATTGGCTTACTAATTGATGGTATCGAGATTGATAATTATGAATGTTGTGGTAAGACCTTTGAGAATTACTTCCATGTATTAGAAACAGCTTGTAGACAATAAAATTTTTATAAACTAAAACTGCCGAGTTTCTTAGGTAGGCTAGATTTATTCTAGTTTGGCATAAGAAATCTTTCGGCAGTTTCTTAATTTATTAGAAAAAAATATAAAATTTGCTTGAATTAAAATCATACTTTAAGTATAATACATAAATTGTGGGAGAGAAAAATTTAATATATAGAGGATATTATATTATGGAACATGCAATTTTTAGCATAGACCAATATAAGAATATCGCTTCTTATGGAGTAGGCGTGGAATACATGTGCTTAGGTATTGCAATTATAATGATATTTTTCATGCTATTTACCAGACCTAAGAATACACATGGTTTTCCATTATTATTATTTGGTTTAGTTACTTCGGTAATTGAGATATTCTTAATTTTATATCTAGTTAACTTGACGGATCATGGTAACTTAAAAAGTCTAACCCCTACTATCCAGATTGTAACTTGGTTGGTTATTTTGGCTTTTGGTTCTATAATGCAGGCTCATTATGTATATACTGTATTACTTGGCCATAATAGGATAAGACAGAGGAAATATATTTTCATGATGACTTTGGTTTATCAGATTATATTTTTAATTGTCGCAGCGATTTTGTACATAAAAGGTTACTTAGTCGAAATCCAAAACGAAAACCTACAGATTATTGGTTTAATTAAATTATTAACTCTTTACGGTATAGCAATGTATTTACTTACATTATTAGCTTCATTCGATAATAGAAAAAATATAGCTCGCTTTGTACTAACTAATATTTATATTTTTTCAAGTATTGATGTAATTTTATTGTTGTATCAATATTTTACTGAAAAAACAATTTTAATTAGTGCATCTTATGTTATTAGTTTTACTATCTTTTATATGCTTCATCATTCTAATCCGGTGGATGAAATAACAGGATGTCAGAATCTATCATCACTAAAAACAAGCTTGAAATTATTATTTGCAACTAAAAATGAATTTGCCTATGCGCATATGTCTTATCCGCAGGTAGCACTTACAATAGATGATAATAAATCAGATACTATAGAATCAGCGATTTCTAGGGCTTGTAATTATATTTTTAAGAATATAAAAAATGTAAGCATGTACCAATACAGTGCAACAGATTTTATAGTTTTGAAAAAATTATCTATAGACGAGACTAAACGAAATAGAGAATACGACAGATTTGTAGCTGTATTGTCTAATTTACAGGAAACTACAACTAACACTTATGATGAGATAACCTATGCTAAATATATTTTGTTTAAAAGCGATACTAATATAAAGTCTATTAAAGACGTTAAGGACTTTGTTTCATATATGAATTTAAAATATATTAAAAAAGGTAATAAGAACCAATTTGTGCTAGCAGAACCACAAAACTATAAAGGCTTTTTATTAGAAAGAAAAGTTATAGAAATATTTGAGGATATTAGAGAAAACAAAAAATACAAGGATCCAAGAATTGTTTGTTATGCTCAGCCTATTCTTAATGTAGACGAGAATAAATATAAAACCGCAGAGGCACTTGTAAGACTTCAGATTAATGGAGTTAATGTTCCTCCAATTAAATTTATTCCCATTGCGGAAGAAAGAGGTTATATTCATAGCTTAAGTCTAGCAATGATACATAAGGTAGCAGAGGCAATTAATAATGAATTAAAGGATTCAGAATTTGATGCTATAACAATTAATATTTCTGCGGGAGAATTATCAGATGAGCAATTTGCCGCAGAGGTTTTAGGAATACTAGATTCTTACAATATTTCTTATGATAAGATCAGACTTGAAATCACTGAAAGCGCCATGTTTGAGGATACTGAAATCATGACTAAGAACATAAGAAAGCTTAAAGACTCAGGCATTAGATTCTATCTTGATGATTATGGTACAGGTTATTCTAACTTAGATAGAATGACAGATAGTGAGTTTTCAACTATTAAGTTTGATAAGAGTATTTTTTATAAAGCCTTAGCTAATAAGGAAACAGAAGAGATGCTTGATGCGTTAATTAGCTTAGTTAAGAAGAGAGGCATTAATACCTTAGTTGAGGGAGTTGAGACAATAACACAGGTGGAATTTGCAGTAAATAAGGGCTTTGAAAGTATTCAGGGTTATTATTACTCAAGACCAGTGCCTATTGAGAACTTAGTTGATTATTTTAACAAAAAGCAATAAAATATAATTAAATATACGAAAAATTCAATATGTGGATAGCTTTACTTGGGGGATTGGCTATGAAAGTATTAATTTATAAGTGGAAGGTCTTTAATCAGGAAGATATAGCCGAGGCTTTCTTTGACTATGGCTACGAGGTTGTAGAATACGAAGAACCATCGGTATATCTTGATGAAGCCAAAGGCCTTAAATTTCATGATAATAATGAGCTGACTAATATAATTAAAGGAGTTGATATGGTCTTCTCCTTTAATTATTTTGCTCATATATCAGAAATCTGCAACAAACTAGGCATAATCTATATAAGCTATACAGTGGATTCTCCGCTAATTTCCCTATATCATAATTCCATTTACAATCCTTGCAATTACATATTTGTCTTTGATAAATTTTTCTATTACCAGCTAAAGGAATTAGAGCTTGAGCATCTTTTCTATCTTCCTTTAGGGGCAAATGCAAAAAGGATTGAAAGTCAGCTAGAAAAGAGTAATATTCCTTCATGCCTTGATATAAAGGATTATAAATACGACCTATCCTTTGTTGGGGGCATGTATCACAGAAATTCCTATGACAATATTAAAGATAAATTGGATGAGGATTTAAAGAATTATTTTAATGAGGTTTTAAAAGAGCAGCTCTTTAGCCCAGGCATGGATATTATAGATAATTCCCTATCTGTTGAGCTCTTAACAAAACTTCTTGAAATCACAGATTTTAAGCAAAGCGAGGGCTCTTTTTCAGATATCCTTACAATCTTTACTAACACCTTTTTAGGCTTTAAGCTAGCAAACATTGAAAGAGTGGTTATCCTTAATGCCCTAGCAGCAGCCCTAAAAAACTACGGCTACAAGGTGGACCTTTTTACAGACGACACAGATAATAATTTAGAAAATGTAATTCTTCACAACACCGTAGACTACAATATAGAGATGCCAGAAATCTTTAGACAATCTAAGATTAATCTTAATATAAGCCTTAGAAATATAAGAACAGGTATTCCTTTAAGAGTCTGGGATGTGCTAGCTTCTGGTGGCTTTTTACTTACCAATAAACAGATAGAATTAGAGGATTATTTTAAGATAGGGGAGGACCTCGTGGTCTTTGAAAGCATAGATGAGGCAGTAACTAAGAGCCTTTACTATCTTGAGCATGAGAAGGAAAGAAAAGAAATTGCTAGGTCTGGCTTTGAAAGAGTTAAAAAATATCACAGCTATTGCCAAAGAATAGGGGATATCCTAGATTGCATAGCAGGAAATAAAGAGTAGTAAATAATAATAAAGAATAATAAAGAATAATCAGAAAGCACAATAAAAAAGGACCGGCATTAGCCGGCCCCAAATTACCTTTAATCTTAATCCACTAATTTAGCTGAGAAGACACCATCGTATTCCTCAAAGGTATGTTCTTCAATTTTTCTCATCATAACTGTAATATAAGGATCCTTAAAGTTAAGAGCAAAGTAGATATTACCAAGTACTTCATCAATAACTTGAATCTTTATATCAAGTAGGGATTCAGAACGAACACTAGCACTAGCTGCAACTCTTAAATCATAGTTTGCAAACTGTTGAATAATATTCTTGCCAAATCCAAATCTAAGGCTAAAGTCACCGTAGGCGTTAGTATAATTAAAGCAGCCCTCTGACTTGTCCTCATTTATATCAATTGAAAACTTCTTAATAGTGCATACATTTTCATCTAGTGCTTCATAACTTCTCTTGTTTATCTTATTAAGGAAGTGGGCACACTTATTAGCTTCAATCATAGAAGGCTCCATAATCTCAAGCTTTCTTGAATTAGCATAAGTCTCTAGTTCTTCATCAGAAACACTGTCAAAGACTTTGTTTAGCCCATCCTTATTTGATACATTTTCAAGCGCATCTAATTTATCAACAATTTCCTCCCAGAAACTATCATAGATTAGCTGAACGCCGCCCTTTCGACCTTGGGCATCTGCAGTAGTAATAAGAATAATGTCCTTATCTGGCACATAAACTGCCAACTGACCGCCCATGCCATACATTGCGTATCCCCCATGACTTGTGCGCCAGAACTGATAGCCATAGCCCTGCATCTCTTCTAAAGTATCAGACTTTGCCCAGTTATCAGAATGACAACTAATGGCATCCTCAATATATTCCTTTGGAAGAAGCTGCTTTCCAAACCAGTCACCCTTATGAACTACAAGATAGAAAACCTTTAGTAAATCAAGGCTTGAACAGTTAAGTCCAGAACCACCCATGCTCATATTAGTTGGGTCTGTTAAGACATAAGCCTCCTTACTAAACTCTAGCTCATTAAGGAATTTATCTCTTAAATAATCAAAGAAATTCTTACCAGAAAGTCTCTCAATTAAGATCCCTAAAGTGTGAGTCGAACTTGTATCATAGGCAAAGTTAGTGCCTGGCACATGAGTTGGCTTTGTTGTAAAAAATGAACCTAGCCAGTCAGAAACACCAGTAGCCTTATAGGTTGTAAATCTATGACAAGACTTCATCTCAAGCATATCCCTAATTGTCATCATCTTAAGGAAAGGATGCACCTCTCCCTTAGGCAATTTATCTGGGAAAAAATCCACGATGTGATCATCAAGAGATAATTTTCCTTCTTCAATTAAAAGACCAATTCCAAGGGATACAAAAGACTTAGTTACAGAAAACATTCTATGTAGCGAATCCCTAGTATAAGGGGCATAGAAAGATTCATAGATTAATTTGTCATGACGCATTAGCATAATTGAATGCATCGGCAAATGTTTTTCTTCAAGGCGTTTAGAAAAATTCATAATATACTCATTAGGAATTCCAAGCTCTTTTGCCTTAGCTTGTTTAAAAAATTCAGTCATAAGTAAGTAACCTCCATAAAAATCCCGCATTACATAAAACAATTATATGTATTAGCAAGTTACAAATCAAGTTTTCAACTTGAATATTGATGCATTTTATATTATATTAAAAATAGATTGTATACGATTTAATTTCAGAGGTATTTTATGGACACTATTTTGTCAAGATGTATAAAGGATTATGAAAATTTAGACGAGACCAGTAAAAGGTCTAGAGTAGGCATATTTACAGGAATTGTAGGTATTGTTGTAAACCTATGCCTTGTGATTTTAAAACTAGTAGCCGGTTTTATTACAGGGGCTGTCTCAATTACAGCAGATGCAGCTAACAACTTTTCCGATGCTGCCTCTTCAATTGTCACCCTAATAGGATTTAAAATGGCTGGAAAGCCGGCAGATAAAGAACATCCTTATGGCCACGGCCGTATGGAATATATTGCAGGCCTTGTAGTAGCTGAACTTATCCTACTTATGGGAGCGGAATTACTACACACTTCAGTTTTAAAGATAATTCATCCAGACAAGGTTATCTTTAGCATTGTATCCATTGTAATCTTAGTATTTTCCATCCTTGCTAAAGTCTTCCTAGCCCTTATTAATAACAAGCTAGGCCACAAATTTAATTCCACAACTATGCTTGCCACTGCTAGCGACTCAAGAAATGATGTCCTTGCAACATCTGTGGTTTTAATTTCAGTTATTCTAACAAGCTTTTCAAACTTTAACTTTGATGCTTATGCAGGTGCCCTTGTGGCAATCCTTGTACTAATCGCTGGAGTTTGCACTATTAGAGACACGGTTTCACCGCTACTTGGTAAAGCCCCCGATGAAAAAATGGTTTCCGGAATTAAAAGAATAGTTTTATCTAATAATAAGATTTATGGTTTCCATGACCTTATCGTTCACGATTACGGTCCTGGTAGAAAATTTGTATCCCTTCATGCAGAGATCGACAAGGACCTTGACCTAGTCACTGCCCACGACTGCGTGGACGCAATAGAAAAGCAGATATCAGAAGAGTTTAAGTGCTATGTAAGTATTCACGCAGACCCTATAGATATTGGCTATAAGCATAATAATTAGTTTAATCTAAGTAAATCTTAAATCCATCCACCATCAAACTGAATAATCTGACCAGTTAAATAGCTAGGTGACTCAAGTATTTTTCTTACAAGTTCTGCAACTTCGCTAGGATCCCCTAGTCTTCCTTCAGGAATTTCAAGGGCGAGTTCTTCTAGCTCTTCCTTTGATAAATGGCCATTCATCTCTGTATCAATGGCGCCACAGGCAATGGCATTAACCTGAATATTGCTTGGGGCAAGTTCCTTAGCTAAGGCCTTAGTAAAGGCATCCACGCCACCCTTAGTAGCACTATAAGCCACCTCACAGCTAGCCCCGTAAAGCCCCCAGACAGAAGAGATATTAATAATCTTACCCTCATGTCTTTTAATCATGTCATTTACAGCAAAGTGGCAGCAGTTATAAACAGAACCAAGATTAGTATTAAGAATCTCTTGCCACTCCTTATAAGACATATCCTGGAAAAGCCCCACCATAGAAATACCAGCATTGTTAATCAACACATCCACACTGCCAAATTCCTTTAGGGCAAGATCAAACATCTTTTCCACATCTTCGTAATTTCCCATGTCACCTGTAAAACTAATGACTTTATTAGAAATGCACGATAATTCTTTCTTAGTCTCCTCTAAAAGGCTTGAATTGTGAAAACTGCTAATAAGAATATTTGTATCAGGGCCAGCTAGGTTTTTAGCAATAGCTTTTCCAATTCCTCTAGAGGCACCTGTAATAATTATATTTCGACTCATTTTTTAGTCCTTTCTAGTATTTATCCCTATTTAAAGCGGATTTAATATTGCATTTTATTTTCTAGATTATATCAAAAACTCCCTATTTATGCCATTAAAAATGTATAGCTATAATGATTGTGGAAAACTTATCCACAAAGCTTATGCTTTCTATTGTTGATAATGTTTATTATTTCTATTAGATTTTTATATCTAAAGTAAAGAAGAACGATTAAATATAACAAAAGTTACTATTGATTTTTATTTTTTTGTGCATCTTTTACAAAAAATATCCTTTCTATTAAAATTATTTAAAATAGTCTTGATATTATAAATGTGGAAACTTTAGACTTATCCACAGCGCAAAAGCCCTGATTTCAAGGGCTTTTGGACTTAACCACAAAGTTATCCACTTTATCCACAATTAAAAAGTGGAATATTAAACCTAAATTTATTCCCCTAAAAGTAGGAAATGAATTTTGTTAAAAAGTGAGAATCTAAAAATAGGGTTTGACATTTTGACTAAGAGATGAACCAGCAATTTTGCGGTACCCTAGTACTAGTTTTTAATTAAAAATAGTAAATAAGCATAACTAATTGGTTCAATGGTATTAATTAAAAATATACTTATCCACACTGGTAGTAAATAATCCACAAGTTCAAAGCCAGTTAGGAGAAGACTTATAGGACTTGTCCACATTTTCGAAAAATATACTAGTACTTTGGAACTAATATTTTAAATAAGTTATCAACATAGTGGGTAAAACTAAGTGGAAAAGCAGTTCCAAAATTTACATAAAGTTCATAAGTTCTAAACTTGTTTAAATACGTAAATATGGTATAATATACACATAAAGATACAATATGTATCTAACAGTCGTGAAACTTACATATGGGATTTGTGTTAAGGAGGTTTTTAAGAGGTTAGGCATTTCAATTAACATTTATTCATGGGGTTTGAATAGTAATTGAGATGTTTGATATTAGTACATGTGAAGTTGTTTTTCCCACGACAATCTAATGTAAAGGAGTTGGACATCATGCGTTTTATTATAACAGGTAGAAATATTGATATTACAGAGGGTTTGAAGTCAGCAGTAGAAGATAAACTAGGAAAGTTAGACAGATTTTTTGCTCCTGAGACAGAAGTCAATGTTACATTAAGTGTTGAGAAAGAAAGACAGAAGATTGAGGTTACTATTCCTGTAAAGGGAAATATCGTTAGAGCCGAGGAGGTAAGTAATGATATGTACGTTTCAATTGACTTAGTAGAAGAAGTCATTGAACGTCAGTTAAAGAAATATAAGAACAAGATTGTTGATAAGCAGAACAATCATGCAAGCTTCACTAAGGAATTCGTTGAAAAGGAAGTAGAGGATGAGGAAGAAGTAAAGATCATCCGTACTAAGAGATTCGGCATTAAGCCAATGGATCCAGAAGAAGCTTGTGTACAGATGGAATTACTTGGACATGACTTCTTTGTATTCTTTAATGCAGAGACAGAAGAAGTTAATGTTGTCTATAAGAGAAAGGGCAACACATATGGTCTTATTGAACCAGAATTAGACTAGTAATTTTACTTAATTAGTGAATTGGCTAAGTCAATCCTAATTAAACAAAAACTGTTTAGGTAATCTAAAGACTGGGTTGGTTATCTAAAATAAGAGGAAGAGGAAGACTTAGTTATATAATTAATATTTATGGGCATACTTAAATTTTTAAGTATGCCCTTTATCTTTATCTTTATTTAATATTCATAGCCCCCGTGAAAACTTGCGTATAACCTAACAAAATGTTACAATTACAAACGTGTGAAAACTTGTTAATTGTGCAAATTTTCCAATTTCGTTTTTGCCTTAATTTGGCTGAAACGATGCACTAGAGGAATTAAAAGGAGCGTAAAATAATGGGATTAGCTCAGAAAATTTTTGGTACTCACAGTGAACGTGAGCTTAAAAGAATAACTCCAATTGCTGATAAGGTAGAGGCGCTAAGAGATGAATTTAGCAAATTATCAGATGAGCAATTACAGGCTAAAACAAGAGAATTCAAGGATAGATTAGCTAAAGGGGAAACATTAGACGACATTTTACCAGAGGCTTTTGCAACAGTAAGAGAAGCTTCTAAGAGAGTTCTTGGTATGGAACATTATAGAGTACAGATCATTGGTGGTATTATTCTCCACCAGGGACGTATTGCTGAGATGCGTACTGGTGAAGGTAAGACACTTGTTTGTACATTACCATCTTACCTTAATGCCCTTACAGGAGAAGGCGTTTTAGTAGTAACAGTTAATGACTACTTAGCAAAGCGTGATGCTGAATGGATGGGTAAGATTCATGAGTTCTTAGGTTTAAAGGTAGGTATTGTACTTCACGACCTTAAGCCAGATGAAAGAAGAGAAGCTTATGCTTGTGATATTACTTATGTAACTAACAACGAACTTGGTTTTGATTACCTTCGTGATAACATGGCAATTTACAAGGAACAGCTTGTTTTACGTAAGTTAAATTACTGCATCATCGATGAGGTGGATTCAATTCTTATTGATGAAGCTAGAACACCACTTATTATTTCAGGTCAGTCAGGTAAGTCTACTAAGATTTACGAGCTTTGTGATGTACTTGCTCGTCAATTAAAGCAGGGTGAATACAAGGGCGAGATGACTAAGATGCAGTACATGATGCAGGAAGAAATTGAAGAAGATGGCGACTTTATCGTTAATGAGAAGGATAAGGTTGTTAACTTAACAGAACAGGGTGTTCACAAGGTTGAGCAGTTCTTCCACATCGACAACTACGCAGACCCAGAAAACTTAGAGATTCAGCATAATGTAACATTAGCTCTTCGTGCTAATTACCTTATGCATAGAGATAAGGATTATGTAGTTAAGGATGATGAAGTATTAATCGTTGATGAATTTACAGGACGTATCATGCCAGGTCGTCGTTATTCAGATGGTCTTCATCAGGCTATTGAAGCTAAGGAGAAGGTAAAGGTTAAGAGAGAAAGTAAGACTCTTGCTACAATCACTTTCCAGAACTTCTTTAATAAATTTGCTAAGAAGGCAGGTATGACAGGTACTGCTATTACAGAAGAGAAGGAATTTAGAGATATCTATGGCCTTGATGTAGTAGAAGTTCCAACTAACAAGCCAGTTCTTAGAAAGGATTTAAACGATGCAGTATTTAAGACTAAGAAGGGTAAGTTCGCAGCAGTAGTTAATGCTGTTAAGGAAGCTCATGCTAAGGGACAGCCAGTCTTAGTAGGTACAATTACAATCGAGACATCAGAATTACTTAGCAAGATGCTTACAAAGGAAGGCATTCCTCATAACGTATTGAATGCTAAGTTCCATGAGCAGGAAGCTGAAATTGTTGCTCAAGCAGGTCAGCATGGTGCTGTAACAATTGCTACTAACATGGCAGGTCGTGGTACTGATATTAAGCTTGATGAAGAAGCAAGAGCAGCAGGCGGTCTTAAGATTATTGGTACAGAAAGACATGATTCAAGACGTATTGATAACCAGCTCCGTGGTAGAGCAGGTCGTCAGGGTGATCCTGGTGAATCAAGATTCTATCTATCTCTTGAAGATGATTTAATGAGACTCTTTGCACAGGAGACTTTAATTAATACCTTTAATAGACTTGGTGTTGATGAGTACGAACAGCTTGAGCACAAGATGCTTAGCCGTGCCATTGAATCAGCTCAGAAGAAGATTGAAATTAACAACTACGGTATCAGAAGTCACTTACTTGAATACGATCAGGTAATGAATGAACAGCGTGAAATTATGTATGCTGAAAGACGTAAGGTTCTTGATGGTGAGAACATGCGTAAGTCAATCATTAAGATGATTACTGACTTTGTTGAAAATGTAATTAATCGTACAGTCAACGAAGATGCCGATTACGAAGATTGGGATTATGAAGCTATTAATGAATTATTAATTCCTACAATTCCACTTCCAAAGGTTTATCCAGATGAGAATATAAAGACTAAGAACGAGCTTATGCAAGATCTTAAGGAAAAGGCTGTAAGACTTTACGAAGAAAAGGAAGCTCAGTTCCCAGAAGCAGAGCAGATTCGTGAATTCGAGCGTGTTATCTTACTTAAGGTAATTGATAGAAAGTGGATGGATCATATCGATGATATGGATCAGTTAAAGCAGGGTATCGGTTTACAGGCTTACGGTCAGAAAGACCCAGTTGTTCAGTATAAGATGATGGGTTATGACATGTTCAACGAAATGACAGAAGGCATTACAGAAGATACAGTAAGACTTCTTATGCATGTACAGGTTGAGCAGAAGGTTGAAAGAGAACAGGTTGCTAAGGTTACAGGAACTAATAAGGACGACGGTCCATCTGTTAAGGCACCAGTTAAGAGAGTAGATAAGAAGATTTACCCTAACGACCCATGCCCATGTGGAAGCGGTAAGAAGTATAAGAATTGCTGCGGTAGAGCATAATAGTAATTAGATATAATTAAGATTTAAGGCAAGGACATTTAACTGTCCTTGCTTTTTACAATTATTTTTGATAAAAAGATAATATGTAATCTAAATAAGAGATAATTTAAAGGAGCCATTATGGTTGAATACGATCAGTTTAAATTAAAATTAGAAGCCCTAGAAAATCCCCTTAAAAGAATTAAGGAATCATTAGATCTTGATTCTAAGGCAAAAAGAATAGAAGAGATAGAAGCAGATATGGAAGCTCCAGGCTTTTGGGACAATCCCGACAAGTCCAATAAAGAGATGAAGGAATTAAAGAGCTTAAAGTCTAGCTTTGAGAATTACGACGCCCTAAAGCAAAGTCTTGAAGACATTAAGACTTTAATTGAAATGGCCGAAGAAGACGAAGATACTTCCCTTGTAGCAGAAGTAGAAGAGGAGCTTAGTAAGCTAGAGACTAACATGGATAATCTAAGAATTGAAACTCTTTTATCCGGCGAATATGATAGCTGCAATGCCATTCTTACTCTTCATGCAGGAGCAGGTGGAACTGAGAGCTGCGACTGGTGTCAGATGCTTTATAGAATGTACACAAGATGGGCAGAAAAGCATGATTACAGCTATGAAATCATTGATTACCTTGATGGTGAAGAAGCAGGAATTAAGTCTGTAACTATTGAAATCTCAGGTGATAATGCCTATGGACATTTAAAGTCAGAACATGGCATCCACAGACTAGTTAGAATTTCTCCATTTAATGCAGCAGGCAAGAGACAGACATCTTTTGTTTCCTGTGATGTCATGCCAGATATTGACAAGGATATTGACATTGAAATCAACGACGATGATTTAAGAATAGATACATACCGCTCAAGTGGTGCCGGTGGACAGCATATCAACAAGACAAGTTCTGCCATTAGAATTACTCACCTTCCAACAGGAATTGTAGTACAGTGTCAGAATGAGCGTTCTCAGCATCAAAACAAAGACAAGGCTATGCAGATGTTAAAGTCTAGATTGTATTTACTTGCTCAAGAGGAAAATGCAAAGAATGCCGCAGATATTCGAGGAGACGTTAAGGATATCAATTTCGGAAGTCAGATTAGAAGTTACATTTTACAGCCATACACTATGGTAAAAGACCACAGAACAGCCAAGGATATTGGAAACGCTCAGATGGTTCTTGATGGAGATATTGATCCATTTATCAATGCTTATTTAATCTATATAAGCACAGGCCAGAAGGCCAACGAAGAAACTGACAATTAAATATGAATTCTAATATATTCTCACTATTAATAAAATGTGCTATAATATTTTTAGTTATAAACGGGAGAAATAAAAGCTACAAATCCTTATAAAGGAAAGCTAATTCAAGGAGGATAATACATGGCAAGTTACATCAAACCAGTTGTTTTCTCATTAAATGGACATCTCTTTGGCGTGGATATAAGTCTAATCCTATCAATTGAAAAACAGGTAAAAGCGGTAAGAATACCTAATGAATCTCCTTGTGTAGAAGGTATTATTAATCTTCGAGGAGATGTAATTCCTCTTTATGATTTAAAGAAGAAGTTCACTTTTGCCGGGGATAGTACTAATCCAGCCGATAAGAGTATAATCGTTATAAGAACTAAAGATACTAAATTAGCTATAACAGTAGATAGCGTTTTACACATAGGGGATGTGGAAAGCGCTAACATTAGCGAAATGCCCGAATTAGCTAAAAAACCAGGGGAAGAGGTTTTTGACAGAGTAGCCAATATTAATGGTAAATTAGTGGTTTTACTAAACGTAGATGCCATTCTTTCAAAGGAAGAATTATCAGACATCGAGAAGGTGAAGGAGGCCGCTAATAAAGAGGTGGAGAATGAACAAGACTAAATTTAAAAGAAGTGCAGGAATTTTAATGCCCATAAGCTCCTTGCCATCGCCTTATGGCATAGGAAGCTTAGGAAAGGCAGCCTATGAATTTGTGGATTTTGTAAAGGAGAGCAAGCACAAGTACTGGCAGGTTTTGCCCCTTGGCCCAACAACCTACGGCGACAGCCCTTACCAGTCCTATTCAGCCAATGCAGGAAATCCATATTTTATCGACCTAGACATTTTAATTGAGGAGAAGTTACTCTTAAAGTCTGAGGTATTAGCCCTAGACTGGGGCGATGGCTTTGTCCCTGTTGAAGTAACAGAGCAACAAGCTCTACTAGGACAGTATGAGACAGCCTATGATATTAAACTAGGGGACAGTAGATACGTTAGTTATGAGAAAATGTATAAAAACCGCTATACAATTCTAAGAACTGCCTTTAAGCGTTTCCTTGAGCTTATAAAGACAGACAAAAGTAAAGCGGATGCATTTTCAAAATTCATAAAGGAAACTAAATGGCTAGAAGACTACGCTCTTTATATGGCCTTAAAGGCTGAAAACGACCACAAATCCTGGGCAAGCTGGGAGGATGATCTTCGTTATAGAAAAGAAAAGGCCTTAAAAGCAAAGGAAGAAGAGCTAAAGGATGAGATATGTTTCTGGCAGTTTATCCAGTATAAGTTCTTTGAGCAGTGGGATAAATTAAAGGCCTATGCCAACAGCTTTGATATAGAAATTATTGGGGATATTCCAATCTATATGGGCTATGACAGCGTGGATGTCTGGGCAGGCCAAGAGCAGTTTCAATTGGATGAGAACTTAACGCCAACTAAGGTTGCAGGAGTTCCACCAGATGATTTTAGTGCTGATGGCCAGAAGTGGGGCAATCCGCTCTACGACTGGGATAAGATGGCAAAAGATGATTTTAAATGGTGGAGAGATAGGGTAAAATGGCAAACTAAGCTCTACGATGTCATAAGAATCGACCATTTCCTAGGCATTATAAAGTACTATACAGTTCCTGAGGCTGACGAGAATGCAAAGAATGGAAGCTACAAAAAAGGACCAGGACAAGCCCTTCTTGATGCCATTAACGAAGAACTTGGGGATAAGAAGCTTATAGCAGAAGATCTAGGCGTCTATCTAGAAGAGGTCAATGAAATTCTAGAATATAACGGATATCCAGGCATGAAGGTCCTTGAATTTGCCTTTGGTGGCAGCAGGGATAATCCGCATTTGCCTTATAACTATGAGAAAAATTGCGTGGTTTATGGAGGCACCCATGATAACGAAACCATTGTGGGCTTCTTTAAAGATAGGCCAGATAGCGAGCTTGCCTACGCCTTTGACTATTTAGGAACTAAGAATAGGGAAGAGCTTTTGGATAAAATGTTTAGAGCCGCCTATAGTTCAGTGGCAGTCCTTACAATTTTTGGCGTCTGGGACATTTTAGGTCTTGATAATCATGCAAGAATTAACATGCCTTCAAGCACAGGAACTAACTGGAAGTGGCGTATGACTAAAGGTGCTCTTGATGAAAAATGTCTTAACGTAATGAAATATTACGCTAGCGTTTTTGATAGAGAACGTGTATGATAATAGAAGAAAATTAATAAGTAAAGTACAATTCGCCTTTAACAGGGCGGATTGTACTTTTTAAAATATCAATAAATCTGCAAATAATTTTCTAACCCTAAAATATCCGAATTTGCGTAAAATAGTACTAAAGTACTATTTACATATGATATATAGTTGGTATAATTAAGATAGAAAGAGAACTTAATATGTTGGCAAACTTAGCGAAAGCTAAGGACGCAAAGCCAAGGGTCTAACCCTTCAAGGACGAAGGAACGACAGCCGGTTGCACTTTATTTCGATTAACTTTTAATAACTGGAAGTTTACAGGGATGTAAAAAGCTAGTTGTGTCTAAGTTATAATGAAGTTTATTATGCACCCGGTAAGGGTGCTTTTTTATTTTAAACAACTGTTTAAGTAATCTTTAAGTTAACAAGGAGGTTAACTTACTAGGGATTGGACAAGGAAGTCGCATGAGACATGGAGGTCGAATAAGACTCGGGGAGTCAGATAAGCAGGATGGCTTAAGATTTTTACGTAAGATGTTTATCTAGTACTCATATGTAACATTTAAAACTTGGCGTGGAGAATGGGAGATATGATTATGAGGAATTCTAGAAAAAATGTAAAGTTTTTATCAATTATTGCAGCACTTTTAGTTATGGGAACAGGTGCATTTATCGCAATTAACGTTGCAGGAAGCAACAATTCAAAAAAGAGCGCATCAGTGAGTGTGGCAGCAGCGAATACAACTGATACAACCAATAGCGGATCAGTTGCAGGAGAAAGCGAGTTAGCTACAGGAACAGGGAAGATCAATGTAGACGAGCAGGAGACAGATATGGGATATAAAGCAGTAGTAGGCTCAACTGGCAGCGCTAATGAATCAACAACACAAAGTCAGACTGAAGCCCCAACACGAGAAGAAACAACACAGGCAGTAACAGAAAGCCAGACAGAGGCACCAACACAAGCAGCTACACAGGCAGCAACAGAGGCACCAACACAAGCGCCTACACAGGCAGCAACAGAGGCACCAACACAAGCTCCTACTCAGGCAGCTACAGAATTAAGTATTAATGCTCATAGATCAGACGATGAGTATCATGGTATGGCAGCAACTAATGCAGGTGCTTATTCATCATATATTCAACAGGTTTATAACCTTATTAACGAGGAAAGAGCAGCCGTTGGTCAAGCAGCAGTATCGTTCGATAGCAGCTTAACAATAATGGCTTGTCATAGAGCAGCAGAGAATGCTGATAATAATTTCTTTGACTATTCAGGTGGACATCATAGAAGACCATTCTATGCATCTGATGGCAGTTTAAAAGAAGCTAAGACAATATGCTACTACTACGGCCAGTATGGTAGCTTTGGAGAGGTAATGGGAAGATACCAATCAACTCCAGCAGATATTGTAACTGGATGGCATAATTCACAGGCTCACTATAATTGTATGGTAAGTTCTAAGTATACAAGAGTAGGTGTGGGAGTTGCACAAGACTCAGCAGGTAAGTACTACTGGGTAGCAATATTTATGAATTAATGCTACAAGTTTGTATATAAGCTAAATTTGAATATCCTACAAGATGAAACCTAAGTTAGCGAATAGGCTGATTTAAAGTCATCGTTAAGAGAAGACTTTAACCAATGGTTAAAGTAGAAGTTACTCAATTTTACAGTGCTTAAGCGACAGGACATGTGCTTGTCCCCAAACGTTGATAAGGCAGACTGTCGCTTGGCATTAAAAGCATAATTATTATTACAATTTATATTTTTAATTTGCTATTAAGTCTTAGGACTTTTTAGATGTAGGATATGGCAATCCTCCCCCCGCCGTATCTTGCATATATAAAGGCAATGGGAGGTTCCCCTAAGCCCCTATTGTCTTTCCCTCTCCCCCAAGGATCCGGGGCTTTCCCCAATCATAGCCCCGGAACTATTTAAAGGAAGAAGGGAGTAAACAATTTAATATGGTTTTAAAGATAAAGCTGTTGCTTTATTTTTAAATACACCCCTCGTGTTTTTTCTCTCCCGTTTCACGAGGGGTTTTTTATGTGAAAAAATATGATTTTTCTAGTATTTTCCCTTGCATAATTCTAATATATATGTTAATATTCTTTCTACGAAAGACAGTTGTCTTTCGTAGAAAAACAAAAACATGGGTGAAATTATGGATGAGAACATTAAATATTATGTTGTTAAGCAAAAGGCCCTGCCAGATGTTTTATTAAAGGTGGCTGAAGCTAACAAACTTATAGAATCAAGTAATATAAGCGTAGCAGATGCTACAGAACAAGTGGGGATTAGTAGAAGTTCTTATTACAAGTATAAAGATGACATTTTTCCATTTAGAGATAATGTTAAGGGTAAGACTATTACCTTTGTATTATCAATGAATGATGAAACTGGAATTCTTTCTCTTGTTTTAAAGAAGGTGGCAGATTTTAAGGCTAACTTATTAACAATTCATCAGACAATTCCAGTTAATGGTGTTGCATCATTAACCTTAAGTGTAGAAATCTTACAAGAAACCCTCGATCCATCAAAGATGATTGAGGAAATTGAAGCCCTACACGGGGTAAGATATTTAAAGATTCTAAGCTCAGATGCGACTTTATAGGGAGTTAGATAATAGTTAAGTTAATTAAATTTAGATAGTAGTAATTTAGATAATAGATTTATAGGCGATATGTAGTAAGTGTTAATTAGGAGGACAAGGTAAATGGCAAAAGTGGCAGTATTAGGATACGGCACTGTAGGTTCTGGTGTAGTAGAAGTTTTAGAACGAAACGCAGACTCAGTTAAGTTAAAGGCAGGAGAAGAAGTAGTAGTTAAATCAGTTCTTGATTTGAGAGATTTCCCAGGAGATCCAATTCAGGAAAAGATTGTACATGATATTGATTTAATCGTTAATGATCCTGAAATTGATGTAGTTGTTGAAGTTATGGGTGGCGTAGATGTACCATACAAGTTTGTTAAGGCATGTCTTGAAGCAGGTAAGAGCGTGTGCACATCTAATAAGGCTTTAGTTGAAGCAAAGGGACCTGAACTAATTGCCCTTGCTAAGTCAAAGAATGTTAACTTTATGTTTGAAGCATCAGTTGGTGGCGGAATTCCAATTATTCGTCCGCTTAACACAAGCCTTACAGCAGATAAGGTTAACAAGATTACAGGTATTATGAACGGAACAACTAATTACATTTTAACTAAGATGAGTATGGAAGGTGCTTCTTATGAAGATGTTTTAAAGGAAGCACAGGAACTTGGTTATGCAGAGCGTAATCCTGAAGCTGATGTAGAAGGACATGATGCTTGTCGTAAGATTTCAATTCTTACATCCCTTTATTCTGGAAAGACAGTAAAGTTTAAGAATGTAACTTGCGAAGGAATAACTAAGATTTCTAACGAAGACTTTGCTTATGCTAAGAAGCTTGGTTGTGTGATTAAATTACTTGCAAGCAGCTATGTTAAAGATGGTAAGGTTTATGCAATCACAGCACCTTTTATGATTGATAAGAACCACCCATTATATAATGTAAATGGCGTTTTAAATGGCATCTATGTTAACGGTAATATGGTAGGAGATTTAATGTTCTTTGGTTCAGGAGCTGGTAAGTTGCCAACAGCAGCTGCTGTATGTGCAGATGTTGTAGATTGTGTAAAGAATCTAAGCAATCACCAGGAAGTTTTCTGGTCAGAAGAAGAATTAGATTTAGGGGATACTAATGATGAGGTAAGAGCTTTCTTTGTAAGAGTTAAGGGTAAAGATACTAAGAAGGCAATGGATGCATTTTCAGGAGAAATTAATATCGTAGAATTAAACGAATTAACAGATGAGTTTGCATTCTTTACTGAGAAGATGACAGAAAAAGAATTTAATGAGTCAGTTTCTAAGCTTGATATGATTACAAGAATTAGAGTTGATGATACAGTTTTAAATTAATTTTTGCAAAAATGTGACATAACATTTTTACAAAAACAAGATATAGGCTTTTGTAAAAATAAGACATATAAATGAAATATGATGAAGGAGAAACAATGATTAAAGTAGTTAAATTTGGTGGTAGTTCACTTGCTAGTGCTGAACAGTTTAAAAAAGTAGGTAATATTATCAGAGCAGAAGAAGAAAGAAGATATGTAGTTCCTTCTGCACCAGGAAAGAGATTTTCAGAGGATATTAAGGTAACAGATATGCTTTATAAATGTTACGCAGAAGCTGAAAATGGAAAGAATATAGATAAGTCTCTTCAGGCAATTAAGGAGAGATATGACGAAATCATCAAGGGACTTGGTTTAAAGCTAAGCTTAGCGGACCAGTTCAAGACTATAAAGAAAAATTTTGAGAATCTTGCAGGTAGTGATTATGCAGCATCACGAGGCGAATATCTAAATGGTATTATAATGGCTGAATACCTAGGATATGAATTTATTGATGCAGCAACAGTGATTTTCTTTGATAAGAACGGGGAATTCGATTCAGAGAAAACTAATGAAACACTACAAAAGAAGCTTGCCAAGGTTGAAAGAGCCGTTATTCCGGGATTCTACGGTGTATTAGCCAATGGCAAAATCAAGACTTTCTCAAGAGGTGGATCAGATGTTACAGGCTCAATTGTTGCGCGTGCTGTTAAAGCAGATGTTTATGAGAACTGGACTGATGTTTCTGGATTTATGGCTGCTGACCCAAGAATAGTTAAGAACCCTAAGTCAATTGATGTAATTACATACAGGGAGTTAAGAGAGCTTTCATATATGGGAGCTTCAGTACTTCATGAATCGGCAATTTTCCCTGTACGTAAGGAAGGTATTCCAATCAATATTCGTAATACTAATGCACCACAGGATAAGGGAACTATGATTGTTGGTACAACATGTAATGTACCAAGTTATACAATTACAGGTATTGCCGGTAAGAAGGGTTTTGTTTCTATCAGCATCGATAAGGAATTAATGAACTCTGAAATCGGTTTTGGTCGCAAAGTATTGCAGGTATTTGAAGACAATGGAATTTCCTTTGAGCACATGCCTTCAGGAATTGATACAATGACAGTTTTTGTCCATCAGGATGAATTTGTGGAGAAAGAGCAGAAAGTACTTGCAGGCCTTCATAGAGCAGTTAATCCTGATACAATCGAATTAGAGTCAGACCTAAGCTTAATCGCAGTTGTTGGACGAGGAATGAAGAATAATTCAGGTATTGCAGGCGCTATTTTCTCTGCGCTCGCTAAAGAAAAGATTAACATCAAGATGATCGACCAGGGTTCATCAGAGCTTAATATTATCATTGGTGTTAGAAACAAGTATTTTGAAGATGCAATTAGAACTATTTATGGAGTATTCGTACAAGAGGAAGCGTAATTTAGACTGGTTACATATTCAAGAAGAAGCTTAGTGGCTTTAGCTTCTTATAACTAATAAAAAGTGAATAAAAATTACCTAAATTAGTATGTGTTAAATGGGCGGACCCTTAAGGGTTCGCCTTTTTGAACGCAGAGTAGGCAATCCCCCGCTTCAAAAGCGTAAGCTTTAAGCGGGGGTATAAAGCTTACTGGTGTCAGAAGGGGTTAAAGCCCCTTCTGACAGGTGGCACAAAGTGCCACTGCGTTCATGAGGAAGTAGCGAAGCGGATTCCGAATGTCCGCTTTACTGTTTATTTAAAAGAGAAACAAATTTCATAAAACTTTAAAATTATATTGATTAAAAGTTAATAATTTAATATAATACAATTATATTAAATAATTATAAAGTAGTAGGGTTTTTATGAAAATGAAATCTAAGAAATTATCGTTAGTGTTTGTAAGTTTTTTGTTTTTACTTAGTGGTTGTGGGAGATTTGCATATATTGAAAATGAAGAAACAACTAGTAAAGAAGAAACAAGAGTATCATTTCATGAAACAGATAATGTAGCTTTTATTAAAGAGCCACCAGCACAATTTTGTTCATCTAAAGATGGTATTTATCATCTAGTAATATTTTCTGAATCTGAAATAGCTACAAAGAAGCTTTATTTCTACGATTTTAAGACAGGTATAGATACAATTGTTTGTAGTAAAATAGATTGCGAACATAACGATAATACATGCGTGTCCTATTATGAAGATAATTCATATTATTATGATTTTTATATTTATAATGACTCAATATTTAAATTAATAACAGAAGAAAATGGATCATATCTTTATAAATATGATAAGACAGGCTTGAATTATGAAAGGTTTGCATTACTTTACGACAATAATATACCTTGTAATATAGTATTAGGACGTCAAATTGAGGACTTTCTTTATTATAAATGCTTAACAGAGGATGGCACTTTGCATATATGCAAAGTAAACCTAGAAACTGGTAAATATTCAGAACTTTGTCAGCTTGATGGTAATTATTATTCTGTTAATGCATCTAGAATATTAGAAAAAAATCAGTGCATATATTTAGAAGCTAGTCATTATCCTGATAATGAATTAGAAACATATAAAGAGGTGGTTTATAAAGTTGATTTAAACACTAATTTAAAAGAAGAAATATGTGAAACTTATACAACAGACAGTAAATATGCAGCATTTAATAATGTAAGTATTGCGACTAATGATAGTGACGTATATGCTTTAGACGATAAGAATAATCTGATAAATTTAATAGATGGAAAAGTGATTAAAAATTTTAACGATTTATTTAAATTATCAGAGTATGGAATTTTTGCAAATAATAATTATATTTTATTTAATAAGAATTATTTGGAAAATTCTATGAGCAGTCCAATAGATTTTAATGGTGAAAAAACCAATATAGAATCTGATACGAATATATATCTTTATGATATAACTAATGATAAGAGCTTAAATGTGTCAAATTTAAATATTAGATTTCAAGATGAAACTGGAAAAACTTTAGAAGATTGTGAAATGGTTTCTATTCTTGGCTTAACAGATGAGTACTGTTATATTTATGGTGATGATTATAAGTTGTATATGTTAGATTTATCAACAATTTATTCAGACGAAGTATTGGTGATTAGACTAGATATATAATTTCAATAAAATGAAAAGACTAACCTCGAAAAAGGTTAGTCTTATTTTAGATAATGGAGGGGAAATTGGGGTTTAAACGTTTACTTAATATAAAATTTGTAGGGGTATTTATAATTGCTTGCATAATAAATGTTAGCTTGTATATTGTGTTTTGCAATAGTGAAATTTCATATGAAGAATTAAATAATAGTGAAGAATATAATGAGTATATTGCTGAAAAGATTGATAATATAGATAATCATATAAAAACATCTTTAGTTGAGCAAGAAAGTGAAAGCTATTATAGACTTTTAAAAACTAAATATGACTTATCTAATCTGAGAAAAGTTGAAATAAAAAAAATAGAGACAAAGTCTTTTAATGAATTTAGTACATTCAATATTGATGATATGATATCAATTTTTATTGTAGTGTTTTTTGTTTTTTTCTTAGGTAGACCAGGGGATGATTTTTTGGATTTAATTGACACTACTAAGCACTCAAAGAAAAAATATAATAGATATAATATTCTATCCATACTAGTACTTGTAATTATAACGGTGACGGTAAACTTTATTTTACCAATTATCGTTTCTAATATAAAAAATGGAGATTTTAATACTTTAAATTATGCTGTTCAGAATTCTAATATATGGAAATTATCGGCTTTGCTTGTAAATATAAAAGAAGCATATTTATATATACTAAGTACAGAAATATTAAAACTGTTTTGCATTGGTTTATTGAGTTATTACTTTATTAACACTTTCAAAAGTAGATCCTTTAGGATGTTAGTGTTTGCATTTTTTTTGCTTGTAGAATCTTCAATAATGGCAATAAAATCTTCTGCTAAAATAATAACGATTTTAAAAACAATAAATATTTTTCAATCAGCTAAAAACTTATTTAGCACTTACAACTTAATAGGAATTGGTAAGTATTGGATTTCATTTTTTGAATTTTATTTATTTGTGGTTTTCTTATTAACTTTAGTGTTGATGCTAATGGGAATTACAATTAAATTTAATAATACTTTTTCTTTTTCAAGGTATATAGAAAGAGTTCACTTGAAAAATAATTACCATTTGTTGGAACTAAAAAAAATAATAATTTCACAAAATGTTTTATCTTTTTTACTTATGATAATTGTTGTTATGGTAAGTTTAAAAATAACTACAGGATATTCAATAACAGAACAAGATATACAAATTAAGCAATATTATAATGCTGTAAATGGAGATTATGAAGATAAAACTTTATCTTATATAGATAACATAGATGGCTATATAGAAATGTATAGAGATATATCTACTAGAGTAGGTGATAGTTCTACTTTTAGTGGGAAAATTTATGAATATGAGAAAATAAAAGAGGAAATATTAGCTATTAGGGATAGATTAGTGGAACTATCTAACAAAGGTATAAAGAATGTACAGGTTCTTGATGAGATAAAATTCAACAATCTCCTAAACAAAAATGGAAGAAATTATATGATTTCAATGGTGTTTATCATGTTGCTTGTCGTTGTTTTTGTCTCAACAGGAACACATTCATTTGAAAAAAAGAATGAAGTAACATATCTTATACGTTCAACTGTAAAAGGGAAAACATTTTTTTTAGCAAGAATATATGCTATAAAGCTAGTAATAATATTCATCACATTAGTAATGATTAATATGTTTTGCTATGAAAATATAAAATATTCGTATGTGTTAAAGCCTTATGAATTAAATGCATCTATTCAAAGTTTAACAATGTTTGAATGCTTTGAACATGATATAACAATTAAAGAAATGTTTTTTATTTTAATTTTAATAAGAGTATGTTTAGGAATACTAGTATCAACAATCCTAATAAGTATTTCATTTATATATTCAGATATGAGCACTTATTTAGTATCTATAGTGATTTGTTTTGGTATTTATAGATATTTTTTAGGGATAGATTTATTTTCTCTTAAAATTCCTATTATTGAGCTAAGTGTAATTATGATTGCGTTATTAGCTATAAGTGTTATTTTAGTGAGGAGGGCAATAAAAAAATGGACAATAGATTAGAAATTATTGATATTAATAAAAAATATGGCAATTTAAAAGCATTAACAAATATTAATATTGAATTAGAAAATGGTATATATGCATTTATAGGAACTAATGGTGCAGGAAAGACAACACTTCTTAAGATTATAACAACTAATTTGAAGGCAACAAGTGGAGAGGTTTTATATAATGGCAAGAACATATTTAAAATGGGTAAAAACTATAGAACTTTACTTGGTTATATGCCACAAAACAAAGGATATTATGAAGACTTTACAGGACAGGAGTATTTATATTATATTGCAGGTTTAAAGTCTGTAAGAAATAAAAAGGTTCTTGTTAAAGAAATGCTAGAAAGATTTAATTTAACTGATGCTAAAAATAGAAAGATTGTCAATTATTCAGGTGGTATGAAACAAAGAATTGTTTTAGCACAAGTCCTATTAAATGATCCAAAGATAATAATTCTTGATGAACCTACAGTTGGTCTAGATCCAATTGAAAGAGAAAACTTTAAAAGCTATTTAAAAGAGATAGCTAAGGACAAAATTATTATTTATTGTACGCATATTATTAGTGATATTTATAATATTGCAGACAAGGTATTTGTAATGAAAAAGGGAAGTGTAGTTAAAGAATATGATAGATTAGATATAGATGAATATGCAACAGATCTTATTTCATTTGAAAAAAATGTATTCGAAAATCTTTAAATATTCTTATGTTAAATCTAATTTTTATTGCCATAATTTTTTCGTATTGTTATAATTATACAAGTTGACGTTATGTCTAAGACAATTTGAAAAGAGGATTATTACAACATGGATATTAATAAGAAGATTGCAGAAGAATTGGAAATTAAAGTATCTCAAGTTGAAGCCGCAGTATCATTAATAGATGAAGGTAATACAATTCCTTTTATCGCAAGATACCGTAAGGAAGTAACAGGCTCCCTTGATGATGAACAATTAAGAGTTTTAGATGAAAGACTTAAGTATTTAAGAGGATTAGAGGATAGAAAGGCTTCTGTAATATCAAGCATTGAAGAGCAGGGCAAGCTTACAAGTGAACTTAAGGATGCAATCCTTGCAGCAGAAACTTTAGTGCTTGTTGAAGATTTATATAGACCTTATAAGCAGAAGAGAAGAACAAGAGCAACACAGGCTAAGGAAAAAGGTCTTGAGCCACTTGCTACATTTATCTATGAACAGAAGGCTAGTCACTCAGTAGAAGAAGAGGCAGCTAATTATTTATCTGAAGAAGAAGGCAAGGAAGTTAAGAGCACTTCTGAGGCTATTTCTGGTGCACTTGATATTATTGCTGAATCTATTTCAGATGTGGCAGATTATAGAACTTATATAAGAGATATTACTTCTAAAGAAGGTAAGATTGTATGTGCTGCTAAGGATAAGGACGCAGAGTCTGTATATGAGAATTACTATGATTATAATGAGGCAGTAGCAACAATGCCAGGTCATAGAATTTTAGCTATTAATAGAGGTGAAGCAGAAAAGTTTATTACAGTTAAGATTGAAGCTCCAGAGGATAGAATTTTAAGATACCTTGAAAAGCAGATTATTACTGAGAATAACGAATATACAACAGAATATTTAAAGAAGGCTATCGAAGATGCATACCAGAGATTAATTGCACCATCAATTGAAAGAGAAATTAGATCTAACTTAACAGAAAAGGCAGAAGATGGCGCTATTAAGGTCTTTGGTAAGAACTTAGAGCAACTCCTATTACAGCCACCAATCGCAGGTAAGACTGTACTTGGCTGGGATCCAGGATATGCTCATGGATGTAAGCTAGCAGTAGTAGATCCAACAGGAAAGGTACTTGATAATAAGGTAATTTATCCAACTGAGCCAAGAAATCAGGTAGATAAGGCTAAAGAGATAGTAGTAGATTTAATTAAGAAGTATAATGTTAATCTTATCTCTTGCGGTAATGGTACAGCTTCTCGTGAATCAGAGCAGATTATTTCAGATATTATTAAGGAAAATGGCTTTAATGTAGATTACATCATCACAAACGAAGCAGGTGCTTCTGTTTATTCTGCTTCAAAGCTTGCAACAGAAGAATTCCCAGATTATGACGTAGCTGCAAGAGGTGCAATCTCAATCGCAAGACGTGTTCAAGATCCACTTGCTGAACTTGTAAAGATTGAACCTAAGGCTATTGGTGTAGGTCAGTATCAGCATGATATGAATCAGAAGAAGCTTGGAGAAACCCTTTCAGGCGTAGTAGAAGATTCTGTTAATAAGGTAGGCGTTGATCTTAATACAGCATCTGCTTCCCTTCTTGAATACATTTCAGGTGTATCAAAGACAGTAGCTAAGAATATTGTAGATTTCAGAGAGACTAATGGTAAGTTTACTAACAGAAAGCAGTTACTTAAGGTATCTAAGTTAGGACCTAAGGCTTACCAGCAGTGTGCAGGTTTCATGAGAATATCAGATGGAGACAATCCACTTGATGCAACAAGTGTTCATCCAGAAAGCTATGAGGCAGCAGCTAAGTTCTTAGAGGATTTAGGCTATGATTTAAATTCAATTACTAAGGGCGAATTAACAAACCTTAAGAGTAAGGTTTCTAATCTTAAGGAAATGGCAGACAAGTTAGGTGTAGGTGAAATTACCCTTGAAGATATTATTAAGGAACTTGAAAAGCCAGGACGTGATCCAAGAGATGAGATGCCAGCTCCAATCCTTCGAAAGGATATTATGGATATTAATGACTTAAAGCCAGGCATGATCCTTAAGGGTACAGTAAGAAATGTAATAGACTTTGGTGTATTTGTAGATATCGGTGTTCACCAGGATGGTTTAGTACATATTTCGCAGATGAGCGCAACTAAGAGAGTAAATCACCCACTTGATGTTGTATCAGTAGGCGATGTAATTGATGTTCGTGTAATGGAAATCGATACAGTTAAAGAAAGAATTGCACTTTCAATGATTTTAGATGAAGCAGAAGCTAAGGCTAAGGCTGAGTTTAAGGAAAATGCTAAAAAGCAGGGAAAGAAGCCATTTAATAAAAACTTTAATAAGAACAGACAGAATAACAAGAAGAAGCCAGGCGAGCTTAACTTAAGCGGTCTTGCTAAGTTTATGAATAAGTAATAGCATTTGAACGCAGTGCCACTGCGTATAGGAGTATTCCTACAAGGCAAATCTAAATAATATCGGGTAGGGCAATTTGTCTTACCCGATTTTTTAGTCTAACTTATCTTTATTTTAGTAAAAATTAATACGAAGTCCGACTAATTTATGCTAGTATAATAGAAGTGACATTTCAAACTAATTAAGGAGGATTATTATCCGTGGACAAGACAATTGAATTTGATAGTCAGGTAACAAAAAAAGACCTTATAGATTTTAAGTTATATCACAATTTCCACAGCTTTAATGGCTGGTTTGGCGTAGTGGCTGGAATTGTATTTTTGGTATTTGGCATTATCTCAATAGGTAATACAACTATTACATATACTTTGATGTTATTCCTTTTTGCAGTTATGTTTGGCATTTATCCAATAATTAATATGATGCTTGCAGCAAGAAAGCAAAGCAAGCTAGACATTTTCACAAAGCCAATGCATTATCAAGTAAGCCCTGATAAAATCACTTTAAGTCAAGGAGAGTTGACGGAAGATTTATCTTGGGATAATATCTATAAGATAAAGTTTAGTGGTAGAAATCTTTTAGTATATATTAACACTTCAAGAGCTAATATCTTAACTCTTGAAACAATGGGCACTAACGCTCTTAACTTTGTTGATATTGCTAAGGAGAAATTAAAACCCTTTCAGGTAAAAGTTAATAAGCAAAAGTTAGAGAAAGTAGTAAAGTAAAATGATAAAAGAAACATTTAATTCAAAAGAGACCTTTGAATTTGGCTTTGAATTAGGACAAAAGGCGGCTTCAGGCGAAATCTATTGCTTAGAAGGTGACTTAGGCGTAGGAAAGACAGTCTTTACACAAGGCTTTGCAAAAGGCCTTGGAATTGATGAACCTATTAATAGTCCAACATTTACTATAGTTCAAGAATATCATGAAGGAAGAATTCCTCTATATCATTTTGATGTTTATAGAATCGCAGATGTAGATGAAATGGACGAGATAGGCTATGAAGAATATTTCTTTTCAGATGGTGTCTGCCTAATTGAATGGGCAAGCCTAGTAGAAGAGATAATCCCTGAAGAAGCTATTAAGATAAGCATAAAGAAAGATTTAGAAAAAGGCTTTGATTACCGTTTAATTGAAGTTGAGGGAAAGGTCGAATAGTAATGAAGATTTTAGCAATAGAAAGTTCTGCAGTAACTGCATCAGTAGCTATTGTAGAAGATGACAGCGTTTTAGCTAATTACACAATTAATCATAAGAAGACACATTCACAGACACTTCTACCAATGATAGATGAAATCTGTAGAATGACTGAAACAGACGTAGATGATTTAGATGCCATAGCAGTATCTGTAGGGCCAGGATCCTTTACAGGCTTAAGAATTGGTGTAGCTACAGCTAAGGGAATTGCCCTAGCTAAGGATAAGCCAATGATTCCAGTAAAGACTCTTGAGGCCCTTGCCTATAACCTATACGGTCAGACTAAGACAATCGTGCCAATTATGGATGCTAAGAGAAAGCATGTATATAGTGCAATTTATAAATTTGAAGAAGGCAAGTTAGTTGAGCTTAGAGAAACTAACCTAATCTCAATTGAAGACTTAACAAAGGAACTTAACGAATCCTACAATGACGTAGTATTCTTAGGAGACGGTATCAAAGTAGCAAGAGATTACTTTAATGAAAATCTATCTATTAACCACTGCGAAGCCTCTCCTCTAGATAGACTTCAGGACGCAGCAAGTCTTGGCCTTAGAGCCCTCGACTTAGCAAAAGAAGGAAAGCTAGTTTCCTCAGATGATGTTAAGCCAGATTATTTAAGACCATCACAGGCAGAAAGAGAACTTGCAGCCAAAAAGGCTAAGAATAATTAAGGTGATAATTTTGAATAATATAGACATAGACATTTTAAAAGAAGAAGACCTAGATGAGGTTTCAAGAATCGAAGAAGAGACATTTTCAACTCCCTGGTCAAGAGACTCTTTTAAAGATACTATAGACAATGACAACACCCTTTATCTTGTAGCTTATAAAGACGGAGAAGTTGCAGGATATGCCGGCTTATGGCAAAGCCTAGACGAAGGCGAAATAACTAATGTAGCCATAGACTCTAGATTTAGACGTTTAGGAATAGCCTATAAGCTTATGAATATTTTAGAAGAAAAAGGACATGAAAGAGGCATCAATGCATTTTTCCTAGAAGTAAGAGAATCCAATGATAAAGCTATAAAGCTATATGAGAAGCTAGGCTTTAAGCACCTAGGAAAGCGCAAAAACTTCTATGAGAAACCTAGGGAAGACGCCCTTATAATGTCCAAGATAATAAACAAAGAGAATATATAAAGACAATATATAAAGACAATGATAAGATTAAACAATAGAAAGGTAAGATAATGTTAGATGTATGTTTGCTAGGAACAAGCGGCATGTTGCCCCTTCCAGGGAGATGGTTAACATCAATGATGTTAAGATATAACGGCAGCAGTTTACTTGTAGATTGTGGAGAGGGAACACAGATAGCAATAAAAGAAAAGGGCTGGAGCTATAACCCTATAGATGTAATTTGTTTTACACATTTCCATGCCGATCACATAAGCGGATTGCCAGGTTTACTACTAACCATTGGCAACTCAGAAAGAACAGCCCCCCTAACCCTAATAGGACCAAAGGGCTTGCAAAGAGTAGTTAACTCCCTTAGAGTAATCGCCCCTGAACTACCCTTTGAAATAAAATGTATCGAAATCACAGAGCCATCAGCTCACTTTAATATCAATGGCTATGAGATAGATGCCTTTAAGGTAAATCACACAGTAGCCTGCTATGGCTATTCAATTAGCATACCACGAATTGGAAAGTTCGACCCAGTAAGAGCGCGTGAATTAGAAATTCCAGTTCATTTTTGGAATAAATTACAGCATGGCGAAGATGTAGTGGTTAACGATAAGACCTTTACATCCGATATGGTAATGGGAGCTAGTAGAAAAGGCATCAAGGTAACCTATTGTACAGATACTCGCCCAGTACCAGCCATCGTTGAAAATGCTAAAAACTCCGACCTCTTTATTTGCGAAGGCATGTACGGAGAGAACGATAAAGATCACAAAGCAAGGGAATACAAGCACATGACCTTTAAAGAGGCAGCAAAGCTTGCAAAAGAAGCTAAAGTAGAAAGACTCTGGCTTACTCACTATTCCCCATCTTTAGTAAGACCTTGGGACTACGTAGATTCAATTAAGCACATTTTTCCAAAGGTAATTGCAGCTAAAGATCAGCAAAGCATAGAACTTAATTTTGAGGATGACTAATAATAAAAATTGTGATATTATATTTTTAGAATAACTCGTGAAATTATGTATATCGTTGGGGGACGAATACTATGAAAAAATACCTTAGAACCGTAATTGTAATAGGTGTGCTAGCAATAGCTGCGGTAGGTTATTATTTTTATCTAGCTAATAAAGATATAACCCAACAAGCAGTCGAACAGGCAGCCGCCAGCGATGAGGCCTCAGCATTAATCAATAGAGATATAGAAAAGACCTATCCAGAGTCGCCAAAAGAGGTGGCAGCTCTCTATGCCCGCATTAGTAAATGCTACTATGACAAGGACACTAAAGAAGAGTTAATTGATGGTCTTGCAAAGCAAGCAAGAATCCTTTTTGATGATGAGTTAAACCAAAAGCATCCATATAATGAATTTCTTGCTGGCCTAAAAGAAGAAGTATCACAATTTAAAGAATCCAATATTTATATAAGCGGCTACACCGTTCAAACAGCCTCTGGCACTAGGTATGGAACCTTTGAAGGAAGACAGTATGCCACAATACATGTTCTCTATTATTTTAGAGAAGGCTCAACCCTTCGCAGTTCCTACTATAAGTACACCATGCGCAAAAACGACGCCGGCCAATGGAAGATTCTCTTCTGGGAGTTAGATACAACAGAGGAAGAGTAAAAAAAGAAACTTGCGAATAAGCAAGAATCGTAATAGAATAATTTAGATAACTGGGGCTTAGTCAGGAAATCTGGCTAAGCCCAAAATATGTCATTTACTTTAGGAGTATTTATGAGTAATTTAACAAGTGAAGATATAAAAGCAGATACAGAAAATTTGAATAAAAAGGACATCACAATCCTAGCAATTGAAAGTTCATGTGATGAAACTGCTTGTGCAATTGTAAAAAATGGACGTGAAGTAATCTCAAGTGTAATCAACACTCAGATTGCCATTCACACAGAATACGGCGGAGTAGTTCCTGAAATCGCCTCAAGAAAGCACATTGAAAATATTAACCCAGTAATAAAGAAAGCCTTAGCAGACGCTAACATGACTTGGGATGATATAGATGCAATCGCAGTAACTTACGGTCCAGGTCTTGTGGGCGCCCTACTAGTAGGTGTTGCAGAAGCAAAGGCTCTTGCTTGGGCTTTAAAGAAACCATTAGTAGGAGTTCACCACATCGAAGGTCACATCTCTGCAAACTTTATTGAATACCCAGATTTAAAGCCACCATTTGCAGGTCTTGTAGTATCTGGCGGTCACACACATTTAATAAAGGTTCTAGACTACGGCGAATACGAAATTGTAGGTAGAACAAGAGATGATGCCGCAGGAGAAGCCTTTGATAAGGTGGCTCGTGCAGTAGGCCTTGGTTACCCAGGTGGCCCAAAGATCGATAAATTAAGTAAGGAAGGCAATCCAGACGCAGTACAATTCCCAAGAGCACATGTGGATGATGCGCCATACGACTTCTCCTTTAGTGGAATCAAGTCAGCCGTCCTAAATTACATAAACCAGGCAGAGATGAAGCACGAGGAAATCAACAGAGCCGACCTAGTTGCTTCCTTCCAGAAGGCAGTAGTAGACGCCCTTGTATCAAGAGCCATCATGCTAGCTAAGGAAAGCGGCCTAAAGAAGCTTGCCATCGCAGGTGGCGTTGCAGCGAACTCTTGCCTTAACGAAACCCTAAGAAAAGAGTGCGAAAAAGAAGGCATCGAGTTTTATTCACCATCCCTTGTACTCTGCACAGATAACGCCGCAATGATAGGCGCCGCAGCATATTACGAATACATCAAAGGCACAAGACATGGCCTCGACCTAAACGCAGTGCCAAACTTAAAACTTGGCGAAAGAATTTAACTTACGGGGCAGCAGCCCTAATACATACAAGTTACAATACTAATAAGCTATAATAACAAACTAGTCACAATAGGAGCGCAAATTATGAATTATTGCATACTTTTATCCGGCGGAAAAGGCAAAAGAATGGGTTCAAATACCCCAAAGCAGTATCTTGAAATACTAGGACATCCCTTGATTTACTACTCACTTAAAGCATTTCAGGAAAGCCCGCTAATCGACCGAATTATAATTGTTTCCTCACCAAACTACGAGAATTACTTCAAAGGAATCATAAAAGAGTATAATTTCGACAAAGTATATGGAATCGCCAAAGCAGGACAAGAGCGCTACGACTCTGTGTTCTCCGGTTTATCTATGATTCCCTCACATGATATTTCCGATGAAAATGTATGCCTCATCCACGATGGCGCCCGCCCACTAGTGACAACTGACATAATAGAAAATTGCGTAGCCGACGCCCTTAAATATAAGGCAAGCGTTGCAGCAGTAAAAGCAAAAGACACAATCAAAGTGGCCAACAAAGAAGGCTTTGCCATAAAGACCCCAGATAGAGCCAGCCTCTATCAGATTCAAACACCGCAAAGCTTTGGTCTTAAGCTTGTAATAGATGCTTATAAGAAAATGTATGAAGCCCAGGAAACTAACGGTGTAACCGATGATGCTATGGTAGTATCAAAGTTTGCAGGCGTAGATCCATTTTTAACAGAATCAAGCTATAAGAATATAAAAGCCACAACCCCAGAAGATTTAGCAATCATAGAATGCTTTTTATCAAAGGCCATCTAAAATCATTAGGCTTATAATTTAAATTAAATAAATGATATAAGCCAACTTGACTAAAAAAAATAATGATACTATAATCTAATAAAAATTTATAATAATGAGGGAGGTCCCATGAACCAATTTAATTTAAAAAGAACTAATATTGTAGGTTTTTGCGCAGCAATCCTAGCATTTATTTTCGCTTTCTTACCAATTAAGAGAGTTGTATTAGATGCCAGTGAATTAGAAGATTGGCTTGAAGAAGGTTATAAGACATCATACAATCTTATAAATTATAACTTCTTTGGTACATTGTTCTTAATCGTAATTATTGCATTAATTGTGCTTTTTGTAATTCAGGCACTTGGTAAGTCAAATCCAGTATTAAATGCGGTAACAACAATCATTACAATTGCAGCATTTGTAGTATTTATTCTTGCTGTAATCGTAAGCAACGACGATGTAAAGCAGTCAGAAAAGCTTATTGACGCCTACAAGGCATGGTTTGGTAATATCATCCAGATCAAGTTTGGCGCAGGCTTTGTGTTAGAACTTATTGTAACTATTATTTTAGCAGCATCATACTGGATTAACGAATGTGTTATCATTCCTTACGTATATAAGGCAGTGCAGTATAGACCAGTATTAAACCCATTCGCTGCACTTACTAATGGACGTCCAGGTTACGGTGCAACTAATGCACAGTTCCAGGGTCAGCCACAGTACGGTCAGCCAGGACAGTTCCAGGGTCAGCCACAGCAGTATGGCCAGCCACAGTATCAGCAGCCACAGCAGCAGTATGGCCAGCCACAGTATCAGCAGCCACAGCAGCAGTACGGCCAGCCAGGACAGTTCCAGGGTCAGCCACAGTATCAGCAGCCACAGCAGCAGTATGGCCAGCCAGGACAGTTCCAGGGTCAGCCACAGCAGCAGTACGGTCAGCCACAGTACCAGCAGCCACAGCAGCAGTATGGTCAGCCACAGCAGGCTCAGCCTCAGAACCCACAGGCTACACAGGCAAATCCTAATCAGCAGAACCAGTCCTTTGGCGGCTTCAACAATCAGCAGTAATCTGATTAGGCAATTATAGAATTTAATACAAATTGTATCTAATAAATAAAGGGAATTGTTCACTTATAAAGATAGGTGGGCAATTCCCCTTTTTATTTTGTGAAAAATTCACCTAGTTTTTAACAATTTAAAGCACTATAATTTTATGGCATTTACATTTATAAAAAATGAAAGAAAGGAAAACAAAAATGAAATATGTTAGACAGTTTCTAATTATTATTTTCATATCATTTGTGGGCGAGCTAATACACTACTATATTGACCTACCAATCCCTGGCAGCATTTATGGTATGCTAATATTATTTGTTTTACTTCAGTTTAAAGTTATAAAAGTTGAGCACGTAAAAGACATAGCCGACTTTTTAATAGAAGTTATGCCACTAATGTTTATCCCAGCAGGCGTAGGCCTACTTGAAAAATGGGGCCTCATAAAAGGGGTATGGCTCCCACTCACCATTACAATTATCGGCTCAACCCTAATTGTTATGGTAGTTTCAGGAAGAGTCTCACAATTAGTAATTAGGAAAAAAGAAAGATTAAATCAGGAGAGTTAATTAATCATGGAAGTATTAGAAAGTTCAGTGTTCTTTGGAGTAACCATAACCCTGATCACATACGCCATTGGCGTTTTAATAAAGAAGAAGCTTAAAATAGCCATATTCAATCCACTCCTTATCTCCATAGCTCTAATAATCATCTTCCTTGCCTTTACAGGAATCGACTATCAAAGCTATTCAGAAGGAGCAGATTTTATATCCTATTTGTTAACACCAGCAACAGTTTGCCTTGCAGTTCCAATGTATGAGCAAATGGATAGCTTAAAAAAGAACGGACTTGCCATCATGACAGGCATTCTATCAGGTACCATAACTAGCATGCTCTGCGTTCTAGCCTGCACAGCAATCTTTAAGCTAAACCACGAAACATACGTAACCCTATTACCAAAATCCATTACAACAGCAATCGGTATCGGCGTTTCAGAAGAAATGGGCGGCGTCATCACCATCACCATCGTTGCAATCATCGTAACTGGCATCTTTGGCAATATGTTTGCAGAACTCATATGCAAACTCTTTAAAATCCAGCACCCAATCGCAAAAGGCGTCGCCATCGGCACCTCAAGCCACGCCATGGGTACATCAAAAGCAATGGAGCTCGGAGAAGTAGAAGGCGCCATCAGCAGCCTCTCCCTCGCCGTCGCAGGAATCCTTACGGTAATCCTTGCACCCCTCTTTGCTTCAATCTTATAATTATGAAAATGTACTTATATAGAAAGACAACATTCATATAATAATCAAGGCAGCTATACTACTTGCTAATTTAATGATCCTAAATGTGTATCAAATATCTACCATTTGTATGTATATTGATAGCCATCTGCAATTCGAATCTTTATATTTAGCATTTACATAGCTGCTTTTTATATTTCTAGTAGTCTATTTAACCACTAAAAAGCAATTAAATTTCAAATTTAAATTAAGAATTAACAAAAGAAAACACCATAAAAAGCCCTAAAATCAAAGAAAATCCCCAATTTTTTTCAATCGCTAAAATTTCTTTTAAAAGCAGCAAAAATCAAGCAACAATAACACTGACCTAAGCTTGCTTTTATTATGAAAATGCTAACTAAGCCAGTGTTTATCTAGCTTTATGACGTTTTTGCCTTATTTTCTTATAATTTGATGTCAAAATTACTGATAAATAGACTGTCAAAAGGATTTGTAAAGTATAGAAATTATCGCAAAAAATCTAAAAAAAACTCGAAAAATGTGTTGACAAAAAATATTATGAATGTTATTATTATCAAGTCGCTGCGATACAGCAACGACAACAAAACAAAAACATTAAGAAATGTTCTGGAGAGGTACCGAAGTGGTCATAACGGGGCGGTCTTGAAAACCGTTTGTCTTCACGGGCGCATGGGTTCGAATCCCATCCTCTCCGCTCAAATTTAAAATCACAGATTTTAAATTTGCCTATCAAATCCAAAGGATTTGATTTGAACCTTGACAACTGAACAGAATGACAACCTTGAAAATTCTTTGAAATATTCAAGCGAGTAATCAATCGTAAAACAAATTTTGTTTTGAAATGATTATCCTTAATAACAGTAATGTTAAACGGAAACGAAACTATTAAGCTAGTTCGTTCAGAACTAAGCTAAGGTAAAACTTTTTATGAGAGTTTGATCCTGGCTCAGGATGAACGCTGGCGGCGTGCTTAACACATGCAAGTCGAACGAAGCAACTTATCACGATTCCTTCGGGATGACGATTTGTTGACTGAGTGGCGGACGGGTGAGTAACGCGTGGGTAACCTGCCTTATACAGGGGGATA
>NZ_AUJG01000019.1 GCF_000424105.1 Lachnospira multipara ATCC 19207 | reverse complement strand
ATTAGACATCCCTTATGGAGAAGACATTTTTGATATAGAGTTTCCGAAGCAAATGCAGGAGGAATAGCGTGCTTGTTATTAACTGTGGATCGTTACGGGAAGGATAATGATTACGGAATGTTGAAACATCAATTTGGAATAATGATGACGGATCCGGCGCCGGAACAGATATTTGAAGAGTATGAGCCGGAAAAGTATGACTGCATCGCAGTTGACGATGAGTATGTTCAGGAAGTGGCTGAGATGCTGGCAGGAGTCAGTGTTTATTGGCACGGCTTGGACAGACCTGAGTCGGGGCTGGCGTATCATGGGATCACATTAATCCCGCCAGAGTCGATTGAGGAAGTGATAGAAGCGGTCAAGGATGTTCCCGAAATGAGGCGGCTGATGGAAATGTTGGTGGTCGCAGAGAGGGAGCGGAAGTTTGTGATACATTTTGGGGTGTAAAATGATGTGAGGCAAGGTACCCGTGGTTGTCGGTGATGAGCCGATGGCTGCGGGCTTATTTTGTTGTAGTAAGATATTTTACTGCAAAAAAAGCGTCGTTCACTGCAAGAAGGTGAAAAGCAGATACCATTATGACGATATAATAATGATAAGGTAATCTATGATGAAGGGAATGATTCTATGAATGTTGCAGTATGTGATGATGAAAAGAAGACGAGAGAACAAATCGTGGCAATGATAAAGGAACAATACTCTGATGCAAAGCTCAGCTGTTTTACTACAGCTGAGGAAATGATTGCAGGGAGAGGCTTCTTTGATATCTGTTTCCTGGATATAGAGATGGGGAGTGTATCAGGGATTGAGCTTGCAAAAAGGATCCGGAAAGTGCAGGGAAATTCCGGGAAACGGAGCATCATCATTTTTGTGACAGCATTTCGGGAGTATATGGAGGATGCTTTTGATGTGAATGCCTTTCATTATCTTGTGAAGCCAATAAAGGAAAAGAAGTTTGCTGAAGTTTTCCAGCGGGCTGTTAAAGAGGTTGTGACCGGCGATGAACGAAGAGAGAAATACATTCTAGTCAAGGATGGTGAGAGTAAGAGAAAATTGCTTCTACGGGAGATTCAGTACATTGAAAGCAGTGACAGGAAGGTGGTATTCCATATGGATAACGGGCTGACTGAAACCTATGCCCGTATGTATGACCTTGAAAATGAGCTGGGAGATTTGTTTTTCAGGACACATAGGTGCTATATCGTAAATCTTGAAAAGGTGACGGCATATTCTGCGAACAGTATTCAGATGCTTAATGGTGACAGCGTTATGCTTGCGGAGAAGAAGTACACGGATTTTGTAAAGACATATCTTCGCTACGCTAAAAACGGAGGTATTGTAAATGTTTGATCTTTCGACTTTAACATTGACAGTTCCGTTATATATTGCAGATGCTGTTTTGAGCGGTTTATATGGGCTGGATTTGTTAAAAACACGATATGAAAAGAAGATAACGGTCATTCTTTGGACTATGATCTATCTTGCAGTAGATATTGTTATATATGAGATTCTTGGGATAGATAGAGATGTGATGGGGATTGTTATCAATCTCGCTGTACTGTTTGCGCTTCAATCACTTTTATTCAAATGGGATTATAAGAGACAGATTTTTGTTACCTTCAGTTTTGCAGCTGGGAGAGGATTGATTAAATATATTATCAGTGTGCTTTATTATTTAATCTCTATGTTGACCGTAGGCATAATAGAGCGAATCATATCATCTTCCGAAGGAATGACGCTGGAAAGGGCAAATGCAGTTTCAACAACAATTTTGATCATACAAGGTATGATCTGTGTAGCGGTATATGTAATCATATTATGCGTGTATCTGAAAACGCTAAGCAGAAAGTACATTTACAAAGGGTATGAGACAAGCTTTGGCGAAAACATTTTCTTGGTGTTCCCTTGTTTTGCGGCTCTTTGTGTTTCAATCACCATGCGGATCCTGATACTAAGATTCAGTGAAGGGATAGGGGTGCTGGTATATGAACAAGTCCCGGAAACAATGTTTTGGGTCATAGTAATCTGCATTTTATTACTTGGAACTATCATAGCGACTATGATGCTGTTCCAATATTTGATAGAGCGCAATGAAGACAGTAGGAAACAGGTAATTCTTGAAAATCAAGTGGAGCAGCTGCATAGGGAAATTGAGGATATAGAGGAAATCTACTCTGATCTGCGGGGGCTGAAGCATGATATGAGAAGCCATCTGAACAATATCACGCAATATGTAAAAGGTGTTGAAAATGGCGATACCAGAGAGCTTGACGAATACATTGGACAAATTGAGGATACTGTAAACAGGCTAGATTTTTCATCAAAAAGCGGAAACCCGATTACGGATATCATCATCTATCAAAGGCAACAGGAAGCCAGGAAGCATAGTATATCTTTTGATGTTGATTTCGTGGCTCCTAATACTGAGCAGATCGATATCTATGATGTCGCCGTTATACTGAATAACGCATTGGATAATGCTTTTGAAGCCTGTCGGGGATTGGATGGACACCGGGAGATTTCACTTAAATCCTACATGAAGGGAACACTTTTCTTTATTGAGATTGAAAATGATTTTGATGGAAGCGTGACTATGGACAGAGAAACTGGACTACCTATAACAAGTAAGAAGGATAAGAGGGTGCATGGTATAGGCCTGTCAAATATCCAAAAATGCGCAAGAAAGTATATGGGCGATGTGGATATCGAGATTCGTTCAGATGGCGGTAGGAAGAGGTTTATGCTGACCGTGATGATGAGCGGAAAGATTTCACTGCAAAAATGACGGTGTTCACGCAAAGTCTGTTAATTAGTGGTGATTATCATACGATAGAGTAGGTAGAAGAATAATCTCATACTATGAGAGACAGGAGGATTTGCATATGAAGATTTCAGGTTCATATAACCCTTATTCGATAAACAATAATATGGGAACAACAAGTAAGAAGCCGACTAATGTGAAGGACTATTCAAATTATCTGACGCAGAAGTTCGGTTGTCTGACTCCAGGGAAGAGTGCTTCGGTATCTGTTACTGGTGGATTGTTGAGAAAAGCTATGTCTGATGAAAAAACCGGGGAATGGCTGGAAAGAGAATTATCGAAGGTGCCGGATTATATTGAGGCAGCTCAGAAATCTTCCATAGCACACGGAGGCACACTTAAATCGGTATCCATCGAGTTTGGAGAAGAATACAGTACAATGACAACGGTAGGTGTATTTGGAGACGAAGGAAGTACAGATCCAGAGATAGATAAGTGGTTGGATAAGATTAAAGAGAAAAGAGCAGAGCAAAAAGAAGCTGAGAAAAAACTTGAACAGAAGCAGCAAGAACAAAAGATTGATGAGGCTTCATTTAACATGGAGTTTAGAGGAAAGGATTTGGAGGATCTGACAAATCAGTTCACGATGAAGCTGTCGGGAACGATGACACTGCTTTCTGGTGGGGCGTTTGATATACGCGGATGAATTGAAGAAGGTCAAAATTATGTCGATGGAGATAAGCAACGGTGTTACATCGCAGGTTATGGATTTGAAAACCCCTACGTCGGGTGTGACGAAAAAAGAAGAAATCAAGACCGGTTATAAGAATGTGGATGATTATTCCAAATACCTGCAGGACAAGTATAGTTAAATGAATGCAGGTAGTACTTCTATGCAAGGTGTTCCTGTTAATGTGAATGTATCGAAAGCTTTTTTGCAGAAATGCAAGGATGATCCGGAAAAAGCCGCATACCTGGAGGAAAACCTAAAAGCGATTCCTGATTGCGTTAAGTCGTTATGCAGTGCAGTAAATGCTGCTCCGGGAAGTCCGGTTGTGACATATGCCTCGTACAACATAGATGAGAATGGAAATATTTCCTGCACAAGTGGAAGTACAAACGATCCCGATGGGAAAATTGCAAGAGAGAATGCTAAGAAAAAAGCTGAGGAAAATAAGGCAGCTAAAGAGAAGGTGGAAAAGAAACGTGCTGAGAAAAAGGCAGAACAGGAACGGATTGAAAAACGCCGGATAGAGAAAGCTGAAGTGGATGGAAAGACAGATGAGTTTACTATTTCTGCTGTTGGAACAAATGTCAGAAGTGTTACCGCTAAGCTGGCTGAAGGAGTGTCATCAGGGGGCGTAAGCGGTACTGTGGGATTTGATGTGAAGGCGTGAGTGCATAATTAGGTTTCTTATAGCTTATATAATGACGGCTGGCGGAGATTTGGGTCTCTGTCAGCCGCTTTTTTTCTTATTCCTCAATCATCCGAAGAGCCTCAACAATGTAAGCAAAGGCTTTCGGACTTTGGCTGCGCATATAGGAAAGCTTTTTGTATTGGCTTTTGCCTATATTTGCCTGAAGATATGGTTCGGAATCTTCTATAGGTGTGAAGGGCTGACCTGTGAGCATACAGGAGGCGAGGTACATCACACGGCTTGCCTGGTTGGCGGCGATGGTTGCACTGTATTTCATGGACAGGACATGGCCGCCGATGGAGTGAATTCCCTTGATAAAGAGAGGGAATTCATCTTTGTCATAGACACCTTTTCCAATGATGCAGGCGCAGGAACGGATGGTATCCCGGAGGACATCTTCACGGGTTGCCGTTATGTCGCGGTAGCCAATTTCATCCAGAACAGCGCGGTTATAAGTGGCAACGAGATTCTGGTAGTTGTCTATTTTTTCGGAGAGGGTTGCAACATCGAATAACTGCTTGATGATTTCAAGTTCTTTGTCTATTCCGAATGGTACGCCGGTGGTGTGCGGAGCAAAGGCTGTGAGCTTGTCTCCGAGGATGCATTCCGGAGATGGAACGGTGACGGTTATCGGCGTGCTGTCGGTGAGAAGCAGGTCGTTCTTTATTTCGCAGGTCTGTGTGGCAAGATATGGACTATCAGCAAAGACAATATCCAGAAGGATATAAAAGTCATCATTCCTCAGTGGTGAGTCATAGATGAACTTGAAGTGGCGCTTCTCTATATTGTTTTTGCCGACACGTCGGTCTTCCTCGAAGGTCTTGAACGGGAATATCTTGGCTGCTTCGTTTATGTAGTGGTCAACATCGGTACCGGGCTTTACGAGGATATCAATGTCGGTTGAGAGCCTTAAGGGGTGGTCGAGGATTAGCATCAGGGAAGTTCCGCCCTTGAAGATGAAGGGCATTCCGACACGGGTGATGGCTTCCAGCAGGCCAAAGGCAAACAGGACTCTTTCCAAAAGGGAAGGGTCTTTCTTATATTTCTCGCGAAGAGAGTTCACATATTCTATGGTGTAGGTTTCTTTTGTTATCATGGGGTTCTCCTTATCAAATGGTCATCAGATGTATGTCGGTTTTTGTCTTTATGAAGGATAGCAGGCTGTCATAGAGATTGCGGCGTTTGGCATACCGGAACATACGGGTTTCGTCTATATTGTATTTGCGGAAAACATCTTCATATATGCGTGGATATTCGCTTCGCTCGATCAGGCTTCCTGAAAGTTTCTTGGACAGCAGATCCACCAACAGTTTTTCTATCACGCAGGAATGATTTGCATCCGATGCGGGAGCCTCAGAGAGGAGCTTTTGAACGACGATATCTGTTTCGGGAGCACGCTGCTTGTAAAAGGTATCGTATGTCGGCTGGATCATGGCATAAGGGTATTTTTCATGAAGCAGTTCGTAGACTGTATCCACAAGCATTGCTTCCACTTCTATAAATATTACATTCTTTGCGATCTGATGATTGATGAAATCGTTCATCTGGATCAATTCCCACATTTGAAAATTCACAAGAGGGTAGGCCTCGGTGATCTCTTTTTCAAGATCAAGGTATTCTTGGGAATGCGGGTAGGAATAATGTTTCTTTGCAGGAGCATCCTGAGGGATGCGGTAGTATTTACCGGTGCCTGCGGATGCAAGGCTGCCTTGTTTGCGCAGGGTGACAAGCATCCAGTTGATGGAGGCTTCGGTGCAGTCAGGGTATATGGAGTGGACTGTTTCGCGGAATGTATTTTTATTGAAAACCTCTCCGGTGGGGAGGTGCGGTAGTACGGTGGCTGCATTCATGGTAGGGATCACCTCGTGTTTGTAAATTCTATAATTCGGCAAAAAAATGAGAAAGTGCCGATTTATAGTTTTTATTATAGCGGATGAGGAGATAAAGTCAACTATAATTCGGCAAAAAACATAAAAGGTGACATAATATAGTTCTGAGAACTTTTGATTAGTGATGAACAAAAGAAACAGGGGAAATATCCGATAGAATAATAAGGTGTTGAATATGCAAAAAAATGTAAAGAAATTTTTGTTGTGGCCGCACATTTTACTAGGAATGAGACGGTTTATTCTGTGGTGTATGGTAACGGTGTGATGAAAGAGACAGACTCTTTTACGGCGGATGAAGCCGAGTTCCTGTATGCGGATGCAGATGATTTTGCTTCAGCCGTTGAAAACGGTAAGGTTGTTGTGGAGCTTAAGGCTACCAAGATGATTGATATCGGAAGGAAATTAGGTAGAAGAGGATGGGACGGTTAAGGTGATTATGCAGAAGTTAGCCGATGAGGCTGAGCATGATCTGAGCAGGATGACCGTTATTTCCGATGATGGGAGCTATTATGCGTTCGTGAAGTATAATGTAAATTGGCAGAATCTGTGTGCGCTGTATAGGTATGATGGCAGTGAGGGTAAACTTACTGAGGTTTGCCGGTGGGATAATGTGGAAATGACGGGGATTGCGTTAGATTAAGAGGTATTCGTCTTGTCTTTGAAACATATATTTATAGCCAATAAGGATTACGGCTCCCAAAACGGGATATATTTCGGCAGTGCTTATGACAGAAGAGGATTATGTAGAAGAATAAACTACATATGTTTACTGTAGGTGGCGGCTGTGCTAAGCTGACCCTCGCGAAAAGGCTCTCTATTCGGGTTTTGATTACTCGGGTATGGGAGCCTTTCTTTATGCCTTTTTGCACAGCCGTGGGTCCCTGCAGTCAACTTATGAGTAAGGATTGGAGGGGATTTTAACTTTTGGTCCAGTGGACCAGAAGTGGACCAAGATGATTTTAGGGAAGGATATCCTAAAGCGGGCGACATAGGAGCACGGAGTTTTTTGCGTAAAGTGGTTGTAACTTTAGGCGTATCCTGTTAATCACTTTATAGGATGACCCACCAAAGAAAGACCAAAATGACCGAAGGGTGGCAAGCATTGATTTTACTGGAACCAAGACTTGGCGAAGCAGAAAAGAAAGCAATTTATGTGAAGTGACAAAAAAGAACTCGCCAACACATAGCGGAGATGAAAATGCCAATCAGTGGCGGAAGGTTAGCAGGCTGAAATGCCTGTTTTTTTATTGCCCATTTAGTAATGAGGATAATTCCAACCCAAATGTAATTTAGAAGATTACCCGAAGGGAGGAACGATTCATGGGTACGAAGAAAACAATTTTACATCCTTTGGATACCTACATAGATCTGTATTCATATCTATCCAAGGGACAACACACAGAAACAGATACAAAAACGTATCTGGAGAATAATGGCCGAAGCAATACAAATGCTCGTAAGTGCGTGGCATCCGCAAGAGATGGTGAAATGCCCTTTATCACTGTGGAAGACGGAAAGGTCAGTTTAGATTTAAAAGCCTTATCTAAGGAATTAGAAGGAGTCTGTGCTGAGTTAAATCTTACGGCGGATATTTCTGAAAAGAAAAGGAAACCTGAAGATGATATCCCGACCGTTACTACGGGAAAATCACAAAGCTTTGAATCGATGCGAAAAGACAAGAATGCTGCAGTTGCTGAAACCAAAAAGCTGAAAGACGAACTGGCAGCAAAAGATGCAGAAATCTTGGAATTAAAAAAGAAGGTATCGGAAGGGATATGTGAATCCATTTTGTTGGATATGGATAAGAAGATCCTGATTCCTGCATCCGTAGCATCTGAACCTGCCGAGGTTCTGGCAAAGGACTTCTTTAAGGATAGCCCCGGTACAGATATCGACTTCATAAAGTATGCATCCAAATCAACAGAAGAGACGGAAGTTGATAGCCCATATGAGAGGAAGGTCGAACCCGAGAAGGCACTTACTGTTCGAAATGCAATCCGGCGTGTGTGCAGTCAGTTCAAGGACGGTAGGGTGTTTAAACGCATTCTTAACAGGCAGGCCGTTGAAGCTCAGCAGGATAACGAGAGGCAGAAGGCAATTCGGATGTTGCTTGAAAACAACGAGATGGATAACCAGACGAAGCTTACCACCTATGCGTTGTGGTATTTCCATGGGGATCCTGAGATGGAGGCATTACTTACCTATGCAGGAGATTACTGTATTGATGCAAATTATGTGATCCAGCTTTTGGAGCAACCCAAAGAGTATCAGAATTACAGAACCATCCATACATTTTTAAAGCAGGCATTATCGGCAAGCGAAGCCCATATCAAGAAACAGACCGTAAAGGAATTGTTATGTGGAGATTGGCAGGCGGTGGCGAACTATTGTGGAAAAGCTTGTCATTTCAGATTGGTGCCTGTGGAAGAGATACAGACATTTAAGGAGTTGCTTTTGAAAAATGATCAGACAGGTGCTGCCTGTGAAGCTTGCAAGATGTTAAAGACCACTTTTGGTCCAGTGGACCAAAAGTTGAATGGAACTCATATTGCGGATGAAAAACCGCAGATTCAATCGCCAGGATTTTTGCAGGAGGCGTATGGCGATGTGGATATCCACGTTCAGGTAGATGAAGACATGGTCTTTGATGATTTTAACGAAGAGGAGGCTGATGGAAATGATTAGTAAGAAAGTACATCTGTCTTTGTCGGAGGAAGAAGTAGCGAAATTCGACATGCTGAGAAATGAACTTGGAATGAATCGTTCTCAGTACTTCTGTTATCTCCTGTCAGGGCAGAAGAAGCAAATGCCGGATTCCATCAGATACAAAAATCTGATAGCAAAGCTTTCGGATATAGATCTGCATCTTAAACACATTTGTTTAAAGGAAGGTATGGATGCCGGGGATATTTTGTACGTGCATGAGGCAATTAAGGATTTAAGAACAGCACTTGATATTACTTCTGGTCCAGTGGACCAAAAGTCGAAGGGAGGTGAAAAGCATGAAAAAGTCAAAGTCTAATCGCGAGGAAAAGATGAGCGAGATACAGGAACGTTTGATGAATGGAACCAAGGAGATATACGAGAGTGGCAAGTGGGCAGAGTACATTTCTGTCATGTCAAAGTTTCCAAATTACAGCATCAACAACTGCATTTTGATTGCATCACAGTGTCCGCATGCAAGTTATGTCTGCGGATATAAGAAATGGAATGAGTTTAATCGAAACGTGGTAAAGGGTGAGTCCGGCATCATGATCTTTGCTCCTATAAAAGGAAAGGTTGAAGTGGAGGAGCCTAAGTTTGATGAGAGAAATCAGCCAGTACTTAACGATGACGGTACCCAGTCCACGGAGAGGGTGACAAGGGAATATAAGTCTTTTCGTCCGTGCTACGTATTTGATCTGTCACAGACAGAAGGTGATCCGCTTCCGTCACTTACCACGAGGCTGGAAGCAGGTGTGGAGGATTACGAGAAGCTAAAAGAAGTACTGATATCAATCAGTCCGGTTCCGGTGAGTTTTGAAGAAGTGCCCGGTTCTGCAAATGGCTTTTATTCGCCGACAGAAATGCGAATCGTGGTGCAGGAAGGAATGCCGGAGCTTCAGACTATTAAAACCATGCTTCATGAAATCGCTCATGCAACCTATGGTCATGGCAGTAAAGAAGATAAGTGGGACAAGCAGAGTAAGGAGATTCAGGCTGAGAGTACTGCGTTTTGGGTAGCAGGAATGCTGGGACTTGATACCGGTGATTACAGCTTTGGATATATAACCGGCTGGAGCAAAGATCGTGAAGTGTCAGAACTTAAAGAGAATCTGGAACTTATAAAGAATACAGCAAATGAACTGGTAACAAAGATTGATGAAAAGCTTGCGGAGTTGGAAGCAAAGCAGGAAATGCCGGAAGAATCAGAGACCCAGATTCCGGTAAAGAAAAAAAGTAGATAAAAATTTTGCCTCAGTTTAGTAATAAGGATTTTTCCAACCCAAATGTAAGGTGTAGGAACAAATCCAACAAAATTTTTTAGAAGGAGGAAAAAGCTATGGATTTTGTAACCAACACAAATGTAGTCATTGACTACGAAAAGAATGCTAACAACAGAGCAGCGGTTTTAGCATACGACACACTTATTGCTGCAAAGAAAAATAAGGAGAGAAAGGAGAAGAAACATGCTTAATTTTTCTGAATTTCAGGATTATGCGTTGATGACTATTCCGGAGCGTTTGCCGGAAGAGTACAAGGGCGCACAGATCCGCTCCCATGAAGTGGAGAAGAACAATGGTCTTGTGCTTCACGGGATTACAGTAACTCCGGAGGACAGCAACATTGCTCCGAATGTTTACCTTGATGGCTATTTCAAGCAGTACGAGGAGGGCAAGGATCTGGATGCTATCATGGATCAGATCACTCATACAGTGGTATCCAATATCAAAGCACCGGAAGAGTTCGGTAATATCGCGGAGAAGTTTCAGGACTTTGATTTTGTGAAGAGCAATATCGTTATGGTGGCAGTAAACACTCAGCGTAATGCGAAGCTTCTTTCACAGATTCCGCATAAGGAGAAAGAGGATTTATCCCTTATCTATAAGGTGATGATTGGTCGCGATTCGGAAGGCACTGCAACCATTACCATCCGTAATGAGCACATGGCTATGTGGGGAGTGAATGCGGATGATCTTTATGAACTTGCTGTTGCAAATACGAAGGAAATCCTTCCGGTAACAATCCAGTCCATGAATGAAGTTATGAGAGAGATGTTTGGAAAAGACGGTATGCCTGCGGAGATGGCAGACGTGATGTTTGAGGAAATGCCTCCGACACAGCAGATGTACATTATCTCCAATGCAGCAAAGGTCAACGGTGCAGCGTCCATGTTTTATGAAGATGCACTTTCTGAACTTTCCAAGAAGGTCGGAACCGATCTTTATATCTTACCTTCTTCTGTGCATGAGGTTATTGCGGTAAGTACCGATATGGGTACACCGGAGACCTTATCCGAGATGGTAAGAGAGGTAAATGGCACTCAGGTATCCGAGGAGGAACAGCTTTCAGATCATGTTTATCGTTTCGATGCAGCCAAGAAGACATTGTCTCTTGCTGACACAACGATGGAAGAGCTTAAGAAAGCAGCAGGTGCCGAGAACATGTCAGTTGAACCGGTAGCAGAGGGCAACCGTCCTCGCCACACACGCAGATAGGAGGAAGTGTTATGCAGGTATCAGAAGTAAGACTTAATTTGCTCAATACCGACAATGCGGTAAAGGCAATCGGTAGCTTCGCACTTGACGGAGCATTTGCAGTTCGTGGAGTAAGAGTGATGGAGGATAAGAACGGCCACAATTTTGTGGCGTTCCCATCCAGAGCAAAGTCAGATGGATCCTATGAGGATTTGGCTTTTCCACTTAGTAAGGAATTATATGCTCACATCACCGGAGCGGTAATTGATGAGTATAACGCACAGGTGGAAAAGCAGGCGCAGGAGCAGAATCAAGCCCAGGAGGCTTCTCAGGAAGCGACCCAGACAGAGGCCGCGAGCGAAGCAAAACCTGCTCCGAAGCGCGGAAAGGGCAGATAAGGAGGAGTGCTACATGCAGGTAACGGAAGTCAGACTCAAAAAGTCAGATTCCACCGATAGCTGTAAGGCGTATGGAAGTATCACATTGGATGGAGACTTTGTGGTATGTGGAATCAGGGTTTTGGAGCGAAAGGATGATGGACAGCTTTTTGTGGGCTTCCCGTCAAGGGAGAACCAGAAGGGTGAATACAAAGACATTTGTTTCCCGATGGCACAGACCTTAAGAGAAGATATTACCATTCAGGTTTTATCGGAATACGAAAAGCTGGCATAGCAGTTGGGACCGTCCTTTATGGGCGGTCCTTTTTTAGGAGGTAGCGATGGCAAAAGGAATCGTTGTTAAGGTATGGAATGTAAAAGCCGGTAGTTCAACAAGAAGCGCGGCATCACAGATATCGGATTCCATTGATTATATTGAGAATCCTGAAAAGACCGGTGTGCCACTAAATATCGCAAATGTAAATCAGCTGGGGAATGAGCTTACCTATGTTACGAATGAGATCAAGACAGTGGCAGGTCTTTATGTGGGATGCAGGCATATATCTGATATTTCCCATGCTACAGATGAAATGATGCAGATAAAAGAGTTTTACGGAAAGCTTGATGGCAGAGTGGCAACACATGGAATTATTTCTCTTGGTGCTTCAGAGTCAGATTCTAAGAACGCTGCAAAGCTTATGGAGCTTTTAAACGAACTGATGGAGAGTATATTCCCTAAGCATCAGGTTGTGTATGCAGTTCATACCAATACAGAGAACCTGCATATTCATTTCATCATAAATACTGTGGGCTTGGACGGCAAAAAGATTCATATGGATAAATCCTTTATGCGTCAGGTGATGGAAGTGGAAGTAAATAAGCTGGCTGAAAAATATGGGTTTACTCCAAATGAAACATGGAAGAAGGAAAAGGTAAAAGATCCGATTCCATTTCCTCAGCGGAAGATGATGCTTCGGGAACTTGTTGATATTGCCATCGAGCAGACGGATGAGTTTGATATATTTATCGCATATTTAAGAAATGAAGGCCTTTCGGTAAATGTGGGGCGCAATATCACGTTGCAGACAGAGGAAATGCCGTTTGCACTTCGAAGTGGACAGCTTGGAGAAAACTACTCGATATCAGCAATCAAGAAAAGGCTGGATTCAAAATATGATCCCTTTAAGCCTGTTGTTGCAGGGGATTATTATTCTGCGGTTATGCCGCAAGAGATGGCAAATATCGTGCCAAAGAAAATGAAGGCATATAAGGATATGTCAAAAGAGGAAAAACAGGAAGCGATACATCTTCTTCGTCTTGGCAGAAATCCATGGAGTGAAGCCAGGTGGGATAACTGGCAGATGCAGAAGATGGCGGATGAGCTTAAAAATGTCGGGTATGTTTATAAGCTGGTCAGACATTATTCCGGTGGAAATGATCATGCAAACATGGCAATGGAAAAAATCATTGAGCTTCGTAAGCAGATATCGCAGGAAAGAAAAGATGTCCGAAGCCTTATGAAGGAGTACAAACCAATTACATCCATATATCAGGAAATGAAAAGATACATGGTTCGGGCTTGCCTTTATGATGCTTATGGTTACAGCGAATATAAAGATGATTTTGAACGATATAAGGAATTATGCCATAGGCTGGAGGTTGGGTATGGCAAGAACGTGGAAGAAGTAGCGGAGCTGGTATTTGAGATGAATGCAAAGTTCGAATATCTGAAGGCACAGGATAAAGAGCTTAATGCACAGTATAAGGCAATCAAAGCATTTGTAGAAAATGGGAAGCTTAAGACAGTTAGCGATAATTATTCCTTCTTTCATGCAATCGGTCATAGCAATGCATTATATGAAGCCAAGCATTATGGCATATATGCGAGTGATATGAAGTATATCATCCCGGCTGATACGGATATAAAGATTCGTGTGGTAACAAGACCGGCAATGAATGACGGCAAGCCTACGGTGGAAACTGTTCTTGCCATTGTTGATAAGGATGGTCACGTTGGGGATGAAATATCATCGCTTACCATGTCGGAGAAGGAGTTTAATCAGAAGATATACGAGATTCAGAAAGATTATCGCATCAAGCGTTGCGATGTCAGCAGAAAAAATATTGCGGAAAATGTACGGCGAGTTTAGTAATGAGCGTTTTTCCAACCCAAATGTAATTTAGGAGGTGAGGAAAATGCAGCTAAATTATAAGCCGGCAAGTGATGGCAGGCTTAAATGTAAGTCTGCCATTTATCATGTGGAGTCAAAGTATCAGGAAAAAGAACTTAAGTCAGTATTTCTGTCATTAAAGGCAAATGTATGTGACTTAAACCCTGCGCTGATTACAAAGTGCATTACCGGTACTGAGCAGGACTTCATCATGCTTATGAACCGGGCTGGCGATTACCTTGCAAGGCATCATCCTGATTTGCAGGAAGATATGCGAAAGACTCTTATGGAAATGCTAAGCGATGCAGTGTTTGGGTATTACGTCCTTACACCGCTGATCCTATCAAAAGAGGTATCGGATATTAAGGTTTTGGCGTATGACCACATTGTTGTAAAGGCAAACGGACAAAGGTATCTGACGGATGTGAGCTTTGATTCGGAAGAGGATTACAGAACATGGTACGACAGAATCCTTCGCATTCACAGGCTTGGTAAGTCGGAAGAATATGCCCTAAACCATTGTACGGACAGAAAAGGTGTGGATGCTTTTTATCTTCGAATTGATGTGCAGCTATCCTGCATTACATCAACAGAGATAAATAACCTACATATCCGTAAGATGCCAAAAGAAAAACTTTCATGGGAGTACCTGAAAGATAACGGCATGCTGGATGATGCAGCTATGGATTATCTGAAAGACCGTATTCTTAGCGGCTATGGATTCTTGATTTCCGGTCGAGGTGGATCCGGAAAATCGACGCTACTAAATAACATGCTGGACTGGATCCCATTTGATGAGTCCATTCTGGTCTCGCAGGAGTCCGATGAGCTTTATTCTAACGTGCATCCGCAGATACAGTTCGAACACACCATGACGGTTAGAAAGAATGATGTTGTTACGGATTTTACGTTGGAGGATGAGTTAAGGCTCGGATTATTACAGGACATTGATAATTTCGTTATCGGCGAGATCAAGGGCGGAGAAGCACTTCATGTGTTTACTACAGCCATGAGTACCGGCGCGAGGTTCTTTGGAACGATTCATAGTAACGATGCCAGAACCAGCGTTAGAAGACTTGTACAGTGTGCGAGATATGTAAGCGACTATCCTATGGAAACATTGGAAGAGATGCTTTCTGCAATGCCGTTTGTACTTATCCATATGAGCAGGTTTTCGATTGATGAGATTGTGGAGATAGAGGGCTGGGATGCAAAAGCAGGAAAGCTTATATTCCACGAAGTATACAGGAAGGAGCAAGGGAATTGATACAGGAAGTAATGCTTATAACGGTTGCGATAACAGTAGCGTTTATGGTGCTTTGTTTTGCAACAGATCTTAGGGAGAGGATGATATACGCCTTTCCTTGCATGACATTGATAGCACTTTGGGCTGTGCTTTGCGCGATAAGTACCGGTCAGTTTGTGATGATTGGAATTGCGGTTTCGGTGCATTTGGCAATTTATCTTGCGCTTAAGATCACAGGTATCTGGGGAGATGGAGACAGCGATGTTTTTTTGCTTTACGGAATGATTTTTATGACCATGATGCTTACGGGCAAGTATGAAATCGGAATAACGATGTATATGATCCTAGAGCTTATCGTAATGGTGTTTGCACTTATTGTTTCATTTGTTGTGGCACTAATAGAAGCGAAGATCAAAGGACAGAAGCTTACAAAGAAAAGCTCCGTTGCCGTAGTTCCGGGCTTTGCAGTCGTAATCATTCTTATGGTTGTAAAGATGGTCTTTTGGAGGTGATTTGATGACAGAGCAAGCCATTATTAAGCAGTCACTAAACGGTATGGCTCAGATTATCAATGCCATCCCCGGTGAGGTGTATGTAAATAAGGAAGCAGAAACACTTCTAATCATGCAGCACCGATTACCGGAAAGTGATCTGAAGAAACAGATAGAAATATATAATGCGATATTTGCCAAGCAGGGTGGAGCAAGCATTTCAGATATTACCGACAGTGCGATTGCTTATGTAAAGATAAAGATTTTATCAGAGGCAGAGCTTTTGGATTTTGATGCCAAGAGTCTTCGTGACTTGATAAAGGAGTGCAGGGTCAATATTGATAAGACCACAAATATTCTTAGGCTTTCAAAGACTCACCTGCTTACGGCGGATGATTTTCAGAAGGAAAGAATCGAAAAGACGGCAAAGAAGAACGAGGCATTTATCACGGCACTGGACGATGTGATTGCCGAAGTTGAAAAGAGAATTGAGAGAATGCCAAAGCCGCTTGAACTGCCGGAGCAGGAATTTGATTTTGCAGATGAAGATAAAGAAGCCAAAAAGCCTGTGCAAGATAAACCGTTACAGTCGAAGGTTTCCGTTACAGAACGAATCCAAAAGTTTATATCTTCCGGGCGTGAAAAGCGTGAGATGGAAGAGAGACTTAAGGTTGTTGAAAAAGAAGATGCCGAGACCGGGTGTAAGGAGATCCCGTTCTATGACAAAACGCTTTTTGCAACGGAGGTTATACCTTGTAAGGACTTTGGATGTTATAGCCTGCTTAAGAGAAAAGACAATGTGTACTTTGGCCTTACAAAGAATCTGAAGGAAAAGATTTACGACAACAAAGACCAGAGCTTAATTGAGCTTACGGAGATAACGGAAGAGTTTTTGCAGTTTATGACGGCGGATGTTCTGACAGAAGAGTATGAGCTACATACCTTCACTGAAGATGAAAAATTCGGGATGCGTATGTATTTCAACTTCGTATCCAAGTGCTTTGAAAAGCATATCGGAAATACACTTACGGTTTCGGAATACCTGGCATTTAAGCGTTATTATAACCGACTTGTCAGGGAAGTGATGAGACTTGATGAAGAAAAGCATAGGAACTATTATCGGGCACTCCCGATAGCGGAGGATTACATGGAGCTTATGGCTTCTTACAACATGGTTCTTAGCGAAAACAAGCGTGAAATCGTGGAAGGAATTATCGCAGGCAAAACGGATGCATACGTGGAGAATCTGGATCTTATCATAGAACATCACATCGTTGATGAGGAAGCTAAGAAGGATCTTTTGCTGTTAAAGGAGCGGATTATCTATTTTGCAGATGAGGATCACTTTTGCAAACCGGATAAAGAACAGGAGCCTGATAAAGCGAAACCTGTGCAGGTACTTCCGGCAGGATTTATTCCGCAGATGCCAATGCTTCAACAGGCAGGAGCACCACTTATCGGAAATATGTATTTTACGCTTCAGTGTCTGAATGAGAACAGAGAAGTTGTGGATGAAGCTTATTTTGCGACAGCAAACATGCCACAGGCAATGGAAGATTACAGAAACAAAGAAGCATATATCAAGCGATTTGGCTTGATTCAGGATGGGCGGTTTGTACCGCTGTTAAGTTCAGAAGGAGGAAGTGAACATGAAGAATAACTCATTGATTATTATGATAGCCGTAGTTTTTGCAGTAACCATAGCTGTAGCACTTATTATTCGCGTGATCTTTTTGGATAAGTACACGGAAGAAAAAGTCCCGAAGGAAGTGATCACGGCTGCCAGTGAAGAAGTTGCCGAAGAAAACACCAAGGAACCTGAAGATATTATTTCCGAAGATGTAAAGGAAGACTATGCAGGTGCTGAGAATGCTGTAGTAGAGCTTGTGGAGAGAACTACGATTGAAGGAAATGGCGAATTTGAAACAGTGTATGACAGATACATTGTCTCGGATGTGAACTTCACGGAAAAAACCGATGTGACAAAGGATTACCATGAAGCTCTTGCAAATAGCGAAGGCGAGATTGGGGACGGTATTGAGATTTCATTTCGCGAAGCTTTCGATATGTCCTATACCGGACTTGATGGATGGAAGTTATATGAGAAGCTGATTAAGCAGTGTGGATTCTCTACAGACTTTAATGATGTGACATTTGACGAAGAAAGCCATGATCTTACCGGTCAAAACCTCTATGTCTATAATGGCAAAAATGACGTTATAGATAAGCTCTTATGGGGTGAAACCTACGATGAGATCTTGGACAGCAAGGTTTGTTATCAGCTTACGGAAAACGAAAAGATGCCGGAGTATTTTTCAGCGACAGTAAGCTATAAATATCACGAGCAGGTAATCACAAAGAGCCGGTATTTATCGGTTTCTATAGTTAGCGGAAAGGAGGGCTAAGATGCGGTGGATGAAAAGAATAGTGTGTACCTTAATGCTGGTGGTAGGAATGATGTTATCCTTTTCAACCACGGCATTTGCAGATGATGTAGGAGATACCGGTGGTACGGATGGTGGAGGAAGCGGAACCAATGTATATACCTTTTACTATTCCTATGATTCCGGCAAAGACGCGATTGTGCTGACGGTTAATTGTCTTCGCTCAATCAATGATTTTGGAAACAGTACTAGTCATACGTTTGGCAGTGCATCTGATAGCACCTACATTCCGTCAAGTAATCCAAGACTTGGTTCTTCTTTGGAAAGTGCTATCTCTGCCATGAATTCAGCAGGCGGATACAATCTATCTATAAGTGATGTGAAGGCAAAACTTAACAATCTTGGTTATTACGATGGCGGAAATGGAATCTGGCGAAGAACCGGAGGTTATCTTACTTACATTGATGCAGTAAAGATCAGACCAAAGAAACATACGGTTCATTATGATGCTAACGGCGGTACCGGAGCACCTTCGGATCAGACAAAGCAGGAGGGAATTACCCTTACTCTAAGAACAAAGAAGCCGACAAGGACAGGATGGACTTTTAAGTATTGGGTAGCGAGTATCGGGGGTCATTATAATCCCGGTGGAAGCTACACCCATGATCAGGATGGCGGTGTCGTTACCATGAAGGCGTACTGGAAAGATGAGACAGCTCCTAGTCTTGCAGATTTTTATGCTATTCCAAATTACTGGAGTGCAGGTAATGGTACGATAGGTTTTACCGTGCAGGATGAAGGAAGTGGTATCACATCCATTGTGCTGGAACGATATTCCTACGTAACACGAAGCTGGAACACGGTAAGAACATGGTCATATGGCGGCACGACATCCGTGATATCAAAGACATTGTCAGAGACAAGCGAAGGCGTGTTTAAGTATCGCCTGACTGTAACGGATAAGGCTGGAAATTCCGCTACACGTACATCTGATACCATTTATCTGGATCACAGTAATCCGGTGCTTTATGGGATGGAGAATACCAATACAGAGTGGACGAATATCGCTCCGGTAATCAATGTCAGTGCGACAGATTATTTGTATGGCACAACCTATACCGGTTCTGATCTTTCAAGTGTTGAAATATTTGATGATTCGGGAAGATGCGTGGCAGATGGCATTCGTTCAGCGGTATATACGCTGGAACCAAGATACGAGGGTATTCATACATGGAGAATTGTGGCTACAGATAATGTGGGACATACATCTTTTGCATCAGTAACGACAAAGTATGATATCACAAAGCCTGGAATTGATGGAACGGAGATAACATACGTATTGCCGGACGGCACTTATGTATCCGGGTATTGTCAGGATAACATTATCAATCAGCATATTGATGACGAGACTTGGCGAAGTGTAAATAATCCTAATGTAAGTTCCGGCCTTAAGAGTGTGATACTTTATCGTGTAACCGGAAGAAGCAGGGAGGCAATCTGGTCCGATCAGACGAGAGCAACGTTCGGATATAGCAATACTCACAGTGCATTTAATATGTATTATGAGATTCAGCGTAGTGAGAGAACAGCAAGCTATTATGAGATTATTGTTACTGACTTTGCAGGTAATATCACACGAAAGAAGCTGACGAGCCAGTATAGTTTGCTTACTTGGTTCCATACCAGCATTGACAGAAGCAGCTATAACTAAATTTGCAGTGTTCCCCCTGGGAGATGGGAAGGGGGCTAGGGGGTAGGAATGGTACCATGAATAAAAGACCAAGCCTTCAGCTAAAAACCATCTAAATTACAATTTCATAACGAAAAAAGATAAGAAATCTTCGGAAACCTAAAAAATTTCCGGAGATTTTTTTGTTTGATTTAGTAATGAGCATTTTTTCAACCCAAATGTATTGTGAAGGCGCAGGAGAGATGTAGCTACACCTTCAAAAATACTAGGAAAGGAGAAAGTTGTTCATGAACAAAATCGTTTCAGCAATCGACATGGCTATTCTGAAGGCAAAGATGGCACTCATGGAGAAGAAAGAAGCAAGTGACCAGCTCATTGTAATGTTCATCATTATCGCAGTGGCAGCCGGAATCGCAGGACTTCTTTACATCTTCGCTACAGGAACACTGCTTCCGAACTTTCAGAACAAGCTCACGAACCTGATCAACAACTGGTTCAATCATTCATAAGGAGGGCGTATGAACAAAGGTGAAAGAGCCATCGCCAGAGAAGAAAGGCGATTGGAAAAAGAAAGAAAACGCCGTATCGAACTTGCAAACAAAATGCTCATCCCCACGGGTGGAAAAACCCGAGAAAGTTTAGACCTCATCTCGTTTGACCCGAGCGGAGTTTTCCGCTTCGGGGGCGACAGATGGCTTAAGGTATTTGAAATTGACGGAGCAGGGAAAAGTTTGATAGATGCGGCAAAAGGTCTTTCCGGGCGGATCCGCATCACCTTTGCCCTAAGTGAAAGTGGCAGGGAAACCTGCCATTTGTCACTTATGGAAGAAGGAGAAATCTATGAGGATGTACGCCGGAAGATGACAGAAGATGAAGGCATATTGCAGGGGGCGTGTCAGATGCATGCACTTAGCGTGGATGAAGTCATGAACCTCGTTGCAGTTAATTTTTATCAGGATCTCCGGTTTTCTTACGCATCATTTGTACGTGGTAAGAAAGACTGGAAGAAAGAATGCTTTTTTGACAGCACGGAAGAGGCAGCAGGCTTTAACGCAGGAAGATTATTTGGAGAGAGTTTTACGGTCTTGGCATACCCGGATGATATGGAAGAAGGAATGTTTTCACATATCAGAAATCTTGGATGTCCGATGTACGTAAACCTTGATCTTAACGGCCTTCTTGAAGAAGAGAAGCTTAACTTCAAGCGTGAGCTGGAAAAGAAGTATAACAGAAGACTTTCTGTAAATGAATCTGAGGACTATATCAATCTATCCTTATCAATCACGATCTTGTGTGATTCAAAAGATGCAAGGCAGATTGTGGAGGAAACGTTGATCTCGGTCTTCTTAAAATACGGGGTTGTGATAGCTCCGAGTTTTCATAATCAGAAAAGAGTATCAGAAAGCGCACTTAGTCTTGGTCTTATAGATGAGACTTTGATGCGAAATGTAAAGACAGATGTAGCAAAGAAATTGATGGGAGGTGATGCGGATGGAGATGCCAAAGTCGAAATACGAACAGACGAAGCAGAATGATGCACCGAGAGTAGCAGAGCTTACATCGGTACAGGATGTTTTATCTGTGGTAAGCATTGATGATTCCGGTATCTTTGAACTTCCGGGAAAGAGATATTCCAAGCTTTATGCGTTAAGCGATATCAACTTTGCAGGCGTTACTGATGAAGAGCAAAAGAGTATCATCATCAATTTTTCCAAGGTATTAAAGGCGATACCTTGCAGGTTCTCTTACACGGTAGCCAATGAGCATGTGGACGAGCGAGCATTTCATGAGAAGGTGCTTTATCCCATGAAGGGCGACAAATACGATCCGCTTAGAAAATCATACAACAAGATCATTGCGGATAAGGTAAGCGATGCCAAGCAGGGTTTGTATCAGACAATCTATCTGACGCTCACCATAAAAGCGGAAGATATGGCTGATGCAAAGAGCACCTTTTCATCCATGGAAAGTGCTATTCGTTCTGCATTCATCGGGATTGGTGTAAACGGCATCCAGGGTTCTGTGATGCGAAGCGTTGGAATTGATGAAAGAATGCAGCTTTTATTCAACCTGATGCATGCAGGGATTGACCATCATTATCAGTTCAGTTTTGAAAGGGAGCTTAAGAGTAGGCATGATTGGATGAATACTATTTGTCCGGCATCCCTTTGTTTTGAAAATGAGGGATTTACCATTAACGGTCAGGTGGGACGCATTTATTTTGTAGATGAGTACCCGAAGAGCTTAGAGAGCGATATCATATCCGCTCTTACCAAGATGAACTGTACCAGCTTTGTAACGGTGGCAAACGAACTTCTTGATATTTCAGGCTTTAAGCAGGAGATAGCAAGGAAGTACATGGCTGTCGGTATGAAGATTGAAAACGAGAAGCAGAGAAATCGTAATAACAACGATTATTTGGCGGATGCATCGGCAAAGCTGTTAAACGAAAAGGATAAGCTGGATGCTTTTTCAAAGAAGCTTGATACGGATGATGATCACTATTTTAACAGTACCATGTTGATCTTTGTTCAGACAAAGGATGAAGAGGAACTTACGCAGATTGAAGAGAAGCTGATGAATGCAGCATCTTTAAAATCCGTAAAACTTAAGACTTGCTTCGGAAAGCAGAGGGAAGCACTTAACACGGTGTTACCGCTTGGCATACAGGAATTTAAGAGGGTAGTTAATCTTTCTAGTTCCTGTCTTGCGATGCTGATGCCGTTTAAAACGCAGGAGCTTAATGATGCAAACGGCATTTATTACGGTATCAACCAGCTTTCGCAGAACGTGATTTTTGCTGATAAGAAACTTCTTAAGAACCATAATGGCCTGATTTTAGGTCAGTCAGGTTCCGGTAAGTCGGTATTTTCCAAGTCGGAGATCATCAGTACTTTTGTAAATTATGCAGGAGACCAGATTATCATTATTGATCCGCAATCGGAATATGGAAGTCTTGCAGCTGAAGTGGATGGTACGGTGATTTCTTTTGACAGTACGAAGGAATACTACCTTAATCCCATGGATGTGGATTTTGAAGGCGTAGATTACGGAAGACTTCAGGAGATAGTTGCCGAGAAAGCGGATTTCATATTGACGCTGTTATCTTCTTGCCTTCGCAGGGATATCCTGCCGGAGGAGCAGGGCATCATCGACAAGGTGATTGATAAGGTGTACTCCGAAAATTACGCGATGAGAAAGAGACTTAACGGTATTGAAGAGAGCCAGGGAGAATATGAGATCCCGGCATATCTTAGGGCTGATACCAAGGGCGTACTGGATACGACCACATTATCAAACGAAGAGCAGATAAAGGCATATTCTCCGACATTGCAGGATGTATATCAGGGACTTAAGGATTATGGAAATGATCTTGGGGACCATTTGGCATCTGCTATGGAGATCTTCGTAAACGGTTCGCTTAACCTGTTTAATCACAGAACGAACGTTGATTTACGTAACCGTTTTATCGTCTTTGATCTGTCAGGGCTTAAGGATAACCTTCGTGTGACATCCATGCTGATCATGATGGAGACTGTAAGAAGTTCCATTAAGGCAAATGCCACAAAGGGCAGATGGACACATCTTTATATTGATGAGTTCCACGAGCTTTTGGCAGTAGAGCAGGTGGCAAACTTTGTGCTTAAGCTTTGGAAGGAAATCCGAAAGATGAGCGGTATCTTAAACGGTATTACTCAGAACATGTCGGATCTTTTAAATAACGAGAATGGTGGCAAGCTTCAGGCGATTCTTTCAAACACGGAGTATTTTGCACTGCTTAGCCAGTCTACCCTTGATAAGAATAAGCTGATGGAGTTTCTGCCAAGCATCAGTCCGGCAATGTTTAATTTCGTTGACAATGCGGATTCAGGAACCGGGCTTCTTCGTATGGGAGCGGTGACAGTACCATTTGATATGAAGATGAGCACGGATAGTGAGATTTATCGGATTGTGAATACAGATGGAGGTGGCTATGGAGTTTAATGCATCAGGAGCTGTCTTTGCAAAAAAGAATAACTTTGCGGACTCCATGAGGCAGTTTATTTCAGAGGAAGCAGCTATTTTTTCTCCGGAAAAGGAAGAGGCTGCTTCTGCCTCCATGGATAGGACAGCAGAAAAGATTGTCCGTTTTTCAGCGGATAAAAGTAAGGTGAAGGCCAAGGAACAAAAGAGAATCCTAGATTCCATTAAAGAAGATAACATTAAGTCCGAGACCGGACATGTAGCGAAAGGTAAGACAGAAATAAAGGCAGTATCTTCCAAGATGGATAAGTTTACGGATGAAAGGTCCGGTAGTGATGTGAAAGCATCGCAAAGTAAACCCAAGGAAGTATCTTCATCAGAAAGATCGGCAAAGAAAGCTAAGTCTAAAGAGACGAAGGCGGCTGCAACAAAGACAGCGGTAGCAAATCTTTTTAAGGCAAAGGCGGATATGTCAAACGATCTGGTATCAGATAAAGTGACAGGCGATGCCCTAAAGGATGGAAACAGTGGATTGGTAAAAACATTTACCACATTCATAAATCCAATGACTTACGTAAAGAAATGGCTTGCTAAGATTGCAGCACTTATTGCTCCGTACATCTTGATTTTCACTACAGTTGCGGCGGTTGTGTTTATCATTATTGCTTTGCTTTTTAGTGTGTTACAGCCGATTGCAGAGGTTGGAGAAGCACTAAGTGGATTTGTGGCCATGTTTACCGGAGATGGTGGAGGACTTAGAAATACTTCATTTTCGGATGGAGAGATTGATGAGATTGTGGCTGCTTCCGGTGCCGATGAAACACAGGAAAAGGTTATACGGTATGCTCTGTCGAAAGTAGGATACCCATACAGTCAGGATTATCGTACTAGCGGTAAGGCGTATGATTGTAGTTCGCTTGCTTATTATTCTTGGGAGAATGCAGGTGTAGATATTAGTTATGGAACAAATTATCCTCCGACAGCCGCAGAAGGGGCAAGGATGCTTGAGGCACATAGTAAAAAGCTAAGTACTTCGGATCTAAAGCCTGGAGACCTTATCTATTATGGTGGAGAGGCAAATGGAAGATACATGGGGATTTATCATGTTGCGATTTATGTCGGTGATGGAAAGGCGGTAGAGGCACTTAGTACAAAGTATGGAGTGGTCTATCAGAAACTTAGAACAAAGAATGCCTGCATGGTTTGTAGGCCAAATATGTAGAAAAGGAGATTTTAGATATGGCAGATGAAATTTCACAGGTTGTTGAGATGGAATACAAAGGTGTGTATTACCTCTTTAAGGGAACGAAAGCTATGATTGCTGCAATGGCTCGTATGGTAAAGGCTTTGCAGGAATGGCACAACGAGAAGTATTTGAAAAAACCCGGTAATTGTACTTGGGAGAAACTGCAGGAAGTGAGCGAAGGAACACCGGCTATTTTGGAGTTCCCAAAGGAGATGTTTGATGCACCACCTATTGGCAAGGATGAGAAGGGAAATATTCTTTACGGTAAATCGGATTTTGATATCTACTGCGAGAAATACAACCTTCGCTACTGTATCATGCCGGATCTAAACCCGAATGATGACTATATCCCTGTTGCGGTACCTGCGCAGGATATGGGTATTCATCAGGAGCAGATCAAGGCTGTCATGGGAAGACGTATCAAGACAGAAGAAGAAAAGGATGCAGAGTACGATGCAAAGATTGTAGCGGTAAAGGAGAAGATTTTAAATGCCACTACAGATGAGGAAAAGGCGGAAGCTGAGGCAGAGCTTAAGATGCTTGAAGATGCAAAGGCACAGAATGAGAAGCTTCTTAACGAATCTAAGGCAAAGGCAGACCGTGATAATGTGCTTGATTTTGCGGAGTACTTAAAGCAGGGAGAAGGAACCCTTGCAGAGTATAACCCTGATATGGCATTAAAACAGGAAAATGCCTGTGGCATCGTAAAAGAATATGAGCCGTATGACTGCATGTGGCCTGTTCGAGATGCGGAGCTTGTTCCGGAAGGCAAGGAGATTTACTACAGCCAGCGTACCAAGGATGACAAGATCCATTACATTAGAAGAAAGTTTGTGGAGGATGAGCAGGGGCATATCTACTCTGAATACTATGTCAGAATCCCGGGAACATCCAATGAGAAGGTATACTCTGATTTCGGACTTTCACAGACGGAGTGGGAGAAGCAGTTACCGCACCTTCTTAAGGAAGCAGGTCTTGAAAACGAACAGCCGACAGCAGTGGTTCAGTCAAAAGATCGCTTCGTGAAGTATCAGGAGTTTATCGAGGAAAATTTTAAAAATGCCCGTGATGAGGTTTCGGGCGAAGAAAAAGATAAAACCTACAGCTCTGATGAAGCAAAGGAATTCGTGGAAAAGCATAACGAGAACGAAGAAGTTAAAAAGGCATATGAGGATTCCCAGTTTACCATCATCAAGGTAGACTCGGAGAAACTTATGTATGACGAGAATGATGTTCTTTGCCTTCAGACGGAGGATGGGTTGCTTCGTGGTGTTATGGTGGATTCTATGGATGAAAAGTATGCAGAAATCTTTATCAAGGGTGACAACACCTATGCGATAGTACAGCCGGATGGCAAGAAGAAGGAGCTTTACGGTGCTGACATCATCGAAAGAAATTCTGAATCTGTAGTTGATGCAGTTGCAAAAGCCGCTGGCAGAAAGGGCAGATAATATGAGAGAAGCAGGAACATCTATAAAGAAGCGTACCCGTAATGTGAAGGAAACGCTTGTGATATATGGTATCGGCTCATTTCTTTGTATATATCTGGGGCTTTTATGTGGAGCTTCATGGATGCCCGGCAATGACTTCGGGGAGTTTATGAATAACTTCACGGATTTTGTTCTCATAAAGCATCATTTTATTGTGGGGGTCACTTCGGCGACCCTCCCTTTTATAGGGAGCTTTTGGGTAATGTTTTCGCTGGTGTTCATCATGATATTTACGAAGTTTGAGCATCCTTTCGCAGGACAGGAATACGGTATAGCCAAGTGGGGCAGTGCCAAGGAGTTTACCAGAATGTTTGCCAATCATGATGAAAGCAATGTTGTTGAGGTTAATCCGGGAAAAGACCACATTAGCGGTTCGCTTACAGTAAACACAAAGAATTATTGGTTGGCTGAGAATGTATATCTGTCCATAGATAACGTAAAGACTTCGAACTTAAATATTCTCGTAGTAGGGCCTCCGGGATCAGGAAAATCATTTCGACTTGCAAGACCTATGTTAAGCCAGTTATGTGGCAATTTCCTAGTCACGGATCCGAAGGGTGAGTTATATAAGCAGACCGGCCAGTATTTTGAAGATAACGGATATGAAGTCATGGTTATGAATGTGGAATCAGAAGATGGGATGCCAATGAGTATACACTTTAACCCATTTCGGTATATCCGAAATGAGTCCGATATCATGAGCATTGCCGGTATTCTTATGAAAGCAACAACTCCGCAGGATGAGGCTGGTGGTAGTAATGATCAGTTCTTTGAGCAGTCAGCGGAAGTGCTTTTAACATCGCTCATATATCTTATCCATTATTACTATCCAGAGGAACTAAGAAACTGGCGTACTTTTGTAAAGTTGTTGGATGCAACAACGGTTTATACAAAGGCAGATGGATCGATTGATAACAGAGAAGGTGGCATTATGTCTATCGAGAGAAAGGCACAGATTCAGTGGAAGAAGACACATGATACGGATTTTCCTGGGTATGTAGCAGTAGAGAAGTATTATAACGGCGCGGCGGAGACAACCAGTTCTATCGTAGCTTCACTTGATGCACATTGCAGATATATGAAACTTCAGTGCGTTGTAGATCTTTTATCTGAGGATGAGATTCAAATTGCAAAGAGCTTTGGTTATAGCAAGCCATCTGAGGAGAGTAGTACCGGAAAGAGAATCCTTTTTATCGTTACATCCGAGGATAAGAGATATTATGACTGGATTCCGTCCATGGTATATTCGTTGTTCTTTGATGAGCTTTATCATCTTACTGCTATTGATCCGAGTTTGCATGAGGCATTGCCACAGCACCTTACCTTTTTGATGGACGAATTTGCAAATGTCACTTTGCCGGATTCCTTCGTGGAAAAGCTTTCTACCATGCGAAGCCGTAATATGTCTGCGGTGATCATCGTACAGAACTTGATACAGCTGAAGCGAAAATTCCCGAAGTTCGACATGGACAAGGACCTTATTGGTAACTGCTCCATCATTGATATTTTGGGTGCACCTGACATGGATTCTTGCGAATACCTTAGCAAGCACTTCGGTACGCAGACAATCCATAAAGCCAGTGATTCTGATGCCAAGGACTATAAGGGACAGAGTAGCCGTTCTGAAGATGTTATGGAAAAGAGCCTGCTTAGCGCAGAAGATATCTTTGCCATGAAGAAGGATGGAGAGTGTGCCATCGTGATTAAGGGTACAGATCCTTTGTTTGAACCGAAGGTACAGATGGAGAAGACTGATTTTGTAAAGCTTCTTTGCAGAAAGACAAGACCTTATGATCCGAAAAAGAGGCAGTTAAAGCGTATGAGTAGTGAGGCTGGTATTCCGCTATTTTTATCCGGTAAAGATGCCAAGAAGGAAGCGGAACAGTTAAGGAAGAAAGGTACAGCTATCCTTACCCTTACCATGCAGGACTTATCCAACATGGTGATAGCAGGTGAGATGAGAGAGCCTGTTACAACGCTAAAGATGACGGAAGAGATGCAAAAGAAACTCCATGAAAACCATGAGCATTATCTGGAGGAATATTGTAATTTAGAGGAACTTGATTTTGAGAAATACAGAGATGAAGGCGGATATGACGAAGAAGGGCAGAAAAGATTCCAGAGTCGTTGTATTACCGTGCAACAGCTATCGGCGTCAGGATACACGCGAAGCCAGATTAAGCATTTATACAAGCTTATTATGGCAGATTTTGGCGCAGAAAAGATTATGAGTATGTTTCCAAGAGAGACAACCACAAAACAAATTGATAATTTTTCAAAAGTTTTTTGATCCTATTTAGTAATGAGCGTTTTTCCAACCCAAATGTATTGTGAAGGAACTGATAGACGGCTTCCTTTAATACTTCGGAAAGGAGAAAAGCAATTATGGGAACAAATATGGTTTTAGCAGCAGCAAGCTACACCCATGCGATTACAAGCTTAAAGTCAGTGCTTTTGACTTTGGGTAGTGCAATCGGAGCGGTCATGCTGGTATACGGCGGTATTAAGTTCGCAATGGCGTTCCGCCAGATGGATCAGCAGGGCGAGCACCAGGCGGTGTATTCCGTAGTAGCCGGAGGCGTTCTTGTAGGGCTTAGTGCACTTGTTACTGCGCTGACTTAAGGGTAGGGACCTGACTCAGTGTAAACGCATTGGGTCAGGTCTATTTTCATGGAAAGGAGTTTTATATGGCAGATATCGTAAAAGCTTTATACAACTGTGCCTTCTCCGTATGGAATGCTCTTATCGGAATAGCAATGACACTCTTTACAACAAGTCCGAAGACGGCAGGTGGAGGAACCCCATATTCGGTGGTGCATACGTTTTATAACGCGATAAGTGATGCGACAGTTCCAATAGCAACGGTTTTCTTTATCATAGCCATCTATAAAGCCGTGGTTTCAGCGCCTCCGGGGCAGCAAGCGTACAGATTTCTTCAGGACGCATTAAGGTACTGCATCATTCTTTATATCGCAGCCAACATGTGGTCGATCATGGGATACATCATGACGTTTGCGGATGGTATTACAGGAAAGATTGCAGCGACAGGAACATACACCTTATCCGTATCGGGAGATATGGAAAGCATCATTGATTCCTGCTTAAAGCTTCCGGATTTTGAATTATCGGGTGAATGGTTATCAAAGTTTTGGAGTTGTGTTGGATGCTCACTTTTATTCCTGATAGGCGGTGTGGTGCTTCTATTCATTATGGTGGCAAGCTGCTTATCCATTATAAGTTCAGCATTCCAAAGAATCTTAAAGCCTCTGATGGTGTTACCGTTTGCAGGAATTGCGATTGCACTTGGCGCAGGCGGACATGATATTTCGAGATCGCTTGTATCGTACATCAAGACATTCTTCGGATTTTGCATCTCGGGAGCCATGATGGTTGTGGCGGTAAAGTGCGGAGTCAGTCTTTGTACGAATCTTGTGAACTTTGATTTGACCGGAGCATCGGACATTTATAAATGCATTCTGATAACCGTGCAGATGTCCATCACACCGATTGTAATCAGCGGACTTGTAAAGGGTAGTGATTCCATCATAGCGAGAATGTTCTAAGGAGGGAAATGAAATGGCACAGATGAACAGAAACGTGAATCTGGAAGAAATCGATGCAGATGCTCTCTTTGGCATAGATGCATTGAAGAACCAGACCATCCTGCAAAAGATAGTTTTCTTTGGAAGCGTGATTGCAGGAGTACTTTTAAACGTATTATTGCCACTGTTTTTTAGCACACCAAGAATCGTATGCATTCTGATTTTTATGGCACTTCTTATGGTAGGCGTGGCGGTTGGTTGTAACTATACGGAAGATATGACTTACGGGAAATACCTGTATTATTTCTTCTTTAAGCCAAGCACACCGCTGTATTATCGTTCGACGGAAGATGCAAAGAAGATCAGGGAGGCGGCAAAGAAGTTGGAGATAGAAGAAGAGATGCTTCTTCGTAAAAAACAGCAGGCAGATCCAAAGGCACAAAGGAAGTTGCTTATCAAGGTGATTGCCTTTGTGGTGATACTAAGCGTTTTAATTGGCGCAGTATTTGTCGCCGGACACATTAAGGATAAGAAAAATCTCCACCATAGAGCGGAGGAGATAACGGAGGTAGTAGATGAATAGAGATGATATAGCTTATGAGAAGCTGGCAACCTCTCTTTGTGAGGAATTTCATAAAAAGCAGGGCGCCGGGCTTCTGGCAAATTTAGAGAAGCGTAACCTTGACGCGTTGGAAGTATCAAGGGAAAAGATATTGGAAAATATGAAGTCTGAACTCGGACAATATGAAGACGAGAACGGACAGGGGCTTTCTGAAGAGGATAAGCAGATTGTGTTGGAACTTATCAGAAAAGATCTTTGGGGATATGGACTTATTGATGATCTGATTCATGAGAGAGACATTTCAGATATCAAGTTGTATAGCCCTGAGAATGTACGCATTAAGAGAACCGGAAAACGCTATGGGAGTGATGTTACATTTTCGGATGTGAATTATTACAAGCGATTCGTAAATAAGATTTGTGAACGCAACAAAGTAAATCTTGGTACAGCGAATGCCATCCAAACCTTTACGGATGCAACACAGGAAGATTTTATCCTTCGTATCACCATCATTTCCGGACTTCTTACGGACAGCGGACTCCCGCTGGTGGCAATCAGAAAGGTGCCTAAGACAAAGTTTACCTTAAGAAGCCTTGAGGATGCAGGTATGTTTAACCATAAGGCTTCGGGAAATGGCAAGAAGAAGTTAAAGATTAACTTTGTTCCCAAGTTCTTTTCTGAAGAGAATGCAGTGTTAAACGAGCTGATGTTTAAGATGATTGCATCGAAGGGAATCCTTTTTACAGGGAAGGGAGCCAGCGGAAAGACCACACTTATGAACGCAATGATTGCGGAGATTCCGCATGATGAGTCAGTCATGATCTGTCAGGAAAACGCAGAGCTTTTTGATAAGAACCATCCGGATTTATTTGCGGCACATGTGCTTACCAACTCTGGGGATTCCAAGATTTCATATGAGCTTGGTGATCTTACGAGAGCAGCACTTCTTGTAGATCTTGACCGTGTGATTGTAGGTGAGGTTAAGGAAGGTCAGGAGGCTGCCGGATTATCTAAGGCATCCATGACAGGACATAAGTGCTGGACTTCCGTGCATGGCGAAAGCTGTGAAATGGCAGTAGATAAGATGGCAGACTATATCAGCCAGGCAACAGGTTATTCAACAAGAGATTCATTAAAGCAGTTGCAGGGCTTTGAGTATGTGGTTCATTTAAAGGATTTTCATGTGGATGAGATTGTAAGGATCGCCGGATGGGATAAGGAAAGGGAGACCCTTATTTATGAGAAGGTATATCCGGTCGTGAAGGAAGGTGTGTGATATGGGCAACAGAAAAGTGCTTTTAATCGTTGTCATAGCTGTCGTGGTTTTAGCAGTAGGTGCCGTGGTAGCAACATTTCTCGGAGTAGATTTGTTTGCAACCGTAAGCGGTGAAGCCGGAAAGCAGCCGGACGCATTTTCGTCCGTGGATGATCTTAAGAGTGGCAAAGCTTATGTCTGGCATCACGATGGCGGTGATATCAAAGAGGATTTAAAGAAGGATGCAGGTGAGAACGTGTATTTCACCTGCATCACCGGGGATTATAACTTCAAGAACGAAGAACTTGGAGAAGCGATTGAATATCCAAGATCCATATGGGTAGATTCCGCAACGGATGACAGGATTCCTACAGTCACATCCAAGGACAGACTGATCTACGTATCGAGTACAGAAGTTCCGCAGGAAATTGTATTTGAGAGATTTGCAGATTACGGATACAGTATCGGCATTTCCAATATGGAAGCTGATAAGGGCGGACATTACTTTATGACATTTGCTGATGTGGATGACGATGATTACAAGTATTTCATCGATATGAATTCTGATGCGTCACAGCTTACGGAACTTACGGCAATCACGCGGTTATATCTGGATAAAGTCGGTGATGTGAAGGTAAATGAGGATAGCGTGTCGGATGGTGGAACGGTTTTGGGGCTTAAGAAGGATAAGAAGTATACATGCGAGTTTTATACCGGAACTTACTATCAGGACTTTAATCTTACGGCCAATATCCACTGCTTTGGAAGCATGGAGCGGTTTGTAAATTATGATTACGAGTTCATGCATTCCAATTTCATTGTTGTCGAGATCCCGGAGTACTTCAAAAGCGGATATTACTTCGTAAATGGAGTGGGGCTGTTTCGATATGTGGCAGATAGCGATGTATCGAAGTATAACGGCAAAGCCTATGATGCCTCTATTGACTGGAATGACCCGATTATCCTTTATGACGATGACGGTGTTGTAATTTACGATCCGAGTGATCCGGATTTTGAGGAAAAGCAGAAACAGAAGGAGATTGAAGAGAAATCGGATAAAGGAGATGAAGACTATGACATTACAGATGAATAGCATTCTCCCTTGGGCGGTAATGTTTTTACTGATATTTACCTTTTCAGCTATCGTGCATAAACGATTCAAGGAAAGAAATGTCTGGGATAACATTGTAAAACGCTACAGGGAGAATACGGATAAGAAGCTTCTAAACGAAGCAGAGTTTGTTACAAGGTTTGGCTCCATCGAGAATAATTCCATCCTGTATAAGCTTGACCGATTGGTGCTTACCAGCGGTATCAAGAATTATCTCCCTTGGGTAACAGGGGAAGTGATGTTACTTGGAATGGTGATGGCAGCTATGGCAGGCTTCTTTGAAGGAGCCATCCTTTTTCAAAATGTTTTTGTAGCAATCTTTTTAACAGCTGCACAGGCAGTGGCGGTATATGTGTTTTTCAAAGCATTGTCAGGAAAGACCTATAACGAGATTGAAGACGGGACAGCGATATTTATATCAATCCTATCCAATCATGCCAAGGGAAGCAGTGACATTGTAACTATTATGGACAACACTATCCCTGCTCTTAACGGCCCGCTTAGAGGAATCGTTCAGAAGTTTGTAGCAGATGCGGAGAATACGGGAAACGTAGATATTGCATTCGATTACATGAAGGAGTCCGTGGATAACAGACAGCTTCAGACCATTATCATCAATTTAAAGAACTGTATGCATTATCAGGCCAATTATGAAGAGGTGCTGGTGCAAATGATGGGGCAGATTGCAGCGGGATTATCAGCAAGGGAAGATAGAAAGAATATCCTCTTTTCCAGTAAGCTTACGCTGGTGGTTATATCCATAATGCAGGTAATCATCGTATGGATCATTGGTGCCGGACTTGGCATAGATGTAAAGCAGATACTTACCGGTAATGCATTTGGACAGCTACTTCTTCTTGTAACAGGGCTTTTGTACCTGATGGTTGGCGTAAAGATGTTTGGAACTGACAGGTAGGAGGTGAAAGCAAGTGGTTTATTTACTAACAGGGCTGCTTTTTGTTTTGCTCTTCGGTATCGTGCAGGGAATTGTATATCTGATCTCAGGCACAACTCCGGCGAAGGAAGCAAAGAAGCAGATAGAAAAAATAAAGAACTCCCAAGGTTTTATCCGCTTTGTATATGACAAGCAGATCCAGCTTAAGAAGATGGGAGCCGGGGTGCTTTTAAAAGACCATTTGACGGTAAGCCAGTGGTATCTTTTCAAAGCTCTTATGGCGGGATTATTCGGGCTGATTGCATTTTTCATTAGTGCAGGTGTTTTAAAAAGTGATATGGCAAAGCCTATATCCATTGGAGCAGGCATTATCGGATGGTTTTTCCTTGACCTGATTCTTCGACTTAAGAACAAGGCATCAAACGATGAGATGATGCCAGACATTATGGAGATGAGCAGATCAGTATTATACGGAAAGCGTGGCGGTCAGTATATCGCTGATGCATTAAAGGATTCCGTGATTGTAGTGGAAAACAAGCGATTAAAAACAGCACTGCTCCGACTTCGAAATGATTTGGAGTCCGGACTTAGCCTGGATGAGTGTCTGGACGAGCTGGAGCTTAGCTTTTCGAACGGTGAGATTTCAAGTTTCTGTACGGTGATCAAATCGCTACAGTCCACAGGACAGGTGGATGAAGCTTTACGTACCTTAGAGAACAATATCGAACGAGAGCAGGCAAGTGTAAACAAGAGACGATGCATGATCTTGGAGCATAAAACCATGATGTATGTCATTTTCATAGCCATGGATTTAATGGCAATGATTTTGTATTGCATCATTATGAAGCTCCTTGAAATGCAGATTGGATTTTAGGAGGTGATGGGATTGATTGATGCAATCAAAAGAAAAAAGAAGGCATCCATGGTAGAAAACATGCTGGTTATGATGATTAACATGGTTGTACTTTGTGCGTTTTTAGTCATCATCTTCGGAGCCTTTTCCGGTATTTCAGATAAGTGGGGCATGAGACAGACGGCAAGGGAGTACATGCTGATCATGGAAACGGAAGGCTATCTTACACCGGCAGACAGGGCAAACCTGATATCGGAACTTGAAAGTTATGGCTTATATAATATCAGCCTTAGCGGAACCACCACATCGGAAGTGGATTATGGAACAAGAATCTATCTTAAGATAAGCGGTACATACAACGAGAATGTTCTTTCTTTTGCAGGCGGTTTATCGAAGGTAGCAGACCATCCGGTGCGTATCACCATCAATCGTCAGACTACGGCGAAACAGTAGGAGGTGGCTGGAATGGTTTTGAAAAAGAAAGCAGCTACAGGTTCCATGGGTTATGTGGTGATGTTTACGATGGCACTTCTTATGGTTGTTCTTACGCTCTATATGGCGCAGGTGGCAAGACTTATGACTCATCAGCATCATGTGGATGATTCTTTGGCGGATTCGGTATTGGCTTCACTTGTAGCGGATGACATTTACTATTTTGAAACCTTGGAAATGACGGGAACTCCGGTTGTTCGGTTTCAGAATGTAGACAGATCACACAGAATCTTTATGGATAGTATGAATGAGGCCGTAGCAGAGACTACAGGATTTTACTATAACTTTTCGTTCGATTCTTATATCTGTTATGAGGTGGAAGGCTCTCAGGTGAAGATTACAACCTATACCGGACCATCCGGTGCGAAGAGCGTAAGTTATGGCAGGCTTGGAAGCGTGTATTCACCAAAGGGCGAGCGTGTAAGAGAGACGTCCGCATATGGGCGAGTAAGGTTTGATATCAAGAACATTATTGATGGCAGTTACATTAAAAAAACCAAGGATATATATTGCACCTTGGAAATCAACGGTTAGAAAGGAGATTTTTAGATATGTTTCAGAAGAAAGCGGCAGTAAATGCCAAAGATGAAAAGAAGACGGTAACAAAAAAGAAAAAGAGCGGCAACGTAAAGGCGAAGCTTATATCCGTTCTTAAGGTAGTAGTGCTTCCGGCGCTCTTTGCAGGCATTGTGGTATGCGGATTATATCTTTCCATGCAGAACAAGCTGGAGGCAGAAAGCCTTAAGGGACAGGTGCTTGTCATGAAGGAGAATGTGGCAGCAAATACCTATGTTCAGGCGGAAGACATGGATAAGTATTTTGAGACCGTGGCGGTTGAAAGGATGGCAATTCCGGAATCGGCGTATAGTACGGTATCAGACTTACCAAAGGATGGTTTTTATATTGACCGTGCCATGACAAAAGCGCAGATGGTCTTAAAGACTGACATCCTTACCAAGGATCTTGTAATGGATAAGTATAAGGCTGGATATGAGATTACATCCTTTGCAGCTGAATCCTTTGATGATTCTGTAAATGGTTCTCTTAGAAAGGGCGATATCGTGGATGTATATGCCGTGGATCCGGCAACAGAGATGCTTACCCTTATGGCAGAAAATGTATATGTCAGCGAAGTATATGATAATGCCGGTAAGAAGATTACGGAAGACGATGGTGTAGCGACATCTTTTACGGTATGGGTAACACCGGAGGAAGTGGAAAGTATCAATACTGCGGTTGTATATGGCGGTATACAGATGTATTTGAAAACTGAATAAAAAGTGTAGCGTGCTTTGTGGGTGTAAGGCACGCTACTTTTATATTGACATTGTTCGTCATACTACCTAAAATGTATAGTAAGGACTATTAATGGATTTAAAATAATATAGAGGTGCAAATGGAAGGATATATGACGATCAAAGAAGCGGCGGAAGTTTGGGGTGTCACGCCTCGACGGATTCAGGTACTTTGTGCAAATGGCAGAATTGAAGGTGCCACGAAATTTGGCCGGGATTGGGCTATACCGAAAGATGCAGACAAGCCAGTAGACAAGCGCGTTACTACCGGAGCGTATAAGAATTGGCGGAAGAAGAAAGACTAGATTCTTTCTTGTCAGAGGAAACCACTCGATTATCTGAGTAGTCGTGGAGGGGAGGTTTTATATTTGAGGGAATTTAATTACGGTGGCTATGTACGTGAATTTGAAAAAGGTCTACGTAGCCGGAACATGACGAAAATAGCTAAGATTTTATTTGATCCCATTTTTGAGTGGCCGGGAGTGGTGAATCATTATGGGAATAAGTATACGACTAGAAATGCCGGTGCTTGGTTCAAGTATGAGGCAGATATACCGGAAAATATAAAAGAGGCTATAGATGACGCCGCATTAATTAATAAAATCATGGATTATTTTAATGATGTGGTTATTGGTGATTATATTGATCCTATGCTTGAAGAGGGAATGTATAAGGCACTTAAGGAATATATATTTGATTCTAGTCTAGATGAAGCCACTAAAATAGAATTATCGGAATTGTTAGATCAGAATGAGCAGGGGGATTTTCTTGGAAGAGCTTTTATTCTGGCTTTATCAGGTGATAATCGAGTTCAAGACACACCATATGATAAGCTCCCGATTGCGGATGATTTAAAATATTATCATGAGTTAATGAAGAGATATACCAAGCCTCAGATGATACAGGTACCAGATGAACCGGAAGATCATGAAATGCCATATGTGTCAGAATTGTATAGAGCATATGGTGAGAAGACTGGAAATACTTATATCCGACCTGAAGACTTGGAAGATGAACCGGCGTTGAAACGAGACTTTGATAGACAGAGGACCAGTTATTATCAGGCTGAGACAATACGTCGCGAGATGCGTGATACACTAAAAGTTGACGAGGAATCAAACTTTTCGGATTTTAAAGATGAAGTATATGATGGAGTAATTGACACCTGTGATGCGGATTATGATAACGGCTATGAGCGTATGAAGGCAGTTATACAACATGCTACAACGGTTCCTCTTTCAAGTAATACGGAAGATCGGATGTTGCGGTGGGTTGGCCCTGGAGAAAAGAAAGGAGCCTGTCATATGTTGGTAAACGATGAGAAACTTTATTGGTGTAATGGAGACGGAAATGAAGAATAATTTGTTTAACTCTCCGTTTGAAATGTCCTTACGAATCTTAATCATGTTGGACGAATTCGGAGATAAATGTACGGAAGATAAAATTCTTGCATTTGATTTTATGGCTTGTTATTCTACGGAGTTTGAAGTGAAGGATGTAAATCTACATGGTAATAATGCATTGAAGTTTGCGGAACTTGTCAGTAGAAGACAACTTGTATCTGAAGCTATCAAAGATCTGGTTTTAAAAGGGTTAGTGCTTGCTGAAGCAGGTGAGATTTTTTTGTATTCAGTAACAGATTCCGGGAAAAATTGCATTCACAAGCTGGAAAGCCCTTATGCATTAGAGTATAGAAATATCGTTAATATTATTAAATATAGGTATGCTGATAAATCGGATGTAGAGTTGTTGAATCTTATTCAAAGAAAATCTGTTTATCAAGAGGTGTAGCGATGTATTACATAGAAGAATTAAAACTGTATTTAAAAAATGGAAAAACTTCAATCATTAAATTCGGCAAAGGTCTCAATATTATATACGGAGAGTCTAATACCGGTAAGAGTATGATATACAATTGCTTGGATTATATGATGGGGGGCACAAGTTCGGAGCGTATAAACGTTAGACTCGGAATAAGCCATATATCACTTACGGTAATTACAGAAGGAAAGAAAATTATTATATCCAGAGAGATGGATGTCAATTCCTTTAATGTTAGCAGTGAGTTCGATGGAATTGAATCAGGAGTATATAAAACCGGTGGTAATAGTAATGGTAATAAAATTAGTGATTTGTGGTTCAAACTAATGAAGATTGATAAACCAGATAAGATTCTAAAGAATCTTTCTGGGGAAACACAGACAATGACCATAAGAACTATATATCACCTCTTTATGATTGACGAAGGTAGAATACCGATTCATAGGAGTATTTTAATCCCTACTATTTCTCAGAATGCGAAGATGCATGCACCGACAATCTCGTCTTTGGTATATCTTGCAACGGGGGAAAGTCATGCACCCAAAGTAGAGGGAATGACTGATAGGGTAATCGGGATTAAGAATAATGCCCTTCAAAGCTTTGTTGATGCCAGCCTTTTGGATCTTGATGAATATCAAGATGAAACAGGCGGAGAGATGGAGGGATTGTCTCCGGTTGAGATTCAAAAACATATAGATGAAATTTTGGGAGAAATAGCTTCTTTGGAGAGCAATCTTTCAAATGCATCAGCAAAAAGAAAAGAGGTGTCTGATAAGATACTTGCATTGGAGGATACTGCGGCAGAGAATAAAGTGCTTAAGAACAGATATAGCTCTTTACAGACTCAGTATGCTGCTGATATTAGAAGGTTGACTTTTTTGATTGAAGGCTCAATGGCTCAGGATGATATTGAAATGCCAGCTCAATGTCCGTTTTGTAATGGCACATTGCCAAAGGACAAGGCAGAATCCTGTGTGGAAGCTGCTGCAAATGAAGTTAAAAAGATTGAAAGCCAGATAGAAGATCTGGCATCAGTTCAAGATGTATTGGCTGAGGATATCAATAATAATGCTGCTGAAATAGAACGCTTGAAAGCAGAAAAAGCACAATATGATGAAATCATTCGAGGAGAGATAACTCCGCAGATAGAGAATCTAAGGGAGTGCCTTGCAGAATATACACAGGCGTTGTCGAGGAGTAAAGCAAATGAAATGATCAAGGGCTTTAAAAGTATTCTAACCAGACAACTTGGGGTAGCAGTAAACGAAGATGAAGATTTACATATTGATATTAGGAAGAAGTTTTTAGAGTCTTATGAAGGCAAGATAAATGATGGTGTAAAATCCATGCTAGAAATCTGTAAATATGATAATTACAAGTCTTCGCAATTTGACAATTCTTCTTTGGATATTATTGTTAATCAATCGCTAAAATCAAGTCAGGGAGAAGGCTTTAGAGCATACTTAAATACCGTGCTTGCTGTAACAGTACAAAATATCATCGAGGAGAATGCATTGTGCCATATAGGATTTATGTGTATAGATTCACCAGTGCTATCTTTAAAAGAAAAGAATGATGAAGCAGAACCTTCCGAAACAATGAAAGCGGGATTATTTAAATATTTTGTTGATCATTCGGATGAGCGACAGATGATTATTATCGAAAATACTATTCCGGATATCGATTATAAAGATGCTGTAATTCATAGATTTACAAAGGATGAGTCAGAAGGAAGATATGGACTCATTGAAGATTATCGAGATTAAAAAAAGAATAAGGAAGTTGAAGAAACTGCCCAGGCTTTTGCGGGGCAGTTTTTTTTGTCACATTGCAATGTGCTATGGATGTGTAAGATGCTCAGATGTCAGATATAAAGATGTGTAGTAATATGATTATCATCAAGGGACGCCTTGGTAAGTATTTCGCGAGATACATGAACCTTTCAATAAAATATGGACGAGGAAATAAACACAGGTAGTATTGATTTTTGATCCGGAAACTGATATCATACAAACAGATGTTCGATACATCAAAAAATGATCAGTTAAGGAGTTGTGTGGTAATCGTGTTATACTCTGGCACTTACGGAATGGTTACTGCATTTGCCGACCGGATCAACGGCAATGGTATACATGTGAGAGGTGACATTTCCCTTTTCCTCTTCCAGTATCGGATAACGAATACAAGGAGGAGTCTCATTATGAAGATCGAGTTTTTTTGTAAATATTGTAGAAAGAGTTTGCATGTGGCATACGAGACCACTGGTGATAAGAATACAAAGGTTTTGCAGGGAATCATAATGACCTGCGGACGTTGCCACAATAAGCATCCAAGAGCGATGTCCCTTCACAATGTTACTGAAGGTGAATTGCTCGAAAAGGCAGTCGCTGGAAAGATTTACATTTAAGTAGCAGACGGCAATCATAACAACTGAATATTGAAGCACGTATGGGCGTGATGGCTTCCTTGGTGGAGCGTACATGAGGGGCGTGTAGACATTACCGGGTTAGAACCTGGAATAGTTTACACAGCCCCTTTTTGTGTGCTTTTAATCTTTTGCTCTTCTTCCCGGTAAGATACCGGGAGGAGGAGCTTTTTTTGTATCTCATTCGTTTATACCGGCGTTGCCGGGAGCGCGGATGTGACTGATATTTATAACCTTATATAACCTACGGGGCTCTGCCTTCCAAGACAAAAGTTTTAGGAGGTAGAATCCATGAAAGAAACATTAAAACGTAACCCAGAGGAATCTTATAAGGAGTATTTGACAAGAGTAGCTGCATATATTGCATTACTTAAGAAGCAGGGACTTTTGAATGAAGCAGATGAAGCGTCTAATATAGCTTTTTGGGAAATCTTTGATATTATCAAGGAGATGGTGGAATGTGAAAGCCGACGCTGTAAGCTGGATGATCAGACACAGGAAGCATATATGACTAAAGTTATGAATGTAGCACCGAAATTGATTTATAAGTTTAACAATCCGGAATACATGGATGATAAATATGAAGGTAAGCAGTTTGAGGTTAAGACATTTTTTAAGAGCAGAACGCAGTACTGCATAAGAGAAGCGGTGGCATCTGTACTTGAGATTACACCGGAAGAAGCGAAGGTACTTTTGAAGATTCGTTCTGCACGTGCTGCACTTGCCAGTGAGAATGATAGGACCGAGGATGATATTACTGTTGAAGAAATCTTTACCAAGTTAGGCGAGAAGATTTCGATAGCACAAATTACGGAACTTATCCTGATTGAGAAGGGAAAAGAATCCTATAATATGATAACTGAACAGGGAATCGAAAAGTTTAGACCACTTGGCTCTTCTGCGGGAGGCCAGGAATCATATGATATCGATGAAGTTGTCTTTGGAAAATCATTGGACGATGATGTAAAGCAGATATTCGATGGTGTATTTGCAAAGATGAGTCGTTTAGAGATATATTTGTTGTTGAAAAACTACGGTTTCTTGGGTGAGGATATCCGTTCCATGGACATGGAGGATTTTGTACAAGATTCTGATTTCAAAAGATTCTTTGCTGAGGATACATCGATTCGTTCAAGAAAGGATCCAGTCAAGACAGCATATAACAAGAATGTTAAGATTGAGAAAGCAATTGCTGCAATGGCAATGCAGGTAGCAGAAAGACGTTACAACGTGGATGGTGGCTTAGAAGAATATCTCTTTGGTCTTTTGGAAGATAAGTAAGTGTTTCAAAGAGGGGTATGGACCTTAGGTCCGTATCCCTCTTTTAATAGAAATAATTTTACTGGTATTGCTAACTTGAAATTGTAAATTCCAGTGAAATGGTAAATTCCACCGGTCTTTAAAATTTCCTTGGTTTTTAATATTTCAGAGAGCAATATTTAGGCTTAGCTGGTATAATTGCAGTAACTTTCCATAAAATATCCGAATTGAAGACATGGCAAACAAGCCTCTGGATATTCCGTGTGCGAGACTGAATTCCACAGGCCACATTGAAAAAATGTGAATTGTTTATTTCCAGTCTGACAGCAGATTTTTATGTAAAGTTAATGGTTAAAGCGTATCAGCTTAGGCGTCAGATTGACATCATCAGGTGCAATCGGCCTAAGCTGAAGTGCTTTTAAGATGTCTATGCCGTAAGTTTCTAATGCAACCTCATATGGGGTACGCCCATTTAGACTTTCGCGTGGCGTCGAGTTGATGTGGTCAACAATTGTGCGTAAGTCCCACTGGGTCAAGTATTCAAAACTTGTTCCTTTAGGAAGCACCATACGTAGCATGGTATGTGCCTGCTCAATGCCGCCTTTTTGGCCGCTGCGCATTGGGTCACAATAGTAAATACTTGTGCGCTCCATTCCAGATATGCCGGTCTCTAAAGAGTCCGGATCTCCAAACTCAGTACCTCTATCGGTAAGGATAGTGCTAAACAACGTCAGGAAATCATATGTATCTAGCTGACGTTCTAACTTATCAAAGATTAGTCTCACGGCACCTTTGGTGCAGCGATTCATGATAAATGCTAGAAATAGTTTTTCACGAGTCAGGAAGAATGTAAGGATGACACGCTTCGATTCTCTTGAGGAATGAACAGTATCCATCTCGGCGAAGGAATCCAGTTCCAAAGCTTGAAAGTCCGAATAAAGGCGCCCTTGAAATACGGAACGATCCTTTATCTGAGTCTTATGTACTTTTCGTGGCTTGAACTTAACTTTACGCTTTAAATCAATGTTTCTGGCAGTAATGAGACCATCATTGATGTATGAATACAATGTTCGAACCGACATGTCTAATTCAGGATGATTCGTCACTATCTGATAGGGCGATTGTCCTTGGAAGATGAGTGGCGAGATGATGCTATCCTTTTCGCGCAGTTCATGCTTGGTCATATTTATCCCAGCTCGCGAAGATGAAAGCTTTTCGCGATACTTACGGTCAGCAAAGTAGGGATCGTAGTGATATTTATGAGCAATGGTACAACGTGAGATTTTATGGCATCCGTTACAGACGTATGGAGCCTTATCTAATCGGTTGCAGTGCTCTCGAACAAAGTCTTTACACGTTTGATTACAAGTAGGACACGAGGCACATTTAACACCACAGAGGATGATTTTGTCACAGGCATTTAGCTTGTTACAGCGAAAGCGTTTTTCACAAAAGTTTTTCTTGTTGTAAAAAGGACCTCGACGATACCACTCATCCAGTCGGTGGAGTTTAATCTCCTTGGAAATAGTAGTCGGATCCTTACAAAGATACTTTGCGATGTCTTTAAATGTGATTCCGCTATCAAGAGATTTCTTGATGTATTCTCGGTCTTCGAGAGTTAGATGTTTTTGGTTACCAGGTATGTATTTGCTCATTGAGCCTCCTTCTACTGCTGTCAGAAGGAAGTCATGAGTATACCATGGATGTGTGAAAGATTAAACTCTACTTATGTAGTAGTTAATTCCATCACTTAATCGGGAGGTGGAATTTAAAATTTCAATTTTGG
>NZ_AUJG01000018.1 GCF_000424105.1 Lachnospira multipara ATCC 19207 | reverse complement strand
TTAGTACGAGAGGACCGGGGTGGACTGACCTCTGGTGTATCGGTTGCATTACCAAGTGCATGGCCGAGTAGCCAAGTCGGGACGGGATAAACGCTGAAGGCATCTAAGCGTGAAGCCCCCCTCAAGATGAGATATCCCATACGAATGTAGTAAGACCCCTTGAAGACGACGAGGTTGATAGGCAAAAGGTGGAAGCGTGGTGACATGTGGAGCTGATTTGTACTAATAGGTCGAGGGCTTAACCAAGTAAGGTTAAGGTTTGGATAGAGAGTGAGAAATCACTGAACAAAACGAGGGTTATTCTTTAAGGATAATCAAACGGATGAATATATTTAATGTGCAGTTTTGAAGGAATGAATACATTTCCTTATAGGGGTGTGGTGAAGTGGTATCATAGGGGTCTCCAAAACCTTTGGTGGGAGTTCGATTCTCTCCACCCCTGTTAAGATTTAAGGCATCGGTTTTACCGGTGCTTTTTTTGTGCCCTAAATTCGCCCATAAAGCCCTTAAATCATTTTCTAAGAGAGAAACCTTTTAACTATTAAATCACCTCATATAAAGAACATAGATGTCATATAAGCTATATATTTGCTAATTAGCCATATAAAGTTATATCTGCTAAATAATCTATACAGAGCTATATAGGCTGATCTAATGCTATATAAGCTGATCTAATGCTATATAAGTTTATCTAAAGGAATATAGAAATAAATCTATTAATCCTTCTAAATTGCTCCAGCAGATAATATAGGGTTAATAATCAATATCATTACAATTCACATTAATAAGTCCCAAATAAAGGAAATAAAGCCGTATCTTAGATAATAAAGTCATTCAATATTAGCTCTATCTTAATTACTAAGAAATTAATAAAATTGGCTAGGATTAATAATATCTAAAGATTCTTTAAACTGCGTACAAAATTATAGGGATATACAAATCAAGTTTGGTACTATTTTTAAACTAGTACTGTTTTAGTTTCCTAAAAATCTTTATATTTAGTATATGGTTTATATAGAATTCTTTATCTTTTACCTAAAGTTTTTCTCCAAATATTGTATACAAATTAAGTTAAAATTAGATTTGGGTTAATAAAATAAAGTGAGTTTTTGAAAAATTCCATATAAATAATACATAAGTTTAGATAAAAGCTGATACTATTTAAATTAACTGATAATATCAATTTATTTAGAAATTAATTCTTTGTATAAGTATGAATTTTATGTATAATATTGAAATAATTACCTAATAAAATAAAGTATAATTTAAAAATAGGAAAAAATATAAAAAAATATGGGACATAATTTAAGGAAATTAGGCTGAAATTACTTTACTTTTTAAGTAAATACATAAAAAATACATTACAAAATTAAGACAAAACGGTGTTAAATTTCAGACAACCAAATTTGTAAAGTGCTATAAATGCAGATAAATACTAGCTTTCAACGAATGTTAATTTTTAAACAACTAACTTTTAGATGTCATACCAATTTTTTGTTTGCAAGAAGAATTCTATTGATTTTATCAATCTTTAATGTATAATAGGAATTAAGTTGTTTAAATTATAACAATAATAAATTAAAGAGAGGTTTTTGACTATGGCATCAATCGATTTAAGCAAGTATGGGATTACAGGAGCTACAGAAGTAGTTTACAACCCATCTTATGAAGAACTTTATAAGGCAGAAACAGATCCAAGTCTTACAGGTTTTGATAAGGGACAAGAAACTGAACTTGGCGCTGTTAATGTTATGACAGGTATTTATACAGGACGTTCTCCTAAAGATAAGTTTATTGTAATGGATGAGAAATCTAAGGATACTGTATGGTGGACAACACCTGAATATCCTAATGATAACCATCCAGCTTCACAGGAAGCTTGGGAGGCTTGCAAGAAGTTAGCAGTTGAAGAACTTTCAGGTAAGAAGTTATATGTAGTTGATGGATTCTGTGGCGCAAATAAGGGTACACGTCTTGCAGTAAGATTCATCATGGAAGTAGCTTGGCAGGCACATTTTGTAAGAAATATGTTTATTAAGCCAACAGCTGAAGAAGAAGCTAACTTCGAACCTAACTTTGTAATCTACAATGCTTCAAAGGCTAAGGTTACTAATTACAAGGAATTAGGTCTTAATTCAGAAACAGCTGTTTTATTTAACGTATCTAGCCGTGAACAGGTAATTCTTAATACATGGTACGGTGGAGAAATGAAGAAGGGTATGTTCTCAATGCAGAACTACTTCTTACCACTTAATGGTATGGCTTCAATGCACTGTTCAGCTAATACAGATATGGAAGGTAAGCACACAGCTATCTTCTTTGGTCTTTCTGGTACAGGTAAGACAACACTTTCAACAGATCCAAAGAGATTATTAATTGGTGATGATGAACATGGTTGGGATGATAATGGTGTATTCAACCTTGAAGGTGGTTGCTATGCTAAGGTTATCGGTCTTGATAAGGAATCAGAACCAGATATTTACAATGCAATTAAGAGAAATGCTCTTTTAGAGAATGTTACAGTTGATGCTAATGGTAAGATTGATTTTGATGATAAGAGTGTTACAGAAAATACTCGTGTATCATATCCAATTGATCATATTGATAAGATTGCACAGAAGGTTAACAAGATTTCTTCTGGTCCAGATGCAGATAACGTAATTTTCCTTTCTGCAGATGCTTTCGGAGTACTTCCTCCAGTATCTATTCTTACACCAGAGCAGACAAAGTATTACTTCCTTTCAGGATTTACTGCTAAGCTTGCTGGTACAGAAAGAGGTATTACAGAACCTACACCTACATTCTCTGCTTGCTTCGGTCAGGCTTTCCTTGAGCTTCACCCAACAAAGTATGCTGAAGAACTTGTTAAGAAGATGGAAAAGAGCGGTGCTAAGGCTTACTTAGTTAACACAGGTTGGAATGGTACAGGTAAGAGAATTTCTATTAAGGATACTCGTGGTATTATTGATGCAATTCTTTCAGGCGATGTTCTTAAGGCTCCAACTAAGAAGATTCCTTACTTCGACTTCGAGGTTCCTACAGAACTTCCAGGTGTTGATACAGGTATTTTAGATCCTAGAGACACATATGCTGATGCAGCTGAATGGGATAAGAAGGCTAAGGATCTTGCAGAAAGATTTGTTAAGAACTTCAAGAAGTATGAGACAAATGATGCTGGTAAGGCTTTAGTTGCAGCTGGTCCTCAGTTATAATTTGATTTATTATTGAAAGATATATAGTTGTGAATTTTGCTCCACTAGGATATTTCCTAGTGGAGCTTTTTTTTGCGTAAAATGTGTATTTCATTTCACAAAAAGTTCACTTTACAATATATTAGTACTAATGTACTATAAATACAACAAGGGGCTAATCAATAGGCAGAAAAACATTTTTAAAGAAGGATTATAAATTTGGAGGTATCTTATGAATGGAGTATCAAGTGTAACTAGTTCAAGTAACTATTACAGCTCTATTGCATCAGGTGTTTCATTACAGTCAGCAGCAGATGGCGCAGCAGAATTAGCTATATCAGAGGCCGCTGAGGTACAAGTTAATTCCTATGATGTAGGAAGTTCTAACGTAGAATCAGCAGTATCGGTGCTTAATATTGAAGATGCTGCCCTAGAAGGTATTACAGACTATTTACAGCAAATTAGGGAGCTATCAATTCAAGCTTCAAACGATACCCTTTCATCAACAGAAAAGGCTGCTATTCAAGAAGAGATTAATCAATTAAAAGAAGGTATTACAGACATTGCAGATACAACTAACTACAATGGCATTTCACTCCTTGATGGAAGTGAGGACGATTTAAATGTGGCTACAGATGGAAATGGTTCTACAGCTACAGTTTCAACATATAATTCGACTCTAGAAGCCCTAGGAATTGCTGATTATGACGTAACAGGAGACTTTGATATATCAGACATTGATGCTGCCTTAGAGACAGTTTCTAGTATGCGTTCAGAAACAGGTGCAACAACTAATAGTATGTCCCATATTTCAGCCTATAACAGCATGGCTTCATATAACCAGTCAAGGGTTTTAAGCCAGTTACAGGATACAGATTATTCTGAGGCAGTAAGTGAGATGAAAAAGCAGGCTGTTTTAGACACCTATAAGCTTATGATGCAAAAGAAGCAGCAAGAAGACGAGAAGGAAAAGGCTAATATAGTCTTTCAGTAACATTTTATAAAAACTTTATTTACTATTTGTTCATAAAATGTTATCCTAGCCAAGTAAGAAATTTTTCTGAAAGGTAGAGAATATGGTAGACAGTCGTAATTTTAAGAATTTAAATTCAACTAACAGAAGCGGTAAGGGTTCATCAAGTTTAAAGAAGAATCAGTGGGTTCCTTTTGTAATTATCGTAATTTTAGCAGTTGCATTAATTGCGCTAAATTACCTTATGATGGACATTTTACAGTGGGCTAATGACTCAGCTGCAAGCCAGACTGAGGAGACAACAGCCGCTCTACAAATGATAACTAACAACTTTATTTTTAAATTTTTCTAGATGAATTTTAGCTAACATAGATAAAGCAAGTAAATTTAAAGACCTGATTTTATTTTTATCAATTGATAAAGTAAAGTCGGGTCTTTTTGTATTTTTAATTTTGTGAAGTAATTTACTTAGGATAGAATTAAGAACAAAATTGAATATGAGAAAAGCTAGTAAATAGCTTATTTTCCTTGCGAAGGCAGGGGCTTTATTTTATAATTAAATTAATCTTTTTTTAACTTTGGAGGTTTAAATATGGAGAATAGAAGAATTGTAGTAGCACTAGGAAGAAATGCGTTTGGTACAACATTTAATGAACAGAAAATAAATGTATCTAAAGCAGCTAAGGCAATTGCTGATTTAGTTGAGGACAAATATCAGGTTGTTGTAACTCATAGTAATGGACCACAAGTTGGTATGATTCAGACAGCTATGACTGAATATGCTAGACTTGAGCCAGAAGATAGAACTGTAGCTCCTATGTCAGTTTGTGGCGCTATGAGCGAGGGTTACATTGGTTATGATTTACAGAATGCTATTAGAGAGGAACTTCTTAACAGAGGTATTTATAAGACAGTTTCAACTGTAATTACTCAGGTAAGAGTTGATCCTTTTGATGAAGCATTTTCAAATCCAACAAAGATTATCGGTCGCTATATGACAAAGGAAGAGGCTGAAGCTGAGGAAGAGAAGGGTAATCACGTAGTTGAGGAGGAGCCAGGCAAGTTTAGAAGAATTATTGCAGCTCCAATGCCTATTGATATTTATGAAATTGATGCAATCAAGGCTTTACTTGATGCGGATCAGGTAGTTATTGCTGCTGGCGGTGGCGGAATTCCTGTTTTACAGCAGGGTACACACCTTAAGGGCGCTTCAGCTATCATTGAAAAGGATTATACAGCAGCTAAGCTTGCTGAATTTACAGGCGCTAAGACACTTTTATTCTTAACAGCTGCAGATAAGCTTACAATCGGCCTTGGAACAGACAAGGAAGAGGAAGTTGATGACATTAAGGTTGAGGCACTTGTTAAGCATATTAACGAGGGCGACTTCCCAGCAATTACAACACTTCCTAAGGTTGATGCATCAGTTAGATTTGTTTCAGCTATTGAAGGCTCAAGAGCAGTAATTGCAAATCTTGAAAAGGCTAAAGATGCTCTTAATGGAAAAACTGGTACAACAATTACAGCTTAGTTTTTAAAATTGGGTTGATTTTTGGAAACAGAGAAATAATTTTTTAAAAAAATTCATTAAGAACTTTAACAGCTAATATTTTCTAATTGTTAATAGTTTCTTATAAAAAATTTTTAAAAATGTATTTAAACCGGCAAATATAAGATTTCGTAAAAGAAATTAAACTTACAGTTTAATTGGCGAAAAGCTTGTATTTGCTGGTTATTTTTATATTAACTAGTTTTTTATTAGGAAAATGTTGTCGCTATTTTTCAAAAGAGAATTTATTTAAAAAACAAATTAAAGGAAAAAATATACAAAATGCAATTTTTTAAATTTGAAAAAATTTATATGCTAGAAATATAGAAAAAATCTTTATTAGAGACATATGGACGGAAATATTTTAGCAAAAATATAAAAAAAGTACTTTACAAATAAAAAATCCTTTGATAATATTTTGTCGTTGCAAAAACACAAACTAATTCATAAATGGTCAAACACAGATAAAAGGGGGGATTTACTGTATAAAAAGTGTAAATGCCCGCTTATTTTTTTGACTATTATGTAAACAATTACACTAGTCGTATCTGAAAGTTTAAATTTGGCGATTTAGTTTCTGATTCGATTGGTTTAATCTAGAATTATGATTTAAATTGATGATATGATTGGAGGATTCGATTTACTGATTAGTTGGTTTGTTGGCTTACTGCGACACATTTTCACAAAAAGTAATTCAAGGAAATAAACGCATTTCATGGAGGATTGCGAAAGGATGAAAGGAGTCATTGAAAACTAAAGAAAAGTAAAAAAACAAAAAACTAACAGAGAAAGAATCAATTGATTAATATTATGCTTAAAGATGAGAGAAAAAGCTACAAGAAGATAAAGGAAGAAGTCACAAAAAGATAGAAGTAAAAGATAGAAGATACAAAAAGATGGGTTTGGTTAACCGTAAATGTACTGAAAAGATAAAGACATCCCAGGCTTAAATTAAGAAATGGGACAGTTTTGAGAATATTTTATACGTATTTTAAGGCAACTTTAATTGAGGCCAATTAAATTAAACACTATACAATTATTTAAAATTGTATAGGTGAAAGAAAACAAACAGAGAATGTTAGAAAATGAACTATAAGAAAAAGATTAGTGCAGGAGGAAATTATGCTATATTTAGGATCTAATGATTCAAAAATTTCGAATTTTAATTTAACAAAGATGTTTGAAGATTATTTTTATAATATCTTTAAAATTAATAGTATGTGCGAGAAGATCACAAATGAGGAAATTGAGAATATGATAGTGGGACATAAAATGATTGTGGTTTCTTTAGATGAGACGGTGTTACAGACAGAACATGGAGACTTCTTATTAAATATGATAAAGAAGCTTCTTAAGAGAAAGGCTATTTATGTGAGATTTTTGATGTACGATTATGAGGATTTGCCAGCTAGCTTTTCCTGGATTGTTGAGAAATATAACAAGTATATTCAAACCCTAAGTTATAATGACGATCCTTTTGATGTATTTTTTAAATATACATTTCCTAATATAGAAGTGAAATAGATTTCTTTCATAATTATAGAAGGAAACATAATAAGAAGAAATTATAATAAGAAGAAATTGTAACTAGAAGATTTATGATAAGATGATAAATAACACCCCAGTTTTATGGCTATATGTACCGACCTCCAATCGTTAGATTTTTGGTCTAACTTTTGGGGGTCACCTCAATACATGAAGCGGGGGTGCTATTTTTATTTTAAAATGTGTAAATTAGTTTTACTTGCATTTAGGCTTTATAACCTCTATAATTATTATGTTTGTGCTTTAATGGCACGTTGTTTGTAATTTTAGATTAGACTGAAATACTTTGTATTTCTATTTGGAGGTTATATTTAGATGATTAGTGCTAATAATGTAACATTGAGAATCGGTAAGAAAGCTCTTTTTGAAGATGTTAATATTAAGTTTACAGAAGGTAATTGTTATGGCCTTATTGGTGCCAACGGTGCAGGTAAGTCAACATTCCTTAAGATTTTAACAGGCCAGATCGAGCCAAGTAAGGGTGATGTTTCAATCACACCTGGTCAGAGATTATCTTTCTTAGAGCAGGATCACTTTAAGTATGATGAATATACTGTTTTAGATACTGTAATTATGGGTAATGCTCGTCTTTATGAGATCATGAAGGAGAAGGAAGCAATTTATGCTAAGGAAGACTTTACTGAGGAAGATGGTAATAAGGCTTCTGAATTAGAGGCAGAATTTGCTGATATGAACGGTTGGGAATCAGAGTCAGACGCTGCTCAGCTTCTTAATGGTTTAGGTGTTGAAACAGAGAATCACTATAAATTAATGAGCGAACTTGATGGTTCACTTAAGGTTAAGGTATTACTTGCTAAGGCTTTATTTGGTAACCCTGATATCTTACTTCTTGATGAGCCTACTAACCACTTAGATTTAGATGCTATTGCTTGGTTAGAAGAGTTCTTAATTAACTTTGATAATACAGTTATTGTTGTTTCCCATGATAGATATTTCCTTAATAAGGTATGTACTCATATCGCTGATATCGATTATGCTAAGATTCAGTTATATGCTGGTAACTATGACTTCTGGTATGAATCAAGCCAGTTACTTATTAAGCAGATGAAGGAAGCTAATAAGAAGAAAGAAGAGAAGATTAAGGAATTACAGGACTTTATTCAGAGATTCTCTGCTAACGCTTCTAAGTCTAAGCAGGCTACATCTAGAAAGAGAGCCTTAGAGAAAATCGAACTTGATGAAATCAGACCATCTTCAAGAAAGTATCCTTATATCGACTTTAGACCACAGAGAGAAATCGGTAATGAAGTATTACAGGTAGAAGGAATTTCTAAGACAATTGATGGTGTTAAGGTATTAGATAACGTTTCATTTATTGTAAATCATGATGATAAGATTGCATTTGTAGGTTCTAACGAGCTTGCAACTACAACACTTTTCAATATTATTACAGGTCAGATGGAACCTGATGAAGGTAGCTACAAGTGGGGTGTTACAACATCTCAGGGTTACTTCCCTAAGGATTCAGCTGCAGAGTTTAATAGAGAAGATACAATCGTTGAATGGTTAACACAGTATTCACCAGATCCAGATCCTACATATGTAAGAGGATTCCTTGGAAGAATGTTATTTGCTGGTGATGATGGCGTTAAGAAGGTTAAGGTATTATCCGGTGGTGAGAAGGTTAGATGTTTACTTTCTAAGATGATGATTATGGGTTGTAACTGTTTAGTATTTGATGACCCTACAAACCACTTAGACATGGAATCAATTACTGCCCTTAACAATGCTTTAATTAAGTTTAATGGTGTTGTAATCTTTACTTCACACGATCATCAGTTCATTCAGACAACAGCTAACAGAATCATGGAGATCGTTCCATCAGGTCAGTTAATTGATAAGATTACAACTTATGATGAATACCTTGAAAGTGATGAAATGGCTAGAAAGCGTCAGGGATTTGCTGATGCTGCATCAGATGATGAAGACTAATTTAAGAATTGCTTAATTTAAGGCTTAGATTCATTTTTAAAAATGTTCTAAAAGTTTGGACATATACAAACTAATATAATATGTGAAATTAGGAAGTGATTTGCTTAATTGCATTTCGCTTCCTTGTTTTACTTTTGGCTTATATGGTATAATAAATAAGTTTAAAGAATGCTTTGGGACGGGAGGAAATCATAAATGGCTTTAGCTAGTAAAAATAATAAAAGGCCAGTAAAAACAGTAAGTAGGGCAAATAGTAAGTCTAGCAGTGATGCTAAGACTAGTTCAAATAAAAAGACTAAGGGCGAAGAGGCAAAAAAGACTGAGGAAGCTCAGGAAGAATACGGTCTAAAGGAAGAAATAGTGGTATTGATTGCATTTGCATGCGCTGCTATTTTAGTACTATCAAATTTCGAATTAGCAGGTTCTGTAGGTAGAGCAATTAAGTGGCTCATGTTTGGTTTTATTGGGGTAATGGAATATTTCTTCCCATTTGTTGTGGCAGGAACTATTATCTTTATTTCTGTAAACAAGAGCTTTATTAAGATTGCACGAATCAAGGCTATTGCAGTATACGGCCTTATGGTAGACCTAGCTGCAATGTGGCAGAGAATTACAAATGTACCTAGAGTTGAAGGTAACATTTTCTCCTTCTTTACAGTGTGCGCTAATGACAAAATCGGCGGCGGCTTTTTTGGCGGCCTTCTTTGTAAGATTTTATATCCTCTTGGAACAGTTGGATCGTTTGTGATTATGCTTGCTTTAATGATTATTTGCATCGTGGTAATCACTGAGAAATCCTTTATTAAGGGCATGAAGAATGCTAAGACTAAGAGTAAGGAATTTATCGAAGTAGCTAAGAAGGATTATTTTGAATATAAGGAACAAAATGACCTTGCAGATTATGAAGATGATGAAGACGAAGAACTTGAAAGAAATGGATATTTTTCTAAAAATGCTAACAAAAACGCTTTTGAAGAAAATGGACAAATAGATTCAACTAAAAAGAAGAAAAAGAGCCCAGCAAGAAGAATGGGACGAAAAGTTTTAGGCGTTACATCTGATACTTTAATTGAAAGAAACGGACAAGAAGATAGTGATATTAATATAGAAAATGTTGAGGCAATTTCTAATCCTGAGGATGAGTATTCAAAGGATATTTATGAACCAGATTCTAACAATCAGGTCTTTAATGGCTTTAACAGCGTAATGACAGATGAAGACTATGATGAAGGCTATCCTGATAACCATAGTGACAGCTATAAGGAAAGTCATAACGAGGCAGCACAGGAAGCTCCTAATACACTAGATGAGGATTTAAGAGCAGATGTTGCATCTGATAATGATTTTGTATCGGCTTATAATGCAGGTTCTAATGCTTATGCAAGTTCTAATGCTTATGCAAGTTCTAATACTTATGCAAACCCTAATCCACATGCTAGTTCAGGTGCTAGAGATAGCTTAACTGAAAGTTATGGTCAGGCAGCAGCTAAGGAGACTACGTTTGAAAAAGGCAATCAAAAGAAATATCACAAGCCTGATATTAACTGCCTTAAGCGTAGTAAAAAGACTGCATTTCTTGGAGCATCAACAGGCAAGAATGATGAGACTGCAAGAGTATTAAAGCAGACTTTACTTAACTTTGGTGTAGCTGTAGATGTAGTTGGAATTAGTTATGGCCCATCGGTTACAAGATATGAAATTCAGCCTGAACAAGGAGTAAAGGTTAGTAAAATTGTTTCCCTTGCAGATGATATTAAGTTAAGCCTTGCGGCAGCAGATATTAGAATTGAGGCACCAATTCCTGGTAAGTCAGCCATTGGTATTGAAGTGCCTAATAAGGAAGCAACAACAGTTGGACTTAGAGAGTTAATTGAATCTAAGGAATTTAAGAATGCTAAGTCAAAGCTTGTATTTGCTACAGGTAGAGATATTGCTGGTAAGGTGATTTTAGCGGATATTGCTAAGATGCCACATATGCTTATTGCTGGTGCTACAGGTTCTGGTAAGTCAGTTTGTATTAATACAATTATTACAAGTATTTTATATAATGCATCTCCTGAAGATGTAAGAATGATTTTGGTAGATCCAAAGGTGGTTGAACTTAGTGTTTATAATGGCATTCCACATCTAGCTGAAAAAGTCGTAACAGATCCTAAGGAAGCTGCTAAGGCACTTAACTGGGCAGTTATTGAAATGGATAGACGATATAAGGATTTTGCTAAATACGGTGTTAGAAACCTTGAAGGTTACAATGAGAAGGTTGTTAAGGGCGAAATTATTGATGATCAGGGTGAAGTTGTTAAGGATAAGAAGCCACAGATTCTTATTATTATTGATGAGTTAGCTGATCTTATGATGGTTTCTGCTAATGAAGTTGAAGATGCAATCTGTAGACTTGCTCAGCTAGCAAGAGCTGCAGGAATTCACATGGTTATTGCAACACAGAGACCTTCGGTTAATGTTGTAACTGGACTTATTAAGGCAAATGTACCGTCAAGAATTGCATTTGCAGTATCCTCAGGTGTGGATTCAAGAACTATCCTTGATATGAATGGTGCTGAAAAACTACTTGGAAAGGGCGATATGCTCTATTTCCCTTCAAATTTACCAAAGCCTTTAAGAGTGCAGGGTGCCTTTATTTCTGATGAAGAAGTGGCAGACATGGTAGAGGATGTAAAGAGAAAGAATCCACCAGTAGTATATGATGAGAGCATTTCAAAGACTGAAATTGGGGCAGCCTTAGTTGGCCAGTCACAAAGTCAGGATGAAAGAGATCCTTTATTTGCTGAGGCAGGACGATTCGTTATTGAAAACGAAAAGGGTTCCATTGGCATGCTTCAAAGACATTTTAAAATAGGATTTAACAGAGCCGGCAGAATCATGGACCAGCTCTTTGATGCAGGGGTTGTTGGACAGGAAATGGGAACAAAACCTAGAAAAGTTGAGATGTCCCTTGAGGATTTCAACAATAATCTTGCAAATGGTTAATTAAGATAAGTCTTTTTTGGAAAGATAGCTAGAATAGTAAATGTGTTTAAATAGCAATTGTGAGAGAACTAACAATATGGTACAATCTACATGCGTTTACAAAACGTATCTTTTATTTTTGGAGGATTTGTATGGCAGTGAAAAGTGATATTGAAATCGCACAGGAAGCAACAATGAAACACATCAAGGAAGTGGCTAAGTTAGTAGACATTTCTGAGGACGATTTAGAGATGTATGGCAAGTATAAGGCTAAGATCTCCGATGAGGCTATTGAGCGTGTTTCAAAAAATGAGGATGGTAAGTTAATTCTAGTTACAGCAATTAACCCAACACCAGCAGGTGAGGGTAAGACTACAATTAGTATTGGACTTACAGAGGCACTTAATAAGTTAGGAAAGAAGACTGTAGCAGCACTAAGAGAACCTTCTCTTGGACCATGTTTTGGTATTAAGGGTGGTGCAGCTGGTGGCGGATACGCTCAGGTAGTTCCTATGGAGGACCTTAATCTACACTTTACTGGAGATTTTCATGCAATAACTTCTGCTAACAACCTATTAGCAGCTATGCTTGATAATCATATTCATCATGGTAACGAGCTTGACATCGATGTTAATAGAGTAGTTTGGAAGCGTTGCCTTGATATGAATGATAGAGCATTACGTAATATTGTAGTTGGACTTGGCGAGAAGACTGATGGTGTTCCAAGACAGGATCATTTCATAATTACAGTAGCATCTGAGATTATGGCTATCCTATGTCTTTGTGAAGATATGCAGGATTTAAAGAGAAGATTAGACAATATTATCGTTGCATATAATAGAGCTGGAGAGCCTGTAACAGCTAAAGATTTAAAGGCAACAGGTGCAATGGCAGCCTTACTTAAGGATGCAATTAAGCCTAATATGATTCAGACATTAGAGAATACACCAGTACTTGTACATGGTGGCCCATTTGCTAATATTGCACATGGATGTAACTCAGTAAGAGCAACAAAGCTTGCACTTAAGCTTGCTGATTATACAGTTACAGAGGCAGGATTTGGCGCAGATCTTGGTGCTGAGAAGTTCCTTGATATTAAGTGCCGTATGGCAGGCCTTAAGCCAGATGCTGTAGTAATTGTAGCAACAGTTAGAGCCTTAAAATACAATGGTGGCGTTGCAAAGCAGGATTTAAACGAAGAGAACTTAGAAGCTCTAAAAAAAGGTATCGTAAATCTTGATAAGCATATCGAGAATATGCATAAATACGGTGTTCCAGTAGTAGTAACACTTAATTCATTTATTTCAGATACACAGGCTGAATATGAATTCATTAAGGAACATTGTGAAAGCCTTGGCTGTGAATTTGCATTGGCAAATGTATGGGCTAAGGGCGGCGAAGGTGGAATCGAGCTTGCTAACAAGGTATTAGAGACAATTGAGAAGAAGGAAAGCAATTTCGCTCCAATTTACTCACTTGATTTAAGCCTTGAAGATAAGATCAACACAATCGCTAAGGAAATTTATGGCGCAAGTCATGTAACATTTGATTCAAAGGCAAAGAAGGAATTAGCTAGATTAGAAGAACTTGGTTTTGCTAAGCTTCCTATTTGTATGGCTAAGACTCAGTATTCTTTATCAGATGATGCAAGCTTACTTGGTAGACCAGAAAATTTCGATGTTAATGTAAGAGAAGTTTATGTAAATGCAGGCGCAGGCTTTGTAGTTGTGCTTACAGGTAAAATTCTTACAATGCCAGGACTTCCAAAGAAGCCAGCCGCAGTTGGAATTGACTTTGATGAAGAAAATAATAAAATAACAGGTTTATTCTAAAATATATTTACACATTTACTTAAAAGACTTTCACACATTTACTTATAATTTGCTTATAATAAAGCAAAAGATTAATGGGAGGACAAGTTATTATACTTGTTAGGTAAAAATTATGTTATTATCAGAGATTTTAAAAAATTGTATAGAAAATGAATGTACAGATTTCAGCTATGAAATCCTACAGGGTAAAGAAGACATTTATGTAACAAATGTAAGTTCTGACTCTAGAAAAGTAGATAAGGACGGCGTTTTTGTTGCAATTAAAGGAGCGGTAGTAGACGGACACAAATTTATCCCTAATGTGATTGATAGAGCTAGTGCTATTGTAGTTGAATCTACTGCTAATTTAGCTGATATTCCAGAAGGAATCACAGTTATTAAGACAGATAACACAAGACTCGCTCTTGCCTTAATGTCAGCTAGTATCTATAAGAATCCAGATAAGGAAATTTTTACTATTGGTATTACTGGTACAAAGGGAAAGACAACTACAACATATATGATTAAGAATGTATTAGAGGCATGCGGTATTAAGACAGGTCTTATTGGTACAATCGAGACAATCATTGGTGATGAGCACATTCCATCAGAGAATACTACTCCTGAATCAAGCCAGATTCATGAAAGCTTTAGAAAGATGGTTAATGCTGGTTGTAAGGCTGTTGTTATGGAAGTTTCAAGTCAAGGACTAAAGCTTGATAGAACAGCAGGTATTATGTTTAATATTGGTGTATTTACAAACCTTGAGCCAGATCACATCGGACCTAATGAACATGAAAGCTTTGAGGATTACTTAGAATGTAAGGCTAAGTTGTTTAGACAGTGCTCAACAGGTATTTTTAATGCAGATGATGAGCATGTTGAAAAGATGATTAAGAATGCAACTTGTAAAATAGAGACATATGCTATTGATAAGGACGCAGACCTTAAGGCAAGCGATATTAAGCTTTTCCACGAAGGTGGTAATATTGGATTAAACTATAAGTTAGTTTCAAAGGATGATAGTAAGGACTTAGAAGTTAAATTAAATCTTCCAGGTCGCTTCTCAGTTTATAACTCTTTATCAGCTATTGCGGTAACAAAACATTTTAATGTGCCAGAGGCAACTCTTTTAAAGACACTTCAGGAGGTTAAGGTAAAGGGTAGAATTGAACTTGTAAAGGTATCTGATAACTTTAGTTTAATGATAGATTATGCACATAATGCTATGTCCCTTGAAAGCTTACTTACAACTTTAAGAGAATACAATCCACATAGAATTGTAACTTTATTTGGTTGTGGCGGTAACAGATCAAGAGATAGAAGATTTGAAATGGGCGAAGTATCTGGAAAATTATCAGATTTAACAATTATTACATCTGATAATCCAAGAGATGAAGAGCCTGAAGCAATTATTAAGGATATTATAACTGGAATATCTAAAACTGATGGTAAGCATGTGGATATAATAGACCGTAAGGAAGCTATTAAGTACGCAATTGCTCATGGTGAGCCAGGAGATATCATTGTTCTTGCAGGTAAGGGACATGAGGACTACCAGATTATTAAGGGCGTAAAGCATCACATGGATGAAAGAGAGCTTATTGCTGAGGTTTTAGAGGAACTTAAGAGGTAAAAATGTTTGCTGATATAATAATAGATATATCTCATGAACAATTAGATAAGACTTTTCAATACAATATCCCGGATGAACTCCGGGATATTGTTAAGATTGGAAGTTTAGTTAACATACCCTTTGGTAGAGCTAACAAGATGATTCAGGGCTATGTAATTAATATGGGGGAAGAGGCAAAGTACCCTGTGGAGAAGATTAAGTACATAGACAGCCTAGTTACAGACAAAGTGGGTCTTGCAGGGGAAATGATTGAGCTTGCTTACTGGATTAAGAAAAACTACGGTTCAACCATGAATCAGGCTCTAAAGACAGTTATTCCTGTAAAGGATAAGGTTAGCCAAAAAGAGAAGAAGTCTGTGTGCCTTAATGTGCCGGTGGATGAGGCAAAGGCAATGCTTGATACATTTTTAAAAAAGAATGCAAAGGCAAAATTTAGATTAGTAGAGGCTTTGATAGAAGAAGAAATAATTGATATGAGTATTATAAAATCTAAGCTTAATATCTCAGCATCAACTATTAAATCACTTGAAGATGACGAAATTATAAAGATTAACTCAGAAGAATATTATCGAAATCCTGTGCCAAGAAGGAATATGTTTGGTAAGAATGTGGAATTAAACCCAGAGCAGAGACAGGCAGCAGATTTGATAAAAAAAGACATAGATGAAAATGTATATAGAACTTATCTTCTACACGGAATTACAGGTAGTGGAAAGACGGAAGTCTACCTGGATGTAATTGAGAAGGTTATTGAATCAGGAAAGCAAGTAATTATGCTTATTCCAGAGATTGCTCTAACTTTACAGACAGTGCAGAGATTCTACTATAGATTTGGAGATAAGGTTTCTATCTTAAATTCTAAGATGTCAAAGGGCGAGCGATACGACCAATTTTTAAGAAGTATGCGTGGGGAAATCAGTGTAATTATTGGACCTAGGTCTGCGCTGTTCACACCATTTCCTAATTTAGGTCTTATAGTTATTGATGAAGAGCATGAGGGAGCTTATAAATCCGATAAGACTCCAAGATATCATGCTAGACCCGTTGCAATTCATATAGCAAAGAAGAAACAAATTCCAGTAATACTAGGTTCGGCTACCCCAAGCGTGGATAGTTATGAAAGAGCCCTAAATGGAGAATATAAACTAATTACTTTGACTAAGAGAGCGGGAGATGCTAAGTTACCAAAGGTCTATGTAGAAGACATGAGAGACGAGCTAAGAGCTGGCAATAGGTCTGTTTTTAGTAGAAGGTTAAAGGCGCTAATTAGTGATAGACTTGAAAAGAAGGAGCAGATAATGCTCTTTTTAAATAAAAGAGGCTATGCAGGATTTATATCTTGTAGAAGCTGCGGGCATGTAATGAAGTGCCCTCATTGTGACGTTTCCTTAACGGCCCATAATAACGGGAAACTTATCTGCCACTATTGTGGTTATGAGCAGGAAAATGTTACGACTTGCCCAGAGTGTGGCTCAAAATATATAGCAGGCTTTAGGGCAGGAACTCAAGCATTAGAAAAATTACTAAAAAAGGAGTATCCTAATGCTAGAGTCCTTCGTATGGACACAGATACAACAAAGAATAAGGGTGGACATGAAAGAATCCTTGAATGCTTTGCAAATCATGAGGCAGATATTTTAGTAGGTACTCAGATGATTGTAAAGGGACACGATTTTCCAGATGTTACTTTAGTTGGCATTGTGGCAGCAGATATGTCACTTTATGCTAGTGATTACAAGGCCCCCGAAAAGACCTTCCAGTTGCTAACTCAAAGTGCTGGTAGAGCTGGTAGAGGTAAAAGTCTTGGTGAGGTAGTAATTCAAAGCTATACACCAGATCACTACAGTATTCAGACTGCGGCACATCAGGATTTTAGAGGATTTTTTGATCAAGAAATAAGCTATAGAAAATTACTTGGCTATCCTCCTATATTAAATATGCTAAAAGTTACCTTATCAAGCCCTAATGAGGAGGCACTAGATAGGGCTAGCATTAGCTTAAAGGAGAAAGCGGACAAGGTAAATAATTCAATAGTTTTAGGTCCAACTAAAGCTAATATTTATAAAATTAATGATATTTTTAGCAAAGTTATATATATTCGCAATAAAGAATATGGTAAACTAAGCAGTGTATATGAGAACTTGGACAATTTTGTTATTGGAAACCCATTGTTTAAAAATGTTTTAGTCAATTATGACTTTAATGAATAATATTATAAAGATAGGAGAATAATAATATGGCAATCAGAAATATTAGAGAAATTGGTGATGATATATTAAGAGCAGAATGCAAAGAAATAAAAGAAATGACACCAAGAATTAAGGAACTTATCGAGGATATGTTTGAAACAATGTATGAGGCTAATGGTGTTGGTCTTGCAGCTCCTCAGGTAGGTGTAAGAAAGAGATTAGTAGTAATTGATTGTGGCGATGACCCAATCGTATTAATTAATCCAGTTGTTTTAGAGACAAGCGGAAGCCAGACAGGACAGGAAGGTTGCCTTTCAGTTCCAGGTAAGGTAGGTATTGTTACAAGACCTAACTATGCTAAGGTTAAGGCTTTAAATGAAGATATGGAAGAAATTATTGTTGAAGGTGAAGAATTACTTGCTAGATGTATGCTTCATGAAATTGACCATCTAAACGGTGTAATGTACGTTGATAAGATGGAAGGCGAGTTAATGGAAGTTGACTACGACGAAGAATAATCCATAAATATAGAAGATAAATTCATAAATATAGAAAAGAGGCAAATTAGTGAGAGTAATTTTTATGGGAACACCGGATTTTTCGGTGGGTACATTAGAAGCTATTATAAAGGCAGGACATGAAGTTTGCGCAGTAGTTACACAGCCTGATAAGCCAAAGGGAAGAAGTAAGCAATTACAATTCTCACCTGTAAAGGAGTCGGCTCTTGCCCATAGTTTAGAAGTCCTACAGCCAGAGAAAGCTAGAGACCCTGAATTTGTAGAAAAATTAAGAAGTTATAATGCAGATGTTTTTGTAGTTGTAGCATTTGGCCAGATTCTACCAAAGGAAATTATTGAGATGCCAAAGTATGGTTGTGTTAACGTTCATGCATCTTTACTTCCTAAGTATAGAGGTGCTGCGCCTATTCAGTACGCAGTTATTGATGGTTGCGAATATTCAGGCGTTACAACAATGCAGATGAATGAAGGCCTTGATACAGGCGACATTCTTATGGTTGAGAAGTTAAAGCTTGATCCTAAGGAAACAGGCGGTTCTTTATTTGATAAATTAGCAGTTGTAGGTGCTAACCTACTTGTTAAGACTTTAGTAGGCCTTAAAGAGGGAAGCATAAGTCCAATTCCTCAAAAGGAAGAGGATTCTACATATGTTAAGATGATAAAGAAGTCCATGGGAGAGATAGATTTTAATAAGTCTGCAGTAGTCATTGAAAGACTTATTAGAGGTCTTAATCCATGGCCATCAGCTTTCACACATTTACAAGGAAAGACTTTTAAGATTTGGGAAGCTAATTGCCTTGATGATGTTACTGATGCCGAAGTTGATTTAAGCACAGCTAAGAACGGCGAAATCGTAGCTCTAAGAAAGAATTCCCTTGTAATTAAAACAGGAGAGGGTTACTTAGAGGCTCTTGAAGTTCAATTAGAAGGTAAGAAGAGAATGGATGCAGGCTCCTTCCTTCGTGGCAATAACATTGAACTTGGCACAGTATTTGGTAAGGAAGAATAATCATAAAAAGAGGTGACTTATATGTACTATGGGTATGGTTTAGGCTATGGATATTATTTTGATCCAACTTATATACTAATAATTATAGCAGCAGTATTAGCCTTGCTTGCACAGCTTAGAGTTCAATTTACATTTTCAAAATACTCAAAAGTAGCAAGCTCTAGAGGTCTTACAGGAGCTATGGTTGCTGAACAGATTCTTAGAAGCGAAGGAATCTATGATGTGGGTGTTGCCCATGTTTCAGGTTCTCTTACAGATCACTACGATCCAAGAACTAAGATGGTAAATCTATCAGATTCAGTATATAATATGTCTTCTATAGCAGCGGTTGCTGTAGCAGCCCATGAATGTGGACATGCAATTCAGCACAACAGAGGCTATGTGCCACTAAGCCTTAGATCTGCAATAGTACCTTTTGCCAATATCGGTTCAAAGGCATCTTGGATTTTTATTATACTTGGTGTGCTTTTAAGCTGGAATCAGACACTTATTACAGTGGGAATCTTAATGTTCTCTCTTGCAGTGCTTTTCCAGATTGTTACACTTCCAGTTGAGTTTAATGCCTCAGCTAGAGCCCTTAGAATTTTAAAATCTAACGGAATGCTTGTAGATAGAGAAAATTCTAAGGCGAGATCTGTACTAACAGCAGCAGCTCTTACTTATGTAGCAAGTGCTGCCTCAGCTATTTTACAGTTACTTAGATTAATAATTTTATTTGGAGGAAATAACCGTGACGACCGCTAATAATTCGGTTAATCTAAGAGCAGTTGTTTTAGATATGCTCTTAGAGAATGAAAAGAACGGCGAATTTTCTAACTATCTTTTAAATAATGCGCTGGCTAAATACCAATATTTGGAAAAGAGCCAGCGCTCATTTATCGCTAAGCTTTTTATTGGAAGTATTGAAAGAAAGATAGAATTAGACTATGTTTGCAATCAATTTTCAAAAACCAAAACTAAGAAAATGAAGCCCTTAATTAGGGTCTTAATTAGAATGTCGATTTACCAGCTTTTATACATGGATTCAGTGCCTGAGTCTGCAGTTTGTAATGAGGCTGTTAAGTTAGCAACTAAGCGTGGTTTTGTAAGCTTAAAGGGCTTTGTAAATGGCGTATTAAGAAATATTGCAAGAAATAAGGATTCAATAGAATACCCAGCAGAGAGTGACTACATTTTACATAATAGTATTAAATATTCAATGCCAGAATGGATTATTAAGCTTTGGCTTGAAAGCTATAGTAAAGAGGAAGTTTCTGATATTCTAGAAGGTCTCTTTAAAGAGAAAAGAACCTATATTAGAGTTAATACAAGTAAGATTAGCCCTAAGGATTTAAAGGAAAAGCTAGAATCTGAAGGGGTTAAGGTTGTTAATACTGAGATTGATTATGCACTAGAGATTTCGGATTATGATTATTTGACGAATTTAGACAGTTTTAATGAAGGTCTTTTTCAGATTCAGGATTTAAGCTCAATTATTGCAGGTTACAATTCTCATTTTGAAAATGGACAGACAGTAGTGGACGTTTGCGCCGCACCTGGTGGCAAAACAATCAATGCTAGTTTGTGGGTTGGCGATGAAGGAAGAGTTTATTCTAGAGACATTTCCTATGAAAAGCTTGATAAGATTGAGGAAAACCTTGATAGGTTAGGAATTACTAATGTAGAGACAGAAGTGTTTGATGCCTCAGAACTTGATGAGAGTTTAGTAGCTAAGGCTGATGTAGTAATTGCTGACCTACCTTGTTCAGGTCTTGGTATTATAGGTAGAAAGCCAGACATTAAATACAATGCGAGTCCTGAAAAATGTGCTGAATTGGTAGAAATTCAGAAAAATATTTTAACTACAGTAGTTAATTATTTGAAAGAATCTGCTATACTAGTTTATAGTACTTGTACAATCAATAAGGCAGAGAATGAAGAACAAGTGGAATTTATAAAGGGTCTAGGCTTTGAACTTTTAGACATGAAGCAGTTATTAGCTGGAAAGACAAAGGACACAGACGGATTCTTTTATGCAATTTTAAAGAAGAAGTAAGGTATTAGAATGGATATTAATTATAAGATTAAGGACGGTAGAGTGGATTTAAAGAGTCTAAACTCTAGCGAACTAATTGAATATATAGAGAGCTTAGGAGAGAAGAAGTTTAGAGCTAATCAGCTTTATCAGTGGATGCACGAAAAGCTTGTAACTAACTTTGACGACTGCCTTAACATTCCTGCTAAGCTAAGAGAAAGTTTAAAGGAAAATGCATATCTTATGGCACTTGAGCCAATAAGGGTGCAGACATCACAAATTGATGGAACACAAAAGTACTTATTTAAACTCTACGATGGCAATGTCATTGAAAGTGTATTAATGAAGTACCACCATGGAAATTCAGTTTGTATTTCATCCCAGGTTGGATGTAAAATGGGTTGTCGCTTCTGTGCGTCAACACTTGACGGTTGTGTAAGAAACCTCACACCTTCTGAAATGTTAGATCAGGTCTATAGAATTCAGAGTATTTCAGGAGAGCGAGTTTCTAATATAGTAATTATGGGTTCTGGTGAGCCTATGGATAATTACGACAATGTTATTAAGTTTCTAGAGTTGATTAATTCTGAAAAAGGGCTTAATATTAGTCTTCGTAACTTAACAGTTTCTACTTGTGGTTTAGTGCCAAAGATTAGAGAGTTAGCTGACCTTGAGTTACAGATAACTCTTGCGATTTCTTTACATGCACCTAATGACGAGCTTAGAAAGACTATGATGCCTATAGCTAATAAGTATTCTATAGAAGAAATAATGGATGCCTGCAGATATTATCTTGATAAGACAGGCAGAAGAATTTCCTTTGAGTACAGCTTAGTAAAGGGCGTTAATGATACTAAGGAATGTGCAAGTCAGTTAATCGATTTAGTACATGGCCTTAATTGTCATATTAACCTTATTCCGGTTAATCCGATTAAGGAAAGAGATTACGAACAATCTAATAAGGATGCTATTATGGCATTCAAAAATAAACTTGAAAAATGTGGAATTAATGTTACTATTAGAAGAGAAATGGGCCGAGATATTGACGGCGCATGTGGTCAATTAAGAAAAAGTTATATGGAGGATAGTCATGAAAGCAGTAGCAATGACTGATATTGGCAAAAAAAGAAAAACCAATCAGGATTTTGTCTATACATCTATGACACCTATAGGAATACTCCCGAATCTTTTCATTGTGGCAGATGGCATGGGGGGCCATAAAGCAGGCGACACAGCATCAAGATTTACAGTGGAAACACTAGTAAAGCTACTTAAGGAGAATCTAACTAAGGATGCTGTTAGCACAGTAGAGAAGGCAATTTTAGAGGTAAACACATTACTTCTAGAAAAGGCCAAGGAATCTGAAGATTATACAGGCATGGGGACAACACTTTGTCTAGCAAGTATTATTGATGATACACTTTTAGTTGCCAACGTAGGGGATAGTAGACTATATGTAGTTGATGAGGACATACGACAAGTTACCAGAGACCACTCATTGGTTGAGGAAATGGTTCTTGCAGGTGAGATTAACAAAGAGGAAGCAAGAAACCATGAGAGGAAAAATGTTATAACGAGGGCTATTGGCGGTACAACTACCGTAGAGCCAGATATGTTTAGAATAGACCTAAAGAAAAATGATAGGATTTTATTATGTAGTGATGGTTTAACTAACATGCTCGAGGATACAGAGATTGCTGATATCATTAAAGATGAGTCAGATATTAATAATGCCGCAAAGAAACTGATAGACAAGGCTAATAAGAATGGCGGGCTAGATAATATATCAGTTGTTATTATTAAAACTAATTAGAAAGGTATAAATTAATATGTTGAGAAAAGGACAGTTTTTAGCTGACAGATATGAAATACTAGAGCAGATCGGCGCTGGAGGAATGGCTGATGTGTATAAGGCTAAATGCCACAAACTTAATAGATTTGTTGCCATTAAGGTTATGAAAAAAGAGTTTAGTGATGATAAGACATTTGTTGCTAAATTTAGAGCAGAGGCACAATCAGCAGCAGGCCTTACACATTCTAATATCGTAAGCGTTTATGATGTTGGAGATGAAGATGGCATTTATTATATTGTAATGGAATTAGTTGAGGGTATTACTCTTAAGAAATATATAGAAAAAAGAGGTAGAATTCCATTTAAGGAAGCTGCTAGTATTGCTATTCAGGTAGTAAACGGCATGGAAGCTGCCCACAAGGCTGGAGTTGTTCACAGAGATATTAAACCTCAGAATATTATTATTTCAAAGGACGGTAAGGTTAAGGTTACTGACTTTGGTATTGCTAAGGTTTCATCTAATACAACAATTAACTCATCACAGACAATGGGCTCTGTTCACTACATTTCACCAGAACAGGCAAGAGGCGGATACTCAGATGCTAGAACTGATATTTACTCAATGGGTATCACAATTTTTGAGATGTTAACAGGAACTGTACCATTTGATGCAGACAATTCAGTAACAGTTGCTGTAAAGCATATACAGGATAAGATTCCACTTGCATCAACACTTGCTGAGGGAATCCCTGTAAGTATAGATAAGATTGTTGCAAAATGTACTGAGAAAAAGCCTGACAGAAGATATCAGTCAGCAGAAGAATTACTTGCTGATTTAAAGAAATCTCTTGTTATGCCAGATGTAGATTTTGTTAAAATGGCACCAGTAATGGAGGATGAAATGTCAAAGAAAGAAGAAAACGAAGAATTAAATGAAGATTTAGACGTTCTTGACGATGACAATGAAGAAACACTAGAAAATCTTGACGACGAAGATGGCGTTTTAGATGATGAAGACGACGATGAAGATGATATTGATGATGAAAGCAATGAAAAGCTTGATAAGATCATGAAGTATATCGGAATCGGTATTGCGGCTATTATTCTTATTATTACAGTATTTGTAATCTTAAAGTTAGTAGGTTGTGGCTCTTCTTCAACAGAGACAGAAACAGAGACAACAACAGTTTCAGAAGATGATTCAAGCCTTGTTTCAGTACCTGATGTTACAGGTAAGTCAAAGGAAAAGGCTATTGAAAGCTTAAATGAAGTTGGTCTTGGTTATTCAATTGTTACACAGAGCTCTTCAACAGTAGAAGAGGGCTATGTAATTAGTCAGGGTACAACAGCAGGCTCTAAGGTTTCTGCTAATACAAGAATCGTTCTTACAGTAAGTAAGGGAACTGAAACAGAAACAGTTTCTGTAACTAATGTAAAGGGCATGACAGAGGAAAAGGCTACTGAAACTCTTAAGGACTTAGGCTTTGAGGTTGAAGTAGAATATGCATATAGTACAACAGTTGAAGCTGGTAGCGTTATTAGCTACTCACCAACAGGTAGTGCAGAAAAAGGCTCTACAATTACTATTAAGGTAAGTAGAGGTGAAGAAAAGACAACAGTAGTGATGAAAAACTTAGTAGGAATGTCTAAGTCTGAAGCTATTTCTTGGTTAACATCAAATGGTTTAAAATATCAATTTACTGATAGTTCTGATTCGGATGGATATGTAACAATTCAATTAGAAAAAGAAGGTGATAATGTAACTGTAGGCTCAACTGTGACATTAACTATTAAAAGCAGCACAGGTAATAGTTCGGGAACGGGTACAAGCTCAGAATCTGGAACTAGTTCAGGAACAGGATCCGGAACCGGTTCAGGAACGGGATCAAGCTCAGGATCTGGAACTAGTTCAGGAACAGGTACAAATACAGGAACAGAAGCTGAAAGTACAACTGAAGCTACAACAGCTTCTAACTAGGTAATTCATGCAGGGTAAGATAATTAAAGGTATCGCTGGCTTCTACTATGTTTACATAGAAGAAGTCGGCGCTATATATGAGTGTAAGGCGAAAGGCGTTTTTAGAAATAAGAAGATTAAGCCTTTAGTAGGTGATAATTGCCTAGTGGATATTGTTGATAATGACAATCTAAAGGGTAATATTACAGAAATTCTTGAAAGAAAGAATTCTCTTATTAGACCGGCTTTTGCCAATATAGATCAAGCGATGGTTATATTTGCCGTTAAACAACCAGATATAAACTACAATCTCTTAGATAGATTTTTAGTTTATATGGACTATCAGGATGTGGATACAGTAGTGGTTTTTAACAAGGTAGATTTAGCAACTAAAGAAGAAATTGATGCATTAGAATCAATTTATAATAAATGCGGTTGTAGGTTAATATGGGTAAGTACCTATGACAAGACTGGTGTAGACGAGGTTTTAGAATGTCTAAAGGGCAAGACAACAGTGCTTGCAGGCCCTTCAGGAGTTGGAAAATCTTCCCTCACTAATTTGATTTTACCAGAGGAGGTTAATGCCACTGGTGAGGTTAGTAAAATTGGTAGAGGACGTCATACCACAAGGCATTCAGAAATTTTTAATGTAAGTCCTAATACGTATATTGCAGATACGCCGGGCTTTACATCACTTAACCCTCCTGATATAGAAAAGGAAGAGTTAAGATTTTATTTTGAAGAATTTAAAGAGCATGAGGGAAATTGCAGATTTAACGGTTGCGTACATGTAAATGAGCCGGACTGCAGTGTAAAGAAAGCTCTAGCGGATGGACAGATAAGTAAGAGACGATATCAGAGCTATATAGAAATATTTGATGAATTAAAAAATAAAAAGAAATATTAAAGTGTAAAAGGAAGTAAGATATGAATTATTTATCACCATCAATTTTATCAGCAGATTTTAAGAATTTAGGAAGAGAATTAGAGATTATTGACGAGGCAGGAGCAGAGTACGTACACATCGATGTTATGGATGGAAGCTTTGTACCAAACATTTCCCTTGGTATTCCTGTTATTAAGTCAATTAGAAGTGCAACTAAGAAGGTTTTTGATGTACATCTTATGATTGATGAGCCAATCAGATACATTGAGGAATTTGCAAATGCAGGCGCAGACATTATTACAGTGCATGTTGAAAGTTGTCAGGATGTTAAGGCTACACTTGAAAAGATTAAGTCATTTAATTGTAAGGCAGCTATTACACTTAATCCTAAGACTCCAGCAAAGGCAGTTATTCCATACCTTTCAATGGTAGACATGGTGCTTGTTATGAGCGTTAATCCTGGATTTGGCGGTCAGAAATTCATTCCAGAATCTCTTGATAAGGTTAGAGAAATTAAGAAGGCATTAGAAGAGAAGAACTTAACTAATGTAAACATCGAAATTGATGGTGGCATTAATATTGAAAATCTTGCTAGAGTCCTTGAAGCTGGCGTAAATGTAGTAGTTGCTGGTTCAGCTATTTTTAAGGGTGATACTGCAGAAAATGTTAAGAAGTTCAAGGAAGTTATGTCATCTTGGAACTAAATAAAAACTAGCTAAAATTAGCTAAAGTTTCCTAGATGATACATTGTAAAGCGGACATTCGGAATCCGCTTCGCTACTTCCTCATGAACGCAGTGGCACTTTGTGCCATCTGTCAGAAGGGGCTTTAACCCCTTCTGACACTAGTAAGCTTTATACCCCCGCTTAAAGCTTACGCTTTTGAAGCGGGGGATTGCTTACACTGCGTTCAAAAAGCATAAAAATAAGGACGATATCAAATTGATATCGTCCTTTTAAGTATATATATATCTTATACGTTAAATCTAAAGAGGATTACATCGCCATCCTTAACCACGTATTCCTTACCTTCCATACGAACAAGACCCTTTTCCTTAGCTGCGTTATAAGAACCGCAGTCAAGTAAATCCTGATAGTAAACAACTTCTGCCTTAATGAATCCTCTTTCAAAGTCAGAGTGAATCTTACCAGCAGCACCAGGAGCCTTAGTTCCCTTAGTGATTGTCCAAGCACGAGTTTCTGTCTCACCAGCTGTTAAGTAACTAATAAGACCAAGTAACTTATAGCTTGCTGCAATTAACTTATCAAGACCTGATGATTCAAGACCTAAGTCATCAAGGAATTCCTTCTTCTCATCATCATCAAGTTCTGAAATTTCCTGTTCAATCTGAGCACAAATAACAAATACTTCTGAGTTATTAGCTGCTGCATATTCCTTAACCTTAGCAACATTAGCGTTACCTGCACCATCATTTCCTAAATCATCTTCAGCTACGTTAGCAGCAAAGATAACTGGCTTAGCTGTTAAAAGGTTGTATTCTTTAATAAAGGCTTCTTCTTCTTCGCCTTCAAGTTCGAAGCTAGCTGCTAAATTGCCATCCTCTAAGTGCTTAATAAGTCTTTCGATGAATTCAACTTCACGAGCTAAGTCTTTATTGTTATATGCGCCTCTCTTTTGCTTAGCAAGTCGTCTCTCTAAAACTTCAAGATCAGCAAAAATTAATTCTAAGTTGATTGTTTCAATATCTCTTACAGGATCAATTGAACCATCTACGTGAACGATATTAGAGTCTTCAAAACATCTAACAACATGTACAATAGCATCTACTTCTCTGATATTAGCAAGGAACTGGTTTCCTAAGCCTTCTCCTTTAGAAGCACCCTTTACAAGACCTGCAATATCTACGAATTCGATTACAGCAGGTGTAATCTTTGCTGAATTATAAAGTGCTGCAAGCTTATCAAGTCTGTCATCAGGTACAGTAACAACACCAACATTAGGATCGATTGTAGCAAAAGGATAGTTTGCTGCAAGTGCCCCTGCCTTAGTAAGGGAATTAAATAAAGTTGACTTACCAACATTAGGTAAACCTACGATTCCTAGTTTCATTATAACCTCCATGCCACCTTTAAGTGGATAAAAATATTTTAATTTGAAATTAATTGATTGACGTTTAATAAATCCTTGTAAACGCAAGGAATATTTTATCATAAATTCACTAATAATGGGAAATTATTTTTATAAATTTGGCGTTTAATAACTATATTTATAGAAAAAAATCCCCACAAAAGCACATTATATGGGATAATTCACCACCTTTCCCCCAATATGTGCAAAGTCCCGTAATTAGCGGAATTCTAAAGGATTTAGACTTGCTTTTTATTCCTATTAGGGTTACAATAGGGATGAAAGTGGAGGTAATGTGATAATAAGTGGTGAAATGTGGTGGATTTAAAAAATCCCACAGATTACTTAAATAACGGGCTTTAATACATTTGTTATCCCAATGCAAGTATGATTCTTAATCTAAATGGAAGGGGGAACGGTTATGCTACAAGGTGAATATACACATACAATTGATACCAAGGGCAGACTTATCGTTCCAGCAAAACTCCGTGAAGGATTAGGAGATACATTTACAATAACAAGGGGATTCGATGGATGTATTTATGCATATTCCAACGATGAGTGGGAAGCCTTGAAAGAAAGAATTGCAAAGTTACCTCTAAACGATGCAAGAGCACGTTCACTTACTCGATTCTTTATTGGTGGAGCAAGTGAAGTAGAAGTGGACAAACAGGGACGAATTCCTATTACACAGACTTTAAGAACTCACGCAGGACTTGAAAAAGACGTGGTTTCATTAGGCGTTGGTAATAAGGTGGAAATTTGGAGTGCCAAGAAGTACAACGAAGTTAATGCCGAAAGCTTTGAGAACATCGAGAATGTGGCAGAAAGCATGTTGGAATTTGGCTTCACAATTTAGATTAAGGAGATTTCGTTATGGAATTTAAGCATTATTCAGTTTTATTAGAAGAGACAATTGAAAATTTAAATATAAAGCCAGACGGAATCTATGTAGACGGTACTTTAGGCGGCGCAGGTCATTCAAGCGTTATTGCTAGTAAGTTAGGTCCTAATGGCAGACTTATTGGAATTGACCAGGATGAAAATGCTATCGAGGCCGCAAGTAAGAGACTAGAACCTTTTAAAGATAGAGTAACTATTGTTAGAGATAATTACGTGAATTTTAAAAAGGTATTAGATGATTTAAATATTGATAAGATTGATGGAGTGGTACTTGATTTAGGAGTATCTTCATATCAATTAGATACAGTAGAAAGAGGCTTTACATATAATGTTGACACAGCCCTTGATATGAGAATGGATAACAGACAGTTGATGACTGCAAGGGATATTGTTAATGACTATAGCGAATCAGATCTTTATAGAATCATTAGAGATTATGGTGAAGATAGATTTGCTAAGAATATTGCAAAGCACATTGTTAATGCAAGACAGGAAAAGCCGATTGAGACAACATTTGAATTAAATGACATTATAAAGGCAGCAATTCCTGCAAAGGTAAGAGCTACAGGTGGTCATCCATCAAAGAGAACTTATCAGGCAATTAGAATCGAACTTAATAAGGAACTAGATGTTCTAGAAAATTCAATAGACGACCTTATTGATAGATTAAATCCAGGTGGAAGATTATGTATTATTACTTTCCATTCACTTGAGGATAGAATCGTTAAGGTTAAATTTAAAACAGCAGAGAACCCATGTACTTGCCCACCGGAATTTCCAGTGTGTGTATGTGGCAAGAAATCAAAGGGTAAGGTGATTTCAAGAAAGCCAATCTTACCTTCTGATAAGGAGTTAGAGGAGAACTCAAGATCAAAGTCGGCTAAGTTAAGAGTCTTTGAGAAGAGATAGGAGTAGGAGAAGTAAAACAAGCAAAGGAGGAGACATGAATGGCAAGAAATAGCAAAAAAAGACATTATAAAAGTGCTAGAAGAGCGACTTATGTGTCTGGTAGTGCTGCTAGGGAATTAGCGCCAAAACCACAAGAACGAGTAAGAAAGCGTCATGTGGAAACTAGCGAAGAGCGTAGAGAGCGACTAAGACGCCAGAAGAATCAAAGACAAGCCAATAAAATCAACATGATATTCATGGGAATGATGACATTGGCAGTTGCGATTAGCGTTGCTGTTTGCTATCAGCTAGTAAGTCTTCAATCAGAATATAAAGCTAATCAAACGAAGCTAGATGATTTAAAGACAGAATATCAAGAACTTAAATCTGATAATGATGAACTAGATGCTAAGTTAGATGCAAGTATTGATTATGAAGCAATTTACAATACTGCAGTTAATGAATTAGGTATGGTTTATCCAGATTCAAGTCAAGTTATTCTTTATGAGTCAGGTGAGAGCGAATACGTTAAGCAGTATAAGGATGTACCTGGTCAAGAATAGATAATAATGCTGGCTTTTATTTAAGCCAGCATTTTGTGTTAATAATTAGTATTTAGTGTTTAGTGTAATGAGAAGGAATATTCTAAAACAAAACTAGAATATGAAGGGGCAAGTGTGTATAATTATAAGGCTGATAACTAGCCTGGATGGAGTAAAAACTAATGGCTGATTACGAGAAGATCAAAGAGAGAAAATTAAAAAAGAAAAGGATGCTTCTTAAAAAAACTGGTAAGAAGATACAGGTTATGTTAGTTATTGTAGCATTACTACTTGCGGGTTTAGGTGGCAGAATTTTTTATATAGTATATAACCGTGGTGATGAGTATACACAAAGTGTTTTAAACGAACAGACCCAGACTAATGATACTGTGCTTGCAAAGAGAGGTCAGATCAAAACCAGTGATGGTACAATTCTTGCTTACAGTGAGAAAATGTACAACGTAATCCTAGATGTGGCACAACTACTAAGCGACGATGAGGAAAGTGAAGATAATCTAACAGATGACACAATCACAGCCCTTTGTAATAGCTTTGGTCTTGATAGAGCAGAGCTAGTTGCTAAGATTTACGATAATCAAACCAGCAGATATTTAAAGCTAGTAAAGGAAATATCAGAAGAAGATATGGAAAGCTTTAAAGCCCTTATGAGCACCACAGATTCTAAAGGCAATAAAGTTGATACAACAGTTGTAGATGTTTGGTTTGAAGAAACTTATGTAAGAAAGTATCCTAATAATAATTTAGCAGCCGATGTGGTAGGCTTTTATAGTCAGAATAACGGCGGCGAGTTAGGTCTTGAATTACAATATAATGACTATTTAACAGGTGTTAATGGCCTTTCCTATAGTTATGTTAATGATGGACTTGAGATTACTAACACAACTAAGGAAGTAACAGATGGCTATAATGTGGTAACAACTATTGATTATAATATTCAAAAAATAATTGAAGATCATATTATAGCATATAATCAAGAAAGCCCATCAAAGAATACAGCAGTTGTTGCTATGGACCCTGATACAGGAGAGATTTTAGCAATGGCAAGTTATCCAACCTTTGATTTGAATAATCCAAGAGATCTTTCTGGTGTTTACACTGAGGAAGAGCTAGCAGCTATGTCAGATGAGGATAAGACAAATGCTCTATATGAGCTTTGGACTAACTTCTGTGTTTCAGAAAGTTACGAGCCGGGTTCTGTATTTAAGCCTGTGACAGAGGCATCAGCCCTTGATGAAGGAGTTGTAAAGGATGGAGATACTTATAATTGTACTGGTGCTGAAGTGGTAAGTAATTGGACAATTAAGTGTCACGCATATTCTTTGGGTGGACATGGAGTTATTACTCTAGAACAAGCGCTTATGGAATCATGTAATCCATACATGATAAATTTAGCAATTAAGTTAGGAACAACAAAATTTGCTCAGTATGTAACTATGTTTGGTTTTGGTTCCCTTACAGGAATCGACCTACCAGGTGAGACTAGCGGTATTACATATTCTGCAGATTCTATGACAGTTATAGATGCTGCGACTAACTCCTTTGGACAAAATATCAACGTTAATATGATTCAAATGATATCAGCATATTGTTCTATTATAAATGACGGAAATTATTATCAGCCTCATATTGTCAAGCAAATTGAGGATAGCTCTGGTAATATAGTAAAGTCTTTTGATCCTGTATTAGTAAAGCAGACATGTACAGTGGATACATCAAAGCTTCTAAGACAGTACTTACTTGCAACCGTTGAAGAAGGTACAGCGAAAAAAGTAGCAGTTACAGGATATTCTGTAGCAGGTAAGACAGGTACTGCCCAAAAGGTAAACAGAGATGAGAGAAAATGGCTCATTTCCTTTATTGGACACGTTCCAGCAGACGACCCAGAAATTGCAATTTATGTAATTATTGATGAGCCTGATGGTACAACAGGTAGTTCTGGTTCTTCAGCAGATGTATTGCAATTAAGTCATGATATCCTAGAGGATTTATTACCATATTTAGGAATCTATGAAGACCTTACAGCAACAGATGTAGATACATCTAATAGCGAAGATGAATTGACAGTTGATGTACCAGATACATCACAAAACTAAGATTTTTTGGGAGGAAGTTATGGAACTTAAAGGAAAGAAAGTAATGGTAGTTGGCACTGGAATTAGTGGTATTGGTGCAGTTGACCTTTTAAATAAAGTAGGCGCAGACGTAATTCTCTACGATGGCAATGAGAAGCTTAAAAAAGCTGACGTAGAGGCTAAGCTTAAGTCTAATAAGGCAGAAATTGTCATTGGCGAGTGTAGTGATGAGTTAATTAGCAAGGTGGATTTACTTGTAATTAGCCCTGGTGTGCCAATTGATAGCCCACTTGTTTTAAGATTTAAGGAAGCAGGCGTTTTAGTTTGGGGCGAAATTGAATTAGCTTATAACTACGATAAGGGTAGTATTGTAGCAATTACAGGTACTAACGGTAAGACTACAACAACAGCCCTTGTAGGTCAGATTATAAAAGCCTATAATGAGAAGACATTTGTTGTAGGTAATATAGGCAATTCCTATACAGGAGAGGTATTTAATACTAGCAAGGATTCTGTTACAGTGGCAGAAATTAGTAGTTTCCAATTAGAGACAACTAATGAGTTCCACCCTAAGGTATCAGCAATTCTTAATATCACTCCAGATCATTTAAACAGACATCATACAATGGAATGCTATGCCGAAACTAAGGAAAGAGTGGCACTTAAGCAGACTAAAGATGATGTATGTGTACTTAATTTAGAAGATGAGTGGTTACAGGATTTTGCGAAGAAATGTAGCGCAAGCGTGGTTTACTTCTCATCTAAGAGAAAAGTTGAAGTTGGCGCTTATGTTGATGGAGATACAATCCGTTATACAGACGGCGTTAATGATAAAGAGTTCTTAAACGTTCATGATATGAAGCTTTTAGGAGTTCATAATTATGAAAATGTATGCGCAGCCATTGCTATGACAAAGGCCATGGGCATTCCTGATGAGGTAATTATCAGAGAAGTTAAGAACTTTAGAGCTGTTGAACATAGAATTGAATTTGTAGCAACTAAGTCTGGAGTTGACTACTATAATGATTCTAAGGGCACTAATCCAGATGCAGCAATTAAGGCTATTGAGGCTATGGTTAAGCCAACAATTCTTATTGCAGGAGGCTATGATAAGGGTTCAGAATTTGATGAATATATCAATGCCTTTGGTGATAAGGTAAGACTTATGGTTTTACTTGGTCAGACAAGTCAAAAGATTGCTGATACAGCTAAGAAGTTAGGATTTACAAATTACATTTTTGCAAATTCTATGGAGGAAGTTGTAGATATTTGTGCAAAGAATGCAAAGGAGGGAGAAGCAGTCTTACTATCTCCTGCGTGTGCTAGCTGGGGAATGTTTGACAACTATGAGCAAAGGGGAGAAATCTTTAAGGACTTAGTTAATAAGTTAGCTTAAAGAAATGCTTATTAATGCGTGGAGAGTTTATGGAAACCAATCAAAGAAGACAAAGGTCGACGATTAAACAAAACACACAAAACAAAAAGATAAGTAAAAGAAGTGTAAATAGAAGAGCTAAAAAGAATAAGAATAATTACATGAAAGCTCATAGAAAGAAATTTAGCTTTAGAAAGAGTTTATCAAGAAGCACAGGCTTTTATCTAGATTACTCTTTAATGTTAATTATGATTATTCTAATTGGTATAGGCCTTGTAATGGTTTATAGTAGTTCATCTACCACAACTGATTCCTTAAAAGGCGTTTTAAAAAGTCAGGTAATTTTTGCAGTGTTTGGCTTGCTTATGATGATGATAGTAGCAAGAGTTTTGGACTATCATATACTAACCAACAAGTATGTAGCTAGAGGGCTATATATATTTTCATTAATACTTGTATTATTACTTTTAACGCCACTTGGTAAAAACTATAATGGTGCCACAAGATGGATTGTAATTGGCGGATTTAATTTCATGCCAGTTGAATTTGTTAAAGTAGGAATAATTGCTGCGCTTGCCTGTAGAATATCAAGTCTTGGAGAAAAGATGAAATATTTTAGAGTGGTTGTTTGGTTGATAGCATGGTATGGAGTAGTTCCAGCGGCAATGCTGTATTTTATATCTAACAACCTAAGTAGTGCCATTATTATTTTAGGAATGGCCTTTTTAATTACATTTGTTGCTTATCCAGGTTATAAACCATATATTGCCATGTTTGCTGGTGCTACAGCCTTTATTAGCGTAGCATTTTCAGCAATTCTATCTGCAATTCAAAAAGGAGACGGCTTTAGATCAACAAGAATCTTAGCTTGGCTGCATCCAGAAGATTATGCAGATGGCGAGGCTTACCAAACGATACATGGTCTTTATGCCATAGGTTCTGGAGGACTTTTTGGTAAGGGACTAGGTAAAAGTGTTGTTAAGCTAAAGTTACCAGAAGCCTATAATGATATGATCTTTACAATTATTTGTGAGGAGCTTGGCTTGTTTGGGGCTTTATGCGTTTTAATAGCTTTTGGCGTTTTATTATGGAGAATAGCCCATGTTGCAAGAAATGCGCCTGATATGCAGGGAGCCTTGCTTTGTGCCGGTGTATTTTCACATATTGCACTTCAAGTTTTAGTTAATATCGCTGTAGTAACAGATACCATTCCTAATACAGGTGTTACATTGCCATTTATTAGTAAAGGTGGTACGGCGCTGCTTATCTTATTGCTTGAAATGGGTGTGGTGTTTAATGTCAGTAGCCAAATTAAGGATGAGTTAAATGAGTAAGCGAAAAAAAGAAGAGTTAGAAGGGTATGATTTTTATGATGACATCGATGAACTAGATAGAGCATCAGATGCCAAAGCTAAAGCTAATGCAAACAAGTCTAAAGCAAGTAGGAAGAGAAGGACTAATACGAAAAGAGTTACATTTCCATTAGCACTTTTAATTTCCTTCTTAATTATCTTTATTGTAGGCTTTAGTGCTTATGTAGTTTTTAGAGTTGATGTAATTGAGTATGAAGGTAATACTCATTACAGTGATGAGGAGATGTCAGACTTCTTATTTGAAGGAAAGACACCTAATTCACTAATATATTTTTTATTTGGAAATACGAATATTGAAATTCCCTTTATCCAAAAATATGATGTTGAGATTAAATGGCCTAATAAATTTTACGTTACGGTATACGAAAAACCTATAATAGGATATGTGAAATATATGGGCAGCTATATGTATTTTGATAAAGACGGTATTGTGGTTGAAAGCTCCACTGAGTTAATTGACTCGGTACCGGAAGTTCAAGGTTTAGAGTATTCCTCAATTGTACTTAATAAGAAAATCGAAGTGGCGGACGAGTCAATATTTGATAAGATATTAGAGCTTGCCCAAGGTTTTGATAAGTATGATTTAGATGTAGATTCTATCTTCTTTGATAGTGAAGGTAATATCTATGTTTACGTTGGAAGTGTTAAAGTAGCAATGGGAAATACAGACGATTATAGCGAGAGATTATTTGAATTAAAACAATTGTACTCAAAATTGAACGGATTGTCAGGAACCCTGTATTTAGACGAGTTTGACGGCAGTCAGTCCTCAATTATTTTTAAGAAAGACAACTAAAACGGTTGATATTTTATTTGAAAAACGATATTATATTTTATAGTGATTTTTAAGGGAGTAGAAGGAGGCAACAACTTTGTTAGAAATTATGACTAATGACGCAGAAGGCTCTGCAAAGATTATAGTAGTAGGAGTCGGCGGATCAGGCAACAATGCTGTTAACAGAATGATAGATGAAAATATCAGCGGGGTGGAATTTGTAGCTATCAATACAGATGGACAAGCACTTCAGTCATGTAAGGCTCCATCTGCAATCCAAATTGGAGAGAAACTTACTAAAGGTTTAGGAGCTGGTGCAGTTCCTGAAATCGGAGAAAAAGCCGCAGAAGAGAATATTGAAGATATTACTCAGCTCCTTAAGGGCGCAGATATGGTATTTGTTACATGCGGTATGGGTGGCGGAACTGGTACAGGCGCAGCCCCAGTAGTTGCTAAGGTTGCTAAGGATATGGGTATCCTTACAGTCGGTGTAGTAACTAAGCCTTTCGCTTTTGAAGGTAGAACTCGTATGAACAATGCCAATTTAGGTATTGAAAAGCTTAAGGAGAATGTTGATACATTAATTATTGTTCCTAATGACAGACTTCTTCAGATTATTGACAGAAGAACATCAATGCCAGATGCTTTAAAGAAGGCCGACGAAGTTTTACAGCAGGCAGTACAGGGAATTACAGACCTTATTAATGTTCCAGGTCTTATTAACCTTGACTTTGCCGATGTTAGAACTGTTATGACAGATAAGGGTATTGCCCATATCGGTATTGGTACAGGAACAGGTGATGATAAGGCTATTGAAGCTGTTAAGCAGGCCGTATCAAGTCCACTTCTTGAAACAACAATTGAAGGCGCATCACATGTTATTATTAATATTTCAGGTGATGTAGGTCTTATGGAAGCTGATGAAGCTGCAAGATACGTTCAGGAACTTGCAGGTGATAATGCTAACATTATCTTTGGTGCTATGGTTGATGAAACAGCAACAGACAAGGCAACAATTACTGTTATTGCAACAGGTCTTGAAGATCGTAATGTTAACCTTGCATTAGCAGGTTTTTCAGCTAAGGCAACAACACCAGCTAAGACTGTAGTTAAACCAACATATACTTATAACGGAGCAAGTACAGCTCCACAGCCAAGCGCTCAAGTTACTGAGACACCACTTCCTGGTCTCAAGCAGCCAGAGCCTGTTACAAGTAATGTTAAAGAAAGAGGAATTACAATTCCTACATTCTTACAGAAGAGCAAGAAGTAATTAAATTTAGATTATTTAATCCGGACGGATTCATTCTCCGTCCGGATTTTTTTCTTCTCTATAATTGACAAAATTAAAAAAATGATAGAAAATTGAACTAGCAACTTTTACTTGAAAAAATGAATAAATTTCTATGGGTCAGGATAGGGATATTTTAATCAGATACTAATTATCGGGAGGAACATATTTTATGAAAGATCAGAAGAAAACTCAGAAGGATAATCAGAAAAGTTATCGTTATGACAAGATTTTTGGACTATTAACATTGATTTCTTTACTTGTTTTAGTTCTTATGGTTTATTTAGATTATGGCAGCAATATTTCATCTTATGCCAATGATGAGCTTAAGAATGTAACCTTTAGCTCAGGAGATGTGGCCTCAGATGAGGTTGCAACAGGAACTGAGATAACTAAAGAAGTCACTGTAGTAGTTGATCCTCAGCTTGGAGGTTCATCTAATGGTGGTACTTCTCTTGATGGCACTCTTTTAAAGAATCAGAATTTAGAGATGGCCCAGCTAGTAAAGGAAAAGCTTGAAGCAAAGGGCGTTACAGTAGTACTTACAAGAGATAGTGATAAGACTGTCTCAGACTCAGATAGAGTAGCAACAGCTAATGAAAGTGACGCTGCTGTGGTTGTTTCTTTAGGAAGAAATGTTTATAATGGTAAGGCTAGTGGCGTGGAAAGCTGGATTTATTCTGGTGAGCCAATTGAAGCTATTGAATTATCAAACTCAATTCTTGAGGAAATAGCCAATGAAGGTTTTACTAGCAGAGGAATTAAGGCAGGAACAGAGAAATCTTCCGAATCAGATTATGCAATTAACAGTCAGGTTAAGAGCACAAGCTGTATCATTTTATTAGGATTTTTAGATAGTGAAAAGGATAATGAAATGTTTACTACTAAGGAAGATGCTACAGCGCAGGCAATTGCAGACGGAATCGCTTCTTACCTTATTTCACAAGGATATTAATCTAAAGGTATAATTAATAGAAAAGGAATGTAATTTTTATGGCTAGCATTAAACAGGAAAATATTAGAAACTTTTGCATAGTCGCACATATTGATCACGGTAAATCAACATTAGCAGACAGAATTATTGAGAAGACAGGACTTTTAACTAGTAGAGAAATGCAGGAACAAGTCCTTGATAATATGGATCTTGAAAGAGAAAGAGGTATTACAATTAAGGCCCAGACAGTAAGAACTGTTTATAAGGCAAAAGATGGTGAAGAATACATTTTCAACTTAATTGATACTCCAGGTCACGTAGATTTTAACTACGAGGTTTCAAGAGCTCTTGCTGCTTGTGATGGTGCTATCTTAATTGTAGATGCGGCACAGGGTATTGAGGCTCAGACTTTAGCTAATGTTTACTTAGCTTTAGATCATGACCTAGATGTTTTCCCAGTAATTAACAAGATAGATTTACCAAGTGCAGAGCCACAAAGAGTAATAGATGAAATTGAAGATGTAATAGGAATTGAGGCACAGGATGCTCCTCTTATTTCGGCTAAGAACGGAATTAATATTGAAGAGGTATTAGAGCAGATTGTAACTAAGATTCCAGCTCCAACAGGAGATAGAAAGGCGCCACTTCAGGCCTTGATTTTTGATTCGATTTATGATGCCTATAAGGGTGTAATTATATTTGTAAGAGTCAAGGAAGGAACTGTAAAGAAGGGCACTAAGATTAAGATGATGGCCACAGGTGCTTCAGAAGAAGTAGTTGAGGTTGGTTATTTTGGTGCAGGCCAATTTATTCCATGTGATGAACTTTCAGCCGGCATGGTAGGTTATATTACTGCAAGTATTAAAAATGTATCTGATACCCGTGTAGGTGATACAGTAACAGATGCTAACAGACCTTGTAGTGAGCCACTTCCAGGTTATAAGAAGGTTAATCCAATGGTTTATTGTGGCCTTTATCCTGCAGATGGTTCTAAGTACCAGGATTTAAGAGATGCCCTTGAAAAGCTACAGCTTAATGATGCTTCACTTTTCTTTGAACCAGAAACATCTATTGCCTTAGGCTTTGGTTTTAGATGTGGCTTCCTTGGTTTATTACATCTTGAAATCATTCAGGAAAGACTTGAAAGAGAGTATAATCTAGACCTTGTAACTACAGCACCAGGCGTAGTTTATAAGGTACATAAAACTAATGGTGAGGTTATTGATTTAACTAATCCATCTAATATGCCAGATCCTTCAGAAATTGACTTTATGGAAGAACCATTTGTTAATGCTGAAATCATGGTAACAACAGAATTTGTTGGTCCTATTATGAAACTTTGTCAGGAGAGACGTGGTATCTATCTTGGCATGGAATATATTGAGCAGACAAGAGCTCTACTTAAGTATGAATTACCACTAAACGAAATTATTTATGATTTCTTTGATGCCTTAAAGTCTCGTTCAAGAGGTTATGCTTCTTTTGACTATGAAATGAAGGGTTACGTAAGATCTAAGCTTGTTAAGCTTGATATTCTTATTAACAAAGAAGAGGTGGATGCCCTTTCATTTATTGTATTTGCTGGCAGTGCTGAAGAGCGTGGAAGAAAGATGTGTGAAAAGCTTAAGCTTGAAATTCCAAGACAGCAATTTGAAATTCCAATTCAGGCAGCAATTGGAAGCAAAGTCATTGCAAGAGAAACTGTTAAGGCGCTTCGTAAGGATGTACTTGCTAAGTGTTACGGTGGTGATATCTCAAGAAAGAAGAAATTGCTTGAAAAGCAGAAAGAAGGAAAGAAGCGAATGCGCCAGATTGGTAATGTAGACATTCCACAAAAGGCGTTTATGAGCGTTCTAAAATTAGATGAAGAATAATAATCAATTAGGGATATATATACATATCCCTTTTTGTGTGCAGAAATGTATTTATTGTGATTTTTTATCTGCACCAGCAAATGAAGAAACAAAATATAGCTATGTTCACGCACTCATTAAAGAGATTGAAAAGACTTCAAAGGATTTTAAGGATAGGGATGTCAACAGCATTTTCTTTGGAGGTGGAACGCCTTCAACCCTAGATCCAATCTTGATAGTTGAAATCATGGACGCCCTTAGAACACATTTTCAAATAAATGAATTCGCAGAGGTGAGTCTAGAGTGCAATCCAGGAACTCTTGATGAAGATAAGGCCTATATTTATAGAAATGCTGGAATTAATAGAATAAGCTTTGGCTTGCAGTCGGTAAACAACGACGAGCTTAAGATGCTTGGTAGAATACATAGCTTTGAAGAGTTTAGAGATAGCTTTAGACTCGCTAGAAACTACGGTTTTAACAATATCAATATCGATATTATGACAGGCCTTCCAGGGCAGACTAAAGAAAGTCTAGAAAAGACCTTAAAGACTGTGCTTGCCTTTAAACCTGAGCACATCTCCGCTTACGGACTTATCCTTGAAGAGGGTACTAAGCTTTTTGAAAATATAAACAATTACCCAAGTATCCCATCTGACGAGGATGATAGAGATATGTATGAGCTTGGTAGAGCTCAGATAACTAAGGCGAAGCTTAGACAGTACGAGATTTCAAATTATGCAAAGAAGGGCTATGAGTGCATTCACAATCTGAAGTACTGGAATAGAGAAGCGTATTTAGGTTTTGGTATTGGCGCTGCAAGCTTTGTAAATGAAACAAGATACTCAAATACTAGAGATATAAATGCTTACATGGACGCATTGAATAAAAAGGACATGAAGTTAGATTCCATTAGAGAAAATGTGGAAAAATTGGACATCAATGATGCTAAGGAAGAATTTGTATTTTTAGGACTTAGAAAAACGGATGGCATCTCTCTAGAGGACTATAAAGAGCGCTTCGGAGAAGACATAAATAAACAATATGAAAAAGAAATTGCAAGCAACGTGGAAAAAGGTTTGCTTGTGATTGAAGGTGATAGGATGAAGCTCACAAGAAGTGGGGTGGATATAAGTAATAGTGTGATGGCGGATTTTATAATAGGTTAGGTAATGCAGATGGGGCGTTGCAGCTTAAGATTAAGCCCCTCAAAGAATGTCATAATGGCGTTGGTAGTAAAAAAGACACGATACAAAGTATCGTGTCTTTTTTCTAGTATTCACTACGCCGTTAGCAATCTACTTTCCTTCCTTCTCCCTGCAGAGAAGCTCAAATGCTCTTGGTGTATTCTGCATCATTTTCTTAAAATCCCTATGGAAGTGAGCCTGATCAGAATAGCCGTAGCCATTTATTATCTTTCCAATTTCAAGGTTTGGATATTTAATCATTTCCTTAACAACACACTGGAAGCGAATTAATTTTGCATATTCCTTTGGTGTAAGGCCATATGTTAAGAAGAAAATTCTTGTAATATGTCTTGATGAGTAACCATATTTGTCTGCTAATGAAAGAATAGGAAGTGTTCCCTTGCTTGCGTTAATATCATCTACGATATCATTAACGATTGGCGAGATAGGAACGAAAGTCTTACTCTTTGATAAGTAATTTGTAAAGGCCTTAACTCTTTCCTTTGAAGACTGGCTAGACTTTAGGTTGTCGATTAATATTTTCTCAAAAGAATCCTTTTCTGGTGCGTAGTCTGAAACTGTATCTTTAAGTAATACAGGATAAGATTCTGCATCAACGCCCTTTCCAAAATATGCCCCCTTTTCATCGAAACGTACACCAAAGAAATGTTTGTAAGCCTTAAGCTTTATTTCTTTGTACTCTGATTGAAGACCAATGCAATAAAACGTTGCATTTTCATTATCATCATTATAACCAATAATCCAATCGATATATGGTGATGGTACAACTCTTAAATTAAGAGAGGTTGGTCTTTTAGCGTCCAGCTCGTAAATCATCATACGAGATGGTGTGTAAAGAGTAGTTGTTGTTACCTTAAATGCACTTGTGTCTAAGTCAAAATAAGGCTGAATCATGTTGCTAGTAGTGCTCATATTTCCCTCCTTTAAATATTGAACAAACTGACTTTTTTTATCATAAATATTTCTATCTATTTTAATAATAGTACAATTATTCCAAAAGTCAATAAAAAATGTCCTTTTTTTTCAAGAAATGTAAACTTTTGTAAAAAATGGATGACAAATTATATTTTTCACAATGTTTTTTTCAATGCCAAAACTATAGTTACACTAAAATATTTGTCTATTTACTATTAATATGGTTATATTATTATCAAATTACGATAAAAATTTAACTAAGTAAATTAAAAGTATACAATTTATAGATAAAATTTATGTATTTTATTTAATTCTTGCCCTTAAATTGTTTACTTTTTTGTGCTAAAACTATAAAATATTATATAGTCGACGTTATGTAGTACTATAACGTCAAGCATCAAAAGGAGGATGAAAATATAATGGCAAGAGTTAAACATTCTATGGATGGTAACACAGCCGCAGCTCATGTAGCATATGCCTACACAGAAGTAGCTGGTATCTATCCAATTACACCATCAAGCCCAATGGCTGATGTAGTGGATCAGTGGTCTGCAGCCGGTAGAAAGAACATTTTCGGAAACACAGTTAAGGTTTCTGAGATGCAGTCAGAAGCTGGTGCAGCTGGTACTGTTCACGGTTCATTAGCTGCTGGTGCACTTACAACAACATTTACAGCTTCACAGGGTCTTTTACTTATGATTCCTAATATGTACAAGATTGCTGGTGAGCAGTTACCATGTGTATTCGACGTATCAGCTCGTACAGTAGCTACACAGTCACTTAATATCTTTGGTGATCATAGTGATGTATACGCATGTCGTCAGACAGGTTTCGCAATGCTTTGTGAAACAAACCCACAGGAAGTTATGGATCTTTCTCCAGTAGCTCACTGTGCAGCATTAGAAGGTAAGGTGCCTTTCCTTAACTTCTTCGATGGTTTTAGAACTTCTCATGAAATTCAGAAGATTGAAGAATGGGATTACGAAGATCTTAAGGATATGTGCCCAATGGATGCAGTTGAGGAATTCAGAGCTCATGCTCTTAACCCAGAACATCCAGCAATGCGTGGTTCTCATGAAAATGGTGATGTATTCTTCCAGCACAGAGAAGCATGTAATACAGCATACGATGAACTTCCAGCAGTAGTAGAGAAGTACATGGCTAAGGTTAACGAGAAGTTAGGTACTAACTACGACTTATTTAACTACTATGGTGCAGCTGATGCAGATAGAGTTATTATCGCTATGGGTTCTATTAATGACGTATGTGAAGAAGTTATTGATTATTTAACAGCTAAGGGTGAGAAGGTCGGCCTTGTTAAGGTTAGATTATATCGTCCATGGTCTTCAAAGGGCTTACTTAAGGTATTACCTAAGTCAGTTAAGAAGATTGCTGTTCTTGATAGAACAAAGGAACCAGGTTCTCTTGGTGAGCCACTTTACCTTGATGTTGCTACAACACTTCGTGAAGCAGGCTTAAATGACATCACATTAGTTGGTGGTCGTTACGGTTTAGGTTCAAAGGATACTCCTCCTTCATCAGTATTTGCTGTATATAAGGAATTAGAGAATGACCAGCCTAAGCACAGATTTACAATCGGTATCGTGGATGATGTTACTAACCTTTCACTTCCAGAAGTTAAGCCAGCTCCTATTACAGCTGCTAAGGGTACTGTTGAATGTAAGTTCTGGGGTCTTGGTGGTGATGGTACAGTAGGTGCTAACAAGAACTCTACTAAGATCATCGGTGACCATACAGATAAGTATATTCAGGCATACTTCCAGTATGATTCAAAGAAGACAGGTGGTATCACAATTTCTCACTTAAGATTTGGTGATAACCCAATTAGATCTCCTTACTATATTAACCAGGCTGACTTCGTTGCATGTCATAACCCATCTTACGTAATCAAGGGTTACAAGATGGTTCAGGACGTTAAGCCAGGTGGAATCTTTATGATTAACTGCCAGTGGTCAGACGAAGAATTAAATGAACATATGCCTGCAGAAGCTAAACAGTATATTGCTAAGAATAACATTCAGTTATATACAATCAACGCTATCGATAAGGCTATCGAAATCGGTATGGGTAAGAGAACTAACACAATCTTACAGTCAGCATTCTTCAAGCTTGCTAACGTAATGCCTATCGATGATGCAGTCACATTTATGAAGGAAGCTGCTAAGAAGTCTTACTCTAAGAAGGGTGACGCAGTAGTTGAAATGAACTACAAGGCTATTGATGCTGGTGTTGACGCTCTTCATAAGGTAGAAGTTCCAGCTGATTGGGCAAATGCTACAGCTGAAAAGAAGGTTATCGATCGTAAGGGTCGTCCTGCTACAGTTAAGATGGTTAACGAATTACTTGATCCTATCGGATTAATGGATGGTGATAGTCTTCCAGTATCTGCATTCAAGGATTGCGCTGATGGTCAGTTTGAAACAGGTGCTTCTCAGTACGAGAAGAGAGGTACAGCAGTTATGGTTCCTGAATGGGATCCAGCATCATGTGTTCAGTGTAATAGCTGTGCATTTGTTTGTTCACATGCTACAATCAGACCATTTATCTTAGATGCAGCTGAAGTTTCAGCAGCTCCAGAAAACATTAAGTTAGCTGATTCTAAGCATGCAGTAGATACATCAATGAAGTTTACAATGTCTGTATCTCCACTTGACTGTATGGGTTGTGGTGAGTGTGTTACTGTGTGTCCTGCAGCAGCTAAGGGTGCATTAAAGATGGTTCCACAGGAATCACAGGCAGCAGAGCAGCCAGTATTCAATTACTTAGTTGAAAATGTTGGTAAGAAGGAAATCAAGCCAGTATTTACAGATACAACACCAATCGGTTCTCAGTATAACCAGCCATTACTTGAATTCTCAGGTTCATGTGCAGGTTGTGCAGAAACATCTTATGCTAGATTAATTACACAGTTATTTGGTGAGCATATGTACATCTCTAACGCAACAGGTTGTTCTTCAATTTGGGGTGGTCCAGCTGCTACATCACCATATACAGTTAATAAGGATTCATTAAAGGGACCAGCTTGGGCTAACTCATTATTTGAAGATAACGCTGAGCACGGTTTCGGTATGTACTTAGGTCAGAAGGTATTAAGAGATCAGGCTATTGCTAAGATCGAAGAGATGGCAGCATCTGATAAGGCTTCTGCTGAATTTAAGGCAGCAGCTAAGAACTTCCTTGACACTAAGGAAGATACAAAGAAGAACTCTGATACAGTTGCTCCATTAGTAGCTGAATTAGAGAAGGCAGCAGCTAACGGTTGTGAAATCGCTCCAGAAATCCTTGCTAAGAAGGATTACCTTGCTAAGAAGTCTGTATGGATCTTCGGTGGTGATGGTTGGGCTTACGATATCGGTTTCGGTGGTCTTGATCATGTACTTGCATCTGGCGAGAACGTTAACGTTATGGTATTCGATACAGAAATGTACTCTAATACAGGTGGACAGGCATCTAAGGCTTCTAACATCGGTGAAGTTTGTCAGTTCGCTGCAGCAGGTAAGGAAATCGGTAAGAAGTCATTAGCTGAAATCGCTATGAGCTATGGTTACGTTTACGTAGCACAGATCGCTCTTGGTGCAAACCCAGCTCAGGCTGTTAAGGCAATTGCTGAGGCTGAGGCTTATCCAGGTCCATCACTTATCATTGGTTATGCTCCTTGCGAACTTCACGGTATCGCTAAGGGTGGTATGAACCACTGCCAGGATGAAATGAAGAAGGCTGTTAAGTCTGGTTACTGGAACCTCTTCTCATTCAACCCAGCTAATAAGGCTGAAGGTAAGAATCCATTCACACTTACATCTAAGGAAGGTGATGGATCTTATCAGGAATTCCTTAACAATGAAGCTCGTTATACAAGACTTATTAAGCCATTCCCAGAAAGAGCTGAGAAGCTCTTCGCTGATTCAGAGAAGGCAGCTAATGATAGATTTAAGCATCTTCAGAAGCTTGTTGCTCTTTACGGACAGGAAGACTAATAAGGTTTTAAATTAAAGATATAACTAGGGATTAGTTATTAATATAGTTGGTACGCAAGGGCCTAAGGGACAGTTTATCCGTCTCTTAGGTCCTTTTTTTATCATTAAAAATCTAGTTTAACATGCCGTGAGCAAGAAATCCCCCACCTCTAAACGAAGTGTAGGTGGTGGGATGAATTGCGAATAACACGGCATTTTTTGTTACATATAATTACTATAAGAACATTTGTTTGACTATTTTGTAATTTGATTGTATAATATAAGTATAAATCTATCGTATTACTCAGACGGTGTTACTGTAGATATTATTAAACAATACATTCAAGCATAAGGAAAGAAAGATGGCAAATAAGGCAATTAAGTACAGAGTATATCCTACAACTGAACAAGAAGTTATGTTTGCTAAGACCTTCGGCTGTTGTCGTAAGGTCTGGAATCTTATGCTTTCTGATAAGATTGACGGCTACAAAGCTACGGGCAAATTCCCCACTGTGACACCTGCTAAATATAAAAACGATTACCATTATCTTAGGGAAGTAGACAGTCTAGCTCTTGCCAATGTACAAATGAATTTACAGAAAGCCTACAAGAATTTCTT
>NZ_AUJG01000017.1 GCF_000424105.1 Lachnospira multipara ATCC 19207 | reverse complement strand
TTGCTAACTTGAAATTGTAAATTCCAGTGAAATGGTAAATTCCACCGGTCTTTAAAATTTCCTTGGTTTTTAATATTTCAGAGAGCAATATTTAGGCTTAGCTGGTATAATTGCAGTAACTTTCCATAAAATATCCGAATTGAAGACATGGCAAACAAGCCTCTGGATATTCCGTGTGCGAGACTGAATTCCACAGGCCACATTGAAAAAATGTGAATTGTTTATTTCCAGTCTGACAGCAGATTTTTATGTAAAGTTAATGGTTAAAGCGTATCAGCTTAGGCGTCAGATTGACATCATCAGGTGCAATCGGCCTAAGCTGAAGTGCTTTTAAGATGTCTATGCCGTAAGTTTCTAATGCAACCTCATATGGGGTACGCCCATTTAGACTTTCGCGTGGCGTCGAGTTGATGTGGTCAACAATTGTGCGTAAGTCCCACTGGGTCAAGTATTCAAAACTTGTTCCTTTAGGAAGCACCATACGTAGCATGGTATGTGCCTGCTCAATGCCGCCTTTTTGGCCGCTGCGCATTGGGTCACAATAGTAAATACTTGTGCGCTCCATTCCAGATATGCCGGTCTCTAAAGAGTCCGGATCTCCAAACTCAGTACCTCTATCGGTAAGGATAGTGCTAAACAACGTCAGGAAATCATATGTATCTAGCTGACGTTCTAACTTATCAAAGATTAGTCTCACGGCACCTTTGGTGCAGCGATTCATGATAAATGCTAGAAATAGTTTTTCACGAGTCAGGAAGAATGTAAGGATGACACGCTTCGATTCTCTTGAGGAATGAACAGTATCCATCTCGGCGAAGGAATCCAGTTCCAAAGCTTGAAAGTCCGAATAAAGGCGCCCTTGAAATACGGAACGATCCTTTATCTGAGTCTTATGTACTTTTCGTGGCTTGAACTTAACTTTACGCTTTAAATCAATGTTTCTGGCAGTAATGAGACCATCATTGATGTATGAATACAATGTTCGAACCGACATGTCTAATTCAGGATGATTCGTCACTATCTGATAGGGCGATTGTCCTTGGAAGATGAGTGGCGAGATGATGCTATCCTTTTCGCGCAGTTCATGCTTGGTCATATTTATCCCAGCTCGCGAAGATGAAAGCTTTTCGCGATACTTACGGTCAGCAAAGTAGGGATCGTAGTGATATTTATGAGCAATGGTACAACGTGAGATTTTATGGCATCCGTTACAGACGTATGGAGCCTTATCTAATCGGTTGCAGTGCTCTCGAACAAAGTCTTTACACGTTTGATTACAAGTAGGACACGAGGCACATTTAACACCACAGAGGATGATTTTGTCACAGGCATTTAGCTTGTTACAGCGAAAGCGTTTTTCACAAAAGTTTTTCTTGTTGTAAAAAGGACCTCGACGATACCACTCATCCAGTCGGTGGAGTTTAATCTCCTTGGAAATAGTAGTCGGATCCTTACAAAGATACTTTGCGATGTCTTTAAATGTGATTCCGCTATCAAGAGATTTCTTGATGTATTCTCGGTCTTCGAGAGTTAGATGTTTTTGGTTACCAGGTATGTATTTGCTCATTGAGCCTCCTTCTACTGCTGTCAGAAGGAAGTCATGAGTATACCATGGATGTGTGAAAGATTAAACTCTACTTATGTAGTAGTTAATTCCATCACTTAATCGGGAGGTGGAATTTAAAATTTCAATTTTGGTTTTACTGGTATTTTTAATTTTCTTGTGGCTTATTGGTAAGGCATGTGTTATAATACTTTATAGCGAACAATGTCAAATTGTTCGAGAGTTTTTAAGCAAACCAGAACGAAGGAAGGAGGTAGTTATAGTATCACGGTGATACAGCTCGTGATACTAAAATGATACTATTTCTTCGAAAAGCACAAGAAATACAAGGCATTTTAAGTAATTGTGGAAAATAAGAATGCCGTATTTAACATGATTTACCATGAGAAATAGATTTGGAACTACCGAATTAGAATAACAGAAAAACTACGGGAGCCCGTATAAATAGCGGACTCCCTTTTTTCACATAGATTTGCGGCCTTTATTTTTTTAGTAAAATTGTGGCCGTGATTTCATTCTTATGTTTTGTCGAAGATTATGTATAAAACTAAGAAGTATAATTATGTAGCTTTATAAAATGGTTTATAGTGGAACCCTTAAAATAGGAATATCTTGACATTTTAGACTGTCCAGTTTATCATTTAAGTACATCTATAGGATGTGATTGGTTTCCTTGCCAAGCGAAATGGGAACTTTATCAGATGGGAACCCTACCATATAAAATAAATGGGAGCTTTATCAGATGGGAGCCCTACCATATAAAATAAATGGGAACTATAAAAGACGGGAACCCTACCGGCAAAGAAGGAATATTACGGGCTGCATCTTCTGACGCAGCCCGTTGTTATGTTTAAGGATTGTTATGAAGAAACTAGATTTATATTATATTGATTTAAAATACATAAGAGATTTGTCACATACCGATGATAATGTGATGTCTATTTCACCACAGAGAGGAAAGCAAAATCGTCCGTTTGTAGGCGTTGTAGTACTTATGAATGGTTGCAACTATTGTATTCCTCTCACATCTCCAAAGGATAAATTTAAGAATAAGAAGAGCCAAGTGGATTTTATCAAAGTATTTGATGAAGAGCGAAGAGATGAAAATGGCCAGTTCAAGCTAATTGGAGTTCTCAATATCAACAATATGATTCCAGTCGATGATCGTTATATCAAGAAGGTGAATCTTACAGTTCTAAGCAATGATAAACCAGATATTGCGGCAAAAAAACGACTTATGCAGAAACAGATAAAGTGGTGCAGAAGTCATATTGACACAATTGAGAATCGTGCCAACAAGGTATACGATATGGTTGTGAATCATCCAGACAAAAATCATAATCTTGTAAAGAGAAGTTCCAAGTTTGATAAACTTGAAACACTACTAGACAAACTACTTAAGAAAGATTAAAAGTAGAGAATTTACGTCTATAAAATGTCTACCAAAACTTCAAAAAAGTTGTGGACGACATGGAATAATTAGAAAAGATATACCATATGTGCTGAAAATTAGACTCTATAGACTCAATATATAGTAGTCGGTATAGAGATGGAGTAGTTCCTAGTGGTTTACAAGTTATAAAGAATACAAGGCAATTCGCAGAGTTTCTGCGGGTTGCCTTTTTTATAGTCGCGTTTGTGGTTGCAATATGGTTGAAAAAAGTACTGGTGGAGTACTGTTTTGATGAAAATCTAAACCACACATTGCGTGTTTACACACTGAGTGATATAATAAAGAAAACGCAATGCGAGGAGAATGTTATGGATACTGCAAAGGTGATAAGAGAACTACGTGAGAGTGTAAATATGAATCGAAAAGAGTTTTCGGAACATACGGGAATCCCAGTTCGAACACTGGAGGATTGGGAAGCAGGACGACGCACCCCTCCGGAGTATATTCCGAGACTTATTGCGTATCAGCTGAAATATGAGGAATTGGTTGGGAAAGGTGTCAAATATGGAGGGGCAAGTGGCGAAAATTGAGCAGATTTAGACAACGGATAATATACCGTTGAAAGTGGAAACTATAGATATTAGGAGTCAAATTCATATCGTACGTGGGAAACAGGTTATGTTGGATAGTGATCTTGCTATGTTATACAAGGTCGAAACAGGAGCACTGAACCGTGCGGTTAAGCGTAATAAGAAACGATTTCCTGAAGACTTTTGTTTCCAACTGTCGGAGGAAGAGTTTTTGAGATGCCAAAATGGCATCTCAAAGGATAATGACCCAGATGGACGCGGCGGCAGACGATATATGCCGTATGCTTTTACGGAGCAGAAGATCTTCTTTGACGGGCAAATCTATGATGCGTTTAGTTTGATTACAACTATTATACAGAAGGCCAAAAGTGATATTGTATTGATTGATGGATACGTGGATGTGAACATGCTGAACATTTTGGTGAAGAAGGATGCCGGCAAGAAGTGTTTTGTTACGGTATTACTGCAGAAGAATTAAAGAAGTCATATGTTGATAAATTCGAAAAAAACATGAAAAGGTGGTAAATCATAGAGAGATGTAAAATGAACGAATTTGAGTTGTATACAATGATGTTTTTTTGGATAGATAATTATTATGCCGACTCTACCGATGACAGAATCAATAATTTGATAGGAGAAATGAATCCTTTTTGGTGGCAAGATATAGGTTCTGCTGATCCAGCGTACTATGATGATTTTTGTAGATTCGTTAAAGGAAAAAACATAACTCTTGATAACAGCTTAGATTTAGCAAAAAACTTCATAAAGACAATAGATTATGTTGATGTAACAGAGGCCTTTGAAGAATCTGATTATGACAAATGGAAGAATGGGTGCAAGAGATATATTGCCGAGGAACATAAGGGCGGTGAAGCCAGAGAAATCTGACAAAAGTCAGTTGCTTAAAATAGAACAATAGAATTACAGAATGAAGTAAAAAGAATATTTGAGATGAGTAGGTGATACATATGGAAATCGGTGCAACAAAAGCAGTTCAAGATCGATTAAAAACAACAAAGATTGAAGAAAGCAAAGGTGCTTTACTTGTGTTCTGCTGGGACACACATTTGACGAAAATAAAAGGAAGAAATGTCTTGTTTATTGTGAATGCCAGTAATCGTTATACAATAGCAATGACAGATATTGAACCAAGAAACTGGAATTACTATACAATGTATATCAGTCGTGTGATTCATGGCGTGATGCAGGAAATGGGATACTCCGAGGATCAGATAGGGCAGTATTTTAAAATGTCAGGCGATACAACTGTAACAAAAACTCATGGTAGGAAATCGGTTGGTGGCATTAACAGAATGGTAATGGATGCACAGTATTTTGATAAAAAGTTGGATAAAGAAGCAAAGTATCAATGGGAACTTAGTGAGTATCTGAACAGAGATATCTGCCAGCCAGAGGGATTTGATGCGTATGGACATCCGAGTGAACTTTTTAAATTAGACATGGAACGATTAGGGATTGCTACTAAGAGAGAGCCAGCAAAGGTAATAGATTTTGCTCAGTACATAGAAAACAATCGTGGTACTAACGATTAGTACCACAACCCTTTTTCTTGTAGAAATATTGGATGGGGATAAATGACTGTAAAAAGTACGGTTGCAGTACTGTCTGGTATAAAAATAATGATGACATAGCATCTTGACATTGCTTGAATATGGAAGTAATATAACGTATATACGGATGATATACGAAAGAACGTATAAACGTAAAAAGGTAGCGAGGAGGGCAAAAATTATGTTGTATCCGGAGATTTCTTCTAAAGAATTGATAGAAAAATTTGATTCAGATGATTTTTATAAGGTTTATGGAAATCCTGTCAAATGTATAATATTTGATACAGATAGAATCCTTATGTCTTCTGATTTGTATGAGCGACTGTTTGGTAAGGTCGATTTAGATAAAGAAAATACAATAGAAATGGATGATTTTATCAGAGCGTTAGTATTGCAAAGGCTTCATGAAAACCCAGTTAGTGTAACAGATACGGAGGATGGATATTCACTTTCTATGGAAAGCGAAGTTTACGACTTTTTAAATCGAAATACATTGAAAGATTATGGGATTACACTTGAGAAACTCACCTCTTATTTCTTTGAGTGGATAGTAGCATGCCCGGATGAGTTTAAGGCCTGGGTGGAAGAAAGCATGATGGATAAAGGAGCAGAAAATGACAATTAGTGAACGTATTTTTAAATTGATGGAAGAACGTGAAATTACCCAGATGGATTTTTCGAAAGCTACAGGAATAGCACAGAGTACTATTAGTGATTGGAAACGAAAGAAAACGAACCCGTCTGCAGATAAAATAATGATTATTTGCAATGTGTTAAAAGTAACTCCTTATGAATTGTTGCAGGACACGGTTCAATCGGTAGAGGAATTGGATTATCGAGTGGTTACAAAAGGCACAAAGGAATATGATCTTTTGATTGAAATGGAAAGTCTTAAAAAATCGCAAAAAGAAAGATTGTTGGGGTATATTGAGGCTTTAAAAAAATAGGTCTGATGGCGGTGCTTTATTCATTAAGCATCGCTTAAACATATGCTTAAAAACGCATATACGGTAGCACGACGTAAAGACGACGGAGGAGACAATATGACAAGAGGAAGAGTCTATTTAAAGCCGAAGAAGGGCGAATGGATTGAAAGTACACAGTTATTATACGACATGGGCTTTGAGTTTCCTTATGGTAATGGATCAAAACTTATATCAGGATTCCTTAGAAAGCAACTTGAGAGTAAGAAAAAACTGGATATATGGTTGAAATCATTATTTCAAGTTTGGGATAAAGATGGCAACATAGTCGGAAAAGATGACCAAGTATCTTTTTTACTAGGCTTCGATAATGTACCTCAAATAGATGGAGTAGGAGATGATTATTCTTATATTATGAATTGTTCATCTGATAAGGATAAAATATATGTAGCTGGGGAAGAATTCATTATTGATAAAAATGAAATGATTGTATTGTCTTTTTCTAGAGTGGTGATGAGAATACGCAGGCAGACAGGTAAAACAAATCTCCTTTTTAATGAAGATGAAGTGACAATTTGTACCGAAGCTTTAGATTTTTATAGCAGAATTTTTATAGGACAATATGATAATATTGTTTCAAGGTTGATTTGGAAAATGAATGATTCTACAACTTTGCTCGACAAAAGATATGTTTGCGAGCATATTCTTTTGGCAATAAGAGGAATTATTATGAGGGATACGGATCTTGATAGATATGGGTTTAGTGCCAGCCTGGGGATTTGGAGTGACCATACAGATATTCGTGCAATTAACTCTTATGATATACAGCAGGTTATGCGTTATAATTTGGCATATGCCAAACATCCGGAAGGAGGATATACAGTAGATTTTAAAAAACCACTTATAAATGGTAATTTACCGGTGATCAAATGTAGCTGTGAAAATGTTAAAGATGCCTTCGTGGAGACGGTTACATGTACATCAAATCATTTGCAAGTTTTGGATGATGCATTAATGATTTTTTATCATTTGCATAGCGCGAATATCAGAGAATTGTTTGAGTATTATACAGACGATGAACTGGCATTGGAACTGGCTGGATTAATTGAAAAATTATTTTCAGGAATTAAGCCGGATAGACAGTTTGTGGAAGAAATAAAAAAAGTATGGGAAAAAGTAATATGCGCGGGAGGTGTTTTTGGTGAAGAAAAATGAGATTATATTATTTGAAACGAAAGACAAGGAAGTAACGTTGTCAGTCCCGATGGATGAAGATACGGTATGGCTTTCGCAAGCACAGATGACAGAATTATTTAATGTGGATAGAACAGTAATTACGAGGCATGTAAATAATATTTTTAAGGAGAAAGAATTGATTCGAGAAAGCAATGTGCAAAAAATACACATTGCAAATGCGGATCGACCAGTCCAGTTTTATTCATTAGATGTCATCATATCTGTAGGCTACCGCGTAAAATCAAAACGAGGTATCGAATTTCGTCAGTGGGCAAGTAAAATTTTGAAGCAATATATGATCGACGGTTATGCAATAAATGAGAAACGCTTATATGCATTACAAAAGACAGTGGATATCCAAACGCGAATGCTGGCGGATGCATTAAATGTTGAGGAAAAGGATATTTTAAAAGCCGTAAATCTGTATACAGATGCCTTGACGTTGTTAGATCAGTATGATCACCAAGCAATAGTAAAGCCTACGGGGGCAAAACCTATTTATAGGATTACCTATGATGATTGTATGACGATGGTTTCTCATATGAGGGATTCTTTTGATACGGATGTCTTTGGTGTAGAAAAAGAAGTTGGAAAAGTAAACGGTATCATTTCCGCTATTTATCAAAGCGCATTTGGAGAAGATGCTTATCCTTCCATAGAAGAAAAGGCTTCAAATCTTTTATACTTTATGATTAAGGATCATCCGTTTGCAGATGGGTGTAAGAGAATAGCGGCTTCTTTGTTTTTGGAATTTTTGGAGAGAAATGATGCATTACTTAGAGATGGCAATAAACGTATTGGCGACGGTGAATTGGTAGCTATTACTCTTATGATTGCAGAATCTAATCCAGAGGAAAAGGATATTATGGTAAAGCTGGTTATGAATTTACTTAACATGTGATTTGGTTAGAATCACATGTTAAGTGAGAGTGATTCTAAAATGATTCTTAAAAATTAAACAAAAAAACCACACATTGCGTGCCTGGTGGTTAAGCGCAATAAGAAACGATTTCCTGAAGACTTTTGTTTCCAACTGTCGGAGGAAGAGTCTTTGAGATGCCAAAATGGCATCTCAAAGGATAATGACCCAGATGGACGCGGCGGCAGACGATATATGCCATATGCTTTTATGGAGCATGGAAAAACAAACTTCTTTGGATGGTGGGAGAGATTGGAAAAGTCATATGTTGATAAATTCGAAAAAAACATGAAAAGGTGGTAAATCATAGAGAGATGTAAAATGAACGAATTTGAGTTGTATACAATGATGTTTTTTGGATAGATAATTATTATGCAGACTCTACCGATGACAGAATCAATAATTTGATAGGAGAAATGAATCCTTTTTTGTGGCAAGATATAGGTTCCGCTGATCCGGCGTATTATGATGAGTTTTGCCGATACATGAAAGGAAAAACCATAACTCTCGATAATAGCTTTGAATTAGAAAAAAACTTTGCGAAGACAATAGATTATGTTGATGTAACAGAGGCCTTTGAAGAATCTGATTATGACAAATGGAAGAATGGGGGCAAGAGATATATTGCTGAGGAACATAAGGGCGGTGAAGCCAGAGAAATCTGACAAAAGTCAGTTGCTTAAAATAGAACAATAGAAACGCTGAATTTACCAGTATTTCACACGAGAAAAAGAGTTGAAATTATAAGAAGTACAAAAAATTTTTCAAGGGGGTATCTCTATGATTAATGGTGATATTAATGAGTTTACCGATAAACTGTGGAGCGGTGAAGAACTGATATATGTGTATAATGGAAAAAAGTATTTTTCTCAAGGTTACCTAAGGGAAGATAAAGTGTATGTTTTTGAATTACAGCTTTGGGAACCAGAGGTAAAAACGCTTTGGCAGATATCTGGTAAGGACAATCAAGAGAGTTATGAAATCTTTTTAAAACAACCTTTGTTTGATGGAAAAACCTTCTGGGAAATTGAGAAGGATACAGAATGGGTTGATTATTAAAAAATATCCCATCTAATGCTACCAACATTAGGTGGGATATCTGAGGATACGAATACCCTCCAAACAAGTGACCTTATTATACTATAACATAGCGCGTCCATCAAAGACTATTTATGATTCGTTTGGGTACAATTTGGGTACAGCAGGTTTTGAATGATACGGATAGAATGAAAAGCGTATCAAATGATACGCACAAGAAGCACGAAAAGAATAGGAAAAAACGGTTTGAATTTTCCGAGTAAATGAGATGGAATAAGAACGTAAAAAGTCGTGAGACCTTTTAAATAAAGGGTTTCACGGCTTTTACTTTTTCTCAAAGTACTGTTGCAGTACTGTCTGGTTAAAGCTACAATGGATTTGAAGACCAGCCGATCAGGACGGCATGGGTAGAGGATGAGGAAGAATGTCTTTTTTTAATTGTGGATGTTGTGCAGGCATTAACAGAAAGTGCGAATGGAAGAAAATATTGGAATAAACTAAAACAGAGACTTAAAGAAGAGGGAAGTCAGTTGGTTACAAATTGTCACCAACTGAAAATGAAGTCGCCGAAGGATGGAAAACGATATAGTACTGATGTAGGAATTATATAAAACAAGGAGTTTGAATTTTTAATATAATACTCTGGAGGTGAATTATGACAGAACAAATATATGCTACTCCATGTGGCAATATACATTATTGGATAAATAAAGAGTCAATAAATAGTGAGTTGCAGTTAGTCTTTTTACCTGGACTTACCGCAGATCACAGATTGTTTGAAAAGCAAATTGAATATTTTGAAAGTAAGTATCCGGTTTTTGTATGGGATGCACCTGGGCATGCTGCTTCTTGGCCATTTTGCTTTGATTTTAATTTGATGGATAAAGCAAGATGGCTAGACGAAATCCTGGTAAAAGAGGGATTTGACCATCCTGTAATTATCGGTCAGTCTATGGGCGGTTACGTTGGACAGGCGTATGCACAGCTTTATCCTGAAAAGTTAAAGGGTTTTGTTTCTGTGGATTCGGCACCTTTACAGCGTAGGTACGTGACGGCCGCAGAAATTTGGCTATTGAAGCGAATGGAGCCGGTGTATCGACACTATCCTTGGAAGTCTCTTTTGAAGCTGGGAACGAATGGTGTTGCTACGTCGAGCTATGGAAGAAAAATAATGCATAATATGATGATGACCTATAATGGTGATCAGGAGAGATATGCAAAAATAGCAGGTCATGGTTATCGGATATTGGCGGAAGCAATGGAGGCAAATTTACCATATGAGATTAAGTGCCCTTCTATTTTAATTTGCGGAGAAAAAGATCATGCCGGCTCTTGTATCCGATATAATAAGGCATGGCATAAGAATACCGGAATTCCGATAGAATGGATAAAAGACGCGGGGCATAATTCTAATACTGATGCACCGGAAATTGTAAATCGGCTGATTGAGGAACTGGTCAAGAAATTATAGTTAAGAAAACAGTGAGTAGTATCACATTAGAAGAAAGGAAGGTGAATAGTATGGGATTATTTGATGTAGATGAAGAAAAGTTACAGGGATTTTATCATCGCGCATGGTTGGAGGCAAATCGTGGATTTGTGGATCCGAGAAAGTATCCGTACTTGGATAAGGCTTTATATATGTATGCAAGAGAACATGGTTGTTCCTATGATGATGCCTTAATCCTTGCAAAAACAGGAAAGAAGATCTGGTAGGAAATTGATTAAATAGGAGCAATAGGTCTACTTAAAAATCGAATGTGGGGGTTGGCCTTGTCTCTAATTATTTCTTCCGTTACTCTTACCTTATTGATGTCTTTATTACCAGCAGGTATTATGGATGGAATCCTTTCAGGAAGTACCTTGATTCTAATGTTAATGCAATTTTATGGAGATAAAACAATAGTGGAAGAGAATGGCAAAAAGTAAAAATGAGTTAACTTACCAGTATTTCACATGAGAAACAAATCTGGAACTACCGAATTTGAATAGTATATAAACTACGGGAGCCCCAATAAATAGCGGACTCCCGTTTTTACGTCACATTTCGTCTATCAAGATCAGTTCGAATAAATCAAGTTTAACATTGTGTTGATGTCACAAAGAAATTTAGAAAAATTCTATGCAATTCAATCATTTATAAAGCTCTATATGATCTGTTTAGATTTATCAAGTCATTTTGTAAGGCTTCATTTAGTGTATTTATAATTTTATCTTTTTCACTATAAATATCTCCATCAATTGGTAGATAATTGGATGCATGAGAACTGTTAAAATGCATATGAAATTTATCTAAACCTTCTACTAACCATTTTGTTTCTTGGAGACATTCCTTTTCTGTTAGAACTGTAAATTTTCCTTCCTGTATATCCTTGTACATAGGTGTGTTAGGAACAGGCATATAAGTCATAGCTGCCAAATGCTGGGGTTTTATATCATTTATTATTTTAGCAGTCAACCTGGCATTCTCCTTTGAGCCTTCCTTACCGGCTAGTCCCACCAAAATAATCGCATATAATTCTATATTTGCATCAACTAAGGCTTTACCAGCCTCTGTCATCTGTGCAACATTTACACCTTTGTGAGTGGCCTTTAATACGCTATCGTCGCCACTTTCTACACCAAGATATGCTTTAGTCAGACCGGCTTCCCTTAAAAGTTTCAATTCCTCTTTGCTTTTTTTCAAGGTTCCCTTAGGACTTGCATATGTAGCTATTTCTTTTATATTCGGAAAAACTCGTTTTATCTTATGTAATATTTTCAGCAAATTCTTTGTATCAAGGGATATTGCATCTCCATCACATAAAAAAATCTGATCTACCGAACCATAATATGACTTTGCCATATCGATATCTTCAAGTACTTCTGATAGTGGACGAACACGATATTTCTTATCCTTAAACATTCCGCAAAAAGTACAGGCATTATGGGAGCATCCTATTGTCACCTGTAGTATATAACTCTGCCATTCACTTGGTGGCCTATAAATATTTCCTTCATATCGCATATCAACACCTCCTTATAGAATTTACTTTTATAACGCTTTATAATGTGTTACAATTTGTAACGGGTTACGTTAATATTATAACAGTCATCCTGAATATATCAATATAACAACACGTAGCAATTAGCCCGTTTTTGTAACAGATATATAAGCTTACTATTATCACAAAAATATTATTTAGGAGGTCGAGAAAATGGATAAAAGAATCATAGAAAATTTACGAGTTAAAAATGCAATAGTTGAAGGATTTTTTGAATTGTTGAAGTCATATAACGTTGATGAAATTTCTATCACTATGATTTCACAGCAATCTAAAGTTTCAAGGATGGCTTATTATAGAAACTTTAATTGCAAAAACGATATTGTTTTGTATTTTCTTGAGTCTGTTTTTTGTGAAATTAAAGAATCTTTACCAGAAGAATGCGATTTTTGGTCAAAAGAATATGGCTATGTATTTCTAACAATTATGAAAAAATATCGCGCACAATTTCTGCTATTAGATAATGCAGGCTATCTTGGAATGGTACAAACCATGTTCAATGAGGCTAATATAGAACTTGGAGGAGAAATACCAAATAATTCAATAAAGAGATATAATCTTTACTTTGCCTCCGGCGCTACTCTTAATGGAATTATGGAATGGTTTAGAAATGAATGTAAAGAATCCCTGGATGATTTTTATCAGGCTATGGTGGATTTTATGGGTGCAAATGTTAATAACCCCGGCATTTCTGCTAGGATTATCGATTAGTATATATACTTGAATTGATTATTATTAAACTTCCTAACTAGTATCCTATAAGCTGATCATTTTATTAGTAGTCGCAAAAGGTCTAGGAAAAAGTAGTATACAAGCGACTTTTATTAAAATAAATCTTTTCAAAATGAACAAATTTTATTGACAAAAAAAAGAAGCTTATTTAAAATTTAAAAGTATTCTGTGAAAATTATAAATAACTACAGAAACAGCTAGATAGGGACCTTCTTGCAGAGGGTTCCTATTTTACAGATTAGATGATTTAAAAGAATTCATTAAGGTTGATGGATTGATAGATTCATTAGAGATGGAAATAAATACTTTGGAAAAAACAAAGAAAAGAAGTCAGAAGTTAAAGAAATCGCTCTTATTCATGCAGAATACAGCAAATTATTGTGAAGATTATATAAGAATGAATTCGTAGAAAAAAATTGAAAGGATGAATCTAGACTAAATGAGAAAAAAAGACATTGGCTTTGAATTTCTAAATTCAGATGATGCCGGGTTTATTAGGGATGATGAGGATGGAGATTCTTATAAATCCTCTGATGGATGCGGATTCTATCATGGCGCAGATGGTAGTGAAGGATATATTTACTCAGATGGTAGTGGATATTATCATGGCGCAGATGGAAGCGATGGCTATATTTATTCTGATGGAAGTGCATATTATCATGGCGCAGATGGCAGTGATGGTTATAAGTACTCAGATGGTAGTGGATATTATCATGGCGCAGATGGAAGCGATGGTTATAGATATTCCGACGGAAGCGGTTATTATAATTCGTCAGATGGTGACTACTATTCTTTTGATGAATATGATAGTGAAGATGATGACGATGATGACGATGATGAAGATGATGACGATTATGACGATGATGAAGATGATGACGATTATGATGACGATTATGATGACGATGATGATGACGATGATGATGACGATTATTATTATTATGAAGAAGAAGAGGAAGATAGCAGCAATGTGAGCCTTGGCGCAGTAGTGATAGGAACCTTGATTGGTTTGGGTTTTGTGGCGTATTCATCTTATAAAAAAAAACACAAAGAAGAATGGCTTGAAGAAAAACGTCGTCTTGAAGAAGAATGGCTTGGAGAAAAACGTCGTCTTGAAGAACGTCGTCTTGAAGAACGTCGTCTTGAAGAAGAACGTCGCCTTGAAGAAGAAAGGCTTGAAGAAAAACGTCGTCTTGAAGAAGAACGTCGCTTTGAAGAAGAACGTCGTCTTGAAGAAGAAAGACAACGTATAAGAGCAGAGAAAGCAAGAGCAAGAAGAAAAAAGCGTTTTACGTTTTATAAGAAGCACTGGAAGGAATTTTTTATATCTATTTTAATTCTCGGAGTCGCAGGCTTCCTGGGATACAAGTATTGGGAATATGCTCAGAGTGTAGAGATTGGGATTTCTTCGGAAGATGTAGCTGGAATGAATTATGAAGAAGTAGAATCACTACTAGAAGGAAGTGGGTTTAATTATGTCTATGCGTATTCACGGGCAGATTTAGATTATTCTGATAAGGATGATGAAAACAAAGTTATTGAAGTGAGCATTGATGGCAATACCCAGTTTTCTTCAATGGACAGATATCCTAATAACTCTCATGTTGAGGTTTTTTATCATACTTTGAAAGAAGCATTAACACCAGTATCAGCTAAAGAGGCAAAGGGTATGGATTATAAAGAGTTGGCAGGATTGTATAAAGATGCCGGATTTGTTAATGTCTCATATGAGAAGGAAGCTGATTTGATTACCGGATTGATTACAAAAAAGAATTCTGTAAAAAGCATCTCTATTGATGGGGACAGTGATTTCTCAGAAGATGTTTCTTACAGAATTGATGCTGAGATAGTAATTACATATCACACTTTTAAGTGAAGAAAGGCTGGTCGAGAGACCAGCTTTTCATAGTTGATATTTTGCGTAGATGCGACATAATAATTGTGAAAAAACTCTTATAAAAAACCGTGTATTTTGATACAATATATAAATACACAAAGAGTAAAGGCTAAAGGCCTGTGAGAAAAACTAAAGCTTATTGTAAGAACAGCCGATATAAACTTTGTTAAGATAACGAAGGGAGTTGACAGCCATGCGAACAATGTTACAATCTTGCAGAGCAGAGCAGAGCAGAGCAGAGCAGAGCAGAGCAGAGCAGAGCAGAGCAGAGCAGAGCAGAGCAGAGCAGAGCAGAGCAGAGCAGAGGTTAGTTGCGGCCTTTTTTCGAATAAAACAGAATATGATGATGATGGATAGCCGTCGAACTTGGTAGGACAGATATGTCTTATTATGTTCGGCGTTTTTTTGTGTTTTTAAAGGTGATGCAGCGACCATAACAGCTGTAAATAAAGATGTAAAGGAGATAAGAACTTTATGAAGATTAAGATGAAACAACTATTTGGCATCATGCTTAGTCTTGTGTTGGTGCTTGGATTAATGCCGGTAACCAGTTTAACGACGTATGCAGGAGGCGGAACTTATAGTGCTACATTCGAAGCAGATTCAGCAGTTAATTCAAATAACCTCACTCTGGAAATCAGTTTTTTAAATGAAGGCGGTAACAGTTTTGAAAATCGGGTAGTTACTATTTACCCTGAAGATGGAATCCGTACAGGGAGCGATAGTGGAAATATTCCAAGTGGTGCTAAGTCGGTTAAAATTAACGTTCAAACAGCTGGCAACTTGATAGATTATGAAAGTAGCAGTATTAACGGTAACAAAATTGATAATACTTGTGGAATAACGGAAACGGACCCATTGGTACTGAATATAAATGATGCGAATACTTTTACTTTAGTCATAGATATTAAAGTTATATCAAACATTCCAAACAATCCAGGTAGTGGAGACCCTAGTCAAGGTAGTGGAGACCCTAGTCAAGGAGGCGGAAATCCTGGTCAAGACCCTAGTCAAGGTAGTGGTTCACAGGAAAGAATTACGCTCAGTTTTAATCTATCAGGTGTGATTGATTTTATAGAAGAGGTTTCGGTATCCGGCGGAGGAGAAAATCAAAGATTTCAAGTTCAAGGCACAACAGGTACAACAGGCACAGTAACTATAAATGAGGCTGACGAATACACTATTAGAATTTCTCCATACTTTGGTGGTTACAAAATTGCAAGCGCCACAATAGACGGAAGCCCTTGTACAATAGATGAGGAGACAGGAATAGCATCACTGACGGTTTCTAAGAAAAATGGAGACTATAATATTTCTGTTACCAAAGGGGAACAAAGTGATGATGTGACGATTCTTTGGACCTACGATCCAGAGGAAAGAACTGGTGGTTGGTCTGATGCTTACATTGATGCAAGTACAGGAACTGTTGAATTTGTTAGTGCTACAAGAGGCGGCAATCAGGTTAACCTTAATGTTGATACAAATAATGGAGGCTATATACAATGTAAAAAAGGAGATGTGGTTACATTAAAGTTTGTCCCTAAAGCGGGATATCAGCTTTCAAGTGCTAGCCTTAACGGCCAGACTTTGGAAGCACAAGAAAGCCAAAGTACTTTTAAGGTTACTATGGGAGGCAACTTCCACCTTGCAGGTGCTTTTAGCAAAACTAATCCTCAGGTAAATGTCAGTGGAAGCAGTAGTGTGTCAGGGCTTAGCGTAAGCGGAACAGATGCAGCTCTCACCACTGGTAATGTAGCAATCGGCGTAACAGGAGGAAAAACTAATCCTACTGATGACAACATTTTGACAGCCATGGGTAATGACAGCGATGATTTTGTAAGTGCAGTTGAAACTGTCGATATCACTATGACCAATGTTATTAGTAAAGGTGGTAGCGGAGATTATTTTTCAAATGCAGCTAATTATTGGACTAACAAGATGACAGATCTTTCGAGTGCAGCTTCTTTTTCCTTAAGTGTACCAAACAATTTGTCTGAAGGGGAAACTTACAGTATTGTAAGAAACCACAATGGAAAACTTGAGGAATTAGATGCAATATATAATTCTGATACGGGAAGACTTACATTTTCGTCAGATAAATTCTCAGATTATACAATTATAAAGAAAAAAGGCACTCCTATAAATAATAGTTCTAATACGGACACTAGTACAAAGGTTCCATATGCAGATGTTGCTGTTAAAGCAGGTGTTGTAAATGATATTACAGATACAGCTGCAGTATCAGCAGAAAGCAATCCTTTTGGAGCAAAGATTGAAAACAATGATAACTTGACTACACTTTTAGCACTCACACCAGAAGAAGTGGCTCAGGGTGTAAATGTATGGCTTGATATTCAGGATATGAGTGCTTCTGTACAAGAGACAGATAAGACCTTAATTCAGGATACTTCTGGTGATTATACAGTTGGACTTTATTTTGATATTAATCTGTTTAAGAAAGTCGGAAGTAACGATGCAACAAAAGTTACTGAGACCAATGGTAAAGTACAAGCAAGTATAGTTATTCCTGAAAGCTTGAGGAAGAGTGGCAGAACATTTGAAATCATCCGTGTGCACGATGGCGTGGCTACAGATATCACTGGCACTTATGATGAAAATACACATGTATTCACATTTGAAACAGATAAGTTTTCAACATATGCCCTAGCTTATAAAGATTCGGCTTCATCAAGTGATAGTAGCAATAACAATCAGTCTACTACACCAAAGACCGGAGACCCAAATGATATCAGAGTACGGTATCTGCTTCTTCTAGCTTCTCTTGGCGGACTTGGATTTTTGGGGCTTTCAAAGAAGAAAAAGGTAAATGAATAAAACAGAAAAACAACGGTAATCATACAAATGGCTGTGCCCCAAAACGGCATGGCCATTTGTTATATAAGCAGTAATGTTAAGGAATTCTTTAACAGTCCACAAAGTGAGTATGCTAAAAAATTCCTTGGAACATCTAACTCAGTCGGAGAAATCCCACACCTCTAAGCGTTAGCCTACAGTAGAATTATGTTTTTTACGATATTGACTTGGTGTCATATCCATTTCTTTTTTAAAGAGCTTAACAAAATAGTTACTATCAGCTATACCAACAGATTCGCTGATTTGCTGAATGCTTTTTTGACTGCTTTCTAGAAGTTGACAGGCTTTTGTAACTCTTACTTTTCTTAGATAATTTCCAGGAGTTGTGTTTAATTCCTTTCTAAATAGAGCTAGAAGATAGCTCTTGGAAATAGACATCGTTGCTGTTAATAAATCAAGTGTAATATCATCCTGGTAGTAGTTTTCAAGATAGTAAATAGCGTTATTAATAACAGCGCTATGTTTGTTAGTATTAAGCTGCATAATAGCTTCGCAGAAATCCTTTACCATTTCTTTCTTGTGATCAAGAATTTTTTCAATATCTGTTTCTTTAATTGTAAGTTTAGTATTTTTTGATGAAATCTTATCTATAACATATACTGGTAAACCAGCTTTAAGGGCTGCAATTCTTAGGGTTGTTCTAGTAATTGCGCAGCCTATTCTTTCATTTTCTAATGTGGAACCAATTCTTTTTATATAGCTTACATCCTGCTGCATTTTAGATAAGTAGTTAAGGGCAGCCTCACTATCTCCCTTAGTTACGCAGTTAAAGAAGCTTTTTTCATTGTCATATCGAAGTTGTAAAAGATTAACAAAGTTCTCTCTATCTTCTTCAAAAAATAAGAACTGGCTTTCGTCTTCAAAAAAGCTAGGTTTCTTAATTCTACGACCTGAGTATTCGGAATCATTAGTTTTAAGGAAAGATGTAGCTATATGGATTGCCATATCTTCTGAAATCGTTGGAAATAGATTTCTGTAACGTAGATAAATATTCACATTTAAATCCTTTATGTTATTTTGTTCTAACACTCTTAATGCGTCTTGCTTTGTATGAAGAAGTGGTGTGAAAGGCCCTAAAATATATAGTTCATCATCAAGAAGAAAAACAAGCATTGAAATGTTAAAAACATCAGTTAATACATAGATTGTATTGGCATCCATGTTGTCTTTCATAGTCATGATAGCATCAGCGCTAAAAATCAATTGCACTCTATGTATCATATTTTTTTTGCCAAATCTTGCGGCTTCTTCTTTGGTGTTAATCTTATAAAATCCGATATTATAGAGTTCTCTTATAAGTTGTAAATTGTTGTCAGTAAGTTCATTTTTCATAGTATAATCCTTTATATAGTATATTGTGGAATAAAAATAAGAATATTCTACTAATATGAGTAACTTTGTTCTATAGCTATTTTACAATAAATGTTATCTTATTACCATAATAATTCATTGAATTAGGAGGTTTTTATGGAAACTAATAATTTGGGCAAAAGCCAAAAATACATGAAGGAAGGGGGAATACATTTTGCTCCTCTTTGGAGAATAATAGGATTCTCAGGTGCTAATATGGCAGGTAATCTTTATATGGGATTAACAATGATTATGTCCTTCTATCTTAATGGCTATGTAGGTATGGCTGTTATTTTGGCTTCTAGCTTTTCAACAATAACACGTCTTTGGGATGGTATAACTGATCCAATTGTAGGTTTTTTTGTTGATAAGTTTAAGGGAAATAAGTACATTGGAAAAACTAGACTTTGTTTAATTATGGGTGGATCTCTTTTGTTATTTAATAGTTTTCTAATGTTTAATGTTACAGATAGATTGCCAGCTGGTCCTATTAGACCTGTATTTTTTATATTTTTTACAGCGATTTATTATATTGGATATACATTTTTAAATGTATCAAATCACGTGGGATATGTTTGCTTAACAAATGATCCTGCACAAAGAAACATTTTATCAATCACAGGTACAATTTTTGTTAGAGTTATGAGAGCTGTAATGCAGATGGTTACTGCTGCATTAGCTGTTAAGTATGGCTCAATTAGAAGTGCTTTATTTTTCCATGAATATTGGGGAATTGTGGCAATTATAGCAACAATCGGTATTGTGATTTCTTATATTTGTATTATGCCAAAGGATATTCCAGAGTTCTCTGTAATTAAGAACAATAAGGCTTCAAAGGTAAAATTTAGAGATTATCTAGATATTCTAAAGCACAACAGACCGCTACAAATGATGATCGTAGCAAGAGCTACAGATCAGTTTTCTAATACTTGTAAGACAAGTGCAATTACACTTGTCCTTTATGGAATAGTAGTTGCCAACTATAAGCTTTCAGGCGGTTGGACACTATACACAACTATTGTTGGGCTTGTAATGATGACATTAGGAATCGGAGCCATTGGTACTAAGCTTGGTTTAAAGAAGGCTATGCAAATTGGTTCTTGGGGAGTGATTTTTCTTGACACAGTTGCTATTTTAATTTGGATTTTTATGGATCCTAAGACACTTTGTTTACCAGGTTATGTTAATGGTTATGGTCAGGCGTTTAACGGCTTTAGTGCATTTACAATATGCTTATTTATTGTAACTGTAATTGGTGGCGGATTCCAAATGATTACAAGTTCAATAGTTAATCCTATGATTGCAGATGTTAACGATTATGAAGCTGCTCGATCAGGAAAATATAAGCCTGGTATGATTGCAACCTTATTTTCATTTATGGATAAGTTAATTTCATCTTTTGGCCCAACTTTTGTAGGCATTGGATTTGCAATAATTGGCTTTAAGCATGCATTCCCAGACCTTAATACAAGCTATAGCACAAGCTTACTTGCAATTGCTCTTATTTTTAATTATGGATTAGAGCTTATTGGTGCAATTTTTAACATTATAGCAATGAAATTCTACGAGCTTACACCTGAGAAGATGAAGGAAGTTAAAGAAACAATATATGAAATGAGGAAGTTAAATGAATAAATTATCATTTAATAATGCTTGGGAGTTTACAAAAGTTAATAGTATGTCAATGGATACAAGCCCTGAAAAATCTGAAATTGTGGACTTACCTCATACATGGTATAGCAATGATGATTACTACAGGGGTATGGCAAAATATTCAAAAAAATTGTTAATAAATGACAATTGGAAAAATGTATTTATTGATGTTGAGGCAGCAGACCAACATGCTTATGTTTATGTGGATAATGTTTTGTTAACAGAGCATAAAGGTGGATATAGTGCCTTTAGATGCCAGATTCCAGAGGAAATTTATAAGGGTAAAAAAGAGCTAGAAGTAAGCATTTATGTAACAAATGCACTTGATGAAACAATCTCTCCCTTAGTTGGAGATTTTACGATTTTTGGCGGACTATATAGAGGCGTTAATATTCTTTATACAGAGCATGACTCATATTTTGATCCTTGTTATTATGGAACAGATGGTGTGATTGTTAGAACGAGTTTTAATGAGGATTATGGTCTAGTGGATATTGAACTGCACACCAAGACAAAGCAGGAAGATAGACTAGAGACAATTATAAAGGCAGCAGATGGAACAATTATTTATAGCTACGTCTGTGAGATAAGAGAACACATTCAGGCACAAATAAAGAATCCTATATTGTGGAATGGTAAGAAAAATCCATATTTATATACTGTAATTACTAGACTTTATTCAGCTGATGAATTAGTTGATGAAAAAATCACAAAAACCGGCTTTAGATGTGTAGAGATCGATCCTAATAATGGTTTATTTTTAAATAATGAGCACATTAGAATTAACGGAGTTTCTAAGCATCAGGATGTGGGAGAAAAATATAGCGCAGTTGTAAATGATGACATTTTAAATGATTTTTCATTAATTGATGAGATAGGAGCTAATTCTATTAGATTGTCCCATTATCAGCATAGTAGCTTTACATATGAATGTGCTGATAAGAAGGGATACTTAATATGGGCTGAAATTCCTATGCTTAAAATGACACAGAATGAAGAATTACTTGATAATGCTAGGGAGCAACTAAAGGAATTAATCCTACAAAATATTCATCATCCTAGTATTTACTGTTGGGGTATCCAAAATGAAATTGGTATGTTTAGAGATGCTCCATATATGTATGAAGACCTAATAAAATCCAAGGAATTAGTCAAGAGTCTTGATAGTCAAAGACTAGTTAGTGCAGCTAATCTCTACACTGTTAAATTTAAAAGTAAGCTTAATGAGACAACAGATATGATAGGCTACAACGTATATTTTGGTTGGTATTATGGGAAAATGCAGGATTATAGTAAATACCTTGATAAGTTCCATGAGGCTAGGCCAAATCTAGCTATTGGCATGAGTGAATATGGGGTAGACTGTAATATTGGGCTTCATTCAAATAATCCGCAAGTTAAGGATTATTCAGAGGAATATCAGGCTTTATATCATGAAACTGTTTATAAGATATTTGAGACTAAGCCATATTTATGGGGCAGTTATGTTTGGAATATGTTTGATTTTTCAAGTGCCATAAGACAAGAAGGTGGCCTAGATAAAGTTAATGGAAAGGGCCTTGTAACTGCAGATAGAAAAATAAAAAAAGATGCATTCTATTATTATAAAGCTAAGTGGAGCAAGGAGAAATTTGTTCATATTTGTTCTAAAAGATTTGTAAATAGATTAGAGGATACTATTGATATAAAAGTATTCACTAATTGTGAGACAGCCACTCTCTTACTTAATGGAAAGGAGTGCATTGAGGCAAGTAACAATGGAAATGCAACAATTATTTTTGAAAATCTAAGACTAGAAAGCCAGGTTAATGATATCACTGTTATAAGCGGAGATTGTAGTGACAGCGCAAGTTTTGTTAAGGTTAAGGAAGAAGATAAATCTTATAGGCTTGAGGCTGAAGCTGCTGGAACTAGCGTAAAGAACTGGTTTTTAAAGGATGATGATTTAACTAAGGAAGGTTTTTATTCTATTAAAGATACAGTTAATGACCTAATTGAGAATAAGGATACTTACGAGATACTAAAGAAGTATATTCCAGATATTTTAGAAATGATTTTATCAAATGAAGATTTTCCCCTAGGTCTTGCATTGCAAAGTGTAATAAATAGGGCAAAACCTGAAAATTTGGATATTAACCTGTTTAACAGCGAATTAAATAAAATAGAAGTTGAGTATTAAATATTTTAGACATGAGAAATAAGCTTGTTTAAATCAGAAAAAATAAAGAGACCCTAGCACAGTTATTAAAATTGTGTTAGGGCCTCTATTTTTATTCCCAATTAGGGAAAGAATATTTTCACAATGCAACGCCTAAGTCTTACTTGCCAATAATCTCCAATTCCTTAGGATAGCTATTAAGTACTTCAACACCCTCAGGAGTTACAAGTACAAGGTCTTCTACACGAACACCCACTTCATCAGTGACATAAATACCAGGTTCAATTGAGAAAATCATACCTGCCTTAGCTTCTGTCTCATTAGTTGATGAAACATCGCCAAATTCATGCTCTGATAGGCCGATGAAATGACCAAGTCTGTGAGTGAAGTTCTCGCCATAGCCTTCATTTGAAATAAGATCTCTTGCAGTCTTATCGAGCTCTTTTAACTTAATGCCTGGCTTAATTTTAGCGATAGCAGCTTCATTTGCAGCACGAGTAGTATTATAGATAAATCTATCCTTATCGGATACTTCTTTATAGAAAAATGTTCTTGTCATATCAGAACAGTATCCATCCTTAATGCATCCAACATCAAAGAGTACGCAATCACCAGGTTTAATTACTGTATTATCTGGTGAATGGTGTGGATCTGCTGCATTCTTACCAAAGGCAACTAATGGTTCAAAGGAGAAACCATCTGCTCCAAGGTCCTGATAAATCTTAAGAGTCTGATCAGCAACTTCTTTTTCAGTAACACCATCGTGAACAAGTTCTTTAAATTTAGCAATTGCTAGGTCGTTAATATGACTTGCAACACGCATTTTTTCCTGTTCTTCTTCATCTTTAATACCACGAGTAGTATCAATGGCAATTGATGAATTAACAAAGCCCTTAGCTGCATTACGTTCCATAAGTGGGAGAAGGAATCTTGCGCGAATATCCTTATCAACACCTAAAGTCCAATCAGGATTAATATATGGCATTATAACATCAGCCACATCGTCGGTATCTGAATACCAAACTTTTTCAACTCCAAGCTCCCCAGGAGCATTAAATAATTTATTTAAGAAAAAGACATTCTTTCCATCTTCTCTAAGCAATAATCCATAGAAACGTTCAAAGGGTTCCTGATAGATACCAGTAAGATAATATATAGACATAGGATCTACAATTAACATTTGTTGTACATTCATTTCTTTTAAGGCCGCAAAGATACGGTCAATACGATTTTGTTTCATTTTATTCACTCCTTTTCAATCTGTCACTATTTAATAAGGATACCACTTTGAAATAAAAACACAAATGTTAATAATTTTTTATATAATTCCAATATAGTATAAGACAAATTTTTGTGTTTATAGTATAATTTAAATATAATTTTGGTTGTAAAAAATAGGTTGAATAGGGGATACAGTTTGAAGAGGAGATATATTATTATCATTAATATATTGATGGTAGGTTTGATTCTTTTTGTTATTGTGAAATATGCCAATGATAGAGCCTTAGAGTCAAACCGTGCTTTAGTTGCGTCTTTTGAGAAAATGACTATAACCACAGAACAAATTATTGATAATTATTTAGAGGATGAGCAGCATTTGTGCGATATTTGGTCGAACTATATTAATAATTTAGCAGATGCAGGAAATCCAATGACTATGGAGGAAGCAGTTTCTTATATTAGAAAAGTTAAAATATCATCTGAAATATCTGGACATTTAATATATATTGATGATGGATCTTTGCTTGGTATATCTACATCGCCTAGTACAACAAATTCAAATAATTATCAAGTGGATTATTCTCATATATCAATTTTTGATAATTTTGATATTAAGAATGTGGATGGTAAAGTTAACCTAACAAGAGCATATACAAATCCATTAAATGGTGTGCAATCCATTGCATTTTTAAATAATGTTAAGATTCTTGATGAGGAAAAAGGTGTAATTAGAGATGGTCTTATTATTAGAGTTGTGCCAGTAAGCCGTTTAGAGCAAAAGCTCATTTTTTTAAAGGGCGAATATGAAAAGGTGGAAATATCTATTATTGATTGGGACGGAAATTATATGATTCATGGAAAATCTCTAAAAAATAGCAATTTTTATGAGTATTTTAAATCCTATAATCCTATGTCTAATAAGGAGTTTAATAAGGTTGTGGAAAGTATTCACACGGATATAGCTTCTATGCATATTCGTAATTCAAAAAGTGAGGATTGTGTTATTGCATATACACCTTTAACAAGCTTAGATTCTTGGTATTTGATTGCCTATATTCCTGCTAAGGAATTAACAGATAACAGGTCTGTAGATTGGCTTTTACTTGGAATGACAAGCGTGGGACTTATGATTTTGCTCCACTTTAATTTATTAGTGCTTCGTGCTTTTAATCGCAAACTTGAAGTGGCAGCTATAGCTGCAAATCAGGCAAATGAGGCTAAATCACAGTTTTTATCAACTATGTCCCATGATATTAGAACGCCTATGAATGCCATTGTTGGCATGAACGAGATGATTCTTAGAAACAGTCATGATGAAGAAATTTTGACATATGCCAATAATATAAAAATGGCAGGTACTACCTTACTTGCTATTATTAAGGATATATTAGATTTTTCAAAAATCGAAGCTGGCAAGATGGAACTTGTGTTGGAAAGTTATAATTTCGTTTCGTTACTAAATGATTTGGTTAATATGGTTACGTGTAAGGCCGAGGAAAAAGGGCTTTTCTTTGAATTAAATGTGGATAGAAATATTCCAAGGGTGTTAATTGGTGATGAAATAAGAATAAAGCAGATTATTACTAATATTTTATCTAATGCTGTGAAGTACACAAAAGAAGGAGGTATAACATTTACTATTACAAGTACTAAATCTGATAAAAGACAAGATGAAGTAAGTTTACATGTGGAAATTAAGGATACGGGAGTAGGCATAAAAAAAGAAGATTTGGACAAGCTCTTTATTGCCTTTGAGCGAATTGAAGAGAAGAAAAATCGAGATGTTGAGGGAACTGGACTTGGAATGGCAATTGCACAGAGTTTTCTCAATATGATGGGAAGTAAGATTTATGTAGAAAGTGAATATGGAGTTGGTTCTGTTTTTTCCTTTGAATTAAGGCAGACAGTTGTTGATTGGGAAGCGATAGGAGAGTATGATGAGGCCTTTAAGCAGTTTAGAAGTGAACAAAAGGAGTATAAAGCCAAGTTTGAGGCTCCAGAAGCGAAAATTCTTATTGTTGATGATACAGAGATAAATCTTAAGGTTTTAATTAGCTTGCTTAGAGAAACAAAAATTCAAATTGATACGGCAGATAGTGGAGATGCCTGCATAAGTAAGTTTAAGACAAAACATTACGATATTATTTTTCTAGATCATATGATGCCAGGTAAAGATGGAATTGAAACCATTAAGGAAATGAGAACATTAAAGGACACGGCTAATGAGAATACACCAGTGATTTGTCTTACGGCTAATGCAGTTTCTGGAATGCGTGAAAAATACATAGAGGCAGGTTTTGATGATTATCTTACTAAACCTATAGACACAGTTAAGCTTGAAAATATGATTTTAAATTATTTATCAACGGATTTAGTAGTGTTAAATAATGAAGATAAAAGGACTGAGAGTTTTACTGCTCCACAAAATATTTTAGTAATTAATAAAGATCTTGGGGTTTTGAGAAAAATCAAAGAGTGGCTAGAAGATGCAGGAAATATTGTGCTTGTTAAATCTGAGGAACAGGCTATTAAATATTTAGAAAATCATGAGGTTTCTTTAATACTTGTGGATAAAGAAATGAGGTTAGAGGAAAGCTTTGATGACGTTAAATTACTATCTCGAGATTTTAAAGAAATGGATAGGGATGAACTTATTGATCTGATAAAGGAATTTTTATAGGAATTTTTATAGGAAATTTCTTATGGGGTTTCTATTAGTTTTGCTAGAAAGGAGAGCGTATGGGGAGAACTGTTAAGAGAATCGTTAGTGTGGTTTTTGCAGCAATTTTGCTAGTTTCTGTCCCTGGCTGTGAAAAGAGTAAAAGTGAAAGTAAAGAATTTACGCCTAAGTATGACACTAGTATAAATTATAAGATTTCTGTTGTGGGAACATATGCTAATTTTGAATCTTTAGAAAGTGAGTTTGAAAGATTCTATTCTTATTATCCCAATGGGGAAATTGGATATACTTATCTTGACGATTACGGAAATACAATAGGTCCGGCATTGGCAGGCCAAGAGCCTCCTGATATTTATGTGGTACAACCATGGATGTATGGAAATGAAAAATATGCAGATTTATTTAATAATGCTCAAGATCTCTCTGATGAAAAATTAGATATAGATCTTGATTGCATAAGAGAAGGGGTTAGTTGGGAGATGGAGGATGGTCAAATCTTGACATTACCAATTTTTGCAACATCTTATGGCATGCTAGTAAATATGGATATTTTTGAAAAAGAAGGGCTAAAAGTGCCAGAAACCTATGGGGAATTATTAGATGTAAGTAAAAAGTTAAAGGCAGCAGGATATGAATCTCCAGTTATGGGTGCCAATACCATGACAACTCCAGGAATAGGCTACACCTTTGCTTATCCTATGTTTGCTAAGACTGTAAAGGATGATAGAAGCGTTGAAGATGCCCTAAATAATCTTGATCCTTTAGCTGGTGAAACAATGAGAAATTCTCTTACAAGATTAAAGGAGTTCGTGGATTCAGAATGTATAGATATAAATAAGTGTAGTAGAGAAATAGAAAATGACTACGATGCAGTAATTATGCGATTTTTTGAGGGCGATGTTCCTATGATGTTGTGCTCAGGAGATGTCGTATCAGGTACAAAAAAGCGTGAAAGCAAGTCAGAAGCATTTTCAAACAATCCATTTAAATATGATTTTTACATAGCACCATCAGGGGATGATGGTGGTTACTACATGGATTCAATTTCTATTCTGTTTTGTGTAAATAAAAATAGTGCAAATATTGATATGACAAATGAATTTATACGATTTTTAACAAGTCAGAAAGAGCTTGGACTTATGGCCCAAGAAAAAAGGTTGATTACGCCTACTAAAGATTATTCCCTTGATGAGGTGTACGCTTCTCTTTCGGGATTCCCAGATAATCGAACCATTAGTTTTAGAGACACGGAAATTCTTGATACAACAGTAAAGCAGTTTAGGGCAGCAGCCTACGCAGTCATAAATAATACTATGACAGTAGATGAAGCAGTAGAAAAATACGGAAGCATAGCTGTAAAGTGATAGCTTGTGTTGTGAAGTATAAAAGGCATTGAAATATAAGAAAGGTATAAAAAGTTGCATTGCTACTAAGGCTTGATAATTTCTTTAAGATCTTGTACTAGGGAGATGGCCTCATCGTAGTCAAGATTTGAAACTAGATTTGACAAGTTTTCAAATTTACTGCTAATTTCTTGGTCGCAGTTGTAGCTTAGAACTTGCTTAGTAAGTTCTTCTGCATCGGCAAGATTAAAGTCATTAAGGGCGTAAAGTAGATTATCCAATATTGAAAGGATTGAGTCTTTGTCAAATTCCTTTCGGGCTGTTTCTTTTGTTAGAGCATAAGGTTCAAGATAAGGTTTTAAAGCACGAAAAGACTTTATAATGCCAGGGGCAATTTCTTTAATTTGTTCTAGTTGCTCATTTTTTCCTAGTTTTTCAAGGGTGAAGAAATCCTCGCTAAGGGCAGTTGCACCAATCATGCGGCAGATGGTCTTAAGAGAATGAACTGTAATTGTGAAATCCTTGAGATTAGCATTTGCAAGAAAATCTTCTGTTTGCTTGCTTTTTTCATCTATAAGTTTGTAAACATCAGCAAGAAGCTCTAAGAAAAGATCCTTAGAACCTGAAGTTGCAATAGCTTTATTTGTATCAATACCTGGAATATTAATTTCTTTGCCTATATTATTCATAGAAAATTCCTCCATGGAAATCACGCTTTTTTTTAAGTATATCATATTGAAAAGAATTAGAGAGGGGGTAAGCTTATGATTTCTCCAATAATCGTTGTTGATGATGATTCTATAATTTTAAAAAAAGCTTGGAAAACCTTGACTGATGCTGGATTTAAGGCTGTTGCTTTGAAATCTGGAAAAGCATTATTAGAATACATGCAAGATCATTCGGCTCCGGATTTAATTTTAATGGATATAAATATGCCGGAAATGAGCGGCTTTGATGTAATAAAGGAGCTAAAAAATAGTCATATTTCTTGGGCTGACACACCTGTAATCTTTTTGACTGCTGAGGAAGATGAGGAAATAGAAACACAAGGCTTGTTACTTGGTGCTATGGATTTTATTAGGAAACCATTTGTTCCAAGCGTGTTAGTTCTTAGGGTGAAGCATGCCATTGAACTTGTAAAACTTACAAATAATCTTTGGAGCATGGTAGCTGAGAAGACTAGAGAAAATGAGAGTTTATTTTTACATGTGGTTGAATGCCTTGCAGATGCAATTGATGCCAAGGATAATTATACAAAGGGTCATTCAGGAAGGGTGGCAGCATATTCTAAGGAAATCGCAAGGCGTTATGGTTATGATGAAAAACAGCAGGAGAAAATCTTTATGTTGGGCCTCCTTCATGATGTTGGCAAAATAGGTGTGCCAGATGAAGTAATAAACAAGCCAGGAAGACTCAATGATGAAGAATTTGCCTGTATAAAAAAGCATCCTGCTATAGGCTACAAAATTCTAAGCAATATCAAGGAAATGCCAGAGCTTTCTCTTGGTGCAAAATTCCATCATGAAAGATATGATGGTAATGGATATCCTGAAGGAATATCAGGCGAATATATTCCAGAAGTAGCAAGAATTATAGCAGTAGCCGATGCTTATGATGCAATGACAAGTAACCGCAGCTACAGAAATGCCCTCCCACAAGAGAAGGTGCGCGAAGAAATTAAAAAAGGCAAAGGTACTCAATTTGACCCTCAATTCGCAGATATTATGTTGGAGATAATAGATGATGAAAGCAGCATATGATGGGGATGATTGACAATTAGGTGTATATTGGGTAATAATGTAGAGGTGTGGTTAATGTTATGTTCTTTAAGAAACCACAAATCTTAAAAAATCTAGAATTTTGCTGTCCAAAGAGAGAAAGAAGGAAAGAAAAACACAGCAGAAATCAAGAAAACTCCCAAATTGTTGCACAAACTGGAAAAAAAGAGAGGTGAAGCACAGCAGAAATTAAGAAACAAGAAAATTTGCTGTCTGAACAGAGAAAGAAGGAAAGAAAAGCACAGCAGAAATCAAGGAAACCCCAAAAATTGCTGCACAAACAGGAATAAAAGAGAGGTGAAGCACAGCAGAAATCAAGAAAACACCCAAATTGCTGTCCAGACAGAGAAAGAAGGAAAGAAAAGCACAGCAGAAATCAAGAAACAAGAAAAATTGCTGTCCGAACATATGAGAAAGGAGAAAAAATGAGGAATCAAAAGCAAAATATGATAACAAGCTACACAAGCCTGTATTTTGAAGCTAAAAAGCGATATATTGAATTGCTTCAAATTAAGTCCATGAAAGAAAAAGAGCTTGAAAAGGCACCGCCAGGAAAGATACATATAAGTAAAACAAAAAAGGGAGTTCAGTTCTATCTGCGAACGCATACTGAAGAAACGACTGGAAAATATATTTCAAAGGCGGATAAATCAACTATTGGACGATATTTACAAAAAGCGTATGATGAAAAAATCACTAAATTAGTTAATATAGAAATTAATAGTTTAAAGAAATTTCTTGTCAAATCAGAGAATTCTATAAGCAAGATTCAAAATGCTTATTCTAATAATCCCATAGAAGTTAAAAATTATATAAAAGCAATTGATATGTCAGATGAAGATTTTGCCAATAAGTGGCTAAGTATCCCGTACAAAGGTAAAGCTATTTCGGATTATGTTCCGTATTTTGAGACTAGGAGAAAGGAAAGGGTTAGATCCAAGTCAGAGCTTAATATAGCGAATGCTTTATTAGATTTTGGGGTACCATATAAATATGAATGTCCCTTACATCTTAAGAATGGAATGACTATTTATCCAGATTTTACAATCCTTGATGTAAAGAAGAGAAGGGTAATTTATTGGGAACATAGGGGAATGATGGATGATAAGGAATATGCAAAACATGCAGTTAATAGACTAAAAATAATGATGCAGGAAGGCTTATTTATTGGAGAAAATGTGATTATTACTGAAGAGACAAGTTCAACTCCATTAGCTAGCAATGAAATAAAAGCAGTTATTAGCAAATATTTAGGCGCCTAAAAGCTTGCCAATTGTAGTACCATTACCATGACATCAAAAGTGATTAGTCTAGAACATACGCCAGAAGGCTGAAATGAATAGTTTTGCATAATATACCCCTTTATTTTATAAATATCATTTTATTATCCTAGATGAGGCCACAGCTTCTCTAGATGTGGAGAATGAAACATTAATTCAGGAGGCCTTATCTAGAATATCTTACTAGCTAAGGATTATCTAGTTTTTGTTAATATTTTCAAGAGCTTGCTCAACGGCTTTGGTTAATTGGTCGGCGCAAGAAGTACCGCGGCCTCCGCAGTCGTTGCCCTTAAGGATTGAGATCGCTTTTGTTGCATCGAAACCCTCTAGAAGCTTGCCAATTGCAGCAGTATTACCAGGACATCCTCCAGAAAATTTTACATTGTGTAATTTGTTATCTTCAAGTCCAAAAGTGATTAGTTTACAACATACGCCAGAAGGCTGAAATGAATAGTTTTGCATAATTTACTCCTATATTTTTTAATATCATTTTAGATAAGATAATTATACTTAGTATGCAAAATTTATCAATAACAGATTTAAGGAAAAGTATTTTTTGATTATAACGGGCTTAGGATTTAGTAATTAAATCCTAGTCTCTATTTTTTTACACTGTAATTAAAGTAAGAATTAATATAAAATGTATTTAATCAATCAAATATGATAAAATACAATTACGATAACTAAGTAAACGATATATTTGATAACATATTTGAGGGGGATTTATATGATTAATAATGATGAGATGTTAGATTATATCTATAATGAGTCAGTATTTTTTAGTGAGCACGTAGATCTAGATAGACTATGCAGATTCTATGATGAAATTACAAAAACACAATTCCTTAGTTGGGAAAACAAACTTTTTTTATGGCATCAGCTGTCAAGATGGTCATTTGTTACTAAGGAATATAGTATTCCATTGGTTATGAAATATAATTGGGATTTATTAAAAGAAATAGATATGAAATTTAAAGAAGCATTTTATGAAGAAAATGTATTTGATAAGCCAGAAAAAAGAATTGCATTTTCTAAGAGAAATAAGGATTTAGTAGTCATTATAACATCCCAACTTATTGCAAAGGGACATGGCCCAACAAAATCAGCTCTTGATAGGGCTGCTTGTTTACAAGATCTTGGCAAAACAGTAATTATATTTAATACTGCAGAATTATTGACGATGGTAGGAAATATTCCATTTAAAAATACCAATGTAGCAACTTATTGTGAGGATAATTTAGAAAAAACAAGTATCGAATGGAAAGGACATGTGATTCCTTATGTTCAATGTGAGCCAAATATGCCAAGCATTGAAGCAGTAAGAGTTTTATATAAAACTATATCTGAGTTAAAACCTGCATTTGTAATGGAAATTGGTAATTCTAGTTTACTAGCAAATTGCATAGATGATCTAATTCCAGTAGTTTTTATTTCCATGGGGCCAAGCCTTTTAACTCCTTGTATATGTTCATATCACACAAGAAATAGAGATTATACTACAGAGGAAAAGGAACTATTAAAATATGTAGGAGTTGATTATGATAGATTTTTCCCATTGCCATTTACCTTTAGTATTAAAGAAGCGAGAAATATATATAAAAAGTCAGATTTAGATATAGCAGAAGATGTATTTGTATCTGTAGTTGTTGGAGCAAGATTATCCTTAGATGTTAATAAAGAATTTTTAGACTTTTTAGAAAAATTTGCATCAGATAAACACTATATAGTATTTTTAGGATTTTGGGATAATTATGAAGATGTAAAAAAAGAAAGACCAGACCTTTTTAAGTATGTTAGATATCTTGGTAATCAAGATGATGTAACTGGAATTATGAGAGCTTGTGATTTATATATTAATCCTTATAGGAGAGGCGGAGGAACATCAGTGGTTGAAGCTATGGCACAAGGACTAGTGGCTCTTGCCATAGATTATGGTGATGTAGCATATAATATTGCCCCTGAATTCTTATGTAAGGATTATGATGAAATGTTAGATAGAATAAAAATTCTTACAACAGATAAAGATGAGTATAATAAGGCTAGAGAAATTGCACTAAAAAGGGCAGAGTATATGTTGGATACTAAGAACGCCATGAAGAATTTGTGTGACATGATCTATGAAAGAGAATCTACAAGCGAAAAAGATTGATTTTAAGACGATAGCTTAATAGCTATCGTCTTTTTTGTTTAGGTAATATATTAACACACAATTAATTGCATTTTTACTATAATTATTTTAGAATATAAATATATAAAATAAGATCGTGGGAATAATTTAGCAGATATAGACATTCAAGTCTAAAGGTATAAGTGTTTCTTTGGTGAATGGGGGAAATTTATGGAGACTATTTATTTGCAAGCGGAAACTATACTTAGATATATAGTAGAGTTTTCTACTCTTTTATTGGAGCTTTTCGGTATTTGTATCCTTGTTTACACCGCTATTAAGAGCTTTATTTATTGGTTAAAGAAGGATGATTCTATTAGGCTTATTCTAGCTCAAGGTATAGCACTAGCCCTAGAATTTAAGCTTGGCGGTGAGGTTTTAAGAACTGTAGTTGTTCGTGAATGGGCGGAACTTGGAATCCTTGGTGCAATTATACTTTTAAGGGCAGCCCTTACATTTTTAATACATTGGGAAATTAAAAATGAGAAGAAGGAACTTGAGGAGCCAAAGAACAAATAAGGCAACAAGCTTAAAATAGGTGATTTTATGATATTTAACAAGAATAAGGAAAATCTAGCAAGCGAGGCTCATGCTTTAAAGATTGAGAAAGAGTGGATGGAGAGGCAGGAGCTTTACGGGAAAGAGCTAGAGGATCACTATAATTATGTAAAGAAATTATTAGATAAAAACGACGTCAAAGCAAGACAACTCCTAGTAATGGAATATTTGAATAAAAAGGACATTCCGGAATATAAATCAGACCAAAAACATGTGAATTTCTTTATTCTACTTTATCTCTACGTGGAAGAGTTAAATAGTATGGAAGAGAGAACTATCCTTGATTGCGCCAGGAATTATGAGGAATTATCTAAGCTTTTGAAGATTTTTAGAATGCTTTTATTCCGTCTTGAATTTACTGGGAATGAAAATGATTCGCTCTTTGCAGAATTTGTTCTAAATAATGGTCTATCTAAAACTTGTGTGGAGCGAATGGTAGCTTTTGTAAATGTAGATAAATACATGATTTACAAGAAACTATCTAATATATTTTTTGAAAATAATAAACTGGTCTATATGTTAGTTATGTTAAAGGCTTGTGATGAAATTAAGCCTAATATAGAAGAAAATATTCTTCTGATGGCTAACATATATAAAATTTTGGGGCTTGAGAAATTAGAAAAGGAATGCTTAGCAAGGTTGGCAAAATAATAGAAACTGGGGAGAAATACTATGGGGGAAAGAATAAATATAACACGTTCTTCTATGCCACCCTATGAGGAATTTATTGATGCGATTAAACCTTTGTGGGATTCGCATTGGATGACCAATATGGGTAGATATCACAATGAATTAGAGGAGAAGCTGAAGGATTATTTAAAGGTTGATAAAATCTCGCTTTTAGTCAATGGACATATGTCTCTTGAAATGATAATTCAGGCCTTCTCTTTTCCAGAGGGCAGTGAAATTATAACTAGCCCTTTTACCTTTATATCCACAACCCATGCAATTGTTAGAAATGGCTGTAAACCAGTATTTTGCGATGTTAAGGCCAGTGATGGAACAATTGACGAAGAAAAAATAGAGGATTTGATTACGGAAAAAACTGTGGCAATCCTTCCAATTCATGTTTATGGAAATTTATGCGCTATAGAAAAAATAGAAAAAATAGCTAAGGACTACAATCTTAAAGTCATTTATGATGCGGCTCATGCCTTTGGAGAAAGTCTTAATGAGGTGGGAATTGGCAACTTTGGTGATGCCTCAATTCTAAGTTTTCACGCCACAAAGGTTTTTAATAGTATAGAAGGCGGCGCAGTATGTTTTCATGATGATTGGATTTATGAGAAGTTATATAACCTTAAAAATTTCGGAATTCGCAGCGAAACTTTAGTAGCTGAGGTTGGCGCAAATGCTAAGATGAACGAATTTTGTGCCATTATGGGTCTATGTAATTTAAGACATCTAACAGATGCAATTAAGTCTAGAAAGGAGGCCTTTGATTATTACTGTGAGGCCATTGATAAAATAAAAGGTATAAGCTCCTTTAGAGTGCTTAAGCCTGGGGAAGTCAATAATTATGCCTATTTCCCAATCTTAGTTACAGATGAGGCAAGCTGCAATAGAGATGAGATTTACGATAAGCTGCGGGCAGATGATATATTTGCAAGAAAATATTTCTACCCCATTACTGCAGACCAAAACTGTTTTAGAAACAAGTATAAGGAAGTTGATCTTCATGTAGCAAGAGATTTATCTAAGCATATATTAACCTTGCCTTTATACGAAGGCATTACAAGAGCAGAACAGGATAGGGTTATTAAGGCGCTATCTTAAGGGGGATTTATGAAAAAAAGAGACACAGGATTAGAGGGAATAATTGAATATTTCGGAAAAGTCAAAAATGAATTTGAGGGGGAATTTGAATTAGAGTCTATAGCTGAGAAGATAGCAGCAATTCCTACACTAATAGATGCGGTAAAAAAGCTAGTCTTTCCAGAGATTCTAGAGGATTATTTAGAATATTTTGATTTCATAGTTGTTTTTTTTGATTCTTGTAAAAATGAGACATTTTTAAAGGAAAATATTCAAGACGTGTATGATTCTGTAAATCTTTTAGCTAGTGGTCTAGAGGAGATTAAAGAGCGAATAGAAGGCTTGCAGGGCTTTTGTCCGTGTTGTGGAAAGGAAGTTTACTATAGTGCTAAGGATGGACAATGCAAGAATTGTACGAGCTCAAGAAGAGACAGACTTGTAAGTTTATTCTTAAAAAAGATTTCCCTATCTACAGCTACAGAAGAAACTAGTGTCTTACAAATCGCTCCAACTCCTGTAATTGATGCCTATATAAATTTGTGGTGTCCACTTATTAAATATGAAAGTTTAAATGCATTTCAGACAGATCTTACTTTTAAGGAAGATACCGAAAAGCTAAAGCAAAAAGAGGATAAAAGCTATGATTTAATCATTCTTTCAAAGCTTGCTATAGATAAATTGTCTGAGGGGGGATTTTTAGAAAATCTAAAAAGGATTCTAAAAGATGATGGTGAGATAGTAATTTTAGCAGAGTTAGGGGATTTAGAAGATTCGGATAATCCAGAAATTTCTAGCATATCAGAAAAGATTATAGCTAGTCTAAATGCTAACTTCTATCTAACAGAGCTTGGAATTGAATATTTTGGACAAGAAGATTTTGAAAAAAGTGGACTTGCTTGTTCTAGCCTATTAACAGTTTTGACTAAGACTAAGTTAGAGGATTTCTATAAAGGCTTTAGACCTGTAATTAATAAGGATTTAATTGAAAATGGTCCTCTAGTTTCAGTAATTATGCCTGCTTATAATCATGAGAAATATGTAAGAAGGGCTATTGAGAGTGTAATTAATCAAAGCTATAAGAACATAGAATTTATTGTATGCGATGATGCCTCAACGGATAAGACTACTGAAATTATGAAGGAGTATTCTAAATATTACAAAAAAGAATTTTACTTTAAAGAAAATCTAAGGGGTAGAATTCCTTTTTTAGCTAAAGAAGCTAGTGGAAAATATATTGCACTTATGCATTCTGATGATGTATGGGATAAGGATAAACTAGCTATTCAGATAGATTATTTGGAGAAAAATGGAGGAATCTCCTTAACTTGGGCCTACTATTTGCGAGATGATGGTGAAACAACAGGAGATGCAGTATTTTTTGAAAAAAATCGAAGTCGAACTCAATGGCTAAAATACCTTTGGGAGAATTCTAATTGCTTTTGTAATCCCTCTTCAGTCATGAAAAGAGAGATATTTTTAGAAGAGCAAAAGCATGGCCTTGCTTGCAGGCAATTGCCGGATTTTTTTAAGTGGGTAGATTATTTATGTAAGTATGATTTGCATCTTATTTGCCTTCCACTAACCTATCTTGGAGTGCATTACACAGGGGATAATAAAAATGAATCCGCTCCAACAGATGATAACATTTATAGAACCTCAGTGGAGGAGGGCTTTGTTTGGATGCAGGTCTTAGAAGATATGGAGGATACACTTTTTGCGGCTGCCTTTAAGGATTTATTCAGAAGAAAAGAGGCTACCAGTAGGGAAGAGCTAATGTGTGAGCGATATTTTCTTCTTTTAGATAGTGAAAAAACAGCCCAGCAAACCAGCGCAATTTTTTATATGCATAGACATTACTCAGAAATCATAGACTGTCTAAAGGAAAAATATAATTACATAAAGGCTGATTTTATGCAGGATGAACTTAAAAAAGGCTTTATGCAATTTTTGGATAAAAAAGACACTATAGTGAAGAAATAAGAATTTTAGATGAGGGTTAAATATGAAAGAAATTGGGGGTTACTTTGAATTAGAGGTTAATAATTTTGATATGTTACACAAGGAGGCCTATGCCTTTAACACAGGTTCAAATTGCCTAGCTTTTCTTATTAATGCGAGGCATATTAAAAAGATTAGAATTCCCATATATGCCTGTTCATCTATTAAAGCCACTTGTAAAAAATATGGTCTGGCTCTAAAAGAATATAGAATCGATAATAAGCTTAGACCCGCTAATTACCTAGAAGAGGATATGAAATTAGAGCCCGAGGAATGGCTATATGTCATAAATTATTACGGTCAGTTAGAGGAGGACTACTTATATAAGTTAAAGAAAAAATACGACAGAGTAATCATAGATAATGTGCAGGCATATTATCAAAAAAGAACAGAGAATTGTGATTGCATATACTCTGCAAGAAAGTTTTTTGGAGTGGCAGATGGTGCTTTTCTTTACACAGATGCCGACCTTAAAGAGGAATATGAAAAACTAGAATACGAAGAAGTAAGGGAGAATATGTCTCATTTACTAGGACGTTTCGAAAAAAGTGCCAAGAATTTTTTTGAAGACTTTAGACATAATGAAGAAAAGTTGGCTAGGGCAGATATTAAGAAGATGTCTTTAATTAGCAAAAATCTTTTGAAGGGAATTGATTATGAAAATGTTGGCAGGAAACGACAGGATAACGCCAGATTTTTACAGGAAAAACTAGGAAAGATTAATGAGTTAGATATTGTAGTGGGCTTAGGTGCATTTTCATATCCCTTAATGATAAAAGATGCAGAAAAATTAAGGGATAGATTGATCTTTAAAAATATATATCTGCCGCTTTTGTGGCCTAATGTTTTAGTGGAAGCATCGGAGGATTCTTTTGAGTATAAAATGGCAGACTCAGTGCTAAACCTAGTTTGCGACCAAAGATATGATTTAGAAGATATGAAATACATGTGCGAACTCTTGATGGGAGAAATGGGGGACTTATGAAGAAGATAATTCTTTTTGGAGCCACAGGAAATGTAGGCTCTTACGTGCTTTTATATCTAATTGATTATTTTAAAGATAAGGGCTTTGAAGTCATAGCTAGTGGAAGAAGAAAGACAGACTTTTTTGAAAAAATGGGCATTAAATACATTTCTGTGGATATAGCTAAGAAGGAAGATTTTCATAAGCTGCCAACAGAGGAGGTTTTTGCAGTAATTGACCTAGCAGCAGTGATACCTTCTTATATGGATGATTACAGCCCAGAAAAATATATTAATTCCAACATCATTGGAGGCTTTAATATCTTGGAATATTGTAGAAAAGTTGGGGCTGATAGAATCATTTTCTCCACAACGGTTTTTGATATTTCTAATTATGCGCAAGAGGGCTATGTTTTAAAGCCAGACCTTCCCCTAAACTTTAGTTATAAAGGGGATCACGCGGTTTATGTAATTAGTAAGAACACAACTATTGAGCTTTTAAAGCATTACCATGAGGAATACGGCCTTAAGTATTTTATATTTAGGTTTCCAACCATCTATAACTACAGCTCTTATCAGTATTATTATCCGGGAGGCGTTAAGACTTTAAGGCCTGTTTATAGGATGATTAATAATGCTATGAAGGGCGAGGATATCGAGCTTTGGGGCAATCCTAATTATTCTAAGGATATGGTTTATGTAAATGATTGCGCCCAGATGATAGCTAAGGCTATTGAAGTTAATAAAGATACTGGTTTTTATAATGTGGGAACAGGAATACCAGTAACTCTAAAGGAGCAGATAGAGGCCATAATTGATGTTTTCTCACCTCCAGATAAGAAGTCTAAGATTATCTATCGTCCGGAAAAGAAGGCCATGGGCGGCTTTTTAATGGATGTGGAAAATGCAAAAAAGGATTTAGGATATGAGCCTAAATATGATGTTCATGCTCTTTTTAGTGAATACAAAAAGGAAATGGAACTTAAGCGTTTTGATGAATTAAGGCGTAAGAATTAGGACTTTTAGGCATTAATAGAAAATTAGGCATTAATAGAAAAACTAAGAGGTGCTTATGAAACTAGGTATTATGCAACCTTATTTTTTCCCTTATATTGGCTATTGGCAGCTTATAAATTTGGTAGATAAATACGTGATTTATGATGATGTCAATTATATTAAGGGAGGATGGATTAATAGAAATAAGATTCTTATTAATGGGGAGGCTACATTTTTAAACCTTTATTTAAGCCTTGCTAGTCCTAATAAGAAAATCAACGAAATAGAGATAGATAGCGGGATTAGGAATCAGAAGAATTTAAAAAGGATTGTTATGACTTATAAAAAGGCCCCTTATTATGAAGAGACTTATCCTTTGCTAGAAGAGCTTTTAACTAGCAAAGAGACTAATTTAGCTAAGTTGAATGGAAAAATCATAAAAGAAATATCAAGCTATCTTTCCATGAATACTGAATTTGTCTATTCTTCAGAAATTGAAAAAAACGGACATTTAAAAGGACAGGAAAAGTTACTTGATATATGTAAAAGACTTGGAGCTAGTGACTATTATAATGCTATTGGTGGCAAGGCTTTGTATGACCAGGAAAGCTTTAGAAGTGAAGGGATTAGATTACATTTTCTAAAGACCAAGGAAATTAGATATAAGCAGTTTGATTCGGACTTTGTGCCAAATCTTTCTATAATAGACCTTCTAATGTTTAATGGTAGGGAAGGAACTAAGGAATTGTTAAAATGTTACACTTTAGAGGAGTAGTTTATGGATGATAAGAAGTTTGCCTTTATAATGTGTGTAAATGATGAGGACATGGCAGCAGAGGCCCTTTATTATATTTCAAGGTTAGATATTCCACAGGGTTATAGCGTTGAGGATATTGAGGTGGTGGATGCAGTTTCAATGACTAGTGGCTATAATGAGGGCATGAAAGCTAGTGATGCCAAGTATAAGATTTATCTTCATCAAGATGTGATGATTGTAAATAAGCGATTTCTTTATGAGGCGCTAGACATTTTCAAAGATCCAAAGATTGGTATGTTTGGCTGCGTTGGCTCTCCTAAGATGCCAGAAAATAAGATATTGTGGAAGTCAAGAGCTGTGGGGGCTTCGTATCACAGCAATAATTACGAGACCTTTATGTCTATATTTGATAACGAGAAGAAAAAATACATGGAGGTGGAGGCCTTAGACGGGGTCATAATGGTGACTCAAGTGGACCTTCCTTGGAGGGAGGATGTGTTTACAGGTTGGGATTTTTATGATATTAGTCAGTCCTATGAATTTAGAAAGAAGGGCTATAAGGTGGTGACTCCTCACCAGGATATTCCATGGACTTTCCATGATGAGGGCTTTATAAATTATAAGGAATATTATAAGTATAGGAAGATCTTTAGGAATCTTTATGGATAAGAGAGAGTTCGTCTTGACTAACAAAATATTCCATTGATATACTGAAAAAACCGTGAGGGAGTAGTAAGCGACTTCGTCGTAATAAGTCAACATACTGGTGTCAAAACCTGGCTTATTTTAAATTGCGAGACTCATGTAGAGCGTATGGCTGTACATGGGCGAAGTTTATCTAATTTGAACTTATCCGGATGCAGCATATGCATCCGGCTTTTTTTATTGGATGAAAATGTATCAAATTATATCAATCGGAGGACTTTATGTTAAATTTGTTAGTTGATAGTGCCATGTTAGGGGTTGGCCTTGCCATGGACGCCTTTTCCGTATCTATTGTAAACGGACTTAATGAGCCAAATATGAGAAGAAGAAAGAGTGTTGCTATTGCAGGAACTTTCGCCTTCTTTCAGTTTATAATGCCTTTAATAGGCTGGACTTGTGTTCATACAATTTCTGAGCTTTTTAAGGAATTTCAAAAATGTATTCCATGGATTGCCTTGATTTTACTTATCTACATTGGTGGAAAGATGTTAATTGAGGGTATTAAGGATATGCTTTGTGTTACAGATTGTAGTGAACATGATAAGAAGATGCAGGAAATAGTCTGTCTTGGGAGAATGGCTCTTTTTGTACAGGGAATTGCCACATCTATTGATGCTCTATCAGTAGGTTTTACAATTTCAGGCTACGGCTTTTTTGAAGCGCTATTCTCGTCAATAATTATCGCTATTGTTACATTTTTCATATGCATCTTTGGACTAATATCAGGTAAGAAGTTTGGTGAGAAGCTCTCTGATAAGGCTACAATTGTAGGTGGACTTATATTGATTTTTATTGGTTTAAAGGTATTTATTGGTGGATTTTAAGAAGTGCCAGTTTTAAAAAGTAAAGCGGACATTCGGAATCCGCTTCGCTACTTCCTCATGAACGCAGTGGCACTTTGTGCCACCTGTCAGAAGGGGCTTTAACCCCTTCTGACACTAATAAGCTTTATACCCCCGCTTAAAGCTTACGCTTTTGAAGCGGGGGATTGCTTACACTGCGTTCATAAAAAATTGTCACAATAAATTATTACTTTATTACACTAAATCTTTGGTTGTATCGGGCATAATTATGTTATACAATAAAAGCGTCTATAGGTGAGGATTACTAGAATGTAAAATTCATTAGGGAGCTTTAGTGCAAATGAGAATTTTTATGAAAAAAAGATGGTTGAGCCTCGTTTTAATCTACTCTTTATTGATTGGGACTATAGCAGGAGTATTTTTAAGCGAGAAAGTAAGGGCCGACAACTCAAAAGTTGTATATGTTGGCTATTATGAGAACGAAATCTTCCAGGAAGGGGCCAGAGATGGCGCTGTAAAAACCGGTTACGCCTACGAGTATTATCGTAAACTTTCCGAATATACAGGATGGAAGTATGAGTATGTCTATGGTACATACAATGAGCTTTATGAACAATTATTGGATGGAGAGATTGATTTACTTGCAGGTCTTGCAAAGACACCTGAAAGAGAAGAGCTGATTTCTTATCCTACTATGCCTATGGGAACCGAAATTTACCATCTTATTAAACACACATATGATACAGATGTAACTAACGATCCAACTTCATTTTCTAATAAAAAAATTGGAATTCTAAATAGTGCAATAATTGATGTCTTTTATAATTATGTTCTAGAATATGATGTGGATTGTAATGTAATTAAATATGATGATTACGAGTCTTTATTGCATGATTTCGATAATGGAGGAATAGATATCGCTGCTGTTGAAGGTAGCGGAACATATAGTCGTACTAATTCAGAGGTTGTAGGAACTTTTGGTTCTTCTGACTTTTATTTGTGTGTTAACAAGGATAGACCTGATTTATTAGAGGAACTTGATAATGCGCAGACTTCAATTACTAATCAAGAACCTAATTTTATCAGCAATTTAAAGAACAAGTATTATCAAGGTAGTGTAACTAGTTTGTCATTTTCAAGTTCTGAGAAGGAATGGATTGAGAATAATGATAAGTTAGTTGTTGGTTATCTTGAAAATTTATTACCTCTTAGTGATACAGATTCTAATGGAAATGTTACGGGTATTATAAAGGATATTATACCCCAGATACTAAGTAATTTATCTCTTTCTGATATAGATGTTAGTTATGTTGGATATGCGTCTTATGAAGATATGATGCAAGATATTAGTAATGAAAAAATAGATATAGCCTTTCCAGTCAATGATAGTCTTTTTTATTCAGAAATAAATGAAATTTATCCTTCTAATTCATTACTATCAGTTTCTAATGAATTGGTATTTAAAAAGAATAAGGATACAAGTAAAGTACACACTTTGGCAGTTAATAGAAATAATGGTATGCAATACTATTATACTAAAAGTTCTTATCCTAATGCGGAAATTATTTATTATCCGGATATAGAATCTTGCTTAAAAGCAGTAAAGAATGGGCAAGTAGATGCCACTGTTTTAAGTAGTTTAAGAGCCTATGATATTTTAAAAAATAGTAAATATAATGCTTTATCAGCTATTCCTCTTAGTCTTAGAGAGGATATTTGTTTTGGTGTAAAGATTGGTAATGAGGGCTTATTGAAATTGATAAACCGTGGAGTTGCACTTTTTAATCCAGATTACATAAGTAGTTTAACAACACATTATACGGATAAGCTTTATACTTATACTTTTTTTGATTTAGTAAGGGATCATATTGCTATATTTATTGTTATCTCAATTGCGATTTTTGTAATGATAACTACAGCTGTTATTATTTCAATGAGATCCAAGGTTGAAAAGGCCAGAAAACAACGAAGAGCAATTCAAAAGGTCTTTAATCAAATGATACGAGCATTTGCAAAAATAATTGATAAGAAAGATGAGTATACTAGTGGACATTCTTTTAGAGTAGCAAATTATTCACGAAGATTAGCTCTAAAAATTGGCTATAGCCCTGAAAAAGCAGAGAAGGTCTACAATGTGGCACTTCTTCACGATATTGGTAAAATTCTAATACCGAATGACATTTTACATAAGAAAGATGTGCTTAATGAAGATGAATACAATCAGGTCAAGAAGCACCCTGAATATGGAAATGAAATTCTACAGGAAATTGACTTGATCCCTGAGATTTCCTATGGTGCCGGTTATCATCATGAACGTTTTGATGGTAAGGGCTACCCAGAAGGTTTAAAGGGTGATGAAATTCCAGAGATTGCTCAGATTATTTCTGTTGCCGATGCCTTTGATGCCATGTATTCTACAAGACCATATAGAAAGAAGATGGACTTAGAGGAGTGCTTAAATGAAATACAGGAAGGAGCTGGAAGTCAGTTTAATCCTGACTTTGCACAAGCTTTTATTGAACTTGTAAAAGAAGGCAAGCTTGAAAAGGTAGAGGAAGAAAACAATGACATATTGTGGTGGTAATTATATTAACTTTATGTGGTGGAATTTAGGACATAACAAATTTTGTTATGTCCTTTTTTTATAGCAATAAGAAAAACTTATAGCCCATGATAAAATTAAACGATTTTTCAAGTTAAGGATGTGATGCTAGTATAATCCTATCTTAAGAAAAGGAGAAATGATTTATGAAAAAGAGTTTATTTAAGAAGGTTACAAGTTTATTAATGGCAACAGCACTTTTAGCTGTTAGTTTAACAGCTTGCAAGACAAGCAATTCAACAAGTAAAGCTGATGATAAGGTTTATAGAACAGTAGATGAAATAAAGGAAAGCGGCGTTATAAATATAGGTGTCTTCTCTGATAAAAGTCCATTTGGTTATGTTGATGAAAATGGTAACTATGCAGGTTATGATGTTTACTTTGCAAATCAGATTGCTAAGGATTTAGGAGTAGAAGTAAATTTTGTTTCAACTGAGGCAGCAAACAGAATTGAATACTTACAGACAGGTAAAGTTGATATTATCTTAGCTAACTTTACAGTAACAGATGAGAGAAAAGAAGAAGTTGATTTTTCTCTTCCATATATGAATGTTTCCCTTGGTGTTGTATCTCCAAGCAATGCTGTAGTAGAAAGCCTTGATGATCTTGGAAAAAATGATCAGGTAATTGTAATTTCAGGAACTACAGCAGAGACATATTTAACTAAGAATTATCCTAATATAAAGCTTCAGAAGTACGATTCATATGCAGCAGCTAAGACAGCTTTTGAAAATAAGAACGGCGTAGCTTGGGCAAATGATAATACAGAAGTAATTGCATTTTCATTAGAAAACGAAGGTTACACAGTAGGCATTCCATCACTAGGAGATGCAGATACAATCGCACCTGCCGTAACAAAGGGTAATGAATCTTTACTTAATTGGTTAAATGAAGAAACTGTAAGTTTAGCTGCAAAGAACTTCTTCCATGAGGATTATGAAGCAACTCTTAAGGATACTTACGGTGAAGATTACGAGGATACACTTGTTGTAGAGTCAACATCACTTACTAACAACTAATGTATTTAGTAAATAGAAAGGTTAATTGTTAATGGATAAGGACGTAATTATATCATATATTCCTCACTTTAAAGAAGCCTTATTCTTAACTTTAAAAATAGGATGGTTAGGCATTTTACTTAGCTTGATTATAGGCTTAGTAGGTGCCAGCCTCCTGCATTTTAAGGTAAAATTTTTACAAAAAATAGTAGGGATATATATCGAGATTTTTAGAAACACACCTTTATTAATTCAGTTATTCTTTATTTATTTTGCACTGCCAAAAGTAGGTATTCAAATTACTGCAGAAAAATGTGGTGTCTTGGGTTTGGGATTACTTGGTGGTGCCTATATGATAGAGACTTTTAGAAGTGGATTAGAAGCAGTGACGACTATTCAAACTGAAAGTGCTCTTAGTTTAGGGTTTAGTAAAGCTAAGACATTTAGATATATCATTTTACCACAGGCTCTATCAATGAGTATTCCGGGACTAGTTGCAAACATTATCTTCTTATTAAAGGAGACTTCCGTATTTTCAACAATCAGCTTAATGGATTTAATGTTTACAGCTAAAGATTTAATTGGAATGTATGCAAAGACTACGGAAAATCTTTTCCTTTTAGTTGTCTTTTATTTAATAATGCTAATCCCTGTTTCTATAATCGGGGCAATAGTGGAAAGGAAGGTTAGATATGCAGGCTTTGGGGATTGATGTGTTATTTAAAGGTACGAATCTTTTTAGATTGCTTCAAGGCTTGTGGGTTTCTATTGAGATAAGTTTGATTTCAGTAGTAATAAGCATTGTCTTAGGCTTAATTGTAGGTATTTTAATGACTATAGACCGACCATTTTTACGTATCATTTTGAAAATATATCTAGAAGTTGTAAGAATTATGCCACAGATGGTTCTTCTCTTTATTGTTTATTTTGGAACAACAAGAGTTTTTGGTTGGGACTTGTCAGCTGAATTTTCTGCAATCTTCGTATTTAGTTTTTGGGGAACTGCAGAAATGGGCGACTTGGTTCGAGGTGCCATAAAGACAATTCCAAAGATACAGTTTGAATCAAGTTTGGCCTTAGGTTTTAATACAGTACAAACTTTTGTTGTAATAATTATACCTCAAACTATTAGAAGATTAATTCCATTGGCAATTAATCTTATAACAAGAATGATAAAGACTACTTCTTTAGTTATGATGATAGGAAATGTTGAGGTTTTAAAGGTTGCACAGCAGATTATTGAAGCTAATAGAAATACATCACCAAATGCAGCTTTTGGTGTATTTGCATTTGTGTTCTTTTTGTATTTTATTATTTGCTGGCCAATCAGTAGATTAAGTATATATCTAGAAAAAAGGTGGGCATAAAATGAATGAGCTATTAGATGTGAAATATCTTCATAAAGAATTTGATAACAATGTTGTTTTAAAGGATATAAACTTATCCGTTAAAAAGGGAGAGGTAGTTGTAATTATAGGTCCAAGTGGTTGTGGTAAAAGTACATTTTTACGCTGCTTAAATGGACTTGAAGAAATTCAGTCAGGAGTTATAAGAGTAGATGGACTAGAGGTAAATCCAAAGAATAAGGATATTGTAAAATTAAGACAAAAAATCGGAATGGTATTTCAATCCTACGAACTTTTCCCACATTTATCTGTAATAGATAATTTAATTATTGCTCCAATGAAGGTGCAAAAAAGAAAGAGAGAAGAAGTTACAAAGGAAGCCTTAAAGCTTTTAGACAGGGTTGATTTGCTAGATAAAAAGGATATGTATCCAAGACAGTTATCTGGCGGTCAAAAGCAGAGAGTTGCTATTGTAAGAGCATTACTTGTACATCCTGAAATTATTCTTTTTGATGAGGTAACAGCAGCTCTTGATCCTGAAATGGTATATGAAGTCTTAGAGACAATGCAAGAACTTGCAAGACAAGGATCAACTATGATTATTGTTACTCATGAAATGAATTTTGCAAAAGCAGTGGCAGATAAAATAATATTTTTTGATAAGGGAGAAATTGTTGAAGAAACAGATGATGTGGAGGGATTTTTTGCATCTCCAAAAACAGAAAGAGCTGCTAAGTTTCTAGATAGATTCCAGTTTACAACACGATTATAATTATCTAAATTCATACTCCGATGTATTTCACCTAAATACTTTTATCAGTTTACAAAAATTTTACTTGTTGGTTCGATCTTATCATGTTATTATAGGGAAGCTGACAAAAAATGGGAAATATAAAAACTAAATAAGGAGTATACAATGAAGAGAAAATTTTTGGCGGGTGTGATGGCATTTTTACTTATTTTTAGCACTCTTAGTCAGGATTTAATCGCCTTTGCTGATACTAATTCAAATTTAAGTGATTTAGTAACGGTAACTGTTACTAATGCTCAAACAGATGAGGCTTTAGCTGATGGAATTATTTCTAAGTCAACTCAGTTTAAAGCTAGTTATAAATTTAAGGATGTGGCAATTAATACCACAGATGATGGAGCAATACAGCAGGGGGAAACTTTGGAACTTCCAAGTATAACTGGAATTTCACAGTTTAATTTATCCGCACAAACTATAAAGGTATATGATACTACTAATACTGTTGAATTTGGTGAAGTAGTTATTACACCTGATACAGAAAATGATTTAGCTACTGTAAAGTTTACTTTAACCACAGACATGGCGGGAACTCTAAGTAATGCCTATTTCGACATTATTTTAGCCCTAAATGAGACATTAACAACAGAGACAAGAGAGATAACATTTCCAGATGGAAGCGTTTACACTTTTAAAATTAAAGAATATGTAACAACACCTCCTAGTTTATCTATCGAGGCTACAAAAAAAGATGACACAACGGTTTCTTGGGAAGTAGATATTACTAATGCCGAGACACCTACTGAATATAAAGAAGGATATACATTATCAATAGAACTTTCAGACGATGAATCTTACGTTTCAGACAGTTTTAAAATAAATCAAGAGAGTCAAACAGCAACATATGACGAGTCTAATAAAACATTAACATTCTCAATTGATAGCCCCAATACAGATTCAAATACAAAGACAGTTATTACTTATGATACAACTAGTCCATTTTCTTTGAAAGAATCGGACATAAAAAATAATGTGACAAAAATGGAAGTAACTTTAACAGATAAAGCTAACTTAATTGATAACAGTGACAATTCTACAATTTATAGCGAGCCAGTTTCTGACACAGAGACACTTACAAAGTCCGTTAAACAGTGGCTTAATAAGGAAGTTACAGGAAGTGTAACTACAGATGGAATTATTAACTGGAAGATTACTGTTAACAACAATGGTTATTCGTTACAAAATGTAACATTATATGATTTATTTGCAGGTGATGGGGCAAATATGACACTAGTAGACGGAGTTGTAAATGTTAATACTAGCAATAACACAACAGGTGAACCAACAACTTCAAGTCTTAGTGCTACTCTAAATGAGAACAGTTCAAGTGACTATACATGGTCTGCCCTACTTGGGGATATGACAGGAGATATTACTATTGTAATAACTTATTCAACACAGATTACTAATTATGCAGATTACCTAAAACAGAATCATAGCTCTAATCCTAAAAATGATGCATGGATAACATATGAGTATGATTCTGATGGTAATGGTAATGGAACATCAGAATTTAAGGGACCAAGTGTTACAAAGGAAGCTTCTGTTAACTTAAGTTCAGGTATTGAGATTAGAGGCGTAAGCTACGATCCATCAACACATGAACTTACATGGAAGGTATTAGTAAATCAGGGTTATCAGCCAGTTACAGAGGTTGAGATTACTGATTTAATCCCAAGCGAACAGACATATGTGGATTCTTCTATAAGTGAGGTAAGTTTAATAAATAGTAGTGGAGAGACGGTATCTTCATTATCAGTAACTCCAATAGAGGATTCAAGCGATAATAATAACATTTTAATAGACCTTGGCAGCTTAGTAGATTCAGAGGATAGCAGTAAGGGCTATGAAGCAGTTTTTACACTTAAAACAGTATTAACTGATGCTGCTGCCAGCACATGGACAAACAACAAGAGCACTACATTTTCAAATACAGTATCCCTTGATATTGCTGAAAATGCATCAGCTCAGTCAAGTACTGCAAAGATTAGCTATACAAGTAATGTCTTAAAGACAAGCATAGATAATTACAGCTACAATGACCATACAGTAGACGTCACAGTAACTGTGGACACTAACAAGATGAATATGGAAAATGCAGTAGTTGTAGATAGTTTAAACTACAACGACTACAAGTTTGAAATCGTAGATGACACAGTTTATGTAAATGGCGTAAAAACAGAGCATAGCCTTAATGATGAGGGAAATCTAGTAGTTTCTCTTGGAGATATCTCAAAGGATGAGGGAGATTCAAGCATTAAGACTATTAGCTTTAAGGCGAAGGTAAATAGTGATAATTACGAGACTATTAATAACGGAACTTTTAGCATTTACAATAATGCTAAGCTTACAACAGAAGACATAACAAATCTTACTAGTTTAGAAGCGGTTGAGGTTAGTTCAGGAAAAATTACAATAACCAACTCTATTATTAAGAAGGAAGGCCAGGCGGATAGAAGTACGGGTCAGGCTGATTACACAGTTTACATTAATAGAGCAAGACTTGATTTAACTAACAATTTCACAGTAAGAGATACACTTGGTAGTTCTATGGAGTTAGATCAGCTATCAATTGCCCTTTATCAGTGTGAAATTGATGATGCAGGAAATATTATTTCTGAGACTTTATTAGCTCCTTCAGACTACACGTTTTCTATTGAAATTAATAGTGAGAACAAGACAGTAATGGATGTTACATTACCAGAAACAAACTATGTTTATAAACTTACTTATAGCGCACAGTTAGTAGATGTAACCCTTAAAGATTGTTCTAATAATATAAGCATTGTCTATAAGGATTCTACAACATTTGCAAGTTCAAGCCAAAATTTAAAGACATCCTTTAAGGCTGGTGCTGAATTTACAAGTGCTGCTTACCTCTACATTAAAGCCTTAGATTCTAAGGAAAATGGTATTTCTGGCGTTAGCTATGCTGTAATTGACCCTGATACTAACGAGGAAGTTTTAATACTTACAACTAAGACAGATGGTGTGGCAACAGCGATTTCTACAAAACTTACTGAAGGCAAGACATATATTGTAGAAGAACTTGAAACGCCTGATACATATAAGGAAGTTGAAAGTCAGGAAACACAAGCAATTGGTCTTGGAAAGGCTAATTCACAGACATTAACATTTACACATGAGAAACTTTCAACAACAATTAAAATCTATAATAGAGCAAATGCTGAAAATGGCGACTTGCTTAAAAATACAAGTTTAGTTTTAACAGAAGACGGATTAGAAATTGCTAATTGGAACTCTTCAGATGCTAATGAAAATGAAGTCGAGATTTTCTTAGATAGCGATTATAGTTTAACAGCTACAGCTCCATCAGATTATACATCTGGAGAGGCTATTAGCTTTAAGCTTGTTCAGGATGCTACAACAGGCGAACTTAAACTTACACAGCTCGTGGATGGTGTTTATGTAAATGTAGACGCCATTAATATGGTAAATATTGGTAAAGATAGACTAGCTCTTAGCATTAGCAAATTATCAGATAGTCAGGGAACTGAAATTGAGGGCGCTAAGCTTGCGATTTCAACTAGCAAAGAATTAACAGAGGATAGCTTAGTAGAAAGATGGACAACTAATGGCGCAGCTCATAAGACTTCTTTTGCTGAGGGTGAGTACTACTTAATTGAAGAGAGTGCACCAGTAGGTTTTGAACTAGCTACAACAATTAAGTTTAAAATCGATGAAGATTTAAAGCTTTATATAGCCGATGAAAATGGTGAATATACAATTGTGGAAACAACTGCATCGACTGGTTCAGACTCTGCAGATTCAGACGAAACTTCAAGCGCAAGTCTTACAATCTCTATGATTGATAAGCACAGCACTAGCAAAACAGCAAGCTTTACACTAAGCCCAAGTACACTAGGGTTATCTGATGATACATTTTCAGCCCTAAACTTTGTAGTAAAGACATATACAGATGGTGATTTAGATAGTCAAACATCAGAGTTAATAACAGTTGAGCCTGTGGCAGCAGATGAAGATAAGCCTGAATATACCTACGAACTAAATTATCAGGATGAGTACATTTTATTGGCACAAAACACAATTGATGGCTACGAAGCAATTCCTGCAATTAGCTTTAAAATTGTGGGAAATCTAGATGAAAATGGAAAACCTGTGGATACATTACTTTTATATTCTTCCACAACAAATTCTTTTGTGACTGCTACTATAGATAATCTAGAAAGTCTTGTTACTCTTACAAAGATAGAAGTGGCAGGAGATATTGATAATAATAAAATTGATGAGACACACAGCTATCACTTTGATATAATGAATTTAGAAGTTGCTAAGTCTGAAGATAAATATTATGGGGATTTTCGTGCAGATGAGACAGACGCTAACAAAACAGATTTAAATTCAGATAGACTTAGACAAACAGGTGGATTTATTGGAACAGTTTGGTCTTATCTTACTTCTTTAGGACTAGTTTTAATTGGATTTGTGATGATTTTTAAGAAAAAGGAAAAGACTAAGCAGGATTAATAGAGCTAGTGATAATAATAGGTTGATTATATGACTAAGAAAACTCTTGTTATAAAAATACTTGCTTTAATATTTATTATTGTAGGATTGGGGCTTTTTATAGCCTCTGTCCTGTTAAATCTTAGGCAGTATATACAGGCTAATAAAACGTTAGTGGAATTTGAAGATAGCAAAGAGGCTATTGAAAATGACAGCAGTTTGCAAAAAGCCTATGAAGAGAAGGAAGAAAATCAGGATTATGAAGAGGGCGAATTACTCTACGTTTTAAAAATCCCTTCAATTGATTCGGAAAATCCAGTAAGAGAAGGGGTTGAAGCTGACGTTTTATCTGACTCCTTAGGACATGATTCTTCAACGGCTTATGCAGGAAATCAAGGTAATTGCGTAATTGCAGGTCATAGAAATTATAGCTTTGGAAAATATTTTAACAGACTTAATGAGGTCCAGGTTGGCGATGAAATTTATCTAGAAAGTATGACGGATGAATATCGCTATGAAGTTACTGAAATTAAGGTAGTTGAGCCAACGGATACATATATTCTAGATAATATCGGAGATAAGGAAACATTAACGCTTTATACTTGTACACCAATTTATATCGCAACTCATAGATTAGTTATTATTGCAACTAGGGTTAATAATTAAACATAGAAATAATACAAAAAGTCTCAAATCTTATAAAAAGATTTGAGGCTTTTTTATTATATTTATGATAAACTACAGTTGTATTGTATGTAAGAAAATAGAAACAGAAATATAAATTTGGTGGGAGGAAATATGTCAGTATTAGATTTTGGAAATGATCATGAAGAAAAAATTGAAAAAAAGGGACTTGCTTGTAAGCCACTATCAGGCTTTAATCATATAGCGGTATTTTATAGATGGCTTTATGAAAAGGGACAAATTAAGGAAGAGTTATTAGATAAAGAACCTGATTTTAAAGCTGCATTTTCAGGAAAGAAAGATTTAAGAGCTGTAATCAGAAACAGTAAGCTTGTAAGAGCTGGTTTAGAGACAGATTTTATAAAGGATGAAGGAAGACGATTTGCAAATGAATACTACAGGTTTAATAAAAATGGATTTCCCAATGATGTAGATGTATATGCATTATCAGTTTTCGGTGAGGAAAAATATAATTGTGATGAATTTAAGAATGAAGCATATTTATTTCTTGAATTTAATGAAGAGTATTATAAAGGTTTATCTTCTTATATAGAAGAAAGATGGCAGGAACGTACACCTAAGATTAAGGGTGAGACAATTGGTAAGGATAAATTAGATTTTATTCTTGAGAGTATAAAAAAAGAGACAGAAACAGATGTTATAAGTATTCGCCTTGGAATTGATACACCAGGACTTTGTGATAGCAAAGTTGCAGGTTATCCATATTGGCCAAAGGATAAAGAATATCCTTTAGATAATGAAGGCAATAAAATGCTTTTGCTTGCTCAGATAAATTTGGCAGATTTTAAACATGAAAAATTTCCGGATCATGGGCTTTTACAGTTCTTTGTTGCTAATGATGACATGATTGGACTAGATGAAGAAAATGGACATAAAGTTGTTTATCATGAATTTATTGATGAGACAATTAGTTTGGATGATGTTAAAAATATGGGGATTATCTCAAATGAAGATATAGAAGACGAATTTTTTATGTTTCCAACCCAAAAGTCATATCCTATGATGTTTGAAGTTAAAAGGGAATCTATTAATTCTTATCAGGGTGATTTTAGAGAAAGGGTCGCAGATATATTAAAGGAAAATTTTCAAATAGATTGTAAAGATAAATTTTATTGGAATTATCTAAGTGAAGATGATGTAAATTATATAGAGCAAGGACAGGATGGAGCTAATCATAAGTTGTTGGGATATCCTATTTTTTGTCAGGAAGATCCAAGAGAATATTTAAAAGATGCTTATGAAAAATATGATACATTACTATTTCAGTTAGATAGTGAATATGATAGGGCATTTGATTTGATGTTTGGTGATAGTGGTGTTAGCAACTTTTTTATAAATAGTGAGAAGTTAGCAAAGCTAGATTTTAGTGATGTACTTTATAATTGGGATTGCTGTTAACTATATAAGTTGGGGTAAATTTATTAGATTTTGGGAGGAGAGGCATTATGGATAATGACAAACAGTATCTTAAAATACTTTCAAAACAGTTTACTAATGTTGCAATGACTGCAACAGAAATTATTAATTTACAATCAATTCTTAGTTTACCTAAAGGAACAGAGCATTTTCTTTCTGATATTCATGGAGAACATGAGCAATTTGCCCATGTATTAAAAAATGGATCAGGTGCTGTGAAACGAAAGATAGACGATGAATTTGGAAACATTTTATCAGAAAAAGAGAAGAGAGATTTAGCCACTTTGATTTACTATCCGGAGGAGAGGATTAGTTTGATTCAAAGAAAAAAGATGGTTAACTCTATGGATGACTGGTATCTTGTAATGATTAATAGACTTATTAGAGTTTGCAAGTCCTCAGCAAGTAAGTATACTCGTTCTAAAGTTAGAAAGGCCCTTCCAAAGGACTTTGCTTATGTAATAGAAGAACTTATTACTGGAAGAAGGGATTTAGGAGATCAGGAAGCTTATTTTAATGAGATTATTAAGACAGTAATTCGTCTTGGAAAAGCACCAGATTTAATAATTGCGTTATCTAAGGCCATCAGCCGTTTTGTAATTGATCATCTTCATATTGTAGGAGATATTTATGACAGAGGGCCGGGGTCACACATTTGCATGGATACACTTATGCACTATCATAGTGTGGATATCCAGTGGGGTAATCATGATATAGTGTGGATGGGTGCAGCTACAGGTCAACTTGCCTGTATAGCAACAGTACTGCGTTTCTCTGCAAGATATGGTAATCTAGATATTTTAGAAGACGGTTATGGAATTAATCTCTTACCTTTATTTAAGTTTGCTATTGATACTTATAAGGATGATCCTTGTGAATGTTTTAGACTTCATTATCGCGAAGGAGAATATGACTTAGCAAACGCACAAATGGATAGAAAGATGCATAAAGCTATTGCTATTATCCAGTTTAAGCTTGAAGGTCAGATGATTAAGAAACATCCAGAATTTAGAATGGAAGATAGACTTTTACTTGATAAGATTAATATTGAAAAGGGCACTGTTACTATAGATGGAAAGGAATATCAATTAAAGGATAGTAATTTCCCTACTCTTGATCCTGATGATCCATATAAGTTATCAGTTAGAGAAGAAGAGGTTATGGAAAAGTTAAAAGCTGCCTTTATTAATTGTGATAAGCTTCAGGAACATGTTCGCTTCCTATATAGAAAAGGCAGTCTTTATAAGGTTTATAATAATAATTTACTTTATCATGGTTGTGTTCCGCTAAATGATAAGGGAAAGTTCTTAGAGGTTGAACTTTGTGGACATAAATATAAGGGTAAAGCTCTTTATGACGAACTTGAAAAATGGTTAAGAAAGGGTTACTATGCCATAGATCCTGAGGAAAAGCAGATTGGTATGGATATGCTTTGGTATACTTGGTGTCACAAGAATTCTCCTGTATTTGGCAAGGATAAAATGGCCACTTTTGAGAGATATTTTATAGAGGATAAGGAGACTCATCTTGAATTAAAGAATCCATATTATACATGGTATGATAAAGATGAGACAGTTACTATGATTCTTAATGAATTTGGCTTAAATTCTTCAGAGAGTCGTATTATTAACGGTCATGTACCAGTAGAAACTAAGAAGGGAGAACTACCTATTAAATGTGGCGGTAGACTTCTTGTAATAGATGGTGGCTTTTCTAAAGCTTATCAACCTAAAACTGGAATTGCAGGTTATACTTTAACTTATAATTCTTATGGTTTCTTGCTTGCAGCTCACGAACCTTTTGAATCCGTAGAAAAGGCTGTAGAAACTGGTAGTGATATTCATTCAGAAACAGTACTTGTACAGCATGTAGAACGTAGAAAAACAGTGGCAGATACAGATACAGGTAAAGAAATTAAGGAAACAATTGAAGAATTAGAGGAACTACTAAGAGCCTATAGAAAAGGCGAGTTAGTAGAAAAAGAGTAGGAAAGAACCGCAGGCCAGAGGCCTGTGGTTCTTTTTTGTAGCTGTCTGGGAATTTATAATAGTAATAAAATTAGAACTTTACAAATAAGCGAGTTTAATGTATAGTTTGTACTGTTTGTAACACTATAATGATAAAAAAATTGTGGGGCAAGTCCTGAAATAAGAATAAGGAACGCGAAATCTCTGAAAAATCGACTAAATAGTGGGATATTCAGAGAAATTTAGAATCACGAAAGAATAAGGAATGCGAAATCTCTGAAAAATCGACTAAATAGTGGGATGTTCAGAGAAATCAAAGTCAAGTCCATATTTGTGTGTAAATTCATCTTTCAGCTAAAATAGTTTTCCTTAGGCCACTCTTCTTTTTAAGAGCTTCTTTTGTATTTTATTGAGGTTATCGTAATACTCTTGCATGTCAAAGAGTCTCTGTGCTACACTCCAATCATTGTGATCATCATAGAGAATTGCACCAATGAGTCTGATGATTGATTCCGTATTAGGAAAAATTTGTATTACTCTTTCGCGTCGCCTTATTTCTCTATTTTCACGCTCTATGATGTTACTAGTTCTTAAAGCAATGCGATATTTAGAAGGTAAGGCCATGATTGTTATACTGTCTTCAAATCCTTCATCTAAAATAGACATAGCTTCTGAGGCAACATCTTGATATTCATCGTAAATGCTTGATTTTAAGCGTCTAGCTTCTTCAACTGTTGATGAATTAAACATGTCTCTTAATTCAGCAGCTAAGCCAGTGCTATATTTCTTAGGGCATTTATCAATGATGTTTCTTGTAAAATGAGCTTGGCAGCGTTGCCATGATGATCCTGTAAAACATTCTTTTATTGCTTCTACAAGTCCAGCGTGTGCATCTGAGATAACGATATCAACGCCTCTTAATCCACGGCTTTTAAGGCCTTCAAAAAAGTCTCTCCAAGTGTTTGTTTTCTCTGAGTCATAGACTTCAAAACCAAGGACTTCTTTATGGCCTGTATTATTGATTCCTATAGCAATAAATAATGCTTTAGACTTAATCCTATGCTCTTCACGAGCTTTAAGATAAATAGCATCAACTATAATAAATGGATAGTGTTCAGGTAAAAGTCGCTCTTTGAAATGCTTGATTGGAACATCTAGTTCCTTGCAAATCTCAGAGACAGTAGATTTTGAGAAAGACTCCCCGCATAATTCCTCGGTTACTTTCTTAACATTTCTAGTTGAAACACCTTGAATAACCATTTCCATCATAGTAGAAATCAAAGCTTGTTCATTGCGCTGATAGTTCTCAAATAAAGCTGTTTTAAAAGGCACATTTCTATGTCTTGGAACCTGTAATTCTATTTTTCCAATCCTTGTAGTCAAACTCCTAGTTCGAGTTCCATTACGATAATCAGAACGATTGGAAGAACGTTCATAATTTTCCGCACCTAATTGTTCGGAAGATTCTGCTAAGAGTACCTGATTCAGTAAAGCTTCCATCAGCTTTCCAAAGGCTTCATCTTTAGTTTCTGAGAAAAGTCCTACAAAAAAATCGTAATCCAATGTAAAATGTAATTGAGCCATAGTGTTCATCCTTTCAATTATGTTTTGTGTGGTAACTTAATTTTAACTGAAAGATGAGCTCTTGGCTCTTTTTATTTTTTGAATTTACACCATTATATGGGCTTTATCTCCTTATAGAAAAATTCGCCGGAAATCAGTAGAAATTAGTTTGTTGTAGCCTCTCGGACCGCTAAAACTACCGGGAAATTCAGCACCTTACGGAGGTTCCCCCTGCCGGACCGCTAAAACCACCGGGAAATTCAGCACCTTACGGAGGTTCCCCCCCTCCCGGACCACTACCACCACAAAAGAAAGGAGCCACATGGCAAAGAAACGTAAAGTTAACAAAGACCTAGACCACATCTATAATTACAAGAATGAATTAACTGAGCAACTTAGTGATATTACTAGATTGTTGAAGGAATCCAATAAAAATATTGCTAGATATAAAGATAAAGATGATAAGAATCTATGTGTATATAGCTCTACAATAAAAGGAAAAGAGAATTATTACATATATGATAAGAGAACAAAAAAGAAAAGCTACGTAAAAAGAGAAGATGAGAAGAATCTTAAGAAGTATATTCAAAGAGATTATGATTTAGCTGTTAATGATAAGCTAAAAAAGATACAGAATAGCTTATTAAGATTACTAAAGATCTATGATATTGAAGAAATCTATAATACATATGAAGGCTTAAAGAAAAGTAAAAAGGAAATGGTTGTACCTATAATAAAGTCAAAAGAAGAATATATAGAGGAATGGTACAAATTACATCCAGCCATGCAAAATACATATCCACAAGATGGACAGTATAAGACAAATAATAATGAGTACGTAAGATCAAAGTCAGAGAAGATAATAGCTGATTTACTTTTTAAATATAATATTCCATATGCATACGAACCTCGTCTAGAACTATCTAATTTTTCAACAGTTTATCCCGATTTTGCGGTATTAAATCTAAGAACAGGCCATACTTATTACTGGGAGCATTTAGGTCTTATTTCAGAATATGATTATGCCACTAAGAATTTTTCCAAGATACAAGACTATATAGGAAACGGCTTATTTCCAGGTAAGGATTTAATTCTTAGTATGGAATCAGAAGGTGTAAATCTTGACGTTAAGACAGTTGAGAGAATGATAGAAAGCTATTTATTATAAAACTAAACAAATCTAAGATGCTCAAGACTTGTAATGATAAGTTAATTTCAAGCAGGAGGAATTATGAGATCATTATCAAATTCGCAAAAAAGAATTAGTTATCTATTAAAGATAATTGTTTTTGTATCAGCAGTAGATTTCTTTGTTGTAAGTCATGTTGGAAGTTTGAAGAAAAAAGACGTGATTTATGTTATTATTCCACCAATTCTCTATGCAATTTATGCAGGCATTGGATATGTTAAGGGTTGGCAGTTTGCTGAAGGAATTAAATATCCTTATTTCTTCTTAAATTGGGGAAGTAAGGCAGGAGCATTTGGATTTACTAATGAGTTACCATTTATGGGTAGTGCTTGGTGGATATTAGTATTATTGGTATTCTTGATTTTAGTAGCATTATGTTATTTAGCAATAACTAATTTAATAAGAAGAAAGCTTGATCGTAGAGCAACTAATACTAAGTTTTAACAATATAAACAATTACATTTGCTTTTTACCTTAACTTTACGTTTTAAAGATTGAAATACAAATGTGTTCCTAGTAAAGAAAAATTTAGCTTGTTTTTTTATACGTGTATATAAAGTATTACTTTACTTTATATACTTAAAGTCTTACAATAAAGTTAGATAGAAGTATTGTTAAGTAATAAACAATGTCGGGGCGTGAGATAATATTTTTTAATGGGGCTGTAGTATGAAAAAAGAGAGGAAAGAAAGAATTAAAAGAATACTTCATAGTAAAGCATTTATTTTATGTTTCACATTTCTTTTTTTAATTCTAGGTGTAATGAGTATAGCTTGGTATTATGGAAAATATAAACCATTTCATAAGTATTATGTTAAGACAGAAAATAGTGTATATTGTACAGACAAAAAAGGTGAAGCAGATATAAAGAATATTGCTGTTTGGGATAATGATAAATTTACTTTAAGTGTAAGTATGCCAGCATTATGGTTGTGGGATGATGGAAACTTGGCGATTACATCACCAATGGAATTAGTTGGACCAGATCCAGAAAATCCTGGGAAGATGATGTATGTTATGGGAGATTATAGTTTAATAATTTGGCTAGAAGATTTCACAGGAAATATAAAAGAACTTGGGGTAATACTAGATGGCAGACAAATATATCTAGAGGATAGTAGAACAGCAAGATATGAAGAATATCAACCTTATGTAGATGAAAATACAGACAAAATAGATATATTATTTAGAAAGGCGGAAGACTTATGGGGATTAGAGATGCCTTGGAAAGAATAGTAAATATTATTTTGATTTTTATGATAGTTTGTTTGGGATTTGTTATGAGATGTGAATTGTTTCATATAACAATTTATGATTCTATATATAGCAAATTTGGAAGAATGAAAATTGACTATAACGAAGATCAATTAAGCGAACTAAAGCAAGATTTGATTAGTCTATCAAATGAGGGAAATTGGATTTGTTATCCCGTCTTTGAAAAAGAAAGCGAATTGGAGACCAAGCTTTTAATCTATGTTAATTCAGATGAAGCAAAAAATTATTTTATAAAGAAAACCGCCTTAAAAGAAAGAAAATATAAGTCATTGTTAAATGGAAATTTGTCTATTATTTACAAAAATATAGATGAGCTATCTATAGACGAAATTAGTTCAAACAATAGTTTCCTTATCTTAAATAACAGCAAAGAAACGAAAAAAATTTTATCAGAAAAATATGAAACAATAAGCCAAGTAAAAAGTCTAATTAATGAAAATGATATGATAATAATTGTTTGGACTTTAATTGGTATTATGATTTTAATAATAAGTTTAATTACAGTTTTTAGAAGAAAGAAAAGCATTATTTTACGTGCAGTTTATGGTGAAAATTTAAAGGAAATAGTTATTAAGTCTTTTTTGTTGGATTTAATAATATATGAATTGATTTACATTGTAGCAAAATTATTTGTGTTTAATTTTATATCAGGTGATTACAGGGCAATATTAGCTTTTTGTATATATCAAATATGTGTTATATTAGCTGCTTTATGCAATTTCCTTTTGTTAAAAATGAATATTAAGGCGGTGTTTTCTAATGTAAATGACAATAAAAATGCACTTTGGTTTTTATATTTCATAAAACTGTTAGCTTTTTCGTTAGTAGTTTTTAGCCTTGCAACAAACATTTCATCTATTGGTAAAAATACATTTAAAACTGCACAAAAGAAGCAGATAGAAACTATAAAAGATGATGTTTTTATTACAGATACATCACTTGATTTTATTGATTATGCTGTATGGGATGTGTTAAATGAGTCTGATTTAAACATAAAATTATGTATGAAAATAAATGATGGGAAATACCCATATATTATTGTAAATGAATCTGCAATAGATTTGTTGCCAGATAGTATAAAGCAACTAATAAGTGAAAATCAAAATGAGGAATCGGATTGTTTGGTTATTCATAGTAAAAAAAAGACAATTTTCATGCCTGAAGTTGAAGGGATTATGTCCATGAACGAACTGGATGACTTAAGTTTAGAGGAGCTAGAATATAGCAAAAAAATATCTATGCTTTGTATTGGCAACGGCCAATATAATCGTTTTGAAAATGTGTCTAATCCTACAATTATATATTTAAAGGGAAGTGTTGGTATTCCTAAGCAAATGTACGCTGCTAATAGGACTGTAATTTATGGACATTCTAAAGAAGAGATAGAAAATCTTTTAGGGGATAGCCAGTATAAAGACAGCTTAATTATATCTAAAGTAGGGGATATTTACGATTATCAGATGAGCTTTATAAAGCGATTGGTTTCATTTTTAGCATCACTATGTGTGCTTGTAATCATTTTGGAAATGGTAATGATTATTCAAATGCTAGGCCTTGAATTTAGAGAATACGCAATGGAGCATGCAGTAAAAGAAATGCTTGGTTTAAGTTTCTTTGAAAGAAATAAATATCTGTTTTTAAAGATGAATATTGGAAATGCTTTGGCAATATTGGTGGCTATAGGAATAGGAGTTGCTACAGGAATTTTTAGTATAATTACGACAATTATTTTAGGATTTATATTAGATATTATTGAGAATGTAATCATTGCTTTATTTATTATAAGGCAGGAGAAAATATCTATGGTAAAGACTTTGAAAGGGGGATGCTTGTGATTAAAATAGAAAACTTATCTAAGTCTTTTGGAGAAAAAAAGCTTTTTGAAGGTTTAAATGAGACAATAGATGATGGAAGTTTTATAGTGGTTTCAGGTAAAAGTGGTTGTGGCAAGTCTACATTTTTAAATATCCTTGGAAATCTTGAAAAATATGATACCGGACGAATACTAATAGATAATGTAGAAATTGAAAAAATTGGACATGCCCAATATTTAAGAGACTACGTAAGCTTCCTTTTTCAAAACTTTGCTTTAATAGAAAATAAGACCGTTAAGCAAAATCTTAGCATTATAAAAAAGAAAAATAGGTCTGGTATAAGTATTAAAGAAGCACTAGAAAGAGTAGGTATGCTAGATAAGTTAAATACTAAAGTTTATAAGCTTTCAGGTGGTGAGCAGCAAAGAGTAGCTCTTGCTAGGGTCTTATTAAAGAAAAGTAAAGTAGTTCTTGCAGATGAACCAACCGGTTCTCTTGATGAGGAAAATGCAAGAATAGTAATAGATATTTTGAAAAAATTGTCGGAGGAAGGGAAAACTGTGATTATGGTAAGTCATAATAAGGACTATTTAAAAGAAGCTAGTAAGGTGATTTATCTATAAAGGTGATTAATCTAATGAAAGCCTGGTGGGAGTAAATAAATATATAAGATAATTGCTTACCCTCTTTATAAATGATAATATTAAAGAAGATTTAACATTTATAGAGAGGGTAATTTTATGCCAAAAATACTTATAGTTGAGGATGATATTAGCATAATTGAGTCTCTTAGCCAATACCTTGAAAGTGAAGGCTTTAGCCTTAGAAGTGTAAGTGGCCAAAGAGATGCATTAGATATTATAGATAAAGAAGCCTTTGATTTGATTTTACTTGACCTTTCCCTAGCGGATGGCAACGGCTATGGGGTTTGTTTAGAGATTAAGAAAATGCTAGACATACCGGTAATTTTCTTAACGGCCTCAGGGGATGAAACAAGTGTAGTTGCTGGCTTTGAAATGGGGGCTGATGATTATATTCCTAAGCCTTTCCGCCCAAGAGAACTAGTTTCTAGAATTAAAAATGTACTTAGACGTTACGATAAGAAGAGTAATGTAACTCTTATTGAGGGTTTGAAGGTGGATTTAGATAAGGGCCAGGTATCTAGAGAAGGAGAAGAAATATATCTTTCTGCGCTGGAGTATCGATTGTTGGTCATTTTTATTCAAAACAGAGGAATACTTCTTTCAAGAAATAAGCTACTTGATGATATCTGGGATATTGCAGGGGATTATGTTAATGATAATACCCTAACGGTCTATATAAAGAGACTTCGAGAAAAAATTGAGAAGGATCCGGCAAATCCTACAATTATAAAGACCGTGCGCGGTAGAGGTTATAGAATGGATTAGATTATAGGATGGGTTAGCTTATGATAAGAAATAAAGAATTTAGAATATTGTTATTGTGTAATAGTTTGGCATTTGTGTTAATAACTATGTTACTTTTGGCATTTGAGGTGAATAAAAAAGCTTTAGCTTTGATTTTAGGAATTTTGCTTATTCTTGATATAGTGACATATTTTTATGAAAAAAGAAGATATAGAGAAATTGCTAAACTATCGGAGATGATAGGTAAAGTGCTTAATGGTGATGATGGCATCGACTTTACAAGCTGTAATGAAGGGGAACTTGCTATTCTTTCAAGCGAGATTTCTAAGATGACTTCTAATTTAAGAGATAAGTCCAATAAGTTACTTGAGGATAAGGTGGAGCTAGCTAACAGCATTTACGACATTTCTCATCAGCTTAGAACTCCTCTTACTTCTATGAATATAGTGACAGATATGTTGTCATCGGATGATTTAATTGAAGAAAAACGACATGAGCATGTAAGAGAGTTAAAGTCATCTCTTAAAAGAATAGATTGGCTCATTGAGTCACTCCTTAAGATTTCAAAAATCGATGCCAAGACTGCTAAGTTTGAAATTAAGGAAATTAAGATGTCTGATTTAATCAAAAAATCTTTAGAGGATTTTAGAATTGTTATGGAGTTAAAGGACATTTCTTTAGATTTAAAAGGAGAAGATTTTAATTTGGAGTTGGATATGGAATGGAGCGTTGAGGCCATTGCTAATTTAATTAAGAACTGCCTTGAGCATACTAAGCCTGGTGGTAGCTTAAGCATTGAGACTAGCGATAATGCAATTTATAGCCAGATCCTAGTAAAGGACTCCGGAGAAGGATTTGTAAAAAAGGACATTCCATATCTTTTTGATAGATTTTATAAAGGTGAAAATGCATCAAAAAACAGCATAGGTATAGGACTTGCCTTGGCACGTTCTGTAATTGTGGCTCAAAATGGCACAATTCAGGCTAGTAACATTTATAATCACGAAACAGGGGAAGTGCTTGGAGCCTGCTTTGATGTGAGATTTTATAAAAGCGTTGTGTAATAAAATGACACTTAAGTGACAGAATTAATTTTTAATTGTCATTTAGGTGTCATTTTAGTTTGTTATTCTGTTTTTGGATGGATGAGAGAGCAAAGAAATGAACCTGCTAAGGGTATGATATATTTGCTTAAAGTCCTTTACATCCTGTTATGAAAGACTTAAGTTTTCTAAATTAATCAATAAGGAGAAAAAAATGGAAATTCTAAAGATTGAAAATCTCACCAAGATTTATGGTAAGGGTGAGAATGAAGTTAGGGCACTTGATAACGTATCATTTTCAATAGAAAAAGGTGAATTTGTGGCAATTATTGGACCATCGGGTTCTGGTAAGTCTACGCTGTTACACATTTTAGGCGGAGTTGATAGACCAACTAGTGGTAAAGTCTACATGGATGGCCAGGATGTTTATGAACAAAACGAGGAGCAGCTTGCGATTTTCCGTAGAAGATATGTGGGCTTAATTTATCAGTTCTACAATCTTATTCCGGTTTTAAATGTTGTGGAAAATATGACATTGCCAGTGCTTATGGATGGTAGAAAGGTAGATAATGCAAGACTTAGCGAGCTAATTAATATATTGGGCCTTGATAAGCGATTAAAAAATCTTCCAAATCAGCTATCAGGTGGACAGCAGCAGCGCGTTTCGATTGGTAGAGCACTAATGAATACACCTGCAGTGGTTCTTGCAGATGAGCCAACAGGTAATCTAGATTCAAAAAATAGTCAGGAAATCATACAGCTTTTAAAGGAGTCCAATAAGAAATTCAATCAGACTTTAATTGTAATTACTCATGATGAAAATGTAGCATTACAGGCAGATCGAGTAATTTCCGTAGAAGATGGCAAAATCGTTAGAGATGAAAGAATTAGGAGGGCATAGTCGTGAGTATTTTTCGTAAATATACCAGGGAAAGCCTTAAAAAGAATAGAACAAGAACCCTTGTAACTATTATTGGCATTATCCTTTCTATGACACTTTTTACAGCAGTTATAGAAGGTGCTAATTCAGGAATCGTTTATTTTAGAAATATGGTAATAGAAACAGAGGGCAGTTATCATGGCTTTGTTTCTGAAGTTAATAATGAACAATTAGATAAATTAAAGAATAATAGTGACATAGATAAGATTGCTTATTTAGAAGATTTAGGGGTGGCTAAATTTGATTCAGAAAACACATATAAGCCATATATTAGAATTGCTGGTATGTCAGAGAATTTAGAGAAACTTGCTAGTGTTAAATTAAAGCAGGGTCGCATGCCAGAAAATGAAAATGAAATTATAATTCCGGATAACATTTTAACTAACGGCGGCATGTCATTTTCAGAAGGGGAAGAAATTGAGCTCGCTCTTGGCACTCGAGAAGTCGATGGTGAGATTATAAATCCAGACATGGCTATAAGAGAGAATGTGGAAGAGACATTAGTTAACACAGTGTCTAAAAAATACAAAATTGTAGGCGTTTATAATCGCCTTAGCTATGAACTTGATAGCAGAGAATCGGCCTCTTACCTAGCTCTTACAGTGGATAATAAGACTAATATTTATGAAAATGTAAATGCGTTATTTACTGTAAAAAAATTATCTGATTATGACAAAGTTGCCTCTAAGCTAAAAACAGATCTTGGAGTTGATGCGGTTTATTCACATAGAGATTTACTTGGTTTATATGGAGTTTTAGGCGGAAGTGCTATAGCAGATACAATTAAGCTATTTGCAGGATTTTTAATTGCTTTAATTGTAGTTGGTTCTGTGTCTTTAATTTACAATTCTTTTGCCATTTCTGTTAGCGAAAGAACTAAGCAAATCGGCATTTTAAAGTCAGTTGGAGCTACAAAAAAGCAGATTAGAGCCTGCATTAGATATGAGGCGACTGTTCTTAGTTTAATTGCTATTCCAATAGGAATTATTATAGGTTGTCTTGGTATGGGAATTACCCTTTATTTTTTAAGAGATAACTTTAGCGCGACTAGTTATGGATATGCTAAAACACAGATTAAGTTAGTGATTAGTCCATTAGGCTTGTTGCTTGCAGCAATTATTTGTTACATCACAACTTTAATTGCAGCTTGGATACCAGCAAGAAGAGCAATAAAAATCACACCTCTTGACGCTATTCGTCAAACAACAGATATAAGGGTAAGTCCAAAGCAGCTTAAAACCTCAAAATTAACTTTAAAGCTTTTTGGTTTTGAAGCTATGATGGCTAAGAAAAATTTTAAACGTAATAAAAAGAAATACAATTTTACAATAATATCAATTGCAGCAAGTATTATCCTATTTATTACAACTTCATCATTTTGTGCATATGCTGATAGAGCTATATTTTCACAATTTAAAACTCTACATAATGATATCTACTATCATATCTGGCAGGATTGGGATGTTAAAGCATTAGCTAATGACCTTTCAAAGCTTGATAAGGTAGATGAAATAGGCTTTTTATATGACACAGAGTCCTTACTTTTTGATATTAATGATGACTATTTAGCTAAGGATTGTAAGAAATATAGTCAGGATTTAAACAACTATGCTAATAAGCAATATGTAGTCTGTAAGTTTATGGATGATGAAGAATTTAATGAGCTTTGTGATAAATATAATCTTGATTCAAGTGAATATTATGATAGTAACAACATTAAGGCTCTTTTAAAGAATAATTTATCAGAAATCCATAATGGAAAGAATTATCGCTACAATGTTATAGATAAGAATTTGAAAAATTTCGACATAAATATTGCAGCTGATAAATTAATTGCTTCTGATGAAAAGGAAGAAATGGCCGTTAATCAAATTAAGAAGGATACGGCTTTTAAGGTTGGTGCTTGCATTGAATTAGATGATTACATTTTATATAACAATATGGCTTTAGTTTATCCTCATAGCATGATGAATGAAGTATTAGAGCAGAAGTTTTATGGTCTATATAATACGGAGCTTATGAGTAAGGAAATTTTTGTAAAAGCAAAGGATCATAAAAAGGCTTATAGTAATATTGAGCAATATTTGATTGCAAAAGGTTATACAAGCTCTGGACTTGAAGATGCAAGGGAAACGCTAGAAGCTGAAATGATGTTAATTGAAATTGTCGACGTGTTTAGTTATGGCTTTATTATCCTTATGTCACTAATTACAGTAGCTAACATATTTAACACAATTTCAACAAGTATCATGCTTCGTAAAAAAGAAATTGCAATGCTTAAATCCGTTGGTATGTCGGAGTCAGGAGTAAGAAAGATGCTTAATTACGAGTGCATCAACTACGGCTTTAAGAGTTTAATACTTGGCTTACCAATTTCAGTAGCATTTTCCTACGTGCTTTATAAGATTTCTTCACTGAATAATGTATTTAATTATGTGCTACCATATAGAAGCATCCTAATAGCAGCTATTAGTGTATTCATCGTAGTCTTTGTAAGTATGCTTTACTCAAACTCAAAGATAAAGAAAGAAAATACAATTGATGCATTAAAGAATGAGAATGCTTAATGTTGAAATTGTGTATTGGTTGACATAATGATGGCGTAGGTTATATATTAAGATAGTTGTTTTCCAAGGGAAAACAACTATCTTTTTCTTTGTTCGCGTGGCGGGAGCCATCACGGGGCGTGGTTTTACGTGGCGCACGGGGCGTGGCTTGCGGACTGGTGCAGTGTGCGGTCTAACGTGGTGTGCGGGACTATTCTTCCCAGAATCCGGGAAATTTCACAGGTAAATTACAAAAAAACTTGCTTTGATGGTATTTGAGTCTTTTGATTTGCTACCTATACGTGCAAATGATGAAAAAAGGAAATCTAACTGTATCGGGCTAGTTAAATGTTTCTAAGTGTATACAGGTAAAATATGTAAAAAAGAAATTTAGCTGCATGCCCTTTTATATAATACAAAAATCAATACAGTTAATTCATGAAAAAGATAGATTTGTTGGTATCAACCGAAAAACATAAACTGAAATTAATTGATATCATGCCGGTAAATCGTAAGAAATTTCTCATTGACTGCAATAGTTAAAAACTCACAACAAATCTTCATACAGGTAAATTGCAAATTTATAAGATGTGAATGTATCATTAAGTAAAAAAGTAGTTTTTCCAAAATTTCCCATACAGGTAATAAAAGAAAAAGATAAAATTGACTGTAGACATGTTTAAAAACTAACAGGCAAATAAAAAGAATTATAAAGAAATTAAAAGGTGAATAAGATACTTCATCTTTAAAACAAAAGAAAGAAGGTAATAATGGAGAATTATTTATCACAATTAGAAAAACAGTTAGATGAAATTAAACAACTTTTAAGACAATCAGAAAGAAATCTTAAGAAACTTAAGGGTACACCCAAAGAGCATATTAATGTATCTACAAGAAAGGGATATACTCAGTATTATCTTAATAAAGGTAAAAAAGGTGGTAAGAAGTATATTTCAGTTGCTGATAGCAAGATAGCAACTAAAATAATCCAAAGAGAATATGAGTTATCAGTTAATAAAAAGCTAATTGAAATGGAGAAACGATTAGAGAAGTTTATAAAAAATTATGATGTAGATGACATAACAAACTTGTATTTAAAGTTACCGGAGGGTAGGAAAAGGTGTGTTGTCCCTATCGTAATGACAGAAGAAGATTTTATAGCAGAGTGGAGAGAGAAGCATCCAGGAAATAAAAATGAATATCCGGAAGAGGGTCAGTTTTCTACAAACAGAGGTGAAAAGGTAAGATCTAAATCTGAAAAAATCATAGCTGATACTTTAGATAAGTATGGCGTCCCCTACGAATATGAACCTTTATTCGTATCTAATAAATATCAATCATATTATCCAGATTTTGTAGCATTAAATGTAAGAACTAAGAAGACCTATTACTGGGAACATCTTGGGCTAGTATCAGATGATGATTATGCAACAAAGAACTTTGAAAAGATTCTTATGTATGAAAAGAATGGTTATATTCCAGGAGACAACTTGATATTAAGTCTAGAATCTAGTGAATATAAATTTGACGTAAAGTCTATTGAAGATAAGATTAAGAAGTTCTTGTTGTAGAATAGGAAAGAAATAGTAAGACAGAGGTCATATGGTCTGAAATAAAAGATGCATTAAGGTTTCTTTTAAGGATAGCTACAGGTAAAAGTAGGTTTTTAAGTAATTACCCGCAGAGGCGAAATTAAATAAATTGTATATCATACGTGCATAATAAAGAAAAATAAGAATTGATGGTAAATTAAAATTGTTTTTTATTTATACATACAGGTAAGAGGAAGAATTCTTATGTTCTGCCTGTATGTTATCAACTTTTACTTAATATTACATTTGGGTGAGATACAGTCAAACACAAGAAATTTATAATCTGAATGTAGCGACCACTAAAAAGTGATTTTTTACATTACCGGCAAAAACAGAGAAATTAATAAATGACTGTATAAGATGAAAAACAAAATTTTTTTGATACAGTCAAATAAGAGAAAAGTAAGTGATTACCCGTAGGACTCAAAATTAGCCTACGGGTAAATTTATAAAAAGGAAAGATTGACTGTAAAATCACAAACTATGACGACATATGGAACGGAGGAGAAAGCGTAGGATAAGCGAGAATAGAAACAATAACGATAGTTACTCCCACAACCCCTCTTACCTATGTTACAATAAGATATAAATATATAGTGTTAAGGAGGCTTTATGGAGTTTTTAGAATTAGCAAAGAAGCGTTTCTCAGTTAGAGATTATGAGGATAAGCAGATAGAAAAGGAAGTTCTTGATAAGATTATTGAGGCTGGTTACATTGCGCCAACAGCCAAGAATAACCAGTGTGCAAGAGTTTATGTAATTCAAAGTGAAGAGGGCCTTGCTAAGATTAGAAGTCTTAGTAGATGTGCTTATAATGCACCAACTGTCTTACTTATTGCTTATGAAGAGTCTGAGCAGTATTTTAATTCTAAGGAAGAAGGAGTTTCTTCAGGTCAGCAGGATGCAAGTATTGTAGCTTGTCATATGATGCTAGAGGCAGCAGACTTAGGAGTAGGCTCAGTTTGGGTAGATGTATTCCCTAATACTTTAACAGCTAGGGAATTTAACTTACCAGAATCTGTTAAGCCAGTGTGCTTAATGCCTATGGGTTATGCTAAGGAAGGCGTTGTGCCATCTACAATGCATACAGATTTAAGACCACTTAATGAGATGGTAAAGTATTTATAAAAAAAGCCTACTAAGTTAGTAATAAAGCTAACTTAGTAGGCTTTGCTTGCTTTATGGTAGCCGGCGCCCGGCACGCACGCAAAAGAAATGGAGTTTTTATGCAGAAAAAAATAGTATTAATTGATGTAGATGGAACACTTGTTGATTATGAAGGTAAGCTTCCAAAGTCGGCAACTAAGGCTATTAGAGAAGCTAGAGCCAATGGACACAAGGTTTATATTTGTACTGGAAGATCAGAAGCAGAGGTTTACGATTACATCTGGGATATAGGACTTGATGGAATGATAGGTGGGAACGGAGCCTATGTAAAGGATGGTGATAAAGTAATTCTGCACAAAAAGATAAGCAAGGAAGAAACTAAGCATATTGTGGATTGGCTTCATGAAAGAGGATTAGAGTTTTACTTAGAGTGTAATAGTGGTCTTTATGCTTCAGAAAATTTTGAAGAAAAAGGACAAACTGCAATAAGAGAATACGCAAGTCGTAAGGGAAAAGACTCAAGTAATATGACAGTTAGAGATGCTTTTCCAGATATGATTTTTGGAGCGGATCTTTATAGAGATGATGTAAATAAAGTTTCCTTTATCCTTTCTAGTTATCAAGATCACCTAGATTCAATTAAGGAATTTCCTGAGCTTAAGGCCTTAACCTGGGGCGGTGCAGGAGAGATTGCACTCTTTGGGGATTTGGGAGTTAAGAACATTGATAAAGGCAAGGCTATTGATGTCTTACTTGAGCATCTAGGGGAATCTATAGAGAATACCATCGCTATTGGGGATGCCAAGGTGGATATTCCTATGCTTGAAAAATGTAATATCGGTATAGCAGTAGCATCTGGCGGGGAAGAAATTAAGGCAATGGCAGATTATATAACAGAGGGTGTAAATGAAGATGGAATTTACAAGGCCTTTAAGCACTTTAATCTGATTTAGTTAATTCCATTAGGCAGTTAACTAGTGTCAGAAGGGGTTAAAGCTCCTTCTGACAGATAGCACAAAGTGCCACTGCGTTCATGAGGAACTAGCAAAGCAAATTCCGAATGTCCGCTTTACACTCCCCATATAGTTCGTTATAATTGTAACAGATGCAAGGACTAGTAATAGTCTACGGTATATGTACCTAGAAAGGAGTTGATGACAGTTAAATAAAACTTATAAAAGTCTATAAAATACGGTTGAGTTTTATAAGTTATTAACAAGGCAAAAGAGCTAATAAAGCTAAGAAACTTGTCCAAGAATTGATTCAAGGAGAGGAGAATAATGATAAAGGCAATAAAAGTAATGCTGATACCTAATAACGTGCAACAAACGAAAATGTTTCAGTACGCAGGTGCAGCAAGATTTGCTTTTAATTGGGCTTTAGCTAAGGAAAAAGAAAACTACGAAAAAGG
>NZ_AUJG01000016.1 GCF_000424105.1 Lachnospira multipara ATCC 19207 | reverse complement strand
AAGCATCCAGGGAGCACTCCTTAGAATGAACAGATCCATTCAAGCGGAAGGTACTTTCGGAATCATAAAAAATGATCGTTGGTATAAAAGAATAGTTCGAAAAGGAATAAAATCCGTAAAACTTGAGGTTCTTTTGGTTTCAATAGGTCATAACTTATATAAATATCACAATAAAAAGCTGCGTCTCCAAGAAGCTGCCTAATCAAAAAAGTTTGTAGTTTTTGGGGAAAGGGGCATTATACACTTTTTTTGCCAGAAACAGCATATCTCACAAAAAAATGATATAAAAATGGAGCTGGAAAAAATGATTATCTCATTTTTTCACAGCCCCTTTTTCTTTAAAACGCATTAAATCTTAATTATTTTGAAAATATCTAATATCATCTTCAATGCTTGTATTCATTGGAATCACAATGCTGTATAATTTTTTAAAAGCAATGGATTGAGATTGAGTCAGATTTGACGCATATTTAGTAGCATCTGTAGATTTGAATTTTCTTTTTAAATAATCTAACAAACATGATTTTATATATTTAAAATCAGGTGTGTTTTTAAATTTGTTAAATTCTGATATGACTTCTACTTCTTCCTTCATACAATCTATATCATTTAATATTTCCATTGGCGTTCTTCCAGCATAAATTCCACTTGGAATGTAAAATTCATTATCGAATTCAATCTTATTGATAGGTAAGACATTGGCATTAGCTAATGTTGTTGAATTAAAACGCTTTATAAGCTCTTTTTTTTGTGCTTCTGTTATATCTTCAACGGTAATAATTAATCTCTTACCATCATCAAATGCGAATGATTTCATTTAAACCTCCTAATTATAATGCTTTTGAAAGACGTTTACTTAGTTCATTAGGTAAAAGAGCAATATCTTTTACATGAATAAAATCCTTACCATACATCTTAAGCAGCACTTCTGGATCACAATTGCCAATTCCAATACCAAATAAGCTAACGCTCTTTTTTGCATCTTTAATAGCTAAAGTAGTATCTTCAATACCATTAAGTCCAGCTCTGGAATATGCTCTGGCATGTGGTTTTCCATCAGAAATTATAAATAATAGCTTCTTTTTATTACTAGGTGAATTTTTCAGATATTCAGTTGCATATCTAATAGAATATCCATCAAAGTTATTACCACCTGGTTCCATTGATAAAAGCGAACTTCTTTGCGATAAGCTGTTTTCCTTACGATTGCAGTAATGGAAATGAACTGCGTTGTATCCTAATTTGTCAGCTGCAAACCCAATAATGCTAAAATCAATGTTTAATCTGCTTAAACTTTCTGCAAGAATTATAGATGTTGTTCTAGCAATTTCAATTTTATGACCACCCATTGAGCCTGAATGGTCTACTAATAGTAAGACTTCAATATTTTTTTTATTTGATTTTTCTTTAATTTTGTCAAATATCTTAGCTGTAGTTCCAACTGTTCCTCTTATAACATTATAATTACCAGATGTGGCCCTTCTTGCCTCGTCAATGTCTTGTTCGATTATCTTTTCAAGTTTCTTTGTGAGAGATTTAATCTGTGGAGACAATTCATTAACAACACTTGAATAAGCTGCAACATTAGTAGCTGATACTTTTTTATTTAGACAAGTGTATCTTTTTAAGCTAGGGTTATTATCTGTTTTAATGTCGATATTTGTGGGATCAGTTTTTTTAGTTTTACTATCTTTGCTATTCAATTCCTTTTCAATAATTTTACTTAGAGATTCTATAGCCTTTAAAGATTCAGCTCTTTCAGTCTCAGAAGTATCGCATATTGGCTTTACTTTGCTTGCCATTTCAGGGGTTAAAGTAATTCCCTCAATTTCTTCAGAAGCTGTTTTAGAAGTCGGTTCAAAAGTCGGTTCGGAATCCGTTTTAGAAGTTTCGGAAGTTGTTTCAGAAGTTGTATTAGAATTACAATTATTGTTTGTTGGTTCTTTTCCACTTTCTTCAGAAACATTTTTATCTTTTTCTTCACCTTTATTGTCAGAATTGTTTTTATCCTTTTCTTCGCCATTATTGCCAGCATTATTGTTGTCAGCATTAGCATTATCGTCAGCTTTTTTAATTTTTCTAATTGCAGAATCTCTTCTTTTAGCAACTTCAGACTCTGCTTTCTTTTGCTGCTTATCACCACTTGGCTCGCTATTTGTTCCCTCACCCTTTTTCGAAAGATTTTCTTGCATCTCTTTTAAAAGCTTTTCAAAGAATTCTTGCTTTTTTAATTCTTCTTCCCACAAAGGTCTTGTTAATTCCATGCACTTAATAGCGTAATTAATACGTTTTTTAGAACTACGCTCTACAATTGCCTTGTTGTATATAGGAGCAATTATTTTAAAATATTTTTTTGCTTCTGGGAATGTAAAACTTCCTTTGACAAAACCAATATCTCCAAAATTTATTAACGCATTAATTAATTGGGTAAAAGCGTTTTGAGAATTGTTTATTTCAGGTGATAAATCAAATATTCGTTGAATTGAGAATTTTAGTCCATCTAAAAACCAGCCAGACATGACCTCATCTGCGAAATATTCAATAGCAGGATCTTCGATTGTATTTGCGAATTGCATAAATATAGCTGCTTCGCCTCTTGTCATCTTTTTTGTCACTTTATTTGTATAATCGAAATTAGTGAAGATTTGATGCAACGTTTCATGCGCAGCAACACCTGTTCTAATTCTGAATTTATCATCATTATTAAGACCAGTATAGTAACAATGTTCCCAGGCTACATGAATAGTTGTTGGTTCAGAACAAGATGTATAACCTAAATCATTTCCTTCTAGCCATTTCAATCTAATCGGCTTATTAGTAATAAAACTACTTGCAACTCTTTCAAGCATTTGTTGTTGAATTAATTTTTCATTATTCATTATATATTCCTCCTGTTTTATACTCCTTTTAATTCGTTTACAAAATAAATATATAAGAAAAAAGGACACTATAATTAGTGTCCTTTCTTCTGTAAACTATTGTAACAAATAGGGAACAATTCCCCCTGAGAAATATATATTACATTGCAATAAGTAAATTATTGCAATACGAAGCTTGGTTAAGCTTTTTAGATTCCTCAGAATCTAGCAAATTATACAATTCTATTCCCTTATCATATAATTCTGAGATCTCTTTTTCGTCATATGCATCAAAGATAAAATCTAAAAAGTCTTGCTTTAATGTTGCATATGTTAATACTGATTTTGGATAACTACACTTGATTTGTTCAATTGTAAGAATTCCAAATCTGCTTAAAAATACCATAAGTGCAACTTGGTTGTCAAACATTTTTGTATCTAAGTCGAAGCCATTTGTTGTTAAAATTAAATTATTCATTTTGTAATCCTCCTGCCTAAAGGCAATAAAAAACCAATTAAATAGTTACTTACAATAGTTTGTTCCTCCCGTTAGATATCATGTTCCACTACAAATATATAAGATTTTTACTTTCGAAAAAAATGTTTTTTATTTTTCTTATTTTTCTTTTCAGATACGCCGTCAATATCATCATCTTCCATAAATTTACCGAATTTAGATTTATATATTAAACTAACACGTCTTCTTTCTTTTTCAAATTCAAGTTCTGACGGGGTTATAAATTTAATCTTTACATCATGCTTAAAACGAGTAGAACACTCGATACAAAAACAGTTGTTTATTCCTACATTAGCTACTGGCGCAATAACTTCTCCATGTTTAAGACTATTTTTTTCTTCATAAACTATATTATTATTTCTTTCTACAAATCGTCCTGTTACATAACTTCCGCAATTAGGACAGGCTGGAACAAAATAATATGGAACTTTAATATTTATTGATTTAAGTTGATAAAAAAAACTCCATATTTTATATATACGGCTTTCTTTAAAATCATGTTCTTTCTTCATTATTTTTTTCCTTCTTTAATTATTTTGATTAGGTTATTAGTTAATACAATCCTATCGGAATTAGGGTTAATTATAATAGGGTTTCTATTTCTAATTCTATCAAATTTGTTGATATTAATTTCCATAGGACTCCATATGCATTCTTGTGTATTATTCCACTTATTAAAATCATCAATGCTACTAAATAATAAAAAAAATTTGCCATTATTTTTTATTGTTGCAAAGGGATACTGGATAATAGGATGTTTTGCATATTTTCTCTTTTCTACTCTTACAGCTGTAAAGAAATTGCAATTCCATAAATCTCGTAAATATTTTTTTCCTCCTGATTGCCTTAATTGTAAAAGGTATCCTTCTGTCAGTGGATTATATAACAGAAATCTTAATTCTGGCTTTTCTGTAGCTATTATTATTTTTTCTTTTTTGAACTCTAAAATAATATTTTTAATACCTAAATTGTAGAGCTTTTCTAAAAACACCTTGCTTTTAAAATTTTTAATTTTATCAGATATAAAAATATTGGCTGATGGGAATTGTGCGATAAAATCATCGGCACTTTTTTTCGTATCAAACATATAACAATTGTATTGTTTGTTTATATACGGTTTTTTGGTTTTTGAAGACATTATCATATAAAATTCGTTTAATGATAATATATTCATTATCTTATCATTAATATTTATCACTCCTTAATGTATATATATTCTTTTCTTCTATAGTAAATATATAAGATAAAAAACACTATCAACCAGTTATAACTAGTCGATAGTGTTTCAAATTAGTCGGTCCATGCTAGAGCTTTTTCAGTATAATCTTCTCTGTATTCTTCTTCATTGGCGTATAGAAAATATTTTTCTTTATATGGATCATAGCCCATATATCCAGAATCAGTCCAATAACCCTTCATTTTTTACAAGTTCCTCCTTATATTTTGATATTACTTCTTTAATAGCTACTCTTTCTGCCAAGTCATATTTATCCATTGTATTTCTTACATCAATAGCCATTTTGACACATATATCGTCTGAGAAATTATAATTGTCTTTTATAAATTCAGATGTCGATAAAATGTTATAAGCGTAACTGATTTGATATGCATCTGACATAGGAATGTTTTTTCCTTTGTAAACAATTTTGAAATCAGGTATTGAAACATCACAATTAGCTGCTAAATTGACCATAATTAAATACCTCCATTTATTAGATGTGTTTATATGATAAATATAGAAGAAAATTGCTTTAAAAAAGAAGCTTACTAAGTTACGAAGTAAGCTTCTTAATATGATTAATACATTACATTAACTCTATAGAATACATCAAATTCAGCATATGTATTTACAACAACAGTTGAACTAGGTGTTCCTACACAGTGGCAAAATACATAATGCCCTTCTGAATCTTGGCCTACATATATTCCTACATGTCCTTGTTGGAATCCTAAATCGCCAGGCTGTAATTCTGACGAGCTAACTAATGTTAAACCATCAGCACCGTTATTGTGAACTGATGTTGTGCTCATTGTAGAACCAATTGCTAACACTCTTTCTCCAAAAGCAGTCCAGTATACCCAATCACAGAAACCAAAACAATCAAGTCCTGCAATATTTTCGCCATACGAATTAGCACTTGTTGTAGAACCATTTGTTCCTACGTTAGTTTGAACAGGAGTACCATTGCTTGTTGGTTTACCACCATAATAATAGGTTATTTGTCCTTGCATACTTGTAGCAGTATCTATTACTTTCTTTTGTCTATCAGATAAAGTCGTGTTTCCAATTATTGCAGCTATTTCTTCACTAGTATAACTATGAGAATAACCACCATTACTGATTGAATCAGGGTTGTTTCCAGAATCTAATCCAACTAGATCCACAAAATCGCTAGTAGCGAAATCAGAGAATATATAATCATATGCAGTTTTAGAATCTCCTTCTAATGTTATACCTGCTGTTTCTATGATATGACTAAGAGATGTATCCTCATTAAATGAAATATCTATAGTGATAATTATTTTTTTTGAAGTTGTACTGTATTGTGCGTTCTGATAATAAAAATTCACTGAAGAATTATTATCATCTTCTATTGATGTTGATATATTAATAGATGAATTATTTAACATCTTAGCTAATATGTCTTGACACCATGATATGTGAGTATCTTCATCTGCATCAGCTCCATTAACTAGAATAGATGCTGTCATTATACTTGCGGCCATTTCCATCATTGATGATTCTTCAGGGAAATGGGTTGATATTACAATATTGTCAGCTGTATTAGTATTATCATTAGTATAACTAGTTGTAATTGTTTTTGTGTTTCCATTAGTTTGTATGTTATCACTAGATTCACTATTTAAATCGTGTTCTGCATCAATTGAACTGATTCCAGGTTCAGCTCTTAATACTATATTATTACCATCAGTTGCATATACTGAGTTGTAATTGACTTTTTCGCCAAAATATTTACTTAAGTTAAAGCCAACAAAACTTCCATCACTATTTACAGATATTTTACTTGAATAATCAGAATAATTTTCTAGATTATTTTCAATAGTACTTTTCCATTCACTAGGAATAGAATAAGAATTATATTCGCTATTAGCTCCTGCATTATATAAATTCTCTATATAAGCGGTTTGAGTCTTTTTTAATTCATTATATATATAGTAAGATTTTGAAACAGCTGAGTCTTTAGATGAAGGCATTGCAAATTCATCTATTTCCAAATATTCGTCTGGGATATTTGACACATCTTCAGATATTTCGATATTAGATAAATTTTGAGCTGAAGCTTTGGTAAATCCATCAAAAGTATTTGCAATAAAACTTAAAACTAAAGCGGCAATTATAGTAACGGTAATAGTCCTTGTTATTATTTTTTTTATTAAATTAAATCTGTCTAATATTTTAATACGTTTTTTATTGACAGAAAATAGCGTCCTCTTAAGAAACGATGGTTTTTTATTAATGCGTTTTTCTAATTTATTTTTCTTTTTAATGAGTTTCTTTGCTTTAAATGAATCAGGCTTTACTTTTTGCAATTTTGACTCAACTTTATTTAATCTTCCTTGACGAGAAAGATGTTTTTGTCTAAGGGTATCCGCTTTTCTCTTAAATTTTTCCTTTGAATTATCTATTGGATGGAAAAACTTGCTTGTCGATTGATTTAAAACATCTTTTTTAGCTGCTCTATATTCGGATGCAGCTATTTTTCCATCTTTAACTCGTAATCCAAGAGATTTTGCGTTAATAGCCGCAGAACCTGCAGCATTAATTCCTGTTTCTACAGCCTTTAGCCCTGTTTTTACGGTCTTTACTTGTTTCTTTGTTGAGTTTACTTGTTGCAGTGCTAATGAGTCTTGGTTATTTTCGGCAACCGACATACTAACTCTTTGTGCAATATTCTTTTTTTGCTTAATATTTGAAATTCCTCTTTTAGATGCATTAAGTTTTTGCTTTTCATTCAGAAGAATTTTTAATTCTTTATTATCTGGGTTTGCTGCTTTTAATTTGCTGATATCTCTATTATTTAAATTTTTAGCATTAACAACGCCTCTTTTTTCTAGAGCACTGTTAATAGTTGTTGAATTATGATTATAATCATCTACTATATTTGTAGAAAACATTCCTTGACTATTAGCGTGTCTATAATTCGAATCGCCAGTTATTTCTTTAATCGAACTTACATTATCTTCATTCTGTAAAAATAATTTAGAATCACTAGCAAATCCGATATCATGAATATCTACACCTACTTTTCTAAGTTTAGATTCCATTTCTTCTTTTTCTTGTACAGCTTCAGAGTCTTTAACCGTATTATATGAAGTTTGCTTTACTGTTTGTATTGTCTTACCAGTAGCTCGCTCTTCTTTTGCTTTATAATATAAAGACTCAGAATCTTCAATTTTTCCATGTGGTTTGGTATCCTTCATATGAAAATCCTTTCTATTTGTTTTTCTATATTAAATATATAAGAAAAGAGGCCAGCCTTTGTTTAGGCTAACCTCTTTTTGTTATTCTTCAACATCTTCTATATAGTCAATATATTCGTCATTATCTTCTGGTTCATCATCTTCGTATCCAGAACTTAAAAGATTACTAGCTAATTCATCTAGTATTTGATTTTCTTCTTCATTATCTATTGATGTGTCAATAAATTCTGTATCAGCTAATTCGTCTTTTTCTTCTTTATCTTTAATTTTTCTTTCAAGTAATTTAGTACCAACTGTTCCGATGACGGCAGCTAATAAAAACATTATGCTAAATACTATTTTAATTATTAATGCTAGATTCATATATTTTCCTCCTTAAACCGCTTCACCGTCATGCTGAGTTGTCATTATTGAGTATAGTTTTGTTTTTGTTGGGAATTCCGATTTAAATGGAATGGTCATTTTACCATTATAAAACAAACCATAACCTCTATCAGAGTCCGTTATGTATTCTAGCTGTGCAGGGCTTAAATGTAAGAGTTCTTGGAAAGCGTTTCTATCCATTAACTGTCCTTTTAACATGAGGATAAAAGATGTATTATTAAAAATTGCTTGTGTTTCACTTGACTTTAGAAGGTCAGCTGCATTTTGCATAATACCTGTTGGTACGCCAAGCCATTTTCTAGCCATTTTCCATATTCTTTTAAGAGTAAGAGTTGCTTCTTCTGATTCTAATAGGATATGGAATTCATCAATATATATCCATGTATAAATTCCCTTTTTTGAATTTTCAATCATTCGATTCCAAATATCATTTAAACAAACCTGATATGATAATTCTTTCATTTTTGTACCAGCACCCTTAATGTCATAAACTACAAAACGATTATCAGTTTTAACATTGGTTCTGTGAGCAAAATTATCAAACTGTCCCATTGTAAATGATGATAAAATATCGCATAAATTACCTGCTTCTGGATTTGATTTTCTTTGAATATCTAAAAGCTGATATAAATCTGATAATGTAGGGCATCTATCTTTATCTATAGTCTTGCCATCTCTTTCAAGTTCTCTTACATATGGATCATATAATCGTGTAACCGCAGCATTTATAATAGCTTCTTCTGAAGATGTGAGAGGTGCTTTCTTTATAGTTGAAATCATTGATGTAATAAAATCAATCTTGCCTGCTATAGGGTTACTGTTTTCATCTTCTACATCAGATATATCTAAATCCATAGGATTAACATAAGTTCTCGCACCTGGAGCTAATGGGATTTTAGTTCCATTTAAAGCTTTAACGAGAGGGGTATATTCGCCCTGCGGATCAATTACGAAAATCTGTGCTTCTGGGTGAGCCAGTAACACATTAATCATTTCATTTTTCGCAGCGAATGATTTACCAGAACCCGAAGAACCGAATATTAATCCATTAAAATTATCGCCCTTCGTGCGGTCATACATAATCATAGATTTGGATACTTGATTTAATCCATAAAATACGGCATGTTTTTGATTTAATTCTATAGTATTGTATGGTATAAAAGCACTGGCTGACTCAGTGGTATAAAGTCTTTCAACGCACAATTCATTACGACAAAAAGGAAGTGTTGTATTGAGTGCCTGTTCTTGCTGAAATTTCAATGGCTTAATTGGACATTGATGTTTTGCAGCTATAGAATTTAAAATCTTAACTACGCTAGATAAATTTTCTTTCGAAGTAGCGAAAAGACAAACTGTAAAAGTCATATAATATAATCTCTGATCTCTGCTTGTGATATCATTCATCAAATCTCTTGCAGCAATCTGACTCTTTTCTAGTTCAGGTGGTAATGCTGCATTATATGAACCATCATCATTATGCTTTTTTGTAACAGCGTCTATTCTAGCTTCTATAGTTGCCAATTGGTTTTTGACAAGTTTGTTAGCAACATCTGCATCAATCTGTTCGTAATTCATAGAAATAAGTGAATTTGTTTGAATATCACATATATCTCTTAAGAAATCTGTTGATAAATACATAGGTACTCTTTCAAGATAAAATGCCTGACCATATCTATCACCTAACATAAAAGTGTTATCACTAAACTGCATTGATGATGGGCCAATAATATCCTTGACAGTTAAACCTTGTTTTGCTATAAGGCTTAAATCAAGACGTTCTTCTCCATCAAAAACGCCTGTAGCTAATCTATAATCATAGCTTTGATTGTAAATATTATAAATTAGACGTAGTCTTTCCTCTAAAGATAAAGGTCTTGTTTCTCTAGCAGATAAACTTCTGAAACGTTTAGATATATCAACATCCATTTTATCAAGTGTTGAAATTCCGTGTTCAACATTACCATCTTCAATAGAAACTGTTAGATATTTATCTTGTGTTAAAGAAGCATTACCATGTTTTAAATTAGATGTTAGTATTTCATTCATTTCTTTTCGATATTTATTTAAATTATCGCCCAGTGGCTTTATACAAATGTCTTCAAGTGTTTTTCTTTTGTCAATTTCATGGTTATAAATGTTAAATTGCCATTTGCAACCATCAGGAAATGTGTTTATCACATTCATAAATTTTTTCATAAAAGAAATTTGCTCATCTTCATTTAACATAGTGAAATTTGCGTCTTCAAGTTTATATGTTTTTGTAAATACGCCAGGCTTGGTTTCGATAATACCGTCCTGCATAATCCCCTTAAAAGGAATAGATTCTTGTACAGTTTTTGGAAGCGAATCTATTTTTGCTATTTTTGAAAATAAGCTTCCATCTAATGAATTTGTTTTTTTCTTAGTCTTAGCCATAATATTATTCCTTTCATTATCATTAATTGTAAATTTTAAATTGAGCAAGCTTAGAATATTCTACCTGTTTTGGTTTGTTCTTCGCTTTTAAATATTTCTTTAATTCTTTTTTGCTCATTTTTTCCATTAATTCTTTTTCTTGTTCTTTTTTTAATTGCTTTTCAATCTCTCTAAAAGAATTAACTGTTTTATATTTACGTTTATTTGGTGTTAATATTTTTAAATACAACCATCTAAAAAAAAGTCTTTCAAACTTCATGCCTGCATAATTTATATATCCACAAGCAAATGCTGGTGACATCGCTATTGCAAAAGCGAATATTTTAACTGTTATATCACCAGGAAAAACTATAGCCAACGGAATTGAATATGCAGCTCCTATGACCATAGATATTAATTTTCTTTTATCGAAAGGTCCAAAAACCTTTGTTTCATATTTTCTTATGTCCTCAGACATTTGAACTTCAATAGCCATTGCTATATACCTCCTTTTAGCCTACAACATCATTTGCAATCGAATCAGCCTTCAACATCATAGCTCCTGCCGATAAATTAATTACGCCCATTACCAATGCGTTTATGAAAAAGTTTCCATCAGAAATACTGAGTGATGATATAATGGCTGGTGTCATATTGGCAATAAGAATGATTATTAACATTTTTAAAAGTGTGGCAAAATATTTTTTCAAATATCTAACACCTGGGGATCTTAAGCCCTCTTCGTATATATCTATAACAGCGAAAGGTGCTAAAACTCTTCTAACAGCAAGTTCTATTAATGTTTGTAGCGTTGCAAGACCTGCAGAAATAAAGCAAAGTGCTGAAGTTGCTATAGGAACAATCATTTTGAGTATTAATGAAGCTTCGATATAAAAAGGTCCGTCAATAGTCCAATTTTCTGTGTTAACTCCCATCGAAGAGCCAATTGAATTAACTACAGTATCAATAGTGCTTGGACTATTCACAGTAAATTTAGATAATATAGCTACTCCAATAGCAGTTATGGTTGCAACAATAGTGTCTAAATTCATCATAATAAATCCTGTAATACCAATTTCTGCAACCATTTTATATATACTCTGGATACCATCTTGCCCCTTATTTAGGTTTTGGAATAGTCGTCCCATAGCTATAATAATTAACATGAAAGCTGCTAATGTCTTAAGAAGTGCTACACCAGTTGATAAACCTGAATATATAATGCTGCTTGATACGTCTCCTGTGTCCCCACCAACAATATTTTTCATTAAATTTTGAAGAGCCTGTGCATTGGTATTTGTTTGACCAGTAGTAACATCGACACCACTGGTGATAGCAATAGGCATATACATCGGACAACTAAACGCCCATGTTAATACTTCCTTGAACCCAGATACGTCTTTTGAGCCGCCTGTAAGTGATTTGAAGAAATTTACAATAGTTTTTAAACTATCTCCAATTCCTGCAAAACTTGTTGGGGTTAAGCATATAATTGTTATAGATAAAAATATTAATACGAAACTTATCAGATCCACACGTTTTTTATAATTTAAGTATTTTTCTCTTTGGGTAAGTATCATACATTCTTTCCTTCCTTTTTTAAAAAACAACAGCCTACTCTAATTGAATAGGCTGCTTTAATAAGTTAATTAATCAATCTTAGGCTGCAGTAATCATACTTACAAGTGAGCCACTAAATGAATTAATTAATACAGATACAATAACAAGCATCGCTCCAGAAGCAATCTGCTGGATTGCCTTGTTCTTTGCAGGGCCATCTCCTTCTGAGTTTGCAGCTGCATATGAAATTACACCCTGAACAGTGTAAAAAGCTCCTAAAATCGTAGCGATTGTTGCCATGATTTTGATACCCCATGAAATGAGGGCAGTTGCGTCAGCTGCACATACTACTGATAATCCTGTCATAGTTGCCATTGTTGTAATTGATGTTACTGTACTTAACATCTTAGTAGAAATTCTCTTAATCTTAGAGTTCATAAATTACATTACCTCCTGAGTTGTTGAATTTTTTTCTTCCATAGTAAATATATAAGAGCAATTTCATTCTTTATTATTTTGCTTGTAAAACGGATTATTTTACGTTTCTATAAATAGAACCCACACTCTTTTTTGTAATATTTAGGGATTTTTCTTTCTATAATTGTTTTCAAGGAATTGCCTTAGATATATACAAAACAAAAAATCTCCACACATAAAAGTGCAGAGATTTCTTATTTAATAAGTTTGGCTATAATTTAAATCTTCAGTTGTAATTGTTTCGATAATTACTTTAGACTCAATTTCTTCAAGTAATTGCTCTTCGTCCATGCTTTGTATACTTCCAGGAGCGAATCCTAAAGAACTTGCTATCATTGTAGCGTTATCATAAAAACCATTATTTTTACTTTCTTTAATACGGTTCTCTTCTTGTGCCTGCTTATTTAGGGCTTCGACCATTTTATCGGCTTTTGACTTATTAGCTTTAGTATGAGCTTCTTTAGATAATTTTGTATTAGGCTTATTAGATTCTTTATCAGGTACAATATTATTATTGTCATTATTATCATTTTCGTAAAATGCTGATTCTATATTTTCACGCAAAGGCGTGTTATTCTTCTTTTCTTTTGTTTTCATTGGTAAGGAAAACTGGCCGCTTGTCTTTTTAGCATATTCATAATTTGGATGCTTTGTTAATTCGTATTTTTTTCCAAAATAAGGGTGTTCACCTCTAATAGTAACAATACATTCATTATCATCCATATTAGCTACTTGATCTACTGTAATTAAATCTATGCTAGAACGATTAAGGCTCATATTTCCTTGTCCTTTATTTGACCAAGAAGTGTTTTCTACGATTGTAGTCTTTTTACCCATTTTACCAACAAGCCACTTAATTGTTTCTTCGTCATCACAACCAAGGAATAATTTAGTATCACAGTTACCAGCTATTGTGTTCCATTTTTTATCATAGATTTCTTTTAACTGAGAAATCGCCTGTAAAATAATCGCACAACTAATTTCATATTTACGAATTGTTGCTAACTTTTGGTCAAAATCAGGAATTTGTCCGATATTTGCAAATTCATCTAATAGAAGTCTTACATGGTACGGACATCTAGCTTTACATTCCCTAATTTTTATATTTTTAAGGCTGTTCATAAATGTATTAGCAGCTTCTTTAGTTCCACGCCAACCAACTAATGAACCGCTTTGCGTATATATGTAATATAATTTTTTAACATCATCATATTCAGCATGTGTTCCGTTTTTAACTTCGGTGATAAACTGTTCTATTTTAGTTTTTGCTTCTTTGGAGGTATCCTTAGTTGCTTGTTCTACTTTAATTATATTTAAATCGTCTAGGTATGCCATATAACCATATTCAGCCCTTGTTTCACAATAAGTGTATAGCGAACTAAAAAGCTGAGAATACATCATAGAAACCAAGAAGTTAAATGTTGTATCTGCAGTAGGAATAACAACAAACAATGCTTGTTTCGTATCTGAAAAACTTTCCAATTGAAGAGTATCATCGTTTGTCAGATATTTAATATCACTTAATTCGAATGATTGAAGACGAACACCTACAGAAATCAAAATACCTTTTAGAGTTTTTCCAGCACCTAATTTAAATTTTCTATATTGGAGTACCGCAAGATTTTCAGGATCGTCTTTCTCTAAATCTTCGAACAATAAGTCTAAAGGTGATTGAGCATTTTCATCGTTTTCATCTATATTTGCCATACCGACCATTTGTACGAGTTTTGAAAAATTCTGGTCTTTTTTAGGTGCAGTATGCCATAAATAAAGCATTAAAGCTGTAATTAATAATTTTTCTGAATTTTCCCAGAATGGATCGCCTTTTCCGCCACCTTCAGGATTTGTGTTTTTAATCAGTGTGTTAACTAAAACAAATATATCTTTTTCGCTATTTATATAATGGAATGGATTATAACGACTACTCTTATAAACGTCTGTTAAGTTAAAAACTTTAACTTGATAGCCATTATCCTCTAACGCTTTACCATAATCTCTTAGTAGCTCGCCTGACGGATCTGTTATGACAAAGTTAGAATTGTATTGCAAAATATTGGGAGAAACAAAGAATCTCGATTTACCTGCACCAGAACCACCAATAACTAAAGTGTTACAGTTACGTCTAGTATGTCTATTATCAATAGCTAATTTAATTTCTTCTGATAAAATCATGTTTTTAGGACCATCCGAAGTTGGTTTGTTAAATGGATCTGTTCTTCGCATGTTATATCGCTTAAGGTCTTCACTATCCATTAGTTTTGCTTCACCATTAACAGTATCGGGATTATCATGTTTTTTAAGCGATATATTAGTGATAAATAAAATTAAAAATGTAGCTCCTAATCCTGATGTAAGTAAAAGTGTTTTTAAACTTTCTTTTATTGCGCTCAAACTAATTTCAGCAGGATTAGTTGAAATATGTTCCATAGCCATATTTAATTTCTGTGCTATATCGTATCTTGGATATTCCAATTTAATTTGTGAATAATGGAATAAGAAAAAAGCATAAAAAATATATATAATAATACCCATAATAATATATATTAATCGAGTTTGCTTTTTAATTTTTTCTTTTTGAATATTTGATACCATTAAATACCACCTTTCTTTTTTATTTTCATAGTAAATATATAAGAGCAAAAAAGAGGAGAGCTTAAACCCTCCTCCTAAATTTAGTGGCTAATTATAATTTCTTCTTTGTGTTTTGTTGGTGTATATCTAGCGGTATATGATTCCATGTTGGAATTTATAGAAGCATATAGCGTTTTATTATTATCTGGATTATATTTTCCGAAATCAAAACCTTTTGTTGTCTTTGATTTTTCTATTATTTTGTCATAGAAATCATTAGAAATTCCCATAGAACCGAATCCGAGTTTTTCATAGAATTGTTCAGCTGACAATTGGTTTTCTTTATTTTGAGATAATAATTGCAATGCGTTACCAGCTGCTTTTGTATATTCCTTATATAATTCCTTTTTGTTTCCATTAGTTACGTTGCCATATTTATAAACAAGTCCATCTTTTATGATATGGTCTAAATTTTTTACCATTTCTTTTTCTGCATCGCTTATCTTCTTTTTGTTGTCATCACGAGCGTTTCTTACATCCCCAGGGCATTTATCATAAAAACCTTGCATCCAAGAAAGGGCTTGAACTGTATCAACAATTGATTCTGAATACATTTGATTATGCTTTTCTAAAATAATATCATCAATATTAGGATCGTCTTTATCATAATGTTTCTTTCCATTTAAATCCCAGATATCAACACCGTCAGGGGATATGTGAATTGCATCTTTTTGGTTTTCTGCAGTTACTATCCATAATTCCTTATTTTCCCTAAGTGCGCTTTCTATCTCAGATTCAGCTTTTTTATCAAACTCAATTTCAGCATGTTTTATTTCACTATTTTGGCCATATAAGGAAACAGCGGAATCTAATATACATCTACAAAGGTCTTTGTTATATATTTCTTTATTATTTTTGCCATTTTCAATTTGTCGTTTTTCAAGATTTATTACATATTTATCACTTAAACTTATAGTTGTAGTGTTTTCATTTTCTCGAATACCAACTGTTATTGGCTTTGAATTGTGAATAGTTTCGCCATTGCTGACAGTGTACAATCTATTAAGTTTATTATTTAATACAAAGGCAAAATCATTATCTATATTTTCAAATTTTACTAATTCTTTGTTTTTCCCGTATTGCGCAATTGCATTTTCGAAATCAGTTAAATCAGCAGCATGAATATAATTACATTGACTAAGCAATATAGCTCTATTAATTTCTAGGATTCTTTCCGCATTCAAAGCTCCAGCAGTAAAACGCATTTTACCATCATAGCCAATGTGTCCTAATGCATATATTCCTTCATCTTTAAGAGCCTTTAATAAATCTCTATAAGATGATGTATCTCCGTAACAGATAACCTCTTTGGCAGTTCCGTTTTTGATTTCTTTAGCAAGAGCTTTTGCACCTGCATTTTTATCTTTATCTTTTAGATACCTAAGAATAGCAGCCATTAATTGCTCTAACTCTTCTATTGTATACATTGTAACATTGACACTTGTTTGATATGTTTTTTGTTCAATCGCACCCATATTAAATCCTTTCTAGCGTGTTTTAGTAGTTTCATAGTAAATATATAAGATATATGTCCTTATATATTTATAGTGGAGGTGAGTTTTTTGAAAAAAGATAAACAAATATGGTATAAAGATGATTTAAACAGAAATGTCATTAATAATGAGGGTGTTTTCAATGAAGAAATATTGGATTTACGAATTCAAGAACCAGATTATAAAGAATGGAAAACATTAGTATTATATGCTTTAAATAAAGGATATCCAATGGATATATTAGCTACCCCACTTCTTAACGCTTCTGAAATTAGATTAATTATAGATACTATATACGAAAATGATAGTACCCGTAATAAAATACAAGATTATCAAGTATATAGATTATCAAGAATGGAATTAGATTATTCGAAACTAAAATTATCACTAGTAGCGTTAAAATATGGTTTAGATTTTTATGAGGCTTTACCTAATTTTCAAAACTATTGTTCGGAAATATTGTGGTATATTTTAATAGGCCATGTTGTGTGCAAGACTAATTTTTGTAAGGTTGTAAAACAGAATACAGATTTGGATAAATTACGTACCATTGTAAAAAAACAATATCAATTACGTGGTAGAAAACAATTATTATCTGAACTTTTCAAAGAATTTGGGAAAACTATATAAGAAAAAAGGGGCATTTTAAATAAATGCCCTTTTTTAAATATGATGTTTTGATTTTTAATTGAAAGGAAGATTTTCATAATCAAGGTTGTCAGGAATAGGCATCCATTCTTCTCCAGCTGGACGAGACGCATTTTCAGCTACTGGAGCGGAAGATGCCTGAGACTGTTCAGCCTGTGACTTACTTTCAGCAAATTCCATTTCGTCAACAACTACATCTGTAGTGTAGACCTTCTTTCCATCCTTATCATCATATGAGCCAGTCTGAATATGACCTGCTAATACAATCTTTGTTCCCTTGTGGAGATACTTTTCAGCAAATTCTCCTCTCTTTCCAAAAGCAATGCATCTAATAAAATCTGCATTTGGCTGCCCCTCAGAAGTATATGTACGATTTACAGCAAGTGTAAATCTAGCAACAGCAGTTGCCTTTTCTCCTGACGAATATCTTACTTCTGGATCTGCAGTTAATCTTCCCATTAAAATTGTCTTATTCATATTTATTTCTCCTTTTAAAAAATAATTTATTTCTCATATTAAATATATAAGATTTTATGTAGCAAATTCTAATAAACAAGAAATGATAGATTTTTCATCTGTTACGATTCTATCTTTTTGTTTAAAATACAAATACAAACCATTTAACACATCTTTCTTTTGAACTCCACTTAGATCGAAACATCCAAGCTTAACATCAAAAAAGATTTTATAGTTTTCTTTGTTTTGTATATATATTCTGTCAAGCGTATCTGTCATAGTCCATCTTGACAAATTCAATACAGTAATTGGCTTATTAGACTCTTTGTGATTATCAGATGTATTGTAAAAAGTTAATAGCCATTTTAAAACAGAAAGTGTTGCCTTAGCATCGTCTATTGAACTATGAAAGGCGATAGAACCATTATCAGGCGTTCGTTCATATAGGCTCGCAAGATTTCTTGGAGCTGGAACTTTTTCTTTTGCTAATTTTAGTGTATCAATTTGAATATAAGGATTAAATTCATAATTACACTTATTGAAAAGCTTTTTCACAAATTTGGTATCAAAAGAAATTGAATTATGACCAACCATGATAGGATTTTTTCCTATAAAAGTATAAAAGTTTTTTGCAACAAGCTCACCAGAAGGTGCTGCTTGAATTTTTTCATCTGTAATACCAGTGTTATGCTCTTCATTAAATTCGATAATTTCTTGTGGAAGATGATAGCCTGGATTAACCAAGCTATCGAATTCTTCAACAATTTCTAATGTATTGCCATCAACTTTAATAGCTGATATTTCAATAATATCTGATGATTCAATATTAAAACCAGTCGTTTCTGTGTCATAGACAAAGAAATAATTATTTTTTATTGAATCAAGAAAAAGTTTTACATCATTTTCCATTATAATCTCCTATGCAAGTGCCTTAAGCTTCTTTAACTGTTCGTCTTTTTCTCCACCATAACCAAAGCTCTGGCCTTTTACCCAGTTCATTAGGGTGTTGAATCTATCTGTATTCTTAATCTCTCCAAAAGTACTACCCTTGCATGGACCGAATAAAATAATATCTTCGTCATCCATAACATCTGCATTAACAGGTGTTGGATTAGATCTTGGAGTAGACTGAGACTCTTCTACATGTACAGGGTTTGAATTCATATTCCGAGTATTAGTATTAATAGTAGGTGTTGTAGATGGAAGTGGCTGAACATTTGATACTGCAGCCTTACTTTGCTTAAATACGACAGTTGATACTACCTTATAATTCGAAATAATATTAATCGCAACTTCAATGATACTCTTGTTATTTTCAGAATAAACAACATTTGCAATCTTAAATCTTTCATAAGATGTAAATTTACCGTTTGCTTCCTTGAAAGTAGGTAATTTATCTTTTGTAATAAAGATATAAGGAGCATCGTATAAAGCTCGACCAATTCCCCAATTCACACAAGCTCTCTTAAAGGAATCACTAGCTAATCCCTTCTCAGCCTGAGAATTTGAAGCTGTACCTGTATCTTCCTTAGATATCCATTCACCTGTATCCTTGTCTAGTATACTTACTACGCAATTTGCATTATCTCTTTTGTATTCCTTCTTCCAACCAAGAGGACCAACTGCATCATCTAAGATATTCATATCTGCTCTAGCGTCCTTATAAAGTAATAACTGAGCACCACCCTTATTAAGTGAATGAACTCTTACTTCGATTTCATCGGCTCTTAGATTTCTAAAACATAAATTCATATTGTATTCTCCTTTTCTTATTAAAAAATAAAATTATTGTTACATAAGAAATATATAAGATTTTAAGTGGCAAAAAAATAAGAGTGCACATATTAATGAACACTCTTATTCTTGCTATTCATTTGAATACAATTCTTCTTCGCCTTCTTCAATATTATCAGAAGCGTTGTTTCCAAATAACATTTGTTTATATTCTTCAACAGATGCCTTCTTTTCTTCTTCTACTTCTTCTGGCGTTAAGAATCCTTTTAGATATTCGACCTCGTAAGGAACAAGTTCTAAGGAATTATCTTGCCATTCATAGATATTACCGCAACAAGCACATTTTTGTTTTCTTCTTACAGTACGTTGCTGCAAAAATCCATCTATGATAATTTCTGCCTGATATTTCAAGAATGTTTTATCATCTCTTGCCTGTTCTCCATAAGACTTAACAACAGGATAATCAGTTCTAATAGATGGATCATCGGTTCTGATTGTAAATTTACGATTAATCGCAATTGGATATTGAGTTACTTGAAGACCTGCTTTTGTCTTAATAAATTTTGGATCTTTGAGTAAAGTTCCAACTACATAAGCCTGATTGCTTATTTCTCTATTCTGAACGATTTCTTCAATTGCCTCATTTTTTGTTTCAAAAGAATAATTCTTTTTTACATAGATTGGTGTTATGTACAAAAGATTACCTGTAGATACATTTTTTGTAGCCATTCCATTTTCATCTTTACAATTCGGACAATAAGATGTTTTATTCATGCGCTTACTTGTAATTGCACCTTTAATTGTTACTACATCATTCTCTTTCCATGTTGCCATTTCTTCCAAAATTCGTTTATCTCTGGATATAATAAGAGGATAATCATGTTTTATAAATTTTAAATCATCACCTACGTTTCTGAGTCCTCTAACAGCGTCAACATATACAAGTCCATAATTTAATTCATTTGTAGCATCATTCTTATTAATTAATGGTGCTTTGTTTACTCTTGCGTACATAAACACAATGTTTTGTCTTGCCATAAAATCTCCTTCCTTAAATTATTATTATTCATAATAAATATATAAGATGAAAAAAAATCCACGGGTTATTCCGTGGATTTTCTTAAGCTAATATTGTGCTTGCATTTTCCTTCAAAAAAGAATGATTCTTTTCCTTTTGTTTATACATAGTTTCATCAATTGCATGAATGAAATTAGTAGATGTTAAATATTTATTATCATATATCTTAAAACCAATGGATAAATTTATTTGTGGAGATTTTGGGTTTGTTTGGTTATAATGTGATACCCTTTCATTGATTCTATTCTTTATTTTATTTAATATTTCTTCATCCGATATATCAGTTAATACACAGAATTCATCTCCACCGTATCTTGCAACGACATCCTCTTTCCTAAATGAAGACTGTAATATATTTGATACATCTCTTAATACTTTATCTCCTACGTCATGGCCATATGTGTCATTAATCTTTTTAAAATAATCTATATCAATCATAAATGCACTAAATGGTCTACCAGTTTTAGCTAATTCAATTCTATCTTCTAGTTCTATATTTAACATTCTTCGATTTGTTGCCCCCGTCAAGGCATCTTCAGACATATCTTTTCTTTGGATATTTATAATTAATATTAAATAAGCTAAGGTTAATCCTATATATTCAGTTTGTATATTATTAACTCCAAGCTGAATTAATGTAAATATAAACGGAAAAAACATCGAGCTAATAAGTGTATTTTTATATGATTTTTTAATTTCACTTCTGTATTTAATTAAATATAGAATAAAAAGACCATAAAAGATAGCCTTTATTATTATCATAATTTCAGAATAGTATAAAATGTTAGCAGCGTCTAAAGTAAATACAAGTGTTATGTTTATTAAAACGATTGTTAAAATTAATGATGACCATACTCTTGTTCTAGCTGCATCCAAAGTTAACCATCCGTCTATATATCTATACAATAATATAAGTAAAAAAGGTCCACCTATATTTAAAAATGTATTTCCTATTTTAATTAAAATTGAGTTTGAAAATGAGCCTGAATATCTAAATAGAATATCACTAAATAGCATAAACAACGTCATTTCAAGTAATATATTTAAGAATTTCCCTCTCATTGATGACATTACTTCTTTTTTATGAGAAAACCATAATAAACATATCAGTATTATAATGGTGTATATATCTATTACTACCCAATTAGTTATCATAATATTTACATCATTCCTTTCTTTTGTTTATTTAATGTAATTTGTCCCACGGCCAAAAAGACATGGGATTTATTGCTTATACTGTAAATATATAAGAAAAAAGTCCCTAGCTATTTATTAATAGCTAAGGACATTTTTTTAAAAAATCAATAAGAGATTAAATAAGTGTGATTTTTTCAGCAGGCTTATTTAATGATTGAATAACTGGCATTACTCTATATGGAATTTTGCCGCAAAGTGCTTGAAGATCTGCTAATACATATCTGTTTACACCACTAATACGTTCAGGAATACTCATAAAAATATCAGCAATATCAAATGCAGTATATTCTAAATCAGAATGGATTTCATTCTCTATATATTCCTTTAATGCGTCATAATTAGTCTTTTTTAAGACCTTCTTAAAATCACTGGAATAAAGCTTGTTAATTATTGCTTCAATCTTTTCTCGGTTGATAAATCTATCTTTTTCAGTTGTCAAATCCATTTTAGTATAGTCAAGGATATGCTTTCCGATTAAAGAAATTAGCGTTTCAGGTAGCTTCCTAATTTCTGCAAAAATTTCATCATCTATTTTTTCTAGAATAGTTGCTGCGTCATTTTTTGTCTTATGAACAAAATTAATTTCCTTATCTATTAGTATTGAGCGTCCTTTTCTATATGTTGTTTTAACAATGATAGAAGAAACACCAATATCGCTTGTGGCGAGTAATATTCCAGGAACTAATTCTTTGCTGTTCATTTTAGAATTAGGGAAATCTACAGTTAAATCTGGGAATTCTAAGTAAACATTAGTAAAATCATGCGACATATTCCATTCTCTTACTTCCATTCTACCCATTTTATTTTGTGATATAATCTTTTCGATTATTTCACATAATAAAGTTTGTGGTATATGCTGATAATATGGAGACATTACTGCAAAGATTTTTTTAACTCCGTCAACTTCTCTGTAGACTATATTACTATATTCTTCAGCCTTATCTACAAGTAATCCTTTTGCTAAATGCATGTTTCTAATAATGCCATGCATACCTACACTATTTGTACCAGTAATCGAAGCTCTGGCTGTTAGACTAGGCATTGACCAGTTTGAAACAATAAATTTCTCTCTTTCATTTGGTAAATAGAACATTAACTGTGTAGTATTAATAAGTTCATTAACTAAATCGTTTCCGAAGTTTTTAACATCAACACCGTATTTCTTATTCAACATATAATTTTTCTCAAAAAATTCTATGCTGTCCTGACCAAGTCCAAAAAAGAATTGAACATTGTCTTTAGAATCCCCATTAATTGCAGAAAGCATTTCTATATTAAAATTTCTGACCTTTTTAACATGAGTTATCTCAGTCATATTCTTTATTGCTTCTGCAAAAGATTCGTATGTTGTTCCGCTTATCTTAAAATCATCATTTAAAGTTATCATAGTATATTCCTCCATTATCATATCTAATATTTGTTATTTAATCTTCGTTTATAATTTCTTTTAGTCTTTCAATTGATTGACAATAAATCATTGGGATATCGCTTCTTGAAACAAGCGTATTAATAGGAACATCATTCCCAGAAACGTATTCATTGATAAAATACGAAACCTCTGATGGCGACAAAAATTTTGTCTGTGTAAAGAATTGAAAAATTCTTGTCATTTTTAATACTTTTAATCTTCTCTTATTCATATATTTCTCCTTTTTTAATAATAGCATTTTTTGTTTACATAATAAATATCTAAGATTTTTGATTTTAAAAAAAGAAGGGTTTCCCCTTCTTTTTAACAATTATTATATAATTTCAATTTCTCGTGTGTGTTCCAAATTCAAAACATTCTCACTGACTAAGTATTTTGCAATTCTGATTTCGTTTAAAGCCTTGTCATACATGTAAAATGTTCGGCCATTTTTTACTTGATACTTGTTAATGAATTCATTTTCTGCATCAATATGAAAAGACGCATATGATGGGACTTCCATTATGATAGCTTTTTTCTTTTCTTCTACAATAGATATAGAATTTGCAAAAAAGCTTAATTTATCATCTACTTCTGATACTTCATCATGAAATTCTCCTTCTATAATATAAGCTGCGCCTTCCTCAATTTTATCGCCAAACAATGCATATTTTTTGGTAAATACACATACATCAACGCTTGAAGTCTTATCTGTAAGTTTAAAGAAACACATTTTAGCTCCATCTTTTTTTCTTGCAGTGATTCTTAAATCAGTTACAATGCCATAAATTTTAGTTGTATTTTCTAATATTGAATCAGAAATGTTTGCTAGATTTAATGATTCTGCTGTTGGATATATATCCATTGGATGCATAGTAATATATCTACCAAGAGCTTCTTTTTCAAGATTCATACGTTCCTTTATATTTTCAGGTAAATTAATAAATTTAATGCTTTTAAGTTCAGCTTCAGCATTAACCTTAGAAGCATTAGCATTATTTATTCTCTTTTGTAATTTAGTTATACTAGTAGGTTCTTTTATTTCTGCCTTTAAATTTGCATTTTGTTGTATAGCAATAAGTTCTTCTCCAGATTTATTTTCTACATAAGGTAATACTAGATTAGAACTATCAATAAAGCTTTTCTTCTTTATTATAGTGTCGATAATTGGCATTGAACTTTCTATATATTTTTTCATTGCTTTTCTATTTTTAGCAAAACTGTCAAAAGCTCCTGCGTCAATTAATTTATTTAATAGTCCTTCACCTAATTTTGTTCTTATAACAAAATCATTTAGAGAATTATATACGCCATTATTTTTTCTTTCGTTAATAATAACCTCGGAATTAGATGCAACTCCCTTAATTGAACTTAAAGCAAATATAATATCTCCATTAACTACTTCAAATTTGACTCCAGACTTATTTACATCTGGTGGTAATATATTTATTCCAAATTCGTTAGCTTCAGCAATTAATCCAGATATTTCATCTGAATCAGCAGCCCAATTTAATGCAGCTGCGAAAAATTCTGCTGGATAATAGTATTTTAACCATCCAGTAATATAAGCATTGAATGCATATGCTGCAGCATGTGATTTGTTGAAGGCATATTTTGCAAAATCCATCATCTGATCAAAAATGGCATTAGATATTGAATCAGGAATATGCTTTTTTAAACAGCCTTGTACGAAAATTTTTCTTTCGTGTGCTAACTTATCTGCCTTCTTCTTAGACATATAACGTCTTACTTGATCCGCACCGCCTAATGTATAGCCAGCTAAATCTTGGCAAATTTGCATAACTTGTTCCTGATATACTATTGCACCATATGTCGAATTCAATATATGTTCTAATTCAGGTGTAGCATATTCAATAGGTTTTAGTCCATTTTTTACATCAATAACACCATCTAAGTATTGTAGTGGGCCTGGTCTAAACATTGATACAAGTATAATTAAATCTTCAAAATTAGATGGTTTAAATCGCTTTAACATCTGCTTCATACCATTTGATGAAAACTGAAAAACTGCATTAGTTTTAGCTTCAGCAAATATTGAAAATAGTACTTTTTTATCCTCTAAATTAATCTTATAAGGATCAATAATTTTGCCTGTATTATTTTCAATCATTTTAAGACATTCAGTAATAATATCTAAGGTTTTTAGACCTAAAAAATCAAATTTAAGTAATCCGTTTTCTTCTGTTTGGACCATATCGCATTGTGTAGTCATCATATTGAGATTATTGTTCCATCTAAGTGGTAAATAATCGCTTACAGGATTTCCATCAGATATAACTATACCAGCGGCATGTGCCCCATAAGCTGTGAAAGAACCTTCAATTACTTTAGCCCAAGCAAGTATTTCATTTGCATCTTTTTGTTCTGCATTTGAAAAGTTATTTTTTATTTCTTCTTTTAAATAATCAAAAAGCGATGTTTCGCTCGTATCATCTAACTTACCATTAGAAGATACTTTCTTAGCGAAGCTGACACCGACTTCATCAGTTATCATTTTAGCAATTTTATCGCCTAAATGAATTAAAGCTTCATTATACTCTTTTAGACCGTAATATTTAGCAGCAATTCTTACAGCACCCTTTGGAGCTTGTGCATTAATTGTCATGATGCCACAAACTGAATCAGCTCCATACTTATTCTGAACATATTCAATTACTTTTGAACGTGTTAGATTAGATATATCACTATCAATATCTGGCATAGATACTCTTTCTGGGTTTAAGAATCTTTCAAATAATAATCCGTACTTTATCGGATCAAGACTTGTAATTCCCAGTAAATAGCATACTAACGAGCCAACAGCAGAACCTCTACCGTTTCCGATTCTCATTCCAGGATTTTTCCAATTGTTTTCTTTAATCCAATTTTTTAGTTCTGGAATTGTTAATGGTGCATCGTTAATTTTGTCTTCATCTACATATCCAAGTAATCTTCCGTACTCTAAGAAATCTTTTACAACTAAATGATAGTCTACATAGCCCATAGACTTAATAATTCCAATTTCATATTTAAGTCTTTCACTATGTTCTTTATCTAGTCCATTTGGAAATCTCCATGTTATACCCTTTGCAATTTCCATATCGAATATTTCTTCGGATTTATCTGAAAATTTTGGATAATGATTTTGAGTTTTAAATTCAACATTACAAGAATCGAAAATGTATTTGATATTTGCTATAGCTTCGTCAACAGCGTCTTTATCTAATATTTCTAGTAATTTTTCTGCTAATTCTTCGTCTGTTTTTAAGTATAGTTCTTCATCACCAGTCTGTTCTTCTAAAAAATCTGTTTTGTATCGAAGACTTCTTAAAATTTGACGTTGAAGCCTGTCTTCCTTAGAATTAGTTAAAATATGTACATCATTAGAAGCTACAAGTTTTATATTTAACTTTCTAGCAATTTTAACAAGTTCAGGGAATACTGTCTTTTCAATATCAATTCCATGATTTTGAACCTCTATATAAAAATTCTCACCAAAAGCTTCCTTATATATAGTAGCTGCTTTTAAAGCTTCAGCTCTTAGTTCATCAAAAGATTTTGCATTATCTTTTAAATTTGAAATTTCTATTTCAAGATCCAAATATTTAGATATATCATCTTCACAGCTTTTTAAGTCTTTTTTTTGTTTAGAAAGTTCTTTTTTTGCTAACTCTAATTCAGTTTTAACCTCTTCTAATTCTTCTTTTGCTTTTAAAGATAGAATTTTTTCCTCATTAAGTTTTGCCAATTCTAAAGAAACATCCTCACCTTTGTCGTTTCTTTTTAATAATTTTTTTTCAATGGCCACAATTTTTTTTTCGCTAAGTTTTTTTAGGTCATCTCTTCTTATCATTAATTCGTCAACTTTGTTTTGAGCATTATTGACATTATCAGTAATGGTTAGATATTTACTATCTGATGGTGACATATACTTTTCCTGTTTTGCTCTGAGTTTATTAATATTGTCATCAATTTTCTTGTTCTTAAGAAAAATAGCTGATAACACACCATAAACACAAGCTGAAGTTATAATAACATCATCTTTATATTCTTTTGCTATTCTTAAAATATCCTCCTTATTTATTACAGGGAAGCCTTTAATGATAGTCTTATTAGATATTGTTACCATTTTACTGATAGCTTTATAACCATTATCGTTTTTTGCAATAGCGATTAAATGAGTTCGACCTAATACTCTGCTATTAACATATAATTCCACACCTGGTATTAATTTTAGATTATATTCATTAAATACTGCTTTATAATCTTCGATTGAAGAAAGTACACCGTGGTCTGTAATAACAATGCCTTTTCCTTCTAATTCGATAATTCTTTCTGCTAATCTACGTGCATCTATTTGTGCGTCAAAAATTGATCTTACATGTGTGTGAATGCTTGTTGTAAACATATATATATTCCTCCTTAATTGTACAGCTCTATTTACATTTGCTATAATTCAAATATATATGATTTATGATTTGATAATCGTACTCATATTGGGTATAATAAAGGAGGTTGTATTATGGATATAAGAAAAATTAGGGAAGAATTGAACATGTCGCAATCTCAATTTGCTAATAAATTTCATTTATCAGTTAAAACATTACAAAGATGGGAACAGGGACAAACAAAAGTACCTGAATCTATATATTATATGATTAATAAAATTTACGAATTAGAGAAAAAAGATAAATAACTTTAACATGGGATATTCGTGGGACAACAAATATAAATGATTTGTGTATACTTAAATTAAGCGGGAGGAAAGGTTACAAAATGGCGGAATTTACTTTATTGCAGACTTTGGCAATATGCGACTTTATAAGAACAAATAAAAAGATAAGTTATTCACAAATCGAAGAACAGATTAGCATACAAATGGCTAAAGAAGAGAATCCTGATTTTTTTATAGGAACAGGATTAAGTAAATCTTCCTTACAACGGAAAGTTACAGATTTAACTGAAGAAGGCATTGACAATTTCACTCAAAGAGAAAAACAGATATTATTTAAAGCTGTAAATAAAATCATTAGCGATACGGAAAGTGCATTATTAGAAGCAACAATAGAATCTTTTAATTCTAAAAGGATTGCTGAAGATTCTTTATTAAAAGGTAGTCCTACTAATGAAAGATTTCGAATTTTGCCAAGAATTTCTGATATAGTTTCATTGCCAAATTCGGGAGGCAATGATCTTGATTTAGAGTTGTTAAGGAAAATGTATTGTTTTGCAAGTCCAGAAATAAGACATTGGTGGAATACAAATCTTAATACATATTTAGCACTACCTGATGTAGTTAAAGCTGCCTTATTATGTTGTTCTTATATAGGTACAAATATTAGTAATATTGAGGTTAAAAAGAAAAGAATATCACAGCTGCTAGATTTTTTTTATTTTAATGCAAAAAATTTTTTGGAAGTAGAACCCAGATATCAAATTCAATTGATAAATATTTTAGAAATAATCAATGAATATAAAACATATGATGATACAAACGTAAAGAAATGGGCTATTGATAAAAATAACATTGATTTTAATTGTTTTTTGCATCAGGATATCGAAGAACTCGATAGACAATACATATCTTTAGAGTCTTTATTTTTAGAATATAAAAGTATTGGTAATGAATATACTCTAAGAGATTTTATACATGCAATCAGTTTTCCCATATTTTTACGAAAAGAGGATTGGGCGGTTGCACTATCACTATCGGTTCTTTATTATAAAAAGCGTGATATAATCGGAAGGGATAGAAAACTCAAATATAAGGGTGGATGTACAGATTATCACTTTTCTAAGATGGAACTTGAATTATTGCTTAATATAATTAAAATTTTGAATTAATTTGCATATTGCTAAATCGGTCAGGAGGAATACATGAATAATTATTCTAAAGACGAGTTAGTATTTTTAGCAAGTTTAAGAAATTTTATTGACAGTTATACTGTTAATGATAGCAATAATCAATTAGTAAATAAGTATAAAGAGTCAGTTAATGCTGAATTAATTGGGGAAATTGATAATTATGTAGATTTTATTATTAGGAAAAAATTTCCTTCATATGCGAATCAAGATTATAATGACATAAAAAATGAAGTTATTGCTGAAATTTTAAAAGTCTTTCCCAAATATAACGGTGCTGCTTCATTATCCACATATCTTAATCCATATATACTAGCTGGCGTAACAAAAGAAATATGTTTTCGAACTAATAGAACACTTCAACAAAATAGAAACATTATTAAAATTGAGCGAGCTAAAATAGAATTAATGAAAGAAGGTTATAAAGAAGAAGAAATTACTTATCAAATGCTCTCAGACCTCACAGGTATGTCAGTTGATAGTATTATTGCTTCTTATCGCTTTGAAATTAGAATTAGTCTAGAGAAAAATAAAAAATTATTCACTTAATAATTCTTTTTTATATTTATAAAATGTATTTCTAGCAATTCCAATTAATTGAATGCATTCTTTATCATTTAAACTGCCATTAAAATGTTTTGAATATTTGATAATTTTTTGTTTAGTGGGTTCTTTCTTTTTTATATTTAGTTTTGCGCCTTTCTTTTGTCCTATTTGTTTTCCATTAAGTCTTGCGGTTTCTATACCTTCTTTTGTTCTCTGACGTAAATCAGATACTTCTTTTTCAGATTGTTCAAATGCGTATTTAATTTGCTCTTTAGCAACTTCTAATAGATATTTATTAATACCATCTAGAATTAAATCAACCTTATCTCCTACCAGATCAACTTTGTTAGTTAATGCTTTTTTATATACATCTGTGTTAATATAACTCTCTTTTAAAAATATTAGATTTATGTTTTGATTATATAGTTTTTCATAAAGTTCAAATCCTTGGTCTGCATCTCTGCTCATTCTTGATACTGAATCGAAAACAATTGTATCCCCTGGATTAATTGCATTAAGAATTTTTTCAAGTTCTAATCTACCTTGAAATTTCGTACCTGTATAAATTTCTTTTACAATAATTGCATTTGGATATTTCGAACGTATATTTCTTTCTTGTCTTTCTATGTTTTGTTTGTCAGTTGATATTCGACAATAGCCATATATTTTGCTCATTTTGAAAAATTCTCCCATTTTTTGTATTCATTCTGACGAGCGTCAGATTTGTACTTTTATTTTATCGTTATTTTGTCCATTTTTCAATGTATATATTAAGTTTTGATACTTTTTATTCGTAACGGTAGTTTTAATACTTTATCTATTTAGTAATACTAAACACATTGCAATACTAAAACAAAAAAGCCAAACTAAGAAGACTCTTAATTTGACTTTTTATGATAGGAAATATTTATTTGTTGTTTGAAACATTTTTTGTGTAATTATTAATGTAGTCTATTACTGTCTGGATATTATTTTTTTCTGACAAATAATCATCAAGGCCCTTATAATTTCCTTTCCAAATACCGTTACTAAAATCCCAAACTAAAGATGTGTATTTTATATTAGATTTCTCTAATATATTATGTAACTTATGTTGAGCAGACTGGATTTTTTCTAGTGTTTTCTTATTATAATCGCTGTGTGGTTTTTTATCCATGTCATAACATTCGAACACAAAATTGTTTTTTATAAGGCTGATACCGTTTTCTTTAAAGTCATTTAAAACATCAACTCCAGGTACACCAATAACAGAAAACTGTTTATCTAACAATTCGTAGCAAATAGTCGCCTTTAGAATTCCTTCTGTAATAAGGGTAACGTTCTTTTTGCCTTTTAGATAAGTAAATCTTCCACCTGATGTACAACCATTTTCTTTTCCAGCTGAAGAGAGCCATAAATATTTACATCCATTTTTAGGTTCATCAACTCTAATTTGAAAACCAATTATCATATGTTCTCTATATACTGGACAAAGATAACCTTTTGAATACTTTAAATGCCATGAATTGTTTTCTTTAAAAAATCCTGGGACACCATTCAAATCGATTTTTTGTAATAACAATTGTTTAGTTAATAAATTACCATTTCCTTGAATTGTTTTAAATCCGATCTCAGCAATATGCTGTTCAGAGAGTCCTCTTTTTAACAGATTATCTTTATGATATTTGTTAAGCTGCAATTGTGATAATAATGCCTTATATGCTATGTTTAATTTTTCATCGCAAGCTCTATTAGATTGTTTAACAGAATTGCTAATAAAAGATGTTTCATATTTAAAAGGCTGGGTTTTTCCATTTAATTCTTGATGAATTAAATTAACACATTTCTTAAATTCTCGTGAATCTTCTAAATTTAAATCTAGATTTTTCAACTCACTGTAAAGTTTAAATTGGTTTCCTGAATTACCACATTTCCAACAATGGTATTTATTTTTTTTGATAACTGTATAAGAAAATTTACCTCTATTATCCCCACAAAAAGGACATTTAGCATAATATTCTCCATTAGATTCCTTAAATGGAACGATTCCTAAAATATTTGCTACTAAATCAATATTTATTTCCTGCATGTTATATCCTCCATTACAAATAGTTTATCTAATGTAAATATATAAGAAAAATTCAATTTTATAGCATAAAAAACTCTCCATCATATTAATGATAGAGAGTCTTTTTAATTTATTGAGTTATTGTATCAATATTATACCAACACTTCGTCAAGTGTTAAAACAAATGCATTGTCTGCTAACCATTCTTCTTCTTTAACTTCCAAACGGTTAACCTCTTTTACAAGGTTTGTAAAAGCAGGTAATTGTCCTACAGCTTCAGACTTATTTGGTATAGGTATTAGTAAACATTCATGTATACTGCTTGGACACATAATTGCACATTCCCAGTTTAATTTCCACAAAATGTTTTTGTAATCTAAAATAGCAGCTGCACCATTTGTTCCTCTTTTATTACTTACTACTATTGGTGCTGGACCTTGCCCTGCAAAACTCATACCTGTACGTTCACCAAGATCGTCTATTTTAATATCGCTTAATGTATTTGCATATGCAGCTCTTCTAAGTGTTTCGAAATCTAATCCCATTTTTAATAGCATATCTTTTCTAAGTGTGATAGACATAGATTCATCTGTACTATTATTGTCGAGCTTGATATAATACTGTTCCCAGATTCCAGGAAATTCACTTGGACGTGTTAGGTGTGTATTACTTTTGCCCTTAACTAATCTAATAAAGACATTCTTTAATAATAAATCTTTGTTAGTTAATATTGCTTCAAAATTTGGGATACTAGGTGTGTTATGATGTTTTTCCAATATTTCCTTTATAATATCAGAATTTGACCTACCCTGCTTAATATACTCGCCTACGTGAACTACTCATGACTAAAGTCACGAGCTTCAATTCAGGTCTTACGACCTCTTTTAAGAAGTTTGGTGTTTAAGTTTTGCTCCTGAATATCAGGATACCCTTATTCTTACAGGCGTGTCCACTTCGCCCCTAGTGTATAATCCATCTAAGGATACAACATTACTTTTGCGTAGGATATTTAGTGCTCCGTTTACATCAGCATTAAGACATTTACCATTTTTACATTGATACATTCCTCTGTAAATTCTATTACCGCTAAATGTATATGTTTTTGGATTATCATTATTGTAAACTGGAAGTTCATCTTTATCCCAAAATGATGCTTTAGACGTATAGCTTTCTTCCTGTTTTACAAACACAATACTATTTAACTCACAGAGATATTCTAATTTAGAGCGTAACCTACCGTATGGGATATTTACAAAGTTTTGATTGTTTCTTTTTCCCATATCAGCACCACGTTGGAATGTTTCATTATAACCAACAACAAGAGTTCCTATATTATTAGAAACACAATAGTCTATGATTTTACGAGCAGCCTTGTTCATATAATCATTAACTTTATTGTTTCTATCTCTGGTATTAGCTTTTTGTCTGTTAGTTAGTCTATAACCCAAATGTTGTTTGTCTTTAATAGACTGTAAACGAGCATTTTCTTTATTAAACCATTGATTGATAGATTTAAGTCGTTTTCCATCTATGATGAATGACTTACCTTCACTTGATACAGCTGTTACAAGATTGTTTATACCTAAGTCTAAAGCTAGTGCATTGTTTTGATTTAGATTTCTTTGAATTTTTTCAGCTTCATATATGTATTGGATTTCAAAGAACCTAGCATTTGCCTTTGGTATTATGCGTATCTCTTTAACTTTTTTATCAATTAAAATCGGTGGTATTGTAATCTCTACGCTTTTATGAGTTTTCTTATAAGTGTTTGAAAATGGAAGTATTAGCTCATTTCCATTAAGTCTAACAAAACCTATGACAAGTGTTGTATATCCGTCTTTAGGAAGATAATGTGGCAATTTACAATCTTTAAAAGCATACTTGCCTTTTTTAGCAAGCTTTAACAAACCAAAGAATGACTTAAAACTGCCATCTACTTCTTTGAGTATCTGCTGAGCCATATTTGAGTTGAGTAATTTATAATTTTCAGACGACTTTAAAAGAGCATAGTTCTTCTCATAGTTTAGATACTCGCCTTCATTGAAGTAGTATTGTCTTACATTGTAGATTGCCTGATTAGTTAAGTTCTTTGCTATATGACAAAGTTCTTTAATTGATTTATAATCTTCTTTTGACAGATGTTTTACTTGTTGTTTTACAGTAAGGTACATATAACTATTTCCTTTCATAAGACTCGGATTGTTCCTGTATGTATATTATATCATACATTTTACTAAAAATGTAATATTATAGTAAAATAATGGGCTGTATCTCATGACTAAAGTCACGAGTGTTAGCCCATTAACTCATAAAAACAACATCCTAAATTCTTATTAACTTTTACTTCAATTGCGGGTAAAATAGAATTGTTTTTTTCTACCTCACGATATTTGCAATCTAGGCCGCAGCTTCTTAATACATCCATAATTTCATTAATTCTTGATACATTTGTCATAAATTTTTTTCTCCTTTTTACTGTATATATTTACACAGTAAATATATAAGAAAAATAAATATGAATTCTTCTAACCTATGTTAACCTAAGAAGCTGGAATTTCTAAGATATTTGTACACTGTACTTTAACACCTTCTGCTTTTGACGATAATATCTTTTCTCTTTTTGCCAAATCCCATGTTGGCGGTACGATAATTTTATTATCGAATTTACCCTTTGAAGTCATTTTGACTTGAATGTGGGCTAAATATTCTGTTTCATAAATGAAATCATAGTAAATCCCATCTGATCTAAATTTTAGTCCAAACACATATCCTTGGCCCTTTAGAGGGATTCCGAACATCTTAAATGGAGTAAGTCTTAGAAATTTGTCGTCTATTTTATAGCCTGCCAAATATTCTTCTTCACTAAAATCGCTTCTTTCGATTGCATAAAGATTACTGCATGACCATTTTGTTTTTGTAGCAGTATGATACGTAAATCTAAGACCAAACAAAGTCCATTCAAACCACTCTATTGCTACAAGCACATCTCCATTGTTAACTTTTTCCTGAATTTCTTTTGCAATTGGTATTCTCATAATTAATAAATTTAGAAATTTTCACCTCCAATATCTTCTCCCCAATCAATTACCCTAGCTTTACCTATATCATCAATTGTTATTTCTTCCATGGGTTTATTGTAAAATTTTTCGAACATTTCTTTAGTAGAGATTTGACCAAATCGTTGTGAAATGGAATCCGCATGGGCTTTTCTTTCTTCATCGGATGCTTCATATAAAGCTATTTTATTAGATATTTCCAAGACTTCATCATCTGTATAAATATCCTGTACTCCTTGAATATTCAAAAATTCCACTAAATTACTTATTGAATATAACTGAACAGGCATAATTATTCGATTGTCGCCTTTGTGTGCTCTAATATAAGCTGGCATATTATTTAATATATTCCAGTAAACACCCTCTTTTTTATTTGTAATATAAGGCTTAAATTGAGTGATAGCTAAATTCCAATATTTATATTTTCCTATAGTATTTTCTAATGCTCTTATATGCCCGTAGTTTTGTTTAATTGGATTTTTCATTTTGTGTTTATGGTATTCAGAATCATTGCAAATATCTAGGTTATCATAATTTCCCCAAAGCCATTCATCATCATCTATATCACCAACAAATGTTTTGAATACAGATGATTTTTGTTCAATTACAAATATTCCTTTATTATGAACTAAAATCGCATCTATTTCTGTTGTATTACCATCTTTTTTGGTAAGTATTACATTTCTTAAAAAAGTCTTATTGGCCATATTAATCACCTAGCAATTCATCATGATTTTTTTCTTTTTGCTTTTCTAATGAATTTAATTCATCTTCTGTTTTCTTAGCAACTAAATCTTCAAAAGACTGACCTCTTTCTCTATTAAGCTCTTCTAAACTCTTATTGTTTTCAATTTTATCTTGAAGATTATTCATATTAGATTTGTGTATACGTGTCTCGCTATACGGACTATATTTATCATAAGTTTCCTTAATGAATCGTTCTGCTTCTTTTCTATTTTTCTTTTCTTCTCTTTTTTTATCACTTTTGTGCTGCAGAATAGCAGATGCAAGTAACGTTGCTCCCGCAGCAATTACGCTAATATACATAAAAAGTTCCTCCTGAAATTATTGTTTTTACAAATATATATGATTTTTTGGTTATTTTTGGAAAATATCTAATATTATATTACATAAAAAAACATTGCCAATCTATAGGACTGACAATGCTTTTTATTAGATATATAGTTTTTTAAATATAACTGCAGCTTAGAGCATTCATAATATCATCATCCGATGCTTGTGGAATAAATGATTTTGCAGCAAATGCCTCAATATCATTTTTCTTTTGAAGTTCATTTCTAAGCTTAGTAATACCTGAATTATATTTCATTTGTAAAAATACTGCTTTTACTGTCTTAGGAAGTTCTGCCTTAATAAAGAAATATTCTGGAATCTTTTCAGGTGTATTATTTAAATATGTAGCTATATTTTTATATGATGGTATTTTATCGCCACCTAGCACAGGATCAGTTGGTTCAAGTAACATGATTTCTACTAACCATCTTTCTAAAGGTGTTAATGTATCTAATGCATGTCCGATTTCTTTAATCCTCTCTTCTTTTAAATAGTTTTCTTCTGGTGATAAGAAACTACCATGTTCAATTTTGTTTTGTTCCGTTAGTTCTTCATAACTACTTTCAGTGTAAGAGAACTGTGTTAATACTTCATTGACTGTTTTTATTGGTATATTTGAAAGCGTTGAAATTTTAGCTGCATCCAGTCTCTTATCGTCTAGCCCCTGATAACCACATTGTATTAATGTGTTATAAATGATTCCCTGCATTTGCTTATAGTGTGCAGAGATTTCACTCTTATAATCTGAAGCTATGTTAACCCACATATTACCAAAATATGTGATTGCCTTAGCCTTATATGGATTAAAATTCTTATATTTTTCCATTAATACTAATGCTGCATTTTGCATTAAATCATCAAATTCACCCTTGCCTAAATACTTCTTTACTATTAAAGTTTTAGCATAATTTTCTGTGATTTGCCATAGATATGTAGACCAGTCTGTATCGCTTATTTCGCCTGCTTTCCAAGCTTCGTAATACATTTCTACTCTTTCATTTGTTTGCTCTTTAAGCCAATTTTTCTTATTTTCGGAAAAACAAAGTTCAATTTTCATTTTCTTTTACTCTCCTTACTTACTATTTTTTTGAATAATGTAATATTACTTTTTAAATTCGTAATTGATTCCAAAGTACTAACAACGTCATCTAGCGATGCTGTTTGTAAATCAAGTGAATTAAATACGTCAATAGTATTTGGGGGAGTATAGTCCTTCGTACCATTCATATATATTTCTCCTTTCTGATATTTGTTATTCATTAGAAATATATAAGAATTTTGGATTAGTACTTATTGAGAATTCACAACCAAAATTAATACGTGTCACGCATTAATTTTTGTGACATAAATTATTATTTTTTTATTTCATCTTATTATCATAATAATTACACATTTTTTTCACAAACAAGATGATTGTAATACTAATGATATATAAAGTCAACGATTTTTTAGTATAAAAGTACTATTTTTTATAAAATAAACAATTTACGGGGGTAAGATAATAATAAAAATACCCCCAACCGAAGTTGAGGGTACTTTGTATGATATACAATAAGTCTAAGAAATTATATTATCTATTTTCCAAAGTATAAGTTTGGAATACCAGTAGATAAAATTGTATCTTTAATTTCGCTATAATCGACTGCGGCAAGTATAACATTATCGTAATCATTCTTAAAATCATTAATAGTCTTAGCAAGACTCATTAACGCTTCTTTATCCATTACAGATAATTCATCTAATACCATAATTTTAGTTCCTACTAACTGGTTAATCATATCCATAATTATAAATAAGAAATAGGCCTTTTCACCATTTGATAGTGACTGATAAGGTAAATATAATCCCTTATCGTTTGACATCTTGACTACAACACCCTTATTAGTTTCAAATACGAATTTATTATTTGGTCTATATTTGCATGAACGCTTGTTGCAGATATCTTCAAAGAAGCCTAAGTATTTGCTAACGATAGCATTTCTTACTTCGCCCTTCTTATCAAAAACTTTGACAAGGTTGTTATAATCGTTGTACATCTCTGAATAGATTTTGAGCTGCTTTTCTTTTGAGCTTCGCTGTTCGCAATCCTTAATCATCTTTAATTTAGACTCAATATCTTCAATCTTAACCTTAAGCTCTTCTTTCTTGTATGTTAACTCAGCAGGCTTTTCAAGAACAACAGGCTGATTATTCTTTAATTGCTTTAAGATAGACATTTTATCTAATTTTCTTTGATATTCAATTGCGTTAGCATTATATTCATCTAATGTTTTTGTCACATTTTCTAAATCTGATCTAAGCTTTAAAGTGTTCTTTTCGATTAACTGTATGCTGTTTTCTAAAGCCTTAATGCTTTCTTCTATCTCGTTTTTTGCAGAAGTTTTGTCTTCATGGCATACAATTAATGGTGAAATAGGACAAACTGGCTTACTTAACAAATCTAATGTATTTTTAAATTCAGAAATAGAGTTCATCTGTGTAGAAATAATAACACCATTATTATTAATTAGATTATTTAGCTCATTTATCTTGTTCTTTAAATCCTTATCAGTTCCATTTGGACGTACAGCTTTGATGCTTTCAATTTCTCTTTCAAGAGCACTAACCTGTTCATTATACTTTTGTGCCTGAATTAATGATTTTTGATAAGCATTAATGTTCTTCTCATATTCTTCACCTAATAAAATAGCTGTATTAAATTCATCTCTTTTTAATAGTAATTCATTGCTATCAAAAGGGGCACTACTTGGTAATTCATCAATAATGAGTTTTAAAGCATCGACCTTTTTTCTGATCATTGCTCTATCTTCAAAAACCTTTTTATAAAATGATTCAATAGTATCTAAATCAATATCTGATTCAGGTAAAAAGCTTTCTATTGTGTCTTTCATTCCAGGAGTAAGCGCAGGCACTAACGAAATAACGTCATTCCTTTTAAGCTTTTCTGGGATATAAGATAAAATCAATGATGAAAACTCTTGTGGTGATAAATTCGAAATTACTTCACTTGAAGTTGTTATTTTTAATTTATCCATTGGAATTCCAGAGATATTTTCAATCATTTGTGTAAGAACCTTAGCTGTATTAGTTTTACCTTCAATTTTAATTGTTGTTTTTCTAGGAGTAGAATTCTTTACTTCTCTTGAAAAATGTAATACTTCTTTGGAAGTTGTATTTTCAATTTCTAGATAAACCTTTGCGTATGATGCGTTTGTATTAATAATTTCACCAGCTGGCTCATTACCTGTTAATCCATAATTAATTGCATCAATTATAGATGTCTTACCTGCACCATTTGCACCCAATAAGCATATAATTTGAGGTAAACCTAATTCCTTGATACCTTCATAGCCTTTAAAATTTTCGATTACTAACTTATTAATTCTCATATATATTTCTCCTTTTATAATTTATTATATTAGAAATATATAAGAATTTTGATTGCAAAAAACACTCTCCTCATTTTCGAGAAGAGTGCTTCACTTCTTAAACATTGTCGTTTAGTTCTTTGATTCTTTGCTTTAAAAGAGTATTTCGATGTTTAACCTGCGTATTGCTAACGGCTATGTCTATAGCTGACAACAATTTTCCGTATTTGTATTTTTCTTCGGCAAACAAATATATTTCTTTTTTAGCTCTAGTTACCGCAGTATAGAACAATGCTCTATTAAGTAACATATAATCAGCATATGTGTATGCTATAATTACACATTTTGCTTCAGAACCTTGGCATTTATGCTGTGTAATGGCATATGCGAGAGTTAACTCTTTAAGTGTGGCTCTTGTGTAGCCTCCAATTGAGCCATCATCAAATTTTACCACTACTTTATAATCTTGTTCGTCATCTTCATTTGTCGTTTTGGCGATACATACTATTGTGCCAGTATCTCCATTGAATACGCCTGTTTTAAAGTTGTTATCTTTAAGCGAAACAAAATTATAATTATTAACAGTCTGCATAACCCTGTCGCCAACTCGATATATATTATTGCCTACAATAGCTTCATCTGCACCAGCAGTACGCAATTGCTGGATTCTTTTATTTAATGAATTTACGCTGGTAATACCACGTTCTCTCATTGGAACAGCTAACATAACATTTTCAATTCCATATTCTGAAACTTTAGCAAAATATTTGTTAATCACATTAACAGCAATGTCTTCAGAACCACTTGGAATATAATGGAAATTATTATCGTAAGTATATTTATCTAGTTTTAACCCTTGATTAATAAGTGCTGAATTGTTTGCTATTGAACCTGAATTTCTATGTCCTTCTTTAAGCAGAATACAAGGTATTACACCACTTTCTATTAAATCCCTTAAAACCATTCCTGGGCCAACTGATGGGATCTGGTCCACATCTCCAACAAATACAATGTTACAATCCTTCACACACTTAATTAATTTATGAGCAAGAAGTATATCAACCATAGAGCTTTCATCAACCAAAACTAATTTATTTTCAGGTCTATCATCTTCATATTTTGATAATAGTCTATGAATAGTTGATGCTTCATAGCCTGTAGATTCTGTAATTCTTTTAGCTGCTTTTCCTGTAGGAGCAACCATAATAACATCTCTTTTATCATATCTACGTCCTGAACGTAAAAAGGTTTCAGCTATAATTTCTGATATTGCTGTTTTTCCTCGGCCTGGTCCACCTGAAATAATAGATATTCGATTCATGACTCCAGTATATACAGCCTTTCTTTGCTCTGATGTAACCTCAAAATTACCGAAAAATCCTTTTTCTTTGAGTTCTTCTGTTTTTCTTTTTTCAACATCTTTAATACATGCCTCAATTATTTCTGGTTTAACAAATCTAGCAGAATTTGAATTCACGAGTTTAACTATTAATTCGGCTGTTTCCTTTTCAACATTATACATTTTTTTTGTATATATTCTACCATCGTCATTAACAATTACTCCGTTATTTATAGCATAATCAAGTGCTTCATATAAAGAATTGTTAATGTCTTTTCTAACGGTAATAATATTTGTAAGTTCATCTAATGTTTCTTGTGATGGATTATGTGCCTTAATTAATTTTTCTCTTGATTCAATCCAATTTTCATATCCAGCTTTTAAAGAATTTTCAGCTACAATTTCTGAGATATCTTCAAAATTATGCGTTGGGGCTAAAAGCTTATCTAAGCTTTCTTTAATTTCTTCTATAGTCAAATAACAATGTCCGTTAGTTAATTGACCTTGTTGGATAATATAATTAATAGCATAGCTTATTCTTTCAATAGAATCGGGTTTCATCCCTGCGGATAATGCAATCTTATCAGCTTTAGCAAATCCAAATCCATCAATTTCATCAATTAATACATATGGATTTTTCTTTAACTTGTTAATGGAACTATCGCCATATTTATTATATATCTTCATAATCTGATCTTTTGTGCCTGCTCCATTAAGAAATAATGTTATATCTTTATACGGAATTACTTTTTCATAGTTTTTCGCTATAGTTTTAACTTTAGTTTTCGTGATTCCTTTTATTGTGGTTAACATCTCTCTTTTTTCTTCATTTTCGATTATGTTAAAAAATTCATTGCCAAATGCATTGATTATTCTTTCTCCTAGCACTGGGCCAATACCTTTAATAAATCTTAATGCAAAGAATTGACGAAGTCCTGCACAATCATCTTCTTTTTGATATAATACATTTTTTATGACAAATTGAGTACCATATACATTTTTTTGTTCTTCGCCAGTAATAGTAACTTGCATACCCATACTTGCATTGGGAATAACACCAACTACTAATTTTTCATCATTATCTGTATTTAATACATATCTTCCCCAGTCATTTTCCTTTTGAGTTAAAATTCTTATAATTTTTCCATTGATTTTTTCCATGTTTTTCTCCTTTTATTTGTTTTTTACATGATAAATATATAAGAATTTATGTTCTCTTTTATTATATATTTATTATTCTATTATTCTATTAACCCTGACTCTCTATACATCATTGTTATGATATTATTCATTTCTTCTTCTGTATAATGTCTTTCTTGCCCTCTATATAAATTTTGCGACATACTGACTCGTGTAGGTCTTTCATATTTATCGCTCATTGTAAAAATTAAGCTTCCGACAATGTTTTTCTTCTCATTTAATCGGGGAACTTCTATACCTAATCGTTGCTTTACTTCATTAACACTCAAATTTGACTTATCTGCACTTTTTTGAATTGCTAATATATCTTTTTCTGATAATTTATATCCATTTCTTTGTAAAACTTCTTCCACGATTGCACCTGTTGAGTTAATTTTTGTTTTTTGTTTTGCATTGTCTAAAGAGACTTCATTATATTCGCAATTATCTATAATATTATCATCAGCTTTTTCTAAGCCATTTTCTGTCAAATGATAATCAACATGTGAAAGGCTTTCAATGTTTTTCTTCTTAAATTCCCTTCTTAATAGGTTTTCTGACTTGTTTCTTCTACTTATCTCTTTAATATCTTTATTATCTTTGCCATTGATATTCCAAATAAATCCAATTACCTTGCTGCCGCCTTTTACGTTTTTCTTCTTTTCAACTAAATTAACAGTAAGATCTGTTTTTTCATTAATCTCAGCAATAGATTCTAATAATATCTTTTTAAAATTTCCGTAATTATAACTTTGAGGAATCATTAATGACTCTCTTAATACAACACTATCGTCAATTCTATGACCTTTATCAGCCCATCTTTTTAAACAATAATATACTCGTTTTGAGTACTTAGAAGTTAAACTTACAGCGTATTTCCAAGGATATAAGGTATAACCATTTGCTCTGTCTTCCATTATTATCTCTTTTGCAACTGGATTCATAACAAAGGTAACAGATAAATTGTTAGAGTTCCAGGATAATCCCATCAACATTCTATTTACTCCACCTAAATCAATATCTCCCCATTTATAATCACGGTTATAAATATTTTTAAAGCCTTTTCGCAAGGACTCATAAGCATGTTTTACTTGTGTCGTAGGAAGATACTTTGCATATTTTGTCAGATCCACAGTATACGAATACTTATATAAATCATCAGGGCCATCTTGATTAAGATAGTTAAAAATAATATCTATACAAGTGTTTTCGATATTTGATAACTCTATTCCCTCTTCAACTAGCTTATTAGGTCTAAATGATAATTCTCTTTTATTCATAGCACAATCTTCCTTTCACGTTTTATTGTCTTGGTACTGTAAATATATAAGAGCATTTTTTATTTTTGCAGCTGCTACAACAACCTATTTGTTGTTATATATTTGTTATAAATATTTGTTTCCTTTGTAGACACTCCTCAAAGCCAGTAATGGTGCGCCTTGTAGGATTTTAGTGGTGAGAAAATTCGGCTAAGTGGTGAGAAAATTCGGCTAAGTAGTGAGAAAATTCGGCCAAGCGGTGAGAAAATTCGGCTTATATATTTTCCAAAAATGGGTATTCTTTCTTTTATATTTACACTACAAGGAAGGTGGTATTTGATGATATTAAAAGGATTACTTATAAATTTTAAGGAACACAATTTGCAGACTGGAATTTCTATTGCTTGTGTGCAGATTCCAAGTCTAAATAAGACAATTCTATGTGATGGAATATTTTTCGATTATACAAACGGAACTCCTCTTTTATTAGAAGGAGAATTTGAAAAAGAAATCTTTAAAGTATCTTCGGTTAAGGCATCCTCTTTTTCTTATGAAATATCAATGAAAATTCTTAAATCAAAATCTTATCAAGGAATTGGTCCAAAAAAGGCTGCAGATATATTAAATAAATATGGATATGACATATATAATTATCGCAGAGCCAATATTCTTGATGACAATGAAACTTTAAAAAGTATTATAAAAGTTACAAATTATTATACATTCTTTGAAGATTTATATATGTATCTTTCTAAATTTAATGTTTCTTATAATTACGTCAAATACTTATATAATGATTACCTTTTTGACTCTATGGATAAGCTTAAAGAGAACCCATTTGTGTTAATGGATTATGGAATAGATATATATGTATGTAATTTAATAGCAACTGATTTAAAAACTATAAAACTTAATACAAAAAGGATGGAAGCTCTTGTTAAAAAAATAATTCAAACAAATCAAAATAATGGCCACACTAGGATATTACTTGAGGATTTCATTTCCTTATATAACGAAAGTGAAAAGAAAATGAGCCAGAATTCCCATGTTAATCAGTTTTTATTAATGAATTATATCGTTCAAAACTACACTATAGTCGAGGAAGAAAACAATCTATCATTTATATATACTAAATTCGATTACATTAATGAAAAGAATATTGTGCAGCATATAGACCGATTACAAACTAATAAAATTACATTTGATTTTAATTGCAAGTATATAGATGCAGTAGAGGATTTATTAAAATGCTCGTATTCTAGATCACAAAAAGAGTGTTTTAAATTATTATCTTCATCTGGAATTAAAATATTAACTGGTGGCCCTGGTACTGGCAAGACTACAGTTATTAAAGGTATAATACAAGCTTTCAAAATGATTAATCCAAATGGTAATTTAATTTTAACCGCACCTACAGGTAATGCAGCAAAACGAATGTACGATTCAACTGGAATTAAGGCATATACTATTCATTCTGCGTTAGGCATTACTCCATATCAAACTTTAGAGGAAATTACATTAAATATTAAAAAATTAGATTATGACTTTGTTATTGTGGATGAAAGCTCTATGGTTGATTCTTTTATCTTTTCATGCCTATTAAAGTCCTTAAAAAACGGAACAACGCTGTTAATTATAGGTGATAATAATCAGTTACCGTCTGTCGGTAATGGCAATATACTTGGTGATTTAATTCAAAGTAAATCATTTGAGCATTATCATTTAGACACTATTTTCAGACAAAGTGGTGAAAGTTCTATTATTACTAATTCAAAAATGGTTATTAATGGCATTAATAATTTAAAAGAAGATGATAATTTTAAGATATTTTATGCTAAAACTGAAGACGAAATGGTTAATATGGCAACTAATATAGCCAGAGAGCGATACCTTAAAGACGAAGACTTTAAGCTTTTTTCACCAGTCAAAAAAAACATTTACAAAACAGGAACTAACAATATGAATAATCTTTTACATGATGTGTATTTTAAATCTAAATTTATAAATGGTTCAAATGCTATAAAATATGGTTCTAGCACTTTTGATATTGGAGACAAGGTAATATTTAATGTTAATACTGATAAATACTACAATGGCTTAGAAGGTACGATTATTGATATACAGATTATTCGCAATAAAAGACATATTACCATAGAAACGTCTGATGATACTATCAACATTACTGATAAAGACTTACGCAACATGTCTTTAAATTATGCTCAAACTGCTCATAAATCACAAGGTAATGAATGTGAGACATGCGTAATTTTAGTTCCAAATAAGCCAATGTCTATGCTTAAAAGACAATTACTATATGTTGAAATTACAAGAGCAAAGAAGAACGTTATAATTATCACCCAAGGAGATAAATTTAACAACGCTTTAAACGTATGTATTAGCTCCAAAATGGAAGTCAAAAGAAATACTGGACTAATTTTTAAACTTGAAAACAAAAATCTTTAATATTTGTTATAGAAACATCTAGAAATGGAGTTACTTAGTTGCTTGGTATGGGATTATTTTGTAATACAGACGTAAGGGATCTTTATTACGATGTGGGACATTTTATTCCTGACCGATTGATAGACTACAAAGAAAAACGCATTGCTTAATTGCAATGCGCTTTTTTTTATCTGGCTTGTGCAGTACTGTAACAGTACTTTAGGTTATAAATTCCTCCCTTGATACTGAACGGTTACTACATATACAACTTTTCTGTTTTCATTAATTCTGAAAATAGCAATGTAGTTATCTATAACAAGCTGCTTGTATCCTTTTCCTGCATATCTTCCAACAAGTCTATCTTGATGCGACTGTGGAAGTTCTGCCAATCCAAGAATTGCTTCTCTAATTCGGCTAACCTGTCCTTCTGCATTTTCAGGATCTAGCTTTTCATGTGCAATATAAGCATATATATCTTCAATATCTCTATATGCTCTTTTCATCAATTTAACTTGATACTTATCCAAAATACTTTTTCTCCAATTCCGAAAAAGCTACTTTAGCGTCAATAGCTTCCCCTGTTTCCGCAAATTCCTGTTCTGCCTCAAAAATAGCCTGATCGATACGATTTTCTCTAGCAAACCAGTCATAATATTCCGAACTCATTACTACAAGATCGCTATACCCGTTTTTTGTAAAATGAATTGGTTCTCTATTCTTGTGCGCTAATTCTGATACTTTACTTGTATCTCTCAAATCTCTAATTGGTAAAATTATCGGCATAGATAACACCTCCTATATGTAAGTATAGTGTAGCATAATTATGCTGCATTGTAAATTAATTTCTACTTATCTTGCAAAAGTAAAATCAAATTCCATACAGCTTCTTCAGGAGTTTCTCCTTTGCCGATGATGTAATCATTTATATCATAATCCTTATCCTTACCGTTCCAGAAATTCTCACAATCTATATCACTTGCATTAATAGGAAGTTCCTGCACGGAATACGGATTCATATTAAATGCAAGGAAACGAGCTGAAGAATACGCCCCACCATATCTATCCTCAACAATACAAAGGGGATATGGTAATTTTATATTTATTAGTTCAAATGGATTTTTCAAAATTATACCCTCCTTATTCAATATCAGTTAACTTAACCATTCCACAATCTTGCTCCATTAAATGTATACAAGTAGTTCCGATTTCAGTATTATCTTCATCATATACATTAGTTTCATATCCTGCTACTACTAATCCGTACTTATTAACAACATTTTGGATTTCATTAAGCACATCTGCTAATTCTATATACTCTGTCATTTACTTTCCTCACTTTCTGCATCAAGAAAATCGTCTCTTTTTAAATCTTTATCAAACCATAATTCGTATTCATCTTCACTCATTCATTACTCCTTGTTTTCTTCAACCAGCTTATTTATTCTTTCTACAACAATATACCAGTAATCTCTTTTGCTCTAATTTTATAGGCTTCTCTTGCTTCTTCTTCCGTGTATTCTTCTCCGCAAGCAATGCAATGAGAAAGAGGGAATTTAATCAGATCCTCTAATGTTTTTATCTCATTCTTATATTTTTCAATAAGCTTATTAGAAGACTCTTTATAAGCTTTTAATGCATCTTCTTTTGTTTTAAAAATACATTCTTCAGTAGCTGCAAAAGAACCAAGATTATCGAGAGACTGTAAAGCGTATACTGATTTGTTTACTCTCGATTCTTTCTGTACAAACTTAGTAATCTTGCATTTTTCAGCAATATTATATGTACTATTTACATAGACAATTTCGTTATCTGCAAACTTTCTATTATCATTCATATCCTTTCTCCTTATATATTGAATTTTTAGTTTTTTTGTGTACTAAGACTTATTACGTGCTAACCATTTTTCTAGATTTATTCTTGACCTTGCTCGTTCAATCTCTAAGCCTGTCTCAAAATCTGCGTCTGAACATAATACAAGGTCGTCTATTTCGATAAGAACATCATGTGCAAGATTTCGATTTCCATATTTAAAATCTAAAAACGTATAATATGAGCCTACAATTCGGTTACGTAATTCGTAACAACCAATAAAGTTGTCATTAAGTCCAATTGTTTTTACCAAGTTCCTTAATACACGCACCGCATCTTCGTCTGTTTTGGCATCGAATTGTTTCCAGTCTTCTTTTGTACGTGGAAGATACTGCATGATTTTTGCCGCATGTAAATCTCGTGTCACTTTCGGTATTATATTTAATATTACTTTTTTAAATATCATAGCAATACCAACAATGGCAACACATACACCGACACCACACAATCCTAAAAACCAAGACGTAATAAGGGAAGGTTTGGTAACTGATATACATGGTATTTTCATTATAAGTGCCCCAACGAAAAATGGTGCCACAGTAACCATTAGAAAGGCGGTTGTACCTACCACCCAGTTAAATTCAAATAATGTCTGTAAAAAGTTCTTCTTCTTTTTATATTGATTCATCAAAAATCCTCCTTTTACTTTATATAATTACTTCTTAACTTATTATGAGTTTTAGATAATAGAATTTTAATCCAAAGCATTCTATATGTATAAGTTAAAGAATTTACATATTCTTCTGTTTTCTTTAGATAATTTATGTCTATATTTCGTTTTAAAAAGACAGATTGCAGTACGTCTGAAGCCCAGTAACGATAAAGAAGAAGTTCTTCCTGCATTCTTAATTCCTTTTCGTTTACATGATTCCCAACGTATCTTCCATATTGAGACCAAACTCGTATTTTTAATAAAAGCGAAACCTTCTCCATCTCTTGAATCATTTCTGGGTGATTCATGATATGAATGAATTTAGTCTTTTCAAAATAAATACAACTGCGAACCAATATTATAACAAGTAATATCACACCAATCATAATAATATATCCATCCATAGGTTACTCTCCTTTATTTATTTTATATTTAATACTTTTGTATATCGAATTGAATAACCACACTGGACCAAAACATGCAACAATTAATAATATGTACCAAATAGGACATAATAAAAGTGAAAGAATAGCTCGAACCGTTGTATCGTATTGATTTATTACATCTATACTCCAAACAAAGAGGTTGTGCCACAGATGATATAATACAGAAATTAGTTCTATTTGGAACATAAATCCAAATAAGCCTGCAACAATCAAAAGTCCCCCTTTAATAAGTCGTTCTCTTTTCATATTATTCCTCACTTTCTTTTTGCATTTCAATTTCATGTTCTAGTCTTTCAAACCCTTTTTGTATATCCTTTTTACGAGCGTTTGACTCATAAATGCATACACAGATTAACAATAGTACTAATACAAGTGATATTAGAATCCTCATATCTTCAACCCAATCTAAATTTAAATCTACCATCTTTAAACCCCATCCTTTCCTTCACTTTCTATTTGATACTTTTTCTCCTATCTGCTCAATTCTCTTGTGATTGAACTATACAATTTCATATCCTCTTTTTTTACTAAAGTAATATCTCCACTACCAATTGAAACAACTTCATAATTTTCTAAAAGTTTCTCACAAACTTCATAATCTGTCATTGTTGCCAATTCTTTATCAGTGCATTTTTTATCACTATCTAAAATCATTCTTGCACATTTCTTCATGCCTGTATAAGGCATACTGTTATAAAGTTTTCTTGCGTCCATGTTTTGCCATCGCTTTCTATTTTTTTATATTCTTTGTTGTTGCGATAAATAAAGGAACGTGGCGGAATCGGACCACCTTGATACAATCATTTCTAATTCGTTCCTATGCCGTTTCATATGACCTCGGAACATACAAAACGTACATTTTATATATCTTTTAAAAAAAATCAGGGCAGACATCATATTTTTACGATGCTGCCCTTATAAAGAGTTTTAGTATTCTTTTTCATGTGGAGCTTGTTTGTATTGATTTTTAAATACGTTTGTGTTGATTTTTCAACACAAATAACAAGCTCTACCAAATTTAAATATACTCAACAGCAAGTGAGTCTGTAACTTTTTTTGAAAATGCATCCATATCTTGAATGTACTTTTGTTCTTCGTCTGTAAATTCTTGTAAAGAGTCTAAAGTATTTGCCTTAGCTCCTCTATAGACTAATATGTAATCATTAAACTTATTATCTGCGAGTTCTAATCCACCATTAATAGTCTGAGGGAAATTATAATAATTTTTATACTCTGTCTTTTCTTCAGTATTCTTTACTGCCATTGATAAAAAATATGGGATACCATTTCTAATACAAAAGTTAGATACTGTATTTATTGCGTCTTTAAATTCCTTTTCTTTTAACTTATCTTCATAATCAAATGTCATATGTCTTTTAGGTGTAGTTATTATTTAACTACAACTCCTCCTCTCTGAATAATAATTAATAGGTTTCTGTATAGTAATTATATAAGAATAATTTATTGTTTTTGGGAAATATGCAAAGCAAATTGTTATTACAACATATCAAATGCATTTAAAAAATCATCCATATCAACCACATCTTTATTTTCTTGCTTATCTTTTGTTGTATACTCTTCATTTGTTAATTTAACATTGTCTTTAGTGTTTATATTAGTATCGTAGTCCTTAAGATACTGTGTGTTGTTATCAGTCTCTGAGTTTCTTATATCTGTGCCAGGCATATAATTAGTTATATTGCTATCTGGCCTATTTTTCTTTGCTATATTATTTACTATATTATCAACATTTTTTTCTTTTTCTTCTATAGATTTATCAAATTCCTCTGTAGGTTTATCAAAAATAATTGGATCTAAATTTACTTTATTTTGCTTCTTTGTTATTACCTTTCCTGCAAATTTTATTTTTCTTTCTTTTTTTATAGTACTTAATTTTATTGCATTCTGGAATTTTAATATATTATTATCGATGTCTCTCTTTTGCAGCTGAAAAAGGCTATCTACGGCAAAGAAAGCTCCTAAATTTTGGTTAATTAAAGCATTTCGCAGCACCATCTTACAAAAGTTATTTCGTGTTCTATGTTTAATATGCTTTAAAAGATATATTAAGTTTGTCTCACTTTCAGGAATAACTATTCTCGTTCTGACAGATTCCTTCCCATTTAAATCAAATGCAATATTTTCATCTATTAGATATGAAATTGGATTACCATTTGCATATGCTATTAATGACTCTTTAATCATAGTAGATACAGGATAACCTGCATCTACTAAAGCTACTAAATCCATGTCATATCGTTTATATAATCGTATTTCAATCACCATAAAATTACACTTCTTTCTATCTATTCTTTGAAAGCATCATATGTCTGTATAGGTAATATCCTCTTACATTTGAATAGATAAATGATAAATTATCATTTTGATTTCCATTAATAATCTTAAGACTATTTAATGCACTAAATCTTTCTTTAATGTTATGCTCCCATGCAGCACTTGTACCGCCTGTAATAATAATGTATTTATAAAACTGAACTAAATTGTCAAATCCAATAGAATTAATCATTCGCTCAATAGCTTCATTGCAGACATCATTGTTTGCTTTGGCTAAAAGTCTATCGAATGGATATTCTACTGACTTAAATGTTCTTCTATCTGCCTTTTTAATAATTCCTGATGATAAAAATGGCTGCATTGCAGGGACAGGAATAGCTACTCCGAAATTTTCTTGAATTAAAGAGCTAGTCTCTTCTAATACTCTTCGCATTCCTAAATCTGGGAAAGTTTCTCCACCGACTGTTCTACCATTTTGAATCATAAACATATCAAACGTACCGAACCCAGGATCAAACACCACACATGAACTTGCTAATACATCTTTTGTTTCTGTAAGATTTCCATTATTATCGACACAGACAGAAAAAAGTGTACCCTTTGGCTGCGACATAATAAAAATGTCATTTGGATCTACCTGAATACTAAATATCTTCCAGTTAGAAGCTCCTATTTTTAAAGCAAATCTATGTGTACCTGATAGGAATTCCTTTAATAAAGTATCATCAATTCCTAGATATTTTTCTGGTAATCCAGTCTGAATTACTACTTTTTTACCACCGACTTCCCCATATTCATTATCTGTGCATGCAATACCTAATCCAACTCTAGTAATAACTTTAAACATTGGATCTGAATATCTATCTCTTGAATATAATACATTAGCAGAATTACTTGTATCATTGATACTTAATGATGACTGTGCTAACTCACCAACTAACCATGTTTCATCAGTTTCGAGGTCTTTATATATGATTGCTTCATCAGGAGCTTTAGTGATAAATTGAATTTCATCTTCATGCGCCTTTATAGCAAATGATGGGAAAGCTGCTACAATGTTTGGACTAAAGAGTTTTACACTCGAATAGCCTAAATCAATAGCGACTTCCCATGTATCTTCCCTAGATATGTTTTTTCTCTTTATAAATTCTGTTCTAGTTTTAAATTTTTTTGTATTCATAAATTGATTCCCTTCCTTTTACATTTTTTCTTCTACTTTTTTTAAAAAATATTGTTCTTTTGCTGCTCCAATTCTGCATGACACATGATAATTAATATCTGCTTCTGAAACATATAATATCTCTGGTTTTTCCATTATTAGTTTCGTTCTATAATCGAAAACTTGGTTAAATAAATCTATTGAGTAATTGAATCTATCTCTTAAATCAAATAGATTTTTTATAGTATTATCTTCATTTTCTTCACACTTCCCATATTTTTCTATGATTTTTTCTGCTTCACAAAATACACGAGAAAATTCATAATCACTATAATTTAGCTTCTCTTTAAAATCTCTTACCAGATCGCTAACTAAATCAATTCTATCCTGATAAATCTTATAATTTCTTTTTTCGTCTTCTTTAATGCGGTCACATTCATAGAAGTCTCTTCTTTGTTCCCCACTGTATTTGTAATTAAATACTTTTTCTATTAATATTATGCCTTGTAAATATAAGGCATAATCATCACCCTTTATTTGAGCATTGATTTTCTTTGCTTTATCCATATATTCTTTCACATCTTTATTTTTGTTTAAAAAAGAATCAATTCTATATTCACAATCCTTTTTTGCCCGTTCTTCTCGTTTGCGTTCTTTTTCTCTTCTTTTGTAATCCCGATTAGCCTTGTACTTGTCGAACATTTTGTATTTCCTTTCGCTCAAAATATTTTTTTTAAAACTTTAAATTTAATTTCGTCAAACGTTCCATATTCACGAGAATCGCTAGAATTATTTCTATTATCACCTAATAAAAAATAACTATCGTCAGGTACTACTATTTCTTTTTGATTGGATAGGGCATCGCCAGTTTGAACCATATCATCAAATACGATACCTAAGTCTAATAGACTATCATTAACATATAATTGTCCTTCAATGATACGAATTCTATCACCTGGCAATCCAACTACCCTTTTTATTAAATATGGGCCATAGCTGCCACTAATTTTGGCAACGACAACATCCCCATATGTAATATTTTCCCTTATTTGTTCTTTCGTATATAAACGTTTGCACAAAACTACGTCATTATCATCAAATTGAGGATACATTGATTTTCCGCTCACAAATGATAATGTGAAAGGTATATTCATATATATAGCAGCTGTAATCACTACTGTTATAATTACTAATAATATTCTCTTTAATTTATCTGTCATATTACTTATTACTTCCCTAAAATCGTGATATTTTTTACTCCTAATCTAATTTCCTTATCATTAAATTTTAATACTTGAACATACAACTTCTGTCTAGCTCCTTTATAATAAAAGGAAAAATTTTCGAAATTAGTTGTTGGAGGTTCTTTTTCTATCATATTTATAAATTTTAGAATCATGTTTTGGTAATCATCCAAATTCATACGGTTAGCACAATTAAGCCCTGCATTTCCGTCAAATTTGGCATCAACACCCTCGCCCCTTATTGTTGTTGAACATGTGTAAAACGGGGTTTTGATTAATTTTGTATTACTCATAATGACCATAGGAACAGGTTCTTCATGATTCAAGCAATAAACAGTTATTTTATTCCAGATATTAATAAGCATAAATCCACCTTTCGTCATCCTAAATATATAAGAATCATTTATAGTTTTTGAAAAATATCTAATATATTTCTTAGTTCATGGCAAAATCAAGAACTACAATATCTTCAAAATGCTGCTCTGTACCGTTAACTTCGTCCTTTTTGATTGGAGTACTAACGCTGCAAACTAAATTAATAGAATTACCAATTTCTATATTAGGCATTCTATCAGGCTTTTTTAAGCTTGTTAGTATTGAAGAATTAACACCATCTTCTGTTCTTGTTTTTACAACAAGATTTAAATATTTATCATTATCGAACATCTTAACGACTTCACCACTTAGATATACATATGTTTCGCTAGGCTTAAAGAACTTTCCTTTTACTCCAAATACCTCTTCTGTATATGTAACATCCTTGTCAACAGCAGTTGCAACAAACTGTTGTACTCTTTTCCCATTAATCTTTCTTGAATTTACATATCCCTCAATACAAACATGCGCTCTATAAGGTAAATTTTCTATTTTTTCTAAAATCTCTGATGAACAAAATACCTGTGGATAAATATTTACACCATTTTTAGAAAATATTGTTACAAAACCTCTGCCGTCATTGAGTCTTCTTACAGAAATAATCTTTCCTTTAATTAAAAACTTATTCATTATATTTCCTCCTAAATAATAATTATTGGTTCTATAATAAATATGTAAGAGCAAATAAAAAAAACTGATCCCGAAGGATCAGCTTTAAGATAATTATTTAATTTAAGTGTTTATGAAAGATATTCGTCTTCCAGTTCGTCAATGTACTGGCCTTCGAATGAATTATAATCTTCATCATCGTTCATTCTTTCTCGAACTTCACTCGCCCAATACCAAGCGTCTTCATCTGAAACTTCATAATTCTCACGCAAGAACTCAGCAGTTGCCGCAATTTCATAATTTCGTGCCAAATTCTGCATGTTTATGTTTACAGGTGTTTCTTCTTTGAGCCTTACAAGAGCTGAAATACAAGCGTCTTGAAATGTATCAAAATAGTTTGCTCCATCCCATGTGCCTGTTTTCTCGTCATAACCGCTAACACAAATAAATGGTTCGAATTTTGTGCTACGCTGAATTATTGTACTTTTTCCAATCGTTCCTAATACTTTATTCATATAAATCTCCTTTCAAAAAGACATGTATTTATATTCTAATTTAAAATGTTTTGATATATATTCATATAATCTGGAATAAATCAAGAATGTTTTAAGATTCGATTGTTAAAATCGCATTTGAAGGAAATGATGTAGTATGTAATTCATAATAATCCTCTTCGGCATTTTCTGTGAATACATAATCAATCAATTCCCTTATAGGCTTATCGTAAAATAAATTTTCAATAGTATCTTTCAACAACATAAATCCACCGCCAATTTCTGATGGATATTCTTCTTTTACTAGGTCATCTTTTAAATAAACTTCGGTATAAATATAATCGACATAACCATCTTCAATATCTTCGTATAGAAGATTGTCGCCTGAGCCTTCCTTAATAAAAAGAACATACTTATCGTATTCAAGCTTTATATCTTGGCCATTATAAGTCATATCTAATAAATTATCCAAAACTAACATGTGTATATCTCCTTAATTTTATTCATTTTGAGTCTGCAAGCTATTTTTTCTACCTTTTCTTTTGCAAGTTCTATTAAGATAGCTCTTCGTCCTTTATTAAGTGCCGCTTCTCCTAACGCTCCAGAGCCAGCAAACTGATCCAGAACTATTTCATTAGGTTTTGAAATATAATCAAGAATCTGTTCGTATAAGGCCACTGGTTTTTCAGATTGCGCTAATATGTCTTTTCTAGGAACAGCCTGTACATCAAAACATGTTGGTAACATTCCATTCGCTCCTGACATAAATCTTGTAGGATTACCATTTTCATCTAATCCTCTTTGCTTGTCAGGTCGTAATGCTCTAGCTTTCCCTTTTGTAAAGAAAAGAATGTCTTCTGTGTTCTTTGCTTTTCTGCCCGTATTAGACACAAAAGTCCCTTTCTTCCATGAAACCTTTGCATAATACTCGAAACCAGCTTTTTTAGCCATCTCTTTTATTCTGTATAAATACTCATAATTCGTTGCTGATTCTGCTGGAATTATTTCACAAAGGAAAGAACCCTTCTTTAAGACTCTAGCTTTTTCGTCAAAATCCTCTTGTACATATTGGAAAGTATCATAATTTGCGAAATTTCTATTTCCTCCCTTTGTAGACTTTTTATCTTCCCAAGGGTGGTCTGTTACGATACAATCAATACTTTCGTCTGCTAATGCACTTAAATTCCTTCCATTGCCTTCTATTAATAAACAGCTGTTGTCTATAGTGGCATAAATACCTCTTCCAACTCTTTCAAAAGCAATGCCTAGATTTTCATATATACGTGCTCTAACTGACTCCTTATTTACATCGGGATTTGCCATATAGGCTTCTTTTAAGGTAAACCTTGCATTTTTGAAACACTCAATTAAATTTTCAACTATCATACTTTATTCCTCCTGACCTGCGAGAGCACACTCTAACATACAAGCGTATCTCAATTCAGATTTTATCTCAGCTAAAATATCATTCTTTTTCATTAGATTTTTTAGCCCTAGACTTTTTAATCCCTTAAGCTTTCCGTTTAACCAAGAGTTATGACATCTAGAGATTCTTTGGTATTCCTTTAATTTTTCTAGTAAATTAGCCTCGTAAATTTTGTGTGAATTCATAATTTCATTAATCATCTTATATTTCTCCTTTTATTTGTTTTATTACATTAGAAATATATAAGAAATTCAGGTCACAAAATAAAAAAAAAATAGCCGTTATAAGACAATATCATTAAGTTAAGAGTCAATCAAGAAAAACCCCAGTCAGCTTTTTTCTAAACCTCAAAATCTATTAAGTTAAGAAAATACTAATTGTTGAAATAACCTATGAATAGCAGTATAATAAAGTATGGAATTGTATGATATGGATGATATTATGAAGGAGGTAGTATATGGCTACTCAAATGGAGAAAAAAACATTATCTACAATATCACGCCAATCAATTATGTTAGCGAAGCAAGCCAGATTGGAACAACAGAAAAATGGACATGTGAGCGTGAAGTGCCCAAAATGCAATGGCACACCAGAGATTACGATGACTTCGAACGGTGAACGTACTATCGTTAGTTGTCCTTGCGGCTATATAAAAAATATAGAAATCAATTTTTAAGAGATAAAAAACCACTTCGACATATCCTTTTGCGGAATACGAAGTGGTTTTTCTTCATCTATTGGCTTAACTTAATGACATTGCGTCATAAGACAACTGTTTTTATCGATAATATATTTATTTATCTTGTTTTTTAGCATGTACCTTTTACATCCTCTTCATCTAAATCATCTATAAATTCTGGGATATAATCATTATATTTCTTATTTTCTTTGAATAGTTCAGTCATATATTCTAACAAAATTTCGTTACTTTTGATCCCATGCTTTTCTAATATTTGATTTAGTACTCTACCATGTGTCATACTATCTAATGCCTGGAAAACAGCTCTATCATATGCTTGTAAAATTACATCATCACACATTTCCTTTGTCGCTGGAACTAGCAATTTTTCTCCATTCTTACCATAAATAATTACTTTTCCATTTAATGCAGCCTTAATATGCTCTTTCTCCTGATTACAATAATTACCAAATGTACAAGTCATTCGTTATTCCTACCTTTCTTACAAGTTTTTTCTTCACATTCTAAACATTCTGTATAGAGAACTATTTCTTTTGTTTCTGGACAAATTTTACTCATTTTTTTCTCCTTAAAGATAATAAAAAGAAATATATTTTTCTTTCTCTACAATAAATATATAAGAGTATTTTATAATTAAAAGGGTAGCACACTAGCTACCCTCTGAGCGGCTTACTCACGACTAAAGTCACGAGAGTGCGGCGGCAATTATTCAATGGTTAGTCTTTTTATTTAGTGGTTCGAGTTTTTGGTACTCTCAGTTCGAGAAATTGGTACTCTCAGTTCGAGAAATTGCCACTTTGGTTTTTTCCGCTAAAAGCGATTATACATCAATATCATTGACTCCTTCACTTCTTGAAAAAACCTTTGTATAATCCATTTTTGAGATTTCTTCATTAAATCCATTTACTTCCGAAATTTCTTCTACTTTATAATCCTTCATAAAGATTACAGTTTTAAAATTAGATAGCATGGCCATTAATTCTTTTTTAGAATAATCTGAAGTATATTTTGCATAATCGACTAATTTATCAAGAGCAGATTGTGAAGAATATGCATGAATAGTTGTTGCACATATATGTCCTGTATAACTTGCATTTAATAAATACGCTGCTTCAGCTCCCTTTGTTTCACCGATGATAAAATAATCGATATCCATTGTAAGTCCAGCAATAGATAAGTCCTTTAAATCATATCTGGTATCTGATTCGCCATTACCTTCAACTGAATGGAGGAAAATCATATCTGGATGATTCTTTGTTGTTAATTCCTCTGCTTGCTGCAAAACTAATACAGATTTATCTGCTGGTATTTTTTCTTTTAATGCATTCAAAATAGTTGTCTTTCCACTTGAATTAGCTCCACATATTAGCATTGAACCGCTTCTTAATCTTTCTTTTAGATAATTTGCTATCTGAGGAGATAACATTCCTGGATCATCTTCTGATAAATCCTCTAATTCTGGGAAATTCTTAGGTACTTTTCTAATAATTAGTTCATAGTTCTCATTAGTCGTTAAATAAGGAGTTACAAGTGTAAATCGTAAAATAGAATCACCATCTGTATCATTATCTGTAAATCTTCTGATTGCATTTACATTAGATATATTAACCTTATTTCTTGTTGTAACCGATTCAATAAAACGTTTATATTCTTCTGGTGAATTAAACGAAATGTCGCTTAAGAACTTTTTACCTTTTCTTTTGATTACTATTTTATTCCAATCATGTACTTTAATATCACTTACTGTTTTATCTTTAATAGCCGATGTTAGTACAGAATATCCAAATAGATTCTCTGTTAATTTGCTTACGGCAATATTAATATCAGATATATCATCAGCTGAGAATAACTCTCTCGCACTTTTTAATGCGTCTGTTTTAAATTTTTCTACGCCTGCGTGACCTTCTTTTTTTAATCTCATTAGCAAATCACCAGAATCTCTTGTATAAAAATTCATTAATCCCTTATAAATTCTCTCTACACTATTATTATTTGACATTTATATTACCCTTATCCTTTCTTATTAGCTTATATATGTTTTCACAATAAATATATAAGAGCATTTTTCATCAAAAAAAGAGCGAAGGTTTTCCCTTCGCCCTTTGTGATTTATGAATTATTCAGGTAAAATATAATTTTTATCGCATCCATCAATGAGTGTGTAAAGTATTAAATAATTTGTATAAATATAATCTTTGTAAATATCTTTATATTTATCCCAATTTGATTCATCTGCCATTATTTCATCATATGTATCTAACACGTCTTTAGCAAATTTAAGAGTTTCTTCATCATATACTTTACTAGCTATTTTTTTATTAATAGCACTTTCATATAGTGGCTTGTACATAGTATTATATCTTTTTTCAAAATTTTCCCATGTTTGGTCACTAAATAGAACTAATTTTTCATCTCTTTTAAGTCCTAGCAAATTATACATGTCATTTCTTCTATTTCTAGGTAATAAATCGAGTTCTGTAAAATGAAACAATCTACCGTCATCATCTACAAAGCAATCATGTTCATCACGCCAATGGGGTAGACAATGTCTATCAATTTGTTCATCCACAAAATATTTTCTTTGATTTAACATAATATCTATATAATCAATGTCATAAACCTTTTTGCAGTCTTCCATTAATACCTTATAAAGATCTAAAATTCTTGTGAATGCATAACGATTTTTAACAATGTAATGAGCAAACATAGAATCCATATTATAATGTATTCTCGTAGTTGCGTTTTCTTTAAGTTTTTTCATTTCCATATCAGTCAATTCACTTAAACGAACTTCATGATTTTCATATAAGTAATTTGTTAATTCTACTAAACCTTCATGCGACATATCAAAATTTGTATTAAAATACTTATTCAAAAGGTCAATACATCTTTTTATGTTATGTCCAGCGCATAGAAAAGAAGCATATGAAACATTTTTAATCCAGTTCCACACTGGATCTTCATGTTGATTACTTTCCCATACACCATTTCTAAGTTTAGTATTATTATCATTAAATCCGAAATAGATATATTTTAAATATCTATAATCTGTGTCTGTTGCTGGGTAATAAAAATTTCCAAGATAAGGTATAATACCAGTCTTACTAGCCATATTATGTTCATAATCCCAAATAAAATCTTTTTCATTTAGGTTATCGTAATTGAATGAATAACCCTTCATGTTTCTAAGAAGTGGAACTGAAAAGTCGCATTCATCTAAGTTGGTTACAATTCGTGATGTTGATGCTATTTCTAAAGATATAACTGAGTATATAATATGGTCTATAATTGCATTATAAAATTTCTTTTCTGCTTCTTCTAATTTAATCTTATCTTTTTCTTTCTTTGTAATTTTATAAAAATATAATGCTCTATCATAACTTGAATGGCTCATATACAAAAGAAAGCCTGAGTCATCTTCCGAAACATCTAATGCGACTTTTTTATCGCAATATTCAAAGCCATCTACATTTACAGCTTTCTTGTAATTCTTGAAATTTTTTCTACATTTTTTAATTACTTTTTCAGATTCCTTTCGATCCTTAGCTGTATGTGCCCCCATTTTCTTATTTAATTCATTTATCTTATTTGCATTATCTTTCATTGCATTTACTAATTTTTCTTGTCTTTCTGTCATCATAAAAAATCTCCTTGGTTTTGTTTATTTATTTTTACACAATAAATATATATGAATTTTTAGTCGTTTTTTGTAAATATCTAATATATTTATTTTCCAGCCATGATTTATTAAAAACCCAACCACATATATGCAATGTGATTGGGTAACAAATTGATTATTAAGGCTTTTATCTTGCGTTTTCTTTTGTTTTTGTAGGGTTGTCAATTATCTTATTATTAAGCTTTTGAGATTTCGCTTTTGCTTTTTCTATTCTCTTATCAAGAGATGAAGTATTTCTGCCTAAATCATTAAGTGCTTTTTTATTTAATTCTTGCGATTTTATATAGGCTTTATGCGCATTGTTGTATGCGTTTGTATGTTCATTTGCATATTCAATATTTTTATCTGCTAAAGATTTAAAAGCTGCCGATATTTTACCAGTTTTAACAGGTTCAATCTTTTGCTGTTTACCAATCAATGTTCTGCCTAAGTTTTTAAATCCATTCTTTACATTAGAGGTATATCTTTCAGCTTTTTCAAAAGTATTTCCTAATCCTCTTTCCACAACAGCAGTTACTCTAGCCTCAGCAGCCGAAACCAAATAGTATGATTTCGCAGCTCTATTAATTGAATAGCCAAGTTCTGTAAAAGCTTGCTTACCTCTTAGCTTTGTTGCTTCTAAAGAACGTGTTATTTTACGGCTTATATCGTCAAAGAATCTTTTTCCTCTTATAAGATTTATTTTAGCTCTTCTTTCAACATAATTAAAAGCTGCTTTAACTTGCTTTGTGAGTCGATCTTTTATCGAGCCTTTTTTTTCTCTAATTTCTTTTTGTAATTTGTCCGTATGTTCTTTGGCTGCTTTTAACTGGTCGAAAACTTCTGGAGGGCATCCAGCCTGCCTGGTTTGATTTTCTAATTCTTCTTCTTTTTTAAGAGACTTCCAATATTCAGATTTCAATTCTTCCAATGTCTTTTTCTTGTCTTCTTCAGATATTTCCTCATTTGCAAACTTTTTTGCGTCTTCTTTTGTTTGTTCATCTACATTAGCTTTATCAATTACATCATTTACCAGCTTATCATGTAGGTTGTCTAGGGCTTTGCCATCTTTTTGCTTTAAGGCCTTTTCTATATCTGCCCCTAGGATATTTGCATCTCTATCAATAGATTCTGGTGCGAGGTCTAAATTAAGTTCCTTTTCTTTAAGAGCTGCTTCTTCTTTTGCCATATTTTCATAATACTGTATCTCGTCCATAAATAATTCCTTTCTATCGAGATTAATTGTTTCATTACAAATATATATGATTTTTAAAAGCAAAAAAAAATCCGTCCTTATCAAATAGACAAAGACGGATTTTAATATTTAACTCATACACTCTAAATAAGCTTTGTATAGATTTTTTAGTTCATATTCCATCAGAAAATCTTCTATAATATTTTTGTTATTATAAATTTCCTGCATGAACACACAATAATCCATATATCCTTCATTTATTATATAAGTCTGTGGTACAAGTCGTAAATATACCCTGATAATGCTTTTTTATAATATTCTTCTACTTCATCTTCTGAAGTTTCTGTCAAATATAAATCTTCACATTCATTATATACATCAAACATAAGTGTTATTTCGTTAGAAAAATTTTTATTGTTATCCACTAATGGGAAATATTCTATGTTTTCTAATCTAACACCATTATCTGCAGTGTATTCTAAAATGCTAATTTTATTGATCTGGCCACAAGAATTTCTTTGATATTGAATTTCCTTTTCATCTAATCCATATCTTCTAAGGCACTCTAAATTGTTTCTTAACTTAGCATCTAACAAAGTATCCTTTAAATCATTGATACCTTCTTTTATTTCTTCTAATGAATATATCATAACAAATTCCTTTCTACGCTCTGTTTTTTTCGTCAATGTCAAATGAAGCAACTAAAAATCTATTTTCTGCTTCTAAATAATCATAAATATCTCCATAGAATAAATGACAAACAGGCATTTCTAATTCGCTTGGCAATTCCCTTGAAGGCTTTTCTTCATAATATATACGATTTGCTACTGCTACTCTGTACTTATCTGTTAAAACTTCCCATCTGTTTTTTCTTTCTAAAACAATTTGTTCTTCACAGTTTCCTTTATTTGGAACAATTATTTTATCTCCAGGTACTAGTTTTTCAAATTTGTCAGAACCATATCGTTTATAATTCTTCCACTTTATATTTTTTAATTTAATATAAATACCTGCATCTTCAACAGCGTCTTCATAAACATCAAACTTTCCATCTGGCCAAGAAAATTTAGGATCATTAAAATCTATATTTTCAATTACCTTTTCGATTTGAGCTGGAGTCAGTTTGATTCCTTGTTGCTTGGCATCTATAAATTCGTATATAGTGTTTTCTACGTCTTTTGCTGAACGAATAGAAATATCTAACACAGCTTTTTGCTTTGCCAATTCCTCACGAATTTGATTAATTTCCTTTCCTGATAATTCATTATTTTGTAAAAAATTAATAACATCACTTGTATTTGTAATATGCATTATGTAGTTTCTCCTTTCAAATTTTGTTTACAAAATAAATATATAAGAAAAAAGACTACCTTTATAATATGTACCCAGAATCCTGGATACATATCTTTTACGGTAGTCTTTTAGGCAATTATTATCCTAATCAAACATATAACAATTATCATTATCTGGACAATTAGACTGTCCAGCTTTACAGCAATTATTTTCTTCACTCCAAAGACAACAATCATGTGGTGTCGAATATGATTCGCTAACAGGGAACGTTGCATATCTATCGTCATCTGCACCTAAGTCATACACTTCACCGCACCACTTTACTTTGGTTGTATTTAGTTCTACCATTGCATCAAGTAACTCTAAAATATCTCCATTACACAAAAATGATGTCGAGTTCAAAAACCCATATAACTTTTCAACACTAATGACCATTGTATTCCTACCTTTCTGTTTTGTACTTGTCGATAACTTGTAATACCATTCTTACTATGGAATCTGTATTATCGTAAAAATCACCAAAGTCAAAGTCCATCTGTTCTACCTCGGCTCTAAAGTCGTCATCGTAATCGTTCCACTCAGTATCTGGTTCTAATTTATCTGCATCTATCAACCTGCTCATATTCTACCTCCTGTATTTCTTTCCATTATCAAAAGAAGAATCGCCTTTCGGGTTCTTTCAGAAAACATTCTAAATCTCTTTAAATCATCATCTTCACAAACAGAATCTGTATTATTTACAATATATTCTAATTCTCGTTTTGCTACATCAAAAGTAGGTTCGCTTTGTCGTATTGAATATAGTAAAAAATATTTCTTAGCATTAAAATAAAAAGGATCTTCTATTTCTGCTTGCATCATTTACTCTCTCCTTTCAACTTTATTCGTAACGTTACCACCTTATTGTTAGCAAATCCAAACATGTTTCGTTATCATATACGAATTCTTGGTAGCCTACTACAATCATTTGTGGACCATAAGAGTCACCATCTAAAGAAACAATTTCTCCACTTTCGATTTTAAATACACCGCAAAAGCCAAGTACATCTGGATAATCAGGTATTTTACTTACATCATGTAACTGGATTTCAGCATATTTATCCGAAAATAGATCCGTTTTGTCAAATTCTGTTGGTTTTTCCAAAAATATGAAATCTTCATAACGAGCATTGTTTGATACACGCTGTTTTAATTCTTCAAATGTTTCTTCTTTATTCATAAGCTCTTTTAAGGATTTAGCACTAACAAAAATAGGATTTTCTATTTTCATTAGTGCCATTTATTTCTACCTTTCTTTAAAAATTACATTAACAACTTTTCAATTTCATCACAGATATAAGCACAACCTTCTTCCCAATCCGTTTGAGCATCAGTAGGTCGGTTGTTTTCGATAAAATCTAAAAGTTTGTCCTTTCTTAATGGTTTCGTTGCTAATTCTTCGATTTCATCACAGGCGTAAGCGCAGCCTCTTTCCCAATCTGTTCGAACATCGGTAGGACGGTTATCTTCGATGAAATCTAAAATCTTTTCTTGTACACCTTCAGTTGGCATGTTATTAATTCCACTTCTTCCAGTAGAGCCAAATCCATTTGTACCTCTTTCAGTTACAGTATCGAAATCATCAACTTCTACTAATGTATCCACTGAAATTGGCATAATCACTAGCTGACTAATCTTATCACCTGGTTCAAAAGTATAATCTTCTGTACTATGGTTATATAGCTTAACAGCAATTGAACCCTGATATCCTGTATCTATGAGTCCTGTTGATAAAAGCCCATGCTTAACATTTAATCCTGATTTAGATACAAGTAATCCAGCATAACCTACTGGAATTTCAATATGTACTCCTGTATCTATTACAGCAGAACTGCCTGCCTTTACTAATACTTCTCTTGGTGTACATAAATCAAAACCTGCATCTACATCATGTGCCTTGCGTGGCATAATTCCACCATTGCTTAATTTAATTTTAATTGCCATAATTATTTCTCCTTTTTAAAAAATATTATTCCATAATAAATATATAAGAATTTCTTCTTGTATATTTATCGTGGAGGTGATTATACATGGAAGATAAACTCTTAGAATTTAAGATAAGAAGAGGACCTTCTGGCCTTATTTTTTTAGCATTTGTTAATAAAAAGGAAGTTGCCAGAGCTGATTCTTTTGTAGAGTTAGCGGAAAAATTAAATAAAGATAACACTGATATTTATACATATCTCTCTTTATCAATCTAAAAAAATAAACCTATTAGCCGTTTAAAGCTAATAGGTCTTTTTTTATTTACTCTGTACAAATTGTAGCACTAATTGATGCACCATTTAGAATTGCACCTGTAATATAATCTGCGTCACTTTCAGGTACAACAATGTTAATTCTGCTTGTTATACTTGTTGTATCGTTATTTGAAATTCTTACACCATCAGATGTAAAAGCCTTTGATACATATATTCTTTTATATGTTGGTGATACAGATAAACTTGTATCAACTGTTCCTTTAGTTGAAATACTTTCACCAGGATTTAAATATGTAACAGATTTATCACCATTAATTACTGTTGTTTCTGATGTACTTGTTAAATTCGATGAATTAGCATTTCCATTATAGATATATAAATCAATATAATCTGATTCTCTAATAATACCATTAACGCCACTTGTCAAAGATGATAATGAAATACCGATTTCCTTTGTTCCATTTTCAGCATCGTTAATAGAATAAAACATATTATCTGTTAAAACTGTATTTTTTGATAAATCATATAATGCATATGTATCCTTAATTTGCGATAGGTCAGTAATTGCATTTTCTGGTACTACAGATGAATCAATTTGCTTTTCTGTAAAATATGACTTATCAGTAATTTGAGTACCAGCAGATATATCGCTTGAAAGCACATATACAGATGTTCTATCGTATTCACTTAATACTCGATTTTCTGCAGATAATAATAACCAATAAGATAAACTAGCTATTACGATTGAAACTAATCCTGCAATAATAGCTATTGAAAGTTTACCATTTCTCTTCTCTTTTCTTTTTGCCTTGTCTTCCTTTTTTGCTTCCTGATTTTCTATATCAATCAGTTCATCTTCTCTATAAAAATTGTCTGCCATAAGACCTCCTATTCTTATTCTAGATCTAAATTGCAATAAATTTGTTTTGTTACATATTTTTCTATTCCCATTATTTTTACAGGGAACTGGAATTCAATATAAACGCTCACAGTATCAGTTTTTACCTCTTGGCCAGTAGGCGTTTTTAATCCAAAACTAGATGTGTTAGTAGAGCTAGAGTATCCAACATTAGGAATTTCTTCTATTGGTTCTCTATTTTTACTTATAACATCAGTTTCATCAGGAGTAGATTGGCTTGTATATGTATAACTTCTGATTTGTTCATCTTTTACATCATAAAAAATAACCTTTTTTACACATGCAGGGTAAACAGATGTATTGTACAACTTATTTTCGCTTGTAATATTAGCTAAATATGTTCCATCTTCATGTTCCATATTTAAATTTATTGCGATTAAGTCAATTACTTGTTCATACATTCTATTTACATCGTTTAAGTTTTCAAAACTTCCTGTATTATCATTATTTTTATTATTATCGCTCAATGTTAAATTACCAAAAAGAGTAATATTTTGTGTATCAACATCTAGCACAGCCATTCCGCTTGCTGTTAAAGCATCTTGTACACTAGTTATTGCTATATTTAACTTTTGTCTCTGGTATAAAATTGAACCTAATGTCAGTGTAAAAACTAATAAAAATACTCCAAAAATAAAAGCCCATCCCTTATGTTTATTTCTTAGAAATAGACGCATATTCTGTTTTGTATTTGAAATTCTTCCCGATAAGTTCTGATACATATGGCGATAATCCAAGCTCTTCGTATGTCGCATTAACTTCAATTGTAATAATAACCTCCTCTCCATATTGAGCGGTAGTATTGTCATTATTATATGTAATTACAATATTATTTCTATCGATTCCAAGATTTGTAAGCTTGTTTGAAATTTCTTCTATATCTGTTTCGTTTAAACTGCCTTGCTGCTCTAAGACTAAAAGAGAACTTCTTGCATATGTATTGATATTTCTTTTGACTTCTAATATCTTAAAGAAATATACCATACTAACCACTATCAGCATTAAGGCCACTATGCAAACTAGAGTTCCTAACATATCTCCAAATCCCGAACCCTTATGAGTTTTTTTAAACATATTATTCCACCTTATCAATGCAGGGAAGGAAGAAAATTCCTCCCCCACATATATCTGCTTATTTGATTATGGGTTAGTTACATCTGATGCCCCATTCTCCCAATCGTTTAACTGCTCAATTTCTGTTGCTGTTGACTGGATTGAGCCTTTTAATGTTGGCATGATGAAGTAATTGAATGAAAAAATAAGGATCATAACAAGTAGGATTAAACCTACTGTAACGATTAATCCGTCAAATCCCTTCTTTGTACTTGACTTTAATTTACCTAATACTTTCTTCATCTTATGAAACCTCCTTGAATTTTATTTTTCTTTTTCACTATAAATATATAAGAGTAATTTTCATTACAAAAAAGTGGATTGTCATTACAAAACAACCCACTAATTATTCTTATTCAGTTCCCATTTTTTTGTGGAATCGCTTCAGTCTCTCTCTTCTCTGCTCTTTTTCTTCCTCAGACATCCTTCTCGGCTTACGATAACTAACGTACTTTTTCGGCATGGAATATGTCTTGTCGATATCTGTTTCGCCTATGCACTTATAAACCTCTGGGAATTCGTTAACTAATGCATCAAGTTTTCTCATAACGGCTTTACTTCGGGTATAGACTACTGCATCAGACTCAGCAACATTGAAATTGATTGTTGTTTCTTGCTCATACTTTGATAACTTACTTATAAAGTTCACCGCCTTTCAATATTTTTTAATCGATATTTTCCAAAGTTTTTTACATTTTATCGAATAGCAGCTATCGGAAATGATAGCTGCCTTGTTTCGTTATGATAATTGTGAAAATATCTGTTGAATAAACATTATTAATACATATCCTATCATATCTCCAAATAGCAATAAGATACCTAATGTCATTTGTCTATTAAGTTTTTCTTTGTCTGAATTATATATTTCTTCCTGTGTATCTGAGATTTGCTTATTTAAATCGTTTAGAATATCAACTGAACGACCTGTCTGCTCACTCTGACGTATAATCATGCATAATGTCTGAATATTACTTTGTGAAAAGTTACTTTCTAGTTCATCAGTAGCTTCCAGCAATGTTTTTTGTCCAGTTGCAGTATCTATATAAAACTGATTTAAACATTTTTTTAATCTCTTATTTTTTACTAAATCTTTACATGCAGCAATTGCTGAACCGATATATGCTCCACCTCTAATCTGAGATATAAGCATATTACAAAGTGTTAATGAATCATTCATAAGTTCTTTTTCTTCAGATTTTGACTGATATGCAAAAATTATATCAGGTACGAATAGACCAAATATAGCGAATGGAATTATTAACCAATATGTTATAAAAAAACCTATTAATCCAAAAGTTAATCCGAATAATAAATGTATGATTATATAATAAGACGGATCTGCTAACTTAGGATATCTTACAAGTGCGCCTTGGGATTTTAGTCTTTTTAATTTATCTGAAAAACTAAAAAATTTACTTTTTTCAATTTTATCTCCTGCGTTTTTTATAAATTGTTTTGATTCTTTTGCCATTTTTATATATATAAAAAACACTGTAATTCCAATTAACATTATTATTATTAACTGGGTTATAAATATTATAAACTTATACTCCATCTCTATATCACACCTACTTTCCTGCACGTATAGCACTCGCAATAAAATAAACCGAAATTAAAAAAGCAATTATTAATACACATGCTCCTAATACACTATTTACCATTGTTAACGCAATATTTACTTCTAATATTTCTCCTAGCATTCCTAATACACCTATAAAGGCTACTAAAACTGCTACAAAAGAAATAAGATTTTCCTTTGCAATACTGGCCCTCATTTTCTTGCCATGCAAATATTCAATTAAAGAATGTCTATTAGTACTTACAATCTCGCCATATGAGCTTACATTATTTAACGCAATTTCGAGGTTCTTCATAATTTCCTTGAATTTTTCATCTTCTATTTTATTTGAAAGATTTCTAATTGCGACAACCTTATCTCTATTAACATCCTGCACTTCATAAATAGCTTCGTACAAGCATGTTCTTAATGGATCTGAAACTTGTGGTGCAATCTGTTCAAATATACTAAAGATTTCTGAATTTGCTGTAGAATAATTTCCCAATAAATTCAAAAAATTCATAAGCTCTAGTGATACAGCTGCTTTTTGTTTCATTCTTAATATATATAATCCTAAATAGCTTAAGCTAAAAAATATAATAAAAATTAGTAAACTCATTGTCACTGATTTAAAAATAACTATAGACATAAGGCCTAGTACAAAACTTGTTATCAATGTGGCTAAAAAGAAGCTTACTGATGTTCTTATATATTTACCAATCCCATATGTATAAAGTCTTGAATACTTAAATGTATTATCCATCCAGACTGTTAATTTGCAATTAAGGAAATCTTGCACATATCTTTTACTAAAATGAGTAAGATAAGCATTTTTATTTTTCTTCATTCTTTCATTAACCACTTCTGTATTAATCAAGAATGTGGGAACAATTATAAATAATGCACCAATAAAAAGTGCTATTGGAATAAGTATTTTTAATGCAACACTGTTGTTTAAGGTTAATTGATATAAATTATCTATTATAGATTTCAAATTTCCACATCCTTTCTTTTAAAAAAATCCGTCTTCGTCATCTTCATCTTCCACAAATTTAGTCCATATAGGTGTGTCGCTTTGTGTTTCTTCATCTTCTATAATGTGATTATTAAGTTCAGTGTCTTCATGCAATTCAGCACCTTCATATAAAGTATTCTCCTCGGAATCAATATTTCCGATGTAATCCTTATCCTGTCTCACCTGCGTCTCAATTTCTTCATTTCTAAACGACCATGGAACTTCGGACTCTTTTGCTGCCTTATAATCTGTATATTTTTCAAAATATGTATCAATGTCTTCATCAATTCCGTCTTTTATTAATTCTTTTGCTTTTATTTTTCTTTCTTTTTGACGGATACTAGCTGCATCTTCATAAATATCCTCTTCCTCTGTCTCTTTCTCTTTGTATTTAAATGAATCATCTTTTTCTTCATATAAATCCCTAAAGACTATTTCTTCTGAAAGAGTATCATCATCATGAAAATCATATTGTGATAAATATGAATTAGCATAATCTGTTAATTTATCGTTAACTTCTTCTCTTTTTTCATTAAACTTATCATTAGCAGCCTTTATCTTTGCACTTCTAATCTTTGTTTTTGTTTGCTTCTTTTTTCTTTTATGCTTAAAAAGTGCAATTGTAACACCTGCAACAACAATTATTCCAGCTACAACGCCTAACCTAACATAATTAGGGCCATTGTTTGTTTGCTGTTGAATTTCTACTTCCTGAAACTCTACTGTCGGCATAGTCTCTTTAGATACACTTTTAAACGCTGAATTTGTGCTAGAACTTGTTGTATTACTACTAGTGCTACTAATACTCGTATCACTTATACTGTATCCTTCTGTTTCCAGCGGTTTATCTAATGCACCCAATATTAAACCATTTTTCATTTTAACCTCCATCATTGATTTACCATTAAACCATTGTCTGCGAATATCTTTTCTACCAATATAAAATATTCTGTAGTCGTAAAATTATCTGTATCCAATTTTTTTATGCTATGAAGGACTTTTTCTAGTATTATATTTGCATTGTTCTCATGTTCATTTAACAATTTCAACTTATAATTTCTTATAGTTCCTTCATGACTTATCTTTAATAAAAAACTTTCCATTCTTATGCCTTTCGTTCTATATCTAACATTTTGTTTATATATGCATCGCCAATTAGAATCGCATCACTATGATTATCATCATCTGGCATGAATAAATACTTCTTCTTAACACTTTCAATGCTCCATGCTTTTAATTCATCTCTCTTTTTTGGGATTGGGCCAAATTCTTTTAGCTGCTTTCGCCATTCTGATGGATAATATTTGTGATAATATATATTATTTGCAATGCAATAACCTTCTATTGTTCCTAGAATTTCTTTTAATATCCCGTATGACTTTATATTTGATTTATAAATAGGATTTTCTACCACGACAATTTCAGGATTGCATTCTTTACATACTCTAATTATTTCCATTTGCATATGTTTTAATCTAATATCTTTATCTCTGATTTTGCTTAAATCAATTGTTTTTCCATTATCATATTTTGCATTTACAAAGCAAGCAAATCCTGTTTTTTGAGACGAAATATCAAATACTAACATTACTATTTTTTTATTCATTAATTCACGTACACAGTATGAATGTAGCCCCATTCTCTAAGGCATTCCTGCATTTCCCTTTCATTAATTTTTACGTCACCATTTTCGCCCTTCATTAAAGATGAATTGTGCAAAATATATTGATATGCTTCTCTCTTTATTTGCTTTGGGACATCAATAACCCTATCAATATACTTCATAACTTCTTTTTTACTTATAAATTTTTCCATTTTTAATTTACCTCCGCATTCTCACAATAAATATATAAGAGCATTTGCAGAAATCAAAATAAGGGAATTAACAAGAAAAAAGGTAACACAATAAATGTGTTACCCATAAGTGAGATAAAGAATAAACTAATCTTGTAAAAAGCGGTTGATAGGAATCGAACCTATCACTTGCACCATGACCGCTATAAACAAACAATAAACGGAGAAATACAAAATTATACTTGCCAAATGCCCCAAGAGGGAATCGAACCCTCGACAACTAGATTAAAAGTCTAGTGCTCTACCAACTGAGCTATTGGAGCTTATTTACTGTTTCTGATAACCGCATAAAACTAATCTATTCGCATCCATAGATTTTTTGTTATTACAGTCAAGCCTATCAATATACATAAAATGCCAATAGCAATAAAAAAAGATTCAGGGTACAATATAAATGTTTCCTCTGGTGTCATGTGTCTAATAATATTCCATACGTTACTGTTAAAAAAATTAATGCCAATAGATATAATCATGCACCATATGCTAAAGACAATTACTCTGCGTATAATTATATTTCTCATGAACTTGCCTCCTTCTTCTCTTGCATTCTATTTAACTGTTCAGAAAATAAATCCACTTCTTCTTTAGTAAGATATATACCTTTCTCTCTAGCCTCTTTGATTATCATGCCATAACGATCAGAGGAAATTGTTTTATGGAAAACGAACTCATTTAGGTTCAGCAATTTTGCATATAAAAATTGACACTTTTTAATTTCCTCGATTTTAGAAAGTGTGTATTCTATAAATTTAACTAGGCATAAAATAACCATGCTCAAAACCATGCTTAAGACAATTAGTAAAATGACTATCATATCTTCTATCATATTTTCTATTATTCCTCCTTTAACGTGTAAATGCTAATAATTCAAAATTGGTCTTAAGGTTGACCAGCCGCACATCTTAACCGCAAAAATACTGACGGTTGGAATTTGCTCCCGAAAACAGCCCTTGTTGGACTCGAACCAACGAATGCAAGGATCAAAACCTTGTGCCTTACCACTTGGCTAAAGGGCTGAATTTTGCTCTTGTTGTCGTACAAGATATGTTATTCAACATGGTGTAAACGTCAGTTATCACTCAAACTGATTAGAGTTCTTAGCAAATGCCAAGTATTAAATACCTCTTGAATACACATATTCCCTTATGTCGTAGAGGCTCGTTTCAGTGTGACCAGCACACTATATAGGTCTTGGATTCATAATGCTATCCTTCATTCAATCCTCTCACTGTCCTAGTGGATAGTTCAAGTGAGTGCTTAATTTTTTAATGCCCTATAGGCTCTGTTTCTCTTTTGCTCTTCGATCTAACTCCTTTATCTCCCGATCTAACTTGATGCCACGTTTTATTTCTCTTATAAGATTAGGAATAGCAAATATCATATATATTACAAACAATATCATGTTCGCTAGAGTTATACCGACTGATATATAATCGACAGTTGTCATGTATGCCCTCCTAATAAACAATCTCCTTTTATTGTTTCTTAAAAGTTATCGTAAGCGATTCTAGTTTTACAACAGGAGCTGCGATTTACGACTTATGCTCTTTATCGAACATTGTGTAATTGTATAGCACTCAAAGAATCTCAACAGAGTTCCGACTACCGCATCGATAACTTAGTGGACCTTCTAGGACTCGAACCTAGGACCGACTGGTTATGAGCCAGTTGCTCTAACCTACTGAGCTAAAGGTCCATACAGCCACTCCTTAAAATAAGGAGAGGCCGTTTGGTTGTATTATGTTTGATTTGTGTATTGTAAGCTCTTTGTCTTACACTTTAATTATATAAGAATAATTTACCATTTTTTGTAAATATCTAATATAATTTATATTAGGTAATTTTTTACTCTCTTTTTTATTCCTAAAAGCAATTATAATCATCCTCATAAGGCTCTTCCGTTACACAATCGGGGCAATCATCTTCCGAACATAAGATAATTAAACCGTATTTGTTGTAATAGATTAGACATTTTTAAATTCCTTTGTTCTGCTACATACATTATAGTAAATAATCTGTTGCTAAACGGTCTAACTCATTAATGAATTCTTCTTCATTTTCCTCAAAATTAGACTCATGTAATGTTGCATCATATGAAGCAACTTCTCCACCACAATCATATTCAACATATATATGAACATCATTTGTGCTAATATTTACTGCAACATATGCATAATAACTACACTCTTCATCAAGCAGTTTAATACATTTTTCATATACATCATCTAAACGTCCATCAACGCTTTTAGATTTTTTTACAAATCCATTTCTTGTAAGAATGTTATTAATTTTCTTGTTATCATCTTTTATTAACATAATTATCTGCCTCCATCATTACCCCACAATGACAATATGGAAATTCTTTCAAAAGACTTATTTTCCCATGATATTTACCACTTATTTCTCGTCCACATTCTGAGCAATGATAAGTTTTATATCCAGTTGCTTGTACACCTTGCATTTCATTAAGAATCCATTTTCCAACCTTACGTGTAGGTGTTACAGATGGTAACTCTTTATCTAATCTGTCGAATAATTCAAGTTTCCTTAATGCTCCACCAAATGAGAAATTCATATCGAGCCACTTTTTAAGTTCTGCTCTGCTCACACAATCCTCACAAGGTTGTTCTAGGGCCTTAGCAATTTCTTTTCCTTCAACATAGCAATGAATACATCTGATTTCGTAGCCCGCAGGTGCATCATCTTCGACTTCCAGTTCTTTTAAAACGGCATGTTTGAAGAAGTCGTCTGGAATGTTATAGTTAGGTTCGTCTCCGTTCCAAATATAAACTTCTTTCCAGATCATCGACATGAGTCTTGTGGTAGAGTCATATGTATACTCTGTCTGATTTCTGTCGTTGGTGAATTCTCCTCTGTTGGTGAGGAAAGTCGCTGTGTTAATCCACGGCATATCGGTATTAGTGATGCATTCAAACGAAATAGTCATAACCTTAGCTTTATTTAATGCTTTTTCTTTAATCATAATACAAATTTTTCTCCTTTTCTATATTTTGTTTTCAATACAAATATAGAAGAAAATGTTCATGGTTTTACGAAAAAAAACGGGCCACATTATATAGCCCGTTTTCGTTCGTCAATTTGACTCTTCTTCGTACTCTTTTCTCGCTTCTTCTTGTGCACATTCTTCTTCGAACTCAGCTTCCGCCTGCATTCTTAGAACGTCATATTCTTCGGCGGAATCATAAAGACCATCATCTAACATTTCTCGATACATAGCATCTCTCCTTAATATATAGATTCAGCTGAAAGTTCGTGCATATTTTCATCGTACTTAATACAAACGATATCAATTGTTTCGTTCGGTTTTAAAGTGATTTCTTTTGCAGCCTCTTCTGCCTCTTCGGCACTTACAAATACATCGATTTGACGGTCGAATTCGCCATTTACTCTTACTTCAAGAGCATATTCATGATATGGGTTCGCATATATCTCTACGCCTCCAATATCTGTATAATCCTGAGCAGTAATAGCTTCATCATCGTTATGAATCTCAATTTTATAAGAGTCATCAATGAATTCTCCGTTTCCTAAAGGAATGTCATCTATATGGGTTTTGGCATATTCAATGGCATCCTGTAGGTTCTTAGCACCTTTTACTTTGATTGTAGAATATACCTCCCAAGTAACAGGAATAATATACTCTTCGTCCTCATTAATAAATTCTTCTGGTTTCATATAAATCCTCCTTTTATATATTTGTTTTTCACTATAAATATATAAGAAATCTTTTTTTTAACTAAAAAAAGCCGACTAGATTTCTCTAGCCGACTTCTTATTAATTAATTTCTACTATGTGGTATCTTAATCTATCTAATATAGAACTGTTAGCGCCACTAGCTACTGTTATCTTTTGTTTTCTATTTAATGTCTTTACTTTAGTTTTATCTACGGTATTTCCTATTAAATTATTAATATATACCTGATTTTCATTAAGGAATCCTTTTACATGGACATCGCCCTTGTATGCTGTTACCTGGATGTTATCTTCTCCTCCAGCTGCATATAATGGTGTTATTATTATAAATTGCTGAATCCATGTGCCATCATCTGTATTAGATATTAATTGGCCTAGATTTGATTCTTTGTCTACATATAATACATCACTTGTTATTTCTACAAGTAATTGTGCATCATATTTTCCATCTAGGCTTCCAGTGTAAATATATAATGGATATCTTTCAGATATATACCAGTTTTCAGGGAACTTGATTCTGACAGCATTTGCATAACCAAATGTACTTACTGTCAAAGTAAAGTATTCACCCTTTATTAATTCAGCTTCGGCTGTATCTATGCCTTGTTTTGTTTTGGCTTCAACCTTTAAATCAAATACTGAACTATTAGTTGTATTGTCTAACACATTTCCCACATTATCTTCTAAGTGATAAGTAACACCATAGTCACCATTAAACAAGTTATCTGCAAAATCTTTAAGATTAACCGTCATAACATCAAAGCTATTCCAATCAATGTGAGTATATCTATTATATTCATCTAATTCTTGATTTTCTGCTTTTCCTATCGTAGCAACTTGTGAATTGTCATAATTTGTTACTACAATTCTAGACTTATCTAAGTTAAGACCTGAGATATTGTCATGTCCTATAAGACTTACGATATATTCTGTAAAATTAGACTTATCAAGGCCCACGATATTTTCTAGCTTATCTATACCTTCAAGTGTTGGTATATCATTATCGCCAATAAGAGATGTATAACCATCTGTATCGTGATAAGTAGTTGTTTCATTATAACTTATATGTGAGTCATACCAAGCATCCCTCATAATAACCCAAGGAATAACAAGCATCGAATTATTATCTGTTAAAGTAACATTATTATAGCCTGTTCCATATATGAGCTTACCATCTGTCGTTTTATTAGATGTGAAACTAGCTGAAGTTACTGTCTGAACATTTCCTGTATCTGTACTTGATACATAATCATATCCATAGCTATCTATGTAATACCAACTAGATGTAGTAGCTTTATCGCCATTTGCAAATAAAGCCTGACGTTTATATTGCCAATTAGTTGTTTGATTAGTATTTAAATAGTACCCAATTTGAGTACCACTAGCACTTACACTTCCAAGGCTTGTTACAATCGGTGTATCTGAATAATAGAAATATCCAGCAGGACTGTCAATTGCCTGATTCTTCCATTGCGGAGCGAAAGGCGAATCTGAATTGCTTGTATTAGCATTTGGTTTTTCTATATCGTTGCCATCCGCATCAGTAAAATGTTTCCATATTGCTACTAGGGTAACTGTTCCGTCCGAACTACGAAGGTTTTTAAATTTTTCATTAGCATTTATATATGACTTTGTACCAATACCGACACTTGGATCTGTATTAGTGTTATTAGTATAGCCACCATAATTCGAACCATCATATACTTGCCAACTTCTAAACTCATAATCTTCTCTAGTTACGCTATCTGGTGCAGTAACCGTTTCGTCAAAACGAACTCGCTTATCTGGAATTTGTTCCTCATTTGCAAGGTTCATATCGTAATGAACTGTATATGAGATAGGCTTCCAAATAGCGTAAAACGTAATAGTTGTACCATTACTTATATTTGTTCCTGAAGACTTTGGTGTAATAGTTGTACCTACCCTATTTAATCCTCCAAGGCTTGAACTAAAACTTAGAGAACTATAAGAAGGATTTGTTGACCAGCCCACAAATTCATAACCTGTTCTTGTTAGTGAACTAGCACTAGGCATTGTTATACTATTACCAGCCTTAACATTTTTAATAGTTGTTACACTACCTGTTGGATTTGTTGTAATAGTATCACCATAGATATTTCTAGTAGTTACGCTTGTTGGGTTTGAGTTAAATACAACATCGTAGGTGAATTTAAAATATATATTTACGGTTGTATCTGCGTTTAAAGTCTGCACACCTGTAGAAGTAGTGCCAATAGTGGTTTCTACACCGTTTTCTACTTTTGTAATCTTTTCTACATAGACATTACTTCTATTAGTTCTTGTAGCATTAATAGAATAAGTAACGCCTTTTGTAACGTTCATACACACATCGCTTTGCCATGCATCTGAACCAGATATTTTAAAATTACCATATGAACCATCTGTAAATTCCTGCCATGAAGAACCATTCCAATATAGTGGATTTACATTTAAAACCTTTTGTTGATCTGGATCATCTTCCCAAACAATAGTAAGGGAATTCATGACACCTTCACTTCTTTCTATTTTTACACCTGTTTTTTGCCAATCGCCTATAAACACACCACAATCAAGTAATACAAACTGATGACCGTTTTCTACATATGAATAAGATACCATTTCTGTATTATCGTCTAATACTTCTTTTAGTCTATATCCTGCTGGAGCACTTATAACCTCTAATAAAAGGAATGGAGTATGACCTACGAAATTACCCGAAACATAAGTGTAATCCACATTAGTACCTTGTGCTCCAAAGTTAAAGTCTGTAAGTCGCATCCAATCTATGCCATTATCATTCATCTGTGCATAACATCTCTCTGCCGTAGGGAGATCAGGATAAGCCGAAGCTCCCATATCATCATTGTAGTCAAGCCAAGTGATTTGATATGTTCCCGTAGCACCATTTGCACCCGTTTGATTAATTTCATAATCAAATCTTGCATTACGCTGGTCTAAAGCTTTTACTGTCAATATATTATTTAACATTAAAGAAAAAGCAAATAAAATAACAACTAAAATAAAAACAATCCGACCTTTATCTTTCTTTGATTGCCATGATTTTATCATAACTTTACCTCCTAAATTTATTAGTAAAATATTGTTCCATAATAAATATAGAAGATTAAAAATAAAAACCCCTAAGTAGATTTGGTTATTTGTCTACTTAAGGGGGAATCATATCATTATAGCTTGTCTTTATAATTTAATTTGCATGTTTTAAATATATTTGCCATATAGTATCTATTACTTGATCATATTTTTCTTGTGTATCACCCGAAGCTGTTGAACACATTTGAGCAATAGTTAAGTCTTCATTAAAAACATAAATACGATCTACTCCTGGATAACCCGAAGGTTGTGCATAAATTCTTGGGTTTTTAGTTTCATGCAAATCAGACCATGTAATCTGCCATGCATCTGTTAAATCACGACCGTCTAGTATATTAATTGCTTTAATATACTGACTAGATGAACTTGATGAAGAACTATCTGAAACGCTTGTGTCATTAGAGCTTTCATTTGTCGAACTAGATGAATTATCTGCAACTTCATTAGTTGTATTGCTTGTTGAAGATGATGTACTATTTGAGCTTGAAGCCTGTGCCTGTGCTTCTGCCTGAGCCTGAGCCTTAGCTGCTTGCTCTGCCTGATATGCCTTTTCATCTTCCTCAATCATGTACTTTGCGTATTCATCACCTGTAAAGAACTTCACACCCTCGTCTGTAGTAAGAATATTTGTTACTAAATCCTTATTTGCATTGAAATAATAGAAATAATAACTATATACGCTAAAGTGTGTTGTTGAAAATGTAACGACATTTCCATCATTACTTGTTTCGCAAGCTTCCATCATCTTTGTATCTGGATTGTAGTAATAAACCTTATACTCAACTGAATATCCCTCTGGAAGTTCAAGAGTATCTAAAGCCTTAGTGATAGAAACTGTTCCATTTGGCTGAACCTTCTCGTTATTAGCATCTGTTATATTAAAATCGAAACTTACAGCACTTGTGAAAGTACCTGCAAAACCTGAATTTTCAATAGCCTGATTCATTTCATCTGTCATATCAACGGCTTCTGAATTAAATGTAAGTCCTTCAAGTTCAACACCCTCAACGCTTGAACCATCTGCACTTGTAAGAGTATCAGGAGTTGCTTCAGTTACAAGCTCTGTTGTATTTTCTGATGTATTTTTCTTTGTTCCACATGCTGTTAAAAGACTTGATAAAGCAAGTGTGGAAATTAAAAGTGTTGTGATTAATTTGTTCTTTTTCATAAATTTCTCCTTGTATTTTATATTGAAAAGAACTGTTTTGTTCTTTTCTGCATTAAATATATAAGTTTTTTGGGTGGATATTGCGAAATATCTAAAAAAAATCGACTAGATTTCTCTAGTTGGCTTTGAATGCGAAAGATAGAAAGTTATATATAACTTTTAGACTTCTTTATTCTTCTTGTAAACTTAGTGGTGGGTTTTCTAAGTCTTCTTGTAAACTTAGTGGTGGGTTTTTATTTAACCAAAATAAATTTACTAGAT
>NZ_AUJG01000015.1 GCF_000424105.1 Lachnospira multipara ATCC 19207 | reverse complement strand
ATAATCTTGAAAGCATCCAGGGAGCACTCCTTAGAATGAACAGATCCATTCAAGCGGAAGGTACTTTCGGAATCATAAAAAATGATCGTTGGTATAAAAGAATAGTTCGAAAAGGAATAAAATCCGTAAAACTTGAGGTTCTTTTGGTTTCAATAGGTCATAACTTATATAAATATCACAATAAAAAGCTGCGTCTCCAAGAAGCTGCCTAATCAAAAAAGTTTGTAGTTTTTGGGGAAAGGGGCATTATACACTTTTTTTGCCAGAAACAGCATATCTCACAAAAAAATGATATAAAAATGGAGCTGGAAAAAATGATTATCTCATTTTTTCACAGCCCCTTTATTAAGTTTGCGTGCCATGGTCGCGCTCTAATGAGTAAAAATCCCGAACACGCCCAGATAGTGGGAAGTGTATAGCTGAACAGCAAGGCGTCCATCGTGAGGTGGAATCTGAAAGAAGTTGTAAGCAAATCTCTGGTCCGACGGACAGAAATCACATATAAGGCTAGGCTATGAGAGATAAGTTGGCTAAAAGCAACGAAGTCCAATAACTATCACATGTGTAGTAGCAGAGTAAATGTGGTGGATAAATGGAGAAAAAGAGCGTTCACCTTAAGCGTGGAGGTCTCACAGAGGTTTCATTAGCCTAGTAACAACGAACTGTGAGAAGTCAGCCGAACCCATAGTAGTGACGAAGTTTCTGTAATGGAAATGGAGAGAAGGGGTGAACAATCAATAAGTTTGAGTATGTCTCGTGTTGCAGAAATGACAACATCTGCCGTAACCAGTCGGGAAAAGGGTGGTCAAATCAAGCGAGGCGGAAAGTTAAGGCAAAACTACATGCAAAATCAGTAGCAAAGTTTAAGAAAAGAAAGACCTTACTTGCCGTAGTTGAGGCATTAGCAACAGCTACAAAGTTGAGAAACTCAATTAGCTTATTCGAGGTTGGATAAACTACTTCAGGATAGGAAGTATGAAAATATTTTGTAAAGAACTTGATGTAAACATCAGATTCAGACTTCGTATGTGTATTTGGAAGCATTGGAAAACTCCGCAGAATGGAGCTAAGAATTTGATGAAGCTAGACGTACCAAGACGGGCAGCGTATAAAATCGCATACCGTGGAGAACGATATGCAGAACTCGCCCACAAAGGATGGGTACAAAAGGCTATAAGTACAAAGAGGCTAACTTCATTTGGATTGGTCTCAATGTTAGATTACTACACCAAAAGGTGTGTTACTTGTTAAGTTGATTGAACCGCCGTGTACCGAACGGTACGAACGGTGGTGTGAGAAATTCCTCCTACTCGATCCGCCTAGTTCATAAATATGTGTCCAGGATTCTGGGTACAGATCATATTTTAATATGAGATAGAGTGTTTTTTGATTTATTTATCAACTTAACAATTAAACAACAAGATGAAATCTATCTCACATTGTGCTATAATCTATCCATTACAGACTAGATTTGTTATCCAATATGGAGGAATTAATAAGTTATGAAATGTATTATATTAGCTGGTGGTAGTGGAGATGCTTTATGGCCATTATCACGCAGACAATTTCCTAAACAGTTTATGAATGTTAAGGAAGGAAGATCAATATTACAGGAGACAGTAGTTCGTAACATGCCTTTCTGTGATGAGTTTTTAATCATTACTAACGAAAGTTACAAGTATATTGTTAACGGTCAGTTAAAGGCATTCCAAAGTCTAAAGTATCGTGTATTACTAGAAGGTGAGGCACATGGTACAGCAGCAGCTATCATGCTTGGTACTTTGTTCTGCAACCAGACAGAAACTGTTTTAGTAGTTAATTCAGATAACCTAATTGATGGTGATAATTATAAAGACACAATTATTGCAGCCAAGGAGATGTCTAAGAATGGAGATATTATAACAGTAGGTTCAAAGCCACTTTATAGAACATCAACACTTGGTTATATCAAAAGAAAGGGAAATGTAGTCACAGAGTATATTTCTAAGGTAAATTTTGATAATTTACAAAGTAAGGACTTTAGTTACGAAGAAGGTTTTCTTTGGAATACAGGCATTTTAGTATTTAGTGCAGGTGCAATGATTAATCTAGTTAGTAAAGTTAATCCTGAGCTTTTTAAAAAGTGTAAACAAGCTAAGAGAAAAGTGCCAGCAATAAGAAGAACAATTAAGTTTAATGAGAATGTTATGAAAGACATTCCAACAGGCAGTATAGAAACTCTTGTTTTTGAACAGTCAGATAGTATAAGAGTTATAGAAGCAACATTTGATTGGAAGGATGTAGGTTCAGCTAATGATTTACAAGACATTGCAGAAATGCATAATCAAGAATTTGTTATTAAGAAGGACTGTAATAATGTTACAGTTATTAATGAAGCTGAGAGAAAACTTGTGGTTGCCAATGACCTTAAAGACATAGTTGTAGTTAATACAGAAGATGCATTATTAGTTTCATCTAAGAGATCAGCTGATAGTATAAAGGATATCATTAAAGATAATAAGGCAACATATGAGATGTATTTTGACCACAACAGAATCTCATACAAGGAATGGGGTACACATGAACTTTTAAGCTACAATGAAGGTTATAAGGTTCGTAAGGTTACAGTTTATCCAGGTTATCAGATGAACTTACATAAGCATGAACTTAGAACAGAGCACTGGTCAGTAGTTAAAGGTGTAGCAACTATTACAGTTGGGGATGAGACTAAGGATTATAATAGATTTGAAAGTGTTGACGTACCAATCGGCGTAATGCATAAAGTAGCTAATAAGACTGATAAAGACTTGGTAATTATTGAAATCGGAATTGGTGAAAACCTTTTGGATGATGATTTCGTTAAGATTTACCAGACATGTGAAGAAAATAATAATATCGTCGCAGCTGCAGAGCCAATCGTTAAGCTTGATCCAGCCTTTAAGGATAATCTTTGGGGTGGAACTAAGCTTCGTGATGTATACGGCAAGAAATGTGATTATGATATTATTGCAGAAAGCTGGGAGTTATCAGCCCATCCAGATGGACTTAGTAGAATTGCTACTGGTAAATATAAGGGAAGACTATTTAATGATTATTTAAGCATTATTGGTAAGGAATCTCTTGGATGGAAGTGTCAGGCACAGGATAGATTCCCAATTCTTATTAAGTTTATTGACGCCAAGAAGGATTTATCAATTCAGATTCATCCAGATGATGAGTATGCTCTTGAGAATGAGAATGAATATGGTAAAAATGAAATGTGGTATGTAATAGACGCAGAACCAGGTGCGTTCCTTTATTGTGGACTTAAGAGAGATGCTACTAAGGAAGAAATCGAAGAAAGAATTAAGAATAATACAATTACAGAAATTCTTAATCGTATAGATGTTAAACCTGGTGATGTAGTAATGGTTAAGGCAGGAACAATTCATGCTATTGGTGCAGGCATCTTAATTGCAGAGATCCAGCAGAATTCAAACTGTACATACAGAATGTATGACTATGATAGAAGAGATAAGTTTGGTAATTTAAGAGAATTACATGTGGAAAAATCTCTTGATGTAGTTGTACCAGAAAAGTACGTTAAGGATAATAAGAATGAAATTATTCTTGCACGTAATGAGCACTATACAGAGGAACGTCTCGTTCAGTGTAAGTACTTTGAAGTAACAAAGTATGAGGTAAATGACGAGGTTAGAATACCTGTAGATGAATCATCTTTCATGTCAGCATTATTTATTGAGGGAACTGGAAGCATTGCTGTAAAAGATGAGAATGGTGAAACATCTATGAAGTATAAACCAGCAGATAGTTTCTTTGTAAGTGCAGGAAAGAAAGAGATTATTATCAGAGGAAAAGGCACTTGCCTTATTACTCATGTATAAAAGAAGAATTACGATAAATATACTCCTTGTATACCTCCACAATATAAGTTATAATATAAATATCTAATTTTGAGTAATTAAATAAGGAGGTTTTTATGGCAGAATTAATGATTTATCGCTGCAATATTTGCGGCAATATTATCATGAAACTTCATGATGGGGGCGGTCCATTAGTTTGTTGCGGTCAGGACATGACTTTACTTAAGGCTAACACAACAGATGCAGCTACAGAAAAGCATGTACCAGTAGTTGAGTGCAACGGTGATGAAGTTATTGTAAAGATTGGTGAAGTAGAGCATCCAATGCTTGAGGAGCACTTCATTCAGTTTGTCTGTCTTCAGACAGAAGATGGCGTACTTGTAGAGTATCTCAAGCCAGGTCAGCCACCATGCGTTAAGTTTAACCTTGGCGGTAAGAAGGCAGTAGCAGCTTATGAGTACTGCAATCTTCATGGTCTTTGGAAGAAAGATTTATAAGATTTGTAACATTTTCAAAAGAATATGCTACTAATAAACAACCCCACTGGGTCGTGTCAAAAACAGTGATTATGCGCTGTTAATTGATGCGGGCTGGTGGGGTTGTTTGTTGATTGAACGCAGTGTAAGCAATCCCCCGCTTCAAAAGCGTAAGCTTTAGGCGGGGGTATAAAGCTTACTAGTGTCAGAAGGGGTTAAAGCCCCTTCTGACAGGTGGCACAAAGTGCCACTGCGTTCATGAGGAAGTAGCGAAGCGGATTCCGAATGTCCGCTTTACAGGGTTTGTACTATAAGATAAGGTGTTAATAGAATAATTTACATTTTATATAATTTGGATTATAATAATCTAAATTATATAAATTGTGATGGAGGTTTGCTATGGAATTATTTGTTGGAAGAGAAGAAGAATTAGAAACATTAGAAAATGAGTATAATAGCGGCTCACCAGCTTTTGTAGTTGTTTATGGAAGAAGACGAGTTGGTAAAACAACTTTGATTAATCATTTTTGCGAGAATAAGAAATCTATATATTATTTGGCAACAGAAGAAAGTGAATTTGAAAATAGAAATGCATTTAAGGATTTAGTTTCATTTGTACTTGAAGATGAACTTTTAGCTAGTGCTAATCTTGATACTTGGATGCCTATTTTTAAAAGAATAGCAGAGGAATCAAAGAAAGAGAGAATAGTATTAGTAATTGACGAATTTCAATATCTAGGTAAGTCTAATAAGGCATTTCCTTCTATTATGCAAAAGGCTTGGGATGAGATATTATCTAAGGCTAATGTAATGCTTATATTATGCGGTTCTTTGATTAATATGATGACATCACAGGTGCTAAATTATGATTCTCCACTTTATGGAAGAAGAACTGCGCAGATTAAATTAAAGCAAATTGATTTTTCATACTATCATTTATTTGATGAAACTTTAAATTTAGATCAGCAGATTATGCAATATGCGGTAACGGGTGGTGTTCCAAAATACATAGAGTTATTTAGTAAAGACAAGGATATTTATAAAGCGATAAAAAAGAATGTACTTTCTCTTAATTCATTTTTATACGCTGAACCTGAGTTTTTATTACAAAAGGAAGTATCTGAAGTAGGAAGTTATTTTTCAATATTAAAAACTATTGCTGCCGGTAATTATAAATTATCTAAAATAGCTACTAATCTTGAAGTTGCTCAATCAAAGTTAACCTCATATTTAAAGGTCTTAGTGGACCTAGATATAATCGAGAGAGAAGTTCCTATAACTGAGGAGAATCCAAGTAAGAGCAAGATGGGATTGTATAAGATTAAGGATAATTTTATAGCTTTCTGGTTTAAGTTTATATATCCTAATAGGGCATTATTGGAATCTGGAAAAGGACAATATGTAGAGGATAAGATAAAGAAGAATTTTATAGATAATCATGTCTCATATGTATATGAAGACATATGTAGAGAAGATGCATGGAATTTATTGGCAAATGGAATATCTTTTAATAGATTAGGAAGATGGTGGGGAGCTAAAGATGTTGAAATTGATATTCTAGCATATGATTCTAACGGCGAAGATATCGTGTTTGGGGAGTGTAAATACTCTAAAAATGAAAAGGGAATGGAAGTATTGATGTCTCTAAAAGAGAAAGCCAAAAGTGTTAAATGGAAGACACAATCAAGAAATGAGTATTACTGCATTTATTCTAAATCAGGTTTTACTGATGAACTAATAGATTTTGCATCAAAGAATAGCAACGTTATTCTAAAGCAGTTATCTTTATAGCATATGATTTTAATTAAAAAAGCGTTACCCATGTTTGCTGCTCATACTCTTGGATAAGCAAACCTGCGATAACGCTTTCATTTTCATATTTAATCTGTATCCCTTATAACTTAATGATAGAATATTGACAAAATCCTATCATTAATATATCCTATATTATATAGTTGCAATAACAGATAAAGCTTTCATAGGATAGCTATTACCTGAAGAATAATATGAATCAAATAAAACGATTGATTGCTGATGTAAATTATCGTTTACATCAATAAAAGTTAAAGGAGACAAGTTATGAATGAACTAATTGAATACAATATGTCAGATGATTTACAAAAGGATTTATATGGCATTATTGAAAATGCACAGCAAACTGCAATTGTATCTGTCAATAGTGTACTTGTGATTCGTAATTGGCTCATTGGAATGCGTATATCAAGAGAAAAAATGAGTGGAACAAGATCTGAACGTTATGGAGAAGGTATTATATCTGAATTGGCTGATGAGTTAACTCAAAAGTATGGCAAAGGTTTTGATAAACGTTCTCTTTATAGATATGTACAGTTCTATCAGAGTTATCCCGAGATTGTGGGGATAATGACCTCACAATCAGATGATTTAGAGAATTCCGAGATTGTGGGGACAACGACCCCACAATCTGGTGAACATGCAATGATAGTGAAAGGCAGAAGAATACTTACATGGTCTCATTACGAACGCTTGCTCCAAGTTTCAGATACTACTGCAAGAGCATGGTATGAAAAAGAGGCCATAGAACAGTCTTGGTCTGTTAAAACTTTACGAAGAAATATTAGCACACAGTACTACGATCGAATGCTTTTATCAACTGACAAAGACTCAGTTAAACTAGAAATGCAAGAAAAGACAAATCCATATCAGAACAAATATGAGTTTTTAAGAAATCCTATTATTGCTGATTTTCTCGGAATGGAAGAAAACAGAGAGTATCTTGAATCTGAGCTAGAAAAGAATATTATTGCAAATCTTGAAAAGTTCATGATGGAATTGGGAAAAGGATTTGCCTTTGTTGAACGGCAACAGAGAATTCATACAGAGAAAGAAGACTATTACATAGACCTTGTCTTTTATAATTTCATCTTGAAATGCTTTGTGCTAATAGATTTGAAAATTGGGAAAATAACACATCAAGATGTTGGGCAGATGGACATGTATGTTCGGATGTATGATGAGTTAAGAAAACAACCGGAAGATAATCCAACATTGGGAATAGTTCTGTGTTCTGAGACAGATGAGGATATTGCACGATATTCTGTCCTACAGGGAAATGAGCAACTTTTTGCTAGTAAATATCGACTTTGTTTGCCTACTGAAGAACAGTTACGTGCGGAAATAGATGCACAAAAGGAAATATTTTATATGCAGCATCCTGAATTGGATAAGAAGGAAAAAAAGTTGTAATAAAAGCAAATTCAGGAGGAAAACAAAATGTTAAAGGAGAGACTGTACGATTTTTGTACGCATTGCAGGGATGACAGAGCATACACATTGCGAAAAAAGATTGTGAAAAAAGAAATAAGAGATAAAATATATGAGTTTGAAATAACAGTAGCTGAATGCGATGAATGTGGAGAAGAAATGGATATTCCTGGGCTTTTAGATTTAAACATGAAAGCAATTGATGAGCAGTATAGACGAGCTGAGGGATTAGTTAGCATAGAAGATATTAATAAAATAATGGCGATTTATAATATTGGAAAGGCTCCATTGTCAATTGCGTTAGGATTTGGGGAAATTACAATTACTCGGTATCTTGCAGGCCAGATTCCATCAAAAGAATATTCAGATGTGATTAAAAAAGCTTTATCTAGCCCTAATTATATGATTAAGTTATTAAATGATAATGCTGAAAAGATAGGAAAAACCGCCTATAAAAAAGCAATTAAAGCAGCAGAAGAGATTGCGGGAATGTTTTGTATGTCTGATAAAATGATATTAACTATTTCTTATATATTTGAACAGATGCAGGAAGTCACACCTCTGGCGCTACAGAAGATCTTGTATTTTATTCAAGGTATATACATGGTAAAGTATGACAAGCCGCTATATAAAGAAGATTGTATGGCTTGGGTTCATGGACCTGTATATGAAGAAGTATATGATTTGTTTAAAGATTTCAAATTCAATCCAATAGAAGATAATAGGTTTGCAATAATAAAAGAGCGTTTTGAAGAATTAGATGAAAAGGAAAAGAAAGTAATTGATTTAGTTATAAATACATTTGGTAAATACAGTGGAAGAGTTCTAGAGAATATTACACATAAAGAGAAACCATGGAAAGATGCTAGAAATGATTATGAACCATTACAACCATCTAGAGAAATAATCAGTAAGGAAGCAATAAAGAAATACTTTAGTAGTGTAGCTAATTCTTATGGTATTGATACAGAAGATAATCTAAATAATTATATTCAAAGCTATTTCTAAATAATATCAATCTCTTACATAGTGAAATAAAAAAGCGTTACCGCCAAGTAATTCACCCCGTGAAAAACCTGCGATAACGCTTTCATTTTAATATCTAATCTTTATCCCTTAAGATTATCTCTAATTAGAAGTTTTCTTCATGCACTTCAAAGAAGCTCTTTGGATGTGCACATACTGGACATGCTTCAGGTGCCTTAGTACCAACTACGATATGTCCACAGTTACGGCATTCCCAAACCTTAACTTCGCTCTTCTCGAAAACCTTAGCAGTTTCAACATTCTGTAAGAGCTTTCTATAACGCTCCTCATGCATCTTCTCGATTGCTGCAACCATTCTAAACTTAGCAGCTAGGGCTGTAAAGCCTTCTTCTTCTGCAGTCTTAGCAAAACCTTCATACATATCTGTCCATTCGTAGTTCTCGCCTTCAGCAGCAGCCTTTAAGTTAGCTGGAGTATCGCCAAGTTCGCCAAGTTCCTTGAACCAAAGCTTAGCATGTTCCTTCTCATTGTCAGCTGTCTTTAAGAAAAGTGCAGCGATCTGCTCATAGCCTTCCTTCTTAGCTACTGAAGCAAAATATGTATATTTATTACGTGCCTGTGATTCACCGGCAAAAGCGGCCTGTAAGTTCTTCTCTGTCTGTGTTCCTGCGTACTTGTTCATAATTAAAATCCTCCTTAAAATAAAAAATTAATGATTCTTCTTGCAATCATCGCATATATAAGAAATCTTAAGATCATAAGATAAAATCTTAATACCGGATTGCTCTTCGAGAGATTTGGTTAAATCCTCAAATGTGAAATCGGAAATCTTACCACACTTGGCACATATTAAATGATCATGACGGATTGTCTTATCGTATCTATCAGAGCCTCCATCCATTGCAATCTTTCTAACATCGCCATTCTTAACTAAGGTGCCTAGATTATTATAAATTGTTGCAAGGACGACTTTAGAATTCTTAGCCTTGAGCTTTAAATAGACTTCTTCCGCGGTTAAGTGATCGCTTGATGCATTTACAATGTCTAAAATTTCCTTAGCGTATTTCGTCATGGTAATTCTCCTTTCTTCTAGTATGGCTTAAGAAAATGTATCTCATTTCCTTAACTTAGAATTAGAATAATTCTAAAATTATTTTTTGTCAAGAGAATTTGCCAAACAAAAACTAATAAAATATATAATCCACATCTAGAATACATATGTTTATTATAATATATGCCTTGTAAATATACAAGTTCTATTGTCTTGTGGGAGATTTGGCTCTATAATTGTAGCTACGGGAAACTAGAAAAATACTAGAAATTTAACTAGAAAAAACTAGAAAGGTAACTAAGAGATTATGTATGATTATATTGTTGTAGGCTCAGGTCTATATGGTGCAACATTTGCAAGAGAATTAACTAATGCAGGAAAGAAAGTTCTTGTTATTGATAAGAGGGGTAACATCGCAGGTAATGTCTATACTAGAAAGGAAGAGGGCATTAATGTACATGTTTATGGAGCACACATTTTCCATACTAATAACAAGAAAGTCTGGGATTATCTTAATAAGTTTACAACTTTTAACAGATTCACTAATTCACCAGTGGCAAATTATAAGGGAGAGTTATACTCATTACCATTTAACATGTGCACATTTAATAAGATGTGGGGTGTAGTTACACCAGCAGAAGCTAAGGCAAAGATCGAAGAGCAAAGAGCTGAGGGTGAAAAGGCAAGAACAAATCCAGATGGTTCAATTAATCCACCATCAAACCTAGAAGAGCAGGCAATAAGCCTTGTAGGTAAGGATATTTATGAGAAGTTAATTAAGGGATACACTAAAAAGCAGTGGGGACGTGAATGTAAGGATTTACCTGCATTTATCATTAAGAGATTACCTGTTAGATTAACATTTGATAATAACTACTTTAATGCCCTTTATCAAGGAATTCCAATGGGTGGTTATACTCAGATGGTAGCTAATATGCTTGAGGGCATTGACGTTAGACTTAACCTTGATTATCTTGATGAAGCAACAAAAAAGAGCCTTCTTGCTGAATTGAAGGAAGACGGCAAGGTAGTTTACACAGGCCCTATTGATGCTTACTTTAACTATAAGCTTGGTACTCTTGAGTATCGTTCAGTTCGTTTTGAAAATGAAACACTTGATATTCCAAATTTCCAGGGAAACGCAGCTGTTAACTATACAGATAGTGAAACACCTTGGACAAGAATTATTGAACATAAGTGGTTTGAATTTGGTAAAGATGAGAACGGGGATGACATTCCTAAGACAATTATCTCTAAGGAATACAGTTCAGAATGGAAGCCAGGAGACGAACCATACTACCCAGTTAATGATGCTAAGAATAGCAAACTTTACGAAAGCTACAAAGAATTAGCAGATAAAGAATCCAATGTAATCTTTGGCGGACGTCTTGGAGAATACAAGTATTACGACATGGATGCTGTTGTAGCATCAGCCCTTGATAGAGTAGAGAAAGAACTAGCATAGAAGTCACAAAGGGTGGGTAGAAATATGGATAAAATCGCAGTTCTAATTCCTTGTTACAATGAGGAGAAAACGATAGAAAAAGTAGTGAATGACTTTCGCGCAGTCATCGAGAAATATGGGGATGATGGTGACTGCCGCGTATATGTCTATGACAATAACTCAACGGATAAGACCGCTTTTCTTGCAAGGGCAGCAGGAGCTGTTGTTAGGCACGAATACAAGCAGGGTAAAGGAAATGTAGTGCGCCGCATGTTTCGTGAAATTGACGCAAGATGTTATGTCATCGCAGATGGTGATGACACCTATCCGGCAGAATCAGCCAAGGCAATGATTGATGCCGTCCTTGAAAGACAAGCGGACATGGTAGTTGGCGATAGACTTTCTTCTACTTATTTTGGTGAAAATAAAAGACCTTTCCACAACTTTGGAAACGTTCTTGTAAGAAAGAGTATAAATTTTCTCTTTAAAAGTGATATCAAGGATATCATGACAGGTTATAGAGCCTTTAGTTATCAATTTGTAAAGAGCTTCCCGGTTCTTTCTAATGGCTTTGAAATCGAAACAGAGATGAGCATTCACGCTATAGATAAAAATATGAATATAGTAAACACAGTAGTGGATTACAAGGATCGACCAGAGGGCAGTGTGTCAAAGCTTAATACTTATTCAGACGGCTTTAAAGTTTTGTGTACTATATGGAAGTTGTTTAGACATATTAGACCTTTGCGATTCTTTGGAACACTAGCGATAATATTAGGATTAATATCCATAGGCTTTTTCGTGCCAATACTTGTGGAGTTTATTGAGACGGGCTTAGTTCGTCGTTTCCCTACACTTATTATTTGTGGCTTTACAATGATAGCTGCAATTCAATCATTTTTTGCAGGCTTAATATTGGAGAATATAAAGGATAATAATAGGGAATATTTTGAGTTGGAATTAATAAGATTACATGAGCTCTATTCAAGGAATTCTAAGGAAGAGTAAGGTAAGAATTTATTAATAAGAGATTGCATTAAGGGTGATTATCATATATAATTGGAGTCAATTGGGGTATACATTTGCGGATGTATACTTAGGGGAGTCGGAGAAATCTGGCTCCCTTTTTTGTGTGCTTATTTTTTGTTATAAAATGACGAAGTTATTAATATTAAACTGTCAGTTTAAATGTTAGTATGAGTGTCGGTTTAAAAAAATTTTAAAATCATAATCCCACCACTCATTTTAAAGGTTCACCCTATACCCAACTATCTTTCCCCCCTAGGTTTAAAACTCCAACCCAATAGTCCCTTAGACCTAAAAATATTAATAAAAACAGAGAATAGGAGTATTAAAATAATAAATATTCTCTAAATAAACTTATAATTTAAAGGAAAAATGTTGACATTTTCTTAACATAAGTGTTAAAATCAAGCCATAAATTTGAAGGTTTGCTGGCAGTGAAGCGGGGACTTGGGCTGCGCCGAACTTTCAAGTTTACTTATTGCGGAGATTATAATGATTTATAAACTGGAGGCATCAATTCTGATGAATTGATGCCTCTAGTAACTTTATGATATTTTCGCAGTTAGAATATCTATAAGGAAAAGTGTTAGACACTTAATGGAGGATTAAACATGAAAACTACAGCGTTAATTATGGCAGGTGGTAAGGGTGAAAGATTCTGGCCAAGAAGCCGAGTTAATTTACCTAAGCAGTTCTTATCACTTACAGGTGATGGAAAGACAATGATTCAGCTTACAGTTGAAAGAATTAGCCCATTAGTTAAGCTAGAAGATGTTTATATTGCTACTAACAAGAACTATAAGGAATTAGTAAAGAAACAGTTACCAGGTCTCCCAGAGGAGAACATTCTCTGTGAACCTATCGGACGTAATACAGCACCATGTATCGGTCTTGGCGCAGTTCACGTACTTGATAAGGCTCAGAAGAACGGTGAAGACGATGCAGTAATGATCGTTTTACCATCAGATCACTTAATTAAGAATAACGAAGTTTTCGCAGATACATTTAAGGAAGCAGTAGAAATTGCAACTAAGGGCGAGAACTTAGTAACAGTAGGTATTACACCTAACTATCCTGAGACAGGATATGGATATATTCAGTACGATGAAAGCACTACAGACGGCAACGGCCGCAAGGTTGCTAGATTCGTTGAGAAGCCAGATCTTGAAACAGCTAAGTCATACCTTGCTGAAGGTAACTACCTTTGGAATTCAGGTATGTTTGTTTGGAAGGTTTCAACAATCATGGATTGCTTTAAGAGCTTCATGAATAGCACATACGAAGGTCTTTTAAAGATTAAGGATGCTATTGGAACAGAAAAGGAAGATGAAGTATTAAACGCAGAATTCCCTAACCTTGAATCACAGTCAGTTGACTATGGTATCATGGAAAAAGCAAGCTCTATCTTTACATTACCAGGTAACTTTGGCTGGGATGATGTTGGATCATGGCTTGCAGTTGGCCGTATTAAGGACAACGACGAGAAGGGTAACGTAGTTACAGGTAACGTAGTTACAGTTAATACTGAGAACACAGTAATTGAAGGTAAAGACAAGCTTATCGCAACTGTAGGCCTTAGAGACATGGTTGTAGTTGACACAGACGATGCTATTCTTATTTCTACTAAGGAAAATGCAGGCGAAATCAAGCAGGTTCTCGCAAAACTTAGAGAATCTGGAAAGACACAGTATTTATAAGATTTAACTAAGAAATATAAATAAGCCACCAAACTCATATCAAGTTTGGTGGCTTTTGCACTATCTAGGAATTCTAGTTTTAAACTGGGAAGTTATATGGGCTGATTTTGAAATTATAATCCCTACAACCCCTAAAACAATTAGTATCATAGCAATGTTTAGTCCAAGTAAAGAATTATCGGCTGTTGCTGGACTGGCGTTATTAGGAGAAGTTGTTTCTTTATCTTCACTAGCATTAATAGTTGTTGGTTCATTATTTACTGTAGTTTTGTCCAAGTTCTTATAGACAATGGCATATGTTGAGAATCTATCAGTTTTAAAAGTGAGTGTAGAAGTTTCTTTATCATACTTACAATCTAGAAGAGTAGATACGCCATTATGCACTCTCAAAATAGCTAAAGAATTCATATCCCATTTATCGTTAGCATCTAATTTAAAACTGATTTCCACATCCCCATCAGTTTCGCTAATCTTGTCTTCTTCAGAATCTCCAACCTTTTTGAATAGGTTGATATCAAGGAAAGTAGCTACATCATATTCAGGAAATGAATTTTGAATTTCGTTTTTATCAGCAATAATTGTTTCATTTACATTTTCGTCGTTTATTTCATTAACCTCAAGCCAGATATTAACGCCCTTAAGTGCCTCTGAATCAGTTATTGATAGAATCTTTTTAAGGTCATTATTGTTAACAACACTTAACAGCTGTGTATTCGCCAGGTTCAGTAGGAAAGCTATCTAAAAGAACATCACCTTTGTAGTATTCAATCGAGCTATTCAATCCTGTCATAAAATCATCTACTGTTGTATCTTTTATCTTTAGGGAAGCTAGAAAATCTTCATCAATACCTGTTTGCACTAAACTTGCACCAGTTATGTCGCTACCATAAACGCGATTTGTAGGTGCAACAATAGTTAAAGTTGCTGTATCTACAGGATCACTGCATCCACTGGCGGTACAAGTCGCTGTTATAGTGGCTCCATTACTTTCGAATTCATAATTATGAGTATGCTTGAATGTTAAATTAAAATATAAAGTTGATTCTTTTCCAATATTATAATCTGCTAAAGTTCTATTATCTTCTAGGGCTTTATCTGCAAATGTTAATTTCTGCTTATCTGGAGGAAGCCCTTCTTTATCTTGAATCTTAGCTTTAACATTTTCTATTGTATCAGACGGTTCCACATCAAGAGTTATTCTATTGCCTTTTGGGTCTTCAACATAAATATTCATAGCAAAAACATTTGTTAAAGTAAATTGTGTAAATAAAAAAATAGATAGAATTAAAACAAACGAGTGTTTTAAAGCTTTATTTTTCCTGAATCGTTTCATAGATTTATCCCCTCCTATATATTATATAAATAATTATATCACAATAAAGATACATAGACTATTACATTAATTCTCAAGTGGCTTTTTTCTTAGCAGGTTTTAGTGAAAAGATAGTGAACAATTTCTTATTGTTGTTGAAGATTAAAATTTAGAGTGCTATTATCAAATAGTCCTCTAAAAAATTACTTTTAGAGTTGGCATGGGATAAAGAATTAATACACTTTAGGAGTTAAGAATGGAATTATATTCATTAGAATTTGCAATATTCATGGCAGTTTTGCTAGCAGTGTATTACGGAGTAGAGAAGATATTTTATCAATCCAAATATAACGAAGGATATCAATGGATTGTGTTAACTGTTGCCAATATGATTTTTTACGGCTTATGTGGTTTAACTAATCTGATATACATTTTCACAACATCTGTAACTACCTTTGCCGCAGGCCTTTATATGAGCAAAAGGACAGAAAGAAACGCCCTAGATAAGAAAGCACTTAAGAATGACGAAACGAAGTCTAAAGACGAGATTAAAGAAGCTAAGGCAAAACTTAAAGCTAAGTACATGTTTGATAAGCGAGTAGCACTTGTAATTGTTCTACTTATTAACGTTGGAATTCTAGCTTATTTAAAGTACTGGTCAACAATTTACGAATTTTTCAATGGCCTAGGTGCCAAATCAGTGGTAGAGACTATTGAAGAGTCTGTAACTGAAACAGGTAACACAATTTTTTCGGCCTCAAGTGTGGTGATTCCTCTTGGAATTTCCTTCTACACTTTCCAATCTATTAGCTATTTGATCGACATGTATAACGGAAAGTATAAGGCAGAGAATAATTTTTTTAAGTACCTTAATTTCGTATCTTTCTTTCCACAATTACTTCAGGGACCGATTAATAGATATGATCAATTGGGCAATCAGCTAAAAGAAAGACATAAATTTGATTTAGATAACATACACAGAGGTATGCTTCGTATGGCATATGGCTTTTTTAAAAAATATGCCATTGCCGATATGGTATCTCCTATTATCATAGCTGCCTTTAGAAATATAGATTCTAAGACACCTGGTTGTATAATTGTATTTACAATCCTACTTTATTCTATCGAGCAGTACTGCGATTTCTCCGGTGGTATCGATATGGTAATGGGTGCCTCTAAGATGCTTGGAATAGATATGATGGAGAACTTCCGTCAGCCATACTTTAGTAAGTCTTTAGGCGAGTTCTGGAGAAGATGGCATATTTCTCTTGGTGCTTGGATGAGAGATTACATTTTCTATCCAGTAGCCCTAACAAAGCCTATGCAGTCCTTATCAAAGGCTTGTAAAAAGATTAATAATAAAGCACTTGCAACCCACTTAAGTAGGACGCTTCCTGCCTGCCTAGCCAATTTATTGGTATTCTTTATTGTTGGTTTGTGGCATGGTGCTAACGCCCACTTCCTTATATGGGGTATTTATAACGGTCTTGTAATTGCTCTTAGTGACCTTTTTAGCCCTGTATTTGATAAAATGGTAACAATTCTACATATTAATAGAGAGAATAAGTACTACAAGGCTTTTGCCATTGTAAGAACCTTTATAGTTGTAAATATTGGTTGGTATTTTGACGTATTAGTAAATCCTAAGTATAGCTTTTTGTGTCTAAGAAATACATTTATATATTTCAAGCCAGGAAGATTTCTTCGAAGACTTAAGGATTGCGCAGTTTACCAGCAAAATCTATGCCTTAACCTAGCCTTTATTGGCTGCATCGTGGTGCTTATTATCAGCATCCTAAAGGAGCGCGGCATCGACCCAACTGAAAAGCTTATGAAGTCCCCAATTCCTTTTAGAGTTGTACTTTATTCAACACTAATAATTATGATGTTAGTATCCTTTGGACTTAGCAGTGCATCAAGCGGAAGCTTTATGTACGCGAACTATTAATAAGGAGGCCTTATGGAGAATAATGAAAATGTATCGCCACAGGCAAGTCAAAAGCCTAAGCGAAAGAAACGTAAATGGATAGGTGTAATCATTGCTGTAGTTTGTGTAGTTCTTATTAATGAACTGCTTAAATTCTGCCTTGAGCCTTACGGTTCTGCCAGTCAGGTTATGTGGGATGATTACCATAAAGAAGACAGTATAGATCAGATTTTTGTAGGTAGTTCTCTTTGCTATGTAGGTATTAGTCCTTACGTGGTTGATGATATTATGGGTACTAATTCCTATAACATGGGTACACCTTCCCAGTATTTAGCTCAGACTAAGCTAGCAATTAAAACCGCCATTGAAGATCACGGGGTAAAGCGTGTGGTTATGGCTCTTGGCTATTTCTCTCTTACAGGAGAGCGAAGCACTATAGCTGAAGTTTCATTTTTAAGAGCCAAGACAAAGGGCGAGTCCCTTCTAGATAAGCTAACTACCTACGCTAATTATGCCTTTGACGAGGATATTATTGGAACACCAGCTTCCCTAAACTACTTCTTTCCATGGATTTACAATTCTGTGAATTTAAGTGAGGTAGGCTCTAATGTGCAGGCCAAAATAGAAGGAAAGCAAGCCACTGAGCAGGAAATGGTTAATAACGTCTATCGTCATTATGTAGGTAAGGGCTACGGTTATTTATCGGGCTATTTAAATTTTGATGATACAGGAGATGACACTACATATTCCTACTATTCAGAGACTTTTAGTGAGGACTCTCTAAATGAATTAAGAGAAATTGCCTGTCTTTGTGAGGAGAATGATGTAGAGCTTATAGTGCTTGCAACTCCACATCCTGCCTATGATGTATTAAGCTATGGCACTAATGGAGATGAATATTTTGAGAAAATGTTACTACTTCAGGAGCTTTTTGCAGAGTACGGAGCAGAATATTATGACTTTAATTTGGCTAAGGACGAGCTATTTACAACTAGTGATAGCTACTTCTTTGACCATGAGCATATGAATAAGGAAGGCTCGGAGGCCTTCTCTACTTCCCTTGCAAATTTCCTTCTTATGAAGGAGGCGGGAGAGGATGTTTCAAGCCTCTTCTACACGCCAGAGGAGTATTTAGATTCCATAGATTACATATCTACGATTTGGTTTAATACATGTACTAAGAATAATGGAATTAGTGTAACGCCAATAGCCTACACAGGCACTAATGTAGAGGTGGAGTATCAGTACACCGTATATGATGAGAATACAGGAGAATACACTGTGGTTCAGGAATATTCAAGCGCCACAAGTTGTCTTATTCCTTTTGATGCAGATGGCAACGACAACGGCAGCATGAAGATAGTAGTTAACGCAAGACAGGTAGGCTCTGATAGTGCCTATGAGAAACGCTGCATACAAACAATTTGTTACGATAAATAATTTGCAAAAACATTTTTAAGAAACATAGATTTAGTTTAAGAGAAGAGGAAAGTTTAATGAATAATGTATTAGAATGGTTAGAAAAATCCGCAACAAACTATCCGGATAAGATAGCATTTGCAGATGTAGAAAACACTATAACTTACAAAGATTTAGACCTAGAAAGTGATATTATTGCAAGCATCTTAATTAGAGACGAAGATGTTAAAGAAAGACAGGCGATTGCCTTTTACCTTGAAAAATGTGTAGATGCAACGGTAGGTATGTTTGCTACTTTAAAGTCTCGTGCCTTTTATTCTTTTATTGATTTAAGAAGCCCTAAGACTAGACAGACTAAGGTAATTGAAACCTTAATGCCTAAGATTATCTTTACTGATGATGAGAACTATGCCGAGGCTATTAGCATGTTTTCAAGCTATCCTAATACTAAGATCATTAGCCTTGAAACTCTCCTTTCTGATGTACGTAAGGAATTAGAAACTAAGAGTTATGAGGATTTAATTGATAGAGAAAAACTTGTAAAAATAAGACATACAGCTCTTTCAAATGATCCAGTTTATGTAAACTTTACTAGCGGAAGTACAGGCACACCAAAGGGTGTGGTAGTAGGACACGCTTCTATTATTGACTTTATTGAAGTCTTTACTAAGACTTTTGATTTGAATAAAAACGACATTTGGGCAAACCAGGCTCCTTTTGATTTTGACGTATCCGTTAAAGATATATTTGCATCAATATCTGTAGGTGGAACGGTTAACATCATCCCTAGAAGTTATTTTTCAAATCCAACAGCACTTATGGATTACCTAGTTGAGAGAAAGCCAACAGTTTTAGTATGGGCAGTTAGTGCCATGTGCTTTGTATCTATTATGAATGGTTTTGGCTATAAGGTGCCAACTAGCGTTAAGAAGGTTATCTTCTCAGGCGAGGTTATGCCAATTAAGCAGCTAAATGTGTGGAAGAAGTATCTTCCAGAGGCTACTTATGTCAACGTCTATGGCCCAACAGAGATTACATGTAACTGCACATATCATGTGGTAGATAGAGACTATGACCTAAAGGAGGTTATTCCTGCAGGTAGAGCCTTTGAGAATGAGCATGTATTCTTGCTTAATGATAACGACGAGGAAATTACAACTGCCGGAGAAGTGGGAGAAATCTGCGTTGCAGGTGCTTGCTTAGCTCTTGGTTACTATAAGGATAAGGATAAGACATCTAAGGCCTTCATGCCTAACCCAGCTAACCACGAATTCCTTGAGATGATGTATAGAACCGGAGACCTAGGTCGTTACGATGAAGAGGGTCTTCTATACTACGTATCTCGTAAAGATTTCCAGGTTAAGCACATGGGTCAAAGAATTGAGCTTGGAGAAATCGAGGTAGCTGCTAGCTCAAAGGATAAGGTAGAAAGAACATGCTGCCTTTACGATAATAATAAGAAGAAAATCCTTCTCTTTGTCATGGGTGATGCTGACAAGAAGGAGCTCCTTGAAGAGCTTAGAGAAGATTTACCATCTTATATGATACCTAATAAGGTAATTATGATTGATGAAATGCCAATGACAAAGAATGGCAAGATAGATAGAAATGCATTAAAGCAGGTGGCAGGCTTGTAATTGCCACCCGGCGTCGGCGCGCCAATAGTGCCTTGAGGCAACACCTGCGCGCCAGCAGCTTATCGCGGCCAGCGTCTGCGCCAGCTAAATCAAAAGAAAGAGGGACATCATGAACTTAGAAGAACTAAAAGCAGTTGCCGATGAATATGGCAGCCCAACATACGTTTTTGACATAAAAGCATTAAAGGAAAGAATTGAAAAAATCAGACATATTATTGGAGAACAAGTAGGTCTTGTTTATTCAATCAAGGCAAATCCCTTCCTTACAACAGAGCTTGTGGACCTTGTGGATGGTCTTGAGGTCTGCTCTCCGGGAGAGTTAGAACTTTGCGCAAAGTATAAGGTTGATCCAAGTAAGATCATTTACTCAGGTGTCTGTAAGACAGAAAAGGATGTAATCCGCGCCCTTGAATACGGGGTAGGAGTAGATAAAGAGCAAAGAAGCATTGCCACTTTCACAGCGGAATCCCTTCGTCAGGTGGAATATATCCAGAAACACGCAGACCACAAGGTAAATTTAATTCCTAGACTTAACGGCGGCAACCAGTTTGGTATGAGCAAGGAAGACCTTTTCTATCTAATTGATAACCGTGACAAGTTTGACAAAATTGAAATAAAAGGACTTCATTTCTTTACAGGTACCCAGAAAAAGCATGCTAGAAAGCAGTTAAAGGAGCTTGATAAATTAGCAGAAATCCTTGAAATTATAGAAAAAGACCATGGCTTTAAGATGGAAAGGGTTGAGTATGGCCCAGGGGCTAGAGTGCCAATTTTTGCAGAAGATGACAGCACTAACAGCTACGAATCCCTTGAGGAGATTAGCGAAGGCCTAAAGGCTTTGGCAGCTAAGGGTTATGAACTAACTATTGAGATGGGACGTTTTATTGCCACTGAATGCGGTTATTATCTAACTTCTATCGTGGATATGAAGACTAACAAGGACATTAACTATGCCTTTATTGACGGCGGCCTTAATCACGTAAATTACTACGGCCAGATGATGGGTATGAAAGTTCCTGTGGTGGCTAATCTAAACACTAAGGAATTTATAAGCTCTTTAGAGGATGTTCAAGAAAATGCCACAAAAAAGGCTTATTGTTTATATGGTAGCTTATGTACCACAAACGATATTATTGTAAGTCAGCTTCCCCTTGAATTAAATATGGGAGATGTACTTGCATTCTCTAACATGGGAGCGTACTCTATTACAGAAGGTATTTATCTATTCCTTAGTAGAACCCTTCCTCGAGTAGTATTGTGGGATGGAAACGCTAAGTTAGTAAGAGATTATCTAGAAAGCTACGAAATCAATTCTATGAACGCAGTGTAAGCAATCCCCCGCTTCAAAAGCGTAAGCTTAAAGTGGGGGTATAAAGCTTACTAGGTAAATTTTTTACAAAATTAATTATTAGAAAGGATAGACTTTTAAAGTCGAAGGAAAACTATGGAAGAACTTATTGAAATTTTACAGGACGTTAAGGAAGATGTAGATTTTGAAAATTGCACAACACTTATTGATGATCACATTTTAGATTCATTTGATATTTTACAGATCATCTCAGCTCTTACAGATGAGTATGATATTTCAATTCCAGCTAGCGAAATTATCCCAGATAACTTTAATAGCGCTGCAGGTCTTTTAGCAATGGTTGAAAGATTGCAGGAAGATTAATCTTAAAATGTGTATGGTTTTGCAATGCAATTCCATACACATTTTTGTATATAAACCACAAACTGTATTGTCAAGTCTGTGTCAACTTTGTGAAAAAAGTGAAAGATTTATGAAAGCCTTTGAAAATGTATTGCATACTATATTTTGTTATGGTAAACTTGCAAACGTTTGAGGCAGTAAAGCTTATTGCCTTGAATTAACTTAATAATTGCTTATTTGAGTACATGGGTGGATTCCCGAGTGGCCAAAGGGGACAGACTGTAAATCTGCTGGCACTGCCTTCGAAGGTTCGAATCCTTCTCCGCCCATTTGCATGTATTCTGCAGGTAGTAAAGCATTCTTAGTTGTCTTGTTGATCGTAAGATCTTTTTCCCAAGAGCGAGACATTGATGCATCGCTAGGATAACTTAGGCTACGCCAGTTTAACATGTATAAAAATATCGCAAGATTTCCTAATTTTAGGTTGACGAAGCTTCAATCTCGTGATAATATAACTAAGGTCTTGAGGGTACTCAAGAACAAGTTGATTGCTCAGTGAGCAGTTATGCCGGTGTGGCGGAACTGGCAGACGCACAGGACTTAAAATCCTGCGGGACTTATACTCCCATACGGGTTCGATTCCCGTTGCCGGCATTACATTTTTGTAATAATAAGACAAAAGGACTACAAATTAGTTTGTAGTCCTTTTTTTTCTCCCACTTTACAGAAAATATTATTAATAGTAAAATTAAAATATGAATAGAGGGGGAGGGCTTTTATGAAAGTTAAGAGATTGTTATCTTTACTCCTAGTATGTCTTTTTTCTTCAATGATGATTTTAAATCTTGGAGCTTGCGGTAAGAAAAAAGCACAAGAAGCGGAAACAGAGACAGAGACAGAGACAGAGGAGACAACACAGGAGCAGACAGAAGCGCCTGAAGTAGTGGATGTAGTAGACGTTAATTCAAAGACAAGACCATTTGCCATTTCTATTAACAACGTCTATCCTGCAACTACAGTACAGCGTGGCCTAAACAAGGCCTTTTTAATTTACGAGATTCCAGTAGAAGGTGGTCAGACAAGACTTCTTGCCTTCTTTAAGGATGTAGAGGAAGACTTACAGGTAGGAACTGTAAGAAGTGCGAGACACAACATGTTAGATTACTGTTTTGAGTCAGATGCCATATTTGTTCATTTTGGTGGAAGTGACTGGGCTATTTCTCAGATTTCTTCAACAGGCATTGACGACATTAATGGTATGTATGATTCTCCTTTCTGGAGAGAGAATCCAAAGAACCTGGCAACAGAGCATACAGCTTATACATCAACTCTTAAGCTACTTGAGTATGCAAGAGACACTAAGGGATTTAATATGGAAGCAGATTCTGCTGAGGACACTTTAGTATTTAACTACAATGTTTCAGATGTGGAGCTAAGTGGAGTGGAAGGCGCCCTTCCAGCAACTAACGTCAAGGTAACTATTGGCGGCGCCCAGACGACTACATTTTCATATGACCAAACAACTAAGGAATACACAAGAGCTAATAATGGCACAACAGCCTCTGACTATGGCACAGGCGAGAACTTCACAGCAAAGAACATCATCGTTCAGAACATAAGCTATGGCTACATGTCAGATAACTACTGCTTAGACATTTACACAACTGGCTCAGGAACTGGCTATTATATTACAAATGGTAGCGCAATTCCAATCAACTGGTCTAAGGCTGATAGGTATGCTCAGACTGTTTATACTAATGCTGCAACAGGTGAAGAAATTGAGCTTTCCGATGGTAGAACTTATGTTGAGCTTCATCCAACTAGCGAAGGCCTGACTATTGAATAGTTTCAAAAACTGTAGCAAGATAAATTAAGAATTGATATAATGAGTACTGTACGATATGCAGTACTCATTTTTTTAAGAAGGACATTTAATATGGTAGATTTAGGCGCGAAGTTATCAGTTGTAATGCCGGCCTATAATGAGGAAAAACTAATCTATGAGAGCTTGATGAAGACTATTAGTATTGTGTCATCTTTTGTAGAGGATTTTGAAATTGTAGTGGTAAATGATGGTAGCAAAGATAATACATTAAAGGAGATAAAGAGGGCAGCAAAGGAAGACTCTCGCATTAGACCTGTCTCTTACGGTAAGAATAGAGGCAAGGGTAATGCAATCATGGCGGGGGTTATGCAGTCCGATGGAGAATATATCGCATTTCTTGATGCGGATTTGGAGCTAAATCCAATGCAGCTTGAGGGCTACTTAGAGAAGATGCTAAGAGACAACAAGGACGTAGTCATTGGCTGTAAATTTCATAAAGATTCTAAACTAAAATATCCTTTCAAGCGAAAGGTCATAAGCATGGGTTACTACCTTATGCTGCTTGTGCTTTTCCACCTAAATGTGAAGGATACACAGACAGGAATCAAGGTCTTTAAGGCTTCAGCAATCAAGCCCGTAGGCCATTTAATTAGAACCGCAGGTTTTGCTTATGATATCGAGCTTTTAGTGGCGGTTCACAGAAGAGGGGCAAAGATTGCACAGATGCCAGTAGAGGTTGTGTTTGTTAGAGAGAAGAACGCCAACCGAATCGGTTTAAAGGACGCTTGGCATGTATTTTTAGATACTTGGAAGATTTTTTACAGGGTTTATTTTTTACATTATTATGATGAGAAAAGGTAGGGGACGCCTATGTATATAGTTACTAGTATTTTGTTTTGGGGAATTCTATTAGGACTTTTTGCAATCTTTAACAAGAGGTCGTTTTTATTCAAAGAAAATGTTAGCCTTAATTCCACTTTTAAAAAGGGAATTGAGCTTTCCATAATGCTAGTAACTATATTAGTTCTCCAGCTCCCAATGGGGCTTAGCAACAGCTGGAATGGGGTTAATAATAATCACCACGACCAGTATGAGCTTTTGGCTGATAGCTTCCTTGAGGGCCACTTATATCTAGATTACGACGTGGACCCAAAGCTAGAAGCCCTATCTAATCCTTACGACTATCAGGTGCGTAAGCTAAACGACATATCCGTTCACTGGGATAGCGCTTATTTTGAGGGCCACTACTATGTCTACTTTGGAGTAGTGCCAGTGATTCTTCTATTCCTACCTTTTAAGTTAATTACAGGTATGAGCCTGCCAACAATCATAGTAACTAGGATTTTTGTAATCTTTATCGTTCTAGGAATCTTCTTCCTTTTGAAAATGTTACAAAGGCTTTTCTTTAAAAAGCTTCCCGCAAGCCTAGTTTCTCTATTATCTGTTACTGTATCAGTCCTTAGCGTCTGGTATATTCTTGATGCGCCAGAGCTTTACTGCACAGCTATTTCTTGTGGTTTGGCTTTTCAGATTTGGAGTTTTTATTTCTTTATTCATGGCGTTTTTTTACAAAAAAAGAATTGGAAAGTTATAAAGGATGCAATCCTTGGCTCTCTTTGTGGCGCCTTAGTTTGGGGCTCAAGACCAACAATAGGACTAGCAAGCCTTGCGGTGATTCCTTTTATAATTATATATGTGAAGAAGTTTAGGGCAGGAGATTATGAAGTCGGCGGCCGAGTGGAGGTTTGCGGCGAAGCTGCCTGCGAGAATGGCGACTTAGTTTCACCCGCAGCAAGCAAGGCAGCAGGCCGCGGCCCGGTTACAATCTTACGTAACCTCTGCATTGCAGCCCTACCATACCTCCTTGTAGCCCTAGCTCTTATGCTTTACAACTACCTACGTTTCCATAATCCTTTTGAATTTGGACAGTCTTATCAAATGACAGTGACAGACCAATCGGCCTACGGTAACATTTTCAAACGCTTCAATCTAATTGATGTGCTAAACGGACTTGTTTATAACTTCATTAGTTTTAAGACTATAAAGGAGAGCTTTCCTTTTGTAGGCTTTTCGGGGGTATTGTTTGAATTTCCGATACTAATTGCAGTTTTTGCTGCATTTTCAAAAAGAGCTTCATATAAATTAAAGAAGGAGGGGCTTTACGGCTTTAGCCTTTGGCTCTTTGCCTTGCCTATTGTGATTACAGTGCTTTCTGTGTGCTGGACCCCTTACCTGCTTGAAAGATACAAGCTAGATTTCCTATTACTTATGGGAATCAATGCCTTTATCTGCCTTGCAAGTCTTGAGGCCACGGCTAGTAAGAAACATAAGAATGATATAAGGCAATTTATAGCGTATCTTTGCATTATTACAATACTTGGGGCTATAGCGCTTTTTATCACTCCTTACGATGCAAATTTCACTAAGAATAGTCCAGAAATATTGGAAAAGATTTGCAAATGTATATTTTTTGGAAAGAAATATTTGTAAATTGATACTTACACGAAAAAGTTTTACAATATATAATAATCAACTGTGGGTTAATGTGAAAAATATATATGGGGAAATTATTATCAGTAAACTTGTTGACTTTATCTTTATATAAGAGGATAATACAACAATTGTAAGCTAGAGAAAGTAGATTACGCTTAGTAATCGATCTTTAGGAGGATTTTTATGGTTAATTCAATCGTATTGTGCTTACCATTCGTAGGGTTATTGCTATGTATAGCACTTTTTCCTATCTTTAATGCAGAATGGTGGGAAAAGTACAAGGCCATCGCTGTCGCATTCTGGATTATTGTATTTGCAATTCTTTTTACAATCAGTAACAGTATTGTGGGGACAGCTGAGTCTGTATTGGAGAGTTTCTTCGGAGACTATCTTACTTTTATCGTCCTTTTATTTGGACTTTATTGTGTAGCAGGTAATATTTCTTTTGACGGTGACCTAGCCGGTTCGCCAGGAGTTAATGTTATATTACTTATAATTGGAACATTTCTTTCAAGTATCATCGGTACCACAGGTTCATCAATGCTTATGGTTAGACCTATAATCAAGATGAATTCTTGGAGACGTCATAAGGGACACATCATGATTTTCTTCATTTTCATGATCAGTAACCTTGGAGGCGCCCTAACACCTATGGGTGATCCACCACTTTTAATGGGCTTTATGCGTGGTGTACCATTCTTTTGGAGCTTGAATCTATTCCCAGTTTTCATATTTAATTTAGCAGTTCTTTCTGTTATCTTCTATTTTATTGATAGAAAGAGATATAAGAGAGATTTAGCAAGAGGTCGTAGACCTGACCTTTCAAAGGCCGGAACAGAGATTAAGTTCTCAGGACTTCACAATTTAATTTTCTTAGTAATGATCGTTGTAGCGGTTATCTTAAGTGGTGTTTTACCTACACTTCCTGCATTCCAGGATGCAGAGGGAGCTGTACTTGGTATTCACATTTTAGGCGAAGTTACATTTACATTCCCAGCTATGATTGAGTGTGTAATTATCTTAGTTGCTGCCTTCCTTTCATTTAAGACTACTAATAAGGAAATCAGAGAGAGAAACCATTTCACATGGGGCGCTATCGAAGAAGTAGCAATTCTTTTCATTGGTATCTTTATTACTATGGCACCAGCTCTTACATTACTTAAGTCAGTAGGTCCAGACCTTGGCCTTACAAAGCCTATGCAAATGTTCTGGACAACCGGTGCACTTTCAAGTTTCCTTGATAACACACCAACTTACCTTGTATTCTTAACTGCCGCAGGTACACTTGGTTACACATCAGGTATTGCAACAACAGTTGGTATAATTCCAGCTCATATGTTACTTGCAATCTCATGTGGTGCCGTATTTATGGGAGCTAACACATACATCGGTAATGCACCTAACTTTATGATCAAATCAATATCAGACGAAAATGGTATCAGAATGCCAAGCTTCTTTGGTTATATGAAATGGTCTATTGGTATTCTAGTGCCAGTGTTCATTCTTGATACTTTAGTCTTCTTCTTATAGGAGGTGGAATATGAGTGATAATATGACACAGAAAGAAATTACTAAGTCTGATCTTGCAAAGTTAGCTGAGCAGATTTATGACTTAGATAAAAAAGTTTACGAAGCAACAGGTTCTAAACTTGGTCGCTTATTTAGTGATGATAGAACAACATCAGTTGAAGAGATTATGGAGACTATGACAGAGGGTAATAAATCTCATGCCCTAAGAAGTATGGTAGCCTTAATTGGTAACATGGCTCGTACAATCAAGCAGAGAGACCACCAGGCTTGGAAAGAGATTATGAAGGAATACGATAGCATTTTAAAAGAAATCTCAACTATGTCTCCAGGCTTTGGTCAGGTAGAAATTCTTGATTATGAAGCAGCTAAATTATGTGACGTAAGTAATGCGGTTGATGCAGGTGTTAAGCATCATCGTATCATTTGCATAAACAGAACTTATGGTAGCGCAGGTACTGAAATCGGTTTTGCGCTTGCTGATAAGTTAAAATGTAACTTCTACGATGCAGAAATCTTCCAGGAAGTTATTAGTAACCTTGAGGAAGGAAGAAACGTTAACGAAATTCAGAATTCCAAGGATAAGGGTTACAAGTATGATAGAAAGAAGCATAGTGTCTTCTATGAGAAGAACTCAGATCAGTTAAGATATCTTTTAAAGAATCTCAACAGATATCATGGTCTTCCATTAAAGGATGCAGTTTTCTTTAAAATCAGTGAAATTCTTTGCGATATTTCAAAGAGTGAGGACTTCGTTGTTATGGGTAGATGCGCGGATGCCATTCTTACTAATAACCACATCCCTCACGTTAGTATCTACATTACAGCGCCAGAAGATGAGCGTATTAAGAGAATGATGGAAATTAACGGAACTGACTATAAGACTGCTAGAAAGCACTTAAGAAAGGTCGATAAGTTTAGAAACAGATATTACAAGTATTATACAAGTAAGGACTGGGACGAAGCTAATAATTATGATTTCTGCTTAAATAGTTCTAGATACGGAATTGCAGGATCTGTGGATTTAATTGCAGATATGCTTACAAGAACAGAAAACTGTTAAAAATTTGATAAAGAATTATAGAATCTATACAATTAATTTGTTATAATATTAGTGATAAGGTGATGCTTTTTATTAGCATCACCTTTTGATTTATGGGCGTTCTTAGAGGTAGTATATGTATAATTTTGATTTTGATATATGTGCAATTATTATAAGTTTAATTGTAATGGGCTGCATGTTTGTCATTAAAGACAGAGATAGAGATGAGAATAAGATGTTTTTCTGGATCGTTATTAACGGTCTTATTTGTGCGGCTTTAGATATCATTTTCTCGGTTGCAGTAAATAATAAGGGTTGCATACCACTCCCTCTTTTATATACCTGCAACAATTTATATTTGCTAATTCATAATTTCGTGCCATATCAGTATTACATTTACGCCAATATGATTTCTGGCGCTTTTTATAAGACTAATAAGAAGAAGTACAATCTACTTCTCATTCCTTATTTTGTAAATTTTGTACTTCTTATAACTAACAGATTCCACAATCTAGTATTCTCTTTTGATAGTAATTACGGCTATCACAGAGAAATACTTATGATTTGCATATACGGTGTGACATTATTTTATTTAATATTCTTTTTGGTACACATGATTATCTACTTTAAGTCTATTAGGCTTAAGATGGTGATTATGTTGTCTCTCTTTATCTGGAGTGGAATAGTTTCCGTTATTGTGCAGTATTTTTACCCACATCTTTTAATCGAGTTATTCGTGCAGGCAGTGGTTTATATGTCTGTTATGATTAGTCTTGATGATGAGGCAAGCCACAAGGTATCAGAGTATGACGTATATAGCCGCAACACCTTTAAGCGAGATGTGAAGCTTTTAATTGATAGTGACAACAAGTTTAGCGTTATAATGCTTAAGCTTACTAATATAGAAGGTTACATGTCTGTTCTTGGTATTGATCAGATTAACGAGAGTTTATTTAATATCGCTACTTGGCTAAAGACTGTGGATAGGCAGGCTAGGGTTTATTCTTTAAATGTAGGCGTATTCGCAATTGTCCTTACAGGTCAGGAGAATAACAAAGCCGAATATGTTTCCTACGTATTAAACACTAGATTTAGAGAGGCTTGGAAGGTTAATGACATTGATATAGAATATAATGCTATAGTCTATGAGGTTCATGTGCCAGATAACCTAAACCGCGTGGAGGAGCTTTTACTTCTTGGCTATTCTGAGACTGGCAATGGTTCAAGAGTAACCTTTGTCTCAGGAAAGGGACTTGAGGAGTTAAAGCGTAGATTAAAGATTGAGCAGGCCGTTAGACGAGCTTTGATTTCTAATAATTTCAAGGTTTACTATCAGCCAATTTGGGATAGAGCGCACAACAAGATTAAGTCGGCAGAGGCCTTACTTAGACTTTACGACCCAGAGATTGGGGCTATTAATCCTGAGGAGTTTATTAGAACTGCTGAGAAGAATGGAGCCATCATTGGCATCGGCGAATTTGTCTTTGAGGATGTGTGCCGCTTCTTAAGCGAAAGAGACCTAAAGAGTCTTGGAATTGACTATATCGAGGTTAATTTATCTCCTGTGCAGTGTATGCAGCGAGACTTAACCGATAAGTTCATTGATATTATGAGAAAATATAACATCGACGTGAACATGCTAAACCTTGAAATTACAGAGACAGCAGCCGTCGAGAATACAGAGGTTATGAAACGGACAATTAGCAAGCTTCGTGAAATTGGCTTTGCAACTTCTATTGATGATTTTGGTACTGGCTTTGCTAGTATGAGTAGCGTCTTTAATATTGATTTTAAGCTATTAAAGATTGATAGAGAGATTCTTTGGAGAGCAGAGGAGAACGAAGAGGCCATGATTATGCTTAAGAATACCATTGAGATGGGTAAGCGTATGGGCAGAAAGATTGTTCAAGAGGGCGTAGAAACAAAGGCACAGAAGGAGCTTATGGAGTCCCTAGAGTGCGATTATTGTCAGGGCTTTTACTTCTCAAGACCTATTCCTGAGGATGAGTTCGTGGAATATGTGAAGAAGTATAATGGAATAAACTAGTGTGTTGTGGCCCTATGATACATTTTTAACTCAGTCGGAGTACAAGCTCCGACTGAGTTAAACGTTCCGCGAGGATGCGCACGGATTCGGACAGGAATTTGTCTGCTGAAGCAGACCCGAATCCGGCGCGCAAGACTCGCGAGCGAGACTTGAAAATTAAAAAACTTAAAGGAATACCACCTTAATATGGAGAAAATAATAATTGTTAATATCCTATTAAAGGTGGTATTATAATGTGGATATTTATGAAAGGTTGATTATTGTTATGGGATTATATTGAACGAAGCATCGTTAAGAAATTTAGAAAAATTACTTATATAGAAAGACAGGAAAATAAAATGATTAAGACAAGATTAGTAAAGCTACTCTCTAACTCTAAAAAGTATATTTATCTTAATATTATAGTTCAGTGGGTTTCACTAGTAGCACAGATACTAGCTATATTTTTAATAACTAGTTTTATAGCAGATGTTTTTGATAATAACGGATTTTTATTTTTTACTAATGATAGTGTAACTCAAGCATTGTTTGTTAATACCAATAAAATAACTTACAAGTTAACAGCCCTAGGAATTGTTCTTTTTACACTATGTTTACTTATAGCTATAAGAATGATTGCTGCTAAGTTACTAAAAAGAATAAACTTTCTTGCAAGTGTCAATGTAAAAAAGCTTTTAAGAGATAGAATATATGACAAGCTTTTAAGACTTGGACCATCTTATAAAGAGCAGATATCAACAGCAGAGCTTGTGCAACTAGAAACAGAGGGAGTTGAGCAATTAGAGACTTATTTTGCTAAGTATTTACCACAGCTTTTTTATAGCTTAATTGCTCCAATAACTCTTTTTTTAGTGCTTTGTCATATAAGTCTAAAGGCAAGTTTGCTTTTATTAATATTTGTTCCTTTAATACCGATCTCAATTGTAATTGTTCAAAAAATTGCCAAGAGATTACTTAGTAAATATTGGGATGCCTATGCTAAACTAGGAGATTCCTTCCTTGATAATCTCAACGCTCTAACAAGTTTAAAACTATATATGTTAGATGAGATTAAGCAAAAGGAAATGGATGAAGAGGCTAGTAATTTTAGAAAAATTACAATGAAAGTTCTTACAATGCAGCTAAATTCTACATCAGTCATGGACATTGTTGCATATGGTGGGGCAGCAGTTGGAATGGTAGTAACAATTAAGGAATACTTTAATGGCAATATTGGATTAGCAGGTGCACTCTCAATTATTCTTCTTGCATCTGAATTCTTTATTCCTTTAAGATTACTTGGTTCGTATTTCCATATAGCTATGAATGGCATGGCAGCATCAGATAAGATCTTTAATTTACTTGATATGCCAGAGCCAAAGCAAGGCAATAAAGAATTAGCTAAATCAGATAAGGCAAGCCTTTCATTTATGAAACATGCTAAGGCAGAATCAATTTTTGTTAATATAGAGAATCTTAAATTCTCTTATGATAATAATCGACAGATTTTAGATGGTTTAGATTTAACTCTTCCTGCAGGTTCTTTTATTTCTTTAGTTGGAGAATCTGGTTCAGGAAAGAGTACAGTGGCAAGTTTAATTACAGCTAAACATAAAAACTTTACAGGTAGTATTAAAATTAACGGTTTGAATATTTCAGACATCAAGCCTGAGAGTTTAGCTTCTAATATTACATTAGTAGGAACTAATAGCTACATTTTTACAGGTACAATTAGAGACAATCTTCTTATGGCTAAGTCAGATGCTAGTGATGAAGAGCTTTTAGATGCCCTTGAGAAGGTTAATCTTAAAAATCTAGTTATGCTTCGAGATGGACTTGATACTAAGATTAATGAAAGAGCAACTAATTTATCAGGGGGACAGGCACAAAGACTATGTGTAGCAAGAGCCTTTTTAGCTGATACTCCTATGTATATCTTCGATGAGGCAACATCTAATATTGATGCTGAAAGTGAAGAAATCATAATGAGAGTTATTAAGGAAATTGCTAAGACTAAGACAGTGCTTTTAATTTCTCATAGATTAAAAAATGTTGTAGATTCTGATTGCATCTATATGCTTGATAAAGGTAGAATTGTGGAGGCTGGTAAACATCAGGAATTAATTCTTAATGTAGATGATAATAAGACTAAGGATGAGAATTATGGTGCCTATGCTAGACTTTTTGATGCCCAGGCTAAATTAGAGAATTTTAAGAAAAAATCAGACTCTGAAATTAAAGTGATTGACGCTAGAGCTGGAGTTTGTCTATATGATGATTTAAATAAAGACAGAGCTAAAGAAATAGCTAATGCTAAAAAATTAGAAGAAGAAAGAAGACAAAAAGAGGAAATTGAATTAGCGCTAAAAGAAAAGCAGTTAAGGGCAGAAGCGCTAAATAGAGTTCATAATAAGCTCTATGAAACTAAGAGCTATGTTAAAAAAGATTACTTTGATAATATTGAATATCACAGAAATCTAAGCTATAGAAAGAATTCTCTAGAAGACGAACTAGATAATCCTAATCATAATATGATTAATAGCGAAATTAAAAAGCCTAAGGAAATTAGTAACTTAGCACTAATTTCTAAATTAGCTAGTCTTACAAAACCACTTATGGGAATTATGGGACTTGCAATCCTTCTAGGAAGCGTAGGTTATTTAGCAGCTATTTCCCTTTCTATAATTGCTAGTGGTTTAATTGTTGAAAATTGGGGTAGCTCTTATGCAGTAACTGGCCTATATGGAAGCATAACTTGTGGCCTTACAAGTAAGGAGAGAAATGTAGTTTGTATAATTCTTATTATTATAGCTGTATTAAGAGGTTTCCTTCACTATGCAGAGCAGTATTGTAATCACTATATTGCCTTTAAATTATTGGCAATTATTAGACATAAAGTTTTTGAAAATTTAAGACGTCTTGCACCAGCTAAGTTAGATAATAAAGAGAGAGGTAATCTTATTTCTATTATTACATCAGATATTGAGCTATTAGAAGTCTTTTATGCTCACACAATTAGCCCTGTTGCAATTGCCTTTATTGTAAGTTTAATATCTGTGATATTCCTTGCTCATTATTCTATGATTCTTGGAGTTATTGCAGCTGTTGCTTATATAATTGTAGCTGTAATTATTCCTTTAGTTAATGGTAAATTATCTTCAAATGCTGGAGAAAAGGTAAGAGATATATTTGGCCAATTAAATAGTCTAAATCTTGACTCTATTAGGGGAATTGATGAGACAATTCAGTATGGAGATGGTTTAAATAGACGTTTAAAACTAGCTAAGGAATCTAAGAGATTATCTTTTTATCAGGAAGATTTAGCTAATTATGCAGCTAGTTCAAGTATGATGACAGAGATGGTAATTCTTGTGGCTTCCTATTTAGTGTTTGTAGTGGCTCTAAATTTAGCTGGCAGCCGTGATATTACATTTGCCAACGCCATAGTAGCTACAGTAACTATGATGTCATCATTTGGTCCATGTGTTGCTCTTTCATCACTATCAAATAATTTAAACCAGACTTTTGCTAGTGCTAAAAGAGTTATTTCTATTATTGAGGAAGAGCCGGAAACTAAGGATGTTTTAGATGGAAAAGACCTTGAAATATTAGATGAAGATTCTAATAAAAAGTTTAAGAATAAAAATGAGATTCTTGTAAGTCAGCTTTCATTCGCGTATAATGATAAAGAAATACTACGTGATTACAATGCAGTTTTTGAGGCTGGCAAGATTACTGGAATACATGGAGAAAGTGGCTGCGGTAAATCAACATTACTAAAGCTAATTATGCGATATTTTAAGCCTAATAAAGGTGAAATAACTATTGCAGGAACTAATTTAGACCAGATTAATACAGCTTCTCTTAGAACTAATATAGCATTCGTAAGTCAGGAAACTGAACTTATTAATGATACAATTGCAGCTAATATAGCATTTGGAAAATATAATGCTAGTAGAGAAGAAATCATTGAAGCCGCTAAAAGGGCATCTATTCATGAATTTATTCAGGGTTTAGATAATTCATATGATACAGTTATAGGTGAATTAGGAGAGAGATTGTCATCTGGCGAAAAGCAAAGAATAGGTCTTGCAAGAGCATTCCTATCAGATGCACCTATAATATTATTAGATGAACCAACATCTAATCTTGATTCCTTAAATGAGGGAATTATCTTAGAATCACTTTCTAAGATGGCTAAGGGAAAGACTATTATTATAGTTTCCCATAGAGAGTCCACTATGAATGCAGTGGATACTAAAATTATTATGTAATTATTTACTAGAGATATTAGTAAAAAGGAGGATAATATGGCTTCACAGTATAGTTGTGATTATTGCAATAATCTCGTCTTTGACGATGAATTAGAAGAATATGTCTGTGATGTTAATATGGACGAAGATGACTATGCTAGATTATTAAATTCAAAGTATAAACAATGCCCATATTATCAAAGCAATGATGAATACAAGGTGGTTCGCCACCAGATGTAGCAAGCCCTTTATGGGTTGCTACTTAGCGTCAAGCTGATTGCCGAAGGCAATTCTAATGCTTGATGTTCCTGTAAATGTAGTACTTGCTTTAGCAAGTGCTACCTAGCGTCAGCCTCATCTTGCGAAGCAAGATTTTTATGGCTGATGTTCCATCAAATGTAGCAAGCCCTTTAGGGGTTGCTACTTAAGTTTAAATGTAGAGGTAAGGATATGGACGATAAAAGATTTGCAGTTTTAATTGATTCAGACAATATTTCGTCTAAATATATTGGTAGCATTTTAGATGAAATGACAAAATATGGAGTTATAACTTATAAGAGAATTTACGGTGATTGGACTAGTACACAAGCTGGCAAGTGGAAGAAGGAGCTTATGGAAAATTCAATCACTCCAATTCAGCAGTTTAGAAATACAGTGGGTAAGAACGCTACGGATTCCACACTGATTATCGACGCTATGGACATTTTATATACCCACAGCGTGGATGGTTTCTGCATTGTAAGTAGCGACGGCGATTTCACTAGACTTGCTAGCCGACTTCGCGAGTCCGGCATGGAGGTCATTGGAATGGGGGAGAATAAGACTCCACGTTCTTTTAGAGCTGCTTGCTCCGTATTTACAGATCTAGAATTGTTGCTAGATCAAAACGACGATGACGTTACTGAGATTGATAAGAAGAAGGCCAAGAAGCCAGAGATAGTGCTTACCCAGAACAAGGTTGAGAACGCTATTATTGAGATTATTACTGAAAATGATAACAAGGGCCGCCAGACAGGTCTCGGTGAGATTGGTAGTCGTCTTCAGAAGAAGCATTCAGATTTCGATGTAAGAAATTATGGATATAGTTCGCTTTCTAAGTTCCTCGAGGAAATAGAAGCATTTGATGTTAAAAATGTTAATAACACAGTAGTAGTAAGCCTTCGCGAGGATGACTCAGCCCTTAAGCAGGTCATCGATTTTGCAGTTGATAGCGTAGGACAGACAGGAAAGACAGGCATGGAGCTTGGCGCTCTAGGCCAGAGAATACATAGCAAATTCCCTAACTTTAAGGTTAAAGAGTATGGTTACTCAACCCTTTCAAAGTTTATAAACGGAATTAAGGTGCTAAAGATTGCAAGCGTAGACGGAAGAAAACTGGTATTTATTACTGGACAGAAAGGATAATTTTTTAAAAATGGAAAAGATAGCAAGTTTTAAGGTTAACCACTTAGATTTACTTACAGGAGTTTATGTTTCAAGAAAGGATCATGTAGGAGCAGAGACAATTACTACATTTGACTTAAGATTTACAAGACCAAATGTAGAGCCACCTATGGATAATCCTGGTTTACATACAATCGAACATCTTTGGGCAACTTTCTTTAGAAACCACGAAGAATGGGGACCTAAGACAATCTACTTCGGACCAATGGGTTGTAGAACAGGTTTCTATGTAATTTTTGCAGGCGACTTAAAGTCTGAGGACATTATTCCTGTTTTAAGAGAAGCAGCAGATTTCGCATTGGCTTTCAATGATGAGATTCCAGGAGCTACTCCAAGAGATTGCGGAAACTATTTAGATAACAACTTAAACCTAGCTAAAATCTACATCAGAAAGTTTAAGTCTGAGGTTTTAGATAGACCAACTCTCGATAGATTAAGCTATCCACAGTAGTTTGCTTAACATTATTAAGTTAGGCCTAATAAGATAAGCTATGGGTCATTGACTGACTATATTTTCTTAAGTACATTTTCAAAAACTGATTAAGAATCAAAAGGTTTTTAAGAGAATGTATTAATATTCTAAGCTTTTTAGAAAATAACTTGCAATGATTTCTGATTTAGGTTATTTTATTACATGTAGTCAACAAGTACTACAAGAAGGAATTTAAGATTCTAATATATTGAATATAAGAACAATGGCGTTCACTTTTCGAAAAGTTTTTTAAATTTTCGTTTAGTGGCGCCTTTTTATTTTCTGATATGAGGTTAAGAAAATAAAGTACACAATATGTAGGAAATAATGCAAAAAAACCTATAGCATTCTTCCTAAAAATTGTAAAATTTCATAGTTGATTAATTTTCTAAAGTTTTGTAGACTATGTAAGGACAAAGGTTCTTATTTTTAATTAAGAATATTAGCAAGAAAGGTGAAGAAGTTATGAGTGAGAGATTCAATGTAGCCGATATCTTTGGCGAGAACGTATTTAACGACACAGTTATGAAGGAGCGTTTACCTAAGAACGTATATAAGAATTTACGTTTAACAATGGATGGTAAGCAAGAATTAAGTAAGGAAGATGCCGATGTAGTTGCTAACGCAATGAAGGATTGGGCTATCGAGAAGGGTGCAACACACTATACTCATTGGTTCCAGCCACTTACAGGTGCTACAGCTGAAAAGCATGATTCATTTATTTCTGCACCAAAGTCTAATGGTAAGGTTTTAATGGAATTCTCTGGTAAGGAATTAATCAAGGGTGAGCCGGATGCTTCATCATTCCCATCAGGTGGCTTAAGAGCTACATTTGAAGCAAGAGGTTATACAGCTTGGGATTGTACATCACCAGCTTTCGTTAGAGAAGATGCTGCAGGTGCAACATTAATTATCCCTACAGCTTTCTGTTCTTACACAGGAGAAGCTCTTGATCAGAAAACTCCACTTCTTCGTTCAATGGATGCCATTAATAAAGAGGCATTACGTTTAGTTAGATTATTTGGAAATACAGAAGCTACTAAGGTTACACCATCAGTTGGTGCTGAGCAGGAGTATTTCATTGTAGATAGAGAAAAGTATTTACAGAGAAAGGATTTAGTATTCTCTGGAAGAACTTTATTTGGTGGTATGCCACCTAAGGGTCAGGAATTAGATGACCATTACTTCGGTGCTATTCGTGAAAGAATTGCAGCATACATGAAGGATGTTAACAAGGAATTATGGAAGCTTGGCGTTTCAGCCAAGACTCAGCATAACGAAGTTGCACCAGCACAGCACGAGCTTGCTCCAATCTATGCAGAGTGTAACATTGCAACAGATAACAACCAGTTAACAATGGAAGTTATGAAGAAGGTTGCATATAGACATGGTTTAGTTTGCCTCTTACATGAGAAGCCATTTGCAGGCGTTAATGGTTCAGGTAAGCATAATAACTGGTCTATGACTACAGATAATGGCGTTAACTTACTTGATCCAGGTAAGACACCACATGAGAACATTCAGTTCTTATTAGTATTAGGCTGTATCATGAAGGCTGTTGATACACATGCAGATCTTTTAAGAGAGTCTGCATCTAACGTTGGTAACGACCACAGATTAGGCGCTAACGAAGCACCTCCAGCAATTATCTCTATGTTCCTTGGCGAGCAGTTAGAAGATGTTGTTATGCAGCTTATTGATAAGGGTGATGCTACAAGCTCAATCCAGAAGGGTAAGTTAAAGACTGGTGTTAAGTCTTTACCAGACCTTGCTAAGGATGCAACAGATAGAAACAGAACATCACCATTTGCCTTCACAGGTAACAAGTTCGAATTTAGAATGGTTGGCTCAGCAGATTCAATTGCTCCAGCTAACGTAGTATTAAATACAATCGTAGCAGAAAGCTTCAAGGAAGTTTGCGACGAATTAGAGAAGGCTGAAAACCTTGATATGGCTATTCATGACAAGATTAAGGAACTCTTCACAAAGTATCATAGAATCGTATTTAACGGTAACGGATACTCAGATGAATGGGTAGCAGAAGCTGAGAAGCGTGGTCTTCCAAACATCAGAAATATGGTAGATGCTGTTTCAGCTCTTACAACAGATAAGGCTGTTAAGTTATTCGAGGAATTCGGTGTATTTACTAAGACAGAGCTTGAATCAAGATCTGAAATTAAGTACGAAGCTTACTCAAAGGCAATCAACATCGAAGCTAAGACAATGCTTGATATGGCTGCTAAGCAGATTGTACCAGCTGTTGTATCTTACTCAACAGAAGTTGCTAACTCAGCTCTTGCAGTAGCAGAAGTTGGTTGCGATAACTCAGTTCAGAAGGAATTATTAGCAGATATTACAACAGAGCTTAAGGCTGTTAAGGAAGCTCAGGCTAAGTTATCAGAAGCTGTTTGCAAGGCTGCTAAGGTTACAGGTGCTAAGGAACAGGCTGTATTCTACAGAGATGTTGTTAAGACAGCAATGGATGAACTTAGAAAGCCAGCTGATAAGCTTGAAATGCTTGTTGATGAAGAATACTGGCCATTCCCTCAGTATGAGGATTTAATCTTTGAAGTTTAATCATTGATTATGAATATAATAGTAATTAATAAATTACATTTGAACGCAGTGTAAGCAATCCCCCGCTTCAAAAGCGTAAGCTTTAAGCGGGGGTATAAAGCTTACTAGTGTCAGAAGGGGTTAAAGCCCCTTCTGACAGGTGGCACAAAGTGCCACTGCGTTCATGAGGAAGTAGCGAAGCGGATTCCGAATGTCCGCTTTACTATGGTATAGCTAGTTAGATTTAACCATTATAAAGAATAAGACCTGCAAGATAACTTGCAGGTCTTATTCTTTATGTATATTATATAATGATTTATAAATTAGCTTATTTATATAGCATTAAGAGATACATTTTCATATTAATTATCAATCGTAGCAGATCCTGTTAAAGTAGCGTGTACGATAAATCTCTGCTTACCGTCGTTAGTACATGTAGAAAGTGTAATAACCTGTTGAGAATTGCTAATATCAACTTCTGTGTCATAAATGGACTGTGACTGCATACTACCTGCCCAGCTTCTCATACCTTCAAGAGTAGAGAAGTTATAAGTGTAAGTATCGCTTATTGGCTCGCTTACGTAACATGAGAAGATTGTATATTCTCTTAATTCATTACCTGTGTAAATGTAAATCTTATCGTTATTTCCTGATTTATAGTAGCTTTCGCTGTTGTAATATTTTAATAAACCAAACATGCTACCATTCTTCATGTTATGACCATAAATAATAACATGACTTGCATCTATTCCACCTTCGATTCGGCTATCCTCGAAAAGACATCCGCTTGAATTGTAAGTTCCATCGATTAGGTGATGTAGATAATAATCATTATCTGTGTATTGCACCATTGGTAATCTTATGTCTATTGAAGGGATGTAGATATAACCAATAGCGTAGGAATTTATTGCCTTTAGAGCTTCTTCATCGTAAACAAATGGAATGTCTACGGAACTTTGCTGACCATTTTCATCAGTAATCACAATAGTTTGCTCTTCGCTTTGAATTACATCATCCTCTACCTTCTTGTAGGTATCTGTACCCTTTTTATACTCTAGTAAAATGCTAATCAAGTTATAGGCTGCAAATACAAACACACAAGCTGCAACTACTAGAATTACTCTGTTAATAATTCTATTGCGCTTCTTCTTAGCTTCTTTCTTTTCAAATTCCAATTCTGCCGCTTCTTCTTCCTCGCTCTTAACCTTAGTATAGGAAGTAGAAGTATCTTCCTCGTCTACATAAATGTCGTCATCCTTGAAGTTGTCGTCATCCTTGTAGGGGTCCTTGTCGTTTAAATTGTTGTCTCCCATAAATATCTCCTCCAGGAATATAGTTGTAAAGATAATTGTAAAGTATTACTATCCCTACATTTTTGTAAAAAACTCGGACCAACTCTTGTTGGACCGAGTTAATTATATCATAGATAACTAATCAATTGTACAAAATTAATTCTCAATAAATTAGCAAGCCTTACCGTCTGAACCGAAAAGCTTAATCTTCTCAGCAACGATATCTCTAATTGCCTGAGCACCAGGAGCAAGAAGCTTTCTTGGGTCATAACCCTTACCTTCTAAGTCCTTACCTGCTTCAACATACTTTCTTGTAGCATCTGCAAATACTAACTGGCACTCTGTGTTAACGTTGATCTTAGCAACTCCAAGTGAGATAGCCTTCTTAATCATGTCTTCAGGGATACCTGTACCACCGTGAAGAACTAATGGCATATCACCGATTTCAGCCTTGATTGACTCTAATACGTCAAATCTAAGACCTGGCCATCCTTCTGGATACTTACCATGGATATTACCAATACCAGCTGCTAACATATCTACACCAAGGTCTGCGATAGCCTTGCATTCCTTAGGATCAGCGCACTCACCCTGAGAAACAACACCATCTTCTTCACCACCGATACCACCAACTTCAGCTTCGATTGAGATACCCTTTTCGTGGCAAACCTTAACTAATTCCTTAGTCTTTTCTACATTCTCTTCGATTGGATAGTGTGAACCATCAAACATGATTGAAGAGAAACCAGCTTCGATACACTTATATGAACCTTCATATGTACCATGATCAAGGTGAAGAGCAACAGGAACTGTAATTCCTAAAGATTCATCCATAGCCTTTACCATAGCTGCAACAGTCTTAAATCCAGTCATATACTTACCAGCACCTTCAGAAACACCTAAGATAACTGGAGCCTTTAATTCTTCAGCTGTAAGAAGAATTGACTTTGTCCATTCAAGATTGTTAATGTTAAACTGACCAACTGCATAGTGACCAGCTACTGCTTTGTCTAGCATTTCTTTTGCTGAAACTAACATAATATATTACCTCCATAATTTTAGTTAACTGTTAGGCAATCACCCCAAGAAAATAGATTATATATTAAATTATTGGCACCGCCATAAACTAAGCTAATTATAAACTAAAAAATTAGAAATGAAAAGTAAAATGTGGTAATTTACCTAAGTTTTTAATTGTCAATTTTTTAACAAGATAATGTTAGCATAGTGAAAGACTTTTGTAAATATTTTCGCTGCCATTTTGTGTTTATTTTATGTATTAATTTGCTCGAATTTAATTATTATTTAGAAATTAGTTTATCTTTAGTTAATTGAAATACAACTATTGATTTGCTAGAATAAAGATGTGCTAAGGAGATAGCTTCTAAAAAGAACTTAGCTAACGCGTTAGGAATATAAACAGATACGTTAAGATACTAGAAGGATAACAGGTTAGTTGAGATGTATACGTGTTTCTTAACAGCTTGATATTAGAAAGAGGAGTATATATGGAGATACTAGGATATTTGAAAAATGTTCTGTTAGATGTAGATTTTTATAATAGTCAAGAATATGCAGGAGATTCATTCCTTCCTTTTATAGGATTTATGTGTTTCTTAATAGGATTTGTAGGAATTTTCCTTGGAGCAACTAAGGTAATAGCTGCTAAGAGAGATTTTCACATTTTCTTTGATAAGAGAAACGAGGTAGAGATTTCAAAACTAAAGAATAAGAAGAATATTAATATAGGAATAGCTCTTATTGTGGTAGGAGCGATATTAACAATAGCGTCTTTTTTCCTATTGTAAAGTGTGTGTAAAAAATAGAAAGGTTGCCAAGGGCAACCTTTCTATTTTTTTAGGAATCTTTCTGTTTTGAAAGTCGTCATATATATTTTAATTCAATCCGGCGCAAAAAACATCGTCTGTCGTGGGACAGACGATGAAAAGAGGGAGGAGAGCTGCATTCTCATGCAACTCGATTTATGAAAAAACAAAAAGTGTTTTTCATGTCGTTTGTATTGTATAAATCTTCTACTCTTGTAGTATACGGAAGAAAAATTAATAAGCTATGAGTTCGCTGTAAAGATTTATTTAATTCAATATGAATAAACTATGAACTGTGCTAAATATGATAAACAGTGGCTTTTAACGTGCAGTTAGCAATATTGACGTTTCCTTTAAAGTTAAGTAGAATTCTTTTTATAGGAAAAATATTACATTTTCCTAAAGAAATGGGAGAAAATTTATGGCAGTAACAACATATAAATGCCCCAACTGCGGGGCGGCCATGTCCTTTGATTCAAAGACACAAAAGCTAGCTTGTCATAGCTGTGGCGCGAATCTATCAGTGACAGACTATGATAACTATATAAAAGAGTTAGATAAGGAATTTGGAAAGGCAGATGAGGCTGATTTCAAAGAGGAAGAAAGAGATGAAACAGCTTCAGAATCTAACATGAAAATTTTCCACTGTCAGAGCTGCGGCGCCGAACTTGTTACAGATAAGTACACATCAGCTACTTTCTGTTCTTATTGCGGCAATCCAACTCTAGTGGAGGAAAGACTAGAAGGGGAGTTTAGCCCAGAGTACGTCATTCCTTTTAAGATAGACAGGGAAAGAGCAGTTTCTATCTATAAGGATTGGCTAAAGAAGGGACCCCTTACACCAAAGACTCTATCTAAAAAGAGCATGATTGAGAAAATCAGCGGTGTTTACGTTCCTTTCTGGCTTTACGACTTTGATGCCAATGCTCAGGTAAATGCCGCAGCTACTCGCGTTCGTACAATTAGACGTGGGGATACGGAATACATTTACACAGATCATTTCCAGGTTTACCGCGACGTAACTGCAGAGTTTGACAAGTTGCCAGCGGATGCTTCAAAGAAGATGCCGGATGAGCAGATGGATATGCTTGAACCCTACAATTATGCTGACCTTGTGGACTTTAAGGGCGGCTACCTTCAGGGCTATTTATCTGAAAGATATAACTACAATAGCGATGAGCTAAAGGATAGAGCCAAGGTGCGTGCAAGTAAGTATATTTCTGACATTGCAAGGGATACAATTCAGGGCTACACAACTGTTAACGTACTTGGAAAAAGAGAAAATATTAGAAATCTAGGTCACGACTACGTCCTCCTTCCAGTATGGATGTTAAATTACAGCTTCAACGGCAAGGACTACAGCTTCTTCCTAAACGGACAGACAGGTAAAATCGTAGCCGACAGACCAATCAGCACAAAGAGAACCGTATTTTTTAGCCTTCTTATATTTATACTGGCCTTTGTAATTATTAACATAGGAGGCTTATTATTATGGTAAAAAAGATTAAGGTAAGTTTAATTCTACTAGCGTTGTTAGTTTCTATATTTAGTTGCATTTTTACTTCTGAAAATGTATACGCAGACACTACAAAAGATTATGTCATAGATGATGCCAATCTCCTTTCAGATAGTGAGGAGGCTAAGCTTGAGAAATTGTGTGCCAAGGCTTCTAAAGAAGCTCAGTGTGACATTGTGATTATTACCATGAGTAAGGGCTATGATGGAAGCAACATGGATAGCTACATCCGTGATATCTTAGAGAGTGACTATGGTTATAATGAAGATTCTACAACAGTGGATGCTTGTGCCTACGCTGTAGATATGAGTTCAAGAGCAGATAGAATTATAACTTCAGGCATTGCAAAAACTAGTTTTAGTCAGTCAGATTTAGATGAAATCAGAGAGATTTCTGAGGAGTATTTATCAGACAGTGACTACTACACTGCATTTTCAAAATACGTAAATAACATAAAGAGGGCAATTATTAACGGAGAATATAGCCCAACTTTACTAGAGAAAATCCTTGATGGAATTCTTATAAAGCTCTTTGTATCAGTGGTAATTACTGCTATTGCCATCTTTGTTATGGTGGGCAATAATAAGGCAAAGGCCACAACTAATGAGATGACTTATGCAAAGAACCACAATTTTAAGGTGAATGATAGAAGAGATCTTTTTATAAATACAACGGTGGTAAAAAGAAAAATCGAGACAAACCACGGTGGTGGCGGCCACGGCGGCGGAGGTCACGGTGGCGGAAATTCTGGAAGTTCCGGCGGCCACTTCTAAGGGCTACAGATGACTTTAAATTGAAAAAAGGAGACATGCTATAAATTAGGATAAAATCCTTTCTATAGCATGTCTCTTTTAGCATGTCTTTTTTGTTATAAAAATTATTTCTCTATTGAGAAAACATTTTCAAAATAGTTAAAGAGTCTCTGGCTCTGGATAGTCAACACCGAAAGTCTCAACTGTAACAGTCTTCATAACCTGTGGTGTAAGTGGTCTATCGTTCCAGTCAACGTCTGTTGTAGCGATTGCCTCTAATACGTCCTCACCTTCTGTTAACTTACCAAAGGCAGCATATTCGCCATCAAGATGTGGTGAATTCTTGTGCATGATAAAGAACTGTGAACCTGCTGAATCAGGGATCATTGTTCTAGCCATTGAAAGTACGCCAGGTGTGTGCTTTAAGTCGTTCTTAAAGCCATTGTTTGAAAATTCACCCTTGATGCTGTATCCTGGGCCACCCATGCCTGTACCATCTGGGTCGCCACCCTGAATCATGAAACCAGCGATAACTCTGTGGAAGATAACGCCGTCATAAAAGCCCTTCTTAACAAGGCTAATAAAGTTATTTACTGTATTAGGTGCAATTTCTGGATAAAGCTCAGCCTTCATAACAGAGCCATTCTCCATAGTGATTGTAACTATTGGATTCTGTGCCATCGAATATTCCTCCATGTATTTATTATTTGTTTAATAAATGATAAAATATATGTATAAACATATTAATTCTAAATAACAAGATAGGAAAAGTCAATTATGATTGAAAACTTAGAAAACATCTATATTTATATAGAAGATAATTTTAATATTCAATTTGAACCAGACTTTAGGGAAATGTCTAACTGGGCGAATAACGTTAACATTTGCATAAACGCTGACAAAGAATTGACTTGTTACAAGATTAGCGGGGCTAAGCTTCTTTGTGAAAATGTGACTAATCACAAACTCGCGGGGATAATTGGCAAAATTATGGACAGAGATGTGGAAAAGTCTTGTTTTATTAGCGATTATGACTTAGAGGATATTATTAGAAAGCATGATTTAGACCTTGAATTAGAAGACTTTAAGCAGGGGAATGTTTTGAAAAAAACGGACATCGGCCTTGGAATGTCTTATTACGGAACTGCTAGATATGTGCTTTTTGATGTTAACGATTTGAATGAGGAATATATCCAAAGCGTATTTTTTAGAAGCATTGGAAAGCCTCTTGAAATCTTTACTACAGATAGATTGATTGTTAGGGAGATGTGCCTAGAGGACATGCCAGAATACTATAAGCTCTACGAGTCTTTAAACGAATGCGACTTCGTAGAGGAGCTCTATCCTTACGAGGAGGAGTGCGAGTTTGTAAAGAATTACATCCAGAATATGTACACCTTCTTTGGCTACGGACTTTGGCTGGTTTTCCTAAAGGAAACTGGGGAGCTAATTGGCCGCGTGGGTATTGAGAATCGTGAAATAGATAACACCACAAAGCAGGAGATTGGCTACCTTATTGGTAAGGACTATCAGGAGCAGGGCTATGCTTATGAGGCCTGCGAGGCAACTATTGAGTACGCTAGAACTATGCTTAATCTCGATGAGCTCTTTGCCTGCATCCACAGAGACAACTTTAAATCCATTGCCTTGGTGGAAAAGCTAGGCTTTAGGATTTATGCCAGAGACATTGGAGATATGAACCTTTATAGACTAGAAATTTAGACAGATTAGAAATGTAGATTAATTAGAAAGTTAGATAGATTAGAAATTTAGATTTAAAAAGCCCCAGACATGAAGTCTAGGGCTTTGCTTATGCTTTAAAGTCTTATTTAATTTTGTAAAAAATTTACCGTTTTTACATATCAAATACAAATCTAATAAAATCTGCTGCGTTCTCATAGTTAGGCGATGTGTTTACAATGCCGTAACATGGGTGCTCTACTGATAGGTCAGTAGCTGTTATTTCAGGTGCTTCGCTAATGTCCACGGCTACGGGAACATTTTCACCATTAGCATCAGTATAGTAGATGATGTAGTCTGAAAGGTAGTCAAGTTCTTCATCTGTAAGGACTTCCCTTAGATCTAGGAAAAATGTGTCGGCATCGGTGCAGAAGTAGAGAATATTCTCGTAATTCGCCATGAAGCCGTCCATGTCGCCGGTGTTAGCTAGTATATAAATCTTGTTGATACTTACTGTAACTGCGCCGTCTAGGTCGTCGCCCTGCATGTTGTAGGAATAGTCGATGTCAATCTGAGTCTTCTTGCCATCAATTCCAAGATAGTTAGTAAAACCTGTTGTTAGGGCGTCTTCGTCAGTACGGTGGCCTGTGATATAACCATCGCAGGAAACGATAGTACAGACTGTATCGTAATTGTTTCTTATGTATGCAAATACAAATGATGCTACCACAAGGATTGTACATATTACCGCGAAAATAGGTAATCTATAGTATTCCCAGATATAACCTATCTTCTTTGTAAAAGATAAACTTTTAAACTTTGCGCGTTGCTCTTTAACTTCATCGCGCACTCCATTTCCTTTTGCCATATAATCTTCCTCTTTTTTGAAAATGTATTTTTTGATTTACTTTTGAAGTTTAGCATAATTATTTCTAATTAAAAACTGCTTTTATAAACATTTTAGAAACTACACTAAAAATTCTTTGCATTTAAATATTACATTAAGTATAATCATAACTGTTAAGCTGTGTGCTGGCTTAGGAGAAGTATTTAAGCCAAAGGCTTAGGAGTTTTACATTTGGAGGAAGTTATGAATTCGTTTATAGATGGTCGAATTTTTAGAGCCCTTGTTAAGATGGGTGATTTTATTATTTTGGCTGCATTAACAGTTCTTTGTTGCATCCCTGTTGTGACAGTTGGAGCGTCACTTACAGCGGCTTTCTATGCAGGAAGAAAGTTAGTGCTAGATGAGGAAAGTTATGTTTATAAGGACTTTTTTAAGTCTTTTAAGCAGAATATTATACAGGGAATTGGTCTTGAATTTATTTTTGTAATAATCGGACTTATTTTATTTGCTGATTTTAAGGCTGCTGAGAGCTGGGGCAATAACGGCGGCGGAACAGTTGCAATTGGATTTATTTACTTAGTCATAGGTATAGCTTTAATATATGTTGCTGTGATTTTGTATTCTTTTGCATTGCTTTCAAGATACAATAATACTATAATGGGAACTATAAAGAATGCATTGATAATTTGCGTACATCATTTGCCACAGACAATTGTTATGCTATTTATCACTGTTGCGTTATTATATTTCACATATTTATATTTTATTGTAATGATTTTGACTATACCAATTATTCTATATGCGGATTCGTATATCTTTGCAAGAATCTTTAAGGCTTTAGAGGAACCCCCTAAAGAGGAAAGTGATGAAGGTGAGGAAGAAGACAGTCAGCTAGATGATGAGAACTAATTAAGACGGTCGATCAGAAAGTAAGAGAAAACTAGATAAGAGTAGAGAGGGAGTTATAGGGGATTATGGTTTTTTCAAGCCTTTTATTTGTGTACATTTTTTTGCCAATTAATTTATTATGTTATGCGGTTATTTCAGACATTAAGAAGAAGAACATATGTATTTTATTCTTTTCATTGATTTTCTATGCGTGGTCATCACCAGCATATTTGCTGATTATGATGGTCTCAGCATTCGTAAGTTACATAGGAGCTGTTGCAATTGATAAATTTACAAAGGATGAGGAGAATCCTAAGCATCTTAGGAATAGAAATCTCGCCCTTGGATTTACAGTTGCAGCAAACCTATTAATTCTTGGTGTATTTAAATACACTGGATTCCTTTGTGAGATTTTTAATTACTTTACAGGTTTGCCAAAGGTCATTCCTGAAATAATTTTACCGGTAGGTATTTCATTTTACACCTTCCAGTTAGTATCTTATGTTGTAGATGTTTACAGGGGTGAGATTGAGGCAGAGCATAATTATGGAAGAGTTTTACTTTACGCATCTCTTTTCCATCAGTGTATTGCAGGTCCAATCGTTAGATATAAGGATATTGCAGATGATTTAAAGGAGAGAAAGACTAACATCACAAGTATGAATGATGGTATTTCTCGTTTCTGCGTAGGCCTTGCAAAGAAGACTATTTTAGCTAATACTTGCGCCAGCATTATAAAGGACATCTTGCCAGATGAGGCGACAGCTAGCCTTGCAAGTCAGGTCACAGTGCTTGGTGCTTGGATTACTTGTATCTTATATATGATTTATATTTACCTTGATTTCTCGGCTTATTCAGATATGGCCATTGGTCTTGGTAAAATGACAGGTTTCCAGTACAAGGAAAACTTTAATTATCCATACATCTCTAAGTCAGTTACTGAATTTTGGAGAAGATGGCACATTTCCTTAAGTACTTTCTTTAGAGATTATCTCTACATTCCACTTGGAGGAAACAGACGTGGAATCAAGAGACAGATCTTTAATATGTTCGTAGTTTGGGCCCTTACAGGTCTTTGGCATGGAGCTTCATTTAACTTTATTCTATGGGGATTGTATTTTTTTGTATTTTTATGTATAGAGAAGTTGTTTCTTTTGAAGCTTTTTGATAAAATTGGAAATATAGCAAAAGCAGTAATCGGTAGAATATATACTTTAATTGTGGTTTTCTTTGGATGGATTTTATTTAGATTCGAAGATTTCGCAGTTATTAAGGAGCTTGTTAAGAGCTTGTTTGGTCTTAATGGAAATGCATTCACAAACCTTGAGACTAACACAATCATTCTTAACAACTTCATCTTCTTTATTGTAGTGATTATTGCAGTGACACCAGCAGTTAAGATGTTGGCTAACAAGATAAGAAGTTTTGGAGTTAATAAGGAGGTCGCATTTGTATATTTCTATAATGTGCTAAATGTGGTTATTCCTGTGGTTCTTTTATTCTTATCAACTGTATGTTTGATTGGTAATAGTTACAATCCGTTTATTTACTTTAGATTCTAAGGCAAGTGGGGACTTGCTTATCTAGGGAGAGAAGCTGGGGCTTTTTAGGGAAATGGATTGAATAAATCGGACATAAATTTTTGAGTAGGGCTAGGTAATGAAATTGTTAGGAAAAAATGAAGTGGAGGGCAGGATCGATAAGACCACTGCGAAGTACCGAGAGTACGTTATTAAGAAAGCCGCAATCGTGAAAATCGTCGTCTTTTTAAGCATGATTGTCATTGGGGCAGCAGTATCTTTAATGATACCATTAAGACCGACAGAGTCTATAACTGAGAGAAGAACTTTAAGTAAATTTCCGACATTTACTTTTGAGAGTTTCTGGAGTGGCGAATATTTTACAGCCATCGACACTTGGTTCTCAGACACATTTCCAGGAAGAGATAATCTTATTGTGTGCAGTGAGGCATTGGAGAATATGTACGGAATTCAGACAAATTCCATTCACGGCGAGGTTATAGTAGGTGATGATATTCCTGATGTTGATTTGACAGAATATGATTTAACAATTAATGCAGGTGCTGTAGAGGATTTAGAGGATTCTGAGACAGAAACTGCAAGAGAAATACTATCAGATCAGACTTATATCTCTGATTATTCTTATGATAGCGCAAGCATATCGGCAAGCGATGTTGGTATGGAAGTTGAGGACACTGATGGAACTACAGCGGCTAAGGCCGGTGAGTCTCTAGGTTCAATCTTTGTGGTTGAAGATAGTGCCTACAACTACTATACATTTTTACAATCAGAATCAGATAGGTATGCAAACATAGTAAATAACTTGGCTAATACTTTGGACGGCAAGGCTAAGGTTTACGACATGATTGTGCCTACAAGTATAGATATCACTCTTGATGATGCCACAAGAAACAGCATCTCAAGTAGTAATCAAAAGAAAGCTATTCTCTACATGTTTAGCAAGATGAATAACAAAGTGGGAAAATGTTACATTTACGATTTACTTAGAGAACACCGTAATGAATACATTTACTTTAGAACGGATCACCATTGGACAAGCCTTGGTGCTTACTATGCCTATGGTGCTTTCATGACACAGATTGGCAAGAGCCCTGCAAGCCTTGATAGCTTTACAAGACTTGACTGCGGCAATTTTGTTGGTAGCTTTTATACTCAGACAAGGGCCACATCCCTTTATGGTTCGCCAGACAACTTCGTGGCTTACGTGCCACCATCAACTAATAAGATGCAGTTTGTTAATAGCGACAATGTGCTTACTAACTACAATATCGTAACAGACGTAACAGGCTGGAATATCACAAGTAAATACAGTGCATTTATTGGAGGAGATAATTCTTATTCTACAATCACAAATCCTAATATTAATGATGGTTCTTCCATCCTTGTGATTAAGGAATCCTTTGGTAATGCTCTTGTTCCTTACCTTACAGAGAATTTCCAGAATGTCTACGTAATCGACTACAGATATTATCAGGGTACAGTATCAGAGCTTGTAGACCAGTACAACATAGGTACAGTGCTATTTATTAACAATGTTACAGCGACATCAACATCTGCAAGAATTAATGATCTTGCAAATGTTTGCCAATAATTTTTTCCAAATGTTTTTTTCATAATTTTTTCCACGTTTAATGCCCATCAAGTTTTTGGTGGGCATTAAATATTTATAAAAATAATTAATAGTTATCATTTGCAATTGACCGTAATTACTTATTCTATTACAATATTCTTTGTGAAAATGTAGGCGCAAAAGCTACGTTTTCTAGTAGCATGACGGATTATCTTAGGTGGGATTTAAATCCTTTAGTAGACCTGTAGAATCCGTTTAAAAAGGAAAGTGGGAATAATATGAACAAGAAGAGTTTGAATTTAATTTTAATAGGTGTATTCCTAATTTTAGTGAGATTCTTAATTACTATTGGTGATATAAGAATTGATGTAACTAATGATACCCTAGGTTTTGCACTTATAATATTGGGCTCTAAGGATTTTAAGAAGCTTAATTCACTAGCTAAGAAATCTTTTGTGGTGGCAATTTTAGGATTTGTTGGAGCTATTGCCTCACAGCTAATTAACTGCTTAGCTTGGGATTCTACAATTGAGGATACAATGCATTCAATTGCAATTGGTATTTCTGTAATATTTGCTATTTATTACACTTATTATTTTATAGAGGCACTTATGATGGAAGCTAAGGTACAGGGTAGACAGGCTGCTACAAGAAATTATCAGGTAATCTGGTTTGTAGTAGCAGCACTTGTATTTGCACACTACTTTATCTTCATGTCTACAATTTCATTACAGTCTACTGTAACAGAGGCTTTAATTGTTATTGTTGCTATGTATTCTTGCTTAACAATTAAGAATACAGCCAAGCAGTTGTGCTAATTTTGTCAAATAACAAGTATTTTTGAAAAAATCAAAAAATAAATGAAAAAAGTACTTGCATTAATATTGTTAGCGTGATATAATTCTTTTCGTCGCTAACGATAATGGGCTTTCGCCAAGTGGTAAGGCACTGGATTCTGATTCCAGCATTTCGGGGGTTCGAATCCCTCAAGCCCAGCTAGAACCTCCGCAGCTTTGCGGAGGTTTTTTTATGGCTTTTTTTAACTAAAGCCAGGTAAACTATGATTAATGCCCTATAAGAAATCTATGCTACTTTTAGGGTTTGTGTAAGGCGGTTCATGAGGCAGAACCAAAGGAGGTTAAGATGATTGAGTTAGGTAAGGTACAGTGTCTTAATGTTGTGAATAGGACGGATTTCGGTGTCTATTTAGGCACTAAGGATGAGAAAGTATTACTTCCAAAGAAGGAAGTGCCAGAAGATTTAGAGGAAGGCGATGCATTAACAGTTTTCGTTTATCTAGATTCTTCAGATAGATTAATTGCTACAACAAGAACACCAAAGATTAAGCTTGGTGAGCTTGCAAGACTTAAGGTATCAGAGGTAAGTAACATTGGTGCTTTCCTTGATTGGGGTCTTGAGAAGGATTTACTTATGCCTTTTAAGGAGCAGCCCGTTAAGGCAGAGAAGGGCAAGGAATATTTAGTTAGCTTATATATAGATAGGAGTAACAGACTTGCTGCTTCTATGAAGGTTAATAAGTACTTAACAACAGATAGCAATTACGTTAAGGATTCAGCAGTTTCAGGAACTGTAGTAGGTATTGCACCAGATTACAGAGTTTATGTGGCTGTAGATAATAAGTATCAGGCCTTTATTCCTATGAATGAAGTCTTTGAAGAGATTCATGTAGGGGATGAAGTATTTGGTCGTGTTACAAGAGTTAGAGAAGATGGTAAGCTTGTTCTTAGCTTAAAGCAGAAGGCTTATATCCAGATGGATGAGGATTCAACTTTTATCTACAATAAGATGAAGAAGCTTGGCGGTAGCATTCCATTTACAGATAAGGCAGATCCTGAAATTATTAAGAAACATTTTAATATGAGTAAGAATGCCTTTAAGAGAGCTATTGGCCGTCTCTTAAAAGAAGGTAAGGTTAAGATTAACGAATCTACAATTGATATAATAAAGTAATGCGTTAACAAATTAATAAGATAAAAGATAAGCGGATTGTAAACTTGTACAATCCGCTTAATTGTTATAAAATTTATACAATGCTTTATAAGCACAGACCCATGAACCTAGGGTCAAGAAAAATGAGCCCCGTGGGGCAAAAGGAGGCAATTATGCAGAAAGTTATAAGCACAGATAAGGCTCCAAGCGCAATCGGACCTTATTCTCAGGCAATCGAAGTAAACGGTATGGTTTATACTTCAGGTGTAATCCCAGTTGATCCACCAACTGGTCAGATAGTTGAGGGAGGAGTAGAAGCTCAGGCTAATCAGGCATTCAAGAACTTAATTAACTTAGTTGAGGCTTCAGGCTCAAAGGCAGAGAATATTGTAAAGACTACAGTCTTTATCAAGGAAATGAACGATTTTGGAAAGATAAATGAAATATATAAAAACTACTTTAAGGAACCATTCCCAGCACGTTCTTGTGTTGAGGTTGCAAGACTTCCAAAGGATGTCTTACTAGAGGTTGAGGCTATTGCATGGAAATAAAAAAGGTTAATCTTTTCTTTCCGATTTTCATCTTTGGCTATATTTTCTTGAATGTCGCAATCGCATTAATTGAGCGCGCTCTTATTAGCATGGGCGTTATTGGGAAAATGACAAGCGCTGTCCTTTTTATACAAAATGAATTAGTTATTGTAATTATGCTTCTTGGCTTTTGCTTAATTACAAAGACAGGAATTAAGGACCTAAGATTTAAAATGCTAGGAATCAAGGAGATTATTCTTTCAATAATCATTGGTTACCTAATCATTCCTATGTCTTTATTCCTTACAAATATTACTAGTTTATTTGTGGAAAATGCTGCACAGCAGACAGTTTCAGAGGTTTCAACATATCCCTTAATAATTCAGATTATTTTAATCGCAGTTATGCCGGCTATTGTTGAGGAATTTACATTTAGAGGTCTTTATTATGGAACTTACAGAAAGATTAAGAGATACTTTCAGGCTATGCTTTTAAGTGCCATCTTATTCGGCTTTTTCCATATGAATTTCGACCAGTTTGTATATGCAACTTTCATGGGTGTAGTATTTGCAAAGCTCACAGAGGCTACGGGCTCAATCCTTTCCTCTATGTGCGCGCATTTCGCATTTAATACATTTTCTGTAACAGTAAGTTACTTCTCTAGTGCAAATGCATCAGCCCTTCAGGAGGCTAGCCAGCAGACAAGCACAGATTCTAGTGTAGGAGGAGTTACTTTACTTGGTTTAGCTCTTTTATTAGTTCTTGGTATGCTTTTCTTAGGCCTTGTTTTACTTATAATAGAGTATCTTGAAAAGAGTAGAATTAAGAGAGAGACAGGAGAGCAGATTGCCTCAAACTGTGAAAATGTATCTCAGGACGAGAAGAAAGAAAGACTAATTACCTTACCTCTTGTTTTGGGAATGATAGTTTGCTTTGTTTACATGGTATTTGTAGCAGTTGCGGCTTAAATATATTGTAAAGCGGACATTCGGAATCCGCTTTGCTACTTCCTCATGAACGCAGTGGCACTTTGTGCCACCTGTCAGAAGGGGCTTTAACCCCTTCTGACACTAGTAAGCTTTATACCCCCGCTTAAAGCTTACGCTTTTGAAGCGGGGGATTGCTTACACTGCGTTCAAAATAATAATAAAAATGTGCCCCGACTATTAGGTGACGTTCTAATAGTCGGGGCTTTTTACTTCTGTAACTTTCCCTAGGCATGAGACATGTCCAGATGCCGGAAGGTTACTTCTAATCATATCAAATTCTATACCGGTCTAGAATTTGATTATTATTCTTTTATTAAGTTGTTACTTTTATACCGAGTAATCAATGTTTGAACCTACTTCCGGGTTGACGGATTGCTCCATCATTTTTGTAAGATCAACGCCTCCTTGCTCTACGGTATCAAGCTGTTTACGTAACATAAGCACGGATACATCGCTTTGGACGTTTGTGGTACTTATGTTAGTGGAGATTCCTCCAATAACCATTTATAACGCCTCCGTTTCTTACTTTAGAACATTCCATTGTTCTTGCTAAAAAGACCTTTGTAAGTCCGAATATTAAGTTATCGCCTTTTTGTATTTAAATAATATCATTAGAATAAGAAAAATGCAAGAAAATCGGATATTTGTTAATGGATATTTTATGCCTTTTCTTGCTAAAAGTTGGTCTAAATAACAGAAAAAATTTGCGCTATTTGTGAATGTTAACATATAGAGACTTGATTGTTTTGTTAAAAATGAACAGTAAAACTGACCGACTGACATATTTGTCAAATTAAAACTTTAATCTTTGGCTAAATCTGATATAGCTTTTGAAAATGCAGTTGTTGTATATTATTAACCATGAGGGCACGGGTAGCCCACATTTATGATATTTCGGGAGGAAACAATAATGGCAAGTTTATCTTTAAAGAACGTTTGTAAAGTATATTCTAACGGCTTCGTAGCTGTTAAGGATTTTAACCTTGAAATCGCTGACAAGGAATTCATCATCTTCGTTGGTCCTTCAGGTTGCGGTAAGTCAACAACACTCCGTATGATCGCTGGTCTTGAGGAAATCAGTTCTGGTGAATTATGGATTGATGACAAGTTAGTAAATGATGTAGAGCCTAAGGATAGAGATATCGCTATGGTATTCCAGAACTACGCTTTATATCCACATATGACAGTATATGATAACATGGCTTTTGCTCTTAAGTTAAGAAAGACACCTAAGGCAGAAATCGATGAAGCAGTTCGTAAGGCAGCTAAGATTCTTGATCTTGAGCACTTACTTGACAGAAAGCCAAAGGCTTTATCAGGTGGTCAGAGACAGAGAGTTGCTATGGGTCGTGCTATCGTTCGTTCACCTAAGGTATTCCTTATGGATGAGCCTTTATCAAACCTTGATGCTAAGTTAAGAGTACAGATGAGAGTAGAAATCTCAAAGCTTCACCAGAGCCTTGAAACAACAATCATCTACGTAACTCATGACCAGACAGAAGCTATGACACTTGGTACAAGAATCGTAGTTTTAAAGGATGGTGTAATTCAGCAGGTTGATACTCCACAGAACCTTTACAACTTACCAGAGAACTTATTCGTTGCTGGTTTCATTGGTTCACCTCAGATGAACTTAATCGATGCAGAAGTTGTTGCTAACGGTTCAGAAGCTTCACTTAAGTTAGCTGAAGACGTTGTTATTAAGCTTCCAGCTGACAAGGCTAAGAAGTTAATCGATGGCGGTTATGCTGGTAAGACAGTTGTAGCTGGTATCCGTCCAGAGGATATTAAGGATGACGAAGAATTTATCGAAGCTCATGCAGATGGTAAGTTCCAGACTGTAGTTAAGGTTTACGAATTACTTGGTGCTGAAGTTAACCTTCACTACGATATCAATGGTCAGACATGTACAGCTAAGGTAAATCCTAGAACAACTGCAAGAGTTAAGGATACAATCACATTAGCTATGGCTGTTGAAAGAATCCACGTATTCGATAAGGAAACAGAGCAGATCATTACTCACTAATTATTGTTATATTTAGGGAGATTAATATATTAGAAGTTGTAACGATTACTGAGGTGTGTAACTTATGTTACACACCTTTTTTATTTGTCTAAATATCCAAACTTATATAAAATCCTTCTTGCTTTCTTTACTAAAAAATATACTTTATCAATAAAAATAATTGAAAAAATTGTAAAAATTACTTGTTTTTACTTTTATTTTTAGTTAATTTGCTATACAATATTAGGTGTGTATTTAGGATAGGGATAAAAGGCTGATTTAGAGCTACTTCCTAAATGTTGGTAATTGATATATGATGATTACATTTTTTATATATTGTTTGCCGAGATAGAGAGGGCATAGAGTTTATAAACCAAATCAAGATTACGAGGTGAAGAATGGTATCAAATCAAATTTTACAGACAACAGTAGATGGACTTAAAGCAATTTCAAGAGTTGATCTATGCGTCATTGATGCTGATGGTAAGGTTGCAGCTAAAACTTTTGATGATGTATCGGATTGTATAGCAGATGCTATAAGCTTTATTGATTCACCAGCTGAGAGTCAAGTGGTTAATGGTTATCAGTTCTTTAAGGTTATGGATGATATTACTTTAGAGTATATCGTGCTTGCTAAGGGAACAAGTGATGACATCTATATGATAGGTAAGATGGCTGCTTTTCAGGTTCAGAACCTAACAGTAGCTTACAAAGAGCGCTTTGATAAGGATAACTTTATCAAGAATCTTTTATTAGATAATTTACTTAGAGTTGATATGTATACTAGAGCTGAGAAGCTTCACATTGAAACTGACGTTAAGAGAGTTGTATATATTATTGAAACTAAGCATGAGAAAGACACTAACGCACTTGAGATAGTAAGAAGCTTATACGCATCAAAGGCTAAGGATTTTATTACAGCAGTTGATGAGAAGAGTATTATTTTAGTTAAGGAAGTTAAGGGTAATGAAAGCTATGAAGAATTAGACAAGATAGCTGAAGTTATTATCGACATGCTTAACACAGAAGCTATGAGCATGGCTCATGTTGCTTACGGAACAATCGTTAATGATATTAGAGAAGTATCGCGTTCTTACAAGGAAGCTAAGATGGCCCTTGATGTAGGAAAGATTTTCTACGAAGATAAGAATGTTGTTGCATATAACAGATTAGGAATTGGACGTCTTATTTATCAGTTACCAATTCCACTATGTCAGATGTTTATTAAGGAAATCTTTGAAGCAAAGTCTCCAGATGACTTTGACGAAGAGACATTGTCTACAATTAATAAGTTCTTTGATAACAGCTTGAATGTTTCAGAGACATCTAGACAGCTCTATATCCATAGAAACACATTGGTATATAGACTTGATAAACTCCAGAAGACAACAGGCCTTGATTTAAGAGTATTTGACGATGCAATTACATTTAAGATTGCATTAATGGTTGTAAAGTATATGAAATATATGGAGAGTAAAGACCAATACTAGAATGGTAGAGGATTAATGGAGGAAGTTTAACAATGATAATAATGGAAAATGTCACAAAGACATATACCACTGGCGTTCCTGCGCTTAATGGTATCGACCTTCACATTCAGAAGGGTGAGTTTGTCTTTATCGTAGGTAAGAGTGGTTCAGGTAAATCTACTCTTATTAAACTATTGCTTAAGGAATTAGATCCTACATCAGGTAAGATTTACATTAATAAGAAGTTTCTTAATAAGATTACTAGAAAGAAGCTTCCATATTTAAGAAGAGATATTGGAGTTGTATTCCAGGATTTCAGACTTTTACCTGATAGAAACATTGCAGATAACATTGCATTTGCTCAGAAAGTAGTTGAGGCACCTAGCCGTAAGATTAAGGGTAGAGTCCTTGCCATGCTTTCAATGGTTGGCTTACTTGATAAGTATAAGTCCTTCCCTAACGAGCTATCTGGTGGTGAGCAGCAGAGAGTTGCTATTGCAAGAGCCCTTGTAAATAATCCAGAAATCTTATTATGTGACGAGCCTACTGGTAACCTTGATCCAGCGAACTCTAATGAAATCATGAGAATTCTTGACCAGGTTAACAAGCAGGGAACAACAGTATTAGTTGTTACTCACAACATGGAAATTGTTCAACAGATGCGTAAGAGAACAATTACTATGAGTGAAGGTAAGATTATAAGTGATATGGAAAAGGGTGGTTATTTCTATGAAGATTAGATCGTTATGGTATCATATAGTTGATGGATTCAAGAATATCCATCGTAATAGATTGTTCTCATTAGCATCTATGGCAACAATCGCAGCATGTATTTTCCTTTTTGGAGTTTTTTACTCATTAATAGCAAACTTCCAATATATGATTGAAAGTGCTGAAAGTGAGATTTGTGTAACAGTATTCTTTGATGAAGACTTAGATGAAACAGGAATTTTAAAGCTTGGTGATACAATTAGTCAGCGATCAGAAGTTAGTAGAATTCACTATACATCAGCTGAAGAGGCTTGGGAGAACTTCAAGTCAGAATATTTTGCTGATTATCCAGAACTTGCAGAAGGTTTCTCAGATAACCCACTTGCAAAGTCAGCTTCTTATGAAGTTTACTTAAATAATGCAGATGATCAGTCAACATTAGTTGAGTACCTTGAGAATCTAGAAGGCGTAAGACAGGTTAATAAGTCAGAAGCTACAGCAACAGGACTTGCATCAGCTGCAAGACTTGTAAGTTATATTGCTATTGCAATTGTAGCAATCTTACTTGCAGTATCTATCTTCCTTATTACTAATACAATCGTTATTGGTATTACAGTTCGTAAGGACGAGATTTCAATTATGAAGTATATCGGTGCAACGGATGCCTTCGTTAATGCGCCATTCTTCGTAGAAGGTATTGTAATTGGTTTAGTTGGTGCTTTAATTCCAACTATCATTCTTAGATACATTTACGCAGGATTAGTTAATTATGTATTAAGTAAGTTCTCAGTACTTAAGAACATCCTTAACTTCCTTGATGCTAATGCAGTATTTAACGTACTTGTTCCAGTGTCAGTATTCCTTGGAATTATCATTGGTATCATCGGTACATTCTTCGCTGTTAGAAAGCATGCTGACGTATAATTTTTAAATAGTAATTTTAAGAATATTTTGGACGCGTTTATTAATTTAGACGCGTCCTTTTTTTACAAAATCAATGAAATATAAATTGTAAAAATAAAAATTAAAGTTTATGAAAAAAACAATAATAAATCATAATATTTATGTTATAATTAGTTAGTGAGATAGACGGATGGGACAATAATAAATAAAGGGGATAGTTAGAGTGTTTTAGACATGAGACCTTTAGGAGAGGAGGTAACATGATGGCAGGCATGAAGTTTTTATCGGGGAAGAGATCCATTTTCAAAGTGATGGGTCTTATATGTAAAAAATGTGCACTGGCTATAATGGTTTTGGCGTTAATTGCACCTTTTATAGCAACAACGCAGATAATTTTGGGCGATAGTAAGTCAGATTTGGAAGATGCCAAAAAGCAGCAGGAGGATGTTCAATCTAAATTGGAGGAAACCAAGAAATATATTGAAGACCTTCAGGGACAAGTAAGTGATATTCAGAGCTATATCTCATCACTAGATAGTCAGATGGAGACTATTAGCAGTTCTTTATATGAGCTTGACCTTCAGGTACAGGATTTGGAAGCTACTATCAAGACAACAGAAGAGGAATTAGCAAAGGCGGAGGAAGATGCTAAGGTTCAGTATGAACAGATGAAACTTAGAATTAAGTTCATGTATGAACACAATGATGAGACATATCTTGGAATGCTACTTAACGCTGAGGATATGGCGGATTTGTTAAGTAAGGCTGAGTATATTAATCAGTTATCAAAGTACGATAGAGAGATGCTTGAAAAGTATAAGGCTACAATAGACTATATCGCACAGACAAAGGCTGACCTAGAGGCAGATAAGGAAGAGCTTGTTAACATGCAGACAAATTTGCAGGATCAGATGAGTGCTCTTAGTCTTCTTCAGTCAACTAAGATGACACAGCTTACTAACTTGAATAATACAGTAGCAGCAGAGGAGAGTTATTATTCTCGTCTTGAGGCTGAAAATGAGGCCTTAGAGGCAACTACAAGACAGTTGGAAGCAAGGATTAAAGCAGAGGAGGCAGCAAAGTCTTCTGTTACAAGTTATGATGGCGGTAAATTTAAGTGGCCAACAACTTCCACAAGAATCACTTCAGATTATGGTGATACAGATGGAAGATCAGCTCCTCATAAGGGAATTGATATTGGTGCTGTTAAAGTAGGTGTTGCTGGTGATCCAATTTACGCAGCCTATGATGGCAAGGTAGTTATCTCAACTTATAGCGCATCCGCTGGTAATTACATTATGATTTACCACGGCGATGGCCTATATACTAGATATCTTCACTGCTCATCCCTCTTAGTATCCGTAGGTGATTACGTTACTAAGGGACAAAAGATTGGACTTATGGGAACAACAGGTAACTCCACAGGTGTGCATTTACATTTTGATGTACGTTTAAATGGTAGTTATGTAAGTCCATGGAATTATTTAAGCAAATAAATTAGTTAGGAAGTTAAAAAATGGAAGAGAATTTTAATGAAGAGTCAAAGTCAGAGCTTAAGCCTAAGGTAAAAGTAGTTAATGAAGGCGCCATGGCTCGTGGCGTGCTCCTTGGAGTTTTATCAACTATACTTGTTATGGTTGTAGTTTTATGTGTAACTGTAGTGGTACTTTTAAAGAATGGATATTTACATATTTCTACAGATGGTTCGGTTTACGTGCAGTCCGATGCAACTACTGATGATTCAGGCATTGGCTCAGAAGTAGAAGCTAAGTTAAACGCTATTGAATCCGTTCTTGATAGCAAGTTTTATTTTGAAAATGTAGACTCAGAGGAAGCTGCAGAAGCTATCTATAAGGCTTATCTCTCTTCATATGGTGATAAGTATACAGTTTATTATACTGCTGAAGAATATCAGTCCTTACTTGAATCTACAACAGGTACCTTCTATGGAATCGGCGCTACATGCCAGAAGAATGAAGATGGTACAATTCAGATTGTAGCTATTATTGAGGATTCCCCAGCAGAGGCTGCAGGCATATTAGCAGGAGATAAGATTACAGCCGTAGATGGACAAAGCGTTTTAGAGCTTGACCTTTCCTCTGCCGTTTCTCTTATAAAGGGCGAGAAGGGAACAGACGTAGTTTTATCTATTATTAGAGATGGTAATAATCTTGAAATAACAGCTACTCGTGATGAGATTAATGTAAAGACTGTAGAATATGAAATGATGGAAGACAATATAGGTTACATTGCTATTAGTCAGTTTGACGAGGTTACAACAGACCAGTTTATTGCTGCCATTGAAAATCTTCAAAGTCAGGGAATGGTTGGTTTAGTAATTGATATTAGAGATAATCCAGGTGGCGTATTATCAACAGTTGTAGATATGCTTGAATACATTTTACCAGACGGATTAATTGTTTATACAGAAGACGTTGACGGTAATAGAACTAACTATTCAGGAGATGATAATAACGAGCTTACAATTCCAGTAGCAGTTTTAGTAAATGGCAATAGTGCCAGTGCTTCAGAGATTTTTGCTGGAGCTGTTCAGGATTACGAGCTTGGTGCAATTATAGGAACGCAGACCTTTGGTAAGGGAATTGTTCAGACAATTCAGCCACTTACAGATGGAAGTGCAATTAAGTACACAATCGCTAAGTATTTCACACCAAAGGGACAGGATATTCATGGCGTTGGTGTTACACCAGATATTACTGTAGAACTAGATTCTAGCGGTGATACTGATAATCAGCTAGAAGAAGGTATTAATTACGTAAAAGAGCAGTTAGCTAATCAGTAGTTTAACAGCAGATTCGAATCCGGCGCTAGACTTACGAGCGAGTCTTGACCGCTTTATAAAAGTTTAAGAAATTAATTTAGACTCATTTTAGGGGCTAGAAGTTGAGGTTTTATCTAACATTTTAGAAAAACAAAACTTTTGTTCCCCTAAAATGAGTTTTTTTATTCTTTTTGTGATATAGTATTAATTGCATTAGAGTTGTATAATAGTTAGATGCATTGTGCACAATCAAAATACAGGAGGTCTTTATGGATAAATTCGTTTTACATTCAGAATACGAACCTACAGGGGATCAGCCCCGTGCCATAGAAGAATTGGCAAAGGGTTTTGAAATGGGTAATCAGTTTGAGACTTTAGTAGGTGTTACAGGTTCTGGTAAGACATTTACAATGGCCAATATTATAGAGAAAGTTCAAAAGCCAACTCTTATTATTTCTCATAATAAGACTTTGGCAGCTCAGTTATATAGTGAAATGAAGGAATTCTTTCCAGAGAATGCTGTGGAATACTTCGTTTCTTACTACGATTATTATCAGCCGGAAGCTTATGTGCCACAAAGTGATACATATATTGCTAAGGACTCGGCTATTAATGATGAAATAGATAAATTACGTCACTCAGCAACAGCAGCCCTTTCAGAAAGAAAGGATGTTATTATTGTAGCTTCAGTATCTTGTATATATGGACTGGGTGCTCCAGTAGACTATCAGAACATGGTAGTTTCTCTTCGTCCAGGAATGGAGAAGGATAGAGATGACATGCTTCGTAGACTTATTGATATGCAGTATATGAGAAGTGACCAGGACTTTAAGCGTGGTACCTTTAGAGTTCGTGGTGATGTGGTGGAGATTTATCCATCAGCTTCATCAGGGGATGCCATTCGTGTGGAATTCTTTGGTGATGAGGTAGATAGAATCTCTGAGATTGATTCATTAACCGGCGAAGTTAAGGCAATTAGAGATCATGTAGCCATTTTCCCAAATTCTCACTATGTTGTAGAGAAAGAGAAGATGATGGCGGCTATTGAGAACATTAAGATAGAGCTAGCAGAAAGAATCAAGTACTTTAAGTCAGAGGATAGACTTCTTGAGGCACAGCGAATTGAGGAGAGAACTAACTTTGATATTGAGATGATGCAAGAAACTGGCTTTTGCTCAGGAATTGAAAACTACTCAAGACATTTAGCAGGACTACCTGCTGGCTGTCCACCTTATACTTTGATGGATTATTTCCCAGAGGATTTTCTAATAATTGTGGATGAGAGCCACATTACAATTCCACAGGTTCGTGGTATGTATGCTGGTGATCAGTCAAGAAAATCAACACTTGTGGATTATGGTTTTAGACTTCCATCGGCTAAGGACAATAGACCTCTTAATTTTTCAGAATTTGAGTCAAAGATTAGTCAGATGTTGTTCGTGTCAGCAACACCAAGTAAGTATGAGGAAGAACATGAACTTTTAAGAACAGAACAGGTTATAAGACCAACAGGTCTACTTGATCCTGAGATAAGTGTACGACCAATTGAGGGTCAGATTGATGACTTGATTTCAGAGATTAATAAAGAAACAGCGAAGAAGAATAAGGTCCTTGTTACAACTCTTACTAAGAAAATGGCAGAGGATTTAACAGAGTATCTTAAGGAAGTAGGAATTAGAGTTGAATACCTACATGCGGATATTGATACAATGGAACGTCAAAGAATTATTCGTGATATGCGTCTTGATGCTTTTGATGTATTAGTAGGTATTAACTTATTAAGAGAAGGTCTTGATATTCCAGAGATTAGCTTAGTTGCTATTCTTGATGCAGATAAGGAAGGTTTCCTTCGTACAGAAACTTCACTTATTCAGACTATTGGCCGTGCGGCTAGAAATGCAGAAGGTCATGTAATTATGTATGCAGATACAATTACTGAATCCATGGATAAGGCTATTAAAGAGACAGAACGTCGTCGAGAGATTCAGGCAGCTTATAATAAGGAGCATGGAATTACACCTCAGACCATTAAGAAGGCGGTACGTGACCTTATTACAATTACTAGGGCAGCAGATCCAGATGCAGGTTCTGATAAGCTTAAGGTTGATTTTGAATCTATGTCTATTAAGGAACTTGAGAAGGTTAAGAAAGAAATTGAGAAAAATATGCGTAAGGCAGCAGCAGAGCTTAACTTTGAACTGGCAGCAGAATTGCGTGATAAGATGATTGAAGTTAATAAATATATTTATGAAAATAAGTAAGATAGGAAGGAATAAATGAGTAATTTGAGTAATAAAGATATTCATCGCGGCAATTTCAAGGAATACATTAAAATTCGCGGTGCAAGTGAACATAACTTAAAGGGAATAGATGTAGATATTCCTAGAAATAAACTAGTTGTACTTACAGGACTTTCAGGCTCTGGTAAGTCAAGTTTAGCATTTGATACTATTTATGCTGAAGGTCAGAGAAGATATATGGAGTCTCTATCTTCATATGCTAGACAGTTCTTAGGACAGATGGAAAAACCACAGGTGGAATTAATTGAAGGATTATCACCTGCAATTTCAATTGATCAGAAGAGTACTAATAGAAACCCTCGATCTACAGTGGGAACTGTTACAGAAATTTATGATTATTTCAGACTACTATATGCAAGAATTGGTATTCCTCATTGTCCAAAATGTGGTAAGGAAATTAATAAGCAGACAGTAGATCAGATGGTAGACCAGATTCTAGATTTACCTGAAAGAACTAAGATTCAGATTCTTGCTCCAGTAGTTAGAGGCCGTAAGGGTGAACACACTAAGCTTTTTGAACAGGCCAAAAAACAGGGTTATGTTCGTGTAAATGTAGATGGTAACACTTACGAATTATCTGAGGAAATCAAACTTGATAAGAATAAAAAGCACAATATTGAAATTGTTGTAGATAGATTAGTTGTTAAAGAGGGCATTAATAAGCGTCTTACTGATTCTGTGGAAACAGCTCTTAAGCTTGCTGAGGGCGTAATGATGGTAGATGTTATTGGTGGAGAGCCTATTAATTTCTCTCAGAGCTTTGCCTGCCCTGATTGTGGTATTTCAATTGATGAGATTCAGCCAAGAAGCTTCTCATTTAATAACCCTTTTGGTGCGTGTCCAGATTGTTTAGGTATTGGATATACAATGAATTTTGATATAGAGCTTCTTATTCCAGATGAAAGTCTTTCAATTAACGGAGGGGCTATTGCAAGCCCGGGATGGCAGTCAGTATCAGATGCTAAGAGCTGGACTGGTGCAATTATGAATGCAGTAGCCAAGGAATATGGCTTTTCTCTAGATACACCTTTTAAGGATTATTCTGATGACATTAAGGATATCATTATTAATGGAACAAGGGGTAAGTCTATTAAGGTTAAGTATAAGGGTCAGCGTGGTGAAGGCGTATATGATATTGTATTTGACGGACTTATTAGCAACATGGAGAGAAGATATAAGGAAGCAGGTTCTGATAATGCTAAGCAGCAGTATGAAGAATTTATGAGAATAAGACCTTGTAAGACTTGTAAGGGTAAGAGACTTAAGGAGAGTTCCCTCGCAGTTACTATTGCAGATAAGAACATTTACGAAATTACTAATATGGCAATCTGTGATTTATCTGATTTCCTTGAAAATATGAATCTAACTGAGCGTCAGCTCTATATCGGTGCTGAACTTCTAAAGGAAATTAAGGCAAGAGTTAAGTTCCTTATTGATGTAGGTCTTGACTATCTTTCTCTTTCAAGAGCTACAGGAACCTTGTCTGGTGGTGAGGCACAGCGTATTCGTCTTGCAACTCAGATAGGTTCTGGTCTTGTAGGTGTTGCTTATATATTAGATGAACCAAGTATTGGCCTACATCAGAGGGATAATGATAAGCTACTGGGTACTTTGACACATTTGCGAGATCTTGGAAATTCAGTTATCGTGGTTGAACATGATGAGGATACTATGAGGGCAGCAGACTTTATTGTGGATATCGGTCCTGGAGCTGGTAAAAATGGTGGAGAAGTTGTTGCTACGGGTACAGCTAAGCAGATTATGGAATGCAAGAACTCTATTACAGGAGCTTATCTTAGTGGACGTATTAAGATTCCTGTACCTAAGACTCGTCGTAAGCCAACAGGTTGGATTAAGGTTAAGGGTGCTAGAGAGAACAATCTAAAGAATATTGATGTGGACTTTCCACTTGGTGTAATTACTTGTGTTACTGGTGTTTCTGGTTCAGGTAAGAGTTCTTTGGTAAATGAAATTTTACATAAACATTTGGCAAAATCCCTAAATAGAGCAAGAATTATTGCTGGTGACCATGATGGAATTGAGGGAATCGAGCAGCTTGATAAGATTATTGATATTGACCAGAGCCCAATCGGTAGAACTCCTCGTTCAAATCCTGCTACTTATACTGGTGTATTCGATCAGATTCGTGACCTCTTTGCAGGCACTGTGGATGCTAAGGAGAGAGGCTATAATAAGGGTCGCTTTAGTTTTAATGTTAAGGGCGGTCGTTGTGAGGCTTGTTCAGGAGACGGTATCATTAAGATTGAAATGCATTTCCTCCCTGATGTTTACGTGCCTTGTGAGGTTTGTGACGGCAAGCGTTATAACAGAGAAACTCTCGAGGTAAAGTATAAGGGCAAGTCTATCTATGATGTCCTTGATATGACTGTCGAGGAAGCGGTGGATTTCTTTGAAAATGTACCATCAATTAAGCGTAAAATCGAAACTTTAAATGACGTAGGTCTTTCATATATTAAACTTGGTCAGCCATCTACAGAGCTTTCAGGTGGTGAGGCTCAAAGAATTAAGCTTGCAACTGAGCTTTCAAAGAGAAGTACAGGTAAGACAATTTATATCTTAGATGAGCCTACAACAGGTCTACATTTTGCTGACGTTCATAAGCTAGTGGAAATTTTACAAAAGCTTGCGGAAGGTGGTAATACAGTAGTTGTAATTGAGCATAATCTTGATGTTATTAAGACAGCAGATTATATTATTGACATGGGACCTGAAGGTGGTGCTAGAGGCGGTACGGTTATTGCTAAGGGCACACCAGAAGAGGTTTGCAAGGTTAAGAAATCTTACACAGGTAAGTATCTTAAACAATATTTGTAAAAGCTGACATTATTTCTTGACTTGGCGGGAATAGTTAAGTTCTTAAGATTTGTAAAAAAGAGACATGAATTGGAGTTAGTTTAATGATAAAAGCAGTAATTTTTGATATGGACGGAGTTATGATTGATACAGAACGTCAATCAAATCTGGGCTGGCAGTGGGGTGCTAAGCAAAAAGGCATCGAGCTTCCTAACTGGCTTATGGATGAATTTAAGGGGGCTTCTCCTAGTGATAGCGCTGTTAAATTTAAGGAATACTTTGGTGATAAGGCAGATTTCTGGGAAGTAAGAGAATTAAGAACTCAGTTTGTTTATAAGCTAAGAGAGACAGAAGGAGTTCCTGTAAAAAAAGGACTTTTTGAACTTCTAGATTTCATTAAGGAAGCCAGACTTAAGTGTGCAGTGGCTACTTCAACAAGAAGAGAGTCGGCTTTTAAGAATTTAACAAGCATTGGAGCTTTCGATTATCTTGATGGTATTGCTTATGGTGATGAGATTGAGCATAGTAAACCGGCACCAGATATTTTCTTAAAGGCAGCAGGCATTGTTGATGTTAAGCCTGAGGAATGCATAGTAATTGAAGATAGTATTAATGGGATTAAGGCAGGTCATGCTGCTAATATGAAGGTGGTTCATGTACCAGATACTATTAAGATTAAAGAAGATATAAGAGAACTTTGTTATTGTGTAAAGGATGACTTAAGTCAGGTTATTGATGTTATTAAGGAATTAAACCAGAAGGCCTAATTATTCATGTGATAAATTTAAATGTGATAAATTTAAGATAAAAATCTAATAGAAAATAAAAGCTATGGAAATTGGATTCGCCCCTATCAATTGGATAGGAGAATATCTAAATCTCCATAGCTTTTTGATATTTTGATAATATGAAATTATTATATTGCTTTTAACTCAGTCGGAGTATAAGCTCCGACTGAGTTAAACGTTCCGCGAGGATGCGCACGGATTCGGACAGGAATTTGTCTGCAGTAGCAGACCCGAATCCGGCGCTAGACTTACGAGCGAGTCTTGACTTATTTTTTTTCTTTACTACCTTCAATCATATCTCTTACAGCTTGCATTCTTCTGTCTAAGTCAGCACTTAGAGAAGCACATTGGTAAAGCTCGTTAGATGTAAGAGTTAACATAACAGGATCCATATCTTTTTTGTAGCGCATCTTGTGATCTAGGTTTGCCCAGAATTCCATGGCAATGGTACGGAGTTGAACCTCAACCTTCATGTAGCGCTTTTCATTTTCAAGGAAAATAGGTGTCTCTATAATTAAGTGAAGACTTCTATATCCGTTACTCTTTGGTTCTTTGATATAATCTTTTCTTTGAATTAAACGGACATCGTCTTGTTGTAATAAACAGTCTGCAAGAAAATACACGTCATCTACGAAGGAGCAAACAACTCTTACACCGGCTACATCATACATGTTCTTTTCGATAGAATTTAATCCTAGCGGTATGTTTTTGCGACGTAGTTTTTCAGCGATACTTTGAGGTGATTTAAGTCTTGTAGAAATTGATGAAATAGGATTTCTTTCATGGTCTAGAGAAAATTGCTCATTTAAGACCTTGAATTTAGTTTCAACTTCTAGCATGGCACATTTATAATTTGCGAGCATCTGTTGAGTTTGCTTAAATACTCGTTCTAATTCTGATAGCGGAATCTCTCCATCGCTAACCATTCTAGCAATTTGCTTGGCATTGTACTCATCACTGACTTTGCTATAAGCGGAATTGCTATATAAATTATTCGCATTAATATCCATATTTCTAAAGTAAAACCTCCAATTAAAACTCTTCTCTAAATTATAACATTAAATAGATATGAGTAGTATAAATAAAGTTTTAATTTTAATAAATTATAGAGGAATATTTTTATAAATCATAAGGAGATGTAAAATATCTTTATTTGCGATATAATACTAGTTGATTAATCTCTTAGTGAAATGTATAATTAAAAGACGTCATTTTGATGATAATTAGAAAATGTAGAGATACATTTGCTAATTCATATAGATTAAGAATAGGAGGACAATTAATTGAACAGCGAGTTAGTATTAGTACTTGATTTCGGTGGACAGTATAATCAGCTTATAGCAAGACGTGTACGTGAATGTAATGTATACGCAGAAGTTATCCCTTATACTACTAAGTTAGAGGATATTATCGCAAGAAAGCCAAAGGGTATCATTTTTACAGGTGGTCCTAATAGTGTTTATGAGGAAGAATCACCAAGTTATGATAAGGCTATCATGGAAGCAGGTATACCTATTCTTGGTATCTGTTATGGTTCACAGCTTATGGCTCATAAGCTTGGTGGTCAGGTTTTAACTGCACCAGTTAGTGAATATGGTAAGACAGAGGTAGAAGTAGAAGTTAATTCTAAGTTATTTGAAGGCGTTAGCCCTAAGACAATAACTTGGATGAGTCATACAGATTATATTGCTAAGGCTCCAGAGGGCTTTAAGGTAATCGGTCATACTCCAAACTGCCCAATTGCAGCTATGGAAGATGAAGCTAAGAAGTTATATGCAGTTCAGTTCCATCCAGAGGTTATGCACTCTGTAGAGGGACAGAAGATGATTAGAAACTTCTTATATAATGTTTGTGAATGTAGTGGTGATTGGAAGATGGATTCTTTCGTTGAAACTACTATCGCTCAGATTCGTGAAAAGGTAGGCGACGGCAAGGTTTTACTTGCCCTATCAGGTGGTGTTGATTCATCTGTTGCTGCAGCTTTACTTGCTCGTGCTATTGGTAAGCAGCTTACATGTGTATTCGTAGATCACGGTCTTTTAAGAAAGAACGAAGGCGATGAGGTTGAGGCTGTATTTGGTCCTAATGGTAATTTTGACCTTAACTTTATTCGTGTTAACGCTCAGGAGCGTTATTATAGCAAGCTTGCTGGTGTTACAGAACCAGAGGCTAAGCGTAAGATTATTGGTGAAGAATTCATCAGAGTTTTCGAAGAAGAGGCTAAGAAGATTGGTGCTGTTGATTTCCTTGCACAGGGAACTATTTATCCAGATGTTATTGAATCAGGTCTTGGTAAGTCAGCAGTAATTAAGTCTCACCACAACGTAGGTGGTCTTCCAGATTTCGTTGATTTCAAGGAAATCATTGAGCCACTTCGTATGTTATTTAAGGATGAGGTTCGTAAGGCTGGTCTTGAACTTGGCCTTCCAGATAATCTCGTATTCCGTCAGCCATTCCCAGGACCAGGTCTTGGAATTAGAATTATCGGTGAAGTAACAGCTGAGAAGGTACGTATCGTTCAGGATGCTGATTACATTTATAGAGAAGAACTTGCTAAGGCTGGCGTTGACAAGAATCTTGGTCAGTACTTCGCAGCACTTACTAACATGCGTTCAGTGGGTGTTATGGGTGATGGCAGAACTTATGATTATGCTATCGCACTTCGTGCCGTTATGACATCAGATTTCATGACAGCTGACTGTGCTCAGATACCTTGGGATGTATTAACTAAGGTAGCTAACAGAATTGTTAACGAAGTTAAGGGTGTAAACCGTGTAATGTATGATTGCACAAGTAAACCACCAGCTACTATAGAATTTGAGTAGACCTGAAGTGGTTTAGAGGTTGGTATAACAAATCAAGTATTTTCAAGGCTTGAAATCATGTTAAAAAAACATGATTTCAGGCCTTTTTTGTGTCGTGATACGATTATGATACTGTTTTTCTCAGAAAAAACTGTATCGGAATAATTCCAGAATAAAGTCCAAATCTGTTTTTCATCTTTTATTTTCCACAAATTATAAAATTTCAAACTTTTTTTGTTCTCGTTTAGTAATGGGGATTTTTTCAACCCAAATGTATTACGTAACAAGAAATAGTACGTAAGCGGAGGGCAAAAGATATGTTTGAATGCAGAACGTTTATATCAGTAAAAGAGATCTGTCAGGTATTGAGTGTTTCCGAATCAAAGTCATATGCAATCGTTCGTGACTTAAATAAGGAACTTTCTGATAAAGGCTACATGGTAATCCCGGGTAGAGTAAGCAGAAAGTATTTCGAAGAAAGATTCTACGGAGTTGATTCATTTGAAAAGGAGGACGAAGATGGCAGTTTATAAAGATAAGAAGAGAGGCACTTGGTATGTGTCGTTGTATTACACCGACTGGACAGGTAAGCAGCAGAGAAAATTAAAGCGTGGCTTCTCAACCAAAAAGGAAGCACAGGACTGGGAACGACATTTTTCATTGGAAAAGGCCAGTAGCCTTGATATGACCTTTGGGGATTTTTACAAACGCTATACCGATGATGTAAAGCCAAAGCTTAGAGAGAATACGTGGAAGTCCAAAGAATATGTAATCGAGTTAAAGATACTACCGTATTTTAAAGATTTGGTAATGCGTGAGATTACACCGAGAGATGTTATTGCTTGGCAAAACGAGATGCGTAAGTGTGAGTCGCAGGATGGTGAAAAATACAAAGGAACCTATCTTAGGAAGATGCAGGCGGAACTTTCAGCCATATTCAATCATGCGGTGAAGTATTACGAACTGCCAAAGAATCCGGCTGTAATTGCTGGTCCACTTGGACAACACCATGCAGATGAAATGCTTTTTTGGACAAAGGAAGAGTATATGCGCTTCATTCCCGAGGTCGCGAATAAAACCTATTCCTATATGGCATTTGAGCTTTTGTATTGGTGTGGGATCCGAATTGGTGAACTGATGGCTTTAACTCCTGCGGATTTTGATTTCGATAAGAATAAGCTATCTATCACAAAGTCATATCAAAGGATAAGTGGAAGGGATGTTATTACAAAACCTAAAACTCCAAAGAGTGTGCGTATGATATCTATGCCGGAGAATGTGGCATTAGAAATGAAAGATTTCCTTGATAGCATTTATGGCATTGAACCGAGCGATAGGATCTTTGTGATTTCAAAGTCTTATTTGCACCATGAGATGGATAGGGGTGTAAAGGCAAGTGGGGTAAAGCGTATTCGTCTTCATGATTTAAGACACAGCCATGTATCGCTTCTTATAGATATGGGATTTTCGGCAGTGGCTATCGGTAACCGTGTAGGCCATGAAAGTTCGGATATTACTTATCGTTATGCACATATGATGCCGTCTATTCAGGATGATATGGCAGAGGCTCTTGATGAAGAATGGAAGGAGGGATTTGATGTCAGCGAAGAATCTTGATCCAAAAGGAAGATTGCGAAGTGAGACTATTGCTTACCGTTGTTCTCCTGCTGAGAGAAAGGAATTGGATAAGCGATGGAAACTGCTTGGGTATGCGACAAAGCAGGACTACGTTCTTGATTCGGTATTGCATAACAAGGTTACGGCGAAGGGAAATCCTATGATGCTGGTTAATTTCCGTAAGGAGCTGTACGGGATTCTCGAAGAACTGGAGCGGTTAGAAGCAGCTTCCGAGATAGATGAGGAGCTTTTTACACCGATTCGCACTATGTTGGAAATCTTAGAAGCGTTTAAGGAGAACGAGGATAAGAATAAGAAAAATAAAATCAGAAGGAAAGATAAGTTTTTGGAAAGGAGAGCATATCGAGATGTGTAAAGTAATTATCTGTGCAAATCAAAAAGGGGGAGTTGCCAAGAGTACGTCTGTGGTAAATCTTGGCATCGGTCTGGCAAATAAGGGAAAGAGAGTCCTTGTAATCGACAATGATCCCCAGGGATCTCTCACGGAAGCATTAGGATATCCGCAGCCTGATAAGCTGGAGATCACACTTGCCAATGTAATGGAATGGGTGTTAAACGAGGACGATTATGATCTGAAAGCCGGTATCCTGCATCATGAGGAAGGTATCGACCTTATGCCGGCAAATATCGAATTGTCCGGTGTGGAAACATCCCTTGTTGGAATCATGAGTTCGGAGACAACGCTTCGGGAGTATATCGAATCTGTAAGAGACGATTATGACTATATTCTTGTGGACTGTTCTCCGAATCTTGGACAGCTTACCTTAAATGCCCTTGTAGCGGCGGATGAAGTAATCATTCCGGTACAGGCTGCATATCTGCCTATAAAGGGTTTGGAACAGCTTTTAAAGACCATCAGCCGTGTGAAACGCAAGATGAACCCGAAGCTTCATATTATGGGAATTCTGATTACGATGGTGGATTACAGAACCATTTATGCTAAGGAAATCACGGAAGTGCTGTATGAGCACTATGGAAGCAGCATCCATATTTTCGATGATGTGATTCCGCTTTCCGTTAGAGCTGCGGAGGCATCTGCTGAAGGAGTCAGCATCTATAAATATGATGGCAAGGGTAAAGTAGCAGCGGCGTATGAAAAGATTGTAGAGGAGGTTTTAGCCAATGAGCAGTAAGGGATTATCAAATAGAATCAAGCTTTCCAGCTATGATGATATGTTTTCGGCGGAGAATGATGGTAATGCTACAGCAGAAGCAAAACTTGTTGAGGGACAGATAGTAGAGATCCCTTTATCGGAACTGCATACCTTTGAGAACCATCCTTTTCGTGTCGTAGACGATGAAAATATGGAAGAAATGGTGGAAAGCGTCAAGGAATATGGCGTGTTGGTTCCGGCTATCGCAAGACCGAGAGCAGAAGGTGGATATGAACTTATATCCGGTCACAGAAGAAAACATGCATCCGAACTGGCAGGTAAAGATACCATGCCGGTTATTGTTCGTGACTGTGATAATGATGAAGCTGTAGTAATCATGGTGGATGCCAATATCCAGCGTGAGGATATTCTTGTCAGTGAGCGAGCAAAGGCTTATCAGATGAAATATGAAGCCATGAAGCATCAGGGCAAGGCTCAGGGTATTTCCCTTAAAACCATGAGTGAGCAGGCGGGGGAGAGCATGAAGACCATTCAGCGTTTAATCTGTATCGCCAGCTTGGATGAGAAATTGCTTGCTATGGTGGATGAAAAGAAGCTGGGCCTTCGACAGGGAGTGGATCTTTCTTTTATTCCGCAGGAGCAACAGAAAATCGTATATGAAGTTATTTCGGAGATGGGAGTGTCACTTAGCCAGGAGCAGAGTGCAAGGATAAAGGAATCGTCCCGCAAGGGGTATCTGAACGCAGATTTCTTAAAGGATTATCTGTCGGAGAAGAAACCAAAACCGCGTAAGGTAGTATTTAACCAGAAGAAGCTGGACAACTATTTTACCCCGGATATGAGCAATGAGGATATCGAGGAACTTATCGTAAAGCTCCTTGATGAATGGAAGGAGAAAGGGGAACCGCGTTAATGGAGAGGCTGAAGCTGGAGTTTTATTATGGGCAGGAGGCAGAGCAGTTTACGTTCTACCGCCTGCCGAAGGCTTTGATAACAGACAACAGGTTTAAGGATATATCGAATAATTCCAAGCTTTTGTATGGACTGATGCTTGATCGTATGTCACTTTCCGTCAGAAGCGGATGGTTTGATGATCAGAACAGGGTTTATATCAAGTATTCGATAAAAAGCATCATGGAAGATCTTAACTGTAGCAAGATGACAGCAGTAGGTCTTTTGAAGGAATTGCAGGCTATTGGCTTAGTGGATATTGAGCAGAGAAATGGGCTTGCAAATATTATCTATGTTAAGAACTTCGTATCCGGAGGGGAAGAAGAGTCATTAGACCGGTCAGAAAATTGTACAGGTAAGGAAAATGAACCGGTGGCGAAGCACCAGTCTAATAATTCTACCGGTACAGATATTAGACCGGTAAATATGGAAGACCAGTCAGATGTTAATACCGGTACCTGTCAGGATTCTATACCGGGGGTAGTACAGAAATCAGACCCGAATAATAATGATTTTAACAATATTGAATTTAGTGATACTGATCATATCATTCAATCCGGCGAGCGTATGGATACGCCTATCCGCGTTACGGGGATGGATCAGATGGATGAAACTACCGCATATATGGAGCTTATTCGTGAAAACATTGATTATGACATCATGATGAGCAACAAGAAATGGTCTGACAGAGAAATGTATGACGAGCTTTATCAGCTAATATGCGATGTGGTCTGTGTTCCAAGAAAGACCATTCGTATTGCAGGGGAAGACTATCCGTATAACTTGGTGAAGAGCAAGTTCCTGAAGCTCAATTCAACGCATTTGGAATATGTCATCGGCTGCATGAAGAATAACACAACCAAGGTGTCAAATATCAAAGCATACCTGACAACAGCACTCTATAACGCACCAAACACGATAAATCATTACTATACCGCTGAGGTAAATCACGACATGTATGGTACAATGTAATCGGAGGAATGATTATGGCAAAGTATATTGTTGAAGAAACAAACAGAAGTAAATATGAAAAGAATTATAAGTTTCCGATGATAAATCTGATTCCTGCAATCATTTGGTGTATCCCAGTTCATCAGAAGTTGACTCCGTTGGTAGGAACAATGGGAGCATATATAGCGGTGGCTGCTTTCTTTGTGTTGTATATTCTATTATCATATGTTCCAATTGTAGCATTAGCTCCGGGAATTGGAGGTATTATAATTCTGACGGCTTTGTTTTGGGCTCCGGCAGATCACATCGGAAATAACGTAGCAAGGATAATCGTAAAGGCAGTAATCCTTATTATAGCGATAATGATAGAGTTATGTATCGTGATTAATGCAACGTTACCTTGGTTAGAAAGAAAGACTGCGACACCGCCAAGGGTAAGAAAGATTGAGGATTAAGATGGTGAATATGGCATATAAAGAGAGAATCCGGGACAAGTGGACTGGATTCTTTTTTTATGCCTTACACTGTTCCCAAGAATATGTTTGATTTTGTTCGCATTTGAGAATATAATTAGAACAACTATTAATTGCAACATATAGGTGGAGAATGCATGGAATATAAATCAATTCGAGAAATGGCGGATGAATGGGGAATATCCAAAAGGCGTATACAGGTGCTATGTTCGGAAAACAGAATCGAAGGCGCAGTAAGAATAGGTTATTCGTGGACAATTCCAGCAGATGCCAATAAGCCTGAAGATGCGAGAATAAAGAGTGGAAAATACAGAAAAAACAGGAATGATGACAAATCATAATTGGTTTATAGGAGGGATTACAAGATGTATGGAAAAGCTATTGAACTCTTTCTTGTAAATGGCTCAGCAGATAGTTTGACAACAGCGGAATTATCAAATTGGAATGGAAAAGCCATTAAGATACCAAGAACAGAGATTACAGGTTGTGACCGGGACGACATCAAAGGTGTCGGGGTTTACTTCCTTATGTGCCAGGAAGATGACGGTACAGATTCTGTATATATCGGAGAGGCAGAAAATGTATTAGATAGACTCACTCAGCATCTTAGAGATTATCAGTCCGGCAAAGAAAAGTATTATTGGAATACGGCGGTTATCTTTGTTGGAAGAGATCTGAATAAAGCATTGATTCGATATTTAGAAAATCGCTTTGTTGAGATTGCTAAGGACTGCGGCAGGTATTCGATTCTGACGAAGAATACGTATAAGAACACTGTGCTGAAGGAAGCCCAGATTGCTACTATGGAAGAGTTTATTGATAACGTGAAGATCCTTATCAATACACTTGGATATAAAGTGCTTGTTCCTGTACCAAAGGCTACGGATGACACAGTTTACTTATATTGCAAGGGGACTGAGGCTAGTGCAAAAGGATTTGTTAGCACCGGTGGTTTTACAGTTCTGTCCGGATCGAAAATATCCGATCATACAGTGCCGTCTTTAGAGACACAGGGAAAAGGATATTTTAATCTGAGAAATACTCTTATCAAAGAAGAAGTGATAAAGGATGGGGTATTCAAAAAGGATTATGAGTTTAGTGCTCCATCCGCTGCATCGGCTGTAATACTTGGACATACATCCAATGGTAATGTTGATTGGAAAACCGAGAACGGAACGAAATTAAAAGATTTGTAGGAGATGTTTAGATTGAAGTATATCGTAAAGAAAATCATGGAACCGGATTACGGTTGTGAGGAGCGTCCGGATGATTATGTGGCTATGGACAAAGTCTTGTTAAGAGATGAAAACGGATCTGAAATTGATATAGAGATTGCTGATAAAGATTTATAGACTAAGAAAAAAGCTTTTGATACAATGTAAGAGTAGTACTTTGCGTTATTTTCATACGCAATTTTATCTAGGGAATTAGTAATATGATATATTCCCTAGTTTGACACCTAAAACGGCGCAATCCCAGTATTAGCAATGGGTTGCGCCGTTTTATTTATTACGCGAAAAGCGTATATGATGTTTTATAGTCCCTTTGTTCGTCTGATGGTTCCAGCCATCATTTTGGGTGTTGATAATTCGTAGTCTGTTCTTATGCCTGCACTCGTATGTAGATCATCGGTTAATGCAGTTCTAGTATAGCAAGGTATATATCCTTGATCTGCTACCTTTCTTACGTCCATTTTTCTTAATGTTTCTATGATCTCTGAACAAGGATATTTTTCATCCAGTGTTTTTTCGAGTATTCTGTAAATCATAAGAGCAATGAAGCAGGTGAGAAAGTGTGCTGTAATCCGTTCATCCCGTTGAAGATATACTGGCCTTGCTTCAAACTCACTTTTCATAATCCGGAATGATTCTTCTATTTCCCAGCGATCATGATTTATTTTTGCAATATCAGCGGGAGAATCATCGAGATTGGTGCATACAGCATAAAAACCATCGTACATGGATTCCTTTTGAATGATGCTTTCATCAATCTCATAGATTGCGTTTGGCGCTATTTCGCCATCAGCAGTTACAGCTGTTTTCTTTATAAAGCGCTTTGCGTCTGTTTGAGAACGTCTGTCTGCTTGTGCTGGATGTTCCAGATATTTCTTGGCTCGTGCTATCTGGTGTTCTCTTAATGTTTGATGATATAGCTTATATTTCAAGGAAAACGTGACGATTAATGTTTGATTAAATGGGATGTCGCGTTCTTTATCATAACCTTCAATAAGCGTCTGTTTATAGAAAATTTTATTTCTATTTTCAGGAGTATCTTCTAAGTTTGAAATGTTGTATTTCTTACGACTTCCTTCAACCTCCCAACCGGTTGGGTCGAGGCACCATTCTTTTAGATCTTTTTTCAGCCCTTTTATAGATTGTGTTGTTATAAAACTGCGCTCGCCGAAGTTGTTGAACCTACGATTGGCATCTGATGATAAACCGGCATCTGTACATACAACGAACTTTGAGAGTTCAAAATCTCTCATGATTTGTTGCTCAAGTGGTTTCAGAGATTGCTGTTCGTTCTGATTTCCAGGGTTGATGCAAAACGCTAACGGGATGCCGGATTTATCCATAAATAACCCCATTTGAACAATGGGAGTTGGGCGATGTTCTTTGCTTGGCCCGTATTGTTTTAAACCGCATTCTTTTTCAATTTCAAAGAAATAGTTTGTGCAATCATAGAAGAGAACACCGGTTGAACGCTTGACGACTTTCTTTGAATGTTTATATAACTCGGATTGGATATAATCCGAATGTTCCGCTAGTACAGAAAGTGCTCGATATATTTGATGTAAGTCAAAAGAAGGCTGCTCAAGAAGCTTCTTGGATTGCTCGTAGCAGGAGAGCTTAGAAGATGGATAAAGAATCCGTCCATAAACTAATCGGGAGAGAATAGAATCCAAATCATAACTAAATGCGCTTTGCTTTTTTATTTTGTTACAGATAGAAGGCAAACCGAGCTTATAGTATATGTTCTGTAGAAACAGATAGCCGGCATTATAAACAAGCTGTTCATCTGTGTTGATTAAAGCATCTTTATTAAACTTGATTAATACATCATGTTTGCTTTCTTTTACTTCTGCGCGCTTTTTTGCAATGTATTCGTTGGCCCAAGCATCCGCATCAGTAACGTGATACTTCTCACATATCTCAGAAGCACTTCCTAGATTCTCGATTATTTCAGTGCTTCGCTTTCCGTTCTTCTTAACATCTTGTATTACATGATATGTAGGATTCGTTGAACGACCTTTCATTATGCGCATTTGGTACATCCTCCATAAAACAATAATTACTATAATTATTATACTACAATATACGCATATACGCAATACACAAAAATGGAATTTGCGCAAAAAATAAAGCCTATCAAGGCTTGCGGCGATTTGGGGTGTCAAACTTCCGAGAAAATCATGGAACCGGATTACGGTTGTGAGGAGCGTCCGGATGATTATGTGGCTATGGACAAAGTCTTGTTAAGAGATGAAAACGGATCTGAAATTGATATAGAGATTGCTGATAAAGATTTATAGACTAAGAAAAAAGCTTTTGATACAATGTAAGAGTAGTACTTTGCGTTATTTTCATACGCAATTTTATCTAGGGAATTAGTAATATGATATATTTTGACGATTTGCCATTATCAGAAGACATTTTGGCAGCATTATCAGAATTGAAAATTGAATATGTATTCCAGCCAATATTTTATCCAGATGGAAAGACAATATATGCGAGAGAAGCATTGATGCGTCCACACGATAAGGATGTTATGGAGCTGATTACCGAGTATCAGGAACAGGATAAGCTTCATATACTTGAGGTGGCAACTTTATTTGGAGCAACTCAGGCATATTTTATGAGAGGCTATAAGGAAATTCTTTCGGTAAATACATTTCCGTGTGAGATATTTACAGAGGAAGAAGTAAATGCATATATTGAATACTTTGGTGATGATAAGAATGCAATGATTTTGGAAACGTTAGAGTATCCATATTTGTCGATTGATATTGCTGAAGCAAAAAGAAAAATAGCAGATATTAATGATAACCAGATTGCTATTGATGATTTTGGAACTGGACTTAATACTTTGGATGTAGTTAAAGCTGCTAATCCAGATATTGTAAAGATTGATAGAACATTACTTACTGATATCGATAAGGATAAGTTCAGACAGATTCGTATTAAAGAAATGATTGATACATTCCATGCGAAGAAAATGAATGTAGTAGCAGAAGGAATAGAAACTGAGGCTGAGTTTAACACTATGAAAGAGCTTGGTGCAGATTTCTTCCAGGGTTATTACTTAGGAATGCCGGAATAGGGAGTCTCTAGTAGTGCTAGAGGCTCTTTTTTGGTTAAAGTACATATTATGTGACATATAAGGGGATAGAATCATAAGTAAAAGGAAGATCGGAAAAGGGGATATGGAAGAAAAGAAACTAAAATGTAGACTATGTGAAAAGTATTATAACGATGAGGATATGAGTGAAGAACACTATCCGGCACACAGTGTAGGTAATGATGATATTATTGCTCTTGATTTCACAAAACTAATGGATACCCTCATGGGAGATAATCAAGAGTTTAAAAAGATAATGAATGACGCTATTGATAGTGGCTATAATTTAATGGAATTATAGTTTTATACCGAGTTTATACCTTATGGGAAAAGTGGTTATGTAGACCGTACCGTTTATGAAATGCAATTATGAAGACCGTCTCAGTCGGTACAAAAATGAAAAGTGCATGAAACGCACTTAGCCTTAAGTGCCTTGGCTAACAGAAAACGAACCCGTCCGGGAATGTCAATGACAGAAGAAATAGTCCTGTCCTTTGACATTCTTGGGCGGGTTTGTTAAAAAATAAATGTGTGTCGCATTTTGACATCCTATGACATCCTCGGGTCGTGCTGGCAGAGTTTGATGCGTTTTAATAGGAAAAAGATATAGAAACATATTTTTTAAGAAAATAGTTCTTGACAAAATGTAATTAAGGTGTTACATTACAAAATGTAACGAACGTATTACATTTTAGGAGGAGACATTGATAAAGAATAGATTAAAGGTATTACGAGCGGAAAGAGATTGGACGCAGGCTGATCTTTCAGAGAAAGTTGGTATTTCAAGGCAAGCGGTGATATCTATTGAAAAATATAAGTATACTCCTTCGTTAGAGCTTGCTTTCAAGATAGCTAAAGCGTTTGACGTTCCAATTTCTGATGTTTTTGATTATGTGGAGGACGAAAAATGAATGATCAAAAGATGTTCTTGATACTGCTAATATTCTATCTTGTAATCTCATTGGGATTATGGATTTATAAAGCGGTAAAACAGGTGAAGTACAAAAATGATGAGAGATGGGCGTCTATACAATTAAAGGCAAACAATGCTGCAAATTTGATAAATTGGATATTGGTGGTAGTTATTCTAATTATACAGGTATTTATGGATACGACTTTAACAATAACAGTATCAAGGATGGTTACTTATTTTTTGATTTTTTTAGGTGCACGTAATGCTTTAGAACTTGGGGCAACACTAATATATGATAGGATCATGTAAATTGTAAGTACAGAAGCAAAGGACAATCAATTGGACTTAAAGGAGACCAACTATGACATTAAAAGATATCAGCAATGGACCGAGTTGGATTATGTGGGTAGCAGGAATACTTCTAGCGATATTGAGCATAGTTCTTATATCGGGGCATGGAGCAATTTCTTAATGATGCCGGAATTACAAAATGATTCTTTACGGTAAAGACGGGAGAACATAAGCAGGAATACTATTATTCACATGGGAACGCAGGGGTTGCAGTTCGAAAATTTGAATACGATGCTACATATGATATGTTTGCAAAGAGGGGAACGGCTCTGTTTAATAAATATGAGGTTGGTTCTATTTTTAAGGTTGGAGGTAAAGAATACGCATTAAATGAGCAACGAAAATTAGACATCCCTTATGGAGAAGACATTTTTGATATAGAGTTTCCGAAGCAAATGCAGGAGGAATAGCGTGCTTGTTATTAACTGTGGATCGTTACGGGAAGGATAATGATTACGGAATGTTGAAACATCAATTTGGAATAATGATGACGGATCCGGCGCCGGAACAGATATTTGAAGAGTATGAGCCGGAAAAGTATGACTGCATCGCAGTTGACGATGAGTATGTTCAGGAAGTGGCTGAGATGCTGGCAGGAGTCAGTGTTTATTGGCACGGCTTGGACAGACCTGAGTCGGGGCTGGCGTATCATGG
>NZ_AUJG01000014.1 GCF_000424105.1 Lachnospira multipara ATCC 19207 | reverse complement strand
CGGGATAAACGCTGAAGGCATCTAAGCGTGAAGCCCCCCTCAAGATGAGATATCCCATACGAATGTAGTAAGACCCCTTGAAGACGACGAGGTTGATAGGCAAAAGGTGGAAGCGTGGTGACATGTGGAGCTGATTTGTACTAATAGGTCGAGGGCTTAACCAAGTAAAGGTTAAGGTTTGGATAGAGAGTGAGAAATCACTGAACAAAACGAGGGTTATTCTTTAAGGATAATCAAACGGATGATATATTTAATGTGCAGTTTTGAAAGAGCAATCTTTCAGGCATTATCGATAAGATAATATTCCTCGATAGCTCAATGGTAGAGCACTCGGCTGTTAACCGAGTTGTTGTAGGTTCGAGCCCTACTCGGGGAGCTGTGATAGGAATATCACTATTTGTATGAATACAAATAAGGCGCCATGGTCAAGCGGTTAAGACACCACCCTTTCACGGTGGTATCAGGGGTTCAAATCCCCTTGGCGTCATAGAGTAGAGCAAATGCGTAGATTTTCATGCCGACATGGCTCAATGGCAGAGCAGCTGATTTGTAATCAGCAGGTTGTTGGTTCGACTCCGACTGTCGGCTCTTATTTGGACCTTTAGCTCAGTTGGTTAGAGCAACCGGCTCATAACCGGTCGGTCCTGGGTTCGAGTCCCCGAAGGTCCATTTGTTCTACTCGTTTTTTTAAAAAATTATTATGGCCTGGTGGCTCAGCTGGTTAGAGCGCCGCCCTGTCACGGCGGAGGTCGTGGGTTCGAACCCCATCCGGGTCGTTTACAATTAAATATTGTAAAGTAAACAATGTTTACATATGGGGTCTTAGCTCAGCTGGGAGAGCATCTGCCTTACAAGCAGAGGGTCACAGGTTCGAGCCCTGTAGGCCCCATTTAAGTCTTAAAAGGGCTAAAAACCACACATGCCGGTGTGGCGGAACTGGCAGACGCACAGGACTTAAAATCCTGCGGGACTTATACTCCCATACGGGTTCGATTCCCGTTGCCGGCACTTAAACATCTTTGATGTTTACTTTATATGTACGTGTAGCTCAGCTGGATAGAGCGTCTGGCTACGGACCAGAAGGTCGCGAGTTCGAATCTTGTCACGTACATTGACCTTGCAAACTTTCTTTGCAAGGTTTTTTTATTATCATGAATTATACAAATTCTTACATTTTAATACTAATTCCAAACATAAACTGGTTAAGACCTAGAGCTATCAGCATGATTATTCATGTTAGTAAAATCCAGATAATCTAGCATTGGACTTTAGTAAAATTGACATTGAATTCCATAGGAATTAATATAAGTGTATGTGCATTTAAAAATAAAAGCACAGTGTATATGTATAATTCACTAAGAAATATTTTGGAGTAAGTTATGAATACATTTGAATTGATTGCGCCATGTCACTTTGGACTTGAGGCGGTATTAAAAAGAGAAATATACGATTTAGGTTATGACATCTCACAGGTTGAAGATGGTAAGGTAACCTTTATTGGCGATGCTGAAGCTATTGCTAGAGCTAATATTAATCTTAGAACAACTGAGAGAATTCTTCTTAAGGTAGGCCAGTTTAAGGCTACTACATTTACAGAATTATTCGATCAGACAAAGGAATTACCATGGGAAGAGTTTATTCCTAAGAATGGTAAATTCTGGGTAACAAAGGCTAATTCAGTTAACAGTAAGCTTTTTAGTAGCTCAGATATTCAGTCCATTGTTAAAAAGGCTATTGTAGACCGTTTAAAGGACAAATATAGCGTTAATTGGTTTGATGAAGATGGCGAGAGCTATCCAATTAGAGTAACAATTATGAAGGATATGGTAACACTTGCATTAGATACAACAGGCGTTTCTCTTCATAAAAGAGGTTATCGTCCGGTAGCTGGTAAAGCTCCTATTTCAGAGACACTTGCAGCTGCGTTAATTATGTTAACTCCATGGAAGAAGGATAGAATTTTAGTTGATCCATTCTGCGGTAGTGGTACATTTGCAATAGAAGCAGCTATGATGGCGGCTAATATTGCTCCCGGCGTAGAGAGAAACTTCCAGGCTGAGAAGTGGACTAACTTCATTGATAAGTCCCTTTGGAAGGATGCTAGAGAAGAGGCAAGAGACCTTGAAGAATTAGATGTTGAGACTGAAATTCAGGCTTATGACATTGATGAAGAGGTAATTAAGAAGGCGAGAATCAACGCTAAAAGAGCTGGCGTTGATCATTTGATACATTTTCAAAATCGAGGCGTGGAGGAGTTAAGCCACCACAAGAAGTACGGCTTTATCATCACTAATCCACCTTATGGCGAGCGATTAGAGGATAAGGAGACACTTCCTAAGATTTACTCTGATTTTGGACGTCAGGCAGCATTACTCGATACTTGGTCAGTTTACATGATCACATCTTACGAGGATGCGCAGAAATATTATGGCAAGAAGGCAGATAAGAATAGAAAAATCTATAACGGCATGTTAAAGACATATTTTTACTCATATATCGGACCAAAGCCACCAAAAAAGACAGACAAATAACTATAGTATGAGCATATTTACAATACTTATATCATCTATCTGACGAGTAAAAAAAATAAATATCTTTCTGAGTGCAACCGCAAATAATAAATTGCGCTCAAAATAAATTAGGGGAGGCAAAAATGTCAGAAATTATATTAGCTTCTAACAACAAAGATAAGGTAAAAGAAGTAAAGCAGATTCTATGCGACTACGACATCATTTCACTTAAAGATGCCGGAATTGATGTGGATGTTGAGGAAAATGGCACTACATTTGAAGAAAACGCACTTATAAAGGCAAGAGCTATTGCTAAGATTACAGGAAAGATGACAATGGCAGATGACTCTGGACTTGAAATTGACTATTTAGATAAGGCTCCAGGAGTATACTCAGCAAGATTTATGGGTCATGACACAAGTTATGATATTAAAAATAAGGCTTTAATTGAGAAGTTAGAGGGCGTTGAAGGACAGGATAGATCATGCCGTTTCGTATGCGCCATTGCAGTAGTTTTCCCAGACGGTAGAGAATTAGTAAAGAGAGGCACAATGGAAGGCCTTTTAGCTAAGGAAATATCAGGGGAGAATGGATTTGGTTATGATCCAATCGTATTTTTACCAGAATATGGTAAGACATCAGCTTCTCTAAGCCCAGAGGAGAAGAACAGGATCAGTCACAGAGGTAAGGCATTAGCACTAATTAAAGAGGAGCTTAAGAATTATGCATAGAATTATGATTGTAAGTGATACTCATCGTAAAGAGGCTAATTTAGCCCAGGCGCTTCATAACGAGGGCCAAATCGATAAGTTGATACATTTAGGGGATTTTGAAGGCGAAGAGGACGTTATAGAGGCTATGGCAGGCTGTGAGACTATCATGGTGCCAGGAAATAACGATTTTAGTTCTAATATGCCTGCAGAACAGGAAATTACTATTGCTGGAAAGAAGATTTTACTTACACATGGACACTATTATTATGTTTCTCTTGATTTGCAGACTCTAAGAGAGGAATGTAAGGCTAGAGATATAGATATTGTCATGTTTGGACATACTCATAGACCACTTATTCAGGAGGAGAAGGATATTACCTTTATTAACCCTGGAAGTATTAGTTATCCTCGTCAAGAGAGCAGAAAATGCACCTATATTATGATGGAATTCGAAGATTTTGAAAAAAATTGCAAAATAGACTTTACAATTAAGGAAATATAGTGTATAGTTAATAACTGTTGTGACTGCCACGACAAAGCGGCTGGGAGGCAAGCATCTGGTATAGTTGCAACAGTTTGAGAATATAGATTCCATCAGTGTTTGAAGGCAATCGAGTTTCTCAAAAAGAGTTGAAAAAAAGTCAAAAAAACACTTGACAATAACAACTCACTGATGTAAAATACATCTTGTTGTTGCGACACATCAACAACAAAGACAAACACCTCGGGGTGTGGCTCAGCTTGGCTAGAGCGCTTGATTTGGGATCAAGAGGTCGCAGGTTCGAATCCTGTCACCCCGACTTACAACTAAATAATCTGCGGGTGTAGTTCAATGGTAGAACACTAGCCTTCCAAGCTAGATACGTGGGTTCGATTCCCATCACCCGCTTCGTGTGTCCGTAGCTCAGTTGGATAGAGCAACGGCCTTCTAAGCCGTGGGTCGAGGGTTCGAATCCCCCCGGGCACACTTATTTTTATGGTGGGTATAGCACAGCTGGTCAGCGCGTCAGATTGTGGCTCTGAAGGTCCAGGGTTCGAATCCCTGTACCCACCCTTTTTTTATTTAAGGGACTTGATAACGCTTGTTATTTCGGGGGATTATTTAGTTTGACGATATACGCGGAAGCGGATGATATATACTAAACTGATTATTCAGTTATATTGGGCTATCGCCAAGCGGTAAGGCACAGGGTTTTGATCCCTGCATTCGCTGGTTCGAATCCAGCTAGCCCAGTTGGATTAGCGATAATCCTGAAATCACTTTGGGTTCATAGCTCAGTTGGTAGAGCACTAGACTTTTAATCTAGGTGTCGCGGGTTCGATCCCCGCTGGACTCATAATTAAAGCCAGAAGATTTAATCTTCTGGCTTTTTTTTACCCTTTCTTTAAAGACAAGTTTCTTAAATTTGCATTTATATAAATTCCATTATTCTAATCCATGTTGTATAATATCAATTGAGTAAATAATTCGGAGGAAGACTCGATGAGCGAAGAATACAGAAATGAAACAAATAACGCTAAGTCTATTAGCGACTTAAAGCCACCAGTTAAGGAAGAGCCAAAGAAGGCTAATAATTATGATGGTGTTAAGAAAGTAATTGCAGTAGTTAGTGGTAAGGGTGGCGTTGGTAAGTCACTTGTTACTTCTATGCTTTCAGTAAAGTCAAGACAGGCTGGCTTAAGCACAGCTATTTTAGATGCTGATATTACAGGCCCTTCAATTCCAAGATCTTTTGGTGTTAAGGATAGAGCTATGACAGATGAGGCTGGTACAGTTATTTACCCAGCTATTACAAGTACAGGTATTAAGATGATGTCTCTTAACCTTTTAATGGATAATGAGACAGATCCAGTTATTTGGAGAGGTCCAGTTATTGCTAATGCAGTAAAGCAGTTCTGGGAAGAGGTTTTATGGGAAGACGTTGACTTAATGTTTGTAGACTGTCCTCCAGGAACAGGTGACGTTCCACTTACAATTTTCCAGACATTACCAGTTGCAGGTATTGTAGTTGTAACATCTCCTCAGGATCTAGTTTCTATGATAGTTGAGAAGGCTGTTAAGATGGCTAAGATGATGAAGGTTCCAGTACTTGGTATCGTTGAAAATATGTCATATTTTGAATGCCCTGACTGCGGCAAGAAGCATTACATCTATGGTGAAAGTCATATCGATGAAATCGCAAAGGATCTTGATATTAAGACAGTTGCAAAGCTTCCAATTAAGCCAGAAGTTGCAGCAATGGTTGATTCAGGTAGAGCAGAAGATATTGATGTATCTGCCCTTAATGATATTTTCGAGGCAATTAAAGAAGCGTAAAAGTTAGAAAGAATCTAAATAGAAAAATGTAATTATAGATTATCTAAATATAGATAATCTAATTAGTTAGATACATAAGCATGTAATTAGTGATTTTGGGGGATAGCATGAAATTAATTATGTTTATGGGTGGAGTTGAAACTCTAGAATATTTTTCAATGGAGATAGCAAGATATTTAGAAGAAAAAGGCTATGAAATCTTTTGGTATAATCTTTTGGTCGGAGCAAGTGAAGTCTCTAGGCTAAAGGGATTTTTTGATGCCAATAAAAGTGAGGATTTCATAGCCTTTACTTTTAATCATGAGGGAATTGCTGGGGAAGAAGGCTTGTATTTTCTTGATAGTGAATCGGTGAAGAATACTGAAACTGAGTGTGGACAAGCAGATTGTAAGGACAGCTTAAACAGCCAGAAGCTAGCTTCAAACCCTAAGCTAACTAATATCTGGGATAATTACCATGTTAAGGTTATTAATATGGTGGTGGATCACCCACTTTACTATCACAAGTATCATAAGTACTTACCAAAGAACTATCATCAGATAAATATTGATAAAAATCATTTTGAATATATGCGACATTTTTATCCTGAAATAAAGAATGTTAGCTTTCTTATGACGGCTGGAATGGAGCTAAATAAAGATAGGGATATTTTGCCGGATAGGCCTTATTTATTCATGGATGAGAGAAAATATGACATTGTCTTTACAGGCAACTTCACTCCGAAATACATTTTGCAAAAGTCTATTGAAAAAATGGGACAGGACTACATAGACTTTTATGAGAGTGTCCTTACGAGAATGATAAAGGAACCGAAAGAAACAATTGAAAAAATCGGACAAGAGGCCTTAATTAAGGAGATAGAAGGCATAACAGAGGCAGAGATAAGAGAGGCTATGCAGACCATGTCCTATGTGGATTTGGCGGTGCGTTTTCACTATAGGGAGCTAATGATAAGGGCACTAACAGACCTTGGCTTTAAGCTTACACTTGTGGGGGAGGGCTTTGAGTATATGAAGCTAAAGCATCCTGAGAATTTAAACATGCTTGGCAGTGGTAATACGAAGAAGTGTCTTGATAGCATAAGTCAGGCAAAGATTTCCCTAAATGTCATGCCTTGGTTTAAGGCGGGGGCTCATGATAGGATTTTTACATCTATGCTTAATGGGGCAGTGTTACTTACAGATAGCAGCACATTTTTAGATAAGGAAATTCTAACGGAGGAGAACTGCATAAGATATAGTCTTGAGCTTTTAAGAGATTATGAGGCATCAGGCTTTGATTTAGGCCTAATAGAGGACTTTGGGGTGAAATTAAGGAATTTGTTAGAGGATAAGGAAAAGCTATCTAAAATGGCAAATAGCGCCTATATTTTTGCAAAAAACGGACATACATGGGAAGATAGAGCAAAGATAATAGAAAAGCTTTTTTATACTTGACGTACGCTTAAAAACATGATAATATATTGAATGTTCGCGGATATGGCGGAACTGGCAGACGCGCTAGATTTAGGTTCTAGTGGGGTACCCCGTGCAGGTTCGATTCCTGTTATCCGCATAGATTTAAGAGAGTCTTTTAAAGGCTCTCTTTTTTATTTTACTTAAGAAGTTCGATTTAAGAATCTAGACTTGGCTTTATTGAAAATAATAAGGACTTTGTTTATAATTAAACAATGTCAAAATAAATCAATGAACATTGGAAATAAAAAGATGATTTGAATTGGAGGTTTAATATGGAGTTTTTTATAGAAAATGATGAATTAAAGCTTACAGTTAATTCAAAGGGCTGTGAGATTAAATCAGTTAAGTCTGTTAAGACAGGGGAAGAATATATGTGGTCGGCTAATCCAGAGGCTTGGAAGAGAACTGCCCCAATCCTTTTCCCGATTGTAGGTAAATATGCTGATAATGAAAGCGTTTACGAGGGCAAGACTTATACTATGACTCAGCATGGCTTTGCAAGAGATAAGGAATTTACACTTGTGGAAAATGCTAATCAGAAGCTTGTAATGAAGTTAGAGTCGGATGAGGAAACTAAGGCAAAGTATCCTTTTGATTTTGAGCTTTATGTGGAATATGATTTGGCTGAAAATGCAGTTACAAAGAAGATTAAGGTTGTAAATAAGGATACTAAGACAATGTATTTTAGCCTTGGTGGTCATCCAGCCTTTGTTTGCCCGGATTTAAAGGAATCTCAGGCAGGGGTTAAGATTTGTTTTGAGAAGATATCAGATGAAGCTAAGGGAATCAGCTATAAGTTATTAAGCGAGAATGGCTTATTAGTTGACGAGGAATATAAGCTTCCTTTAAATGAGAATAGTGAATTTGAAGTTGATAAGACTTTCTTTGATAAGGATGCTTTAATCCTTGAGAATAAGCAGGCTAGCAAGATTTCTCTTGATTATAAGGGCAGAAAGTACGTAACCGTAGAGTTTGATGCCCCAGTATTTGGCCTTTGGTCAGCAGCAAAGAAAGACGTTCCATTTATCTGTATTGAGCCTTGGTATGGTAGAACAGATAAAGAAGGCTTTAATAAAGACTTAACTAAGCGTGAATGGGGCAATGAACTCGCAGTAGGACAGGAGTTTAATGCCAGCTATAAAGTAAGCTTTAATTAGAGATTAAGTTAGTTTTTTAGTAATTCTAATTAAGATAAGTAAGGCTATTAGTGATATTAGGAAAAATGCAGCAAGAACCAGAATAGCAATTCTTAGGTTATACTGCCCACCGACAAAGCCTGTAAGGGCTGTAAAACAGACACCACCAATTCCTGTGGCAGTTGTTATCATTCCTGTGGCTGTGGCCTTTTTTGAGCCAGCTAGCGGCATGGCTATATTTAAGACACTAGGATAGATTGCGCCTGATGCAAAGCCTAGTGGTATGCACAAAAGTAAGATTCCAATAGGGTTAATTAAGTTGGTTATAAGTAAAATTATGGTTGGAATGGAAATTATACAGATAAGTAAAATTATTTTTGAATATTTTCCAAGATAACCAACTAATACTCTTGCAGGAATCATAATAATCCAGAATAAACTTAAAGCGTATTTGCCTAGGTTAGAGTTTAATTCCTGGGCAAATAGGCTATCTATAAAGAAAGCGAATCCATTTTCAAAACCAACATAGATACACATAATAACACATAGACATATAATGGCCAAAATAATGAAGTTTCCGCCGTTTTCCCCTTCTAAATCCGGATTAACGACTGTTTCCTTTTGGTAGTTATTAGACTTGGTTAGTCCTAAAAATGCAAAAACTGTGGCAAGGGCAATAAGAAGGAATAAGGTTTTCCAGCTTAGTCCAATTTTTAGATAAACACTAACAATTAAAGGTGCAATGAAAGCACCAAAGGCATACATAGAGGTTAAAAAGCCGATTTTTTGGTTATAGGATAGGGGATAGGAATCAGCTAGGGCAGCAATAGTAATAAACTGAAGGGCGCTTGTACTAAGGCCAAGAAAGAAAACGCCAACTATAAATACGCTTCTTAGATTAATTAGAGTAATTAAGCTAGCTGCTAGAATTTGAATAAAAAGGATTATTTTTAGGCAGTTGATTTTGTTGTTTCTATCAGCCCAAGCACCTAAAAATAAAGGCGCAAGCATAGTGGCAAAAAGCTCAACTGAGGCAAAAAGTCCCTTAGATGTATTAGAAAGATCGTAATCTTTGCCTATATTTAATAAGCTTGCTTGATATCCTCCAGCCTCAAAACCGTTTATAAGTATTATTAAAAAGAAGGCTAGCCATAAGAAATCGTGTTTTTTAATCATTAAAATTCCCCCTAATCTAAATGAATTTCCTAATCTTAAATGAATCCCCTAATTTCATTTCCCTATTTTTATTCCTATAAATGTTCCATATAGTAACAATATACTATTATAGATAATTATACTATATTAATAAAAGATAAAAATGAAGAATAAGTCCTATAGACAAAACAAGCAATTATGCTTTTTGCACAAATAAAATGTGAAAATTTTGTGAATTCTCGTGACTATTAAACAGAACATATTTGTGTTAAATTAACCTATGTTCACTACTAATAGCGAAGGTTTAAAGTAGCATTAATAAGTCGTTTTGGGAGGTATTAATATGAGAAAGGCAAGAAGATTTTTATCACTTGTTTTAGCGCTTGTTTTAGTTACAGGAGCAAGCTTAATGTTGATGGTATCTAATGTTTCTGCAGCATCAACATCATGGAACTTCAAGAATAGTTCATTTAAGAATCTTGGAACAATTAATAGTACAGTGTCAGTTGATGGACTTACACTTATTGCAACAAGTTCTAAGACAATGTCTGTTAAGGCAGAGAATGCAACAGTAGACGGTACAGCATATACATATTGCTTAGCTCTAGGGGGAACTGGCGATAAGAATGGTCGTGCTGTAAAGGTTCCAGTAACAAAGAACAGCACAATTAAGGTAGTTCTTAGAAGTAGCGGAAGCTCAACAAGAACTCTTACAGTTGCTAATTCTAACGGTAACACAATAAGCACAATGTCAGCTGCTTCAACAGCTAGCCAGCAGACATATACATATACAGGTGCTGATGGATACATTTATCTTTATTCTAAGAACAGCGGAATCAACATCTACAAGATTCAGGTAGACCAGGCATCAGGTTCATCAAGCTCAGGTTCATCAAGCTCAGGTTCATCAAGCTCTGGATCATCTAGTTCAGGTTCTTCTAGCTCATCTGGTTCAAGCTCATCAAGCTCAGGTTCTAGCTCATCTACAACAGGCAGCACAATAACTGTTAAGAACGGCGGAACAAGCTTAGAGTCAGCTATTAAGAGCGCTAAGAAGGGTACAACAATCGTTATCGATGGTACAGTTAAGTCAGGTGCAATCACACTTCCAGCTGGTGTTAACATCTCTGGTAAGAATAATGCAACAATCGACTTCTCTAGCACATCAGGTTCATCTGGTCGTGGTATTACAATCAGTGGTAATGGTAGTACAATTGAAAATGTAACAATTAAGAACGCTGCTGATAATGGTATTTATATTACAGGTTCTAACAATACATTTAAGTATGTAACAACATGCTACAACGATGATGCTGGTTTTCAGGTATCAAACGGTGGCGCTTACAACAAGTTCTACAACTGTAACTCACATCACAATGCAGATGCAAAGGGTGAGAACGCTGATGGATTTGCTGTAAAGCTTCATTCAGGTGAAGGTAACTATTTTGAAAATTGTATCGCTGAATACAATTCAGATGATGGTTGGGATTGCTACGCAGCTCATGGTGCAGTTCAGTTCAAGAATTGCCAGGCTAACTACAACGGTTACTGTGATGGTATTTACGGTGATGGTAATGGTTTCAAGCTTGGTGGTGTTGATAACAAGACTGAAGGCAAGGCAGCACATTTAGACCCACTAAATCACTACCTTGAAGGTTGTAAGGCAATCGGTAACTACGCATCAGGTTTTGATAGAAACAACCAGAACGGTGTTGTTACAATGAAGAATTGCTACGCAGAAGCTAACAAGAAGTACAACTATAATTGGCCATTAAAGGGTAAGCCATCTGCACTTGGTTATGAAGTAACATTTGGCAAGGCAGTTATTCAGGATTGTACATCTAAGAATGGTAAGAATAAGATCGATGGTGCAACACTTAAGGGAACTTGCACAGGATTTTAAGATACATAATAATTGTCTATAGTTAAATAAGATAAAAGCGAATTATAATGCTACTTTGGCGCCGTGAGAGAAATCTTGCGGCGCATTCCTTATTTTGGGACTACAATACATTGTAAAGCGGACATTCGGAATCCGCTTCGCTACTTCCTCATGAACGCAGTGGCACTTTGTGCCACTTGTCAGAAGGGGCTTTAACCCCTTCTGACATTAGTAAGCTTTATACCCCGCTTAAAGCTTACGCTTTTGAAGCGGGGGATTGCTTACACTGCGTTCAAAACCTTACAAACTAGCCCTAGATAGGGGAAAATTCTTAAATTTAGAAAGTTAAATAGTATATACAAGAAATGAATAAATGATGTATATTAATATATGTGTGTATTAAAATTTAAGCTTTTTAAAGGAGGATGAATACATGAGTAAATATACTAGAGAAGATATATTTAGAATGGTAGAAGAAGAGGACGTTGAATTTATTAGATTGCAGTTTACAGACATTTTTGGTGCTTTGAAAAATGTAGCAATCACCTCAAGTCAGTTAGAGAAGGCTCTAGACAATCAATGCATGTTTGATGGTTCTTCAGTAGAAGGCTTTGTAAGAATAGAAGAATCGGATATGTTTTTATATCCAGATTATGACACATTTGAAATATTCCCATGGAGACCACAGCAGGGTAAGGTTGCCCGTTTGATTTGTGATGTTTATATGCCAGATGGCACACCATTTGAGGGAAATGTGCGTTACATATTAAAGAAGGTAATTAAAGAGGCTGACGAGATGGGACTTAAGTTTGATGTTGGTCCTGAACTTGAATTCTTCCTTTTCCAGACAGACGAGGACGGAAACCCTATTATTAATAATTATGAGAGAGCTAGCTATTTTGATATCGGTCCTACAGATTTAGGGGAAAATGTTAGACGAGATATGGTACTTAATCTAGAAGAGATGGGCTTTGAGATTGAGGCCTCACATCATGAAATAGCTCCAGCTCAGCACGAGATAGATTTTAAATATGATGAAGCCCTAAAGACAGCAGATGCTATTATGACTTTTAAGCTAGCAGTTAAGACAATTGCTAGAAGACATGGACTTTATGCAACCTTTATGCCAAAGCCACAGGAAGGAATCAATGGTTCAGGAATGCATATTAATATGTCTCTTGCCACAAAGGATGGCAAGAACATTTTTGCAGATGATACTGATCCTAATGGCTTATCAAAGGAAGCCTATCACTTTATTGCAGGTATTTTAAAGCATGCAAAGGGAATGGCAGCTATTACAAATCCTATAGTTAATTCCTATAAGAGATTAGTGCCAGGTTACGAGGCACCAGTTTATATTGCTTGGTCTTCAACTAATAGAAGTCCACTTATTAGAATTCCTGCAGTTAATGGAAGCGGCACAAGAGTTGAGCTTAGAAACCCAGATCCAGCAGCTAATCCATATCTTGTAATTGCTTGTTGCCTTGCAGCAGGACTTGATGGAATCAAGAATAAGCTAGAGGTTCCAAAGGGGGTTGGTAGAAACCTTTACGAGATGACAGAAGAAGAAAGAGCTAAGGAAGGCATTGATGAGCTTCCTGAAAATCTTTACGAAGCCCTTAAGTGCTTAAAGGAAGATAAGTTTATTTGTAGCGTTTTAGGTGAGCATATCACTAATAAATATATTGAAGCAAAATTATCAGAATGGAAGGCCTACAAGGAACAAGTTACTAAGTGGGAAGTTGATGAGTACCTTTATAAATACTAATTAAAGGAGAGTATATGGCTACAATAATAGTTGCATTTCCTAAGTTGGAAGAAGCAAGAGCCATCAGAAATCTTTTAATCAGAAAGGGCTTTGATGTAGCAATGCCCCTAACTAGTGGAGCCCAGGTTATAAACCAGGCGGACTCCCTTGCTAGTGGTATTATAGTGTGTGGTTATAAATTATCAGATAATATGGTCTATACAGACCTAAACGAATATAAGCCCAAAAGTTTTGAGATGCTACTTGTAACTTCTCAGAACCGATGGGAAGAATGCAGAGATAATAATATAGTCTGTCTTGGCACTCCTCTTAAGGCCAATGAACTGGTATCAACACTTGAGATGATGATACAGTCCCAGATTCGAACTAGAAAAAAGAAGAGGAGCACACCTACAAAACGTTCACCTGAGGAACAAAGAATAATTGATGATGCTAAGCATCTTCTAATGGAAAGAAATAATATGTCGGAACCAGAGGCATTTAGATATATACAAAAGTGTAGTATGGACAGTGGCAATTCTATGGTGGAATCCGCGAGAATGGTTATTGGTTTATATGAGGAATAGCAAAAGAATTTAGCTTGTTAAAGTATGGTCTAATTGATACAATAATTAGGGTTTAGCATTTTCTAAACCCAAGATATGTAGTAGGAAAATGTTTCTAGGTCGTTTTTTTACAAAAGGCCAAAAGATACATTTTCATAAAAAGAAAGAGGTAGTGTATGAAGTTTACAAAAATGCATGGTATAGGCAATGATTACGTTTACGTTGATTGCACAAAGACTGAGCTTGAGAACGCTAGTGAAATTGCAATTAAGGTAAGTGATAGACATTTTGGAATCGGTTCAGATGGACTTATACTTATAAAGAAGTCAGATAAGGCTGATTTTTATATGGAAATGTATAACGCAGACGGTTCACAGGGCAAGATGTGTGGTAACGGCATTAGATGTGTGGCAAAGTATGTTTGCGATAATAAGCTTACTGACAAGGATGAGTTTACAGTAGAGACTCTATCAGGAATTAAGATTTTAAAGGTTACTAAGGACGAGAAGGGATTAGTTAGCCTTGTTAAGGTAGATATGGGTGCTCCAATTCTTGAGGCAGCAGACATTCCTGTAGATGTTACTAATCTTAAGAACTACTCTAATAGAGAAGATAAGAGAGTTATTGATGAGACAATTGAAGTTGATGGTAAGGAATACAAGGTAACTTGTGTATCTATGGGTAACCCACATGCCATTGTTTATATTGATAACACAATTGATATTAAGGATTTCCCTCTTGAAGAAATCGGACCTAAGTTTGAATGTCATCCTGCATTCCCAGAAAAGGTTAACACAGAATTTATTCAGGTTGTGGATAATAAGAATTTAAATATGAGAGTTTGGGAGAGAGGTTCAGGCGAGACACTTGCTTGTGGAACAGGCGCTTGCGCTAGCTTAGTAGCTACCAACTTAAACGGTTTATGCGATAGTAATGCAACTCTTCACTTACTTGGTGGTGATCTTAACATCACATGGGATAAGGAAGCGAACACAATTATTATGCAGGGCCCTGCAACAACTGTATTTACTGGAGAAATTGAGGTCTAAGAAAGGGATAATAATATGGAAATGCAAACTATGGTAATAGATGACTTTATAAAGGAGCTATCTTCAAAGGCTTCTGTGCCAGGAGGCGGCGGAGCTTCGGGACTTGTGGCAGCTATTGGTATGAGCCTTGGAAACATGGTTTTAGCCTTAACTGATGGTAAGAAGAAGTATGCCCAGTATCAGGAAGAAGTAGAGGCGACTATTAAGGAAGCAGACGCACTAACTAAAGAGCTTCTTCTTTGTATGGATAAGGATGCTAAAGCCTTCGAACCCCTATCAAGGGCTTATGGTCTTAAGAAAGATACTCCAGAAGAGATAGAATATAGAGATAAGGTCATGGCAGAAGCCCTATTAGTTGCGACAAATGCACCACTTGATATGATGGAACTTATATTAAAGGCCATTAAGATGATTGAGCGAATTGCAGTAATTGGCTCTCGTCTAGCACTTAGTGACGCAGGTGTTGGAATTGCCATGTGTAAGGCAGCAATGGAAGGTGCCTCTTTAAATGTATTCATTAACACTAAGTTAATGAAGGATAGAGAACTTGCTAAGTCGCTTGATGCTAAGGCAGAAGGCTATTTAAAGGAAGCAAGAGAAATCGCTGATAAGACATTTGAAGAAGTAGTTAAGGCAATTAAGGGTTAGGAGATAGTTATGCAGGAATTAAGAGGAATTAATGTAGCTAATGCTATTAATGAGAAGATTTTAGAAGATGTTAAGGGCTTAAAGGGAGCAATCCCACACCTTGCAATTATTAGAGTTGGTGAGCGTCCAGATGATATGTCTTATGAGAGAGGCGCTACAAAGAAGATGGATAAGTTAGGCTTTAGAGTAACATCTTTTGTTTATCCTAATGAAATTACTAACGAAGAATTTCAGAAGGAATTTGATAAGATAAATGAAGATGAAGATATTGATGGCATCTTACTTCTTCGTCCCCTTCCAAAGCATTTAGATGAGAAGGCTATTGAGAATAAGATCAATCAGATGAAGGATTTAGATGGTATTTCTCCAGCAAATCTAGCTAAGGTATTTGCAGGAGATGACACAGGAATGGCACCATGTACAGCAGAGGCAGTAGTTGAGATGCTTGACTTTGCAGGCGTTGACTTAAAGGGTAAGAAGGTCACTATTATAGGAAGAAGCCTTGTAATTGGTAAGCCTGTGGCAATGCTTTTGCTTAAGAAAAATGCAACAATTACCATGACTCATACAAAGACCGTAGACATGCCAAAGACTTGTAGAGACTCTGAAGTCTTAGTGGCAGCAGCGGGTGTAGCTCGTATGGTAGATGAAAGCTATGTTGGAGATGGCGCTGTAGTTATTGATGTTGGTATCAATGTGGATAGCGAAGGCAATTTGTGTGGTGATGTGGATTTTGATAAGGTTAAGGAAAAGGCTTCAATCCTTACACCAGTGCCAGGTGGCGTAGGTTCAGTTACAACATCTGTACTTGCAAAGCATTTGTTAAAGGGTGCTTTCTTAAGAAGAGGCTAATATATTAATAAAAGGGAATTGCTTCACATTGTGGACAAGTCCCTTTTTTTAGTTTAAAATTATATTAAGAAAATTCGTGAAAAATTAAATAGATAATAATTCATAGTATCTAATAGTGTGAAAATTTTTTTGAAAAAATTTACGTTTTCTTCTAAAGATTTTTATTTAAAACACCGATATAGTACATAGATGATTAGTATAGTTGCGTAAAAAATATCTAGTATGGGGATAAATACTGGCTTTGCGCGATGTAGCTTATGAGAGAAGGGACTTAAACATAAGCAGGGGGACAACACTATGGAATTAATGAGAGCGGACAAAGGAAAGAGAAAAACTAAATTACGTCTTAGAAAAGATAGAGTTCTAGCTGTAATAAGCGTTATATTGGATATTGCCGTTTTGGTAAATTCAATATGGTTTATTGCGGCTTTTTTTAAAGCAGAAAATACAATTGCTACAACTGTAACTAACACCTTTACCATTGGTACAGGTAGCCTAGGCACTAGTGCCAATTCAAGAAATATTGCAGTAGATGCTAGTGGTACAGTTTATGTAGTTTATAATACAGGTTCAACGGTTTGTTTTAAGACAAGTGCAGATAGTTTTACAGAAGAACATCCTCTTATTACAAGCGCCACAGGTTCTCCAGAAATAGTTTATTATGCACCGGGAAACTGTATGTTAATTTCATGTACTAATGGGTCTTCTGCCCTTCTTTATTATGGAAGTGGAACAAGCTTTAGTAAGAGTACTGATAATAGTGGAATTACAACTACTGCTAATTCAGTTCATATGGCAATTTCAGGTGCCAATATTTATATGGTTGATAACACAGCACAGCATATTTGGGTGGCTACAACAGTTAGCTCTTATGGTGGTTACACAATTCAAGACAGCGTAACTGCAACTAATGCAGATATTGCAGCCACAGGTTCAACAGTTACTGTATCTGCGGAGGTTTCAGGATATCTAGCGGTTTATAGAAGTTCTGATGCTGGGGAAACATTTTCAGATTTAGAAATTACTGATACAGCGATAACAGGCCTATCTGTGGCAAATTATTCAGGAACTTCGTATATCTATGGAGATTCTGTAGGATATATTTTAGCTTCAAGTGGAACTAGCGTAACATCTATAGATGTAACTACATCTATTTCAGGAATGAGGTCTGCGATTTATTCAGGTAGCCTTTATCAAACTTATTCAACTGGAACAGTTTATGCAGTTAGTAGTGGAAATTCTACGGCTGTAGCAAGCGGAACTAATCCAAGTATTGCAGTCTCTAATGGAGTTGCTTATGTGGCTTATGTCTATGGTGGAGTGGTTTATGTATCAGAAGTTAGAGGCCTTGTATCAGGATATTATCTAACTTGCGACCCATCTATGGTTCAGTTCCTAATAGGTCAAGAGACTTCTATGCCAGTAGTATTAACTAATTCAACATCAAGTGCAATTACAATAAATTCGATTACAGTGCCATCAGGTTATACAATAACTTATGCTGGTTCAAGCATTACAGGTTCAGCTATATCAGCAGGAGATGATTTAGCCTTTAAGTTAGTGCCAGATGAAGCGGTAACGTCAAGCATGACAGGTTCTATAACGGTTGGCTATAGTTATGCAGGCTCTAGTTATAGTCTTGTTATCCCGGTTAATACTTATTCATCATCTACTATAGATGAGAATAAGGATAATCTAGAAACTCAGGCAAATATTACTTATGATGCCACAACTAATGGTGGTGCTACAGATGCCACAACAGCTACAGTGGATATAGGTGACTTAGCAGACCTAACACCATCTGCCGTTAGATCAGGTTGTAATTTCCTTGGTTGGAATACAAACGCTGCAGCTACAACAGCACTATCAAGCTTTATAGTTGCAAGAGATACCAGACTTTATGCAATCTTTTATGTACCTGTAACATCTATTACCCTTAGTAATTCTACTCTTTCTGTAGAGTCAGGAAGTACAGCCTCTCTTTCTGTTGCGGGTTATGAACCCTCAGATGCAACCCTTCAAACGGTATCTTGGACAAGTAGTGATACAAGTATTGCTACAGTCAATGACGAAGGTCTTATAACTGCGGTTTATCCAGGAACTGCAACAATTACTGCAACTGCTGATGGTGCAAATGAAGATTCACCAGTAACTGCTACTTGTATCGTAACAGTTACACCAAGATATTATACTTTAACTTATGATGCAGAAACTAATGGGGGCTTGCTAGAAAGTGGAGCAGCTACAAGTTCTGTATCAGTAACAGAAGCACAGACCATTAATCTATCAAATAGCGTTAAGGCACAGGATTATGTTTCCTCTGGAAATAACATGATTTTTATAGGCTGGAATACAGATAGATATGCTACTAGTGCTCTAGATAATCTTACCATTGTAGATAGTCTTGCTAATACTAGTGATGTAATTACTCTTTATGCTATTTATGAGAAAATGGCTGTAACAGTTTACGATGATGAAAATAATGTGGTTAGCGGTACAACTATGACAGTTGCAGAAAATCAGGTGATTGATCTTACCAGCGTAGTTTCACCAACTAGCCATGTACCAGAATATACCTTATCTTATACTAGCTCTAATACCAGCGCTGCAAAGATAAGTGATGGACAGTTGGTAATGCAGTCAGGTTCAGGAGGAACAACAGGGGTCTATATTACAGTGACTGCCACTCCAACAGATACAAGTTATAAAGAAGTATCTGCTAGAGTTAATTTAAATATAACAGGAGCACAGTGTATTATTACTTATGATGCACAAACTACAGGAGGTAGTGAGGCTACTGTTTCAGAAAGTCTTATTTATGGAGACGAAATAGATATATCAACATATAGTTATAAAGCAACAAGGACAGGTTATACTCACATAGGTTGGGCAGTTTCAACCACTGCAACCACTGGTATTACCGCTCCTTACTATGCTACAGGAAATGCTAAACTTTATGCTGTATTTGAGAAAATTAAGGTAAGTCTTGATAAGACAAGCCTTACAATAACGCAAGGAGATACAGCTACTCTTACAGCTACAGTAACACCATCTCAGACAAGTGATAAGTCTGTAACTTGGGTAAGTAGTAATGAAGCTGTTGCAACTGTTGATCAAAACGGTGTGGTTACAGCAGTAGCAGAAGGTAGTGCCTCAATTACTTGTACACCAACAGCAGGTACAGATGAAACCTCTTCTTGTACAGTAACTGTAGAGCCATTTAGATATACTCTTACCTACGATGCAAATGGTGGAGAGTCAAACATCACATCAGAAGAATTTGCAGCAGGAGATAACGTAGATTTAACAGCAACAGCAACAAAGGAAGGTGCTATCTTTAGAGGATGGGCAACCACAGCTACAGCAACAGAAGCTCTAGATAGTTTCATAATGCCAACAAGTTCTACAATTCTTTATGCAGTTTATGAAGAATATAAGGTAACTCTTGATAAGACTAGCATTACTTTCATGGAGGGAGAAAACTTAAACATTATTGCAAGCCTTAGTCCTACAGATGCTAATCCTTCAACGGTTCACTGGGAATCAGAAGATACAAGTATAGCAACAGTGGATGAAAATGGTAAAGTAACAGCAGTTCATCGAGGAGAAACAGTAGTTAATGCCATAGCAGATGTGGATGGAACTGTATTTGCCTCTTGCGCCATTATAGTAGAACCATTAGCCTACCTAGTAAGCTATAATGCAGGAAGTGGAACTACAGATGCTAGTGAAGAATATGTAGAGTATCAGACAGAAGCTAATCTTTCTTTTACTGCAGAAAGGGAACATTATAAATTTTTAGGATGGAATACAGATCCTTATTCATCAGTAGGCTTAACTAGTCTTTCTGTAACTAAGGCAGTAACCCTTTATGCAATATATCAGGCAATTGTGCCAACAGATATTAGTTTAGATAAAGATAGTCTGACTATGACAGTTAGAACTAATGAAACATTAACGGCAACTATAACTCCAACAGATGCTCTTGATACAGGGGTTCGTTGGTATTCAAGTAATGAAGAGGTTGCAACTGTTAGTTCAAGCGGAACTATCACAGCTATATCAAAGGGAACTGCAACTATTACAGCAGAGTCTAATGCAGTGGCAGGTCTTACAGCAACTTGTAGTTTAACTGTAGAGCCAGTTTATTATACAGTGACCTATGATGCTAAAACTAACGGCGGTGAGGCTGAATATGAAAGTCTAGAGGTAGAAGAGGGAACTTCAGCCCTAGTAAATGTAGTGGCATCTAAAACAGACTATGTCTTTGTAGGTTGGGCATTATCAGCTACGGCTAGCGAAGACGAGGTTTTAACAGAGTATATTCCAACAACAGATGTAACTTTGTATGCTATATTTACAGAATTAAAGATAGAACTTGACAAGACTTCAGAGACCATAATGGAAAGACAGACAATTACTATAACTCCAACAGTAACACCAACCTTTGTAGATGATAATACCGTCACTTGGACAAGCTCTAATACAAATGTAGCAACAGTGAACTCTAATGGTGTTGTTATTGGTGTATCAGAAGGTGCCTGTGTAATTACAGCTAAAGCTAATGCAGGAACTAATGTATATTCTCAGTGTGTAATCTTAGTAGAAGATGAAATGTATACAGTAACCTATGATGCAACGAGGAATGGTGGAACAAGCTATATTACCGAGGAAGATATATCTTACGGAGATGAGGCAGATTTAACAGTACCAGCCTATAAAGATAATTACTATCACATAGGTTGGAATACAGATCCAAATGCAACAGAAGCCCTAACTTCAGTAGTGATTTCAGGTCCAGTTACCCTCTATGCAATTTATGAGGTAAAGGTTCCAACAGCTATAGATTTAGGGGACGATATAAGTATTCAGATTGAAAGCGCAGATTATATTGACGCGACTATTACACCATCGGATTCTCTAGATACGAGTCTTACTTGGACAAGTAGTAATAAAGATGTGGCAAGGGTAGATGACCATGGTAGAGTTGAGGCACTTGCCCTTGGAACTACAGTAATTACAGCTACATCTAATGCAGATACAAGTGTTTCAGATACAATAACAGTAACGGTTATAAAGAAGCGTTTCACAGTAACCTATAATGCAGAGTTTAACGGTGGTACATCAGATACTAGCTCCCTTATAGCAATAGATGGGGAAAAAGCTGACCTAAGCGTTGAAGCTAGCCGATATGGGTACATTTTCCTAGGCTGGAACACTAATAGGGATGCAACTGAGGCCTTAACTTCCTTTACTGTTACTGAAAATGTAACTCTATATGCAATTTATAAAAAGATCGAGGGAAGTAATAAAGCAGAAGCTGTTATTGGTTCAGTAACAGATGGTGATTCAGACGTAGTGGTTACTAGCAGTTCTGATATGGGAATTGATAGATTAACTAATGAAGAGAAGGCTAACATTATTGCAGGTGCCCTTTCAGTTTCAGAGGTTTCAGAAGTTTATGCAGGTAATCTTGCAGCCGTAGTTGAGATTGTAATCTCACCAAATAATCAGAGTATTACAAGTACTGATAGCGTACTCTTACTCAATATGAGAGATTCTAATTACACTGAAAATATTCACTTCTTTAACACAGACGTATATAGAACTCTTAATTATACTAGCGGCACTACAGAGACCGAGGAATTAACAAGCCTTGATACTGCTATTAACCTTTGCTATACAATACCATCTGAAATTACGGTGGTTTCAAATAGAGGATTTAGAATTGTAGCTGCCCATGAGGATGATAATGGTAATAAATACGCTCAAAGCTATTCAGATACAGATAGTACTTATGGAACTGTGACAATTAGTATTGATAAGTTCTGTTTAATGGGACTTATTTATAGAGAAGATGCAGATACTTCAAGTACAGATTCCGGAGGTTCAAGTTCTGGTGACTCATCTTCAGGAGATTCAGGTTCAAGCACAGATTCCGGAGGCTCTAGCTCATCTGGCTCAGGCTCAAGTGGAACTAGTGGCTCTAGTAGCTCAGGCTCTTCTAGTTCAGGAAGTTCAGGCACAGCCTCAAAAACCTCAGGAGTTTCAGGAGTGCCATACGATGGAAATTCTGCCAATGCAAAATATGTAGTTGTTGGCCTAGCTACAACTCAAACTGGTGATAAGCCAAATACAGTTTGGTATATTACCCTTTGTATATCTGCAGTAATTACTAACCTAGCCCTAAAGAAGGAAATTGATAGGCGTAAACTAGAAAAGGCGGCAAGACTAAAGCTAAGGTCGTAAGTTAGCTAAAAGATAAAGATAATAAAAAATTTTATAAATGTAGGACAAAATAAGAATAAGCCAGCTAAACAAGTATTTCTTCGGAGCTTTTACCCCGAATAAATCTACAACGTTTAGCTGGCTTATTAATTGCTTATTATTTTTTATTTAGTCATTTTCTGCATCTTCTCCCCAGACTCTAGCACACTTAACAGCACGCTTCCAGCCGCGAAGAAGTTTCTCTCTTTTATTATCATCCATGTTAGATTTGAAATTCTTAGCAAGTTTCCAATTATTCTTAATATCTTCCTTATTTTTCCAATACTTTGTGGATAAACCAGCAAGATAAGCAGCACCAAGAGCTGTTGTTTCAATACAGCTTGGTCTGTGAACTTCAACTCCTAAGATATCTGCCTGAAACTGCATAAGGAAGTTGTTGGCAGCAGCGCCACCATCTACCTTTAAGGCCTTAAGAGAACAAGCACTGTCTTCCTTCATGGCCTCTAAGACATCTGCCACCTGATAGTCAATTGCCTCAAGAGTAGCCCTAATAAAATGTTCCTTCTGACAGCCTCTAGTAAGTCCCACGAAAGTACCTCTAGCATCAGAGTCCCAATAAGGAGCTCCAAGTCCTGTAAAGGCTGGCACAAAATACACTCCTTCACAGTCCTCAATAGCATCTGCATATTCCTCTGACTGGGCAGCAGTCTTAATCATACGAAGGCCATCACGTAGCCACTGAATTGCTGCACCGCCGATAAAAACTGAACCTTCAAGGGCATAATTTATTTCATCTGAAGTAGAAGCTGCAATAGTGGTAACTAGGCCATTTTTGGACTTAATTGCATTTTTACCAGTATTAAGTAAAAGGAAGCAGCCTGTACCGTAGGTGTTTTTTGCCTCCCCTTCTTCAAAACAGCACTGTCCAAAGAGGGCAGCTTGTTGATCACCTGCAATACCACAAATTGGCACCTCACCACCAAGAACCGTTGTATCTGTGTAGCCAAAAAGGTTACTACTTGGCATTACATTTGGCAAAATGCTTCTAGGAATCTTAAAGTAGTCAAGTAACTTTTCATCCCAATCTAGCTTGTGAATATCAAAAAGCATGGTTCTGCTTGCATTAGTGTAGTCCGTAGCGTGAACCCTTCCCTTAGTAAGATTCCAAACAAGCCATGTATCCACTGTTCCAAAGAGAAGTTTACCTGCATTAGCAAGCTCTCTTGCTGTAGGTACATTTTCTAAAATCCAAGCAATCTTAGAAGCGCTAAAATAAGCGTCTGGAATAAGGCCAGTAGTGTCTGTAACATAGTCAGATAGCCCGTCCTCCACCAGCTTATTAATAATTGGAGCGGTACGTCTGCACTGCCAAACAATGGCGTTATAAACAGGAATTCCCGTCTCCTTGTTCCAAAGAATTGTAGTCTCTCTCTGGTTTGTGATTCCAATGGAATCAATGTCTCTGTAGGATAGACCCGCCTTTAAAAGGGCCTCCATGGCCACACCTAACTGTGAGGACCAAATTTCCATAGGATTGTGTTCAATCCAACCTGGCTTTGGGTAAATTTGCTCAAACTCTTTTTGCTCTTTTGAAATAATATTACCTTGCTTGTCAAAGATAATACAGCGAGAACTAGTAGTTCCCTGGTCTAGAGCCATTACATAATCTCTCATAATCCCTCCCATTAGTAAAATTAATTCTAAATTTAATTTATCGTTTTCTTATATTTTTATTATTTTTCTTATGAAAATGTATTAATACTCCTTTGGTCTGTAGAAACGGCCCTGCACCTGCTGGGTACGCATTACATTTACAAAAGCCTTAGGATCAGTGGTCTTAACGGCCTTTACCACATGAGAACTCTCCTGTGATGAAATTACGGAATAGACCACATTTCGCTCACAGTGCTCATAAGACCCCTCCCCTTCAAGAATAGTGGAGCTGTGACCGCTAATGGTAGCAATAGTTTCCACCACTTCTCTAGGTTTATTAGTGACAATAAAAAGGGTTGTCTCCTGATATTTTCTATAAAGGAGATGAAGCACCTGAGTTGATATAAACTGGAAAACAATGGAATACATGGCCTTGTCCCAACCAAAAAGGAAGCCAGCTATGGTAAGAATCACAGTGTTAAAGCCCAGAATTATATTAAAGGAATCTATCCCCTTTCTTTCTGATATGAAAATGCTAATAAAGTCGGTACCTCCGCTAGTGGCCCCGCTAAGTAAACATATACTTATGGCTACACCATTAATGATTCCACCAAAGACAACTAAAAGTAATATGTCATCAGTGATTTTAATGGCAGGAAGTAAATCTGTTAGCACACTAGTTACAATAATCATATACACAGATAGAATTGTAAAATGTTTACCGATGTATCTAAAGCCTATATAGACTGGAATTGCGTTTATAAGCAGGTTAATTATGGTGTAGGAAACCTTAATATTAAAAAAACGCCAAAAGATTTGCTGGATTAAAAGAGTTAATCCTGTAGCACCTCCTGGGAAGGTGTTGGCGTTGCGCACAAATATCTTAATATTAAGCGCCATAATTACAGCGGCAAAACTAATAAAGATAAAGTTGCGAATTCGTAGCTTTAAACTTATTGTATTGCCGTTTTTAGGATTTTTTAAACAAGTAGATGTGTTTTGATTTTTCTTAGTTAACATGTTATTTCCTCTTTTTATAAATTTGTAATAAAACGACAAAATAATAGAATTTATTCTCCTTTAATTATAACAAATCTAAGGGATAAAACGAATATATAAGGAATATAAATTTTCACTTTAATAAGTTAAAGAAGTGTGGTAAAATCGTATTCATGGTGTATAAAGATACATTTTCACACCAATAATAAGACTAAAAAATTAGGAGGAAAGTTATGGAAGAGAAGAAAAGAATGCTATCAGGCATCCAGCCAAGCGGCGACTTACATTTAGGTAATTATTTAGGAGCCATTAAGAATTGGTCAGACAGAGTTAACGACTATGACTGCTTCTATTTCATGGCTGATTTACATACAATTACGGTTCGTCAGAATCCCGCTGATTTAAGAAAAAGATCTATTAATCAGTTAGCACAGTATATTGCTTGTGGTTTGGACCCTGAACAGAATACATTGTTTTTACAATCTCACGTTCCAGAACATGCGCAGCTTGCTTGGGTACTTAATTGCTACACAATGTTTGGTGAACTATCAAGAATGACACAGTTTAAGGATAAGTCTAGTAAGCACAAGGACAATATCAATGCAGGTTTATTCACATACCCTGTACTTATGGCAGCAGATATCTTACTTTACCAGCCAGATTTTGTACCAGTTGGTGAAGATCAAAAGCAGCATGTAGAAATTTGTCGAGATATTGCCCAGAGATTTAATAGTATCTACGGTGATGTATTTAAGATACCAGAACCACTTATTGCTAAGACTGGTGCTAGAATCTATGGTCTTAATACACCAGGAGATAAGATGAGTAAGTCTAATCCAGATGGTTGTGTATTTATTATGGATGATCCGGATACAATTGCTCGTAAGTTTAAGAAGGCAATTACAGATTCAGATACTGAAAACTGTGTAAGATATGATAAGGTTAATAAGCCTGGTGTGGCTAACTTAATGAATATTTATTCAACAGTAACAGGTAAGACTTTTGAAGAAATCGAAAGAGAATTTGATGGTCTTGGTTACGGTAAGTTTAAGCCAGCTGTTGGTGAAGCTGTTATTGAACATCTCCGTCCTATTAGAGAAGAGTCAGAAAGACTTATTAAAGATAAGGCTTATTTAAATGACGTTTATATGCAGGGTGCCGAAAAAGCTGGCTATATTGCTATGAAGACACTTCGTAAGGTTTATAAGAAGGTTGGTTTCTACCAGCTTACAAAGTAATAGAGATACTTTATTAATTTTATAATGATAGAAATTACAGGTTAGCTATTCAGATAATGAATAGCTAATTTTGTAACTCCTATAGATAAATAGAAATGAATTCTATATAGAATAAGGAGGATTTTAAAATGACATTAGAAAAATTACAAAAAGATATGATTGCAGCTATGAAGGCTCATGAAAAGGATAGAAAGGAAGCTATTTCATCTTTAATTGGTGCAGTTAAGAAGTATGCAATTGATAACGGCAGCAGAGACAACATCACAGAAGATATTGTTGATCAGGTGGTTTTAAAGGAATTAAAGACTGCTAAGGAACAGGTTGATTCTTGTCCAGCTGATAGAACAGATCTTTTAGAGGAATACAAGTTAAGATATGATATTATCGCTGAGTATGCCCCTAAGATGATGTCTGAAGAAGAAATCGTTGCCTTACTTGAGAAGGACTTTGCAGAAGTACTTGCAACTAAGAACAAGGGTCAGATTATGAAGTCAGTAATGCCAGCACTTAAGGGTAAGGCTGATGGAAAGCTAATCAACCAGATTGTAGCAAGATATTGCTAATTAATATAATATTCTAGTAAAGTAAAGAGCTATCTCCTAATTGAATTGGAGATAGCTCTTTTTATCTATTCATAATATTAATGGGAAAGTGCAAGAGTTACGAGCGAGTCTTGACATTGGAATTATAGACTAGAAGTTGCAAATTGTACTATAAGTTCTGCTACGCCACAGCCCACCATTACAAGAATAGGATCGGTTTTATATTTTTGTAGTACGAAGAAGGCAACTAAAAACAACACAAAGGCTCTAATATTTACATCTGTTGCTATATTTGCAAAGCCACTTGGAACTACTGTTGGAACTAAGATGGTTAAACCTGCGGTAGTAATCATAGCAATTACTGCAGGGGCAAGGGCTGATAAAACTTCTTGAAGAGGCTTTAGGTTCTTGTATTTAACATATAACCATGCAAGTAAGGTTACAAAGATGCAAGATGGCAAAATAACCCCTATGGTAGCAACAATAGCCCCTAATATTCCTGCAACTTGATTTCCTACAAAGGTAGCTGAATTAACAGCAATTGGACCTGGCGTCATTTGAGAAATGGTAACTAAATCAGAGAAATCACTAGTGCTTAGCCAACCGTATTTATCAATAACCTGATTTTGAATTAGAGGCATTGCAGCATATCCTCCGCCAAAACTAAAGGCACCAATTTGTAAAAAGGCAAGAAATAATTGAAGATAAATCATTTTAAGACCTCCCTTTCTTTTCTAGCTTTAATAAAGGCTTTAATAAGTCCGTAGACAATCACAATAAGAATAATAAATATTGCATTTACATTAAAATAGTAATTAGCTATAAAGCTTGCAATAAGGATTATTATTTTACTAATGTCCTTTTCTTTCATAACATTTTTGGTCATATCATATACCACTGAAATAATAACCGCACTAACACCGGAGCGCATGCCAAGAAGTAGGGCCTTAATTACGGAATTATTTTTAAAGGCGGTGTAGCAAGCAGAAATAAGCGATAAAATAATAAAGGGTGGAATAATTGCTCCAAGAACAGCGCAGATAATTCCTGGAATACCGCAGATTTTGTAGCCTACAACAATAGAGCCATTAACTGCAATAGCTCCTGGAGAGGACTGTGCAATTGCCACTAAATCTAACATTTCTTTTTCATCTATCCAATGTAATTCATCAACAAATTTTTTCTTAAGCAATGTAACAATTACATATCCTCCACCAAAGGTAAAGCTGCTAAGATAAAGAGTTGAAAAAAAGATTTTTCTTAGTTTTTTTGTGTTCATAATAGCCTCCTAAATTTATGCTAATATTGTATACCTTGTGGGAAAATTGGTAAAACAAAAAACTTGAATTCTACAATTAATTATGTTACACTTTCAAAGTTAATATCTGTTAGTTTTAATAGTTATTGATTAAATTTAATAGATGCGAAAGCATCAGTTAAAGACTATGAAGGAGACTTCTTTTCATGGAATCTGACAGGAAAGTGGCGTCATCGACTGAAAGCGCACGCAGTGAATTGCTAAGAGGAACACTCTGGAGTTGAATATCTGAAAGTTAGAAGAAATTAGAAAGTTAATTCTATATTATTTTAAGCGTAGGATATTACGTTACACGCGTTAAGTGTTAATGAGGAGTAAGAGCTTGATAAACTTATTTTGTCGCTTTTATTCAAATGCGGGTGGTACCGCGGATTATTAGATAATTCGCCCCGGAAGTTAAGAGACTTCCGGGGCTTTTTTATTAAATTTAGCTTTAATAAATAGTCAGACTAGGATTTAGCCTAGTGTCTTCCGGAAGAAGCACATTTGCATAAGAATGTTTTAAAGGCCTTTAGGCTTAGAAGAAAGGAGAAATTATGAGTAACATTTACAGAGACGTTAACCTCTCTCAGGTTAGTGAATCAGACATTGGAAAAGAATTAAAGGTTTCAGGATGGGTTGAGAACATCCGTGACCACGGTGGAGTTTCATTCATTGATTTAAGAGATATGTATGGTGTACTTCAGGTAGTACTTAGAGATACAGCTCTTTTAGAGGGAATCCACAAGGAAGAATGTATTTGTATCGAAGGTATCATGGAGAAGAGAGATGAGGAGACATACAATCCAAAGCTTCCTACAGGTACAATCGAACTTGAAGCTAAGAAGATTACAATCCTTGGTAAGGTTTATCAGCAGCTTCCATTTGAAGTTATGACATCTAAGGAAGTTAGAGAAGATGTAAGACTTAAGTATAGATACTTAGACCTTCGTAATGAAAAGGTTAAGGATAACATTTTATTTAGATCACAGGTAATTTCATTCCTTCGTTCTAAGATGACAGAGATGGGATTTGTTGATATTCAGACACCAATCCTTTGCGCTTCATCTCCAGAAGGTGCTAGAGATTACATTGTTCCATCAAGAAAATATAAGGGTAAGTTCTATGCATTACCACAGGCTCCACAGCAGTATAAGCAGTTACTTATGGTATCTGGTATTGATAAGTATTTCCAGATTGCTCCATGTTTCCGTGATGAAGATGCAAGAGCTGACCGTTCACCAGGAGAATTCTATCAGTTAGACTTCGAAATGAGTTTTGCTACTCAGGAAGATGTATTTAGAGTTGGTGAAGAAGTATTATCAGCAACATTTGAAAAATTTGCTCCAGAAGGTTATACAGTAACACAGGCTCCATACCCTGTAATTAGCTATAAGCAGGCTATGCTTGAATTTGGTTCAGATAAGCCAGATTTAAGAAACCCTCTTAGAATTATTGATGTAACAGACTTCTTCCAGAAGTGTACATTTAAGCCATTTATTGGTAAGACTGTAAGAGCTATTAAGGTTCATGCAGATATGTCTAAGGGCTTCCATGAAAAGCTACTTAAGTTCGCTACAAGCATTGGTATGGGCGGTCTTGGTTACTTAGAAGTTAAGGAAGATTTATCATACAAGGGACCAATTGATAAGTTCATCCCAGATGAATTAAAGAAGGAATTCCTTACACTTGCTGGTCTTGAAGCTGGCGATACAATCTTCTTTATGGCTGATAAGGAAGAGAAGGCTGCATTCTTTGCTGGACAGATCAGAAACGAATTAGGTGAGAAGTTAGACTTAATTGAGAAAAATGCATACAGATTCTGTTATGTTAACGACTTCCCTATGTTTGAAAGAGATCCAGAAACTAAGAAGATTGGCTTTACACATAACCCATTCTCTATGCCACAGGGCGGCTTAGAGGCTCTTAAGACTATGGACCCACTTGATATCTTAGCTTACCAGTATGATATCGTTTGTAACGGTATCGAGCTTTCTTCAGGTGCTGTACGTAACCACGATATGGAAATCATGGTTAAGGCATTTGAAATCGCTGGCTATGATGAAGAAGTATTAAAGGCTAAGTTCGGAGCCCTCTACAACGCATTCCAGTTTGGTGCACCTCCACACGCAGGTATGGCACCTGGTGTTGATAGAATGATTATGTTACTTCGTAATGAAGAAAATATCCGTGAAGTTATCGCCTTCCCTATGAGTGGTACAGCTCAGGATCTAATGTGCGGTGCTCCAAATGAAGTAACAGAGCAGCAGTTACGTGAGGTACATATTAAGGTTAGAGATTAGAGGGAGCAAACGGGAGGGGAGCAAATGAAGCCAGTCTTTTAAAAGACACGCTCTCGCTAAGCTAACCACGTAGCGCTAGATAAGATTTTTCTTCGCCTTTCAGGCTTGAAAACTCTAACTAGCGACGCGGTTAGAATTGTCTTTTAGAAAGACTACTTCATTTGCTCAAAACCCCCGATATGCTTTTTAATCCCGTAGGGCTAGGGGTGCCGAGCCTCTATGTTAGTGCTGCCGAAAGGATGTGAGAAGTCGGAGGACTTTGAACTAACGGACGCCAAAAGCGCTTCGCTGTTTGGCTGAATATGCTAGCTTAGATGGGATATGGCATTGCTTTTGATATGATATATTGGGGAGGTGTGCTTCCCTTAGTTGATTTAGATTTTGAAAGGAGGAACTTTTTATGGCTAATGTTATTAGTGATGAGACTATTGATTACGTTGGTATCTTAGCTAAGCTTGAGCTTTCTGATGAAGAGAAGGAAGCTGCTAAGAAGGATATGGCAGATATGCTTGATTACATTGATAAACTTGGTGAACTTGATACTACTGGTATTGAGCCTATGTCGCATGTATTCCCGGTTAACAATGTAATGAGAGAAGATGTTGTAACTAATGGTGATGGTAGCGAAGATACTTTAAAGAACGCTCCAGAACATAATGAGTCAGGATTTATAGTTCCTAAGACCGTTGAATCATAAAATATAAAGTGAAACGAGAAGTTTGAAAGCAAGATAAAAACTAGGGTTGAAGAAACTTTAATTTTAATGGTAAAAAACATCACCTCATGGCTTTGTTTCCAAATCTACCTATAGTTTTTACTTGCTTGAAAGTTTTTTTGTTAAGGGATGCGTGAAGTCTCGGGGATGTGGCCTGCAGAGGTCTCTATCCTTTGTAAAAACTGTCCTGTAGCCGTCGCTAGTTATTTTCTTAGAGCGTAAGCGATAAAGAAAATTTACTAGCGCTACGAGCTACAGCAAGCGAAAGCGTGTTTTTTAAGAAGGAATAGAGACGACGCAGGCGCCCACCGTTTCGCACGCAAGCTTAACAAACATTGTTTCAAGAAAGGAAGATTATGGATTTACTTAATTTAACAGCGCATGAACTCTCAGCTGCTATTAAGTCTGGTGAAACTACAGCTACTGAAGCTATGGAAGCTGTTCTTAAGCAGATTGAAAGTTCTGAATCTGAAATTAATGCGTATGTTACAGTAGATAAAGAAGCTGCCCTAGCTAAGGCTAAAAAGGCAGATGAAGACATTAAGTCTGGTAAGCTTACAGGTCCTTTAGCTGGTGTTCCTGTTGCTATTAAGGATAACATGTGTACTAAGGATATGCTTACAACATGTTCATCTAAGATTTTATCAAATTTTGTTCCTACTTTTTCTTCTGAAGCTGTAATTAAGCTAGAAGAAGCTGGAGCTGTTGTTATTGGTAAGACTAACATGGATGAGTTTGCTATGGGTTCTACAACAGAAACTTCATTCTATGGTGCTACTAAGAATCCTAGAAATACAGAACATGTACCTGGTGGTTCATCAGGCGGTTCGGCTGCAGCAGTTGCGGCAAATGAAGCATTTGCAGCTCTTGGTTCAGATACAGGTGGATCAATTAGACAGCCAGCTGGTTATTGTGGTGTAGTTGGTTTAAAGCCAACATACGGAACAGTATCTAGATATGGTCTTATTGCTTACGGTTCATCTCTTGATCAGATTGGCCCTTTAACTAAGGATGTTACAGACTGTGCCTTAATTCTTGATGCTATTGCAGGTAAGGATAATAAGGACTCAACATCTATTGGCCGTGAAAAATATAACTTTGCAGACAGCTTAGTTGATGATGTTAAGGGTATGAAGATTGGTATTCCAAGAGATTATTTTGGAGAAGGTCTTGATCCAGAAGTTAAAGAAGCAGTTCTTAAGGCAGCTAAGGTATTAGAAGAAAAGGGTGCTATTGTTGAAGAGTTTGATTTAAGTCTTGTAGACTATGCAATTCCTACTTACTATACAATTGCTGCAGCAGAAGCATCATCTAACTTAGAGAGATTTGATGGCGTTAAGTATGGTCATAGAGCAGCAGAATACGATGGACTTCATAATATGTATAAAAAGACTCGTTCTGAAGGCTTTGGACCAGAAGTTAAGAGAAGAATCATGCTTGGTTCTTTCGTACTTAGCTCAGGTTACTATGACGCATATTATTTAAAGGCTTTAAGAGTTAAGGCTCTTATTAAGAAGGCTTTTGATGAAGCATTTGCAAAATACGATGTAATCCTTGGACCTGTTGCTCCAACAACAGCACCAAAGCTTGGTTCATCACTTGCAGATCCTATTAAAATGTATTTATCTGATATTTATACAATTTCAGTAAACTTAGCTTCTCTTCCTGGTATTTCACTTCCATGTGGTAAGGCAAGCAACGGTCTTCCAATTGGTTTACAGTTAATTGGTGATTGCTACAGAGAAGACAATATTATTCGTGCTGCTTACGCTTATGAATGCGCAAGAGGCGAAATAAAATTTTAGAAAGGAAGGGTGTATAAATGAAAGAATACGAGACAGTCATTGGTTTGGAAGTCCATGTTGAACTTGCAACTAAAACTAAGATTTTCTGTGGTTGTTCTACTGAATTTGGTGGAGCACCTAATACACATACTTGTCCAGTTTGTACAGGTATGCCAGGTTCCCTTCCTGTTTTAAACAAGAAGGTAGTTGAATACGCAACAGCAGTTGGCCTTGCTACTAATTGTGATATTACAAGAGATTGTAAATTTGATAGAAAGAATTATTTCTACCCTGATAATCCACAGAATTACCAGATTTCTCAGTTATATTTACCAATCTGTAGAAATGGTCATGTGGACATTAAATTAGAAGATGGTTCTACTAAGGAAATCAGAATCCATGAAATTCATATGGAAGAGGATGCTGGTAAGCTTATTCATGATGAATGGGAGGATGTATCATTTGTTGATTACAACAGATCTGGTGTACCTCTTATTGAAATCGTATCAGAGCCTGATATGCGTTCAGCTAAGGAAGTTGTTGCATATCTTACAAAGCTTCGTAACACAATTCAGTATCTTGGCGCTTCAGATTGTAAGCTCCAGGAAGGTTCTATGAGAGCCGATGTTAACCTTTCAGTACGTGAAAAGGGAGCAACTGAATTTGGTACAAGAACTGAGATGAAGAACTTAAATTCATTCTCTGCTATTGAAAGAGCTATTGAAAATGAGCGCGCTCGTCAGATTGACTTAATTGAGTCAGGAGAAGGAGTAACTCAGGAAACAAGACGTTGGAATGATGATAAGGAATATTCATATGCTATGCGTTCTAAAGAAGATGCACAGGATTACAGATACTTCCCAGATCCAGACCTTGTTCCAATTCATATCACAGAAGAATTCTTAGATGAAATTAAGGCAAAACAGCCAGAATTTAAGGATGCTAAGATGTTAAGATACAAGGAAGAATTTGGTCTTCCAGATTACGATATTGAACAGATTACTGATTCTAAGAAGTTAGCTGATATCTTTGAGGCTACAGTGGCTATTTGCAACAATCCTAAGAAGGTTTCTAACTGGTTAATCGCAGAAACAATGCGTATCTTAAAGGAACGTCAGTTAGACCCTGTAGATATTAAGTTTAAGCCAGAGGCACTTGCTAGAATTATCGAACTTACAGATAAGAACGAAATTAATAGTAATGCTGCTAAGGAAGTCTTTGAGGCTATCTTTGATGGTGAGGTTGATCCAGACGATTACGTTAAGGAACACGGACTTAAGCAGGTTAATGATGAGGGAGCACTTCGTGCAACAGTTGAGCAGGTAATTGCAAACAACCCTCAGTCAGTAGCTGATTACAAGGGTGGTAAGGAAAAGGCTATTGGTTTCTTGGTTGGTCAGACTATGAAGGCAATGCAGGGAAAGGCTAACCCAGGTATGGTAACACAGTTACTTAAGGAATTACTTAATAACTAATTTGTTTATTGTTATAAAAATATATCGCGCTATGCAATTTTGAACGTAGCGTAAGACCCCCCACTTCAAAAGCGTAAGCTTTAAGCGGGGGGTTCTTTTTTGATGTGTTAAAATGTGCATAAAAAATCCCTGTTTATAAAAACAGGGATCAATTATAATTAGATTTTAATTTGTAGCATTTTCTGCATCAATCTCGTCTTCATATTCTTCAAAAATATAATTAAGGATTGATGACATACCAACAAATTCACATCCGTAAGAATACTTATCTGAATCTTCTAATTGCTGACATCTAATAATTTTTACTACGCAATATAAAACGTCTTCTTCTTCGCCAAGTCTAAGGGCAGCATTGAAATAAAATCCTATTGGGAAAACGCTCTTTGATTCAAAGCCAATGCCGCTTTTTGAGATATTAATAACTCGGATTGGTGAATCAACATTCTGAATCATAACATTGTTCTGCTTAAAAAGAGTGGATACGTTAAGCTTTAAATCGGCTTTCACTCTTCTGTGGCGTCTCTTCTCGATTCCGTCGTTCATAAGAAATCCTCCAATATTTATTAGGGTTTTGACTTATGCAAATACAGGCTCCCCTTAAAGCCTTCCAAACTAGTTTAACTACTTTTATGATACACTTTCACCCTTTCTTTTGCAAGCAAGTGACTATTGATTTTAAATCTAGGCTGTTATATAATTTTTCACGGATTGCCTCTTTATCTAAGATGGCAACAATCTCGTCTAAACCTATAGGCGAGGCCTAATATCTAGACTATTCGGCTTAAGTAGTCTATATATTATTAATATTATTTATAAGAAAAGGATGGGCACATTGATGGAGAAGTTAAAGTTACTCTATGAAGGAAAAGTAAGAGAAGTTTATGACAATGGAGATTCGCTAATTATAGCGGCGACAGATAGAATATCGGCATTTGATCATATTTTAAAGAATAAGGTTACAGATAAGGGTGCTATCCTTACTCAAATGTCAAAGTTCTGGTTTAATTTAACACAGGATGTTATTGCTAATCACATGATTACTACAGATGTTAAGGAAATGCCAGAGCAGTTCCAGAATGAGGATTATGTTGGAAGAACAATGAAGGTTAAGAAATTAACTATGTTACCAGTTGAGTGTATCGTTAGAGGATATATCACAGGTAGCGGTTGGTCTAGTTATAAAGAAAATGGTACAGTTTGTGGTATTAAGTTACCAGAAGGTCTTAAGGAGTCAGAGAAATTACCTGAACCTATCTATACACCATCTACAAAGGCAGAGATTGGTGATCACGATGAGAATATTTCATTTGAAAAGAGTATTGAAGTTATCGAAAAAGCATTCCCAGGTCATGGAGAAGAATACGCAACAAAGATTAAGGACGCAACAATTGCAATTTATAAGAAGTGTGCAGAATATGCTTTAACAAAGGGCATTATTATTGCTGATACAAAGTTTGAATTTGGTTTAGATTCAGAAGGAAATGTTGTTATTGGTGATGAAATGCTTACACCAGATAGCTCAAGATTCTGGCCATTAGAAGGTTACGAAGCTGGAAAGAGCCAGCCATCATTTGATAAGCAGTTTGTTAGAGATTGGTTAAAGGCTAATCCAGATAGCGACTACCTTCTTCCAGAGGACGTAATTACTAAGACAGTAGACAAGTACAAGGAAGCTTATCTTATGTTAACAGGAGAAGAATTCTCTAAGTAGATCGATCAAATCGGAGGAATTATGACATTTTGTAAAAATAAATGTGCAGATTGTAAGAGTGTCTGTAAAATGAATGAAGAACTCCTAAATCGTGAAGACGATTTTGAGGGAGATATCATCCATGATGAATGTGGTGTTTTTGGAGCTTATGACTTTGATGGACACGACGTTTCATCAACTATTTACTATGGTCTTTTTGCCTTACAGCATAGAGGACAGGAAAGTGCCGGTATTGCGGTAGGCGATACTAACGGCCCTAAGGGTGTCAAGTGTTACAAGGATATGGGCTTAGTTAATGAAGTTTTTAATAGTGAAAATCTTTCAAAATTAAACGGCGATATTGGTGTTGGACACGTACGTTATTCTACAGCAGGTAGTTCTGTTCGTGAAAATGCACAGCCTCTTGTAATTAACTACGTAAAGGGAACTCTAGGTATGGCACATAATGGTAACCTTCTTAATGCAGTTGAGTTAAGAGAAGAATTATCTTATACAGGTGCTATTTTCCAGACTACTATTGATTCAGAAGTTATTGCATATTTAATCGCAAGAGAGAGATTATATGCTCCAACTGTTGAATTATCAGTAAGAAATGCTATGAGAAGGATTAAGGGAGCTTATTCTTTAGTAGTAATGAGTCCTAAGAAGCTTATTGGCGCAAGAGATCCATTTGGCTTTAAGCCACTTTGTATTGGTAAGAGAGATAATACATATTTCTTATCTTCAGAGACTTGTGCTCTTGATACAGTAGGCGCTGAATTTGTAAGAGATGTTGAACCTGGTGAAGTTGTAACAATTACACCAGAAGGCATTTTTAGTGATAAGAGTCTTTGCCAGGAAAAGCATGCTAGATGCATTTTCGAATACATTTACTTTGCAAGACCTGATAGCAAGATTGATGGTATGGGCGTTTATGAGTCTAGAATTATTGCAGGTAAGATTTTAGCTCAGACACATCCTGTGGAAGCAGACTTAGTTGTTGGTGTTCCAGAATCTGGTAATCCAGCAGCACTTGGCTACTCAATAGAATCAGGTATTCCATATGGTAATGCCTTTATAAAAAATAACTACGTCGGTAGAACCTTTATCAAGCCTAAGCAGGGAGAACGTGAGTCTTCTGTTAAGGTTAAGTTAAATGTGCTTAAAGAGGCAGTTGCCGGCAAGAGAGTTGTCATGATTGATGATTCCATCGTTCGTGGTACAACTTCTGCTAGAATCGTAAATTTACTTAAGGCAGCAGGTGCTAAGGAAGTTCATGTGCGTATTAGTTCGCCAGCTTTCCTTCACCCATGTTACTTTGGTACTGATATTCCTTCAGAGGACCAGCTTATTGCATCAGGTCACTCAGTTGAGGAAATTTGCAAGATGATTGGAGCTGACTCACTTGGTTACTTAGACGTTACAAGACTTTCTGAGATGATCGGTGGCAAGACAGACATCTGCGATGCCTGCTTTACAGGAAATTATCCTATTGAACCTCCAAAGATTGATATAAGAGGCGAAATGGGCTAATAAGTTAATGTTATATAATAATAAGCTAGGACTTGGAATAGACCAAGCCCTAGCTTTTTATAATGGAATATTTTATGAAACTATCTATTGAATTGTGTTGTGTTTTCCTTCTTTGTTTTCGTAACTTATAAATTTATCACCTTTGTAGGTTAGAATTCCTGTATCTTTTTCATGGAATTTTTCAAACATAAACTTAGGTACTTCTAAGGTTACGTATTTATTTTTAGCATTGTAAAATGTAACATAACATCCTAAGGTTTTCTCTACGTAATCAGAGCCTAATTCTTTTGCTAAATGACGTCTGATTCCTGGCTTGTTATTAATAATGGAACGTTTAGGCATGTCCCCTTTAAATACACTTGATATTGTCACTGTATCAGTAACCTGTTTTGCTAAAAAAGTATTAAAGATGTCTTTTAATAATAATCTAAAAAGGAAGGCAAGGAATATAATCCAAAGGACTATACCAACGATGTAGAGCCACTTTGGAAAATCATTTCCGGGATCTAAGCTAGTATCATAAAATGTCCCTTGAAATCCCTGCTGCACTGATAAGAGTACATATATCATAGATATCCCTCCTTGATATTATTATATCTGATTTAAATATAGCATAAATGTACAATCTTGACAAGTTATAAACAAATAAATTTAAGCTTTCCTTTTGCTTGCACCCATAAAATTGCTATGCTATACTTTTAAGCGTTTGAGTGCAATCGGGCTTTTTGAATGATTGAAGCCTTTAAAAATTGCACTTAATATGTTCATTTATTAATTTTTTAGCTTAGATTAATTAAATGAAAAAAATAAGGAAGGCGGATTTATAACAATGAATGACGTTTATCAGACACCACTAGCTCAAAGATATGCAAGTAAGGAAATGCAGTACATTTTCTCACCAGACATGAAATTTAAGACTTGGAGAAGATTGTGGATTGCACTTGCAGAAACAGAGAAAGAGTTAGGACTTGATATAACAGATGAGCAGATTGAGGAATTAAAGGCTCATAAGGATGATATCAACTATGAGGATGCAAGAAAGCGTGAAAAGGAAGTAAGACATGATGTTATGTCTCATGTTTATGCTTACGGTTTACAGTGTCCTAAGGCAAAGGGAATTATTCACTTAGGAGCAACATCTTGCTACGTTGGAGATAATACAGACATTATTATTATGACAGAAGGTCTTAAGCTTGTAAGAAAGAAGCTTATCAATGTCATTTCTGAATTAGCTAAATTCGCAGAGGAGTATAAGGCACAGCCTACTCTTGCATTTACACATTTTCAGCCAGCTCAGCCAACAACAGTAGGTAAGAGAGCTACTTTATGGATGAATGAGTTTGTAATGGATCTTGAAGATTTAGATTATATTCTTTCAACAATGAAGTTACTTGGTTGTAAGGGTACAACAGGTACACAGGCTTCATTTTTAGAATTATTCAATGGTGATCATGACAAGATTCGTATGATAGATAAGAAGATTGCTGATAAGATGGGCTTTGACGCTTGTGTTCCAGTTTCAGGTCAGACTTACTCTCGTAAGGTTGATACAAGAGTACTTAACGTACTTGCAGGAATTGCTGCTTCAGCACACAAGATGTCTAACGATATCAGATTATTACAGCATTTAAAGGAAGTTGAAGAACCATTTGAAAAGAGCCAGATAGGTTCATCAGCTATGGCTTATAAGAGAAATCCTATGAGAAGTGAAAGAATTGCTTCTTTAGCAGATTTCGTTATTGCTGATGCACTTAACCCAGCTATCGTTTCATCAACACAGTGGTTTGAAAGAACTCTTGATGATTCAGCTAATAAGAGAATGTCAGTACCAGAAGGCTTCTTAGCAGTAGATGGTATTCTTGACTTACTTCTTAATGTTACAGATGGTCTTAAGGTTTATGATAAGGTTATTCTTCGTCACTTCATGGCAGAATTACCATTCATGGCTACAGAGAACATCATGATGGATGCTGTTAAGGCTGGTGAAGATAGACAGGTTATGCATGAGAAGATCAGAGAATTATCAATGATCGCAGGTAGAAGAGTTAAGGAAGAAGGTCTTGATAATAACCTTCTTGAACTCATTGCAGCAGAACCATCATTCCATGTAACAATGGAAGAACTCCAGGCTAAGATGGAACCTATCAACTACGTAGGTCGCTCAAGAGAACAGGTAGATGAGTACTTATCAGAAGTAATCAAGCCAATTCTTGATGAGAATAAAGAATTACTCGGCATGACAGCTGAGATTAATGTTTAATAGCTGGATTTGCTGCGCAAAGCCAGCGCCCGTATCGCGTTTACGCGATACAAGGCATGAAGAAAAGTATGGTGGGACGTGGGCCAAGGCCCATCCACCCTTTAAAAGAGGCGTTTTACGCCTCTTTTTTAATACCTTTTTCACCTTTCCAGTCTTTCTCCAACTTGCTTCTTTAAAACTAGGAGGTTTTGTCAAAGTTACTTTCAATAATAAAACTAGATACCATCACCGAGAAATTTTCTTTGATTTGATGGAGAATTATTATAATTTTATCGCTATAGCCTACAGGTAACACAGAGAAATTTCTTATTTGCTTGCAAAGTGATAGTTCAGTGTTTTTAATAGTTACAGGTAAATAAAAGATTTCTTGGAATTGCATGTAGGTTATAAAGTAAGGCTTACATACTGATGCGGTTAATTCTTGCTTTCTTTGTTATTGCCTGTAGGGTATTAAGGGATAGGAAGAAATCTCTTTATCACGTTAATATACGAATTACGGGTAAATAGAGAAAAAAGCAAGTTTGAATGTAATAGTTAATGAAACTTAACTAGCTCAATTCATTCAATATAGGAAAAATCTTGATTTGATGGTATGACCCGCCGAATTACAATAGTTTCTAGGAAAGATAAAAAACCACTAATACATCAAATCTAGAAAAAGTAAGATTTGATGGTAAAATCCCGGCCCATAATAAGCTGTAATAGCAACCGCACCTGGGCAAGAAGATGAAGTAGAAAATCCCGGCCCATAATAAGCTGTAATAGCAACCGCACCTGGGTAAGAAGATGAAGTAGAAAATCCCGGTCCATAACAAGCCAGAATAGCAACACCCCATAACTTCAATCCTATCCCCATACTTTATACACTATAGAAATCAAAAACAACTATATATCCTACACTATTGATAAACACTGACTTTTTTCAAAAAAAATTACAAAAAATGCTTGACAGAAAAGAGCTAATTGTTATATACTAACCAAGTCGCAAGTGCTTAGCACTTCGGCGATAAGCTTGGGGTCTTAGCTCAGCTGGGAGAGCATCTGCCTTACAAGCAGAGGGTCACAGGTTCGAGCCCTGTAGGCCCCACTACCATTCCAAGTAGAAGCTTATCAATATAATATGGCGAGATAGCTCAGTTGGCTAGAGCACACGGTTCATACCCGTGGTGTCGTGGGTTCAAATCCCTCTCTCGCTACTAAAGTTAGCAGGTCGAAAGACCTGCTTTTTTATTACTCTGATATCATCAATTTCAACCCCTTTTGCATTATCAATCAAATTCCTCTAGCACCGTTAAGCCTATCGCATTCCTGCGCCAGCTCCCAGGCTATACATTTCGCCCCCTCCTTTCTACAGCTTCTTTTCCCTTGAAAAAAGCTCTATATAAGTTTAAAATTAGGTTATATATTGAACGTGACAATTTAATTTAACTAGTATTACTTACAGGAGGAGCTATGGCAAATGAGGTATACAATATAGTTGGTGAAGTGGCTTCATTATCCTTTGGGATAATGATTGTTATTTTGATGCTTTTTACAAGACCAAGGATTACCTTTGTATATAAGTTATGTTCTATAGGATTAACCTTATCGGTAATTGCTAATGCTATAAATATCGTAATCATCAAGGCTGCTGGGAGCTTTCAAGAAGATAACTTCCTTTTGCTTGGTGCTTTAATGATTGCTTTTATTGTTATTTATTTCTTTATAATAGCGCTCCTTTTTTCTTATATAAGTTTTTTGTCAGCTTATAGGCGTAAATCCGCTTTCCTAATAAATATCATGATTTTTATTGTAGCTATAGCCTACACTTGGTTTGCTGTATCTAAATTTACAACAGGTGAAATACTTGTGGCTAAAGATGGAGTGGTAGAGCTATACATTTTCGAAAAATTCCTAATATACACAGCCTTTATCGAATCCTTTATGTCTGTGGTAATTACTATAATCGACTACGATAACCTGTCAAAGATTGTAAAAAAGACTGTGTTTTTCTTCTTTGCATTTAACCTTATTATTTTGCAGCTGCAGTACCTCTTTTATCCACACATTTTCATAAGCATTACCTATGTGTTGCCTTTCGCTCTTTTTTACATAGTTTTCCATGCAAATCCTCACGACGAGCTTATGGGAAGTCAGGATAAGAGCTCCTTTGAGACTATGATGCGCCAGGATAAGGTGGCAGGTAAAAATGTACTGTATATGTTTATTAAGGTGCCGCGCCTGACAAATTTCGATTTCCTAGGGGACAATAATTTCGTCTATCTCCATACCGCTAGATGTACAAGAAAGCTAGAAAATTTAGGCTACGGTATAACAATTTTTAATTTAGGTTACGGCGAATTTGCTATTAGATTTAGCAATAGATATTTTATAGATACTAATAAAATCACCGGCAAGGTGGTGGAGATTTTAAAGGAATTCATTGAATTTGAGGAGAGCAACACCATTTATAGGCTTGTTGTCATGGATGCTAAGAAGGTGAATTTTGATCCTTATAGGGCTAGAATGTTATTTCTATATATTTTAGAAAATAAAATCGAGGACGATTTTTCATCTATGAGCTATATAATTCGTGCCTCCGATTATGATGCATTTGAAAAAGAAGAGAGAATTCTATCGGTTTTAAGGGACATTTCCTATGAGAGAAATCTTAATGATGAGAGAGTGCTTTGCTATGCCCAGCCTATCTTTGATGTAACCACTGGAGAATTTAGAACGGCAGAGGCTCTTATGCGCCTAGAGTTTGGGGAGCATGTAATTGGGCCAAGACATTTTATAGGACTTGCTGAAAAACATGGCTACATTCACACCCTTACTTGCATTATGTTAAATAAGGTTTGCAAGGAGATTAAGAAATTAGAGGATGCGGGCTATGATTTTGACGGTGTTACCCTTAATTGCTCGTCTATTGAATTTTCAAGTAAGAATATGTATAAGCAGTTGTTTAAAATAATTTTTGATAATAAAATACAGATTTCCCATATTAGAATGGAACTTACAGAAAGCGCTCTCTTTAGCAATTCTTCTAATGTAATAACAAATATGAAGAAGTTAAATGAGGCAGGAGTGATTTTCTATCTTGATGACTTTGGAACGGGCTACTCAAATTTTGAGAGAGTAAGGGAGTATCCTTTTAATATCATAAAGTTTGATAAGTCCTTACTTTACGCTGCCGAGAAGGATGATAATATGTCAAATGTAATGTCAACCATGGTTAACATGTTTAAGGCAGAGGGTTGCCAGACTTTAGTTGAGGGTGTTGAAAATGATTATCAGAATAAAGTTTCACTAAATAACGGTTTTGATTTCATCCAAGGCTATAGATATGCAGTACCAGAGCCGATTGAAGCCCTAGAAAATTATTTTAAGAAATATTAAAGGAGGGGCTTATTCTCCTTGCCTTATACTTGCTAAGTTTATAAAAATATGGTTTACTTATAAGGTTAGAGCGATAATTAATCTATACTTTAGAAATCCTAAGATTATAAGGACTAAAGCTAAGATTTTAGATAAATAAGACAGAAGCATTTTAATAAAGACAAGATTAGGAGGAAGTGCAATGAGAGTTGGAATGGGTTATGACGTACATAAGCTAGTTGAAGGAAGAAAGCTTATTATTGGTGGCGTTGAGATTCCATACGAAAAGGGCCTTCTTGGACATTCAGATGCAGATGTGCTTCTTCATGCTATAACAGATGCAATTTTAGGAGCTGCAGCTCTTGGAGATATTGGTAAACATTTTCCAGATACAGACCCTAGATACGAAGGAGCAGACAGCTTAAAGCTGTTATCTGAAGCCGGCAAGATGGTGGATGAAAAAAACTTTATAATTGAGAATATTGATGCAACTATAATAGCTCAAAAACCTAAGATGAGACCTTATATAGATTCTATGAGAGAGAATATTGCTAAGGCTCTTAATTTATCAGTTGACCAGGTTAATGTTAAGGCTACAACTGAAGAAGGTTTAGGCTTTACAGGTAATGGACAGGGTATTTCTTCTCAGGCTATTGCCTCTATTTCATCAGTAGATAATTATATCTATGGCGAATCTGATATGACAAATTGTTGCGGCGGTTGTAACGGCGTTTGTCCTAAGAATCAGAATTATTAAATGAAATGGAAGCGATTGTATGAATTTTTTTAAATATGTAAAACAAGAAACCGAAGTAATTAGACAAAAGGACCCGGCATTTAAATCAAATTGGGAAGTCTTTTTATATCCAAGCTTTTGGGCACTTTATCACTACAAAAGAGCTCATAAACTATATGAGAAGGGACATTTTTATAGAGCAAGAAAGATATCTCAAAGAGCTGCAAGAAAAACTGGTATTGAGATTCATCCAGGTGCGGTAATTGGAGAGGGCTTTTTTGTAGATCATGGTCATGGCGTTGTTATTGGCGAGACTACTATTATTGGCAATAATGTAACCTTATATCAGGGGGTAACTCTTGGTGGAACAGGTAAGGAACATGGCAAAAGACATCCAACTTTAGGTGATAATGTAATGGTTGGTGCTGGTGCTAAGGTTCTTGGTAATATTAAGATTGGCAATGATTGTAAGATTGGCGCAGGTTCTGTTGTTGTAAGAGATGTGCCAGATGATTGTACTGTAGTTGGTATTCCAGGAAAGATTGTGGTTCAAGACTGCAAGCGTCTCATTGAGAATCTTGATCAGGTAACATTACCAGATCCAGTTGCGGCAGAATTTTGTAAACTAAAGGATGAGAATGAGAGAATCTTAAAGAGAATAAGTAAAATTGAGAAACAAGTTGCTGAGAATAGAGATCATATGATTATAAACTAAAAGAGTTTACAGGGAAGGTAATAAAATGAAGATTTATAATACTTTAACTAGAAAAAAGGAAGAATTTGTACCAATTGAAGAGGGCAAGGTAAAGATGTATGTTTGCGGACCTACAGTTTACAACCTAATTCATATCGGTAATGCTAGACCAATGATAGTATTTGATACTGTAAGAAGATACTTTGAATATAAGGGTTACGAGGTAAACTACGTATCTAACTTTACAGATGTTGATGATAAGATTATTAAGAAGGCTAACGAAGAGGGAACAACTGCTGACGTTATAAGCCAGAGATATATTGCTGAGTGTAAGAAGGATATGGAAGGCATGAATATTAAGCCTGCAACAACACATCCTTTAGCTACTAAGGAAATTCCTGGTATGCTTGACATGATTGGAACTCTTGTAAAAAAAGGACATGCTTACGCAAAGAACGGAACAGTTTATTTTAAGACACGTTCTTTTGATCAGTATGGTAAGTTATCTAAGAAGAATATCGACGATTTAGAGGCAGGACATAGAGATGAGGCTCATGCATTAAAGGTTTCAGGAGCTGATGAGAAGGAAGATGCCCTTGATTTCGTATTATGGAAGCCAAAGAAGGACGGCGAGCCTTATTGGGAGTCAGAATGGTCACAGGGTAGACCAGGCTGGCATATTGAGTGTTCTGTAATGGCTAAGAAGTATCTTGGCGATACAATTGATATTCATGCAGGTGGTGAAGATTTAGTATTCCCACATCATGAGAATGAAATTGCTCAGTCAGAATGCTGCAATGGTGTAGAATTTTCAAGATACTGGATGCACAATGCTTTCCTTAACATTAACAACAAGAAGATGTCTAAGTCAGAAGGCAACTTCTTTACAGTAAGGGATATTGCTGAACACTACGACTTAGGCGTACTTAGATTCTTTATGCTTAGCGCTCACTATCGTAATCCAATTAACTTTAGCCGTGAGCTTATGGAATCAGCTAAGAATGGTTTAGATAGAATCATGACAGCAGTAGCTAATCTTGATGAATTGGCAAATGCAGCAACAGCTGAAAGCTTAACAGAAGAAGAGACAAAGGTGCTTGCTGATATTAAGGCTTGCCAGGATAAGTTTGAAACTTCTATGGATGATGACTTTAATACAGCTGATGCTATTTCTGCAATCTTTGATATGGTAAAGATTGCTAACTCTAATGCTAATGCTGCATCAAGCAAGGAATTTATTGCTAAGTTAAGAGAGGCTATCGTAACATTTTCAGATATCCTTGGCCTTAAGGTGGTTAAGGAAGCAGAGTTACTTGATGCTGACATTGAGAACTTAATCAATGAACGTCAGGAAGCAAGAAAGGCTAGAAACTTTGCTAGAGCTGATGAGATTAGAGATGAGTTACTCTCAAAGGGTATTGTATTAGAGGATACAAGAGAAGGTGTAAGATGGAAGAGAGCTTAAGTTTTACTAAGGCTATATTTGAGGGCCTTAATTTAAATGAGACTAATCCAAGACAGCTATCCCCTCTAGTATTAGCCTATATCGGGGATTGTGCCTATGATTTAATCATAAAGACTAAGATTGTTTCAGAGGGCAACACTCAGGTTAATAAAATGAATAAACAAGCTTCATCATTAGTAAAGGCAGAGGCCCAGTCTATTATGATTGGTGTCCTTGAGCCTTTGCTTACAAGCGATGAGGAAGCTATATATAAAAGAGGCCGTAATGCAAAGTCTTATACTTCCGCAAAGAATGCCTCTATTACAGATTATAGAAGAGCAACGGGCTTTGAGGCCTTAGTTGGCTATTTATATTTAACAGAGCAATTTGATAGATTGGTGGAACTTGTAAAAATCGGACTTGAATCCGAAGAGATGAAGACAAGAAAGCCAACTAATAGGAGGACTAATGAGATATAAGGAATTGACCTTTGAAGGGCGTAATGCGGTTTTAGAGGCTTTTAGATCAGGCAAAACAATAGATAAGCTATTTGTCTTAGATGGCAGCACAGATGGCCCAATTAAGACTATTATAAGAGAAGCTAAGAAAACTGACTGCATTATTAACTTTGTAGATAAGGAAAGACTTGATAGACTTGCTGGAACAAGCCGTCATCAGGGAGTTGTAGCCATTGGCGCAGCTTATGATTATGCAGAAGTTGAGGACATCCTTAATCTTGCAAGAGAAAAGGGTGAAGATCCATTTATCTTTATCTTAGATGAAATCGAGGATCCACACAATCTTGGCGCAATTATAAGAACAGCTAATCAGGCAGGCGCTCACGGTGTTATTATTCCAAAGCGAAGAGCAGTAGGCCTTACAGCTACAGTAGCTAAGACATCAGCTGGTGCTATTAACTACACACCAGTTGCCAAGGTAACTAACATTTCTAAGACTATTGAAGAGTTAAAGAAGGAAGGCCTTTGGTTTGTCTGCGCAGATATGGGTGGTGAGACTATGTATAATCTTAACTTAAAAGGCCCTATCGGCTTAGTTATTGGTAATGAAGGTAACGGCGTTAGCCGTCTTGTTAAGGAAAAATGTGACTTTGTAGCCTCAATCCCAATGAAGGGGGATATTGATTCCCTTAATGCTTCAGTGGCAGCAGGTGTACTTGCTTATGAAATCGTAAGACAGAGAATGGCTTAAGATTTTAACAGACTAATTAATAGAGGGTGTATATGGATAAATTATCAGCAATGACTGATGAAGATTTAGTAAGAGATTATAAGGAAAATGAAAATCAAGCCGCAGCTAATCTCCTATACGAAAGGTATAAGGATACGGTTAAGTATAAGGCAAAAACTATGTTTATTGCTGGCGGTGATAAGGAAGATTTAATTCAAGAAGGCATGATAGGCCTTTTTAATGCTGTAAGAGACTATGATGTGGAAAGAAGCGTGAAATTTACTACCTTTGCTAACATTTGCATTGAACGCCAAATCCAAAACGCAATCAAGGCCTCTAATAGACAAAAGAATCTCCCCCTTAATGGCTATATTAGCCTAGACCAGCCTCTTGGTCAGGGAGATGATGAGGAGTTGACTATTGGAGATAATCTAGCAGCTGATGATTTTTATAATCCTGAATATGCTTATCTTAGTAAGGAGGAGATTTCTACAATTAATGCCGATGCTAAGACTAAATTAAGCGCTTTTGAAAGTGAAGTTTTTGCCCTAAGTAAGAAGGGACAAGATTATCAGCAGATAGCTAAAGCTCTTAAAAAGACGCCGAAATCCATAGATAATGCACTAACAAGAATAAAGAAAAAATTATCTGCAAAATAGTATAAATTAAGTTGATAAAATAACTTAATTTATGCTATAATTTAGCAGATTTGCTATTGTAGCTCAGTGGTAGAGCACTTCATTGGTAATGAAGAGGTCGGGGGTTCAATTCCCCTCAATAGCTTTTTTTATTTGTTTGTCAAGACTCGCTCGCGAGTCTTGCGCGCCGGATTCGGGTCTGCTTCAGCAGACCCGAATCCGTGCGCATCCTCGCAAAGCGTCCAACTCAGTCGGAGATTGTACCCCGACTGAGTTAAACTTTTTTAGTTATCAATAATTTCGTCTAATTTCTTGCATATTCCATCCCGTTTTGATATTATTAACCGGTGTGGCGAATGTTTATTTTTATTCACATTTGCTAATCTAGATAGTGGCTTGTCTAGATTTATTACAATCTAGATAGTGGCTTTTCTAGATAAACATATAATTTTATACCCGTAAAACGGGACGGAGGAAGTAACTATGGTAAAGGCTATTGTTGGTGCTAACTGGGGCGACGAAGGTAAGGGTAAGATTACTGATATGCTCGCCGAGGAATCAGATATTATTGTAAGATTCCAGGGAGGAAGTAATGCAGGACACACAATCATTAATGATTATGGTAAATTTGCACTTCATTTACTCCCATCTGGTGTATTTTATAATCACACTACAAGCATTATAGGTAATGGAGTAGCTCTAAATATTCCTTATTTAATTAACGAATTAAAGAGCTTAACAGACAGAAATGTTCCAATGCCTAAGATTTTGGTGTCAGATAGAGCACAGATTATGATGCCTTATCATGTAGATTTTGATACATACGAGGAAGCAAGACTTGCAGGTAAGTCCTTTGGCTCTACTAAGTCAGGTATTGCTCCATTCTATTCAGATAAGTACGCTAAGATTGGTTTCCAGGTTAGCGAATTATTCGGAGATGAGAAAGCACTTAAGGATAAGATTAGTAACGTTTGTACATTAAAGAATGTTATGCTAGAACATCTCTATCACGCTCCACTTCTTAAGGAAGAGGACATCTTTAATACTCTCATGGAATATAAAGAAATGATTGCACCTTATGTTTGCGATACTTCAGCATACCTTCATAAGGCAATTAAGGAAGGTAAGAAGATTTTACTTGAAGGTCAGTTAGGTTCACTTAAGGATCCAGATCACGGTATCTATCCTATGGTAACATCTAGCTCAACTCTTGCTGCTTACGGTGCAATTGGTGCAGGTATTCCAGCAGCTGAAATTAAGGATGTTGTTACAGTAGTTAAGGCATACTCATCATCAGTTGGTGCAGGTGCATTTGTTTCAGAAATCTTTGGCGACGAAGCTCAGGAATTAAGAGTTCGTGGCGGTGACGGTGGCGAATTTGGTGCTACAACAGGTCGTCCAAGAAGAATGGGTTGGTTTGATGCAGTAGCAACACGTTACGGTGTTAGAATGCAGGGTACAACAGAAGTTGCCCTTACAGTAATTGACGTACTTGGATACCTCGATGAAATTCCTATGTGTGTAGGTTATGAAATCGATGGTAAGGTAACTAAGGACTTCCCTACAACAGCTGAGCTTGAGAAGGCTAAGCCTGTATTAAAGAAGTTCCCAGGTTGGAAGTGCGAAATCAGAGGAATCAAGAATTACGAAGATCTTCCAAAGGAATGCCGCGATTATATCGAAGCAATCGAGGAAGAAATCGAAGCTCCTATTACAATGGTTTCTAATGGTCCAGGAAGACATGAAATCATCCACAGAGTTTCAAACTACAAGAAGAACTAGTTTCTAAAAGAAACTAATCATAGAATTTATAAATGTTCTCAAAGCCCTAGAAAGTACTGATAGCAAGACTTTTAGCTATCAGTTAGCCTTTTAGGGCTTTTTTAACTCAGTCGGAGTACAAGCTCCGACTGAGTTAAATGCTTTGCGAGTCTTGACAAATTTAAACAACTAGCTTGTTTTAGATAATAATGATATAATCAGCATAGTAATAAGTATTACTAGATAGGAGGGTATTATGGATTTTGAAAAGTATTTTGATCATACTAATTTAAAGCCAGATGCCACACCAGAAGATATTGAAAAATTGTGTGAGGAAGCCAAGAAATATGACTTTGCATCGGTTTGCGTTAACTCAGCGTACACTAAATTAGTAGCGAAGCAATTAAAGGACACAGCTGTTAAGACTTGCGTGGTTGTAGGATTTCCACTAGGAGCTATGGATACGCAAACAAAAGCCTTTGAGGCAAAGAAGGCTATTGAAGATGGCGCAGAAGAAATCGATATGGTAATTCAAATCGGCGCCCTTAAAGCCAAGGCATATGATATTGTGCTTGAGGATATTAAGGCTGTAAGAGAGGCGACAAAGGGACATGTTTTAAAGGTAATTATTGAAACCTGCCTATTAACTGATGAGGAAAAGAAAAAGGCTTGCGAGCTTTCTATGGAAGCAGGAGCAGATTATGTTAAGACCTCAACTGGTTTTTCAACAGGAGGTGCAACTCTAAGAGATGTGGCTCTTATGAAGGAAGTTGTAGGTGAGGAAGGCCTTGTTAAGGCTTCAGGTGGAATAAGAGATTATAACACTGCAATTGCCATGATTGAGGCAGGTGCTGATAGAATTGGCACAAGTAATGCCGTAAAGATTATGGAATCTAGAAGCTAAATCAAAGCTTATTTAAAAAGCTAGATATGAAACTAGAAACAAATTAAGAAACTAAAAATTAGAAATTTATAAAGCGCAGACCATAATTGGCCTGCGCTTTTCTTGTTTTTAAACAATTCTTATCTTTAATTATTCTGATAATCTTTGGATTAATTCCCAAATAAGTTCAGCAGAGTTAAAATTTTCAGGAACGATGTCATTAGCTGTGATGTTGATGTCATAGGCATCATTAAGCTCCTGAGCAAGGCTCTCAAGGTCATCATTTAATAAAATTTCGTCGTCTACTAAAGCTTCATAAGTTTCAAAATCAATTTCTGAATTGTACTCTGATAAAATGTCCATTAACTGATCCATACACGAACCCTCATTTCTTACTAAATTTCGAGTAAAATCTTATCTAAGATAAGATAACACCTAGAAGTGATGAGGCATTTCTCAATCACTTGCTATGATAAAATACTATAAGGCATGGGCGTAGTCAAGGATTTTTACTATAATATACCTATAAAATAAGTTATCTAGAAATAGCTTGATTACTGGCTTTGGAGATATATTTTTAAAAATAATCATAGCACTATTCTCACACCTTATCTCACTTAGTTAATATTAAATTGTACCGGCTTTATTAAGATTATAATATAATCTTTTTATTGCCTATGCAATAGTATTTTGTGTATACTTGAGTAAATAAAATTTTAAGTAAGGATAGGAAGTTAGAAATATGAAGAAATTAAAGAGAATCGCAGCCTTAACAGTAGTAGTTTTATGGGGAATTTTACTCCTTACAACTCTTGTGGTGGCTTTTATTGATAGCGAGGTTACTAACACATTGTTTAGAGGTTTAATCTATACAGATATAGTTTTACCAGTAGTAGCTTATGCCATGTTATTGGTTTATAAGTTCCTTCGCGGCAAGGGAACTAGTGAAGAGGTATCATCTAAAGAAAATAAATAGTACTTTTGATAGACATTTTTACAAGTTGTGATATAATGGTATTAGAAACAATAGGTCAATGGGCTTCTTAATAACAAGGAGGTGTTAAGATGTCGAGCATAAATTCTAATATTACTAGCTTGTTTTCAAGCTTACAGTCAAGTTCGTCGGGCATTTATAGTCTAGATCTTAATCAGCTTAGTTCTATAAAGTCAGGTAGTTACAAGAAGTTACTTAATAACTATTACTCTCAGGATGAGGAAGAAGATACAACAACTAGTTCAACATCTAATTCCACAATTAAGTCATCTGCCGAGAAGAATACTGAAACAACAATTAAGAGTGCTTCATCAGCGGTTGTTAAGGATGTAAAGACTTTAACAAGTTCAAGCCTTTGGGAAAAGAAGACGACTACAGACTCAGAAGGTAATGAAACAACAGATTATGACAGAGATGCAATTTATAAGGCAGTATCTAGCTTTGTAAAGGATTACAACGATTTAGTAGATTCTGCAGCAGATTCTAATATTACATCAACTCTTAGATCTGCTAATTTTATGGTTAAATCCACTAATATAAATTCAGGTATATTATCTTCAGTGGGAATAACAGTTAATAGTGATAATAGTTTAAGTCTTGATAAAGATACACTTGATAAGGCAGATGTATCCACATTAAAGTCGATTTTTGCACAGGATGCATCAATTGCTAATCAGATTAGTGCAAGCGCTTCGACCATGAATAGCAATGCAACAAGTGCGCTTGCTAAGCTTGCAGCAACAGGTAGTTATGATTCAGATGGCGGTTACACCTATGTAACAGGTTCTAATTATAACTCTATAATTTAGAACATTTTCCTAATAATAAGGGGAATTATGACAAGCGAGTATTTAAGGGGCTTTTGAAAATGCAGAATCCACGGGCATTTACAGAGCCTCTTTTTAAATGCTTGCTTTTAAATTATTCTATGTTATAATTCCATAGTAATACTTTTTAGTGTAGTTTGGAGTCGTGTCTTTATATACACTAAATAATAGGAATAAATAATAAGGAAGAGGTATTAAACATGGCACTTTTAGAAACATGGAGAAATCTTGCGTACAATACAGAAGCAGATCCTAAGGCTGCTGAGAATTTCTGGAATGCTTACTTTACAGAAGAGCAGAGAATCTATAAGGAAATTTTAGGAAATCCAGACGAAGTAGTTAAGGGTAGCGTTAAGGACTTAGCTAGTAAGTTTAACGTAGAAGTTTTACTTATGACAGGTTTCTTAGATGGTATTAACGATAGCTTAGTAACTCCTAATCCAATTGAGACTATGGAAGAGGATACAGAAGTTTCTCTTGAATATGATAGAGAAAAGCTTTACTACAACATGGTTGGCTGCAAGGCTAATTGGTTATATGAACTTCCTGAATGGGATGGCTTACTTTCAGAAGAAGTAAGAAAGAATCTTTATAAGAAGCAGAAGGCTTCTGGTACTTTCGTTAGAGAAGGTAAGAAGATTGGACGTAACGATCCATGTCCATGCGGAAGCGGTAAGAAGTATAAGCAGTGCTGTGGTCGTTAATTTTAACGATAGCCTAATTAGAATATAAATTAGTTTACAATGTGTGCCCCTTGGTTTTTGCCAAGGGGTATATAAGTATAAAGGAGTAATAATGAACGCATACACTGCATTTGCCTATGTATATGATGAATACATGGATAACATTCCCTATGATGAATGGGGACAATATATGATTGGACTTTTAAAGGAGCTTGGTGTAAAGGCTGGAGACTCGGTGGTTGATTTAGGTTGTGGAACTGGAACTGTTACAAGAATGCTTGAAAAAGAAGGCTATGACATTGTAGGTATTGATATGTCTGAGGATATGCTTGCTATAGCCGCTGAGAGAATTGAAGAAAGTGGACAAGATATTCTCTATTCTTGTCAGGATATGCGTGAGTTTGAACTTCCCTTTAATGTGGACGCATTTACAAGTATTGGTGACTCTATGAATTACATTACAAGTAAGGAAGATTTAGAGTCTGTATTTAAGTGCGTGGCAGAGAACATCAATGATGGTGGCGTTTTTGTTTTTGATCTAAAGACAATACATTTCTTTAGAGATATATTAGCTGACAATACTTATGCGGAAAATCGTGACGAATCAGCTTTTATATGGGATAATTATTATAACGAAGACGATAAGAATAATGAATATGATCTCGCTGTTTTTGTTATGAATGAAGACGGCAGTTTTAATAGATATGAGGAACAGCATTTTCAGCATGGCTTTGAATTAGAGGAAGTTAAGGAGGCAGCAGCTAATGCGGGCCTTTCTGTGCTTGCCCTTTATGATGCATTTTCAAAGGATGCACCAAAGCCAGACTCAGAGAGAGTTTACTTCGTTTTACAGAAGTAATTAGGAAAATGTTTCTAAGAATAAAAGTAGCAGATTAATTTAATTAAACATAGAAAGGAAACTAAGATGAAAGACTATATAGTAAGAGCAACAGCAGCAGGCGGACAGGTTAGAGCCTTTGCTATTACATGTAAGAATACAGTAGAAGAAGCTAGAAGCCGTCACAACATGAGCCCTATTGGAACTATAGCCCTTGGTAGATTACTTGCAGGTGGCGCAATGATGGGTACAATGATGAAGAATGACGACGATGTGCTTACAATCCAGATTAAGGGTAATGGACCTATTGGCGCTATGACAGTTACTGCCAACGCTAAGGGTGAAGTTAAGGGTATGGTTGCAAATCCTGAGGTTATGCTTCCACTAAAGGACGGTAAGATTGATATTGCAGGTGCTGTAGGTATCGGTGTTTTATCAGTAATTAAGGATATCGGACTTAGAGAACCATATATTGGTGATACAATCCTTATTACAAGTGAAATCGCTGAGGATTTAACATATTATTTTGCAACTTCAGAACAGGTTCCATCATCAGTAGGTCTTGGCGTACTTATGAATAATGATAATACTGTAAGAGAAGCGGGTGGTTTTATTATTCAGCTTATGCCTAATGCTAGTGAGGAATTTATTGATAAGCTTGAAGAAAGAATTAAGAGCGTTAAGTCAATTACTTACATGCTTGAAGAGGGTATGAGTCCAGAACAGATCTTAGAGCACATTTTAGGAGACATGGATCTTGAAATCCTTGATACTATTGATACTGGCTTTAAGTGTAACTGCTCTAAGGAAAGAGTTTCTAAGGCTGTAATTAGTATCGGTAGAGAAGAATTATCTAAGATGATTGCTGACAATAAGCCAATCGAGGTTAACTGTCATTTCTGTAATACTCATTACAATTTCACTATTGATGAGTTACAGGACATGTATAATAAAGCTACACACTAATCTAATTTACTAGATTTTAATTAGCTTATAACTTTACGAACTAAGGCTTTTGGGGTACAATAACTTTTGTATTTTGCTAAAATTCGAATAAAAACGATTATTGCTAATGGCATATTAGAAAACGGAGGAACATTATTTATGGAAAACGAGGTTGTTTCCAAGAATTTCATTGAACAGATTATTGATAAAGATATAGAAGAAGGGCATTGCAAGAAAGTCATTACTAGATTCCCACCAGAACCTAATGGCTACCTTCATATTGGACATGCTAAGTCGATTCTTTTAAATTATGGTTTAGCAACTGAGTACAACGGTCAGTTTAATATGAGATTTGATGATACTAATCCTACTAAAGAGAAGGAAGAGTTCGTTGAATCAATTAAGAAGGACGTTGAATGGCTTGGTGCTAAATGGCATGGCGACGTATTATTTGCATCAGGATATTTCCAGCAGATGTACGAGGCAGCAGTTAAGTTAATTAAGAAGGGTAAGGCATTCGTATGTGACTTATCTGCAGAAGAGATTAGACAGTACAGAGGAACACTTACAGAACCAGGTAAGAACTCACCATATAGAGACAGATCAGTAGAAGAGAATTTAGCTCTTTTTGAAGATATGAAGAATGGTAAGTTTGAAGATGGTACTAAGGTTTTAAGAGCTAAGATCGATATGGCAAGCCCTAATATCAATATGAGAGATCCTGTTATTTATAGAGTTGCTCACATGACACATCACAGAACAGGTGATACTTGGTGCATTTATCCTATGTATGATTTTGCTCATCCTATTGAAGATGCTATTGAAGGCGTTTCTCATTCAATTTGTACACTTGAGTTTGAAGACCACAGACCTTTATATGACTGGGTTGTAAGAGAACTTGAGTATGAGAACCCACCAAAGCAGATTGAATTTGCAAAGCTTTACCTTGAAAATGTTGTAACTGGTAAGCGTTACATCAAAAAGCTTGTAGAGGATGGCGTAGTTGATGGATGGGATGATCCAAGACTTGTGTCAATTGCAGCACTTAGAAGAAGAGGATTTACACCAGAGTCAATTAAGATGTTTACAAAGCTTGTAGGTGTTACAAAGTCACAGGGTGCAGTTGAGTATCCAATGCTTGAATACTGTATCAGAGAAGACTTAAAGCCAAAGGCTAAGAGAATGATGGCAATTCTTGATCCAGTTAAGGTTATCGTTGATAACTATCCAGAGGGTCAGGTTGAATATATGGAAGTTCCTAACAATCAGGAGAATCCTGAGATGGGAACTAGAAAAGTTCCGTTTACTAAAGAGCTATTTATTGAGAGAGAAGATTTCATGGAAGAACCACCTAAGAAGTATTTCAGATTATTCCCAGGTAACGAAGTTCGTTTCATGAATGCATATCTTCTTACTTGCGTAGATTACACTAAAGATGCAGATGGTAAGATTACAGAGATTCACTGTACTTACGATCCAGAAACTAAAGGAGGAAATGTTGAAGGCCGTAAGGTTAAGGGTACTATCCATTGGGTATCAGCAACTGAGGGCAAAAAAGCTGAGGTAAGATTATATGAGAATATTATTGATGAGGAGAAGGGCGTTTATAACGAAGAGGATGGCTCTATGAATATAAATCCTAATTCATTAACAATAATTAAAGATGCAATAGTTGAACCTGAGCTTATCAACTCTGTAGCAGAAGATAAGTTCCAGTTCGTAAGAAATGGATATTTCTGCGTTGATAACAAGGACTCAAAGGAAGGCGTACCTGTATTTAACAGAATTGTTTCGCTAAAGAGTTCATTTAAGTTGACTAAGTAATAATTAGGGCAGAAACCATTTGGCTTCTGCCCTTTTTTTGTTTTTACTCGAATAATAGACATTAAGGAGGAATATATGGATAAGATAAAAGACTTAAAAGTATGGGAAGTCTTAAAGAATTTTTTCAAGAAAATATGGACATATGATATTATCCATCCAGTTTGTTACTCAATAATTGTTACTATGATAATTGAGTGCCTTAATAAGAGAAATTTATCAGGCATTTGGATGCCATTTACATCACCTGTTATTTTCTTAGTAAACATGCTAATTATAGCTTCATGCTTAAGTATTGGTATGATGTTTAAGAAGAGAGCTTTTGTTTACACTTTGATTTCAGTGGGCTGGTTAGGTCTTGCAGTAACTAACTTTATTGTAAAATCAACACGTAAAACTCCATTTACAGCAATGGATTTTTTACTTATTGATGATGCAGTAAAGGTTGCGCCAATGTATTTAACACTTATTAACATTGTCTTTATCATTGTTTTAATAGTTGCTGTAATTGCCCTACTTATCATTCTCTTTAGAAAGACAGGCAAGGTAGAAACAGAGCTTTCAAGAAGAAGATTCTTCCTATTTGGGTTTTTCCAGTCAGCTTTAGTAATTCTTTTTACATATGCAACAATTGCAACATTTCTTTTACATAATGTAATGGGAACTGATTTTGGTAACTTATCAAATGCTTTCCAAAATTACGGTTTCACTTATTGCTTTACAACAAGTGTATTAAATAGAGGTGTAAGTAAGGATTCTGATTATTCGGAAGAATATGTAGAAAACCTAAAAGAAACTATTGATAGTACAACAACTAATGAGGAAACTGCACAAGAGACACCTAATATCATTTTCCTTCAGCTTGAATCTTTCTTTGATCCAACTGAGATTAATGGATTAGAGGTATCTGAACAGGTACTTCCAAACTTCAATAGATTACAAAGCGAGTTTACATCAGGTTATTTATCAGTTCCTGTATTTGGTGCAGGTACAGTAAATACTGAGTTTGAAGTTCAGACAGGTATGAATCTTGATGACTTTGGACCTGGTGAATACCCATATAAGACAGTATTACAAAACAAGGTTTGTGAGTCGGCAGCTTATGCCCTTAAAAATCTTGGCTATACAACTCACGTGGTTCATAATAACGATGCTACTTTCTATACAAGAAATAAGGTATTTACACATTTAGGCTACGATACATTTACACCAATAGAATATATGGATGGAATTGAGCTTACACCTAATGGAAACTGGGCAAAGGATGAAATCTTAACAGAATACCTTGAAAAAGCCCTTAATTCTACAGATGGTTCAGATTATATCTATACAATATCTGTTGAAGGACATGGTGATTATCCTAATGAATATCCTGAAGGTTATACACCAGAAATTACAATTAGCAATTTCCCTGATTCTGCGAATCAGACAGGCTTTGAATATTACGTTAACATGATTCATGATATGGATAAGTTTATTGGCGAGTTAACAGATATGTTATCTCAGCGTGATGAGAAGACTGTACTTGTAATGTATGGTGATCATCTTCCAACCTTTAACTTAACAGATTCAGATATGAAACATAACAGTATCTATGAGACTGAATATGTAATGTGGAGTAATTTCGATATGGAAAAGGAAGATGTTGACCTTGAAGCATATCAGTTAACTGCTTACGTATTTGAAAGATTAGGAATTTCAGAGGGTAATATCTTTAAATATCACCAGACAAGCCATAACTCAGAGGACTATTTAAAGAATCTTACAATTCTTGAATATGATATCCTCTACGGAGATCAGGATATTTACGAAGGTGAAAGCCCATATACAGCAACTAACTTACACTATGGTCTAGACACAATTTCTATAACGGGAACCTATGAATATGATGGAGACCTGTATGTGGAAGGAACTTACTTTAATGACTACTCAACGGTATTTATAAATAACAAGAAGTATACGACAGAGAAGATTAATGATAGGCTCCTAAAGGTAGAGAATGCCTCAGTTAATGAAGGTGATATCGTATCTGTTGCCCAAATTGATTCAGATGGTACCGAGCTTAGCCGTGTAATGTATACGGTTCCGACTTCCACTAACGAAGATGCGCTAGATGATCGCTTCCTCCGCCTAGCTGCTTAGATTGTACAAAACTAAAAACATGGTATGAGAAATACTATAACTTATTGACATACAATAAAGCAAATGTTAAGATAATTAAGGTATTTTTATTAAGGGAGGGGAACCTTAACTTACTAAGAACAACTAGATATTTTATGGAGGTACTATTAAATGAAAGGTACAGTAAAGTGGTTTAATAACCAGAAGGGCTATGGCTTTATCTCTGATGAATCAGGAAAGGATGTATTCGTACATTACTCTGGTCTTAACATGGAAGGATTTAAGTCATTAGAGGAAGGTGCTTCAGTTGAGTTTGATATCACAGAAGGCGCTAAGGGACCTCAGGCTACTAACGTTACAAAGCTCTAATCTGGGGGTTATGACGTACCTTTTTCCAATGAATCGAGGCTTAGGCGGATAGATATATTGAGAAAAGATAGTAAAAGAGGACGAAGCTGTAAAGGATTTCTTTACAGCTTCTTTTTTAATGCCTTTTTATAAGAAGTTTATAAAGCTAGAATAGACGATTAAGGCGCTATCTGTTATTATTTTATATAGGTCTTTTGTAGCATTTCTAAAGGCCCCAATAATAAGGAAGGTAGATTAATAATGGAAAGTTTTAATGAATTTATAGGGAAGACTTTATCAGGTGACGTATTATCATTTATAACTGCGGGAGGAATATTATTCTTATCAGTTATTATTGTTGCCACAATTATTATTTTTAGAAGATGGAATGGACGAGTTGTTCCATTTTTATTTGGTATTGTAACTTATGGTATTTTTGGATTTATATTCTCTCAGTTGGTGGTATCAGCTCTTGCAATGATTCCATCCATTGACTATGCCTTTAGTTATAATCAGAGTGCATATAATCTAGTGCAGGCAATTTTCCTTGCTATCGGTATGGGAATTGCAAGATGGTTCATCTTAAAGATGATGATTTCAAGATATGAGCGTCCAGGAGATGTTTATCTTGCAGGGTTAGGTATTGGTATTGGACAGGGCATCTTTAGCTATGGCTTAAGTATATTTGCATTCTATGTTAATGCTCAGGTTTTAATTAACCAGGGCGAAGTTACAACAGACTTTATTTCAGGCCTTACAGAAGGTTTAACAGAAGCTAACATAACAAGCCTTGCTGACACATTTAGCCAGTTATTCTATGCACCAGAAACAATTTGGGCATTACTTGGCCTTGCAGCAGTACTTGATTTATTCTTAAATCTCTTCCTTATGGTTGCAACTTTTGGTGCAATGAAGAAGAACATTAATTACATGTGGAGTTGGTATGCAATTGCAATTCAGCTCGTATCAATTCTTTCATTTACTGTATATGACTATAGATCAGTAACAAGTATAGCAATTAGCTTTATTGTTAAGACAATTGTAACAATTGGTGCTATAATAGTAATAAATAAAGTGTCAAAGGCAATTGAATATAGTAAAGAATAGAAAGTGAGATTACTTTAATTAAGACATAAGTGTAAACTTACGTATGGTAATTGAGTATGAGAAATAAAAAATATATAACAGTGAGAAAAGCAGTCGACAACGTTGCGGACAGTAAAGTTGTCGGAAAGATAGCTAATAGAGTAGCTAATTTTAGAGGAAGTACAGAAGAGTATATTAATAACGATGCATTACTGCAAACCGACATAGATAGCGGTTTGTCTAAGGTGGAAGTACGTAAAAGAAACTTAGAGGGGCTTAGTAATATTTCAACTAATAAGCCCTCTAAGACTATAAAGCAGATAATTTTTAGTAACATTTTTACCTACTTCAATTTAATCTTTATTACTTTTGCAGTTTTATTATGCTTAGTAAAATCTTATACAGATATAACATTTATGCCTATTATCATCTGGAATACCATCATAGGTATAGTTCAGGAGATAAGGGCTAAGAAAGTTTTAGATAAGATAAATGTTGTGAATGCTCCAAAAACTAGGGTTATAAGAGATGGCCGTGAAACAGTGGTGGACTCTTGGACCTTGGTTCGTGGAGATATGTGTGTGTTTAGCGCAGGAAATCAGGTCTGCGCAGATTCAGTAATCAGGAGTGGAACAGTTAGGGTAAATGAGTCTCTACTTACAGGGGAGTCAGATGATGTAATTAAAGAGGCCGGAGATTTGTTATTATCAGGCAGTTTTATTGTGTCAGGACAGTGTAGAGCAGTGCTTACAGCAGTTGGAGATGAAGCCTATGCGGCTAAGTTAAATGCTGAGGCGAAAGCCACAAGAAAGAAAACGAAAACTAACATGATCGATTCTCTAAATCGAATGGTAACCTTAATCGGCGTGATTATCGTGCCTTTAGGATTGATTATGTATATACGAGCAGTATATTTTTTAGGCTACTCAATAAAAGAAGGGGTGGTATCCACAGTTGCCTCACTAGTGGGCATGATACCGGAAGGCCTCTATTTACTAGCAAGTATCACCTTGGTAGTCTCAATTATGCGACTTGCAAAACAACAAGTTTTAATTCATGAGATGAATTGCGTGGAGACATTAGCTAGAGTTAACGTCCTTTGCGTGGACAAGACAGGAACTATTACAAACCCCGAGATGTCAGTAAGCAAGGTGATTTATCTAGATGAAGATTTAAATGAAAATGTATCTAGAGAAATCAGGATGGCCTCTGCTAGCATGGCAGCAGATAACGAGACAATGAAGGCCATTCAGCAGGAGTTTTTGCCAGCGGATAATGATGAAAAAACAGATATAGTTTGTCCATTTTCATCAGCAAGCAAATACTCGGCAGCAATATTTAAAGACAGATCTCTAGTCTTTGGCGCCGCAGAATATGTGCTAACAAGTGACTTTTCTAAATACGAAGAGCAGATTAAGGCACTAACTTCAGAAGGCGCAAGATTATTAGTCTTTGGCGAAACAAGTGAAATCCTAGAAGGTAAGGCGCTAACTAAGCCAATAACACCAAAGGCTTTTATAATCCTAGAGAATGAGATTAGAGAAAATGCAACAGAGACCTTTAAATACTTCGCCGAACAAGGCGTAGATATAAAGGTAATTTCAGGTGACAATTCTATTACTGCGTCAAAGATTGCAGCAAAAGCTGGCATCCAAAACGCAGATAAATACATAGATGCAACAAGCTTAACAAGCTATAGGGAACTTAAAAAAGCCGTTGCCAAATACACAGTCTTTGGCCGTGTAATTCCAGAACAGAAGAAGATGATAATCAAGGCCCTTAAGGAAGCTGGTAAAACAGTAGCTATGACAGGGGATGGAGTTAATGATGTATTAGCTCTAAAAGAGGCAGATTGCAGTATCGCCGTCGCAACAGGTAGTGAGGCAGCAGCAAATGCAGCGCAAATCGTATTATTAGACTCTGACTTTTCAAGAATGCCATCGGTGGTGGCTGAAGGAAGACGAGTGGTAAATAATATTCAAAGATCTGCAAGCCTCTTCCTAGTAAAGAACATTTTCTCAATCTTACTAACTATATTTACACTTATTGCGGCAAATTTATACCCACTATATCCAACACAGCTATCCCTACTTGGTGCATTTACCATAGGAATTCCGTCCTTCTTCTTAGCTCTTCAACCAAACAAGAGCCTAATTAGAGGCCATTTCCTAGTTAATGTTATTGTAAATGCTCTACCATCCGGTTTGGCGGATTTTATAATCGTAGTTCTAGTTGTAATATATGGAAATCTAACGGGCTTAAGCCACGAGCTTGTTTCAACCATGGCAATACTGTCTATGCTAGCAGTGGGAATCGGAACTTTAATTAGAGTTTCCTACCCATTAAACAAACTTAGACTTGCACTTTGCATCGCCATGGTAGTAGGAATTGTATTAACTATAATTGTGGCTCCAAATTTATTTAAGATAGCAATACTAGATTTCTTCCAATGGCAGATAACAGTAGTCTTTATGGCACTTGGACTTGGAATCCTTCTAGTACTTGTAAGATTGTCTAACAAAATAATAGGATATCTTTTAACCCATAGCAGGAGAGCAAGAAAGATACTACAGGGCTAGAAAAAAGTTAACGAACTGTGAACAAATTTTTAATAAAAAATGACCAAAAATCTCTGCTAAATTAACGTATAATTGAGAAATATTATACAAAAAAGATGACTAAAACGATTGTTAGACTATTAACAATATGCTATACTTGTGTAGGCTAATTAAAGGGAAAAGAAGATAAATAAAGAAGCGAATTTTCGCACGTGGAGGTTATATGGGCGAATCAAAAGTATGGGTTGTAGGACATAAGAATCCAGATACAGATTCAATTTGTTCAGCAATCAGTTATGCTAATTTAAAAAATCAGATCACTCAAAGTGAATTATATGAGCCTAAAAGAGCTGGTCATCTAAACGAAGAGACACAGTTCGTATTAAAAAAGGCGGGCTTAAAGGCCCCAGAATACATCAAAGATGTACGTCCTCAGGTAAAGGATATTGAGATTAGAAGAACAAAAGGTATTAATAGAGACTTATCTGTACGTAAAGCATGGGAACTTATGAAAGGTTTAGATGTTGTAACATTGCCTATTACAGAAGGCGAGAACCTTGAAGGTCTTGTAACTATTGGTGACGTTTCTAAATCTTATTTTGAGGTTTTTGATAATAAGATTTTAGCTACATCTAATACAAGCTTTACTAATATCGTTGAAACATTAAATGGTAAAGTAGTTACAGGTAATGTGGAGAATAATTACGTAAAGGGTAAGCTTCTTATTGGTGTTGCTAACCCTGATATTCTAGAAGAGATGATTAATGAAGGCGATATCGTTATTTTAGGTAATAGATATGAAGCTCAGCTTTGTGCTATTGAAATGAGCGCTGGTTGTATTATTGTATGTGAAGGTGCGAGAGTATCTAATACAATTTCTAAGATTGCAAGCGACAGAGGTGTTATAGTAATCAGCACTGAATATGACACATATACAGTAGCTAGACTTATGAACCAGGCTATTCCAGTTAGCTTCTTTATGAAGCAGAGAGAAAAGCTTATAGGCTTTAAGACAAGAGATTATATTGAAGACATTCAAGATATAATGGCTAAGAAGCGTTTTAGAGATTTCCCAATCGAAGACGAAGAGGGTAAATATGTGGGAATGATTTCTCGTAGAAATTTACTTGGCGCAGGCAAGAAGAATATTATTCTTGTGGATCACAACGAGAAGACACAGGCAGTCTTTGGTATCGACAATGCACAGATTCAGGAAATCATCGATCATCACAGACTTGGTTCAATTGAAACCATCACACCTGTATTCTTTAGAAACCAGCCACTAGGTTGTACATGTACTATCGTCTACAAGATGTATAGGGAAAACAATATTGAGATATCAAAGACGATGGCTTTAGTCATGTGTTCTGCAATTCTTTCAGATACATTGATCTTCAAATCACCAACATGTACTTGGGAGGATGAGGCAGCGGCAAGAGACTTAGCAGTTATTGCTGGCATCGACCCAGAAAGCTATGGTAGAGAAATGTTTAGAGCAGGTAGCAACCTCTCTGAAAAGACTGAAGAAGAAATCTTTTATCAGGATTTCAAGAGATTCTCAGTTAATGATACTAACATTGGTGTTGGTCAGGTTAACGTTATGGGAATGGATGAGGTTAAGATTTTAGTAGAAAGAGAATTAAACTATATTCCTAACTCTATTAAGTCAACAGGCCTAGATATGACCTTCCTCCTTGTAACAGATATTATGTCTGAGGCTTCTTATGTTATCTGTCAGGGTAAGAATGCACTACAGATATTAAGGGGTGCATTTAACGTCGAGAATGATGACTACCCTGTATTATTAAAGGGAGTTGTTTCAAGAAAGAAACAGTTCTTGCCGGCTATAATTGACGAGATGCAATCTTAGCGAGTCTTGACTTTTTAAGGCGATAATAAAATGCTGAATTTTTAGGGGCGAATACCCTTAAGAATTCAGCATTTTTTATGAGCCGCAAATAGTGCGATTAATTATTTTTTTCTTTTATGGTATAGGTACTTCTTTTAATGGAAATATCAAATGTTGTTTTCTTTCCATCTGGCGATTCTATTACAAATTCAGTTTTCCCGGCTTTTTTAAAATCAGCATGAAGTGCCCAATCTTCTAATCCTGCATCATATTCAATACTTAGATTTCCATATTTTTTATCTACTAAATATACATTATATGAGTCATCAAATTGGTATTCATCTCCATTATAAAGTATAATCGTACTATATTTAGGTGGATTGATTATACATATAGCAAATATCGCAATAATCAATAATCCACTTATTACTACTCCAGTAATTTTTATTTTTTTATTATTAAATATAGCTAATGGATAGATTATTAATGCACCCATACAAAAAATAGTAGTTAAAAGATGTCTTGGAAATGAAAACATTGTATTAGACAAATAACCAGCACACATTTCTGCAGTTAATAATAACATAGGAATAAGAATTAATAATCCCCACCATTTATCTTTTTTCATGTAATATCCAATAAATCCCATAGGAATACAAGCTATTGTCCATAAGACCCAAAATCTATAATACGTATTAAATAAGTTACTATGCTTAATTATATCTTGAACTAAATATACTAATGGTTGACTAATTAAAAAGAAGATAAAACACTTTAACGCAGAATCTTTAGGAGATTTACTATTCATAATAATAAATATTCCTAAAAAGATCCATACTTCAAAGCTAACAGTTAAATCACTAAATGAAGTATCTTTTGCTATTGGTAACATAGCCATAATAGCAGTATAAACACCTAAAATAATAGCCATTATAATCAACTTCGGCCAAGTTAAATTAATCCCACCAAATATCTTTTTCATAATATCCCCCTATCTATTTTGTTATATAGCATATTATCCTTTTTGAAACAATTTTATCATAAATGAAATTATGCTACAATGGATTTAATTTTTGCACTTGTCATAGATAAGGTAAATGAAGATGGATGCGATACATGTCTCTTGATAAAATTTATTATTAATTTACTTTTTTTTAACCTAATACACGAGTATAATAAAAATGTATGCTTTACAATGTGAACAATGTTTTAAAGGTTAATAAGTCCGTTTCTAACGGATTGATATAGAAAGGAAGTAATAGATATGAAGAAGATTCAAGCAAATGATCCTTGTTGGTGCAAGAGCGGCAAGCCTTATTGCGAGTGTCATAGAGACTGGGACAGAAAGATTGATACTTTCAAAAGAAAGTTCCACAAGGTTCCACCAAGAAGCATAATTAAGAATGAAGAAACACTTCAGGGTATGAGAGAAAGCTCTAAGATTAATATTGCTTGTCTTGATTATGTGGCAGAGAATATCAAAGCCGGCATGACAACTGAGGATATTGATAAGATGGTTTATGAAACAACAACTAAGATGGGCGGTATCCCAGCTCCTCTTAATTATGAAGGTTTCCCAAAGAGTGTTTGTACATCTCTTAATAATCAGGTTTGCCATGGTATTCCATCAGATAAGATTGTAATTCAAGATGGCGATATTATAAATGTTGATTGTTCTACAATTCTTAATGGATATTTTTCAGATTCGTCAAGAATGTTCTGTATTGGTGATGTTGCACCAGAACTCAAGAAGTTAGTAGATGTAGCTAAGGAATGTGTTGAACTTGGATTAAAGCAGGTTAAGCCATGGGGCCATTTAGGTGATGTAGCTCAGGCTATTCAAGATCATGCTAAGGCAAATGGCTACTCAGTAGTTCGTGAAGTTGGCGGACACGGAATTGGTCTTGAATTCCATGAAACACCATTTGTAAGTTATGTAATTAAGAAGGGTACAGGAATGGTTATGGCTCCAGGTATGGTATTTACAATCGAGCCAATGATTAACGAAGGTCGTCCAGACATTTTTATTGATGATTCAAATGGTTGGACAATTTATACAGACGATGATTCTTATTCAGCACAGTGGGAAATCATGGTTCATGTAACAGAAGACGGTTACGAAGTAATGACATACTAATATTTTTGAAAATGTATCACAGTATAAAGGTCGAAAACTCAATATAATGTATCGATAAATTTTATACAAAAATTAGGGATGCCTCTTGTAAAAAAGAGACATCCCATTTTTATGGTTTTATTTTGTTTTATAGTTGTAGTCTAAATATATTTATGAATTAAAATGTTACTCATAATTAAAGTTAACAACATAGAATACGTAATCGCTACGCTTTACATCCTTATACGAATAACTAAGCTGCACACCGGCACGCTTTACAGCAGCTGCTAAATCGAAAGTATCAGTTGTTGTAAATTCGATGGATGTGGCACGCTTTCTAATATTAGAAACAATATAGTTATTTAAATCAGTTTGTGCTGTGATTTTCTTTAAATTCTCTGCATTGGCATAAGAATACTTAGTGCCAGTGACAGTGTTCTTTGGATAAGTATCAGTATCCCAAGTATGATCAATGGCCATATCCTCAGCAGTAATATTAAAATAGTAATGCTGAATGTAATCAGAATTACTATTTACCGGATCATCCCAAGTAACATCCACCTGATACCATTCACCATCAAGTTCTACAACATTCCAAATATGGGCTTGGTCTCCAGCTACACCAGAAATTGTGTAGTTATTAATTCCAAGCATATCAAGTAATGTTTTAAAACATTCTGTATAACCACTACAAACAGCCTCACCATTAATTAAAGCCTGATAGGCATTAAAAGAGTTGTCGCCGTGGTCCACGTAAGTAATATTTTCAACGAGATAGTCGTGGATAGCCAATTCATTTTCATAATCTGAATTAGAACTAGATGTGACTTCTCCCAAAATTTCTAGGTATTTATTGTAAAGAGCAAGCTGCCTCTCGTTTAACTCAGAAGTATCCGAGTTTTTATAGGCATTAACGATAGCGTAGTTGTCCCATCTTGTAAATGTAACAACTAAATTATAACCGTTTTTCACTCTGCGATATTCGCAAGATAATTGCTCTAAGCCTGAAAGACTTGATAGCCAATCCTCAGCATTTATAAGACTTTCGTCACTAACAAATATTTCACAAGACTCCTCATTATTATCTAGTGCAGATTGAATGTAAGCAATAATTTCCCCAGTTGTGCTTGCACTATTCTCAAAAGCTATATAGCTAATGCTAGAAGTCTCAGTTTCGTTAGTGTTGCTAAGGAAAGGTAGCTTACAAGCTGTTAAGCAAAAAGCTAGACTAGCGCCACTAATTATGGCTAAGATTCTTTTATTTAATTTCATATAAACTCCATTTGCGGTTAAAACCAAAAAATATATAAAAAGCCCGTAGGCCAAAAATTCATAAACATATGTAGAAAAACTACTTCTTTATTTTAATATGAAATTATACAAAATAAAAGGATAAATTTAAAAAACTTGCCAAGAGTTTCCAAAATAATATAATGGGACATAGATATTAATTCTGAAAGGAAAATGTAACATGAGCGATTTTGTAATAAAACGACCTATAGATTTTGATTTAGAACAGACACTAGAGTGTGGCCAGTGCTTTCATTTTGAAAAGATTGCAGAGCAGGACTACGTGCTTACTGCCTATAATAGAGCGCTTCACATTGCGCAAAAAGACGACGAACTAATATTTTACAACACCGACAAGTCCGATTTTGACAATATTTGGAAAATGTATTTCGACCTAGACCGCGACTACGAAGCTATAAAAAAAGAACTTTTAAAGGCTGATCCAAAGCTTGCAGAGGCTATTGAGGTAAAGTGGGGTGTGCATTTGCTTAATCAGAGTTTCTTTGAGACCCTCATTAGCTTTATCATTTCGCAAAACAAGCAGATTCCTCATATTAAAAAGATTGTGGCCGACATCTCTGAAAAATATGGTGACTTATTATATGAAGATTCTAGTCGCAAACTCTACGCCTTCCCAAGTCCTAAGCAGCTTGAAAATGTAACAGTAGAGGATTTAAAAGAACTAAAAACCGGCTTTAGAGCCCCTTATATAAAGGATGCGATTGATAGAGTGCTAGCCCTAGAATTCTCTGGCACAGATGAAGCCAGCTTTAGAGCCTTCTTTGATAAGCTAAGCCCAGAAGAGACTATAGCAGAATTAACTAAAATCAAGGGTGTAGGCCTAAAGGTTGCTAGCTGCGTAAGTCTTTTTGCTTTAAACAAAAGAGAAGCTTTTCCTATTGATGTTTGGATAAAAAGAATCATGGAAGCAAAGTATTTTGACGGGAATGACACTAAGATTCCGGTTATCGAAAAATTTGCAAAAGAAAAATACAAAGACCTCGGGGGATACGCCCAACAATACCTCTTTTATTATGCTAGAAGCTTAAAAATAAACAAATTATAAAACTTGCATCTATTTATTGACAAAGCCCTAGACTAGTGGTAACTTTAACTATGTTGATATTAGCACTCGAAGTTAAGGAGTGCTAACAGTAAAGAAAAATGTTAACGTTAGAGGCGTTTAGGATTTTGATATTAAAAGGAGGATTTAATTATGAAGTTAGTACCATTAGGAGACAGAGTTGTTCTTAAGGCAATTATGGCAGAAGAGACTACAAAGTCAGGAATCGTATTACCAGGTCAGGCTAAAGAGAAGCCACAGCAGGCAGAGGTTGTTGCTGTTGGTCCTGGCGGATTAGTTGATGGCAAGGAAGTTACAATGCAGGTTAAGGTTGGCGACAAGGTTATTTACGCTAAGTATTCTGGAACAGAAGTTAAGTTAGACGACGAAGAATACACAATCGTAAAGCAGTCAGACATCTTAGCAGTTATTGAATAATATAAAGATTTTTTAGAAATTAATTATAATGATTTTGAATAAAAAAGACATGGTTTTGAAAGGAGATTAAAGACATGGCTAAGGAAATTAAGTATGGCATTGAAGCAAGAAAAGCATTAGAAGAAGGCGTTAACAAGCTTGCTAACACAGTTAGAGTAACAATTGGTCCTAAGGGACGTAACGTAGTTTTAGATAAATCTTACGGTGCACCACTTATCACAAACGATGGTGTTACAATCGCAAAGGAAATCGAACTTGAAGATTCTTTCGAGAACATGGGCGCTCAGTTAGTTAAGGAAGTTGCTTCTAAGACTAATGATGTTGCTGGTGATGGTACAACAACAGCTACAGTTTTAGCTCAGGCAATGATTAACGAAGGTATGAAGAACCTCGCAGCAGGTGCTAACCCAATCGTTTTAAGAAAGGGTATGAGAAAGGCTACAGATGTAGCAGTAGAAGCTATTGCTAAGATGAGCCAGAAAGTTACAGGTAAGGATCAGATCGCAAAGGTTGCTTCAATTTCAGCAGCTGATGAAGGCGTAGGTCAGATGGTAGCAGACGCTATGGAGAAGGTTTCAAACGATGGCGTTATTACTATTGAAGAATCAAAGACAATGCAGACAGAACTTGACCTTGTAGAAGGTATGCAGTTCGATAGAGGATACATTTCAGCATATATGTGCACAGATATGGATAAGATGGAAGCTAACTTAGATGATCCATACATCCTTATTACAGATAAGAAGATTTCTAACATCCAGGATATCTTACCAATCTTAGAGCAGATTGTTCAAAATGGATCTAGACTCCTTATTATTGCTGAAGATATTGAAGGTGAAGCTCTTACAACACTTATCGTTAATAAGTTAAGAGGAACATTCAACGTAGTAGCAGTTAAGGCTCCAGGTTACGGTGATAGACGTAAGGAAATGCTTAAGGATATCGCAATTCTTACAGGTGGTCAGGTAATCTCTGAAGAATTAGGTCTTGAACTTAAGGATACAACAATGGATATGCTTGGTCGTGCTAAGTCAGTTAAGGTTGCTAAGGAGAACACAGTAATCGTTGATGGCGAAGGCAACAAGGCAGATATCGAAGCAAGAGTTGCTCAGATTAGAGCTCAGTTAGAAGAGACAACATCTGAATTTGATAAAGAAAAGTTACAGGAAAGACTTGCTAAGCTTGCAGGTGGCGTAGCAGTAATCAGAGTAGGTGCTGCAACAGAAACTGAAATGAAGGAAGCTAAGCTCCGTATGGAAGATGCTCTTAACGCAACAAGAGCAGCAGTAGAAGAAGGTGTAGTATCAGGTGGTGGTTCAGCATACATCCATGCATCTAAGGAAGTAGCTAAGTTAGTAGATACTCTTTCAGGTGATGAGAAGATCGGTGCTCAGATCATCTTAAAGGCTCTTGAAGCACCATTATTCCACATCGCATACAACGCAGGACTTGAAGGCGCTGTAATCATTAATAAGGTAAGAGAATCAGAAGTAGGAACAGGATTTGATGCATACAACGAAGAATATGTAGATATGATTGAAGCAGGAATCCTCGATCCAACAAAGGTAGAACGTTCAGCATTACAGAACGCATGCTCAGTAGCATCAACACTTCTTACAACAGAGTCAGCAGTAGCTACTATTAAAGAAGCAGCACCAGCAATGCCAGCAGCTGCCCCAGGCATGGGTGGTATGATGTAATCTGACTTAAATCTTTGATTTAAGTCTAGTATCGAATCCATGATTCGATACATATTTAGAAATAAAGCAAATCAAGCGCCCGTAAGATTACGAAGTAATCTTACAAGGATAATCTGACTTAAATCTATGATTTAAGTCTAGTATCGAATCTTAGATTCGATACATCATAATTAAAGGTAAATCCACAGTGCTAGCAGAGGCTAGCACATAAAAACTTCGTGAAAGCGAACCATAAAAGCTCCTTTAGGAGCTCCCAAAAAAATCACTTAAAGTCCATGGAAGTTAACTCTTTCATGGACTTTTTTATTGCAAGAACAGGGCAAATTTCGAAGAAATAGCCCGTCCCATCGATACAACTAAGCCAAACAGCGAAGTGTATTTGGCGTCCCAACCACAGCCCACTCCCCTCAGACTTGTGCTAGCGATGCAATGGCCGGTGACCCAAAACTCTCCACCCCCGCCCTAGATTTTCCGTCCCCAATATGTTACAATTGCCCTAGCAAAAATAGGTCTGAGGGGACACTAAACTTAAGGAGTAATTTATGAACGCAGAACAGTTAATTAAAGTTAAAGCGCCCGCTATATCCTGGTTATATAGAATAGTTTTAATTATTGCATGTGTATTAGCAACAACAACAGTACCTACAACAGGTGTTATGGGAATCATAATTCTTATAGCATTCTTGATTGTGACAGTACTTGTATTTGAGTATTACAACGCAGAGATCGAGTACTCATTTTATGAAGATGTTTTATCAGTGGATAGAATTATGGGTAAGACAACAAGAAGACATATGGGAAGCTATGCATTTTCAAGAGCAAAGCTTGTAGCCTATGCAGATTCAGAAGAAGCTATGAGATTACAGCACTCCAATGTACATACATATGACTATCTAGGACGTCTATCAGATAGAGAAGTAGTAGTATGTTATGTATATGATGATGCTACTAATGAAGAGGTTAGATTGTATATAGAACCAGATGAGAAGATCCTTGAAACAATCAAAGAAACAGTTGCTGAATCAGCCTATAAAATTTCAGAGAAATAGTTTGACTTTTACAATTCATAGTGATATATTTCTAATAATACATAAACAGTACTGATCTTGTATCGGTGCTGTTTTATGTTATTTTAGAGGCAATTTAACACTCTAAAGCAATAGAATATCATTATTGGTATTGATTTGATATAAGCGTTGACGCGATACTGGCGTCGTGTTATTAACAACGCTAGACAAAGTAAAGAAGTATAAGAAGTAAGAAAGCGAGGAAAAGATTAGAATGGGTAAGATTATTGGTGAAGGCATTACATTTGATGACGTATTATTAGTACCTCAGTATTCAGAAGTAACACCAAATATGGTAGACACATCTACATACCTTACTAAGAATATTAAGCTTAATATTCCGCTTATGAGTGCAGGTATGGATACTGTAACAGAACACAGAATGGCAATTGCTATGGCAAGACAGGGTGGTATTGGTATCATCCACAAGAACATGTCAGTTGAGCAGCAGGCTGAAGAGGTTGATAAGGTTAAGCGTTCAGAGAATGGTGTTATCACAGATCCATTCTTTTTACATCCAGATAATACATTACATGAGGCTAATGACCTTATGGCAAAGTTTAGAATTTCAGGTGTACCAATTGTTGATGATAATGGTAAGTTAGTTGGTATTATTACTAATAGAGACCTTAAATTCGAAGAGAATTTTGATAGACCAATTAAGGAATGTATGACAAGTGAAAACTTAGTTACAGCTCCAGTTGGTATTTCTCTTGAAGAAGCTAAGAAGATTTTAGCTCAGTCAAGAAAGGAAAAGTTACCAATCGTTGATGACGACTTTAAGTTAAAGGGACTTATTACAATCAAGGATATTGAGAAGTCAATTAAGTACCCTAACTCAGCACATGATTCACAGGGTAGACTCCTTGCAGGTGCTGCAGTTGGTATCACATCTAACGTTATGGATAGAGTAGAAGCCTTAGTTAAGGCTAATGTTGATGCAATCGTTATTGATTCAGCTCATGGTCATTCTAAGAACATCATTACAACACTTAAGGACATCAAGTCAGCATTCCCTGATCTTCAGGTTATTGCTGGTAACATCGCTACAGGCGCTGCTGCTAAGGCATTATGCGAAGCTGGTGTAGATGCTGTTAAGGTTGGTATTGGACCTGGTTCTATCTGTACAACAAGAGTTGTTGCAGGTATTGGTGTTCCACAGATTACAGCTGTTATGGATTCTTATGAAGTAGCTAAGCAGTATGGTATCCCAGTAATCGCTGATGGTGGTATTAAGTACTCAGGTGATTTAGTTAAGGCTATCGGTGCCGGTGGATCAGTTTGTATGCTTGGTAGCTTACTTGCAGGTTGTGATGAAGCTCCTGGTACATTTGAATTATTCCAGGGTAGAAAGTATAAGGTATATAGAGGTATGGGTTCTATTGCAGCTATGGAAAATGGTAGCAAGGACAGATACTTCCAGACTAACGCTAAGAAGTTAGTTCCAGAAGGTGTTGAAGGTAGAGTAGCTTACAAGGGTCTCCTTGAAGATACAATCTTCCAGCTTATGGGTGGTCTTCGTGCAGGTATGGGTTACAATGGTGCTCCTAATATCCCACATCTTCAGGAGAATGCTCAGTTCATTAAGATGTCAGGTGCTGCTCTTCGTGAGTCACATCCACATGACATTCATATTACTAAGGAAGCTCCTAACTACGCAGTTGAGGATAAGTAATATTTAGTTAGTGATATTTGAATAAATCAGACATAATTAGATATATTTTTATAAAAATGAGACGCAGTTCCGCCATAGGAATTGCGTCTTTTTTAAATTCTTTTATTCTTTAAAAGACTTGTAAAATGTTAATGTCATGGTATAATATTATTAGTATAAATAACGTGGACAATAATATTTTTTAACTCGAGGAGATTGTGTATGAACGACAAGATACTTGGTAAGTATATTGCAAAGAATCACTCTGGTTCGGTATTCACAGACAATGAGCTTCAAGTGATTAAACAAGGCAATATAGATGAAATGGTCACAACGTTTTTTGATATGAATAATGACTATTATATTACCCAGTTACAATGTGCAATTAAGAGTTTAGCTACATTTATGGACACCCAGATTGTAATGGAAAGTATAGAGTACATTAAGCAGTATCAAGGACAGTTTATGGGCTGTCAGATAATGGATGGCGATATTGACGTATTTTTAGGGATTGCAGGAGAAGACGATGAACTTGTAGAACTTGCGTCAGTATTTGCAGGAGAGGATTTTAGAGAACTTGATATGGATGCTTATGATGCCCTTTGTGAATTAATAAATGTTATGAATGGTGCATATGCAACCAAGTTAAGTGGCTCAGAGATAGAAGTTACACTGCATCCGCCAGTGTTCTACAAAGATACATGCGTAACATCAGAGACCGGTCTTTATGTAGCTGTTTTTGAAATGAATGGCAAGAGCTTTAAATTGCTAATGGCAGCTAATGACAAGATCAAATTAAATGCGTAGAATAGGAGGAAGCAGATATGGCTAAGATATTAATTGTTGATGATTCAAAAACATCTAGAAAATTCTTAAGAACCATGCTTGAAGAAGCTGGTCACGAAATTGTCTCAGAGGCTGTTAATGGACTTGAAGGCGTTGAAAAATATAAAGTCTACCAGCCGGATATAGTGACTATGGACATAACAATGCCTGTAATGGATGGTATTGATGCAGTAAAAGAAATAGTTGAAATAGAGCCGGGAGCTAAGGTTATTATGGTAACTGCAGCTGGTCAAAAGAGTAACATGGTGGAAGCTTTAAAAAGAGGAGCAGCAGATTTTATTCAAAAGCCTTTCGACTCAGAGGTTATTCTAAATACTATTAATAAGGTGCTAGAAGAATAGCGGTTTCCAATAAACTAAAGAAAGAGCTGACTTTACGGCTATCTAATAAATAAAGGTTGCTAATAAATTAGTAAAAGATGTATAATGTGGTGTAACTTGCCTAAGGGCAGGTTACACCTATTTTATTTTAGTTTATATCCTAATAAACTTTATAAAATTATATATTAAGAAACAGCTGATTATGGCGAGTTTAGGCTGATTTGGAGGAGTTATGTACAATTATAAGATGACACTTCAATATGATGGCTCTAGGTATGATGGGTGGCTTCGTGGTAAAGATGAAGGAACCAATACAATAGAGTTTAAGATTGTTGAAGTATTAAAAAAGCTTACAAGTCAAGAAATAGAACTTGTATGCGGATGTCGTACGGAAAAAGGCGTGCATGCCTGTGCTCAAGTGGCTAATTTTAAATTAGAAAAAAGAATTGCTCCACTTGAAATACGTAATTATTTAAACAGATATCTCCCAAGAGATATCGCAGTATATGAATTAGTAGAAGTAGATGAAAGATTTAATGCAATGTTAAATGCAAAATCTAAGACATATGAATATAGATTAGATATTGCCAATATAGCAGATGTTTTCTCAAGAAAGTATGCATATCATACCTTTGATAAGCCCGATTTTAAGGCATTACATGAGGCATCAAAATACTTCCTTGGTAAACATGATTTTAAGGCATTTACAACAGCCAAGAGAAGTAAATCAACAATTAAGGAAATAAAGAATATTTCTCTTGAAATAGAAGATCATTATGCATATTTAAGAATAAAGGCTAATGATTTTATGCATAATCAGGCAAGACTTATGATTGGTTTTTTATTAGATGTATCAACAGGATTAAAGAAACCAGAGGAAGTTAAGAAGGCCTTAGATGGTGAAAAAATCACAATGTCTTTGCCAGCAGAAAGCTATGGCTTATTTTTAAAAGAGATAGAGTACTAATTTAGGAGGATAAATGAAGACAGTTATAGAATTAATTACAGAAGAATTACAGGAAGCATTTACTAAAGCAGACGTAGATACTAGCTATGCTAAGGTGAATATTTCTAATAGACCAGATCTTTGCGAATATCAGTGTAACGGTGCAATGGCAGCAGCAAAAGCTCTAAAAAAAGCACCATTTATGATAGCTGATGATGTGGTAGCTAATTTAACTGACAATAAGATGTTTAGTAAGGTAGAAAGTGTAAAGCCTGGATTTATTAATATGACAGTAAGTCCAGAATTTATTACAGGCTATGTTAATGAAATGGCTAAGACAGACAAATTTGGCTATGTTAATAAAGAAGGAAATAAGACAGTAATCGTTGATTACGGTGGAGCTAATGCAGCTAAGCCACTTCATGTTGGACATCTTCGTTCAGCAGTAATTGGTGAATCAGTAAAGAGAATCAATAATTATGTAGGAAATAAGACAATAGGTGACGTTCACTTAGGAGACTGGGGACTTCAGATGGGTCTTATTATAGAAGAGCTTCGTGATAGAAAGCCAGATTTATGTTATTTTGATGAAAACTACACAGGAGAATATCCAACAGAGGCTCCATTTACAATTTCTGAATTAGAGGAAATCTATCCAGCAGCTTCAAAGAAGTCAAAAGAAGATACAGATGAAGGAAGAGCCTTTAAAGAAAGAGCACATCTTTCAACATTAAAGCTTCAGAAGGGCGATAAGGCATGCCGTGCTCTTTGGAATCATATTATGACAATTTCAAAGGCAGATTTAAAGAAAAACTACGATAACTTAAATGTATCATTTGAATTATGGAAGGGTGAATCAGATGCTCAGCCATATATAGACGAAATGGTAGATAAGATGATAGCAGATGGCATAGCACATGAAAGTCAGGGCGCTATTGTTGTAGATATCCAGGAGGAAACAGATTCTAAGGAATTACCTCCATGTATCGTAAGAAAGTCAGATGGTGCAGCACTTTATGCAACATCAGATCTTGCAACACTAGTAGAAAGAGAGAAATTATATAGCCCAGATGCATATGTATATCTTGCAGATAAAAGACAGGAATTACATTATACACAGTTCTTTAGAGTAGCTAAGAAGGCTGGAATTGTTAAGCCAGATGCTAATTTAACATTTGTTGGCTTTGGTACAATGAATGGTAAGGATGGAAAGCCATTTAAGACACGTGCCGGCGGAGTTATGAGACTTGAACACTTAATTGCAGATATTAACGAGGCTGTTTACAATAAGGTTAAGGATAATAGAGAGGTATCTGATGAAGAAGCTAAGAACATATCAAAGGTTGTAGGATTAGCAGCTCTTAAGTATGGTGATCTTTCTAATCAGGCTTCTAAAGATTATGTGTTTGATGTAGATAGATTTGCATCATTTGAAGGAAACACAGGTCCATACATTCTTTATACTATCGTAAGAATTAAGTCAATTATTGCTAAGTATATTGAACAGGGTGGAAAGGTAGAAGAAGGAGCAATTCTTCCAACAACAAAGGATAGTCAGAAGGCACTTTCATTATCCCTTGTAAAATTTGCTGATGTAATTGAAAGTGCATATCATGACAATGCACCACATAGAATCTGTCAGTACATTTATGAAGTATCTAACACATTCAACGGATTCTATCATGATACAAAGATTTTAGCAGAGGAAGATGAAAGCCTTAAGGCAGGCTATATTTCATTATTAGATTTAACTGAGAGAGTACTTGAAACATGTATTGACTTACTTGCATTTGAGTGCCCAGACCGTATGTAATAAAAACTAAATGCCAATTAAATATTAATTTAGTTGGCATTAATAAAAAATGGGGTAAAATTATGAAACTTATAACATTTGCAATACCTTGTTACAACTCAGCAGCATACATGGAAAAATGTATCAACTCTTTGTTAGTGGGAGGCACAGACGTAGAAATCATTATCGTAGATGATGGATCAACTAAGGATAATACGCTTGAAATAGCTAAAAAATATGAAAAAGAATATCCAAATATAGTAAGAGCTATACATCAGGAAAACGGTGGACATGGAGAAGCTGTAAATACAGGATTAAGAAATGCCACAGGACGTTTTTATAAAGTTGTAGATAGCGATGACTGGGTAGATGAAAAAAGCTTAAAAAAGGTAATTAAGACATTAAAGAGCTTTGAAGAAGATAACGAACCAGATATGGTTATAGCTAATTATGTATATGAGAAGGTAGGAGTTACAAAAAAGAGAGTAATACACTACCGTAATGTATTCCCAATAGAGAAGATGTTTACATGGGATGAGATGTTAGCTAAATTTAAAGTAGATCAGTATATATTAATGCATTCAGTAATTTATAAGACAGAAGTACTTAGAAAATGTAGCTTAGAATTACCAAAGCATACATTCTATGTGGATAATATTTTTGTATTTGAACCATTACCATGTGTAAATAAGATGTATTATATCGATACTAATTTCTATAGATATTTTATAGGAAGAGATGATCAGTCAGTTAACGAAAAAGTTATGATAAGCAGAATTGATCAACAGCTTCGCGTAACAAAGAGAATGATTGAATCGTATTTATCTATAGAACATAATAATGAAAAATGTCGTTATTATATGAGAAACTACCTTCGTATTATGATGGAAATTTCTTCAATTTTCCTTATAATTTCGGGAACTAAAGAAGATTTAGCTAAGAAAAAGGAATTATGGCAATTTGTAAAGAATAAGGATAAGAATCTTTATAAAGAATTGAGATTTTGTGCCCTTGGATGGTCAGTTAATATCCCAGGTGGACCGCTAGGCCGTGGAATTTCTAAAACTGGCTATAAAGTAATGAATAAGTTAATTGGATTTAACTAGGAATAAGGGCTGGTGTAAAAATGGATATGATTAAATATGAAACAAGCCTTAAAGCAAAAGGCGATGATTATAAAAAAATTGTTTTCTGGAATCGATTTATTAGAAATCCGATTGAAACAATATTGACTGTTTTACCTGCTATAGTAAGTATTTGCTTACTTGCAGCAGGATATTATACTTACTTTTTACTTGTTATTTATGCGGTTTGTGTAGCATATCCACTATTTATATTTTTATATCAATTTAAAAGTAGTGTGAATTATCATTTAAAGCATAGAGACCCTGCAGAAGAAGCTAAGTGCATCATGACAGTAACTAAGTCTGGAATTTTAGCAGATATTCCAGAACATGATTTAAAGTATAATTATGAATGGAATGATTGCACAACAGCTTATTATAAGTATGGTTACTACATGCTATTTAATGGCTCTAAGATGATTGTAATGCTTAATACTAAAGATATGACACAAGAAGAGAAGAAAGCAATTCCACAGATAATCACAGATAACGTTGATAAAAATAAATGCGCAATTAAATTTTAGAATATAAAAGACCCCCGTTCTTCAATTTTGAGAACGAGGGTCTTTTTATATATGTTTTTGATAATATTATAATGCTTTAAATGCAATATTATATAAGAAGTGAAAAACGTATAATTATATTAAAGTCGTTACAATCTGATAAATTAGGGAATATTTTTGAAATAATTAGTTTACGATATAGATGTATATATATTATATCCAATCATCAATTATATCTTTGATTTTATTTTTTATAAAGTAGTCAGTTATGATACCGTTTAATATATAATTACTATCAACGTTAAAATAATTACACAGTTCCATTAAGGTATCAATAGAAAAATTAGCTCCTTTGGTTTCGATTCTATATAATTGAGCTGTTGAAATTCCTATTTTAAAAGCTAGGTCTTCTCGAGAAAGTTCTTTTTCTGTACGAAGTTGCTTGATTCTTTTGCCTATTTGTTGATTCATGCTGTCTCCTCCAAAGATGTCATATTGTTTTAATTTTAACAATGCATTAAAAGAGTGTCAATAATATAAAATGATTAAAGAATCATCATAAATGTTATTGATTTAAAAAAATAAAAATATTAACATGTCAATATAAATGAAATGGAGGTAATATTTTATGAATAATGATTATGAAAGCCCTGATTATTGTGATTTATCAAGTAATAATCTTAATACAGTGCAAGGTGCTTTTGCGGTTGTTTTGGCAGCTGGTTTGGCAGGTGTTATAGTGTTGGCAGCAGCTGAGTATACGGTGGTTAATACAACTTTAGTATTTAATGCTGAGATTGCATTGAATTTAGTTGCTGCAGCGAGTGGGAAAAAATAAGATGAAGTATATTAATATTAAAGGTCCGGAATTTTTTATGTTTGATGTAACATCTGCTTGTAATTATAGATGTGTACATTGCTACAATAACAGTGGTCAAACAATGAGTGATGAATTAACAGATGATGAAGTTGAAAACATTGCTAAAGAAATATCGCTATTTAAACCAGATTCTGTTTGTCTATGTGGTGGTGAACCTACGTTAAGAAACAATTTATTAGATATAATAAAAACACTATCGCCTTCTGTGGGTTCTGTAAATATGGTATCAAACGGATCAAAGATAACATATGAATTTGCAAATGAGCTAAAGGCAGCAGGATTAAATATGCTACAAATAAGTTTAGATGGTGCAAATTCGTTTCAACATGATAATTTCCGAAGATGTAATGGTGCTTTTGAAAAAGCAGTAAATGCAATTAAGATTTCTAAGGATGTTGGCTTTGATACATTAGTTTCTTTTTCTGTTAATGAAATGAATTATTTATATTTAGAAGAGTATTTAGAATTATTATGCACACTAAAGGTTGAAAAAGTAAGATTTATGCCAATGATACCTATGGGAAGAGCCTGCAATATAAATAATATTTTGTTAGATAGTAATCAGTACGCTTATTTTAGAAATAATATCAATACTTTCAAAAATAAGTGCTTGAGCAGAGGACTAGATATAGAATGGGGAGATCCATTGGATCAGTTTTATAGGCTGCCTAATAACAAGAATATCGGTCTTAAAGCTCCTCAATTTGTAATTAGAGCAAATGGAGATGTAGCAATTTCACCCTATTTACCTTATATAGTTGGAAATTTAAGGGATAATAATTTACATTATTATTGGGAAAACGGTTATAGTGATATTTGGTATAACAAAGATTTTAATACATTGATTGAGAATATGAGTGATGTCAATGAAATTAATAGGTTTCAGGGTGATGATTACTATAAGTTTTATATAGGAGAAAAAAAGAATGCTGTATAAAGTTAAAAATAATAATGTGATTATAAAAGAAGAAACAAGTAACTGTTATAGATTTGTGGTAGATAAAGGTGTTTATAAATTTGGTTTAAATAAAACAGGAAAACAAATCTATGATAGATTAAATGAGCATTCATCAGTTGAGTCAATAACAAATAGTATATGTGAATTGTATCCAAAAGTTGATAAAAACATTGTAAAAAGAGATGTTTACAGTATGATGAAATGTTTTGAATTATATGGTATAATATCAATGGAGCAAAGTGAATATGAATTAAAAGATGATGTTGCAATATTTAATGGTGATAAATTTTACAAGTTGGTTTCGTCTTTTATACAATCACGCTTAAAAATAAGTTCGATTAATTTTTGTATAGATAATAATATGTATTATGATTCGGTTATGCTAAGAATGAGAGAAATGCAAGGAGAAGAATATCAATTATTTGTACAAAAAAACAATGAAATTGTTGCTTTTGCAGCATTTGAATGTAAACCTATAGGGATAACAAAAGTTGTAAAAATTAAAGATATGATTTTTGATGAAAAACTAGGAATAGAAAATGCTATAAAATCTTATCAATTAATGGAACGGAAAATTTTAAATATGTTTTCTGAAAAAGTGAAAATATCAAAGGTTAGAATATTGAATAATAAAGATAAGTTTATTGATGAAAATGCAGTCTTTCTTGAAAAAATAGGGTTTAAAAAGATTGTAGAATTAGATGATGAAAATATAATGGGGGCAGTATGTATTTATGATAAGCACATATAAAAGATTAAAAAGTATAAGGTTAATATTAGTATTATTAATTGTAATAGCAAATGCTTTTGTAACATTTGCCATACCAAAAATACTAGGAATTAGTCTAGGGGATGATATGGTTAGTTTTATAGGGGCTTCAATAGGCTTATTATTTTCCTTGGTTATTTTTGAATTAGCAGACTATATAATTAAGTCAGATCCAAAGTCTAAGGAAAAAGATAGACTTATGATGATAGGAATAACTTATTTAATAATAGCCTATGTAACAATTCTTAGTGCTTATTATGAATATGGTCTAATAAGACTAAAGATGAATAGTGCTTACAATGCTAGTCTAAACCTTATAAGTGTATCTTTATTTGTAACTGCAATATTATTTATAGGAATTTCTATAGCATGTGCAAGATTAAAACAAAACACAGTGTGGGGATATAGAAATACCTATACATTAAAAGATAAGGATACATGGAATAAAACTAATAAATTAGCTTCCATTTTAAGCTTTATAGTGGCAGCAGTATTAATTGTTATGTCTATTGTAATGGCAAATTTATACGCCTACTTTGTATTTTTAGCTATGATTTTAATAGAAATTCTTGTTTGTAATGCATATTCTGCAAAAGTATATAAGGAAGAGATTCATAAAAATGCGTATAAGTGATTTGTGAAGTATAGAAATGAATAGTAATAAATATAGCTTTAAAGACCTCTTGCGAGGTCTTTTTTACTTTTATAGGAAATTTCTCTTTCGGAGAAATCATGGTGTTGAATTGCAGAAAATACAGTATTTTTGCGGCTTGAATGAGAAATGCAAACTAAAGTATTGATAAGTATAAAAAGTACAGTAAAAAAGTAGGCGAAAAAAAGGAAAAAAGTTGTTGACATTAAGTGGCCTAGATGATAATATATACAAGTCGCTGCGATACAGCAACGACAACAAAACATCAACAAAGCCAGTAAACACAAGGCTTTGAAGATATAGATCCTTGACAACTGAACAGAATGACAACCTTGAAAATTCTTTGAAATATTCAAGCGAGTAATCAATCGTAAAGCAAGAAATTGTTTTGAAATGATTATCCTTATAACAGTAATGTTAAACGGAAACAAAACTATTAAGCTAGTTCGTTCAGAACTAAGCTAAGGTAAAACTTTTTTATGAGAGTTTGATCCTGGCTCAGGATGAACGCTGGCGGCGTGCTTAACACATGCAAGTCGAACGAAGCAACATATCACGATTCCTTCGGGATGACGATTTGTTGACTGAGTGGCGGACGGGTGAGTAACGCGTGGGTAACCTGCCTTATACAGGGGGATAGCAGCTGGAAACGGCTGATAATACCGCATAAGCGCACGG
>NZ_AUJG01000013.1 GCF_000424105.1 Lachnospira multipara ATCC 19207 | reverse complement strand
CTAAAAAAAATCGACTAGATTTCTCTAGTTGGCTTTGAATGCGAAAGATAGAAAGTTATATATAACTTTTAGACTTCTTTATTCTTCTTGTAAACTTAGTGGTGGGTTTTCTAAGTCTTCTTGTAAACTTAGTGGTGGGTTTTTATTTCACCAAAATAAATTTACTAGATAAATAAAAAAACGCCATGAACCCATGACGTAAAAAGCTATTAGTGTTAATAAAAATATGTGCGAACTTTTATCTATAGCAACTGGCTGGCATGTTAAAGCCCCTTTAGTTTTGTGTCATAAAGTTTCCTTTATTTTACCTTTTATATATTTACTTAGCAAAAACATTATATAGGGATGAAAGGTGTATGTCAAGGGAGTGGAGGGATTTGTAGGAATATAAAAATAATGCCCCCGACTATATAGCCGAGAGCATTTTGTGATTTACTGAATAGAATACAACATATCTGGAGCTATGTCTATACAATTAGTTGGATTATATTCTCCAGATGTATCCCAAGCCAATGTGTGATTCATGACAGTACAGCGGCTCATGTAAAAATCCTTATCTTTGAGTTTTTTAAAAACCCCTTTTTCTAACAGATGACTTACATCATAATGTACAATTTTGCCATCTTGAAATAAGACTTCTACTATGTAATTTTCATGTGGTATTACTTGTACAACCTCTGGAGTAAACATAAAACCTCCTTACCTTAATGCGTCTTCTCCCAAAGGGAATCCTTCTTAGTAATGACATTATATCATTTTATGACCTTTTTTTGAATCCTTCTATTTGAGTAAATCAGCCAAACATTTTTCTGTAATTAATTATAACTTCTTTTAAATATGAATTGTTACTTAAGTTTACAAAATATATTTTAACATATGACTTAAATTCATTGGCAGCAAATCCCCATATTAATAAAGTTCAAAAATACGCAAATCCCCATATTGAAAATTCTAAAAAATACACAAATCCCCATATTGAAAAAGCCAAAATATACATAAATCCCCATATAATTATTAAAAATAACCCTCCTTACTGAACCTTACATTGTCTAGTAAAGAGGGTATATATCATTTTGTAAAAAAGGCTTTTAATTTATTATAAATTGCAACCAACAAAGGCGGTTGTATCAACATCAACTTTTTCTGAAATTTCAGGTTTCTTTAGGTTAATGCAATTTCTAAAGGCCTCGCTTTCAATAACTCTAAGTGTCTTAGGAAAGAAAATTTCACTAAGTCTTACACAGTTTTCAAAAGCATTAGCATCGATTTTCTTAACGCCATCTGGTAACCATACACTAATTATGTCATTGCGATTCGAGAATAATTCTTCTGGAATTTCTGTAAAATCGCTCATATCGATCTCCTTATAAGTCTTGTTGTACAACTGTACTTTGATTCTTTCTTTCTTCATATTACTCCCTCTTTCTACATAAGAAACTTATGTTGCCAAAATATAGGTTTGGCTCCTTTATATAAACACCCTAAGACAACTTACGGATTGTCTAAAAAATAACACTGTATTGGCACATTTTCCAAAAAAATTCATTATCTTTAGCTTAGCTTAAGCCTGTTAAAAATAATTTATAAATTGAGAAGTTTTGCTAACACAGGGCTCATAACAGATGATTGAGCCTCATAAAGGCTATAAAGATCTGTTTCTAGGATGTTATTAGCTTGGTTATTTAATTTACTAGTTAAGGCAAGGGCCTCACTAGATAGACCAAAATCCTCTTGTAATTGAGAATTTTTACTTAAGGCATCTAACTCATCTGTTGAAAGGCTTGATAAATAGGATGATAAAAGGCTTTCATCACTATCTGAAACCGTGGATGTAGCACTATTAGTATAAAGTGAACTAATTAAATCCTTTGAATCCTCATCAGAATCATAGTTTCCTGTAATTAAGGAAACCAAATCAAGCATTACGCTGTCCTTATAAGTAGATGAATTGCTGCCACTGTTTGCAAGTGCCTTTAAAAGTTCTAATAGCTTTTCGTTATTAGCTACTGTTAAATAGGCGCTATTTGAAATTTCATTTGCATTAGTATTAAGCTGTGTGCTTTCCTCATTTGTTTGGCTGTTGGAATTTGAATATATCTTAGTAGAAGGAATATCTACTAAGCTCTCCTCTATAACTGTTGCAGGGCTAGTTCCATCAAGTGTTGTGGAATCTCCGCTTAGTGCCCCGCCAAGTAAATCATTGATCTTAGCAATGTAGTTTTGAGTCTCCTTAAAAGGTGGCACTCCGTTATATTTTGAAACGTTACCTGAACCTGCATTATAAGCTGCAAGGCTTAAAGTTACATTTCCATTATACTTAGATAATAAAGACGATAATAAAGACGCGCCCGCGTTAATGTTTTGCCGAGCATTATAAGGGTCTGTTACGCCTAAATCCTCAGCTACATATGGCATTAACTGCATGATGCCTTGGGCACCTGCGCTAGAAGTTGCATTAGTATCAAAGCCTGACTCTGCGTATGCAACTGCTTTAAGTAAATTCTCATTAACACCATACTTACTTGCTGCCTCACTAAAAATGCTCTCTAAATCAACTGGTGCATTAATCTCATTAAAAACAGTGTCAAAGGAATCACCTGTGACACTGTTAGAATCATTTGAATATTTGACCTGATAGATATTACCATCAAGTGCTTCTACTCCATAAATCCCACTCATCTTAATACCTCCAAAGCTAGACAGCTTTAAAGCCCCTAAATTTCATCCTTATCCTATCTCTATCTCTAATTTTCTTAATACTTTTGAAAATGTTACGCAAACATCTTCCTTCTTCTTATCTGCTCTTTCATTATAAAGCCGCCAAGAAGTGCATCAAATTCAGGCATCTTACAGCCATAGCTATACTTACCTGTTTCAGCGTTATACAAAGACCTAATAATATAGGCATGCATATCAAAGGTTTCTTCCTCTGGTGTGTAACTAAGTCGCACTCTATCGCCCTTCTTAAACTCTCTATTAGTTATGAAGGCAAAACCAGATTCTGATATATCCTTTACTAAAACGCTTTCTTTTTGCTCTTCGCCATTCCTATAAATACCTAGCTGTAATATTTCATCAACAGGTAATCTATAGGCCCCGCGCCTATTATAATTCTCGCTCTCCAAGTTCGTATCTTTAATACGATAATAAACTCTTGCCCCAAGTGGGAGGGTATCAACTTTAACACCTCTCCATATGTATAGCTTATTAAGTAATTGGCAATAAATGTTTATCTTATCAAGTGGCATTCTAATGTTCTTACCGGCCACCTTAACACAGGAAAGAATTAATACCCCATCTTTCTTTCCCACAATGCGAGTGTTAAACTCATGATAACTATCGGATAATGGCACCTGAAGGGTAACCATATTCCCAGTAATTAATTCAGATAAATTCATACTCATTTCTCCCCTTAAGATAAATTTACCATTCAAAATCAACATTTTAAATTGCTATTATACCTAAAAAGGCTTATATAGATATTATACTCTTGATATGCTTAGTTATCAAGTTTAAAGTCTAGGGAAACTATATAAATCTTCTAGTATCCAAAATAAGCATCTAAAACGGCTCTAGCCACGTATTGAGCAGAGGAAACTCCTGTAAAACCACCTTCAAGAATGACGCATATTGCAATCTTAGGATTATCTGCTGGCGCAAAGCCAACAAACCAGGAATGATAATTTGAGCCATCTCCATACTGTGCCGAACCTGTCTTTCCTGCTACAGATACGCCATAATTTCTAAAAGCTGAACCTGTACCTGTCTTGCAAACCTGCTTCATGCAAGTTGTTATATATTCTGCCTGTTTCTCTGACATCATAATTCCTAGCTCTTCTGAATCGTATGAGATAACGGTATTTCCATTGCTATCTACTACTTTATCGACAAGATAAGGCTTTAACATAACCCCATCGTTGGCAACACTTGAAGCTATCATTAAATTATGAAGTGGGCTAATCATTGTCTGTCCCTGTCCAATGGCAGTTTCTTCTACAGCACTAATTGAAGAGTCCGTTGTAAGGGAGAAGGAACTCTCATTATATGTAAAATCAACTTCTAAAGACTGGTTAAACAGGAATCTAGAAACCAAGCTAATATACTCCGCTCTTGTAAGGGAGACGCCAATAGTTGCAAAGGCTGAGTTACAAGAATTTGCAAAAGCTGTTACTAGGGTTTCATATCCATGAACTGTATTACTTGCACAGTTAATCTTAGTACCGCCACTAATTGAAACGCTACCAGAACAATTAAAAGTAAAATCCTCATAATCAGAGTTTTGCTCCATATAGGCAAGTAAAGTTAATATCTTAAAAGTAGAACCCGGTGGGTAAAGGCCCTGAGTGGCTCTATTTAGTAAAACCGAATCATCGCTATCATAAGTTAACCAAGTAGAATAATCATCTACCGCATCATTAGGATCATAACTTGGATAAGATACCATACAAAGAATCTTACCAGTTGTTGGATCCATGGCAATTACTGCACCCTTGTTAGTTCCAAGAGCTTCATAAGCTGCCTTTTGAAGTGTAACAGAAAGAGTTGTATAGACATCATCGCCCTCATACATCTCTCCATCAATATCATCACTAATCTGGCTTAAGACATTGTCTGCCTTAGAAAGTAAATAGTAGTTTTCTGATAATTCAAGACCACTTCTACCATTGTTATTAAAGCCCACAACGTGGCTAAACACGGAACCAAGTGGATAAACTCTAGTTTGATTTCCTTCAGAATCCACCTGTGTTGTTGCAAGCACAGTTCCATCTGAGGCAAGAATATCACCACGAATTACATTATCTTCCTGAGTATCTACCAAGCTATTATAAGGATTATTTAAAATGTCCTTAGCTAAAAACTCATTAAAAATAACAAGATAAACCATAATTATGGCAAAGATACTCATAAAGCAATAAGAGATAATATTTGTCTCTTTATTTCTTAAACCTTTTTTTGAATTTAATATATCTTTTTTATCTTTCTTTTTTGACTTCTTTTCCATTTACTGTCTCTCTTTCATCATGTCTCATATTATACATAGCATTTATTAAAGCAAACATCACTAAAGAACTAAGTAATGAACTACCACCATAACTAACAAATGGAATTGTAACACCTGTCATTGGAATTAACTTAATGGAACCACCAACAGCTAAGAAAACCTGGAAGCCATAAGTTACGCCAAGTCCAACTGCCACAAGTCTATAAAATAAAGTATTACATCTACTTGCAATATTCATCATTAAGATTAGGTTGTTTAAGCAAACCAAGAATAGGGCTAGCGAGAAAATAATACCAAACTCCTCAGTTATAGCAGCAAACATAAAGTCTTTTATTGCAACTGGAATCTTTTCTGGCGCCCCAAGTGTAAGGCCGTAACCAAACCAAGAACCCATGCCAATAGCAAACAGTGCCTGAGTTATCTGATAGCCTGTAGTATCAATATATGACCAAGGATCAAGCCATACTGTAACTCTCGCCTTTACATGGCTAAAGGCCTGATAGGCAAGAGCAGATGCCCCTGCAAATGCAACAAAGCCGCAAGCTAAATATCTAGCCTTACGTGTTGCAAGATATAACATCATTAAATAACAAATAAAGAATATTAATGCTGCACCTAAGTCTGTTGCTGCCACTAGTAAAAGACAATGTAGTCCTGCCGCAATACTTACTAAAACAATTTGTCTAAAGTCCGTAGATTGATTGAATGCAGAAGCCACAAACAAAACAAAGGTAATCTTTACAAATTCTGCTGGCTGAATTGAAAACTCGCCAATAGAAATTGTTAAGTTAGCACCAAATACTTGGTTTCCAAGTAACAAAATTACAAGTAAAACTAAACCGATTCCACAGTAAATCCAAGCGAAATTTCTAAAGGTCTTAACCTTTTTAAATAGGGCTGGAATTATAAAGGTAACAATAGTGGAAATGGCTGCAATAACCAATTGTTTAACACATTTATCATAATCAAGTCTTGCAATCATGACAAAACCAATGGCCATAAGCATACACATATTATTAATAAGCAATTTCGAAGCCTTTGGATACAAAAGGTTGTAAACCACAATGACTACAAAGAAATATATAAACTCTACTACGTAGAGGAAAATGTATTTCACATCATCGTAGGCCACATAAAGAATGCTATAACAAAGCAAATGTATCAAAAAGCCTAACAAATACTGCCAAAAATAAATCGTGCCTCTTTTCTTCTCCTTAGTCGTATAGCCAATGTAGCCCGATAAGCAATAAAAAGCCATAAGAAAGGCTAATACGTATTTTGATAAATTAAATAACAATGATTGCATTTATTCAACTCCTCTGTAAAAATGTCCATATTCTACAATCTCATTTTTATCTCTTACTAGATTCTTTGATAGCCTAATGCTCTTAAAGATAGCTAGTAAATCCTCTTCCTTTTCAAGCTGAATACGAAGATGACCGTAATTTAATTCCTTTATTTCCTTCGTATCTAATAAGTTAATCATTTTACTATCCATTTGCATGTAGCAGAATGGACAGACAGATTTAACCTGATAATCTTTATTTTTACCGTTTCTGATAGTATAATTTTCCATCTTTTTGTTGCATTTGTCAAAAGTCTTTTTAGGGCACTGCTCGCTTACCATTAGGGGCGCTCTATAGACTGCCTGAAGCTCAAAATCAGGATCTAGAACATCTGCTAGTTCTCTATTATTAAGTTCTAGAGGAGCACTAAAGCCAGAAAGCTTTAAATTCTTAACTCTGATTTTTTCAAGCTCTTCCTTTGCAAATTTATTAAAGCAATACATATTACTATCAAAGACAAATTTAAATCTTGCATCTGCATTTTCATAAACTCCAAGATTCAATTCGTCTATTAATTCATCCACGGTTCTTAATTCCTCTAAGTTTCTTATTAGAAAAGCATTAACCCCTAAATTAATAGCAGTTTCCACAAGTTTTCTAAAAGTATTCTTATGACTAATCTTATAGATGTATGGTAGGCTTAAGTAAAAATCACATCCAAAGGCTTTGATTCTTTCTATCTCATGCTTTATCTCCTCTAATTCTTCCTCTTCTTTTAGCTTAGATGAAATCTTATAAAGGGAAGAAAAATCAAGATAAACTCTTGAGATTTCACTATAGTCTTCTATCTTTTTACTTAAGTCAAAATTTGTAAAATACAGACTTAATCCGTATTTAGAAATTTTACCACTATTAGTTTTAAATGCCAAACTATTTTGGCCATTAAATGTCCTTTTTTTACAATTTATTAATTCATAGTCTAACTTCTCAATTAATTCTCTTCTTAGTTTCTTAATTGAACCCATTGGTAAAAATGCATTACCATTAAGATAGATATCAAGATTATTAAGTCTAAAATAGCTATCTCCCATTTGTGAAAGGGCCTTTTTAATACTCTTTTCATCAATGGCTGCATTCTTTGCTTCCTGCACTAAATCCCCTGTTACACTAACATCGATATATTCAGAAACTCTTTCCTCTTCGCCCTTTCCATAATAGCTATTGCCATAATTTGGATTTTTTAGACTAGCGGTTAAGACTGCATTTTCATTAACACTTACATAGATGTTAAGATCTAGATCTAGTTTTGGTTCATTATTTACAAAATTATCTTGAACTAATGTCTTTAGGGCTGCGTTATTCATTCGATTAACAACTCTACCAGGATTTAGCTTATATTTCTTTGGAAGGTTAACCACTAACTCCTCGTTAGCCTTTAGGGCCTTACCACTTGTAAAACTTGCGCCCTCTTCAATTTCAAAGACATCTCCTGGATTAATCTCTTCAAGAGCCTTAAATTTCACCCTACCTGACTGGTTTGAAATTACCTTCAAGCCCTTAGTTCCCATGTGGTTAGGTCTATTTAGAGATAACATCTCCTTACCCTTACTAGCATTGTAATAACCTGTTGTAAACATGCCTCGATTATAAATATCAAGAAGGTCATTAATGTCCTTTTCTTCCACCTTAAAGCCTTTTCTTCCCTTTTCAAAATACATATCAAGGTACTTTCTATACATGCTTGTAACAAAGGCGGCATAGGTAACATTTTTCATACGTCCCTCAATCTTAAGGGAATAAACTCCTGCCTCAATAATATCCGGTAGGATGCTTAGCCCGCACATATCCTTTGGACTTAAAATGTATCTCTCATCTTTTCTATTGATGATTTCGTTATTATAATCCACCTCGTATGGCATACGACAAGGCTGGGCGCAACGACCTCTATTACCGCTTCTTCCACCGTTAAAGCTAGATAAAAGGCACTGTCCAGAATAACAATAGCATAGGGCACCATGAACGAAACTCTCAATTTCAAGTTCAGGGATTTCCTTATGAAGAGTTCTTATTTCTTCAAGACTCATTTCTCTTGAAGTAACTACTCTCTTTGCCCCAAGTTCCTGTAAAATCTTACTTCCCTTTGGGCCTGTCTGTGTCATCTGGGTACTAGCATGAATATCCATATCCGGGAAATTCTTATGAATAAGATTAAACACGCCTAGGTCCTGCACAATTACAGCATCTAGACCTTTCTCGTAATATGGAATTAAGTAATCAATAAGGGATTTTGTAATCTCTTGTTCCTTTAAAAGAGTATTAACTGTTAGATATATCTTCTTGCCATATCTATGAGCATACTCAATTATCTCTAGCATTTCATCTGGGTTTAAATTTCCTGCATAGGCTCTTGCGCCAAACATATCTCCACCTAAATAAACTGCATCGGCACCAGCATTAATAACTGCCTTTGCAATATCTATAGAGCCGGCAGGGGCTAAAACTTCAGCCTTTGCGTTATTGTTTAAAATAATATTAGAATTTTTCATATAGCTCCAATTCTTTTATTTGCAATAATAAAAGGGGGTTTTTTAAACTCCCCCCTATCGCATTTTCTTTTCTGTCTCTAATCTTACAATTTCTTTCTGGTATTTCTTCACTTCTTCCTGAAGCGACATAATACTTTTATTAGCAGCATCCTGCTTAATGCTTGCTGCAATTAATTCATGTTTAAGATCATAGATTTCTTTGTCTTTTTCTTCAAGCTCGGCAGATAAATTATCGCCCACTCTCTTTGCCTTAAAATAGTCATCAGCAATATTTAAAAACAAGAGATTAGATCTTAAATCTGATGATAATCTTTTAAAACTATCTTCTTTGTTGTATTCCTCTATCTTATTATTGATATAAGATGCAACCTTCTGTAGATATTCCTCACTTTCATATCCACCTACAGTAAGCACCTTACCTCCAAGAACCACCTGAGTAGTATGTTTTTCTTCCATTTTTTAATCCTCCCATTTGGGTTTTTACACAATATAATATAATTTAATTAAATTATACAGTATTTTTTATCTTCTATCAATAAAATTTAGGATTTGTTCCATTATACGACAAATTCTAAATAAATAAAGACCTAATTTTCTTCTATTTGCTTATTATAGTCTTTTTCTAATATTTCATAAGCTAATTTACTAGCAACCCTACCTCGTGGAGTTCTATTAATAAAGCCATTCTGAATTAAATATGGCTCATAAACATCCTCAAGTGTGGAACCATCTTCACCTATAGAAGCTGCTAAAGTATCAAGTCCTACTGGTCCACCATCATATTTATCAATAATAGTTTCAAGGATAAGTCTGTCATTCTTATCAAGTCCAGCCCTATCCACATCAAGTAAATTAAGGGCATAATCACATACATCCTTAGTAATCACGCCGTTATATTTAACCTGGGCAAAATCTCTTACTCGCTTAAGCAATCTATTGGCAAGTCTTGGTGTACCTCTAGATCTTCTTGCAAGTTCATTAGCGCCTTCACTATCAATGTCAACTTCAAGCACTGATGCAGATCTTACAATAATCTTTTCAAGCTCTGCCACAGTATAGAATTCCATGTGCGATACCACACCAAATCTATCTCTTAAAGGCGCAGATAAAAGGCCTGCCCTAGTTGTTGCACCGATTAGTGTAAATTTTGGCAACTGAAGACGGATAGAACGGGCAGTTGCACCCTTACCAATCATAATATCTATCTCATAGTCTTCCATTGCTGGATATAAAACCTCTTCTACCTGGCGATTTAATCTATGAATTTCATCCACAAATAAAATGTCGCCCTCACTTAAATTATTAAGTATCGCTGCCATTTCTCCTGGTTTTTCAATGGCAGGGCCTGAGGTAACTTTTAAATTAACTCCCATTTCGTTGGCAATAATACCAGCAAGTGTAGTCTTACCAAGTCCTGGAGGCCCATAAAAAAGGCAGTGATCTAGGGCATCTCCTCTATTCTTTGCCGCCTCAATATAGACCTTAAGATTTCTCTTAATCTTCTCCTGACCTATATAATCATCAAGACTATCCGGTCTTAGAGAATTTTCATTACCAATATCTTCTTCAGTTATTTGGGTAGAAATCAATCGTCTCTCCATAATTCGTCCTCTTTTTTATTTTTTGAAAATGTGTTCTAAATTTATAAGAAAGCTAAGTTCTTTAAGCTTTCCTTAATAATATCATCAAGATTCTTATTACTAATATCAACCTTCTTAACTGCATCCATAGCTTCTCTTTGTGAGTAGCCAAGGGATACTAAAGCCTCAATTGCATCATTTTTAAGAATTAAATCATCTGAAGGCTTAGTGCCAACATTTGCATTAAGAATTAAAGCCTCTTCACTTTCAAGCTTTAATTTATCCTTAAGTTCTATAATAAGTCTTTGAGCAGTCTTAGCTCCAATGCCTGGTGCCTTCTTAATGGCATTCACATCATCAGATAAAACTGCATATCTAAGGTCATTGGCACTAATGGTTGAAAGTATGCCAAGGGCTGCCTTTGGGCCAACACCGTTAACATTAAGCAAGAGCTTAAATACATTTAAGTCATCTCTAGTTAAAAAGCCGTAAACATTAATGGCATCCTCTCTTACATAGAGGTATGTATAGACCTTAATATCCTCTCCTATGGATGGGATATTTGATAGCACCGTTGCTGGAACCTTAACATTAATGCCCATTCCATTATTCTCAACAACAATTGTATCTTCAAAAACTTCTGCAAGTTCTCCTTTTATATAAGATAACAAATAAATACCTCCCTATTTTGCAATACTTAAGCAGTGATTAATAAACTGCTGTGCTGTTCTTCCTGAGAAGCCACCATGGGCAATTTCCCACTTGTTAGCCTCAAGTAAAAGCTCGTCAAGCTCAAGCTTAATATCATTTTTCTTAGCAAGCTCTATTACAATATCCTGGAATTCCTTCTTAGCTGGCTTACCAAAGTAAATCTGGCAACCAAATCTATTAACAAGGGATAACTTCTCTTCCATATTATCTGACTTGTGAATTCCATTATCGATTTCCACATCGTTTCTATCCTTCCAAGTCTCCTTAATAATATGTCTTCTATTAGAAGTTGCATAAATAAGTATGTTATCAGGTCTAGTCTCAACACCACCCTCAATTACTGCCTTTAAGAACTTATACTCAATTTCAAATTCCTCAAAAGATAAATCATCCATGTAAATAATGAACTTATAATTTCTATTCTTAATCATGGCAATAACGCTTGAAAGGTCCTTAAACTGATGCTTGTAAATCTCAATCATTCTAAGGCCTTCGTTATAATACATATTAACAATTGCCTTAATAGATGTAGATTTACCAGTTCCACTATCTCCGTAAAGAAGGCAGTTATTAGCTTTTCTGCCCTTAACAAAGGCTTCTGTATTCTCAATTAACTTCTTCTTTTGAATATCATAGCCAACTAAATCATCTAAAACTACAGTATCCATGTTATTGATTGGAATAAGTGAAACTTCATCGTTAGTATCCTTAATTCTAAAGGCCTTATTAAGACCATACATTCCAACACCAAAAGCCTTATAAAATTCTGTTACAAATTTAAAGAAATCCTCTCCAGACTTAGCAGTTTCAAGCTGTCTGCTTAAATTTCTTACCTTCTCTGATACATTTGCATTATAGACAAGAGTGCTCTTCTTAACAGCCTTGTAGTTTGAAATTATATCAAAGACCTTAATAGATAACTTTTCTTCAATTTCGCTAAAGTCGTAATTAAAGATCTTATAAAAGTTTTCAAAGTCTGACTTAGCTAAAATGTTTACACTGCCCTCATTAGCACCAACTTTTTCACAAGTTACACTAAAAGGAGTTTCTGTGCTAATTAAAAGATAAGTAATGTAGTTATGCCATAAATTTTCATCAAAACCAAAGTCTGTAGAAATCTCTAATAATCTTCTAATCTCATTATAAATTCTGTTAGTTAGCTCCGACTTATCATAATCCTTTGTAGAAAAATCTTTGAAAATATCGGACATCTTATAAAGAATACTATCTCTTTTTATGTTACTAAAAATTAGTAAATTGCTTACTTCTTGATACATTTAAAACCCTTCCTCTTTTTCCTAATTTGTTGTTCTGTTACAAATATATATCCACCAAGTAAAATTATGCCAAGGAAACTTACCACCTTTCCCTCATCAAAAAGCGGTGTGTTATAGACTAGCTTAATTTCATGGTCGCCTGCTGATACATAAATGGCCATATAGGTTAAATTGCCCTCTAATATATCCACTTCTTCCCCATCCACATAGGCCTTCCAACCCTTAGAATATGGAATTGCAAAGGTTAAGAATTTAGGATTATCAAGACTAATATTACCAGTAACAGTATCTATGCCAATCTCCATATCATCAAGACTATTCGCTGATAGCTTGTTGACATAAGAAGAAATTCTGTCTGTTTCCTGACTCATAATCTTAATATCATCATAGGAATAAATTCCCACCTTAGGGAAAGTAATTGTAATGGAATTAACCGCATCATTAGAGTAACCCATATTGACGCAGAAATCCTCTTCACCATTATAGTAGCTATAACTTGGTGTAAAATAGCGCATATTCTTAGTTGCCCCATTAGAAGCTGTAAGGCTTAACTCTACGTTAGTAGAAGAAATCTTATGGAATAACCAATCGCTAAATATTGTAGCCTGTTCTGAATAATCAAGGGAATTCCATCTTGTGGAATTATATAAATCAAGAGGATCATACTTTGAATCTCCATAGTAAAGCTCATAAGTTGAAGCATTACTATAATTCATACCATCAATTACAAAATATGTCTCTGTATTCTCTTTACCTGTAAAATTAATTGTTATGCTAGCTCCAGCCTTCGTAACAACTAGGCTATTATTCTGCACTGATACATCTTCAGAATTACAATTAATTGTATAATCTAGGCTTTCACTAGAAAAATCAATATCATCAAAATAAGCTGCTGAATCGTCATTCTTAATAGCCGCCTGACTCTGTGCCTCAGTTGATAAATTCTCTGCCTGGGAATCTGATAAAACAATTGAGTTCATCATAACTTCCTGTAACTCAACTCCATTAAGGCCTGCCACCTGATCCTCAGTCACAAAAGAATCATAGCTATAAGTAAGTGGAAGGGCGTTAACATTTCTATATATCTTATAACCCATATAAGTTCCAATATAGACAAATCCGTTTGGAATCTGCACCTTCTTAGTTAAGTCCACAAGATAATACTGAGTTGAAGATAGAGATAGAAGGTAAGTTCTATCATCATAGCCAATATACTTATGTGGAAGCTCAGTATTAAGAGTGATTCCAAGGGCTGATCTAAATCTTGATACATACTGGTTAGTTAAAGTCCAGTAATACTGTGATGAAGATAAGCCATAAAGCATATTAGAATTATAATCAAGGTCAGAACCTGTATATCTTACAAAGTTCTTATCAATATTAGTATTCTCTAAATATGTAAGAAGAGCTGTATTCTCGTTGCTATTAAGTAACATATCTAGGTCGTCTACTGAAACGCACTCAGATACGTAATTCTCTCCCGTTACTGAATTCTTATAAAAGCTATTAACTGCAATACTAATAATAGCCACAATAAGAATGCAAATCTGCTTAGTCTTTCTACTAATTACTGGCTTTCCAGCATCCGTACTCATAAGAGGCATTAAAACAATTAAAAGTACGAAGCCAAGCATAAGCTGTGAGAAAGACTTAGTATTTCTTGCATATTCAATAAACATGCAAAGGCCCATGTAAACTACCATTACAATAAGCATAACAAGGCCTTCCTTTGCCTTAATATTAAGTAGGCTCTCCCACATAACTACTAAGACGTAAGCGTTAAGTAGTGCAAAGGCAAAGCTCCATCTATTACACATATAAGATAGGCCGTTTAAAACCTGTCCAAAGAATGGAATAATCATAATTATAAAGCAGATAAAGAAATATATCTTTAACAGGGTATTCTTCTTTCTCTTTATAAAAAGTAGGATTACTGCAAGCACTGTTGGAATTGCATAGCCCATGCAAAGCCAGTAACTATCACCTTCAGAAACATAATTTGAAATCATTTGAAGATAGTACTTTACAGGATATGCAAAGTAAAATGGTGTTGCTGTCTTAAATCTTGAATCTGATAAAAAGGCATTAAGCACTGGCATTACAATTATTGCCGATGGAATAACCGCAACAATAGAAGCAAGGGCTATCTGTCCTAACTTAGTAAGCATCTTTTTGATGTCCTTTTTATACAAATATATCAAGCGCACAAAAACATAACCTACTGTTAATAGCACCTGCATATAAAAGAAGTAGAAATTACTAATAGCTGCAACAAAAACTGCAGCGATAAAAAGGTAAGGTCTTCTTCCCTTTAAAATCTTCTCCACACCTAAAATCAAAAGTGGAAAATAAATCATTGGATTTAGAAAATATGGATGTCTTAGAGCATTTAACATGCCCCAATAACAAAATACATATGTAATAGCACCTGTTAGTACGGCTGTTGTTCTAACTCTTCTTGTGGAAAAACATAGCCATGAAAAAGCAAGGCCTGCAAGATATAATCTAAGCAAGATCATTGCTTCATAGAAAATGTACATATAATTTGAAGGTACTAAGAATGCAAAAAATGCAAAAGGATCCCCTATTACATAGTAATTAAGAGTGTTTAATACATCTCCACCCTCTCCTATGGCAAAATCCCATTGATTAAATTCTATTCTGTGCTCCACAAAGAGCTTATAAAAGAATTCCTTTAAATAATCAGCATAGTAAAGTAAGGCTTTAAAATGCTGTTCCCAACCATCAGCTTTCCAAATAAAAGTTTTACCTGACACAAAATTGTAGGAAAAAACAAGAATCGCTGTAATTACAAATATCAAGGAATATATTCCGATGTATCTTAATACTCTTTTTCTTATTTTTCTTTTATTATTTATCTTAGTTTGACTTATTTCGTTCATAATATCTTTGCCCTAATTTATTTAGTCTATACTTAAATTTACAATCCTATAAACTCATTATATTTTAGCATATTAAGGCCTATATTACTAGAACAAATTATCGATTATTTTATGAACACACTATGTTTTTCCACTATTTAAGCCCTTTTAGAGCAAAAAAGAACTCCTTTACTTTATTTAAGTAAAGGAGCCCCTTTTCGTTTTATTTTATTTTTCTATTATGCATGAACATGAATAACCTGCTTTGGACACTTATCAGCACACATGCCACAACCTACACACTTGCTATAATCAATAATTGCACAATTATCAACTACATGAATTGCATCAAGTTTACATGTCTTTTCACAGATACCACAGCCAATACAGCCTGTGCTACAAACATCAATAACGGCCTTACCCTTATCCTTGTTTGCACATTCTACAACATATTTCTTCTTTGCCTTTGGCTTGTAAGGAATTAAATCGATTAAGTTTCTTGGACAGATGTCGACACATTTGCCACAAGCCTTACATTTTTCCTTATCAACCTTTGCTACACCATTGATAACATGGATAGCATCAAACTCACAGGCATCAACACATGAGCCATAACCCATACATCCGTAAGTACAAGCCTTAGAACCACCATTAGGAACAACGTTCATATCCACGCACTTCATAACACCTGAATATGTGAAGTTTTCCTTTGCCTTATCACAAGTACCAGAACACTTAACAAAAGCTGTCATACGAACTGACTCTGTAGCTTCTGTACCCATGATTTCTGCGATCTTAGCAGCAACTGGTGCACCACCAACTGGACAAGCATCAATCTTTGCCTCGCCTGCTGCGATTGCCTTAGCTAGGGCATCACAACCTGCATAACCGCAACCACCACAGTTGTTTCCTGGTAACTCATTTCTAACATCGATTTCTTTTTGATCTACTTCAACGTAGAACTTCTTTCCCATTACACCAAGGAAGAGGCCTAGAAGTAAACCAGTTATACTAACTACTGCAGCTGCAATAACTACTCCCATCTTTACTCCTCCTTTTTATAAAATTCCTGAAAAGCCAAAGAATGCAATTGACATAAGACCTGCTGTTAAAAGTACAATAGGCATTCCCTTAAAGCTTTCTGGAACATCATTATATTCAATACGTTCACGAATACCAGCCATGATAATAATAGCAATTGCAAAACCAATAGCTGTACCAAGACCAGATACTACAGACTCAATGAAGTTGTAGCTGTTCTGTACGTTTGTTAATGCAATACCAAGTACTGCACAGTTTGTTGTAATTAAAGGAAGATAAACACCAAGAGCTTCGTAAAGTGCTGGGCTTGTCTTTTTAAGTAACATTTCTACAAACTGAACAAGAGTTGCAATAACTAAGATAAATACGATTGTATTAAGGTATGTTAAATCAAGTGGAGTTAAGATAAAGTCATAAATTAAGCTACAAATTGCTGATGAAATTGTAATAACTCCAATAACAGCGCCACCCATACCGGCTGCTGTATTAATTTTCTTAGAAACACCAAGGAATGGACATAAACCTAAGAACTGACTTAATACAACGTTATTAACTAATGCTGCTGAAATAGCAATAATAAGTAAATTCATACTATGCCTCCTCCTTATCTAATGAGCCAAGCTTGTGACCAAGCTCGTCTGTATCACCTGCTAAATAGTCAGGAACCTGCGCTGGCTTCATGCCCTTTCTTCTCTTCACTCTGTTCATAATAGCTACAAGCATAGCAAGCATGAAGAAGGCACCAGGAGCTAAAATAAAGATAGATGCTGGTGTGTAACCAAACTCAGTTAAATCAACTAATGCTGAACTACCTGTTGAAAGGATTGTTCCGCCACCGATTAACTCTCTACAAGCACCAAGTACTGTAATGGCGATTGTAAAACCAAGTCCCATACCAAGACCATCAAAGGCTGATGGAAGGGCAGGATTCTTTGAAGCATAGCTCTCAGCTCTACCAAGGATAATACAGTTTACAACAATAAGAGGAATATAGATTCCAAGCGAGTCATAAAGTGATGGTAAAAATCCTTGCATAAGGAACTGAACCATTGTAACGAATGAAGCTACAATTACGATAAATGATGGCATTCTTACACCATCTGGAATTACATTACGAAGTAATGAAATAACAAGGTTTGATAATACTAAAACTACTGTTGAAGAAAGTCCCATACCAATACCGTTGATTGCTGATGTAGTAACCGCAAGTGTTGGACACATACCAAGAGTAAGTACAAGTGTAGGATTTTCCTTAATAATACCGTTATATAAACGCTCTACACACTTATTCATTAGTTGTTACCTCCCTCTTCTAATACTTTAAATGCAGTAAGGGCTGCATTGATTCCCTTAGCCATAGCCTTAGATGTAACTGTTGATCCTGAAATTGCATCAACAACACTATCTCCAGCCTCTGATCCTGTACCATCTGTTACAAGTTCAAACTTGTCAGTAGTAACATTTTTAAACTGATTTAAGTAACTTGGATCTGTCTTAGCTCTCATACCTAGACCTGCTGTTTCACCAATTGAAAGGATTGATGTACCAAGACATTCTCCTTCTTTAGAAATACCAACAGAGAACTTAATATCTCCTGCATAACCATCATGTGCTACTACAGTAATTACATAACCTACTGTTTCACCATTTGACTTACCAGCTACAACTTCTGAAATATCATCCTTTGAATAATCATCATCTGACCATGCAAGTAAAGCCTTTAAACTATCTAAATCTTCACTATTTTCCTCAGAATAAATAACTTCAAATTCACTAGCATCTGCTAAAACTGTTCTATAAGCTTCCTGCTTTGCCTTTTCATTCTGTGCAGCAATTGGTTCTTTTGTTACCTGATAAACAAGACCAAGTAAGACACCTGCTACTAAAGTAATGATGAAAAGAACTGAGGCATCTTTAATAATCTTTCCCATAATTTAAGCTACCTCCTTCTTCTTTTCTGGTTTCTTCTTACCAAATGATCTTGGAACTGTAACTCTTTCAATTAGAGGTACAAGTAAGTTAGAGAAGATGATTGCATATGAAACGCCTTCTGCTGAACCACCATACATTCTAAAGATAAATGTAAGAATACCAAGTAAGCAACCAAATACTAACTTACCATTAGGTGTGATTGGTGATGTTACATAATCCGTTGCCATAAAGAAGGCACCAAGAAGTAAACCACCGCCACAAATTTCGCAAGCTAAGTAATAAAGGTCAAACTGATGTCCTGGTGCAAGTAAGAAGATAAGTACTGCAAAACTTGCAATGTAAGCCACTGGAATTCTCCAGTTAATAATCTTCTTACAAAGAAGGTAAATAGCACCAATAAGTAAACAAATTGCAGATGTTTCACCAATTACACCTGATGTTGTACCAATAAACATATCAAGTAACTTTGGTGAATTAGCAACTACCTCTGCACCTGGCTTTAAGATAGCAAGTGGTGTAGCGCCAGAGTATGCATCAACTGCAAATGAATTATTAGTTACGAAGTTTGTCATTGGGCCTGTATATGCAATAAGTAAGAAGCATCTAGCACCAAGGGCAGGGTTCATAAAGTTCTGTCCTAAACCACCAAATAACTGCTTAACAATAATAATTGCAAAAGCACAACCAACAATTTCAAATCCCACATTAAGTGTTGATGGGATATTAAGTGCAATAAGTAAACCAGTAACTGCAGCACTTAAGTCAGATACTGTAACTTTTAAATGCATAAAATACTGATATACGGCTTCAAAAGCTATACAAGCTACTACGCCGACAATAATACGAATTAATGCATCAAATCCAAAATTATAAATTCCAAATAGCGAAGCAGGTGTTAAGGCAATTAAAACATCGCGCATAACTGACTGAGTAGTTACCTTACTACGCACATGTGGATTAGTGGAAACGTTAAATTTCTCGCTCATGTTTTTATTCCTTTCTACTTCTTTCTTCTATTAGCTAAGACTCTCATTCTCATAGACTTAATCTGCTGTGTAAGAGGTCTCTTTGCTGGACAAACATATGAACAGCTACCACACATTACACATTCCATACCATCAAACTTTGTAAATCCTTCTTCATCATTACGTGAAGCGAATTCAGCAAGCTTTGTTGGAAGTAAATGTTCTGGACATCCTTCAGCACATCTACCACATCTAATACATGCACTAGCATCAATCTTTGATACGATATCTTCTTCAAATACAAGTAAAGAAGAACTTCCCTTAACAACTGGTACATCAAGGCTATACATAGAGAAGCCCATCATAGGACCACCTGAGATGTACTTTTCTGGTTCGCCCACAGGACCGCCAGCAGCCTCAAGTAACTGTCTGTAGTTTGTACCAAGCCATACATAGAAGTTTCCAGGATTCTTAACGCCATCACCTGTAACTGTACAGATTCTCTTTGTAAGTGGCTTACCCTCAATTACTGCAAGGTAAATTGAAAATGCTGTATCAACATTATGTACGATACAACCAGCATCAGCTGGAAGCATAGACGAATTAATTTCTCTCTTAGTAGTAGCGTAAATTAAGCTACGTTCACCACCCTGAGGATACTTAGTCTTTAATTCCTTGACTTCGATATCAGCTTCAGATTCAACTAACTTCTTCATTTTCTTAATAGCTTCAGGCTTATTATCTTCGATAGCAATAATACCCTTAGCATGATCAAATAATTTAAGTGCAATCTTAAGACCCATTACAACCTTATCGCCTTCTTCTAAGAGTCTGCGATAATCTGATGTTAAGTATGGTTCACACTCTGCACCATTAATAATAATGTAATCAATATTCTCTGGATTTTTTGGTGATAACTTAACGTTAGTTGGGAAACCAGCTCCACCCATACCAACAACACCGGCAGCCTTAATTTTATCTAAGATTTCTTCTCTAGTTAAATCTTCAAATTTAGACTCCTTATACTCTATCTCCTTATACTCTCCATCATTCTCAATAATGATAGAATTGCACTTGCCACCTGTTGCAAGTGTTCTAGGCTCGATTGCTTTAACAGTACCAGAAACAGATGAATGAATATTTGCGGATACGAATCCACCAGCTTCTGCAATTAGCTGACCAGCCAAAACATAGTCACCCTTGTTTACAAGAGGTTTGGCAGGTGCTCCAATGTGCTGTGAAAGCGGAAAAACCATCTCTCCTAGGGCAGGGAATAATTCCTTTATAGGCTTATCTTTAGATAACTCTTTGCCATCGAAAGGATGTATACCTCCCTTAAATGTACACTTTCCCATTGATTTCTCTCCTTTTTTTTAAAATTGCTCATGCCTAAAGTGTTTGTTATAAATCAAACAAAGTCCTTAAACGAAAAATAACTCACTAAAAGGCCTAAAAAATTAGAACTTTTGGTGAGTTAGATTTTGAGCACTTACCATTAAAGCTTAATGATAAATTTTAACTAAAATCTCTTTACTTGATTATTTTATATCATTAAGAAAAATAAATCTACTTTTTTTTGCATATATTTTCGTATATAATAGACAAAGAATGATATTTTCTTAACAGTGTTTTTTGTGAAATTTATATCAAGGGAGGCAACAAATTGTATACTGTAAACAAACAAATCGTTGATACAAATCTTTTAAAGAGTATAGATAATTTTTTAACAATATTTAATAAAAGTCGCACAAATACTGTGTTTTTCGATATAGAAACCACTGGTCTTTCCGCTAGAAATTCCATGATTTATCTCCTAGGTTACATCAAATTCAATGGTAAAAACTGGGAATTAAATCAGCTATTTTGTGAGAAGGCTGAGGATGAAATTGCCCTAATTTTAACCTTTAATAAGGTATTATCCGGGGTAAATGTACTAAATTTAGTACACTATAACGGGGACAGTTTTGACATTCCTTTCCTAAAAAAGAGGGCGAAATTTCACGAATTACCAATTGAGAAGGAATTCTTACAGGAAAACTCTTATGAATCTATGGATCTTTTTAAAATTATTAGAGCCTATAAAAATAAACTTCCCCTTGAAAGTCACAAGCAAAAAGACGTGGAAAAGTATCTAGGCTATGAAAGAAAGGACAAATTTAGCGGTAAGGAGCTTATTAAGCTCTTTAAGGACTTCATTGCCTTTAAAGAGGAAGAAAAAAGAGAGTTAATCCTTTTACACAATCACGATGATTTAATGGGCATGCTTCATATATTACCTACTACTGCCCTAAGCCAGCTTGAATTTATAGCTAACAATAAGGTCTATCTAGAGAATCTACTTAATAGCGAAATAAATAAAGAGGCTAAGTTAGACTTTCTTCTAGAGGAAAAGGACTTACAATCAGAAATTAATCTTTCTTTTAAGCTTCTCGCCCCACTAGCTAAGGATTTTAATTTTAACTCTGACTACTTTTCTTTAAATGTAACTAAGGAAAATGTATCTATAAAGATAAAAGTAATTAAGACGGAGTTGAAGCATTTTTATAAAAACTATAAAGACTACTTCTTTATACCAAATGAGAATAAGGCAATACATAAATCTGTGGCCAACTATATTGATAAAGAGTTTAGAATAAAAGCGACAAAGGAGAATTGTTATATCTGTCATACTTCAAGATTTATTCCGGTCTTTGAGGAATTTGAGGAGATAAACATTTTCAAAGAGAGTTTTGAAAAAAATGACCTTTTTATGGAATTAAAGGATATGGAGACAATAAAAAAAGCGGCATACCTAAGTGTATTAATTAAGTACGCCGCTAATTCATATTAGTTTAAGTGCTAGTTTTCCCTTTCCCAAAAGAAAAGTTTAAGGCTTTAGGTCTTAGACTTTTCTATAGAAGAAGAGCTCGTCAAAATCATAGCCTAATTCCTTATGATTTATGATCTGCTCAGTGTTTCCAACAAAGAGGCAGCCATCCTTTACAAGGGACCTGTTAAACTTTCTATAGATTTCATCCTTAGCCTCTTCTGTAAAGTAAATCATTACGTTTCTGCAAACGATTAAATGGCAATTTGAAGGATAACTATCCTTTAAAAGATTTGCCTTCTTAAAATCTACGCACTTCTTGATTTCATCTGAAATCTTAAAGTATCTATCACCCATCTTTTCAAAATACTTGTCCTTGTATTCCTTTGGAAGTCCTGATAGAGAATTTGCTCCATAAACGCCATCCTGGGCCTTTTCTAAGACCTGAGAATCAATGTCTGTGGCATAGATTTTAACCTTATTTATTGGCACAAGCTTTGCCATAACCATAGCTAAAGAATATGGCTCATCACCTGTAGAACAAGCTGCTGACCAGATCTTTAGATTCTGACCAAACTTGCTAATTAAATCTGGTAAAATCTGTGTTTCAAGCGTCCTCCATAAATTAGGATTTCTATAAAATTCCGACACATTAATAGTTAGATAGTTTACAAACTCATCTAACTTTTCCTTGTCTGTCTTTAGGGCTTTAGAATAAGTCTCATAATCCGGGAACTTATTACGGGAAATTAAAGTATCAATACGTCTCTTCATCTGCCTCTCTTTGTAGGCATTAAGATCAATTGAAGTTGTCTGGAATACAAACTTCTTGAAATCTTCGTAATCTTTAATCATGTTGCCTCTTTCCTGCGATTGGTCACGAACAATCACATATTGTATAAAAAGTTTATATAGATATTATAGCATGAATGGACTTTATAAACAAGAAATATAATAATTGCAATTTTTTATACAAATTGGTGGAGTTTGTATAATATCGACTATCCTCTCATATGTCGTCATTGATAGTTTTTATTTATAAAAATGTCATCATAGTATATAATTAGTTAAGACTAGGAACTTATTTAAACTTGAGGTATTTTTATGAATGAAGAAGAATTAATTAAAAGAAAAATTATAGATACAGCCAACCAGGCTTATAAAACTAATAGCTTTGCCTTCACTAATTTCCTTAGTCTTGCAGAGCTTAGCATTTATCATAGCCTATCAAAGGAGCTAAACTTTATAGAGTCAAAATGCTTTGGTGGTTATGAATCTAGTGAGCGAAATATAATTCGCTTTGGAAGTGAGGAAAACTTAGGCTATAGTCTAGATTTTCCAATAAAGCTAATAAAGATTTCACCCCTTACTCCAAAGTTTTCTGAAAAACTAAATCACAGGGACTATCTAGGAGCCCTTATGAATCTTGGAATTAAAAGGGAATTGCTAGGGGACATCGTTATAAAGGATTTAGATGCTTATCTATTTTGCCTAGATCATATAAGCGATTTTATTATCGATAATCTAGATAAGGTTAGACACACCAATGTTAAGCTTGAAATTATAGAGGATGCCAATTTAGAAGGAATAGAAAGTAAAAAGGAAGAGCTAGAACTTATTGCTGCCTCAGCCCGTCTAGATGCCGTCGTATCTTCCATTACAAAGCTTTCTAGAAGCAAGGTAAAGGATTTATTCCTTTCAAAGAAAATCTATGTAAATGGCCTTCTAAATGAAAATGTAAGCTATAAGCTAAAGGATAAAGACATCCTTGTAATTAGAGGCATAGGAAAGTTTAATTTCCTTGGGAACGGTAAAGAAACCAAAAGCGGCAGGGTTTATGTGCATTTAGAAAAATATATTTAAGAGCAAAAAATAACGCAGATTTTGAAATTAATCAAAATCTGCGTTTTATTATTAGATTGATATCAATTGCTATGCAATTGAAACATTATTCAGCATCAACTGTTTCTTCGTTGTTATCTTCTGATAATGCCTTAACTGAAAGAGAGATCTTCTTGTCAGCATCATTGAAATCTACAACCTTAGCTTCTACTTCCTGGCCAATTGATAATACATCTGATGGCTTGTTAACGTGTTCCTTAGAAATCTGTGAAACATGAAGAAGTGCATCAATACCGTCTTCTAACTGAATGAAAGCACCAAAGTCTGTCATTCTAGCTACCTTACCCTTTACAACGTTGCCGATAGCATACTTAACATCAGCGCCGTTCCATGGGTTAGCATCTGGATACTTAACAGAAAGAGCAATCTTCTCACCATTGATTTCCTTGATGAATGCCTTTACTGAATCTCCAACCTTATATAACTTCTTAGGATTCTCTGTTCTACCCCAAGACATTTCTGAAATATGAAGAAGACCATCAACACCACCTAAATCGATGAATGCACCGAAGTCTGTTACATTCTTAACTGTACCTTCGATTGTATCGCCTTCCTTAATCTTAGCAAGTAAAGCCTTTGAAGCTTCTGCCTTCTTAGCAAGGATAATCTGCTTAGCATCACCAATGATCTTACGATTCTTTGGATCATATTCTGTTACAACAAATGTAATTTCCTTACCGTTAAATACTGATAAATCCTTTACGAATGAATCAGATACAAGTGAAGCTGGAATAAATACTCTTGACTCTTCAACAATTACTTCTAAACCACCCTTAATTGACTTAGCTGTTCCTGTGATTTCTGTGTGATTGTTAAAGCTATCTTCTAATGTCTTATTGCCGTTATCAGCAACAAGCTTTCTATATGTAAGAAGGACCTGACCTTCTCCATCATTTGTCTTTAAAACCTTAACTGTTAAAGGATCGCCTACCTTAACTGCTTCTCTTAAATCCATACCAGGTGTTGATGTGTATTCATTACGTGTAATAATACCATCTGCCTTATAGCCGATGTTAAGAATGATCTGGTCTTCCTTAACGTCAATTACAGTACCTTCAACAACCTCTCCTGTATGAATTTCTTTCCATTCTGAATTATCTAACATCTCTGCAAAACTCTGTTCTGACATTAGTATAAACCTCCTCGATGATATTCTGTGGGGTCGAAGCCCCTGCTGTAATACCTATGTAGTCTGACGAACTAAGCTTACTAAGCTCAAGATCATTTATTGTTTGGATATAGAACGTATTTGGACATTCGTTCAAACAAATCTCATACAGTTTACGTGTATTGGAACTGCTGCTGTCTCCGATGACAATCATCGAATCTACTTGGCTAGCGATTTGTCTAGCCTCGGTCTGACGTTCCTCAGTAGCATTACAAATCGTATTACGAATAGAAATATTGTAACCTTTTTTACTTAAAATTTCAACTAATTCTTGAAATTTCTTATAATTAAAAGTCGTTTGTGATACTATAACTACATTTCTACTAGGGTCTAGCTTAATATTTTCAGCTTTTTCCTTAGTATCCACAATGAAAACCTCACCTGTTGCCCAGCCTTTAATGCCCTCAACTTCCGGGTGATTCTCATTACCAATAATAACTATTTGAGATCCCTTAGCGCTTTCTTCCTTTACAATTTTATGTATCTTTAAAACAAAAGGGCAAGTTGCATCTACAATTTCCGCTTTTGTTGCTCTAAGAGCGTCTTCAGTTTTCTTAGAAATACCATGAGATCTAGTAATAATAGTGGCTGTAGTTGGATTGATTATTTCACTAGCATCCTTAATTACCTTAACCCCATTTTTTTCTATATCTTCTACTACACAAGCATTATGTATAATTGGCCCATAGGTATAAACATTTTCCATGCCAAAACGATTATACACCATATCTACAGCTCTTTTAACCCCAAAACAAAAACCTGCTGATTTTGCCAATATAATTTTAGCCATAATTTATCCTTTCTTTAATCTAATCTGATTAAATTTATTTTTCTTTTCTTTGGTCAATTAAATTCTTAATATGAGCTACCACTTCTTCAATCGTCATATTAGAGCTATCTACTAAAACTGCATCCTCTGCCTGCTTTAGTGGAGAAATATCTCTGTGAGAATCCTGATAGTCTCTTTCTTCAATGTCCTTTTTTATAACCTCAAAGTTAGCATCCTCACCCTTTGCAATTAATTCATCATATCTTCTCTTAGCTCTTGCATCGCTTGTGGCAGTTAGGAATACCTTTAAAAATGCATCAGTTAATACTACGCTACCAATATCCCTGCCATCCATAATTACCGCATTCTTTCTTGCAAGCTCTCTTTGTAAGTCCACAAGCTTAGTTCTAACAGCACTGTACTTAGAAGTCTTTGAAGCCATCTTGCCTGTAGCCTCTTCTCTAAGTAAATGTGTCACATTAGTTCCATTTAAAATAACCTGCTGTACTCCGTCTTTGTACTCGATATCGATGTTTACATTTTCACAAGCCTTACTAACTGCTGCCTCATCATCAGGATCTACCTTATTCTCGTTAAAATAAATAGCCATAGCTCTATACATAGCGCCTGTATCCACGTAAATGTATGATAGCTCCTTTGCTAAAAGCTTTGCTATTGTACTTTTTCCTGCTCCTGCAGGTCCATCTATTGCTATTGAATTAGTCATATTATCTCCCTTTTACTTATTTATTGCTCTAACATATGTGAACCACAAGCATAGCCCATTGACCAAGCCATCTGTAAATTAAAACCACCTGTTAGGGCGTCTACATCCATAACCTCACCTACAAAATAAAGTCCTGAAACCTTCTTAGACTCTAGAGTCTTTGGATTGACCTCCTTACAATTAATACCCCCTTGAGTAATAATTGCCTCATTAAAGCCTCTAAGATTTGTTAGAGTTAAGTGGAAATTCTTTAAAACCTCAACAAGTCTTAGTCTTTCCTCTCTCTTTATCTCATTGACCTTCTTGTTTGGATCAATGCCTGTCATCTCAATGATTATAGGAATAATCTTCTTTGGAAGTAGCTTATCTAGTGAATTCTTAAAGGCCTTATTCTTTAAGTCGTCAAAATCCCTTAAGATTCTCTCATCTAGCTGCTCATTAGAAAGCGCAGGCTTTAAATCAATATAAAGGTCTAGATGCTTATCCTTTAAAATCTTAGCAATCTTACTACTTGCTGAAAGAATAATCGGACCACTTACACCAAAGTGAGTAAAAAGCATTTCTCCAAAGTCGGAATAAAGCTCTTTTTTACCGTCATATACGCTAGCTGTAACATTTTTTAAGCTAAGCCCCATTAATCTATTAATAAAGTCTTCCTTTACCTGAATAGGCACTAAGGCAGGATAAAGGTTAGTTACATCAATGCCAAACTCTCTTGCCCACTTATAGCCATCACCTGTAGAACCTGTCTGTGGATAGGAAATACCACCTGTGGCAACTACAATTCTGTCGGCATAAATAGTTTCTTCCTTGTCATTATTAATGTGCTTAAGCTTTACAGCTGAAACCTTACTATTAAAGTTTTCCTCTTTGTCTCCTAGTCCATTAGTTAATATTTCAAGGACTTGGCAATTTAACATAATCTTAACTGAAAGGTGCTTCAATTCATTTTCCAAAACCCTAATAACATCTGAAGAGTGGTCAGATTCTGGGAAAACTCTATTGCCTCTTTCCACCTTAATCTTTAGGCCAAGCTCATCTAAAAAGCCCATCATATCGTAATTAGAAAAGGCCGCAAGACTGCTATACATAAATTTCTCATTAGAAACTATAGCATTTCTTATATCGTCCTCATCCCCGGCATTAGTCACATTACATCTGCCCTTACCAGTAATAAAGACCTTCTTTCCTAATTTCTCATTCTTCTCGATTAAGGTTACATCTAATCCATATCTAGCGGCTGTAATGGCAGTCATCATACCTGCTGCCCCGCCACCAATTACTATTACATTACTCATATCAAAATTCCTTTTATTAAAGTTAATCAAGAATTCTAAATTATATCATGATTCTTACATCCTTTTCATTTTAAACTACAAACATGATTAAAACAATCCTTTACCAAAAGAAAAAATTGAACTCAATCTATTATGGAAATTAAATTAATTTCTGTTATAATATGGAGATATCGCGGTTTAAAGCGTTAAAGTAAAAAAGAATTCCGGGAGTATTTTATGGAGAGAGAAAATTTTGGTACACGTCTTGGCTTCATCTTAGTAAGTGCAGGATGTGCAATTGGCATTGGTAATGTCTGGAAATTCCCATACGTTGCTGGCCAAAACGGCGGAGGTATTTTTGTTTTATTTTACCTCTTATTTTTATTTATTATGGGTGCGCCTATATTATCTATGGAACTAGCTATGGGTCGAGCTAGTAGAAAAGGTGTTATTAAGGCTTACAAATCCCTAGAACCTAAGAAGTCAAAGTGGCATATTCATGGCTACATTTGCATGCTTGGCTGCTTACTTCTTATGATGTATTACACAACAGTATCAGGTTGGATGTTAAACTATGCCTTTAAATTTGCCACAGGTCAGTTTGCAAAGGTAACTAATGATGGTGTTGAAAATGTATTTAATACTATGCTAAATAGCCCAACACAGATGCTTACCTTCATGGGGATTTCAGTAATAGTTGGTATTATAGTTTGTAGCTTTGGTTTACAAAACGGTATTGAGAAGATCACTAAAGTAATGATGTTATGCCTTATCGGTCTTATTATCATTTTAGCAATTCATAGCTTAACATTAACTAACGCTAAGGAGGGCCTTAGTTTTTACCTTCTTCCTAATATTGAAAATGTAAAGACAGTGGGACTTGGAAAAGTGATTACTGCTGCCATGAATCAGAGCTTTTTCACCCTTTCAATAGGAGCTGCCTCAATGGAAATTTTTGGTAGCTATATGAGTAAAGATCATGGTCTTGCTGGTGAAGCCCTACGTATTAGTATCCTTGATACCTTTGTAGCCATTATGTCAGGTCTTATCATTTTCCCAGCATGCTTTTCATATAATGTTGAAACAACTGCAGGTCCATCCCTAATCTTTATTACTCTACCTAAGGTATTTATTAATATGCCTTATGGCAGAATTTGGGGAAGTTTATTCTTTATATTTATGACCTTTGCATCCCTTTCAACTGTAATTGCTGTTTTTGAAAATCTAATCGCCTCAGGCATGGAAAACCTTAATATTTCAAGAACTAAGTCCTCAGTAATTCATTTAATCATTTTACTAGTAACTTCAATTCCATGTGCCCTTTCCTTTAGCCTTTTAAAAAATGTATCGCTAATTAAAGGCATGGGAATCCTTGATAGTGAAGATTTCTTAGTAAGTAACCTTATTCTTCCAATAGGCGCCCTTATAATCCTAATCTTTTGTGTTACAAAATGGGGTTGGGGCTTTAATAACTACCTTGAAGAAGCCAATACAGGTAAGGGAATTAAAATTCCAAAATGGACAAAGTATTATTTTAGATTTGTACTACCAATACTAATTATTATAATTATTATTCAGGGCTTAGTATAAATCTTCGTTATAAAATATTACCTTTCAAGAAGGAAAACTAAAAGGAGCCTTAAAGGCTCCTTTAATTTTGTCAGTTTATTTAGTTTTATCAATAACGTCTGATTTAAAAGACTTTTTATCAATTACTAATCCATCTATTTATCAGACTTCATAAAGCGCATCTTACTTTCTCTTAGCTTCGCTCTATTAATAGACATCACTCTTATCTTCTTTTCTTCTTTATCCTTGTTCATACTGTTATTAATTTCATTAACAGTAGTCTTAATCTTATTATTACAATCCTCACAATATTTACCTGTAAAGATCATACTTCCACATCGCTCGCATCTAAGAACGATATCTGAATCCGGAGTAATTTCTAAGCGCTCTTCTCTAAGCCATTCCATTAACTGGTTATGGCTAACATCAAAAAGCTCTTTTAATTTCTTCTCTGTAGTTCCAGGATTATCCCATAAATAATCTTTTATCTGCCTTAGTAAATTCTCTTCATCTTCTCTACAATTAGGACACATATTATATTTATCAAAATAATCCTCAAACATACTATTACATTTACCACAAACCTTTATCATAATAAATTTCCTCAATAATACGTCTCAATCATCTATGTTTCCTAAGTAAATAATAGCATATATTCGTTCGCTAACCAATATAAACTGTTAGAATATTTAGAACTGTAAATACTTATTAAACTCTTCTAATGCAGACTTTAATTCATCTACATCCTTATCCTTATAATCAGATACATAGAAAAATTCTGTCCAGCTACCAACGTCAATCTTCCATTCGTTATCAAGCTGTCTAGCCTTCATGTGCATTGCATTAAATCTATGATTTTCCATATAATCTGACATATCTGAAATAGCATCATCTACATTGTTAACTTCGGAAATAAATACTCTCTTACCATTACCATTTGAAAATTCTACTCTCATTATATTCACCTTTTTTCTTAAATTTTTATATGTAAACGTTTTCACAACTTACATATTAGTTGATATAATACAGTAGCAATATATAAATTACAAGTGACTTTACAAAAAATTAACAAAAAGGACAAGAAATTTATTCTTGCCCTTTCCTTAAAACTACATATTTACTTACTCTAGCGTAATTCTATAAATTTACACTGGATATGCCTTATTCTCACTATCCACCTTCTTAGAATCCACTTTTGATTCCTGAGCTTCTCTATACTTAAAGAATTCAGTTGCTACCTGTGGGAAGAGGGCGTAACTTAATACATCTTCATCCTGTCTTGCATATTGCTTTACAATAGGGTCATTACGATACTTTTCAAGCTGTGGCTCAATTAAGTCTGCTGGTCTACAAGTAATTGGCTCCTTATCGCCAATAGCCTTCTTTTGAACCTCTTCATTAAATGGCTTAATTGTCTTACCAAATTCGCCTGCTAATACCTTCTTAGACTCTTTAGTAATCATCTTATATCTTTCACCCTGTAGGACGTTTAATACAGCCTGTGTACCTACAATCTGTGATGAAGGTGTAACAAGAGGTGGTTCACCATAATCCTTACGAACTCTTGGAATTTCCTCTAATACAGCCTGATACTTATCTTCTGCTCCAGCTTCCTTAAGCTGTGATACAAGATTAGATAACATACCACCAGGCACCTGATAAAGTAAAGTCTTAATATTAACACCTAATACCTTAGTGTTCATAAGACCAGACTTAAGAGCTTCTTCTCTCATTGGCTGGAAGTAAGCAGCGATTTCAGCAAGTAGCTTTTGATCAAGTCCTGTATCGTAAGGTGTTCCCTTAAAGGTTTCTACCATAACCTCAGTTGCTGGCTGGCTAGTACCCATTGAGAATGGTGACATAGCTGTATCAATAATATCAGCTCCAGCCTCAACTGACTTAAGATATGTCATTGAAGCTACACCTGAAGTATAATGAGTATGCATTTCAATAGGTAAATTTGAACCTGCCTTTAGAGCCTTAACAAGCTTTGTAGCCTCATAAGGAACAAGCAAGCCTGCCATATCCTTTATACAAATCGAATCTGCACCCATCTCTTCAATAGCCTTGGCAGTCTTTTCCCAATACTCTAGTGTATAAGCATCACCAAGGGTATATGAAAGAGCGATTTGAGCATGTGCCTTAGGATTTTCCTTCTTAACTAACTTAACTGCATTAACTGCTGTTTGTAAATTTCTTAAATCATTAAAGCAATCAAAAATTCTAATAATATCAATACCGTTAGCAATAGATTTTTGAACAAAATATTCAACTACATCATCGGCATAGTGATTATAACCTAAGATATTCTGTCCTCTAAAAAGCATCTGTAACTTAGTATTCTTAAAACCATCTCTTAGCTTTCTTAGTCTTTCCCATGGATCTTCCTTTAAGAAACGTAGTGATGCATCAAATGTAGCACCACCCCAGCATTCTACTGCATGGTATCCAACCTTATCCATTTTATCTATAATTGGTAGCATCTGCTCTGTTGTCATTCTTGTTGCAATAAGTGACTGATGAGCATCTCTTAGGACTGTCTCTGTAATCTTAAGAGGCTTTTTAATTTCTTCTGCCATTTTTTATCCCTCCAATTTTAATATATGCCAAACATTGCCATAAAAGTTCCTGCTGCAACTGCTGTACCTATAACACCTGCTACATTAGGTCCCATAGCATGCATAAGTAAGAAGTTACTTGGATCTGCTTTAGCACCTTCTTTTTGTGATACTCTAGCTGCCATTGGAACTGCTGATACACCAGCTGAACCAATAAGTGGATTAACCTTGCCATGAGTAAAGAAGCACATTAACTTACCAAATAATACACCTGCTGCCGTACCAAACATAAAGGCAATAAGGCCAAGACCAACGATCTTTAAAGTATCCCAGTTAAGGAAGGCCTCTGCACTAGTTGTAGCACCAACTGATGTACCAAGAATAATTACAACAATATACATTAAAGCATTAGATGCTGTTTCAGATAATTGCTTAACAACACCTGATTCTCTAAATAAATTACCTAGCATTAACATACCAACAAGTGGTGCTGTTGTAGGTAAAATCATTACAACTACGATAGTTACAATAATTGGGAATAGAATCTTTTCAAGCTTAGATACAGGACGAAGCTGTTCCATCTTAATAGCTCTTTCCTTCTTAGTTGTAAGTAATTTCATAATTGGTGGCTGAATAATTGGTACAAGTGACATATATGAGTATGCTGCAACTGCAATTGGTCCCATATATTTTGTCTGTCCTAATTTACCAGCAAGGAAAATTGATGTAGGACCATCTGCACCACCAATAATAGAAATTGCTGCTGCGGCCTTATCTGGGAATCCCATAAATATAGCCATTATGTAAGCTGCAAAAATACCAAACTGGGCTGCAGCTCCAAGTAAGAAGCTCTTAGGATTAGCAATCAAAGGACCGAAATCTGTCATAGCACCAACTCCAAGGAAAATTAAAGAAGGTAAGATGCTCCATTCATCTAACAAATAAAAGTAATGTAATAAACCGCCTACGCCATTACTTGAATCCTCTATAGCAAGCATAATATCTGGATAGAGATTTACAAGTAACATACCAAAGGAAATTGGTACAAGTAGGAGAGGTTCATATTCTTTCTTTATAGCTAAATACATAAAAAACAACGCAACCAAAACCATTATGTAATTGCCCCATGTAAGTCCAAAGAAGGCTGTCTGGTGTACGAGGTTTCCTAGTGTGCTTATAATATAACTCATTGAAATCCCTCCAAGAAACTATTCTTAATTTAAAGAAGCTAATAACTGACCTGATTCAACTGACTCAGATGCAGCTACATTAACTGATGCAACTACGCCATCCTGTGGTGCCTGAATCTCATTCTCCATCTTCATAGCTTCAAGTACCATAAGTACATCACCCTTCTTTACTGAATCTCCAGCCTTAACATTGATTTTTAAAATCTTACCAGGCATTGGCGCAGTAATCTTAATAGTACCTGCTGCCCCTGTACTAGCTGGCTTAGCCACTGCCTTTGGAGCTGTTGCCTTAGTTGTACTAACCTGACTAGCTGTGCTTACTCCTGCACCATTTTCTTCTACACTAACCTCATAAACATTACCATTAACTGTAATTGTATAATTCTTCATTAATCTAATCCTCCATATCTAGATTATTATTTTTTTAAAATGTATCGCTATATTATCTTACTCGTCTAATAGAACGAACTACTAAGCCGTTTGAACTAGCCTCGCCCTCATAGGCAGCTATAGCTGCTGAAATAACTGCCACAAGCTCATAATCATCAACTAAGTTTTCTTCTGCTTCGGTATTAGTTACATTTTCATCTAAAGCCTTATTAGTTTCAGGAGCGACTTCTTTATTAGTCTTTCTATTCTGGAACTTATTAACGTACTTAAAGAGTGAAATGATAAAGGAAATAAATATTAATACAACAAATACTGTTCCCATACCGATTAAAGTATTCATTCCTGCCTTAGCCAACTTTTGAGCTGTAGTATATGTAGGATTAATAGCTGCACCTGAAACGTAGTAGTTTTCATCGATTGTAAACTCAAATACAACCTTGTCATTCTTCTCGTAAGCAGCCTCTACACTAATAACACATAAATCTCCAGTTTCTTTACTTACCTCAATATCAATAGAAGCTAAGTCTATAGACTTTAAAGCACCTAACTCATCTCTTGTAGCATTCCAGCTATTATAGAGCTGAATTGTGGCATCATTAAAACCATAGTAGTTAATTATATATCTTGTCTCTGTCTTGTCATAAAGTGTAATGTTATTATTAGCATCTTCAACTAAATCACTAGCACTTGTCTTATCTAGATACTCAAGGAAATCAACGACCCAAAGCTTAATAGAATTCTCGTAAGTATCAACAAATTGTTGCTTAGATTCTTGCTTTACATCAGTTGTATCTATTGTCTCATTACTATTAAAAGAACAAGCAGTTAAAGAGATACTAAAAAGCAACATACAAATTGATGATAGAACTCTTTTTAAATGTTTCTTATTCATAAAAGATTCTCCATTCTTTTAAATTGTGCCATGTTTTTTATCAGCTCTTAATTCTTGCTTTCCATAAAGCATTTCAATAGCTGCACATAAATATTGTCTTGTATATTCTGGAGCAATAATTGTATCTACATAGCCTCTCTTTGCAGCTGCAAGTACTGAATTGTTTGTCTCTTCAAATTCAGATACCTTATCTGCGATTTCCTTATTAGGATCTTCTGCCTTAGAAATTTCATCTGAGTAAATAATCTTTACTGCCTGATTTGAATCCATAGTACCTACTAAAACGCCTTCGTAAGCATATACAAAGTCAGCGCCAAGAGCCTTTGAATTCATAGCAATATAAGCACTACCATAAGAATCACCAACCACTAAGTTAACCTTTGGTACATCTGCATTGGCAAATTCATAAGTAAGTCTAGCAACAGCTGCTGCCATCTCCTTTTCTGCCTCAAGACTTGCATCAAAGCCAGAAACATTAGTTAAAGTTACAATTGGAATTTCAAGGGCATTACAAAACTTAACAAAATCTGCTGCCTTCTTAGTACCATTAACTGTAAGGGCCTTGTTAAACTTAGCTGTCTCTTTTCCATTTTCATCATATATAGAAAGTCTGTTAGCAACAGCACCTACCGTTACCCCATCAAGTCTAATAAAACCTGTAAACATCTCTGGTGCGTGGCACTTCTTTACTTCAATTAGGAAATTGTCATCTGAACTCTCAGCCAAAACTAGGGCTGGATCATTGACATTAGATAGAGCTGATGGACAAGTTCTATTTAAGTTATCGTTAGAAGAAATATCCACTAACTGTCCCTCTTCGTAATTAGCAGGTAAAATTGAAATTAAATCTCTAATTCCATTGGCAATCTCTTCTTCATTGCCAACAAAATCTACAACTCCTGCCTCAGCCTGGAACTTAGCAGATGCACTGTCTAACTTCTCTTCGTAGTTGCCTGCTATAACGTTAGGGCTATTAACAAATAACTTTCCGCCATCCTCTAGCATAAATGTGAAATCTGAAAGCTTAGCAAGAATTGCTAAACCGCCGCCGCAATTACCATATACGGCTGTAATCTGTGGAATAATACCTGAGCACTCGCTCATCTTAGTATAAATTCTACCAAGACTATAAAGAGCATCCTGTGCCTCCTGTAATCTAATTCCTGCACAATCAAGTAATCCAATAACTGGAGCACCTGTCTTTAATGCTAAATTCATAAGATTGACAATCTTTCTTGCATGCATTTCCCCGACAGTACCATTAAGTACTGATGCATCCTGGCTGTAAATGTAAACCGGATTGCCATTAATTGCTCCATAACCTGTGATAACACCGTCTGATGGAGCTTTCTTTTCCTGAATGTTAAAATCTGTAGATCTAGCAGTAACCAAACCACCAATTTCAACAAAGCTACTATCATCAAGAATTGATTGAATTCTTGATAATGCATTTGTAGTATTGCTCATTTTTCTAGCCTCCTCCAAATAATATGTTTAGTAAATGTATTACATAACTAAAATATATTTTATAATAAACTTGACCTAAAAACAAGACTTTTTGCACAAAGAAAAGCTAGATAAAATCTTAATTTTCATAAGATTTCACCTAGCCTTTGTTTTGATAATTTGTTATAGAAAAATTTGTATTTAATTTATCAATAGTGCATCCTCGCGGAGCGTTTAACTCAGTCGGAGCTTGTACTCCGACTGAGTTAAAATTAAGCATATAATTTCTCAATATACTTTTCAGAAATCTGATTTAGAAGTTCTTCATCATAATCACTAAATTCCTTATTAAGTAAATTTTTTACAAAATCAACTCTACTAAAAAATTTGATTTCTTCTGGAATATTATCATCCACTTCTTTATCAATATCCTCAATAAATACATTTTCCTCAAGATATTCATTAACCTTAGTAATTAGTTCATTCTCCTCTTTAGCTTCAAGCTTTAACTTCTTTGAATAAATTAAAGACCATACGCCAATTCCACAAAAGACTGCAAACATCAATATAAGGATTACATTAACCGTAATAAAAGAAGATGAATCTTTTTGTATAAGTTTAAACACTCCAAGATCATTTAATAAAACTACTATAAGACCTACAACTCCACAAAAAAGGAAAGTAAAAGCTGAAGATAAATTGTCTTTATACTTTTCTTCCTTGCTATCATAAAGAGTTGGCTCTTTAAAAGCCTTTTGAGTATTTAATTCAGATATTTCCTCCGATATTTCCTCTTCTAGCTCTTTAGCTTCTTCTTTTTCTATCTTATTTTCTTCCTCTGCCATTTTAACGTCTTCTAGTAATTTATCTTCAAGAACTTTTTTATAAATGTTATTAGCAAGCTCGTAGCTTGTTGGACTTACATAAACTTCGTATAGACCACTAATCTCATTAAACTCGTATTTACAATCAGAAATCTTAGAATATTCTAGAATCTCTACTAAACGACTTGCGCTATCTTCCTTTTCAAGATAGGCAAGTGCTTCGTATTCCTTAGCCTTATATGTGCTACCTGTTGAAATAACCAACTGTTCATTCTCAGATTCGTCTGCTTTATTAACCGCATCATCCACTTCAGTCTTATCAACTTGTTTTTTTAATTTTAAATCAAACATCTTAATTTACCTTTCATATAATTTTTTCGTTTTAAATGTGATACTTCATTTAGAACAAACTATATTATAGCCTTTATTTGTGAAAAAAATAAGGAAATTATAAATTTTGTGAATTCTTTACGAACTCTTTTAAAATGTACTTGCAAGAAGTTTTATTTTCGAATAATATATCGAAAGTCAATTCGGGGGGAGAAGAAAGGAAATACATATGCATAAAAAATTATTTTTAAAAAAAGCCAAGATAAGCTTTTGTCTTGCTTTGTCACTTGTATTTTTCTCGAGTAATCTCTTAGCATGTACTAGTTATAAAGACAAATCTCTTGATCATTCTACGCAAACTGTTTATGAAGACGCTACATACTTTAGAAAAAACGTAGTATCTTTAAAAGCAGCAAATGTAGAATCTACATCCAGTGATGAAGATAATAACGAAGAAACTATTGAAGAAACCACAAGTTCAAATTCAAATAGCCAAACTCAAGCTGAAATCACTACAAGCACAATAGCTAGTGAAACTTCAACTTCCTCATCATCTTCTAGTTCAACAAATTCACTTGCTTATAGAGCTAGTATTTCAAGCTTTACTTTTGATGAAGAAGCATATAATAACCTTGATCAAACAGCTAGTGCTTATATTGAAAACTTTAGTGTTATCAATCAAAATCCAGAGCTTCCAACGGGCTGCGAAGTAACAAGTTTAACTATGGTTTTAAATTACTACGGTTATGAAGTAACAAACACAGAACTTGCAAGCAATTATTTAAACACAGGTTCACTTGGGTCTAATCCTTATGTAAATTTCGTAGGAAGTCCATTTTCTTCAAGTTCTTACGGTTGCTATTCACCAGTAATCGTAGATTGTGCCACAAGTTTTGGAGCTAACGCAATAAATATATCTTATTGTTCATATAGCGAATTACTTAATTATGTTTCGCAAGGTTATCCTGTAATTGTTTGGGGCACTATGGGTATGACCGCTACAAGATATGGTTCTTCAAGCTGGACAGATTCTGAAGGAAATACTGTAATTTGGCGCGGTAATGAACACTGTCTAGTTTTAGTAGGTTATGATGTTAGTGCTGATATTGCATACCTTGCTGATCCACTTACAGGAGCTATTGAAAGTTACAGTTTAAAAACATTTTTACAAAGATGGGTTGAACAAGATAGTCAGGCTGTGTTAGTTTATTAGTTGGAAAATATTTAGCAAAAGAGGACACTTTAATGCAAACTGACTACATAGACAAACTTTTAATAGTAACTGGCGGAAGTCTAGATATTGACTGGGCTAAATCCTTTTTAAAGGATAAAAATTACGACTATATTATTGCCGCTGATAGCGGTCTTTCACACATAAAGAATTTAGGTCTTGTGCCAAACTTTATTCTTGGAGACTATGACTCTGTAAACCCTGAGGTTTTAGAGTATTTTAAGGGTTTTGATATTAAAACTTATCCAAGAGAAAAGGACTATACTGACACTCACCTAGCTTTAATTACAGCAATTAAACTATCTCCAAGACATATTACAATTCTTGGAGCCACAGGCAGCAGACTTGATCACAGCCTTACATCCATCGGAAATCTTAAGGCTTTGCTAGATTTAGATATAAGTGCTGAGATTGTGGACCCCCACAATAAGATTTATTTAGTGGCTGAGGGAGAAAAACACATCATTAAAAAATCAGAACAATACGGCGATTACGTCTCACTCCAGCCTTTAGGCGATAAGATGTTAATTAGCTTAGAAGGTTTTTACTATCCTCTTGAAAAGTGTGAGGTAAAGACAGGTCTTAGCCTTACTCAAAGTAATGAGATAAGTGCAGATGAAGGCGTGATTACAGTTCATGAAGGCATTGCAATTGTTGTGGAGGCTAGGGATTAGTGGGGAGTGGTCAACTTATCAATATTAACTAAAAATAGTCACACACTAAGTTTTTCAATTCTAATTTCTTAAGGCTCATTGATTTCTTCCTATGAGCTCTATTCTGTGCTTTTTCTCATGGTAATTAGGGTTTCTAGGCACAGGAAGCCCGAAAGTTTCTAAAAGAGGTCCATGATAGGAGTTTTTTAGCATAGTGGCCTTATTCACTTGCTTTCAACTCCCCCACTTCTCAAACAAAAAAGAGGTGCGGCTTTCGCCACACCTCTCATATATAAATTGCGCCTACAATTATGATTTAGTTGTTTGATAAGAATTCGTGGATACCCTTTGCGCCTGCCTTACCAGCACCCATTGCAAGGATTACTGTAGCTGCGCCTGTTACGGCATCACCACCAGCGTAAACAGCTGTCTTTGAAGTCTTACCTGTTTCTTCTTCGGCTACGATACATTTTCTCTTATTAATCTCAAGGCCCTTAGTTGTTGATGAAATAAGTGGGTTTGGAGATGTACCAAGAGACATGATAACTGCATCTACATCCATCTCATATTCTGAGCCTGGGATTTCGATTGGTCTTCTTCTGCCTGATTCATCTGGCTCACCAAGTTCCATCTTAATAACCTTGATACCTGTTACATTACCCTTGTCATCTGTAAGGATCTCTGTTGGGTTCTGTAATAAGTCAAAGATGATTCCCTCTTCCTTAGCATGATGTACTTCTTCAGCTCTTGCTGGAAGTTCTTCAAGGGAACGTCTATAAATTACATGTACTTCAGCGCCAAGTCTAAGAGCTGTTCTTGCAGCATCCATAGCAACATTACCGCCACCAACTACTGCAACCTTCTTAAATCTAGCAATTGGAGTATCATATTCATCATCGAAAGCCTTCATTAAGTTACTTCTTGTAAGGTATTCGTTAGCTGAGAATACTTCGTTAGCATTTTCACCAGGGATACCCATAAATCTTGGAAGACCAGCACCGGAACCGATGTAAACTGCATCGAAACCTTCATCGTTTAATAACTGATCAATTGTCATTGAACGACCAATAACTACGTTAGTTTCAATCTTAACGCCAAGCTTCTTAACATTCTCAACTTCTGCTGCCACAACAGTCTGCTTTGGTAAACGGAATTCTGGAATACCGTAAACTAAAACGCCGCCGGCTTCATGAAGAGCTTCAAAAATTGTTACATCATAACCAAGCTTTGCAAGGTCACCAGCACATGTAAGGCCTGAAGGACCTGAACCAATAACAGCTACCTTCTTGCCGTTTTTCTTATCTGCACCCTTAGGTGTGATGCCATTTTCTCTAGCCCAGTCAGCTACAAATCTCTCTAACTTACCGATTGAAACCGACTCGCCCTTAATACCTCTTACACAAACGCCTTCGCATTGTGATTCCTGTGGGCAAACTCTACCACAAACAGCTGGAAGTGCTGAAGATTCACTAATTACATTATAAGCCTCAGCGATATTTCCTTCTTTAACCTCTGCAATAAACTTAGGAATGTTAATTGATACAGGACAACCCTGGATACATCTAGCATTCTTACAGTTTAAGCATCTGCTTGCCTCAGCCTTAGCTTCTTCTAAATTATAGCCAAGACATACTTCATCAAAATTCTTATTTCTAACGTTAGGGTCTTGCTCTCTAACTGGAACTTTCTTCATTACGTCCATATTTAACCTCCAATAATAGTGTTTCTATATCAATCTGACAAATTAGTCGTTACCGCAATTGCCACAGCCACCGTGGTGTGTATCACCCTCCTGAAGCTTAAGCATTGCTCTTCCTTCTTCTGTCTTATATGTCTGCTGTCTCTTCATAGCCTGATCAAAATCTACTAAATGGCCATCAAATTCTGGTCCATCAACACAAGCAAATTTAATCTCATCTCCAACCTGAAGACGACATGCGCCACACATACCTGTTCCATCTACCATAATTGGGTTCATAGAAACTATTGTAGGAATTCCTAATTCCTTTGTAAGGAGACATACAAATTTCATCATGATAAGTGGTCCAATAGCAATACATCTATCATACTTCTTACCCTGATTGTTAACTAAATCCTTTAATACGTCAGTACCCATGCCCTTTCTGACATAGCTGCCGTCATCTGTTGTGATGTATAAATTGTCCCCTGCAATTGCTCTTAACTCGTCCTCTAAGATGATTAAATCCTTATTCTTAGCACCAACGATAACATCACACTCAATACCATGAGCATATAACCACTTAACCTGTGGGAATACAGGCGCAGTACCAACACCACCTGCTACAAATACGATCTTCTTTTTCTTTAATTCTTCTAAATCTTCCTCAACCATTTCAGATGGGCGGCCAAGTGGACCTACAAAATCCTGGAAAGAATCTCCTGCCTTTAATTTAGCCATCTTCTCTGTAGATGCACCAACTGTCTGGAATACGATTGTAATTGTACCCTTTTCTCTATCGTAATCACAAATTGTAAGAGGTATTCTTTCTCCCTTCTCATCCATCTTTACAATTACGAACTGGCCAGGTTCACAATGGGATGCCACTCTTGGAGCTTCTACATCCATTAGATAAATCTTATCCGCTATATTTTCTGCCTTAAGAATCTTGTACATAATTTGTACCCCTTTCCTAAATTTTCTCATAATAAGCTCAATGGAAAGTTGATAAAACTTCTCATTTACTACCATTTATAATTTTAACTAATTGTTAAGTTTGTGTCAAATGAAATCAACTATTTTTTTGTTCCATTTTAATAAAAAACCTTTGTCTAGTTAGCAAACTTTTAAACAAAAAGACCATAAGAATTACCAAATGGTCAAACATTGATTAAATGTATGATTTAGTAAAACTCATGGTCTAATTTAAACTTTATTTAGCTTTACATTTTCAAAGGGAAAATGTCTCATTATTTCAAAAGAAAATGTCTCATTCTTTCAAAAATCTTTCATGTCCTTTTTATTCAAAACTATTCTTACAAAACTAAAGTACGCTAGAACTATAGCTACCTTCAGAGCCTGAAATAATGTAGACAGTACCGTAATTAATAGAAACTCCGTAAGTGCCAATCACCTGTGAAGTCTGCTTGTCTATTAATTTGAAAATGTACATAGATATGCTATCTACCTGTGTATTCGAAACATAGCTAAAGTCGGCAGCATTGCCATTGGCAAGCTTAGATGAGGATGTAAGTACGCCCTTATTTACTAGCTTGTCCTGTAAAAATGAAAGACACTCCGCTCTAGTATATGAAGCACTGGCGCTTATCACGTAATTTCTCTTTGTCACTGAGCTTGTCTGCTCATGTTCGCTAACAATAATTGCTGAAACCACAATATTTCCAACTGGAAGCTCTACCTCATCAGTGTAGACAGTGCTTGAAGTTGTTGGTGTTGAGCCATCAAGTGTGTAGTAAGCTGTAGCACCCTCTGGAATATTAGTTATAGAGAAAACCTGTCCCTGTGCATATGTGCCGGAACTTGGTGAAATATCTGGTGCATCTGGTTTTCCATATACTAAAATGTATTCAGCGCTGAAGGTATCACTTACAACTCCAATATCATCAACGGCAATTGCCTTAATTGTTGTAGTCCCTGTGCTTATCTTAATAGCTGTTCCGTCATATTGTGTACTCTTTGTTGTTGGCTCACTGCCATCAACTGTGTAATATATTGTAGTATTAGAATCTGAAGATTCAAGAGTTAGCTCAATGTCTTCATCGTACTCACCTGCTTCTTTATTTGCTGTAGGTGCATTTACAATATAACTTTCTATATACTTCTTCATAGAAGTATCTTTATATGTATTAATAAGTTCTGTAAGAGATTCGCCATCCTCTAGCTTTGCATAAAGCTTTGCAAGGGCTGTAATCGCCTTATAATATTCATCATCATAAGATAAAATATCTTTTAAAGTTTCAATGGCACTATCATAATCTTCAAGCTTATAATAGCACTCATAAAGAGCCATCTTAAGTTCAAGATTTGTCTTACCCTTTGATGTAAGGCTTGCTGTCTTTAAATAACTTGTGGCCTTAGAGTAATCACCATCATTATAGTATTCCATACCTTTATCGTAATTATAGCTATAACTTTTCTTAGTAGAATTGTTATTAATAATTGCCACGCTAATAATTACCGCTAGTAAAATAACTACTGTTGCTGCAATCGCAATAATTGTATACTTAGTTTTCTTATCTAGCTTTTTCTTCTTATCCTCTGGCACAACTACTGTATCATCAGGATTAATTATCTTAGTATCATCCACATCATCAACTAACTTAATATCTGGCTGATACTTTAAGCTCTCCGTTTTACCTAAATCCATGTAAGCCCTAGCAACAGAAGTTTCCTCTGCTACCATCTTCTTAATAGAATCTTCTATCTCTTCATCAATTGATCTTTGATTGTTACTATCAAGGGTCTTTATATTATCAGCAATATTCTTGCCATTCTCACTCAAAATCTTATTTATCTCACCACTATTAATCTGCTTAGTGGCTTCTAAATCATTAATTTCTTCCCTTACCCTCTTGTTGTTAATGACCTGTGTCTTAGCATTTAAGTCATTATCAAAATTCTTATTATTATTGTCTGACATAATAATTCCTCCAATGAATTTAACTTTTTAAGTTTAGCATAAATGGGGGATTTTCGCAAGACAGGGCGTAAAAAAAGGAGATGCGTGTGCAAGCATCTCCTTAAAAAATAAAAATATGAGGGGGAGATAGAAAGAATTAACTTTGCTATCTGTCTATTATACTAATTTTAAATTGTGTCCAAATTGTGTCTTTGAAATAAAGTATGCTTAAACTATCTAAAATTTGTAACACGTACCACGCAATTTAGAGTTTTGTTATCTACAATTGCCTTTATAGTACAGGTTCCTGCTTTTCTTGCAACAATTGTTCCATCATCATTTACTGTTGCAACTCTTGGGTTTGTACTTCTCCAAGTAACAGTATTGCCTTCATCATTTCCTATAACTGTTAAATAATAGCTATCGTACTGCTCTAAAGTTATAGAGGTTGAGCTAAGGGCAAGGGAGTGAACTGTACAAGTAGCCTCAACTGATGATCCTTCACTCATTACGTAAACTTCTGCAGTTCCTGGTCCTACCGTTGTAATAAGGCCATTTTGATTAACTGTTACAATACCGGTATCTGATGAATACCAGCTATAGGCATCTGTATTTGTTACAGGTCTTACAATGACACTTAGCTGTCTTGATTTACCATTTAGCATATAGATACTAGATGAGTTAATCTTTAATGATGTTATATTTATTGGGGTTGTGACATAAACCCATGCTACGCCTTTTACGTCATTGCCATCTGTTGAAGTAGCTGTAATTTTAACCTTACCTGCTGCCACACCAATAACTTCGCCCTGTTCATCCACTGTAGCAATACTTGTATCTGAACTTGTCCATGTAACATTTTGTACAGTTGCATTAGAAGGACTAATATTGGCTGACAAAATGACAGAGTCTCCCACTAATATTCTTGAAGTAGAAGGACTAACACTAATTCCCGTTACAGGATTTACCACATGTACCACACAACTTGCGCTAACGCTACTACCATCAATTGCCGTTGCTGTAATAGTTACATTTCCAGGACTAATAGCAGTTATATAGCCATTAGAATCCACACTACAATATGAATCATTAGATGAGGTCCAAGAAACCGTCTTTGTAGTGGCTGTGTCGGCCCCCACTGTGGCATTGATTTTCTTCTTATCTCCTACGTTTATATAAAATTCGCTTTGATCTAAACTTACCGTTGATACATATTCAAATACTACGATGTTGCAAGCCGCCGTTAAAGAGCATTCCTCTGTTGTAACTTCAATTACACAAGAACCACCAGCCACTGCTGTAACTACGCCATTTTCATCTACTTTTGCTACTGATTCATCACTTGAAAGATAAGTAACTTTTTTATTTTCCGCATCAGTTGGTTCAATAGTTGGAATGATAGCATACTTTGATCCTACCCATAATTCCTGATAAGATGAATTAAGTGTAATTCCAGTTACTGGCTGGGTTACAGTTACCTTACAGGTTGCATAAATGCCTGTGTCGTTATTGGTACATGTAATTGTAATGGCAGCGCCATCTGTTGCCTCTACGGCAGTTACCTTACCATCTGAATCTACAGTAACAAGATTTGAATTCGCACTTGTCCAAGTAAGAGTCTTATTATCTGCATTTTCAGGAAGGACTGTTGCATAAAGCCAGAATACCTGTCCCTTTCTTACTGTAATTTCTGTAGTAGTAAGTTCAATAGAAGTAACTGGCTGTTTTACATAAATTGCACAGGTTTCAACTAGGGCTGTTCCATCCGTTGACTGACAAAGGATTGTGGCACTACCACTAGCTACTGCTGTTACAACGCCCTTTTCATCTACAGTTGCAACACTAGTATTAGTAGAAGACCAGCTAACTTCTCTGTTTGTTGCAGTCTGTGGAAGAACTGTGGCGGATATAGTTAAAGTATCTCCAATAGAGAGAATCTCATCTGTATGATTTAGAGTAATAGATTCCACAGGAATCGCAATTGTAATATTACACATAGCAAGATAACCACCCTCTACTGTCTGGCAGACGATAGTTACATTTCCTGAGGATACAAATGTTACTAAACCGTTCTCATCAACTGTTGCTACGCTAGTATTTGATGATGTCCAAGTTACATTTTTATTAACACCGTCAGAATTAGAAGGTGTTACTGTTGCTACTAATTGATACTGTCCTACTGAAAGATTAGTAGACACACTAGTAGCATTAAGGCTAACGCCGGTTACTGCAACTGTTACATTAACAGTACAGCTTGCCATATAAAGGCCATCTTGTGAAATTACTGAAATAGTACATGTTCCACCCTTTACACCGGTAATATCTGCTGTATAGCTAGTTCCTGTTACAGTTGCCACACTACTATCTGAAGTAAACCAATAAACTGTATTATTAGTTGGGCTCTCCGGTGTAAATTCTAATTGCACTGTAGAGGTTGTACCAATTGGTATATCTATAGTTGAAGGATTAATGGAAATTCCCTCAACTGGAGTTGTTACATAAACTACGCAGGTGTCAGATTTAATAACGCCATTAATATTTTGAATAACCTTAATATGAGTCGTTCCGGCAGAGGCACCTGTTACTGTAAATGTAAGACCATCATCGGATTGTACTACTGTTACAATATCACCTGTAGGCACAACCCCTGCATCATTTGCCTGATTGGTGATTGTATAAGTAATATCCTCCTTAGTTACTTCATTAGTTACTAAGGCCTTTAAATCAAAGGAATCCCCTATATTTAAAGTGGCTGTTGTGGTACTTAGTCCAAAATCGTCAATTACTGTAATTGTATATAATAACTGATAGGTCTGATTATAGGTTGTATATAACTCATCCTGAGTTCTTGTAGCATAAATAATTGCAGTTCCAGCGCCCGTTGCTGTTACAAGTCCTGTAGAGGCATCTACCTGAAGCACAGAGGTATTTGAAGTAGACCAGGTTACCTCACTTGACAAGCCACTAGTATATAGCTGTAGTTGATCCTCCACATTTAAAGTAGTAGTCTCTTCTCCTTGCTTCTTAAAAGGCACAACAATATTTACTGTGTCATAAGTAAGCCAGGTACTATTTCCATTTACATCAGTAACCGTTACACCTGCAGAAAGCTTAGTAACTCCTGCTGCCACGCCACAAACATCTCCTGCAGTAACTGTTGCAATGCTTGTATCATCAATTTTATATTCCACACCAGAACTTGTAGGTGTTGTTACATTTGAAGGCACAGTCTCATAAGTAAAGCTCTTAAAATCAGTATCATCTAAAATCATATACTTCTGACCAGAACTTAAAGTTTGAATATAGTGTCCCTGGCTATTAGCATAAGTAGATCCTTCTAGGAATTTCACTTCGCCCACACAAGTAAAGTTTTTTGAAAGAGCCTCCACGCCCTCTCCATCAGTAGTTCTTGCAGTAATTACAGTTTTACCACCACCCACTACTTTAAGGCTTGCTGAATTATAAGTTGAAGATACTAGTTCTACTATTCCGTCACTTGTCACATTTCCACTAGTATCATAAGTTGTTGATATAAATAAAGGATTAGAAGTTGAAGTATTACTTGTAATGGTAATAATATCGCCAATTTCATAGAAGTTTTCATTTGTAACATCCATTCCGCCTCGAGTAACATAAAATTCAACTTCTATAGGTACATTTACAGAGGCAGAAGCGGATTTAACAACAGTATCTGTGGCAATGCTACCATTTTCATCATAAGTCCTTGAATGATAAGAAACTGTAACTGTTGCTTTACCTGCACTAGCTCCATAAAGAGTTGGTCTAATAGTTTTTTCTACTGTATTCACGTAGTCGCCATCATCATCTACTAAAGCAACTACTCCAGAATTAGAACTAGTCCAAACAAGTCTATTAACGCTTGCTAGACCATTAAGAGAGGGATCTGTTGCATCTACATAATTGTCATCTGTTCCTGAAAATGTAGATGTATAAAGGGCAGTTGAAGTTGACCCTTCAGTTATAGAGAGAGTAGACACATTTAATGAGAGATTTACACTTGTATCACCAATAGCAATATAAATCGCTCCCCACACTAAAATAACAGCTAACATCGCTCCTATTGTTAGCTTCCATTTTAACCTAAGTCTCATAAATTTCTTCATACTACCTCCTAACTAGATGGTTAAATCCCTTACCCCTTCTAATAAAAATCTATATTTTAAGTCAAGACTCCCTCGCGAGTCTTGCGCGACTGAGTTAAGTATCATGCATAAATAAAGTGGCTTTTTATCCACTTCATATAAGTTATCGGCTAAATTTTAGGAAAGTTAACCTCTAGTTTAGATTTATTTTTATGAAAATGTTAAAAGACTTGGAAGGCTTATTCTTTGTGTTTGGCAATACATTTTCCTTAAATGCATAAAAAAAGGGCATCTCTAAAGATGCCCTAAAAAACACTAAAACGTGTTAAATTATCTCTGAACTCTAGCGCCAGCGCCACCCATGATAGCTTCAACTTCCTTCTTAGAAGCCATTGTTGTATCACCAGGTGTTGTCATAGCTAATGCACCGTGAGCTGCACCGTAGTTAACAGCTGTTTCTGCATCACCTGTTGTCATAAGACCATAGATAAGACCTGAAGCGAATGAATCACCGCCACCAACTCTATCCATGATTTCAAGACCGTCATACTGCTTAGCCTTGTAGATTTCTCCACCAGCCCAGCAAAGTGCTGACCAATCGTTAACTGTAGCTGTCTTAACTGTTCTAAGTGTTGTAGCTACTGCCTTGAAGTTAGGATATGTCTTAACTGCTTCGTTGATCATCTTCTTATAACCTTCGATGTTAAGAGACTTAAGGTTAGCGTCGTTACCTTCGATTTCGAAACCTAAGCAAGCTGTGAAGTCTTCTTCGTTACCGATCATAACATCAACATACTTAGCGATTTCCTTGTTAACTTCCTGAGCCTTCTCTAAGCCACCGATAGCTGACCACATAGATGGACGGTAGTTAAGATCGTAAGATACGATTGTACCATACTTCTTAGCTGTCTTGATTGCAGCAAGTACAGTTTCACATGACTGCTCTGATAATGCAGCATAGATACCGCCTGTATGTAACCAACGAACACCAAGTGTACCAAAGATATAATCAAAATCAAAATCCTCTGGCTTAGCCTGAGAAATAGCTGTGTTAGCTCTATCTGAACAACCTACAGCACCACGGATACCAAATCCTCTTTCTGTAAAGTTGATACCGTTACGGCAAAGACGACCGATACCATCAGTCTTCTTCCAGCAGATAAGTGATGTATCAACGCCACCCTGAAGGATGAAGTCTTCCATAAGCTTACCAACTTCGTTATCTGCGAAAGCTGTTAATACAGCTGTCTTAAGGCCAAAACATCTACGAAGACCACGTACTACGTTATATTCTCCGCCGCCTTCCCATGCTCTAAAGTTTCTTGCTGTACGGATACGACCTTCACCTGGATCAAGACGAAGCATTACTTCACCTAATGAAACAGCGTCAAATGCGCATTCTTCAGCTGGTCTTAAATTAAGTTCCATTATAATATACCTCCCAAAGATTTATAAATACTAAAAGATTTTACCACAAAGTTCTTTAATTATCTAGAGTTTTTTAGCAAATTATGAACATACTGTAAAAATTATAAATTTTAACAATAATTTTTTTCATTTTCCTCCTCTATTCATTTGACAAAAATATGCGTGAAACCTATAATTTATGGGGTTAATTTAGTTTTATTAACCATAAATTGCGTTTTAAAACGAGAGGAGATTATTATGAATAAGGTTATTGAAGAACTTGGTCTTATTGGTATCGTTCCAGTTATTGCACTTGACGATGCTAAGGATGCCAAGCCACTTGCTAAGGCTTTAATTGATGGTGGACTTCCATGTGCAGAAGTTACATTTAGAACTGAAGCTGCAGAAGAATCTATTAAGATCATGGCTAAGGAATTCCCAGAAATGATCGTTGGTGCTGGTACAGTACTTACACCAGAGCAGGCTGATAGAGCTATGAACGCTGGTGCTAAGTTTATCGTATCTCCAGGTCTTAATCCTAAGGTTGTTAAGCACTGTATCGATAAGGGATATCCTATCATCCCAGGTACAAGCAATCCTTCAGATGTTGAAGTTGCTATTGAACTTGGCTTAGATGTTGTTAAATTCTTCCCTGCTGAAGCTGCAGGTGGTCTTGCTATGATTAAGGCTATGTCTGCTCCATATACACAGATGAAGTTTATGCCAACAGGTGGTATTAACGCTTCTAACTTAAAGTCTTACCTTGACTTTAAGAAGATTGTTTGCTGCGGTGGTTCTTGGATGGTTAAGAAGGACTTAGTTGCTGCTGGTAACTTCGAAGAAATCACAAGACTTACTCGTGAAGCTGTTGATACAATGCTTGACTTAAAGATTAAGCACGTTGGTGTTAATATGCCTAGCGAAGAAGAAGCTTTTGCTCTTGCTGATACATTTAAGAAGGTATTTAACTTCGAACCTAAGAACGGCAATAGCTCAATCTTTTCTGATACAGCATTTGAAATCATGAAGAAGCCAGGTCGTGGTACTCATGGTCATATTGCTATTTCTACAAACTACATGGATAGAGCTGTTTACCACTTAGAAAAGAGAGGCTTCAAGTTTGAAGAGGCTTCTAGAGTTGTTAAGGAAGGCGTATTTAAGGCTATTTACCTTGAAGGTGAATTTGGAGGATATGCAATTCATCTTGCAACAAAGTAATTTATTATTTTTGTAAAAATGTTATCTAGGCTAATTGATTACTAGGTAAATTTAATACATAAAAAAGCTTGTGAATTATATTTATCATAATTCACAAGCTTTTTCTTTTTTATAAGCTTTTTTCTTATTATTAGATTCGTGGTGCTCGCACACTGTCGTGAAGTGCTCGCATTAGATGCGGCCTTGCCGCTGGCTCGCACATGTGTAGCACTTTCTTCGAAATTGCTACAAGTTAAGCAGCATTTTGGTTTGTGTCGCTTGCTTCACCGTTTTTTGTCTTTATTAATGTTTTAAGGCATGTAACTAATACTAATACGCCAAGTACAATAAGGAAAGCAGCTACAATAAGCTGTAAACCATTTACAAGGAAAGTTCCCTTTCCATTAACAAAGCTTTCAATATTTCCCTTTACATTTAAAATGATTGCGCTAAATGTTACTGCAAACATAATAAACATTGGAGGAAGTAACATCTTATGCTTTCTTCCTGTTGCCTTTAAGAATACTGCAATACCAATAAGTACTAAAGCAGCTAACATCTGATTTGCTGAACCAAATAAAGCCCATACATTTTCATAACCACCAAGGCAAAGTAAATAACCAAGTACAAGTGTAATTACTGTTGCAAAATACTGGTTAGTGCAAATCTTTTCAAGCACTGACTTATTCTCATTCTCTGTCTGGAATAATTCCTGGAATGCCATACGTCCAATTCTTGCAACGGAATCAAGACTTGTAAGAGCAAGAGCTGAAACGCACATTGTCATAAATACATTTGCAACGGTATTAGGAATTCCAAACTTTTCAAGGAAGCCTGCAACACCAGCTGAAAAAATCTGGAATGGTGTAAGGCCTGCTGGAGCGCCACCGTTTACTGCTACTGCACCTACAATAATAAGTGAAATAACACCAAGTAATGTCTCAAGGATCATAGCGCCATATCCAACGAATAACATGTCTTTTTCATTAGATACTGTCTTTGATGATGTTCCTGATGAAACGAGGCTGTGGAAACCTGAAACAGCGCCACAAGCAATAGTTACAAAAAGTGTAGGGAATAAATAGCTTACAGATCCTGATGCCGAAGTAACTGTAAAGCCATTAAAGCTATTAAGATTCATGCTAGGATGTGCAATAATTACACCTACAAATGCTGATAAAACCATAGCAACTAACATAAATGTTGTAAGATAATCTCTTGGCTGCATAAGTAACCACATTGGCATTACTGCTGCCGCAAAAAGATATACCATAATTACTAAATTCCACTGACTTGCATTAAGGTAAATTGGTAACTGCATACCTACTGCAAACATTGCAACTACAAGTACAACAGCAATAACTGACTTTACTGCTTCTTGTCTTATTTTTACAAATTTATTAAAGATACCAAAGGCAATAGCTACAAAGATAAATAGCATTGAAATTGTAGCTGCTGATGCACCGTTAAAGTTTTTAACAGTTCCTTCTGTAGTTGTCTTAAAACCATTAAATGTAGATGATACCATTGATGTAAATGCTGCAATTACAAGTAATGTAAAGAGCCATTCAAATAATGAGAAGAATCTTCTACCTACTTTTCCAATATATTTTTCAATAATAAGTCCAATTGACTTTCCTTCGTTTTTAACTGATGCATATAGGGCACCGAAATCTTGTACTGCACCAAAGAAAACTCCACCTACTAATAGCCAAATAAGTACTGGAACCCATCCAAACATAGCTGCAAGAATTGGGCCTTGCACAGGGCCTGCTCCTGCAATTGATGAAAATTGATGTGCAAATACTGTTAGTTTTGAAGATGGTACATAATCTTTTCCATCTTCATACTCATATGCAGGTGTTTTTTTCTTAGGGTCAACTCCCCACTTCTTTGCAAGGAATCTACCATAAAGAGTATAACCAAGCAAAAGAGCTACAACTGCAATAGCTAAAATTACTAGACTGTTCATATACATTTTCCTCCCTTATATTCTCCACTTCTATCTTTATACAAGACACGCGTTAAAAATAGTAAAAGTGTTTCGTTGTATGACAACTCCCTAATATTGTCATACAAGTTATTAATAAGGGTACTACTTCATTGCTTTAAAGTCAAGAACTTTTTTATTTTTTAAAGCAAATATTTAATTAAGCTTAAATTAAAAAAGCTATCAGGACTTTTTATACAAAGTCTTTTTTATTTAACATCATTATTGTTAATACTAAGAAAACTATTATTATAACGAAATCTATCAAAATAAAAGAATTAAATTCCAAACCTGATTTCAAAAACAGATTTGATCTTGTTAGCATTGTGGCATTTGCAATAAATAAATAAGTACAATTAAACATAGAGAACACATAAATAGATAAAGTTGCTATTAATGCTACAAATTCATTTACTGTAATAACTAAAAATATCTGTATCATCATAATTGCTAATGATGTTAAAAAAGAACATAATAGAAGTAAATAAATATCTATATATCTAGTATTATAATAATCTAATTTTAAAATTGACGTGTCTGCAATTTCATTATAATCGAAATTAAATTTGGTTATAAACATAGTCACAACCAATACCATAAAATAATAAAGTAATAGATTTATAAATGAAATAATTAACTTGCTAAATAGCCATTTCTTCTTTGAACCAATTTTTAAGACAATATTATTGTCATTTTTTCCATCGAAAATGCAATAAGTCATAACACTCATATAAACCAAATAAATCAAATAACTAATAGGAAGCTCTACGTTTTTGCTAAAAATCAAAAAGCTTTTACTCGCTCCAGAAAAGATATATAATATAATGTCTAGTACTCCAACCCCTTTAAAACTCTCTGGATAAAATACTGTCATATATGAAGTCACTTTCATCTTCATATAATATGCAGCCATAATTATTAGAATCAAAAAAAGGATATACTTATCCTTTCTTCTATTCATCTGAACTATTTCGTATTTTACCAAAGTTAACATCTAATCACCTCTAAGTAATCACTATATTGTTTTATTTAAATAAAATTTTTCCTATTTATAAAAATTTTTACTATTAAAAAAACTATAGAAATAAGTACAATTTCAACAAATATTTTTTGTAAATATATATCTTTTATTAATATTTCATAATAATAATCACCATTTGAGCTCTTTATTCCTAAATCCGACAATCCATAAAATTTAGCTGCAAAATTTACACCAATTAGTCCACAAAATCCAAAAAGGCACACATATGATACTACGGTCGATATTAGCCATCTAACTGCATTTGCAACTATTACCAGCAAAAATATCTGAAGCAAATTTATTACAATAAAAACTACAACATTTACAATATTCAATTTAGGACAAACTGTAGTATTTAGTTTTTCAAAACAGGTAATTCCTAAATAACTGTGTTTTAAAAATGCATCTCCAGATAGTTTATAATAATTACTATTTATTCCATTAAAAACAATGCCAAATAAAAAGCTTATGAATATATCGAATAAAAATGAAAAAAGGCATAATGATAAGATTTTTCTTGACTCCTCTAGCCAAATTTCGAATCTATCTTTTCTTCTTATTATTATATTAATATTATTATCTTGATTTAATTCTTCAATAAAATACCAATATACCATCATTGGTATTAATCCAAGAATTAGAAATCTGTTAACAGACCAAGTAAAAATTCCATCAATAAGACAACTATTAACTCCAGTTGCTTTTTCATCGATAAAGAACCTAAATAAGGCATTTATTGTAATAAATACTGTTAAAGACAATGTAAATAGAATTCTTTTTTTCATTTTATAAACATCCTTTTAGTCAAGACTCGCTTTTAACTATAAAAATCTTTCTTAGCATAAATTATAGAATTTATCAAAATAATAAATAATGCTATTACCGCAGTAAATATCATTATATGTACCTTATTACTTAAAAGATAAAACCTATAATCTCCATTTCCAGCAAAACCATTTTTAGATAATGACGATAAAACTAACCATGCAGCTGTAATATAAATTAATAAGGCAATAATCTTATTTTTAATCAATAAATACAAAAGATGTATAAGATTTATTTCTAGAAGTATTAACATTAAAACTAATGTTATGAGAGCAATTAAATTAAATAAACTTGTTCCTTTTAAAATTACAATTCCATTTTTTATAAAAAAGTAACTATCTTTTAAATTATAATTAATCATTTTTTCGCTATTAAAGCAGCCAAAAATTAATGAATCTATCATCACAACACACATATAAAATAGCATTAAAATGTAACTGTTAATCATATTATTAGCCATTAGATCTAGTCTCGACACTTGTCTAACTAATATCAAATAGCATTCTTTTTTTTGAATATGATTAAGTATTATTATCCCTAAAACTGTCGGATATATTATAAGAGTATTGGTTAATGTTAAATTACCAACGATTAATAAATCTATTCCAGATATCTTTACTCCTATATTATGGTTTTTTATCCAATTATTTAATATATTATCTGCATATAAACTATTGATAATTGAAAAAAAGAGACTTGCTAAAAAAACACATATTAATTCTTTTTTATTTAACTCAATAAAACTCTTTATTTTCGTCATTTAATTATTAATCAATTCTCCTTCACTTATATTTATTATTTCATCTGACAACTTTTCTAATTCCTCTTTCTCGTGACATGATATAATAATTATTCTTTTATCGTTTTTATATTCCTTTATAATTTTTTCAACCATCAATACACTCTTTTCATCTAGTGCGTTAAATGGTTCATCTAAAATTAATATTTCTGGGTTTTCCATTATTGCACAGGCAATTCCTAGTTTCTGCTTCATTCCTAAAGAATAACTTTTAAATTTTCTCGTATCATTAGGATCTAATCCTACTTTTATTAGAGTTTGTTTAATATCTTCATCAGATATAATTCCTTTTAGGCTTGCAATCATTTTTAAATTTTTTAAACCCGTATAACTATTAACAAAAGAAGGATATTCTAATAACAAGCCTACACTTTCTGGAAATGATATATCTTTTCCCAATTTTTTATCATCTATTAATACCTCACCTTTTGTAGGTAAAATCAATCCGCAAACTAATCTCATCAGCATTGTCTTTCCACTACCATTTACACCCTTTAAGCCATATATTTTGCCACTTTCAAACTCCAAATTAATATGTTTTAAAACTTCTCTTTGTTTTATCTTCTTACTAACATTATTAATAGTTATTTTCATATTTAAACTCTCCTATTTCTTTTTATTATTTAAAGTCATTCTTTGATTTCTCCCCAATTTAGTAACTTCTAAAACAAAGTTTTCATTTTTTTCATTAGTAATATAAACCAATTTTACCTCTCTTGTCTCTTTTGGTTTATACTCAGCTAAATAATCATCAGAATTTAGAAAACTACTGTAATAATTATTAACTTTGATACCTTGTTTATTCAAACTTGTTAATACTGAAAAACTACCGTTTATATTAATTTTTTGTACTTCCTCTGTTAAATTGCTTATCTCTAAGTCAACTACTAGTACTTTATAATCATTAGAGGGATCATAAGTTACAATATAATCATAATTAGAATTATTTTTTAGATTCATATTATAAATGACATTGTATTTTTCTTCTTCTAATTCAATATTTTCATTTTCTAATTTTTGTTTCCATTCTTCTTTTGAATAAATATCATATTCCTTCAGCCTTAAGCTGAAATTTTTTAAATCAAACATTTCATCTTCGTCTATTATTTTAATATCAGCTGACGGATAAGCTATATTTACATATGCAATTCTTGCAATAACCAAGAAGCAAATAATAACAAATATTATCTTCAATACCTTTTTCATACTAAATTACATCCCTTCTAATTCTAAAGAAAAACAAAAGATCAAATAAGAAAAGAACTATTATTTGTAGCAAGTAAAACAAAAAATTCTCATATCTTAGATTAATTATATTTGTAGCAAGTAATAATGATGTATCATATTGATTAAATCCAAATGAAATAATAACGTGTTCTGAAAAATAAATAATAAATGGTACAAGCAAAAGCATATATTTGTTTTCCTCAAAATAAACAAAGGCTAATGCCAAACATGTTATCAAACCGTATACTACAAAGTAAATCAAAAAATATAGCATTAGATAAACAACTATATTTTGATAATAAAGATTACTAAAAAGGTTGTACTCTTTTACCGGGTAAAACTGTGTTGATCTTACTGGTAGACCAAATGGAAGTGCCATACTGCATATAATTAGGTTTATAAATAAGGGAAGAATTGCTATTGTCCCACCAGATATAAACAAAGTAATAAACTTAGAAACGTAATACTTTCCTTTACCTATCTTAATAATATATTGATTAATTAATCCGCTACTTTTATCCTCTATATATGTAATGCCATATGGGATTATGCATAAAAGAGGAAGAATTATTAACCATAAAAAATAGAATTTGCTTGAAGCACCATAATTAGGCATCCATATCTCTATCGCAACATCACTATAATCGCATTTTTCTATTATATAAGCAGCATCCAAATCTCCATTCATATATAAAAACCAATTCTTTGCTATTTTAAATCCTGGAGTCGTAAAAAAAGCGCCTATTGCAAAAATAGTGCTTACAAGTACTACAATATAAAACTTTGTATTTATAAACGCCCTTTTTAATTCTATTTTCATAATTTCTCTCATAATAAGCCTCCCCATTATCTACTCTTGTTTATACAAATAAATCTTGTAATTAGAATTCGCACGTTCACCAAAAACTCTATGTTCTACTACCCACTCTCCAATATTGAAATTATAATCTCCACCTCTATAAGCCATTACCGCTTGCAATTTGACAGTTTCATTAGCTTTCAATAATATTTCCCCATAATAATATTTACCATTAAATCTCATACTTTCCTTAATATCTTTCCTATAAAAATATGGCCTATTGTCTTCAAAATTATATGCTATCAAAGAATAGCGATCTAATTCAGTACCTTCCAAATAGTGAATAACTTCATTAACTGATAATACATATAATCTATCTTTATCATAAAGATTTGTTATTTCAATGTTAACCAACATAAACTTATCATAATCCGAGATATCAACCCACTTTTCATCTATTTTCCCATCATAACTATCCACTATCTCATAATCTGTTATATTAATTCTAACTGGATAGTAATTATAATCCGAATAGCCTTTTTCCTCCGGGCTTTCTAAGCTATAACAAACATAAACATCTTCCCCCATTAGTTTTTCTTGATAAGCCTTATAGTTTTTCTCTCCCATATCTTTCACAGGATTGCTATAATAATCAACAATTGAATTCTTATTATCCAAGTTTAGTTCAATGTTTTCTTGATTTACCTCATTCACATTTGTTTCTTCCTTAAAATACTTTTCAAAAGTATTAAACACAAAAACTAATACAGAAACAATTAAGATAATTATTAACGATATTCTAACTATTTTATTCATACCAACCTCTATTAATAAATTCTGGCTAATTATTTTAATTAGATATATAAACCCCTTTTAAAGTAACAAATGCATCATCAACCGCTTGTGCTTTAATACCTGCATATTTATATCCATTTTCATACACATAATTAATCATTTTATCTGTGTACTCGCCTTTTCCTAATCTATAAACATGTCCATCTGAACAATCTACTGGACTTTTAGGGAATCTTGTATTTGCTCCCATTGCTTTAAAATCAAGTTTTGAAAACGAATCATTTTCACTAGAAACATAAACCTGCATATAATCATCTGTAACTTTTTCATCAAACATTTCGCAAAAATCCTGATCTTCTCCATAATAACCATGCGTTGTTACTTCAAAGCCAACAACATGATAACTTGCATTAACATGGTTTGTTATCATTATCATTAAAGAAAAAACTAACATGAATAATATGATATTTTTTATTCTTCGTGTCATAAAAAAAATCCTCCTATACATTAGCCAGAATTTATCTATAAAAAAAATATCATATTTTTCTTTTAACATTCTCAATATGTAAAAAACATCCTCTTTCATGTAATTTTTTACATATTTAAATATCCTCCATATAAATCCTAGTAGTAAATTTATCGCTATATCTTTCTACAGACATTGAACCATTGTATTTTTTCACAGTGTAGTATACATTTTTCAGACCAATTCCATGTTCAAAGCTATTCTTTTTACTGCTTTTAAAAAAATGTAAATCTGATTCTTTTAATAAATCATAAGTAAAGTCATTCGATATTACACAACTATTTTTTACTTCTATATATATCAAACCAATTTGATATCTAATTATAATATCTATAGCTGGTTTCTCACATTCAATAGAAGCCGTGATGGCATTGTCTAACAAATTAGCCAAAATAATAACAAAATCAAAGGAATTAATATTCAAATCATTAGGTATAATTACTTCATAATTAAAATCAATATCATTCTCCTTCATAATCGATAATTTACTGTTTATTATCATATCTATTTCTAGATTACCAGTGTCTAGATAGGAATTATTACAATCGACAATAGCATCTATATTATTCAAATATTGTTTTAATTTATCATTATCTCCAACTAATTTTTTTATAATCAACAAATGATTATTTAAATCATGTTTTACAGATTTTAAATAACTATTAGATTTCTTTATATCATCTAATTGTCTTCTATAACTTTTTAGATTATCATTCAATAAACTAATATCATTTTTTCTAAGTTCTTTTTTATGCAAAAGATAAAAAATAAAATATGAAAATAGTAAAAGAATGAATAAAATAATTTTTTCTTGCGATTGATTAATTATTTTTGTATCAATAAAAAACACAGAGAACATTACTATGACTGATGTTATTACAAAAGAAAAACACTCATAAGAATTATATTTTTCTGATTTAATATAAATAATTATTTTTAACAAAGCATACTCAATAATTACTATATAAAGATAGTAAAAACTATCTATAGTCATGCAATTTATAACAAATACAACAATATGAATTAAAGTAAAATATACAGCATACAATACGATTTTTTTCCAATAATCTCTCCAATACTTATAATCCTGAATGCTTAATATTATTAATACAAATACGCTTGCAATTACCATCATTGCAAGCTTTCTATAATAAAGAATTACATTTAACCAGATAACAATAGTTGTAAATACTCTTAAAAAATCTCTTTTTATATCTAATCTTATATTAAAGGAGAACTCTAGGATTTCATATAAAATATTTAATTGTACTAAGAAGAATAATAGATTTAAAGATAATTCATAAAACATAATTTTTTTACTTCATCCTTTCTGCTTCTACTTACTGGTAATACTTCATTATTCAAAAGAATTATTTCGTTTGATTTAACTCTGCTAATATAAACCGCATTAACAATAAATGATTGATGAATCCTAAAAAAATTATATTTATCCAATTCATTTTCAATTCTTTTCAAGTTATCATAAAATTCATAGTTTTCATCTTTTGTATGAATTACTATTTTTCTTGCTTCGCTTGAAAAATACATAATGCTACTCAAAGCAATTTTAAAATTCATAGAATTAAAACTGTATTCAAAAATTCTATGATTATTATTAATTAATCTTTCAGCAATTTCTATAACTGAAGATAGTTTTTCTTTTGTAATAGGTTTTATAATAAAATCCATCGGTCTAAGTTTAAAAAGATCAAGAGCATATTGAGTCTCTGAAGAAATAAACACAAGCTGACATGCATCATCTTTTAAAATATCCCTAATAAATTTTCCAATTTCTAGTCCTGTATGAACTGGCATACAAATATCCAAACATATTAAATCATACTTCTCCCCATTCTTTAATTCACTTATCAATTCAGAAGCTTCTGTAAAATAATCTATATCATATATATCATTTAACTTTAGTTTCAATTGCTCCATTATTGAACTAAATTCATCTATAAATGATCTTTCATCATCACACACAGCTAGTCTCATCTAAGTCCCCCATATTAAATTAATATATATATTTTAATTATTACAAATATATTTTATAAATTCAAGCATTTATAAAAAAAACTATCAAGATTCAAATCACAAATCTTGATAGCTTTTTATATCATATTAAATTTTAACTCAGTCGGGGTACAAGCTCCGACTGAGTTAAACGCTCCGCGAGGATGCACACGGATTCGGGTCTGCTGAAGCAGACCCGAATCCGGTGCTAGACTTACAAGCGAGTCTTGACTTATAATGTAACGCCCTGCTTAAAGATAGCAAAGTCATGGAAGCCTTCTTCTTCAGCCTTTACCTTCTTACCAGAAGCTACATCTAATACATACTGGAATAATTCCTTAGAAACTGTTTCCATTGGAATATCATCAGCTACGATTCTACCGCAGTTAAAGTCAATCCAGTTGCTCTTCTTATTAGCAAGTTTTGAGTTTGTTGCAATCTTTACTGTTGGGACTGGTGATGCAAATGGAGTACCACGTCCTGTTGTAAATAATACGATCTGAGCACCTGAAGCTGCAAGAGCTGTTGCTGCAACTAAATCGTTACCTGGAGCTGATAAAAGGTTAAGTCCCTTTGTCTTAACTGGTTCACCATAAGCTAATACGCCCTTAACTAATGAAGAACCTGATTTTTGTGTACATCCAAGTGACTTATCTTCAAGTGTTGTAATACCACCATCTTTATTTCCTGGTGATGGATTCTCATAAATTTCCTGACCATTCTTAATGAAGTATTCCTTAAAGTCATTAATTAAGTGTACTGTCTTATTAAAGAGTTCTTCATTCTCACAACGATTCATAAGAATTGTTTCTGCACCAAACATTTCTGGTACTTCAGTAAGGATAGTTGTACCACCCTTAGCAACTAACATGTCTGAGAACTGACCTACTGTTGGATTAGCTGTGATACCTGATAATCCATCAGAACCACCACACTTCATACCAATAATAAGTTCCTTAGCATCAACCTTTTCTCTCTTAAACTTAGAAGCATATGCCATAAGTTCATCAAGGATTCTTAAAGCATCATCCTGCTCGTAGTCCACATCCTGAACCTGTAAGAACTTAACTCTTTCTGGATTATATTCGCCAATGTAGTTCTTTAATACTTCAATTCTTGAGTTCTCACAACCAAGACCAAGTACTAATACTGCACCTGCATTTGGATGATTAATTAAATCAGCAAGTACTGTTCTTGTATTTTCCTGATCTTCTGTTACCTGAGAACATCCATATGGATGTGTAAATGCTACAACTTCATCTACACCCTCTGGTTTACGTAATCTAGCCTTAGCTTCAATAGCTCTAGCAATTGAATTTACACAACCAACTGTTGGAATAATCCATACTTCATTTCTTACACCAACTTTACCGTTCTCTCTAACATAACCGTCAAAATATGCCTTTTCTTCATCTACCTTATCAACCTGACCTGTTGGCTCATACTTATATTCAAGTAATTCTCCAAGTCCTGTCTTTAAGTTATGTGTATGAATCCATGCACCTACTTCAACATCTGCCTGAGCAATACCGATTCTGAAACCATACTTAATTACAGAATCTCCCTTCTTAACAGGCTTAATAGCAAATTTATGTCCCTGTGGAATATCTTCAACTGTTGTAATGTTTTCACCAGCAACATTAACAGTTGTGCCCTTAGCTATAGGCTTTAAGGCAACACAGACATTATCGTCTTTATTAATCTTAATAAATTCCTGCATAATATCCTCCCTTTAAATAATTTATATTCTCTCTTTTTTTCTTTAAATAAGAGCGGATGAGTACTATCACCCGCTCTTTTATATTATTATATAATATTTACTCTCACAATACTTAAAGTATAACTTTTTACTAAATTAAGCATTAACTAAATCAGTAACAACTGCTCTCATGCCTCTGTTTCTGATGTCTTCAATATAGTTAGTAATAGCTTCTTCAAGACCAGCAACCTTAGTTAAATCTTCTCCACCAAAGAATGCTGTATTAGAAAGGTAAGCATGTGTAAATTCTGCTGCAGACTTAGCTGAGTTTTCCTTGAAGAAATCAAGAACAGCCTTGTCATCACGGATGTTATACTTCTCACCGTTTCTATCGCCCTGTAATACAATACCACCATTGAATTCAGCTTCTGTCTGTGATGTGTAGAAGCTCATAAGTGCTGCGATAGAGAATGTTAAGTACTTAGGTAACTTATTGAACTTATTAACATAACCTAAGAATGAAGGTAAACATCTAGCTTCCCACTTAGATACTGAGTTAAGTGAGATATCAAGTAACTGATGCTTTACAAATGGGTTAAGGAATCTATCGATAACAGCCTTTGTAAATTCTTCACAGTCTTCCTTAGATAATGAAAGTGTAGGAATAACTTCATTGTAAAGTGTTTCTTCCATGTACTGTCTAATTGTAGGATCGTCCATAGACTCTCTTACGATATTGTTTCCAGCAAGGAATGAAGCAAGTACGAAACTTGTATGAGAACCATTTAAGATTCTAACCTTTCTTTCCTTGTATGGATGATGATCCTTTGTAAATACTACGTTAAGTCCAGCTTCTTCAAATGGAAGTTCCTTCTTTAACTGATCAAGTGTGATATTAGTATCAGCTTCAACAACCCATAAACCGAATGTTTCAGCTCTATCGATTAACTGATCTTCATAACCCCACTCCTTGCAAAGTGCTTCAGCATCTTCTCTTGGGTAACCAGGTACGATTCTATCTACAAGTGTAGGACAGAATGAACAGCATTCATTAACCCATGTCTTAAATCCATCTTCTAACTTCCAAAGATCGATAAACTGCATAATGCACTTCTTTAATTCTATACCATTATCGGCAATAAGTTCACATGGAAGAAGGATAAGACCCTTATCAGCTGCTCCATTGAACTTCTTATATCTTTCAAATAATAACTTTGTTAACTTACCAGGATATGTTTTAGGAGGGCAAGCATTGAAATCATCTGTAGCGTCAAATACAATACCAGCTTCTGTTGTGTTAGAAACGATGAATCTAAGTGTTTCGCTTGTTCCATATTCCATAAACTTCTCATAGTCTTCAATAGCTGCAACTGCATCTACTACTGAAGTAATCTGACGAGTAATTTCCTTAGGCTGACCATTCTCATAACCTCTTAACTGAAGTGTATACTGGCACTCCTGATCATGGAATCTGTCAAGGTTTCCGAATTCGATAGGCTTAACAATAACAACACCACCGTTGAAATCTGTCTTCTCGTTAGTAACATCGAAGATATAGTCTACGAATGCTCTAAGGAAGTTTCCTTCACCAAACTGCATAACCTTAACAGGTCTGTCAACTGCATGTGTAATACTCTTATTTAATCTTTGCATCATAAATCTCCTTCTTTTTATGGGAACAGTCCCATTTTTGCCCCTAAATACGGCTTACTTTAGATATAATATCATTGTGATTTGCAATTATCAACAGTATTTTCAATTGATATTAAATTAACAAAAATTTTTACATTTAACTACTTATTTTTAACTATACCTTTTAGTAAATTTGTTCAAAAATATCTTGTATTTTGTATTTTTATTGGCTTTTTCGTTGGTAAACCTTGATTTTTGTTCTGTAGTTTTGTATCTTTAAAGAAGTGCTGTAAACGAAACATTTTTACAGAGGATTTCTTATTATATTTTAGGAGGACTATGGATTATGAAACAATTCATGGATAAAGACTTTTTATTATCTACACCAACAGCTCAGCATCTTTTCCACGATTTCGCAGACAAGATGCCTATCGTTGATTATCACTGTCATATCAACCCTAGAGAAATTGCTGAAGATAGAAAGTTCGAGAACATCACACAGGTTTGGCTTGGTGGTGACCACTATAAGTGGAGACAGATGCGTACTAACGGCGTAGATGAGAAATATATCACAGGAGATGCAAGCGACCGCGAAAAGTTCCAGAAGTGGGCAGAAACACTTGAGCTTGCTATCGGTAACCCACTTTACCACTGGTCTCATTTAGAGCTTCAGAGATATTTTGGTTACACTGGTGTATTAAATGGTGATACAGCTGAAGAAGTTTGGAACATTTGTAATGCTAAGTTACAGGAATCTTCAATGACTGTACGTGGACTTATTCGTCAGTCTAACGTTAAGTTAATCTGTACAACAGATGACCCTATCGATACTCTTGAATGGCATAAGGTTATCGCTGAAGATCCTACATGTAGCGATATTAAGGTTTTACCAGCTTGGAGACCTGATAAGGCTATGAACATTGAAAAGCCTGAATATCTTGATTACATGGCTAGCTTATCAGAAAGATCTGGTATTAAGGTTAACTCATTCAAGACATTAGTAGAAGCATTAAAGGATAGAATGGCATTCTTTGATTCTATGGGATGCTGCGTATCTGATCACGCTCTTGAATACGTTATGTACAAGCCTTATACAGACGCTGAAATCGAAGAAATCTTTGCTAAGAGATTTGCAGGCAATGAATTAACTGATCTTGAAAGAGATAAGTTTAAGACAGCCTTCATGGTTACTCTTGCTAAGGAATACAATAGACTTGGTTGGGTTATGCAGTTACATTACGGTACAATCCGTGATAACAACAAGTTAAGATACTCTCAGTTAGGACCAGATACAGGTTATGATTGTATCAACTCTTATGACTGCTCAGCAGAAATGGCTGCATTCTTAAATGCACTTTCAGCTACAGAAGAGCTTCCTAAGACAATCATCTACTCACTTAACCCTAACATGAACGCTATTATCGGTACAGTTATTGGATGCTTCCAGGATTCAACAGCTGCTGGTAAGATTCAGCAGGGTTCTGCTTGGTGGTTCAATGATCACAAGGTTGGTATGATGAACCAGATGACATCACTTGCTAACTTAAGCCTTCTTGGTAACTTCATCGGTATGCTTACAGATTCAAGAAGTTTCTTATCTTACACAAGACATGAATACTTCAGAAGAATTATGTGTGAACTTATTGGTGGATGGGTTGAGAATGGTGAATACCCAGCAGATGATAAGTCACTTAAGAAGATTGTTGAAGGTATCTCATACAATAACGCTGTTAGATACTTTGGTTTTGACAGATTCATTAAGTAATTATCAATTAGATTTTACTATTAACTATAATAAGGGAAACGAATTTTTCGTTTCCCTTTTTTCTTGCCTATTTGTCAGATTTATTTTTTATGGAAATAACTAATCTAAGATTAATCTAAATAAAAAATAAGATGAATCATAGTATTAACTATAATTCATCTTATCTATATTCTTATTATCTTTCTTTTAAAGCTCGCATCAAATTACGTTTAGCTGGACTAAAATATCCATTCTTACTAGCCTTCATTTTCTCTGTGTAGACCTTTTCTTTATTAAGAACGTATCTTTGATAGCTATCCTTATTTATAAGCAATTGGCAACCATATATAACCTTCTTGTCATCAAGAACTGTCTTTCTAACAATTCTTCCAACAATATCAATCATATCATAATCGTCTTTAAAACGAAGCTTAACGGGCATATCCACTGCATCAATTAAATTTCTAGAGGCCGCAAAAGAAAAACCAGTCTGGCTTATATCCTTAACAACCACATCAAAATTACTCTTATTGATTCCTAGCTGAATATTACCTTTAACACCTAAGAAAATTCTCTCAGCTGCTCTTCTATTAACCTTCTTACCTCTTTTTAAAGCTGTCACTTGGTATGCTAAACGACCGTTATGTCGTGTCATTTTCACCAAAACATTAGTAAACATATATGGTGCTTCACCAGCTGGGCATGCCATTATATCTATTCTTATATTAGGACTTGAACTAAGCTTTACAGCCTTTCCATCCATCCTTATAGCATCAATAAGTACCTTATCATTTAAAACACTAACAACTTTAGAATGGAATTGTAGTTCTTCGCTTTTTTGTTTAACTATAATATTAAGATTAGTATTGATCTTAATGTCTGTAAAAATCATTATACAACAACAACTCCTTATTATTATTTCTCTCCCGTTGTTATTAAATGACTTATATTATAGAAAGCAAATTAGCAATTATTCTTCATCTTCTTCTGGTTCATTCCAGTTGTGATATACGTTCTGTACATCATCCTCTTCATCAAGAAGCTTAAGAATAATTCTCATCTTCTTTAAATCCTCGTCTGTTGTTAAATCTACTGTTGTCTGAGGAATCATTGTAACTTCTGCTGAAGACATCTTAATGTCTGCATCAGAAAGTGCTGTTGAAACTGCATCAAAGTCTTCTGGTGCTGTTAAAATTTCAAAGTATTCTTCTTCTTCAACTAAATCATCTGCGCCTGCATCTAATACGATTTCCATTAAATCATCTGCAGTCTTGTCATAATCTTCCTTAAGAACAATAATCTGTCCCTTGTTATCAAACATGAAAGATACACAACCTGGTGTACCAACATTTCCGCCACCCTTTGTAAAAGCATTACGGATGTTAGAAGCAGCTCTATTACGGTTATCTGTTAAAGCTTCAACGATAATAGCTGTACCGTTAGGGCCATAACCTTCATAAGTAACAGATTCGAAGTTTGACATATCTGTAGAAGCAGCCTTCTTTACAGCTCTATCAATTGTATCATTAGGCATGTTAGCTGCCTTACACTTTGTAATAACCTGTCTTAACTTGCTATTATTATTAGGATCTGGACCGCCCTCTTTAACTGCGACCATAATTTCCTTACCAAGTCTAGTAAAAATCTTACCCTTAGCAGCATCATTTGCAGCCTTCTTATGGGCAATATTAGCAAATTTTGAATGTCCTGACATATATATTATAACTCCTTTAAAAATAACTTTGTAGCATTTATAAATAATAACAAAACAAGCCAACTTTAAGCATAATCTAAATTAAAGATTAGCCTTAATCTTAGCGATCATTTCATCATATTTGTCATCTGTTAAGAATGTTTTTTGTGGGTTCATTTCAAATGTACCACCCCATTCAAATTCATCCTTATACTTAGGTGTTAAATGGAAATGAAGGTGATGACCTGTATCACCATAAGCACCGTAATTTACCTTATCTGGGTTGAATGCCTTCATAATAGCACGTGCTACTCTAGCAACATCCTCAAAATAAGCAGCTCTTTCCTCAGCTGTAAGTTCGTTCATATCACCTACATGCTTCTTATGAGCAACGATACATCTACCTGGATGTGACTGTTCTTTAAATAAATAAACCTTTGATGTCTCTAATTCACAAATCTTAATACCGAACTTTGCAACAAGTTCACCCTCAACGCAATATGCGCAATTATTATCTATCATAATAATTCTCCATTCTTAATATTAGTCTCTTTACACAAACTTAAGGAATGCCTTAATTGCAGACATTCCTTAAAATTATTCTAGTCAAATTAAATCAGTAAAATTACTGAGCATCCTTAATTGAGAAGCTAAGTCTTCCTAACTTATCCTTACCCATGCACTTACACTTAACCTGATCACCAAGTGTAAGAACATCTTCAACCATGTTAACTCTTTCATTAGAAATCTTAGAAATATGAACAAGGCCTTCCTTACCAGGAGCGAATTCAACGAATGCACCAAATTCCTTAATGCTTACAACCTTACCTTCATAGATTGCACCTTCCTTGAAGTCCTCAACGATAGTCTTAATATATTTCATAGCCTTATCCATACCAGCCTGCTCTACGCCACAAACTGATACAAAGCCATCATCTGTAATATCAATCTTAACGCCACATTCATCGATGATTGCGTTAATAACCTTACCACGCTGACCAACAACTTCACCAATCTTAGATGGATCAATCTGAGTCTGGATAATCTTTGGAGCATATTCTCCAACAGTCTTTCTAGGTTCAGCAATAGCAGGCTTCATACATGTATCCATGATGAAGAGTCTAGCTTCTCTAGTTCTTCTAATAGCTTCTTCAACGATAGGACGTGTAAGACCATGAATCTTAATATCCATCTGAATAGCTGTAATACCTTCTGTTGTACCTGTTACCTTAAAGTCCATATCACCGAAGAAATCTTCAAGACCCTGGATATCAGTAAGTACTACATAATCATCATCTGTATCACCTGTAACTAAACCACAAGAAATACCAGCTACCATAGCCTTAAGAGGTACACCTGCTGCCATAAGTGACATACAGCTTGCACATGTTGATGCCATTGATGTAGAACCATTTGATTCAAATGTTTCAGAAACGGCACGGATAGCATATGGGAACTCTGTCTCAGATGGAAGAACTGGAATTAAAGCTCTTTCAGCTAAGGCACCATGTCCAATTTCTCTACGTCCTGGACCTCTAGATGGCTTTGTCTCACCAACTGAGTATGAAGGGAAATTGTAATGGTGAATATATCTCTTTGTTGTAACATTCTCATCAAGACCATCAACCTTCTGAGCTTCTGATAATGGTGCTAATGTAACAACGTCACAAATCTGTGTCTGTCCTCTAGTAAACATAGCAGAACCATGAACTCTAGGAATAATATCAACTTCTGCAGCAAGAGGTCTGATCTGGTTGATTGCACGACCATCAGGTCTCTTGTGATCCTTTAAGATCATCTTACGAACAGTCTTCTTCTCATACTGGTAAACTGCTTCACCAAGTACTGCTAACCATTCTTCATTTTCAGCAAAAGCTTCCTTTAACTTCTCTGTGATAGCATCAACATTCTTCTCTCTTGTCTGCTTATCATCAGTAAATACTGCAACTTCCATCTCTTCTGGAGTTACAATCTTCTTCATTTCATCAAACATTTCCTGAGGAACTGCGCATGAAACATAAGTATGCTTTTCCTTACCAACCTCTGCAACAATCTTATCGATGAATGCAATGATTGTCTGGTTAATATCATGAGCCATGTAAATAGCTTCAATCATCTTCTCTTCTGGAACTATATTAGCACCAGCTTCGATCATAATAACCTTCTGCTTTGTTGAAGCAACTGTTAACTGAAGGTCACCTTCCTGCCACTGTGCCTGTGAAGGGTTAACAACAAATTCACCATTGATTAAACCGATCTGAGTTGTAGCACAAGGACCATCAAATGGAATATCTGAAATTGATGTAGCAATTGCAGAACCAAGCATAGCTAAAAGCTCTGGTCTACATTCTGTATCAACAGACATAACCATGTTGTTTAAAGTAACATCATTACGGTAATCCTTAGGGAAAAGAGGTCTCATAGGTCTATCAATTACTCTTGAAGTAAGAATAGCATTCTCTGAAGCCTTACCCTCTCTCTTATTGAAGCCGCCTGGAATCTTACCAGCTGCATACATCTTCTCTTCATATTCTACAGAAAGTGGGAAGAAATCAATTCCCTCTCTTGGTTCCTTTGACGCAGTTGCTGTAGATAAGACAACTGTATCACCATAGTGCATTAATGCTGCACCATTAGCCTGAGCTGCAACACGGCCAATATCAACTCTAAGTGTACGACCAGCAAGCTCTAAAGTATACTGCTTAAACATATAATCTCCTATCCGCCCTATGGGCTTAAATAATTGGTAAATAATCTAGGCCAAAGCCCTACCATATGAGCAAATAGGTGCCGAAACAACTAAAAAACTCATTAAAAATGTCTTAATTAGCTTTTCAGTGGTCTCGGAATAACCTAATTGCACATACACATAAACATTATCATTATACAACAATTAAACACTCTTTACCATATTATAATTTAAGAATTTAATGAAAAGAAGTTTCAATTCTTAAATTCCTAGTGAAAAATTGGCGTATAAAAAGGAGCGAAGATAAACTCCGCCCCCTAAAAAAAGCATTATAAATTACTTTCTTAAGCCTAAACGCTCGATAAGGTTTCTGTAACCTTCAATATCATTCTTCTTAAGGTAAGCAAGTAAAGCTCTTCTCTTACCAACCATCTTTAAAAGACCTCTTCTTGAATGATGATCCTTCTGGTTAACCTTTAAATGTTCTGTTAATTCAGCAATTCTTTCTGTTAAGATTGCGATCTGAACTTCTGGAGATCCTGTATCACCAGGCTGTCTTCCGTAAGCTGCAATAATTTCTGCTTTCTTTTCCTTAGATATCATACTTGTATCCTCCTTTAATTTAAACGCCAACAACTAAGCAATAGGTCGGAGTTTCCGATTCCTGAGTTGTGGCTAGTACCTTGGTATATTACCATACCATTACTATCTTTGCAAGTTAATTTACTAAACTAGCTTAATTTATTAAGAACATATTTTTAGCAAATTCTTTATCCGCTTCCATTTGCTTTTTTAAGCTATCTACGCTGTCAAATTTAATTTCTGCTCTTAAAAAATGCATCAACATAACTTCTATCTTCTTACCATAAACATCTTCATTAAAGTCAAAAATATTAGTCTCTACGCTAATCTCCATACTGTCATTGACAGTAGGTCTAGTTCCTAGATTAGTTACGCCAAAATATTCATTTCCATCGATTAATATCTTAGAGGCATAAACCCCTTTAGGTGGTAATAGTTTTGACTCTGTTGGATATATATTAACTGTTGGCATTGCAATAGTTCTGCCTAGTTGTTTTCCAAATGATACAACTCCTGTAATAGAAAAAGGTCTATTAAGAAGCACATTTACTGTTTCCATATGACCAAGGGCTAGCTCTTCTCTAATATAAGTGCTACTAACTTCCTGTCCTTGATACTTCTCCTTTTCAACAATAATTGTTTCAAAACCAAGCTCGTCACCAAGCTCCTTTAAAAGATTAACATCACCGCTTCTTCCTTTGCCAAAGCCATAATCAGTACCTACCACAACTACCTTAGCTCTTAAGTCATCTACGATAATCTTTTTTACAAACTCCCTAGCATCCATATTCATAAATTCCTTTGTAAATGGATACTCGACCAAGCAGTCTATGCCTAACTTATCACAGATTGCTTTTCTTTCAGAATTTGTTGTAAGAAAATGCTGATTTCTTTGTGGCAATAAACTTAATGGAATACTATCAAAAGTAAATAAAACTGAGAGTAAATCTTCTTCTTTAGCTTTTTCTTTAACTAAATTAATGAGCTTTCTATGCCCAATATGCAATCCATCAAACTTACCAAGTGTAACTGCACTCGCCTTAGGCAATCTCACGTCAGTTAGCCCATTTATATATTCCATTACTGGCCACACCTCCCTTTTTTATATTATTCATTAGCATCATAAAACATCTGAATTGGAGTTAAAAGACCTTCACAAACTCTGTAAACTCCTACAAAAATGCCATTTGAATCATAGAGACGAAGCTTGTCTCCCTCAACAAAATCAATTCCTTCAAACTGCTTTATAAATTGCTCTTTATATTCTAAATCTATCTTATTACCGTTATGTAATAACTTGTCCCCTTCTACTGTAACCTCTAACTTAGGGTATTGTGGAAACATATCATCAATAGCCTTCACAACACTCTCAAATTCACCCTTTAAAACTAGAGCTGATATCTGATTAAGAGTTAATGTATCATCAATGCAAAACTGACCGACTCTCTTTCTTGTAAGCTTATACATGCAAGCGCCGCAACCAAGCTTATTACCAATATCCTCGCATAAAGTTCTAATATAAGTTCCCTTAGAACATTCTACAGTCATAGTAACAAACTTTTGCTTACCTTCTAAGTCAATATCATTGACATGTAAGCTCTTAATTACGACCTTTCTAGCCTTTCTTTCCACTTCAATTCCACTTCTTGCGTAGTCATAAAGCTTCTTTCCCTTGACCTTAAGTGCTGAATACATCGGTGGAACCTGCATATATTCACCAATAAAACTTTCGCAAGCCTCAAGAACATCAGCCTCAGTAAGATTAACCTCACTAGACTTTAACACATTTCCTGAAATATCTGCAGTATCAGTGATTGTACCAAGAAGCATAACAGCCTCATAAGTCTTATCCCAATCTGTAATCATGCTACAAATCTTTGTGCCCTTTCCAAGACAAACCGGTAAAACACCTACTGCGTCAGGATCTAGAGTTCCTGTGTGTCCAATTTTCTTAAATTTTAAAATGCCCCTCAGCTTAGCTACCACATCATGGGATGTAAAGCCTTGCTCCTTGTATACATTAATAATCCCATTCATAATATCAATCCCTAACTTAAATTATGATAATTGCTTTACTTGCTCTTCAATAAGAGCACCAATCTGATTAATGATGCCATGAACTGTGCCCTTAATACTAAAGCCAGCAGCTCTAACATGACCGCCACCATCAAATTTAGCAGCAATCTTTGCCACATCTATAATTTTTTTTGAACGAAGAGAAACCTTATATTCGCCCTCGCCAATTTCATACATAAAGATGGCCACTTCAACGCCCTCTGTAAGTCTTAATTGTTCAACAATTCCACCTAGACTCTTACCATCAACTCCGTAAAAGTCCATAATCTCTCTTGAGATACTTGAGAAAATGCATTTACCATCGTAAAATAACACGCTTTCAAGTAATGCTCTACCTAGAATCTGGTTTTGAATATAAGTCTTTGCATAGAAGCTATTGTCAATGATGTCTGAGTAATCAATACCCTTTTCCATACATTTTCCAGCAATAGCCATTGTCTGCTTAGATGTGCAGCTATACTTAAACACACCTGTATCATGAATAATACCAGTGTAGATGCATGTTGCCACATCCTTATCAATTTTTTCCTCATCAAGAGTTGTATATAAAACCTCGCTTGTAGAACTCCAGTCTGGCTCAACTAAGTTTACATCAGCAAAATCCTTATTACTAATATGATGATCTAAACAAATTGTCTTTTTTGCATTACAAAAAAGCTCTGCAAAAGGCTCAATTCTATCAAGTGAACTACAATCAAGTACTACAAATGCGTCACAAACAAGATTAATATCTGTCTCTTGTCTAATTTCATCTATTCTAGGAATGTAGTTAAACTCATCACCTGGCTTTTGTAAGAAAATTCTTACATCCAAATCAGGTCTATTTACTTTTAGGAAATTATAAAGTCCCATAGTAGAACCAACGCAGTCGCCATCTGGTCGTACATGTCCGGTAATTCCAACTATTTTCGCGTCTTTTAATTCATCTAAAATATTCATAAATAACCTCCTATTAGCAACTACTAATCTTCCTTGTGTGACTCTGCATCTGCCTTAGTAACATCATCTATTAATTTAGACATCTTAACACCATATTCAATTGACTGGTCAATTACAAACTTAATTTCTGGTGTATTTCTTAAATTAACTGTTCTAGCAAGCTGACGTCTAATATAGCCTTCAGCGCTAACAAGACCAGCTAGAGTATCTTTTTGTGACTGCTCATCACCAAGGACACTAATATACGCCTTACATGTTTTTAAATCAGGAGCTACATCAACTGAAACTACTGATGTCATTGGATTAATTCTTGGATCCTTAATATCTTTTCTAATGATATTGCTTAATTCTCTTAAGACCTCTGAATTAATTCTAATATTCTTCGAACTATTCTTTCTCATAGCAATTCCTCTTTTTTGCAAATGTATCATAAACATTCACTATAATCAAGATAGAAAGCCCCTAAATTTAGAGGCTTTCTTATATATAAGTTACATTTATTATCTTGGTATTTCAACCATAATACTTGCTTCGATTTCATCGCCTTCTCTAATGTCATTAAAGTTTTCAAGTACGATACCACATTCAGTACCAGCCTTAACTTCCTTAACTTCATCCTTGAAGTGCTTAAGTGAAGCAATTGGTCCTTCGTAAATCTTTTCGCCTTCTCTTGTAAGTCTTACAGTAGATTCTCTTGTGATTCTACCCTCTGTTACTAATGTACCAGCAATATTACCTACACCAGAAGCCTTAAAGATCTGTCTAATTTCAGCATGACCAATAATCTTCTCTTCATAGATAGGCTCAAGCATACCCTTAAGAGCAGACTCAACATCTTCAATAGCATTGTAGATAACGCTATATGTTCTTAAGTCAACCTTTTCACGGTCAGCTAAAATTCTTGCCTGGTTATCAGGCTTAACATTAAAGGCAATGATAATTGCATTAGATGCAGAAGCTAAAACTACATCGGATTCATTTACATTACCAACACCACCATGAATTACCTTAACTACTACTTCTTCGTTAGATAACTTAACAAGTGACTGCTTAACAGCTTCAACAGAACCCTGAACATCGGCCTTAATAATAATATTAAGTTCCTTCATGTTACCAGCCTGAATCTGCTCAAATAAAGCATCAAGTGATACCTTATGCTTAGTATCATCTAAGAGCTTCTTCTTATTCTCAGCAATGAATGTCTCAGCAACATTTCTTGCTTCCTTATCAGAATCCATAGCCATAATAATTTCACCAGCATTAGGTACATCATTAAGACCCTGAATCTCTACAGGAGTAGATGGGCCAGCTTCCTTAACTCTTCTACCTGTATCATCAATCATAGCTCTAACCTTACCATAGCAAGAACCAGCAGCTACTGAATCGCCAACTCTTAAAGTACCCTTCTGTACTAAAACAGTTGCTACAGGACCACGTCCCTTATCAAGCTCAGCCTCAATAACAATACCTCTTGCCTTACGGTTTGGATTAGCCTTAAGTTCAATAATTTCAGCTGTAAGTAAGATCATTTCAAGGAGGTTATCAATACCTTCCTTAGTATGAGCTGATACTGGGCAGAAAATTGTTGAACCGCCCCAATCTTCAGCGATAAGACCATATTCTGTGAGTTCCTGCTTAACCTTTTCAATGTTAGCATTTGGCTTATCAATCTTATTAACAGCAACAATAATTTCAACATTAGCAGCCTTAGCATGGTTAATAGCTTCGATTGTCTGTGGCATAACACCATCATCAGCAGCTACAACTAAGATTGCAATATCAGTAGCCTGAGCACCACGCATACGCATTGCAGTGAAGGCTTCATGACCTGGTGTATCAAGGAATGTAATTGTGTTACCATTAACATCAACTCTATAAGCACCAATCTTCTGAGTAATACCACCTGATTCCTTAGAAGTTACATGTGTTTCTCTAATAGCATCAAGAAGGGATGTCTTACCATGATCTACGTGACCCATTACACAAACTACTGGTGGTCTAGTTACAAGTGTATCTGCTGCCTCTTCTTCTTCCTTAAGAAGTTCTGCAATAACATCAATAACCTCTTCATGTTCACAAATACAGTTAAACTCTAATGCGATTTCTTCAGCTGTTTCAAAATCGATTTCCTGATTAATTGTAACAACCTTACCCTGCATAAAGAGCTTCTTAACAACTGCAGATGGCTGAACCTTCATCTTATCTGCAAGTTCCTTAATTGTAAGTGAATCTGGAAGAGTAAGTGTCTTGATTGTATCTTCTTCTTCCTTCTTTGGAGCTGGCTTATTTGGCTTATTAGGTTTCTTGTTTAAGCCGCTTGCAAACTTAAGATTCTCTCTTGAGTCTCTGTCTTTTCTTCTATCATTCTTATCATTATTCTTCTTAGAATTATATCTTTGATCTGCTCTTCTTGCATCTGGCTTCTGCTCAAATAAGAAATCATCCTTTGGAGCTGAATCTCTTCTATCATTTCTTCTCTGATTGAAGTTTCTTCCATTATTATCTGAGTCCTTATCCTTATTAAAGCCGCCACCGTTTCTATCGCGGTCTCTGTTAAAGCCGCCATTGTTTCTGTCACGGTCTCTATTAAAGCCACCATTATTTCTATCACGGTTATCTCTATTAAAGCCGCCGCCATTTCTATCGCGGTTATCTCTATTAAAGCCACCGTTATTTCTGTCACGGTTGTCTCTGTTACCGTTTCTATCTCTATTATCGCGGTTATCTCTGTTGTAACCGCCATTGTTTCTATCACGGTTATCGCGATTATCTCTGTTGTAACCGCCATTATTTCTATCACGGTTATCGCGGTTACCATTTCTATCGCGGTTGTCGCGATTGTCTCTATTATCGTGGTTACCATTTCTATCGCGGTTGTCTCTGTTATAACCGTTTCTATCTCTATTATCACGGTTGTCTCTGTTGTAACCGTTTCTATCACGATTATCGCGGTTTCCGTTTCTATCACGATTATCTCTATTATCTCTATTTCTGTTATCTCTATCAGAAGAATCTCTTGAATCACCCTTTGGAGAAATCTGATCCTTCTTCTGATTTAACTTAGCCTTATAATCACCATCTCTGTTGCTATTCTGTGGGAAAACAACCTGAGAAATGTGTTTTTCTTTCTTCTCTTCAGGCTTAGCCTCAGTTTTAGCCTCAGGTTTTCCTGGCTTAAACTTACCCTTAACCTTCTTGATTTCGTCATCAGTTAAGCCGCTCACAGTCTTATAAGACTTCTCGCTATTCGATAACATTTCTATAATTTCATTGCTTTTTATACCTAATTCTTTTGCTAATTCGTGTACTCTCATTAAACAATGACCTCCTTATTCATTACTGTCTATACCTTGTTTAAAATATTCTTCTAATTTATTTTTAAATCCTTCATCTAGAATCGCAAGTGATGCTCTAAATTCCTTTCCTATTGCATGACCAATAGCTTCCTTTTCGGAAAAGAAATATATAGGAACCTTATAGAATTCACACATATTTGAAAACATTTTCTTAGTATTATCTGAAGAATCATCTGCAACGATAACCATAAAAGCCTTCTTAGACTTAACGGCCTTCTCTGTAGAAAATTCACCACTAACTACCTTTCCTGCTTTCTGAGCTAATCCTAACATGGATATAATTTTTTTATTGTCCAAGTTTCTCAAACTCCTTCTTTAATTCATCATAAACACTACTATCAATTGCCATCTTAAAGGATCTTTCTAAGCCCCTTTGCTTGATAGCCTTATTAAGACATTCAGGATTATTGCAAATGTATGCGCCCCTGCCATTCTTCTTACCAGTAGTATCTACTATAATTTCATTCTCTGGGCTCTTTAGAATCCTGATAAGATCTTTCTTATCTTTCATCTGACCACACCCAATGCATTGTCTTTGTGGAATCTTTTTAGTTCCCGGCATTAAATCACTCCAATCAGATAAGTTTTTAAAATATTTTCAAGGTATTAAGGAGTCTCTTCAACTTCAATATCTGCCTCAAAATCTAAATCTTCAAAATCGCTATCGTCTTCTTCATTATAAAGAGCTTCATCATCAGCTTCGCTCTTAATATCAATACCGTAGCCTGTTAACTTAGCTGCAAGTCTAACGTTCTGACCAGACTTGCCAATAGCAAGTGATAACTGCTGTTCTGAAACAACAATCTTAGCCTTCTTAGCATCGTCATCAGCTTCTGCAGCAACAACCTTAGCTGGACTAAGTGCATTAACAATATACTGAGCTGAGTTATCATCCCATTCAATAATATCGATCTGCTCATCACCAAGTTCGTTAACAATATTTCTAACACGGCCACCGCTAATACCAACACAAGCACCAACTGGATCTACGTTAGGCACATTAGCTCTAACAGAAATCTTAGTTCTTGAACCAGCTTCTCTAGCGATACCCATAATTTCAACTACGCCGTCCTTAATTTCAGCAGCTTCTTCTTCAAATAACTTCTTTACAAGTTCTGGAGACTTTCTAGAAACTCTAACTGAAATTCCGCTCTTTTCTCTATTAACAACTGAAAGAACGTAAAGCTTAATTCTATCGCCAACCTTTAACTTTCTTCCAACATTAACTTCTTCAGCCTTAAGGATTGTCTGGATTCTTCCGATATCAACAGTCATATCACCATTCTCAGCGATTCTCTGAATAACACCAGTAATTATTTCCTTCTCCTTAGCCTTATATTCCTTAAAGATAGAATTCTTCTCCTGCTCTCTAATTGTCTGAACGATAACGTTCTTAGCATTCTTAGCAGCCTTTCTTGAGAATTCTTCAGACTTTACTTCTATAGTAATTACATCGCCGATTTCTGCCTTAGGATCAACCTTTCTTGCATTATCAAGTGTAATTTCCTTACTATAAATTCTTCTTTCCTTAATCTTCTTATTCTCGTCATCACCGTCAACCTCTGTTAACTTCTCAACAACAAGCTTATCAGCATAAATATGGAAGTCACCTGTTACTCTATCTAAAACAACGTGACCATTATCTGCCTTATCAAACTCAGCCTTATATTCATCCATAAGAGACTTCTCAATAGCAGTAAACATAATTTCCTTGCTAATTCCATTTTCCTTTTCTAACAACTCAAGAGCTGCAATTAATTCTTTATTCATCTTATCCTCCATTAAATAAAAATTTACTCTTCTACGTAAGCCCATCTAATCATAGATAGGTTCTTTCTTTCTATATTCTTATCTTGTCCGTTAATTTCAATTGTAATAGTGTCCTTGTCAAATGACTTTAAAATCCCTTCTGCTTCCTTAACACCATCTACCGCACTATAAAGTTTAATTTCAATTAAACGGCCAATACTTTTCTCATAATCACGTTCTTTTTTTAGTGGTCTTGTAAGACCTGGAGAACTAACCTCAAAAATGTACTCAGAGTCAATGTAATCTTCCTTATCTAAGATTTCATTAAAGGCTCTACTTACATTTTGGCAATCCTCAATAGTAACTCCGCCTTCCTTATCAATGAAAACTCTTAAGTACCAATCGCTACCTTCTTTGACGAATTCAACGTCAAAAAGTTCAACCTTGTTAGCATCGATAATAGGTTTAATAAGCATTTCAGTTTTTTCTTCGTAACTTTCTCTTTTACCCATTTAATGTCTCTGCCTTTCTTTAAAATATTCAATTTTAGTAACACGCACAAAGTTATTATACTATAAATATGCTTTTAACACAAAATAAATAAACCCCTGTGCTTCTATATTATTTAAACATAAAACTAAAGTGAGTGGACTATTATAAGTCCACTCACTTCTAAGTACTAATAATACAGAATAGCTCGTAGGGGAATCGAACCCCTGATTCTGCCGTGAGAGGGCAGCGTCTTAGCCTCTTGACCAACGAGCCATATCTTGTCCGTCGCACTCTTTAGTGCCGCGCGGTACTTTGATAATATACACTAGTTGCGACATAATTGCAAGTACTTTTTTGAAATTTTTTTGAAAAAATTAGATTTTTTCTAGCTTTCTTGATTCGTATCCGTCTCAAAGCCGCATAAACACTGAATTCTCACATTTTCATAAAAATAAAGAAAAACGCAAGATTTTGTAGTCCTAATTAATCAATACCACTAAATCTTGCGTTTTAATATATTCTTCTATATTTAATTTAAAGTTTAGTCTAATTAAATTCTATGCAAAACTAAAGATTGCACCAAATAAACCTGCACTTACTAAACTCATAATGCATCCTGCAAGTAAAACTCCAAGGAATACTGCAAGTACACTCTTCTTAAAACCAAAGTCAAGAATTGAAGCTGCAAGAGTTCCTGTCCAAGCGCCTGTTCCAGGAATTGGAATACCAACAAATAAAACTAATGCAAGGAATAAGCCATTACCAGCCTTCTCTTTTAACTTCTCTCCACCTTTATGCCCCTTCTCAAGACAGAAAGTAAAGAACTTTCCAATGACCTTCTTATCCTTACCCCACTCAAGCACACGTCTTGCAAAAAGGTAAATAATAGGCATAGGTAACATATTAGCTATCATGCATACAATGTAAGACTGAAGTAGTGGAAGCTGCATTCCCTGTGAAATAGGAATAGCACCTCTAAGCTCTACTAAAGGAACCATTGAAACTAAAAATATAATCATATACTTTTTAAACATATTTCCTCCAAAATATTTCATTCTCTCTATTCTTGCTATTATTGCAAGACCTAGCCTAGTTTACACATTTTCAATTTGCCAGTCAATAGGCGACAATCCATTGTTAATTAAAAATTCATTAGTTTTTTTGAAATGTCCGCAGTCAAAAAATCCCCTTCTTGCAGAGAGTGGACTTGGATGAGCCGCAGTTAAAACTAGCTGCTTTGGATTATTTAGCATCTCAAGTTTCTCCTTAGCATTATTGCCCCAAAGCATGTAAACAATAGGTCTATCCTCGTTATTTAAGGTCTTTATAATCTCATCTGTAAAGCACTCCCAGCCCTTACCCTTGTGGGAATTGGCCTCATGTGCCCTAACTGTAAGCACTGTATTTAGTAAAAGTACCCCTTGGCTTGCCCATTTCTTTAAGTTGCCGTTATTAGGAATGTAGCAGCCGCACTCCTTATTTAATTCCTTATAGATATTCTTTAATGAAGGTGGAATCTTCTTTTGAGATAAGGGTACTGAAAATGCTAAACCATGGGCCTGGTTTTCTTCATGATATGGATCTTGCCCAAAAATCACCACTTTCACATCCTCTAAAGCCGTTAAATTAAGTGCTGTAAAAAGGTCCTCTTTCTTTGGAAAAACCTCCTTACTACTGTATTCTTCATCAATAAATCCCTCTAGCTTTTTAAAGTAGTCCTTCTCAAACTCAGCGCTAAGACTAGTCGCCCAGGAATTAGTAAACTTTTCCATAAAAATGTCTCTCTTTCTTTAATTCATCAATAAAATCCAAACAAGAAACAATTATACTCGCCCACTCTCCTTTTGGCAAAGAAAAGCCATAAAAAAACCACCTAGAAATTAGATTAATAATAATCTCTAGGTAGTTTATATATCATATATTCATATCTTTTTTATTCAAAAATCCATATTATTCTACATGTCGTTTTTCTTCAAAACCACATATCATTCTACATGTCGTTTTTCTTCAAAACTACAATCTCATAGGAATATTTTCCTTTGCCAAATATTCCTTTAAGTCCTTGATTTCAAGCTCCTTAAAGTGGAATAGTGAAGCTGCAAGTGCTGCATCTGCCCCACCCTTTGTAAAGGCATCTTTAAAATCTTCCATCTTTCCTGCACCACCTGATGCAATTACTGGAATAGATACATTTGAAGAAATAGCCTTAGTAAGCTCGCAGTCATAACCAGCCTTTGTGCCATCACAGTCCATACTTGTTAGTAAAATCTCACCAGCGCCAAGCTTTTCAGCCTTCATAGCCCACTCAACAGCATCAATGCCCATGTCCACACGACCGCCATTTTTATAAATGCTCCAATGGCCATCTTCTACACGCTTAGCATCAATAGCCACAACCACGCACTGGCTACCAAACTTATAAGCTGCCTCGGAAATTAAGTTTGGATTCATAATAGCTGCCGAATTAATAGAAATCTTATCAGCACCCTCACGAAGTAAAACCTTAAAATCCTCCACAGTTCTAATACCGCCGCCAACTGTAAATGGGATAAATACCTTTTCAGCCACCTTTCTAACCAAATCAACTGTTGTATTTCTTCCATCGCTAGAAGCAGTTATATCAAGGAAAACCAACTCATCGGCTCCCGACTTATCATACATAGAAGCAACTAAAACTGGATCACCGGCATCCACCAAATCCACGAAATTAGTGCCCTTAACAACTCTGCCATCCTTACAATCAAGGCAAGGAATAATTCTCTTTGTAAACATATACCTTCTCCATTCATTTTCTCAATTTACATTTACCACACGAAATTAGCCTATAAATTTGCAAAATTTTCCAAAATCTTTAAGCCTACACTACTACTTTTTTCTGGATGGAACTGACATGCAAATACATTTCCAGCCTCCACACTTGCATGAATTGTAGTTGTGTACTCAGTTGTTGCAGCTACAATGTCTTCATTTGCTGCCTGTAAATAATAAGAATGGACAAAATATACATAAGGATTTTTAGTTAATCCCTTAAATAACTTTGCATCCTCTTTAACATTTAAAGAATTCCAGCCCATGTGAGGGATCTTGAAATCCTCTTTTGGAGGTATTCTAAGAATTTTTCCAGGCAAAATATTTAATCCTTCAACCCCAACAGATTCATCGCTTGACTCAAACAAAAGCTGAAGTCCTAAGCAAATCCCAAGAAATGGTGTCTTATTGTCAACACATTTTTTAATAGGGTCAATTAAATCAAACTTATCAAGATTATTCATGGCATCGCCAAAAGAGCCAACACCTGGCAAAATAACCTTATCCGCCTGCAAAATTGCATCCTTATCTCTAGTTACCAAAACCTCCTGATTAAGGGAGAGTAGCGCTTTCTCTACGCTTTTTAAATTTCCTGCATCATAATCAATTATTGCAATCATTCAGTACCTGCCGCTTTCCCGTATTCTATTATTACGAAGTAATACTCGGTAAAGTCTGAACTATACATCTCGGCTAATGATTCGGCCTTATTTTCTCCTATTGAAAATGTATCTTCAAGGGCATTTAGAATTTCTTCGTAGGCTGCTTCAAACTCGTCTGAAACCCCAAGTGCACCCGCCGCGTCACAATATTTATCATAAGCTATAACTCCCTTAATTAAGGAATTAAGTGCTTCCGTATTGTCATTCATTTGCAAATAAAGAGTATAAGCCTCATACTGTCTCTCAACATAGAGGATTGTCTTTGCCTGTTCATATAAAGTCGTGTCTGATTCGTTCAAACTTAAACCGTCAAGTGCCTCATATGCCGCTGCATAATCGCCCTTGTTAAAATAGTTCTTTGCAGTACTAGAACTGTAGTCATAGTTAACAGCATTAATAAGAACTAATAATAGTACTATAACACCTGCGACAAATAAAATAAACATAATCATGGAAACAGGTTTAATTTTTAGGATATCCTCTGGCTTTGGTTCAGGCTTTGGTTTCTTAGGTTTCTTTGGCTTAGGTTCCTTTTTAGGCTTTTCTTTCTTTTCCTTTTTAGGTTTTTCCTTCTCCGCAGCCTTTTTAGCCTCCTTGGCCTCTTTTGCTGCCGCCTTTTTCTCTTCCTTGGCCTTTTTAGCCTCTTCATCAGCAATAGCCTGTTGCTCCTCTTCTTGGGCCTCCTCTTCTGCCTGCTTTTTCTTCCACTGCTCAAGTCTATACTTAAACTTTGCAAAGAAGCCCTTCTTTGGTGCGCCATCTTCTCCAGCCTCACCATCAATCTCGTCTAATATTCTACCATTTTCATCAGTCCTTCTCTTAGACTTACCTCTAGTCTCATCCTCTTCTTCTAAGTCTTCATCTTCCAAACTCTCAAAGAAAATGTCCTTAAGCTTTGCAAGAAAACCTGGCTTTTTAGGAGTCTCTTCAATTAAGTCGTCAAGCTCAACCTCATCCTTTGACTTCTTCGCCTTCTTTTCTTTTTTCTTCTTTTCCTTTTTCTCTTTCTTTCTATCCTCTGCCTCATCGCCATCTTCTCTAATCTCTTCGTCGTCCTCTGCAAATAACTCCTCAACCGACATACTATCTGAAGTAGCATCCTCAATAATGTTGTCCAAGTCCATATTTACAAGACGCTCTATTTCATTATCTGACAATTCACCATCGGCAAATTCTCCAGCCAAATCATTAGCCAAATCATTAGATGCTAAATCCATGCCCTCATCTAAATCCGTTTCACTAAGCAATTTGTCAATTTCCTCGTCTGCCTTTAAATCCTTCTCCTCCTCGCTTAGTCCATCATCTTCGCTTACATTATCCTTAACAGCCTCCGGATCAATTGCCTCTTCCTCATCAATCTCCTCAGTCTCAGCCATTATATCCTCAAGACTAGATAAATCAGCATCATCGCCATCAGCTTCATCATCCGAAGCCTCGTCACCATCGCCACTAGCCTCATCATCTGCAGCCTCGTCACCATCTGCGTCCTCAGATTCTTCTATACTGACTTCATCCTCATGGTCATTATCGTCTGCGTCTAATTCTTCATCATTATCATCATCGTCTGTGACTGCATTTGCCTCATCTTCAAGATTTAAATCAAGCCCTGAATCATTATAGCCGTCCATAATATCTCCCAGAGCATCAATCAAAGACGCCGACTCGTCATCTTCAGACAAATCCGCATCATCAAAATCATCATTTAATTCATTTTCTAATTCATCATCTTCAGCTAAGCCCTCAAGATCTGCAAAATCCTCAGGATTTATAGAATCTATAGAATTAGCATCCTCCTCATTAAAAACCTCAATACTCTCATCCTTGTTAGACGCATTATTCCTATCCACCGCGTTTCTAACTTCTCTAGATAAGCGTTCCTCCTCTAATTCATCAGCAGACAAATTAGCCTTAGAAGCCTTCTTTCCCTTGGCTAAATTTTCATCAGCACCAACTGATTGAAGCAATTTATTTAGGTAGTCCTCGTCATTATTTGGCAAATGTATTCACCACCTTGTCACGTTCTTTTATATAATAATATTTTAACATATATAATATTTATCAACAAGAATATTAATTCTAAAGTCTAAGTTAAAAATATATGTTAGAATATTTTACCTATAAATATATCGGAAAAATTTTTAGAAATATTAACCTTTTTAAAGGAATTTATGGATTTTCCTTAAAAAAATAGTGCCGCTCTATAAGAGCGGCACCATAAGAGGAAGTGTAAAAAATGAGAAAAAATCATCTTAAAAGCTTATCAATCTCTTCAACTAATCGACCAATCTCTGGTTTTGAAAGCTGAACATCAGCTCCTAAAGATTCGCCCTTAATTCTCATCTGTTCATTGATAAGAGAAGAGAAAATGATAATCGGTATGGACTTTAAAACTTCATCTGTCTTTACTAACTTAGTAAGTCTATGGCCATCCATAAGTGGCATCTCTAAGTCAGTGATAATAATGTCTATATCCAAATCGGTTTCTCCAGCCTTAGCTGAGCACAAATAATCCCAAGCTTCCTGACCATTATTACAAAGTGTAAGGTTACTATATCCTGACTTTGTAAGAGAATCAGAAATAAGCTTAATAAGAAGTGGAGAATCCTCTGCAATAACAATATGAGATTCGTTTCTTGCTCTTCCTTCGAGCTTTGAAATATCTGAAACCTTTAAACCAGTCTCTGGACTGATTTCTGATACGATTCTTTCAAAATCGAGGATTACAATTAATTGACCATCAATCTTTACAATACCAGTTGCAACGCCGGAATCTTCATTACTAATTGTTGCATCTGGAGTAATAATGTCTGCCCATGAAACTCTATGAATACCACAAACTGCATGAACGTGGAAAGCTACATTCAACTTGTTAAAGTTTGTAATAATAAACATATCTCTGTTCTGATCCACTGAAGGTTCTCTATTAATTACCTTTGCCAAATCTACAACAGTAATCATAAGATCTCTTGGCATAAAAATTCCTTCTACACAAGGATGCGAGTTTGGAACTGGTGTAACAGTATTAAATGGAACGATTTCCTTTATCTTAGCAACATTAATTCCATAATGATTTCCACCAACGATAAATTCTAATACTTCTAGCTCGTTAGTTCCACTATCTAGTAAAATGTTAGTTTCCATATTTAATTCCTCCATATTGTTTCACGATCAACTTATGTAAATATTATAACAAAACAATATATATTTTTCAATCGAAATATATAATTTTTTTACTTTCAATATAGTTCTTGGAATTACCTATAAAAAAAGGGGCTGTGAAATAATCAGCTCATAAAAAAAGAGAAGTAATAGCAGAAAACAGCTGATTACTTCTCTTTTTTCGTGGTAAAATATTACCATGAAAAATCAAACCAATTATTATAATACACTAAATCAAGGCGTTTTACCATTTTTTATTTCAGATTGTTTGGATATCTGTGATCCGGTTTTTACTTTTGACGAACTCGTGGGAGGTATGAATCTTGAGAAGTATCTGAAAAATGTGCCAGAGCATAAGCTTGGCAGAATCAGATATAATCCAGTCAAAATGTTGAAAACCGTACTATTCGGTTTTATGAGTGA
>NZ_AUJG01000012.1 GCF_000424105.1 Lachnospira multipara ATCC 19207 | reverse complement strand
AAGCCACAACATCTGACTTAATAACACTATATTGTCTTTTAATTGTCATATAAGTACTATAATCAAATCCTGTGCTTTCATTTGAATATCCTATATTTGAAAATAAATATTCTGCTTTATCTTGCCACACAATATCTACTTTAGGAATATCCACTACTTTCCCATTCTCAATAATAGGTTGCGAATGTATATTTCTATAAAACTGGGCTGCTCCTTTCTTAAATTCTGTACCTGACGGTTTATTATCTGCCACCAGTTCTTGCTCTTGTTTAGTATTTTCTTCACTATCAATAGTATAATATTCAACGCCTTTCTTCTTAACGTAATAAGGAACATAAAAAGCTACATTTTCGTTTTTATCATTAATAAAGTAACCGTCTAAATACCAGCCATCAATAATTTCCCTATCATCAACTGTTTCCTCTTCCTCTGTAATGGAGTATTCTTCTTGTATTTTTTCAGTACTAATTGAGTTTGAATTATTTTTATAAGTACAAGAAGATATGAAAACAAGTGAGATTAATAACATAACTACTACTTTATACTTCATAAATATTTCCATATACCCCCATTGATATATTTTTCTTTAATATATTATATTAATTTTTTAATTACAACCACTTGGCTTTATTCCGTTAATTCTGGCCGTATTCCGTTATTTGGGGCTGAATTTCGTTATACATCACTTTGTGCAACAAAATATTGCAATAATATAAGCTTTAACCACCGCTTAAAGTTTAAGTCTTCTTTTTTCCTCTATTTTATTCACAGTTTGCTTGCCTCCTAACTTACTAGTAACGCCAACATTATAGATTATAATAAAAAAAGACCTCCAAAAGTCAGACTAAATAATCTTACTTCAGAAGTCAATTTTATAATTAATTATTTTTTCTATAAACTATTAATAAACATATAAATAATCCATGCTACTTTGAGATACTTTGTTATGGCTTTTTTGCTGCCCTACAGCCTTGTTGATATGGCTTCATCTGTCACAAAATCCAGGCGATTCCCTTAGCAAGCCGAATATCAGCATCCTTAAAGTGATTTCCCGGATTTAACTCAAAAACTGTATCTATACTGCTGTCTTTGTAATGTCCGTAAATTTCATTAGTTTTATCTTCCACCGTGCTAAGAAGTGTATTCCTTGTATGTGCCTCTTTATCTCCAAGAGAGAAATATACCCTGTCAGGCTTTCTCACAAAATCATTTTTGCTGGCATATTCCACAAAATCAGGAAACCACATGGACCCCGATGCACTTACGACTCTTGAAAATATATCCGTCTTATACAGGCTATAGATAGCAAACAACCCTGCCAAAGAATATCCGGCTATGGCTATATATTCAGGTTCAACAGCAAGTTCCTTCTTTATTGCTGTGATAATGGTGCCTGTCAGATTTACAAGATACTCATCTGCGCCCCCTGTACATGGACTGTCATTTTTACTTAAAGGCGGACATTCCCACGGTGACATCTCATCATCCCAATTAATGTCACTGATGACAGCAAGATTCACTTTCTTATCTGTCATTGAGCAAAGCGCACTGTAAATGCTGCTACCGTTTCCCTGAAATGTGTTAATAATCACAAGCGGAGCAACCTCATCTCTGTCACCATATAAATAAACATACTTTCCCTCAACTATCATTTCTTTCATTTATCCTCTTTTGCTTCATATATCTCTTTTTCATGTTTAAAGCCCCAGTTCATGATTGAGTAAAACACAGGGAAAAGATCTTTCCCCATATCAGAAAGTGAGTACTCCACATGAGGAGGGACTTCATTAAACTGGACCCTTGTAACAAGACCATCATCCTCAAGCTCCCTAAGGCTCTTAGTAAGCATGGTGTTTGTGATTCCCGGCAGGTCTTTTTTTAGCTGTCCGAATCTCACACTATCATAGATGCAAAGTTCATACATAAGCTGTGATTTCCATCTCCCAGAAAGCATCTGAAGAAGAGGTGTAACGGGGCAATGCCCCTCCTTTGTTAGTATTCCTTCCTTAACCCTTACCAGATATTCATCATATGACATATAGTCTTCGTTTTTCTGTGACATATAATACCTCCGTTCCAAACAAGATTTACGATATTACATAAATCTATTTTATCATATTTAATTTCATGTAGCCATTCATGTCTTCAAATCCAAGGGATCTATATAATTCAACGGCCATATCGGAGCTCTCAAGATAAATCTTTTCAGCACCTTTCTCTGTCGCCCTCTCTATAAGATATCTGCATATCTTCTTTGCCAGTCCCTGTCTTCTGTACTCCTGCCTGACATATATATTCATAAGATAAGCACATTTGCCGCTTCTATTGTCCGGAGATGGCATCTCTCTATACAAGCAAACTCCACCACATCCTGCCAGTTCTCCTGACACATATATTGCACAAGCCACATGACCGCCATTTTTAAGCTCTTCCTGATAATATTCTTCATTTTCTTTTCTAATATCATTCCACTCAGCATCCGAGAGCTTTTCTTTTTCCTGAAAAAAGACATTTGACAAAACCTCCATTCTAAGTGAAAGCAAAAGCTCCATATCATCTGCCTTGAGTTCTTTTATCACTATATTATTATCTGTCACGCTGCCACCTTCCTTAAAATATTTGGGAGTGCCATTTTATCAACCTTACCGTTTGCATTAAGAGGAAGGCGCTTAAGCTCAACAAAATACTCCGGAATCATAAAATCTGTCAGATAATCCTTCATGTAATCTGTAATATCCGCAAGTTTGACGTTCTCTTTTTCCGGCACCACATAGGCAACCATGTAGGATAGATTATTGTCATCAACTTTTGGTGCTACATATGCCTGTTTGATAAGCTCTGACTTGGTAAGGATGTTTTCAACTTCACTTACTTCAACTCTTTTTCCCTTAATCATTATCTGGGTATCTTTTCTGTGAAGAAAAGCAATGTTGCCATCTGGCAGATAGTAACCAAGATCACCGCTTTTATACATTCTTCCGTTTGCAGTATTTACAAATGCTTTATTCTCCTGGGCGCGGTTTCCTATATACCCGTTAGAAACGCCGCCTCCAAAGATGCAGATTTCTCCGACTTCTCCATCCGGAAGTTCTTTTCCTTCCTCATCCATGACTTTGATCTCTGTTCCAAGCACAGACTTTCCCACAGGGAATGTGCCATCTTCAAGGACATTATCCTTTGTGCATCTGCAATAAGAAGCGCATACTGTAGTCTCGGAAGGACCATAGGTATTGTAAACTTCTACCTTTCCAAGAAGGTTTGTAACATATGAAGCTCTTATAACATCTCCTCCGCTTATAAGGAGTCTCAGACTCTTAGGTATTTCCGGAAGGTCATTGATTTCCTGTAAAAGATATGGGAAACCGCTAAGCATAGTCACATTATTTCTTTTGATAAATCCGATAAGCTTCTTAACATCTGCTCTTTTTTCATCCGATGGAATCGCCAAAGCCGCTCCTGATAAAAGAGTTGTAAATACCTCTTCAACAAATATATCAAAGGAACATACAGAATGCTGAAGCATTATATCGCCATAGGCTGGGTGAAACTCATTGCAAAATGCTCTCACATAATGACATACATTTGCATTCGTTACAGAAACACCCTTGGGCTTCCCTGTAGTTCCTGATGTATAAAGGATATAAGCCAAATCCCTTTCGTCATATTCAGCATCACCTACAGCTGTTTCCTCTATAGCTAATCCTTTGTCTACAATTATATTTGTTAACTTAGGAAATCTGTCTGCATACTCTCTGTTCGTGATAAGCACGCTCACCTCAGCCTCTTCCATCATGTATCTGATTCTTTCCTTAGGGAAAAATGGTTCAACAGGTATATATGCTGCCCCAACCCGCAATGCTGCAAATATGGATGCTATCATTTCAACTGAATGGTTCATCATTATGCCTACTCTTTTGTATCCTTTGGGAAGTCTTGCAGCTATTGTATCTGCCAGTAAAAGCAGTTCCTTTCTGCTAAGATTTCTTTCATTATCAAAAACTGCTAATGCATCTTTATTCTCATTTACCTGTGCCATAAATTTTTCAATTATTGTATTCATCTATTAGTACCTCCTATATTTCACACATATCTCTTCGTTACAATGCATATGATATAGGAAATATACAAAGCCCCACAAGTACGCAGTTTTTTGAAACATAGTATCACCGATGATACTTTTGTGTAACTATGCGGTGTATCTGGCACAAATTTTTTGTACAAAAGAGTCATATTTTAAATATGAGCAAAAGAAAAAGACGTATAAACCATATGGTCTATACGCCCTCAAAATACTAAGCATAAAAAAGCCTTAGTCTTTAATATCCGGAAGCTTTATATATGTAATCAAACCTCTTATAGAAAGTATCAGGCATACAAGGCCTGTGATGTAATACCAGGGATTTGCACTAAGTGAAAAGAAATCAGGTGCAATCGCAAGCCACATATTACACCAAGGATTAAAGGATACAACCGCCACGCAAATGAATACGATATGAAGAAGTAAGCTATGCCCCTTTCTATATCCTCTTTTTGCAAGCACAAGTCCCGGAATTGTTGTAATAAGTACCTGTGTGAAAATCCAAAACTTCCACATTGTGCTGTCATGTAATTCAAATCTCAGCAGGTTTAGAGACACGTATGAAAGCAGCACCTGAATAATAACATCCGTCATACGGGTTTTAAATGGAGTTCCAGGTTTCCAATTAATATCTTTTTCATAAGTAAGGGCTCTTTGCAGGCTAAATATTTCCATTCCTACCCATATAGCCTCACCAATTGCCAACAGAAGAAACAGCGCAAAATTATCATAATTCTTCCATGCATCTAGGAAAACCCATATTCCCATAAAGTCAGCTGCACAGTAAAAAGAATGTAACCACAGAGGATATGGACCTACCTTATCTTTTTCAGTGATAATTATAGGAATAATGTAAACAAGCAATCCAAATATAACTGCTAATGCAACTGCAATCCATGAAGATACCCATCCGTCTACTCCTATAGATAAGTGATTTATAAAGTCCTGTGGACTTACATCACCTGTTGGATATCCTGAAATTAGTTTTTCTATTATATTCATCTAAAACCTCCTTAAGTAACGCTTGTATAAACTCTTCATGTCATGATTATAAATATATTGACAAGGATAAAACAATGAGCAAAAATATACACAATGATAGTTACTTATCAAATTGTATGGTTTTGTATAGAAATAAGGAGGCTTCGTTATGTATAAAGTTTCTTCAGATCGTCGTTTCCAAAAGAATAAAAGAGAAATCAGAAAAGCTTACATTTCACTTGTACAAGAAAAAGGTTATCAGAATATCACTATATCTGACATAGCTCAAAGAGCAGATATAAACAGAATGACTTTCTACTCTCACTATGATATCGTAGAGGATATTTTTACTGAATTTGTTGATGAGATGGAATCGCGAATCATTTCTGAAATATCAAGACACAACATATTTGATCTTGATAATTTTTTTGAACTCCTGAATAATCTCATGTATCAGGAAATTGATTTTTTCAGATATATTGCAAAGGATGTAAACTGTGCTAACTTCAAATCAGCTTTTGTAAAGACAATTGAAAAAATTATTATTTTGGATTTGGATGATAAAAATGATTATTCTGAAACTCAGAAAAAAATTGCCGGTAATCTCATCGCAGTTTCTATTGCATATGCTTACCTTGACTGGCTGTCAGGTGATTTTGGATCTGCAACCCTTGATGAGGTAATATCCACTACTAAAGAACTATTGAAGGATAATCTCTCAAATATAAGTTTTACAAATTAAAGTTACTTGTTTATAATAAAGAATAATAAGGACCGTCAGATTTGATATGATTCCTGTCTACTTAAGGGGAATCATATCAATTTGAACAGTCCTTATCAACTTTATATATCATTCGGTGTTTCAAAAAAAGTCCGTTTTATTCAATGCTAATGGTTATAGTAACATCTCCATTGGAAAGAAGATCCGTCATTTCTTTCGTATTCTTATCAGATATATGTCCAAGTCTTGTATATGACCAGCTATTAGAACCATAGAACACTACCATCTGATTTCCGGAGTATAGTACAATATCGCCTGAACTCGTTGTTGTCTGCTTATCATCTCTTGGCAGACTCTGTCCAATTGAGCCCACCTGTTCAAAACCGCCATACATTGACATCTGAATTGTAACATCACCGTCTTCAGCCATATTCTTAAGTGCCTCTACAGCCTGATTGTCTTCCCAATCCACATTAACTTTTGTATCGCCGATTTTCATTGTCATAGAACTACCTCCAATAGCTTCATCCTCTGCTGATTCATTTTTTTCTGCTAGCTGATACATAGCTGTTCCCTCCGACATAACATTCTCTTTTAGACTTTCCGTTTCATTATTTTCTAATGCTGATATTTCAGTTACCGCATCCTGATTATCGCCGGAATTTATTGTATTTCCTGAACAGACGCTCATACAAAGCATCATGAGCACACTGAGCGCCATTGTAATCAATCTCTTTTTCATAGAAAACTTCCTTTATTTTATAGCCTTACCAAATTCATAGGCTTCACTTAATTCCTCGTTTTTACGTGATGCCTCACCCATATCGCCTATGCCTCCGCAAAATAACGAACCGGAGAATTCTGCCTTTTCAAAACAGTCAACCCATCCCTGAAGTCCGCTGATTGCCTTTTTAGGCACAAACTCTTCATCTTCAGCTGCGACGGAGAGCATATATACATTTCTAAATTTATAATCTGAAGGATACAGAGGATTGAGTCTGTCCAAAAGAGTCTTCATCTGTCCACTCATCTCATAGTAATAAATAGGTGTTGCAAAAACAATTGTGTCTGCGTTCTTTACTTTTTCTGCAATCTCTACTGCATCATCACCTATCACGCACTTCTGTGTATTCTGGCAGGCAAGGCATCCAATGCAAAAGCCGATATTTTTTCCCTTAAGACTTATATGCTCCACATCATGACCTGACGCTTTTGCTCCCTCTATAAGCTTTTCCGTAAGTATATCTGAATTGCTTTTTGCACGAAGACTTGTTGAAATTACTAATACTTTGCTCATATAATTACCATCCTTTTATTTCAAATTCTCCTTAAAGAAGCTTTCCAACTTATCAAATGGAATATAATCTTTATCTCCACCATCATAAAGGTCTGTGTGCACAGCATCAGGGATTATCATAAGTTCCTTATTATCTGCATACTTGCTGTCTTTAATCATATCTGCATAAGCATCTTTTGAGAAATAACATGAGTGTGCTTTTTCTCCGTGAACTAATAAAACAGCACTTCTGATTTCATTGCTGTATTTAAGGATTGGCTGATTAACAAATGACTCACAGCCAATCACATTCCAGCCGCCGTTGGAATTAAGACTTCTCTTATGATAACCTCTGTCCGTCTTGTAGTAGTCATAATAATCTTTTACAAAGAAAGGTGCATCTTCAGGAAGTGGATCTACAACTCCACCACCAAGCTTATATTCACCAGCCTTAAGATCTTCAAGTCTCTGGGCACACATGGCAGCTCTCTTCTGATATCTTGCTTCCTCGCTGTCCTCTGAGTCAAAATATCCCTTAGCGTTTACTCTAGTCATGTCATACATTGTCATGGCAGCTGTAGCTTTTATTCTTGTATCAAGAGCTGCTGTATTTACTGCCATTCCGCCCCATCCACAGATACCGATTATTCCGATTCTCTCAGGATCTACTTTTTCATTTAATGAAAGGAAATCTACAGCTGCCATGAAATCTTCTGTGTTAATATCAGGCGATGCCATATATCTCACATTTCCACCTGACTCTCCTGTAAATGATGGGTCAAATGCTATTGTTAAGAATCCTCTCTCTGCCATTGTCTGTGCGTAGAGACCTGAGCACTGCTCCTTTACTGCTCCGAAAGGTCCACATACAGCAATTGCAGGGAGCTTACCATCTGCATTCTTTGGCACATACATATCTGCCGCAAGGGTAATTCCATATCTGTTTACAAATGTAACTTTACTGTGATCTACCTTATCACTTTTCTTAAATGTCTTATCCCACTCTGTTTCAAGCTTTAAATCTTCTTTTTTAATCATTTTGTTATCCTCCTAAATTATTTTTCTTTCTGAATCTGTCTTATCAAAAAATCCATATTATCAATTCTTTTCTGGCTGGCATGAAGTTCATCCATAAGGTTACAACGGCATTTCCGTAGGTCTCGAAGGAGCGTATCTGTATCACCTTCTTCATACATTTTCTTCATGAAACATATTTGTTTATCGTCACAGCCCATATCTGAAAGGTTTTCAAGAATTTTCTTTGTTTCCATCTTATTTCTCCTTCCTAATTTTATATTAAAGCCTTTACCTGATTTTCGCTAATGAATAAAATAAATATCATGATATTCGTTTTTGGAATAACATTTAAAATGTTAGCTTTATGGAGGTTTTCATGGAAATAAAAAATTTCAGATATCTTCTCACTAAAAAAAGACGTATAAACCTTCTGGTTTATACGTCCCTTGCATTTCATTTATATTAAGTTTATATCCTAGTATAACTTAGCACCAGCAGGAATGTGGTTATCAATCATAAGAAGGTGAAGTTCTTCATCCTCTGAGTTCTTAATGTTATTAACTGCTGATAATAACATACCGCATGATTCAATACCCATCATCTTTCTTGGTGGAAGATTTGTTATAGCTACAAGTGTCTTTCCAACAAGTTCTTCTGGTTCATAGTAAGCATGAATACCTGAAAGAATTGTTCTATCTGTGCCTGTACCATCATCTAATGTGAACTGTAATAACTTCTTAGACTTTGGAACTGCAACACAAGCCTTAACCTTAACTGCTCTAAAGTCTGACTTACTAAATGTATCAAAATCAACATCCTCTTCAAATAATGGCTCAACAGCTACATTGCTAAAATCAATCTGGTTGTTTGGTGTAAAGAAACCATTATTGTTATTAGCTGAAGATGAGCTAGACTTTGTTGGATTCAGGCTCTTAAGTGTAGGGAAGAGAAGTACATCTCTAATAGCTGGGCTATCTGTTAAGAGCATTGTTAATCTATCAATACCGTAACCAATACCGCCTGTAGGTGGCATACCGATTTCAAGGGCATTTAAGAAGTCTTCATCTGTATGTTCTGCTTCATCATCACCAGCTGCTGCATTAGCATCCTGTGCTGCGAAACGCTCACGCTGATCAATAGGATCATTTAATTCTGAGTATGCATTACACATTTCCCATGTATTACAGAAGAGCTCGAAACGTTCTACCTTAGAAGGATCTGTAGGCTTCTTCTTAGTTAATGGAGAAATTTCAATTGGATGATCTGTAATAAATGTTGGCTGAATTAAGTTCTCTTCAACATATTCCTCGAAGAATAAGTTAAGGATATCACCCTTCTTATGGAATTCTTCAAAAGCAATTCCTCTTTCAGTAGCTAAAGCCTTAGCTGCCTCATCATCAGCAACTTCATCAAAATCAACACCAGCATACTTCTTTACAGCCTCTGTCATAGTCATTCTTGCAAATGGCTTGCCAAGGTCGATTTCCTTACCCTGGTATGTGATCTTAGTTGTTCCACAAACCTTCTCAGCTAAGTAACGGAACATAGACTCTGTAAGTTCCATCATACCTTCGTAATCTGTATATGCCTGATATAACTCCATAAGAGTAAATTCAGGGTTGTGACGTGTATCAACACCTTCATTTCTAAATACTCTACCGATTTCGAATACTCTCTCTAAACCACCAACGATAAGTCTCTTTAAGTAAAGCTCAAGAGAAATACGGAGCTTAACATCTTCATCAAGTGAGTTATAGTGAGTTTCAAATGGTCTAGCAGCAGCACCACCAGCATTATGAACAAGCATAGGTGTCTCTACTTCCATGAAATCTCTATCAGCAAGGAAGTTTCTGATTTCTCTAATAATCTTAGAACGCTTAACAAATACTGCTCTTGAATCTTCGTTCATAATTAAATCAAGATATCTCTGACGATAAATTGTATCTGTATCTGTAAGTCCGTGGAACTTCTCTGGTAGGATCTGAAGTGACTTAGATAAAAGTGTCATCTCTGTAGCGTGAATAGAAACTTCTCCAGTCATTGTTCTGAAAATGTATCCCTTAACGCCGTAAATATCACCGATATCTGACTTCTTAAAATCAGCATAAGCTTCATCGCCTAATGCATCCTTAGATACATAAACCTGAATCTTACCCTTTAAATCCTGAATATTAGCAAAAGAAGCTTTACCCATGACACGCTTGAAAAGCATTCTACCAGCGATAGAAACATTAATTGGCTGTGCATCAAGTAAGGCACGACGTTCATTATATGCTTCTTTCTTTGCCTGGCGATAAGCACTGATTGTTTCATTGTCTGCACCTTCTGCAGGTTCAACAAGTTCAGGCTCTGTATAATCTTTTAAAATTTCCTTTTCATGTTCTTCATAAAGACTCTTTACTTCATCTGTGTGATGTGTCTGATCAAATTTAGTAATCTGAAAAGGATCCTTTCCTTCTGCCTGTAAATTGGCTAACTTTTCATGACGAACCTTTACTAACTGGTTTAAGTCCTGCTGCTGTTCGCCCTTATTCTGACTATTATCTGCCATGGTTACTCTCCTTTATAAATTTATATATTAACCGAAAACATGCTGTCCTCTCATATCAGAGAAGACAGCAATTAATTCAGCTTAATTAGCTTTAATAGCAATTAGTTATTATTTACTGCAACAATCTTATATTCAATCTCGCCTACTGGTGCTGCAACCTTAACAATTGCACCAACCTTCTGGCCCATAAGTGCTGAACCAAGAGGAGATTCATTAGAAATCTTGTTGTTTAACGAATCTGCTTCAGATGAACCAACTATTGTATAAACAATGTCACCATCTTCTGGATAATCAACATCCTGAAGTGTAACTTCACTTTCAAGCTTAACTACCTTCTTACCACCCTTAGCATCGTCCTGAATTACTTCAGCGTTACTAAGAATTTCTTCGAGTTCTGCGATCTGAGCTTCAATATCTCTTTGCTCATCCTTAGCTGCATCATATTCTGCATTCTCTGATAAATCGCCCTGTTCTCTAGCTTCCTTAAGCTTCTGAGCGACTTCTTTTCTTCTAACAACCTTTAATTCTTCGAGTAATGCTACTCTTTCTTCATATCCTTTTTTTGTAAGTAACTGTTTCTCTGCCATAGTTCTCACCTTTCGTAATAACAAAATATTTATTGGCTCCTATCCCAAAGCTCGTCACAACATTATAAACTATGCCATTCTCATTGTCAATCTTATAGCTTATAGCCTAGCTTTATTGCCATCTTTAGGATTAAGCAATTATCTCTTTTCTCATTTTCTCTACAAGTTCAACCATTGCATCAAGACTAGTCACATGATTAGCCTCATTTCTTAAGTACGCTGCATGCTTAATTCCAGCTGTATACCAGGCAAAATGTTTACGCATCTCTCTAATTCCTGTAAACTCGCCCTTGTACTCGCACAGACTTGTGGCATGTTTAATTATCATATCGCAGATTTCATCATAACTTGGCTTAGGGATTATCTCACCCGTCTCAAGATAAGTCTTTATCTCTTTAAAAATCCAAGGATTACCTCTTGCTGCTCTACCAATCATTACACCATCACAACCAGTCTCTTCAAGCATTTTCTTAGCACTTGGCCCAGATACCACGTCTCCATTTCCCCAAACAGGAATGGACACTCTATCCTTAACCGCCTTAATAACGTTCCAATCTGCCTTGCCGGAATAGTACTGAGCTCTAGTTCTACCATGAACTGCTACAGCTGCACCCCCACACTCTTCAATGATGTGGGCAATTTCTGGGGCATTGATACAAGTATCATCAAAGCCTGTTCTGATTTTGAAAGTCACAGGAATCGGACATTTCTTAGCCATTGCTGTAACAATCTCCTCTACAAGCTTAGGATTTTTCATAATGGATGAACCCTCACCGTTATTAACTACCTTTGGTACTGGACAGCCCATATTCACATCAATAATGTCAGGCTTTTTCTCCTCTGCAATTTTCAAACTCATCTCCGCCATAATATCCGGGTCTGAGCCAAAAAGCTGAATTGCAATAGGATGCTCACTCTTGTCCATAACCATCAGCTCATCTGTATTTTTATTATTATATAAAATAGCTTTCGCGCTCACCATCTCAGTTACAAGATAGCCACAGCCCATCTCCTTACTTAGAAGTCTGTAAGGCAAATCTGTAACACCTGCCATTGGCGCAAGAGCCACATTTGTATCGATTTTTACATTGCCTATTAACATCTTAAACCTCACCTAAGAAGAACACCTTGTAAAACATCTCAAGGGACTCTAATAACTCAGCCTTCTCCTTTTGAGCTCTGTTAACTAGCATTCCACAGGCAATATCATCGTATAAAAGGTCACCTTCGTCAGCTTGTGACTTAAAAAGAAGGTTACCCTCTTCATCAAATTCCATGCTTAAAATTCCACCGACCTCTTCAGTGAAAAGCACGCACATAATCTTTAAATCATCCTTAACATCGTCAGGAAGTTTGTCAAATTCAGGGTTAAAATAATATTTTTTATCATATGAATTTGAAACACATAAAACAATATTCTCATCAAACATAACCGTATAAACCTCTTACCGACACCTCTCCGGCTCTAATAACCTTAAGGTCGCCGTCCTTTAATTTTATTATTAATTCCCCCATTGAATTTATGCCAACGGCAGTGCCGCTAATAGCAAGCTCGCCAGATGTCACAACTTCTCTTCCCTTGTTTATTAACATAGCGTCATATTCAGTCACCAAAGATGAAAGGTCCTTTTCTTTCATAAACTTTTTGTAGAAGTAATTGAATTCTTTTAAAAATGCAACGACCAATTCACTTCTCTTAATCTTGACGCCAGTCTCTTTAAGTATTGAACTTGCTATATCGCTTAACTCCTCTGGGAAATCAAGAGTATTAACATTAAGTCCAACACCTATTACCACATAGTGGATATATTCTAACTCAGCACTCATCTCCGTTAGAATACCGCAAATCTTCTTGCCATTTAATACAATATCGTTCGGCCATTTAATCATACAATCTGCCTTTGGCAAGACATCTGTAATAGCTGCCTTAACTGCCATAGCTGTTACAATTGTTAGCATTGAAGCACTTGCAGGTGTAATGTCTGGTTTGAATAAAAGCGACATCCAAATTCCAGACCCACTAGGTGAAACCCAGTTTCTACCTCGTCTGCCACGACCTCCCGTCTGACTTTCGCAAATAAGTAATTTAGCCTTATCCCTAATTGTATCGCCTTGTCTCTTAGCTTCGTTGTTAGTAGAATCAATCTCCTCAAAGAAAACCACTTCATCTACAAAGCCCTCTTTAAACATAGGCTCACTTTCAATCTCATAGTCTGTTAAAATATCTGGCGCTGAATTAATATGATAACCCTTATTGCTTACAGATTCAATATCATATCCTTCAGTTTTTAGCTGATTCATCTGCTTCCACACTGCCGTTCTAGAAACCCCAAGGCTTTCACAAAGTGCCTGTCCTGAAACATATGAATCATCTGCCTTTAAAACTCTTAGCACATCTTTCTTAGTCATTAAGCTATTGCTCTCCATGTCAAAATACAAAGAATTAATAATACCACAGCCACACCTGTAAGTATGCCGCCTTTTACTGGTTCATAAGTAACGTATTTCTTTACTGCATTGCTGCCATTAACAATAGCCCCTAGAAGAAACTCAATTGGGAAAAGCACCCCACTTCTACCTCTAAGAAAAACAATGGCAATAAATATAACACATACCGCTACTGTCAAAATAATATTTAGATAGTCAATAAATTGCTTGGTTCTTGCATAAGAACCTGTTGTTGTAAATTGCATCTTTCCTCCTTAGGCTATTGTTACTAGTCTTTTTCTTTTATTTTTGAAAATGTATCTAACTCAATTAATCTGCGTAAGCACCAAGTGTTGCTGCCATAACAGCTTTGATTGTGTGCATACGATTCTCTGCTTCAGCAAATACCACTGACTTTTCTGACTCAAATACTTCGTCAGTAACTTCCATCTCATCAAGGCCGAACTTATCATGGATTTCCTTGCCAATCTTTGTCTTAAGATCGTGGAAGGCTGGAAGACAATGCATAAAGATTGCGTCAGATGCTGCATTTGCAAAGGCCTCCTTATTCACCTGATATGGCTTTAAGGCCTTGATTCTCTCTTCCCAAACTTCATCAGGCTCGCCCATTGAAACCCAAACATCAGTGTAGAGAACGTTAGCATCCTTTGTTGCCTCAGCTACTGACTCTGTAAGAGTTACAGAACCGCCGCTTTCCTTAGCCCAAGCTTCGCACTGTGCCACAAGCTCGGCATTAGGGAAATAGTCCTTGTTAGTGCAAGCAACGTAGTGAAATCCAAGCTTTGCACAAACTATCATAAGGGAATTGCCCATGTTGTAACGAGCATCACCCATATAAACAAATTTAACGCCCTTTAATCTTCCAAGCTGCTCCTTAACTGTTAACATATCAGCTAGCATCTGTGTTGGATGATATTCGTTTGTTAAACCATTCCAAACTGGCACGTCAGAAAATTCAGCTAAAGCCTCAACTATCTCCTGACCGTAACCTCTATATTCGATACCTTCATACATGGATGAAAGCACTCTTGCTGTATCTGCAATACTTTCCTTCTTACCAATCTGAGATCCTGTTGGATCAAGGTAAGTTGTTCCCATTCCTAAATCGTGGGCAGCTACTTCAAACGAGCAGCGAGTTCTAGTACTAGTCTTCTCAAAAATCAATGCAACATTCTTACCAAGAAGTGGCTGGTCAACAATGCCCTTCTTCTTCATGTCCTTAAGCTTTGCTGCAAGATCTATTAAATATAAAATCTCCTCCGCACTAAAATCTTTGAGGGTTAAAAAATCGCGTCCTTTTAAATTCATAAACCAATCCTCCATCAAATTTACACTTACTACTTGTCTCTAAAGGCAAATCCAATCACACCTATAAAGATTACACAATTATAACCCAATTCATAAATTTATGCAAAAAAAGAGCTATGAAAACCTTAGTCTTCATAGCTCCATGTTATATCTAGTAAAAAACGTGATTTCCGATAATCACATAATCCGAAATTGAACTTAAGTTCGCACTAGATACTGTTCTAAAGGATGTATAACTACCGATGTTATTAGTTCCTGAGATAGCTGCTAAAGCTGCTGTCATACAGTCTGAATAATAAGGTCCAGTAGATAATCTGTTTGAAAATGCTGTTGAAGCACTTCCTGATCCATTAGAAACTCCTGAAAATTGTGATCTTGCATAAACAACACTCTGAATTGTGCTGCCCCAGTAACCTGAACGAAGTCTATTTAAAACTACGTTAGCTACTGCAAGCTTTCCTTCATAGCTTTCTGTTCCTGCTTCCCAATCAACTATACATGCCAATATCCAAATTTCATCATCAGATAATGTTATTGTTGGGTTATAAGTAAAACTAGTTCCGTCAATTGTATTCGCTATAATTGCTGCTTTTCTTGCAGCCTCTGCCTCTTCTGCTGCTTTCTTTGCGGCTTCTGCCTCTTCTGCAGCCTTTCTTGCTGCCTCTGCCTCGGCTGCTTCCTGCGCTTCCTTAGCTTCAGCTTCTTCTACTGTGTAAGCTGTGAGAATCTGTGATTCATCAAGCTCCGATGCTATTGCTTCGGCCTCATCGCCGAACAATAAATATTGGGTCTGAACAAAACCCTTTACGTTACCAGATGAGATCAATGTCCATCCATCTGATACTTCTTCTGTATCAACTGCAGTGTTCTCGTATAGTCTTCCGACTAAGTCTGAATCTGCATTGGCCTCACTATAGACATCTAAGTAAGGACTTGTAATAGCAAGAGCTCTGTTATAAAAAGAGTTCTGCTCTGTCTCATATCCAGTTTCTACTTCTTCGCTAGTGTTAGCTGAATATGATGCGGTCTTAACCACGGTTTCAGTAATTGCACTTTTTTGTTCATAGGCAGTTCCAGCATCTGCTATTACAGGTACTAACGGTGTTAAAGCAACAACCATTACTGCGCCTAAGTAACAAGCAGCCTTGGTACTTCTAAGTCTCATAAAGTATTTCCCTTTCCGGCGTTTTTTACACCTTAGCAAAAATGTTACATAATTGTTACATTTTGTTACGGGATATGTTACCAAAATTACATTATTTTGTCAAATATGTTACAAGTTCAGTAAAAAAGCGGCTTTGCGCCATATTGGAATTTTTTAGTTTCCAAAATGGGACACAAAACCGCTATACTTTTGGTTGACAATTTATTTTTTAACCAATTATTTTTCATGATATTTTATAATTAGCAATTTAAATTTTTATAATCTTTGTCTTAATGCTTCATAGCTAAGAATTGTTGTAGCAATCGCTGCATTTAATGACTCAACTTCACCTTCCATTGGAATCTTTATAAGGGAACTTGCTAAGGCACTAGCCTTATCTGTAAGTCCGTTACCCTCATTGCCAATTAAAAAAGCTGTAGGCTTTGTAAAATCTGGGCCTGTGTAAACATTTTCCCCCTTAAGATGAGCTGCATAGGTATTGATACCTAAATCCCTTAGCTTTGAAATTGTTTCATAAAAATCTTCCACATAAACAAAAGGCACACGATAAAGGGAACCCATTGTGGATCTAATAGTCTTTGGATTGTAGACATCCACGGTGTTAGAGCTCATTATTACACCGGTTGCACCTGCTCCTTCTGCCATTCTAATTATGGTTCCAAGATTTCCTGGGTCCTGTAAATTTTCAAGACAAATAAGAAGAGGTGCTTTAATTTTATTATCACTTAAATCTTTATTAGTATTCTTTACTGATACTATATCTTCCAAGCTCTTATTTTCCATAGCTACTACTGCCATTATGCCCTGAGGTGTCTGAGTGTCTGACATCTTGCAAAATACGGTATTATCTACGATTTCTAGCTTATCATTGTTTATTAAATCTAGAATTAACTTTTCATTATCCTTATAATAATTCTCTGAGATATATACTTTTACTATTCTTTCCTTTGGAGCTTCTTTCACCATTCGAATTCCTTCTACAACAAATTCTTTAGAGGATTTTCTCTCCTTTGCCTTCTTATTTAAATTGATAATATGTTTAACTTGATTATTACTTGTACTTGTAATCATAGGAACCTCCTATTTTTTTAATACTTCTTACACAAAACGCAGTTTTTTTGCCCATTATCAGTACCTAATGGGGGCAAATTATACGAAAAATTTTACTGCGTTTAAAAAAACGGTGCCGCATTGCGACACCGTCTAGTATAACATCTTAATAGAGTTTCTTCTATATTATATATGTTTTTCTTATTAGCTAAAATTATCTTGAAAGTAAGTTACTTACATCAAATTCATATTCGTTGATGTCCTTCTTCATAGCTAATGCTTCATCGATATCATAATCAATAAATGCACCGTTCTTATAAGCTACTAATCTGTTAGACTTTCCTTCGTTAAGAAGATCAACAGCATATGAACCCATGATTGAAGCATACATTCTATCCTTACATGTTGGAGAACCACCACGCTGCATGTAACCAAGGATTGTTGCTCTTGTTTCAATACCTGTTGCAGCTTCAATTCTTCTTGCCATACCAGTTGAATGACCGATACCTTCAGCATTAATAATTAAGTGATGCTTCTTACCCTTCTTACGACCTTCGATGATGTGGTTAATAATAGCCTGCTCATCACAGTCATATCTTTCTGGAAGTAAGATATCTTCAGCACCGTTGGCAATACCACACCAAAGTGCGATATAACCTGCGTTACGTCCCATAACTTCGATAATAGAACAACGCTCATGTGATGTAGATGTATCACGAATCTTATCGATAGCTTCCATAGCTGTGTTAACAGCTGTATCGAAACCGATTGTATATTCTGTACATGCAATATCAAGATCGATTGTACCTGGAACACCGATTGTGTTAATTCCATGTGCTGCAAGCTTTTGAGCACCTCTAAAAGAACCGTCACCACCAATGACAACCATGCCATCAATGCCAGCCTTTCTACAGTTCTCAACAGCCTTCTGAACACCTTCTTCTGTCATGAATTCTAGACATCTAGCTGTGTAGAGGATTGTACCACCCTTCTGAATAATATCAGAAACGCTGTGTTTATCCATGTCTACAATTTCATTATTAATAAGACCATTATAGCCTTTTTCTATACCCTTAACCTTAAGCCCCTTGTTGATAGCAGTTCTTACAACCGCTCTAATAGCAGCGTTCATTCCTGGAGCATCGCCACCACTTGTTAATACACCAATTGTCTTAATTTCCTTTGCCATATAACACCCTTTCCAATGGTTAAAAAAATATCAATCTCTATTTATAACTAACGCTACACCCTATAAAATTTAATTTTTATAATTATTAGTTATCAACAAAATCTAACCATTTCACGTCCATTACCCTTATATGTTAACACATTAACAAAGATTTGTGTATATATTTTAATACATTTTTCTCAAAAGTTAATAATCTTAAGTGGTCTCAACATTCTTAGGTCCGTACTGCTTTCTAAGGTCTTTTATGAGCTCAGAATCTACGCCTATTTTAAGGTTATTGTCTAGGCTAAGCTTCTTTTTTTCTGCACTACAGTAGATAATTACTGAATCTTTTCCAGGCTTATTTCTTAATTTATTAACGAGAGCATCTTTAACCCCTTCGTATTCATTAAGGTCAGCAAAACGAATCCATAGCTTTCTTGGTACGCTATCAAAGCTAATTACCTTTTCACAAATAAGCTTTCCGTTCTCGTCTACATTTGCCTGAACCTTACCTGTAATAAAGACTTTGTCTGAATTCTCAATAACTGCTCTATTGTTTGCAAAATCTCTTGGGAATACTACAACTTCCACAGTTCCTACTAAATCCTCGATTGTAAGGAAGGCCATTAGCTGACCATTCTTAGTAGTCTTGATATTTCTATTAACAATCATGCCACCAATAGTCTGTCTTGTACCATCAGTAACCTTTGTTTCTCCGCTTTCCTCATCAAGCTCGAAATCAAGAGTTCTTGCAGAAATGTGCTTTTTCCACATACCTTCGTATTCTTCAAGAGGATGTCCACTAACATATACACCAAGGACTTCCTTTTCAAACTCTAGAGCTAGCTCCTTATTAAAATCTGCCACCTTAGGCATTGGAATCTCATAACCTGTCTTATCTTCATCAGATACCATATCAAAAAGTGACATCTGACCTGACATAGCATCCTTACTTTGCTTTGTAGCAGAATCAAGCATCTTATCATAAACTGTTAACATAGAATTTCTATTGTCATAAAATTCATCAAAAGCTCCGGCCTTGATGAAATTTTCCACAGCTCTCTTATTAAGATCTGTACACATTCTTGTAATGAAATCCTGCATACTCTTAAATTCACCTGATGCCTGTCTATCTCTTAAAATCGCCATAATAGTAGGACGACCAAGATTTTTAATAGCAGAAAGACCGAAACGAATAGAGCCATTTTCAACACTAAAGCCCATATCCGACTTATTAACACTTGGTGCTAAAATATCGATACCCATCTGACGTGAAGCATAGATATACTCTGCAACCTTATCAGTTCTATCAATTACTGATGTCATTAAGGCAGCCATGAATTCAACAGGATAGTAAGTCTTTAAGTAAGCTGTCTGGAAGGAAACCACTGCGTAACAAGCAGCATGGGACTTATTAAAGGCATACTTAGCAAAATCAATCATCTCATCATAGATTTTTCCTGCAACTTCTTCGCTAATTCCATTCTTAATACAGCCCTTAACCCCTTCTTCTTCGTTACCATAGATGAAGTTCTTACGCTCCTGCTCCATTACGTAGGCCTTCTTTTTAGACATGGCACGACGTACTAAATCTGAACGACCCCAAGAGTAACCAGCAAGGTCTCGAACAATTTGCATAACCTGTTCCTGATAAACGATACAGCCATAAGTTGGCTTAAGAATTGCCTCTAGCTGAGGACAGTCATAGACTACCTTATCAGGATTATTCTTGCCCTCAATATACTGAGGTATAAAGTCCATAGGACCTGGTCTATAAAGGGAAATTCCCGCAATTAAATCTTCAATATTCTGAGGTTTTAATTCCTTCATGAAGGACTTCATACCTGCAGATTCAAGCTGGAAAATACCGTCACACTTTCCAGTTCCAATGGCCTCAAAGACGCCCTTGTCGCTATAATCGATTTTATCTATATCAAAATCTGGATTCTTTTCTCTAACTAAATCAGCCGCATCCTTAATAACTGTTAAAGTTCTAAGGCCTAAGAAGTCCATTTTCAAAAGGCCAAGCTCTTCAAGAGTAGTCATTACAAACTGGGCAACTACTGCTCCATCAGAACCTACTGATAGCGGAACGTACTCCTCAACTGGCTTTCCACTAATAAGTACACCAGCAGCATGCATTGAAGCGTGACGAGGCAAGCCCTCTAACTTCTTAGATTTGTCGATTAGTTCTTTTACCGTTGCGTCTGTCTCATACATTTGCCTTAAATCAGGGTTACCCTTAATGGCCTTATCGATTGTGATACCAATCTCTCTTGGCACCATCTTAGCAATATTGTCCACCATGGCATATGGCAAATCCATAACACGACCAACGTCTTTAATAACCGCACGGGCAGCCATTGTACCGAAAGTTACAATCTGGCTAACACAGTCTTTACCGTACTTTTCAACTACATAATCAATAACGTCCTGTCTATGCTCATAGCAAAAATCTACGTCGATATCGGGCATGGAAACTCGCTCTGGGTTTAGGAAACGCTCAAAGATAAGGCTGTAGTGAATTGGGTCCAAATCTGTGATTCCCATACAATATGAAACAATACTACCTGCGGCAGAACCTCTACCAGGGCCTACCGGAATATTGTGAGTTTTAGCATAATTTATGTAATCCCAAACAATAAGGAAGTAGTCAACATAACCCATTGAGTAGATGACAGAAAGCTCATAAGCTAATCTTTGGAAAATGTTATTCGTATCCTCAGCTACCTTAATCACTACGTCCTTTCTATCCTCAACCGCTTCCTCTTCTGCCTTTTTAACGAAATCCTCCACGGATAAATCCTTGCACTGTTCAGGATATCTCTTCTTTAAACCTGAATAGCAAAGATAATTAAGGTATGTCCAGGAAGTATAGCCTTCTGGCACATCAAAATGTGGCAACTTAGTTACGCCAAATTCAATATCTACGTTACAACGCATGGCAATCTTGTGAGTATTAGTTAAGGCCTCAGGCGCATATTTGAATAAATCAGCCATCTCTTCCTTAGTCTTTAAATAATACTGACCGCCTTCATAGCGCATTCTATCCTCATCAGCTACCTTCTTACCTGTCTGAATACATAGTAAAATGTCATGAGCCTCGGCATCTTCTGCCTTAATATAGTGTGTATCATTAGTACAAACTAGCTCAATACCCGTCTCTTTAGACATACGAAGTAACTGTGGATTAACTAACTGCTGCTCAGCTATTCCATGATCTTGTAGCTCTAAAAAGAAGTTTCCCTTGCCAAATATATCTTCATATTCTAGGGCAACATCCTTAGCCTGATCATACATTCCTCTTTTAAGATACTTTGGAATCTCTCCTGCAAGACAAGCAGAGAGTGCAATAATTCCCTTGCTATATTGTCTAAGTAATTCCTTATCAACTCTTGGCTTATAATAGAAACCTTCTGTGAAGCCTCTTGAGACAATCTTCATAAGGTTATTGTAACCTTCGTTAGTTTCTGCAAGTAAAACTAAGTGATTGTACTTATCTTCGCTAGTTCCCTGACCTTTATCAAATCTTGAGCCCGGTGCTACATAAACCTCACAACCAAGTACCGGTTTAATGTCAGCTTCCTTACAAGCTTTATAAAAATCTATAACGCCATACATAACGCCATGATCTGTTATAGCTAAACTGTCCATTCCAAGTTCCTTAGCTCTTGCCACTAATTCTTTTATCTTACAAGAGCCATCAAGTAATGAATATTCAGTATGAACATGTAAATGTGTGAAATCCATAAATATAAAACCCTTCTTAATGTCTAATAATCTATATTTGCTTGCGCATCCTCGCAAAGCGCTTTAACCCTAGGCAGAGCCTAATCTCTGACTGTGTTATTAATCAAATCATAGGACTTTCTTCTTATTATAAAGAAATAGGCCTATGTAAAAATACATAAGCCTATTATAAATCAAATATTAAAATTTATCCACGAAATAAAAACATTTATTCGGCTGTTTCATCATGAGAATCATCTGTTGAAGTTTCTTTAGAGATTTCCTCAGAAGTTTCCTCTGCCTTAGTTTCTGTCTTTACTTCTTCGTTAACATTTTCATCAGTTTTAGCATCCTGCCAGATTTCAGTCTCGCTTGGGCCACTAATTGTTGATGAGTATGTTCCATCTTCATTAAATGTTACAGACTCTGCAACCTTCTCAGATATTGTAAAATCCGATGTATCTACAGGTTCTGGAATGCCTTTAGCCTTTCTAAAGATTCTCATAAATTCCTTACCTGTAATTGTTTCATGATCATAGAGGTAATGAGCTAACTCATCCATTACATCTCTGTTATCACGAATAATCTGCTTTGCCTCTTCGTAAGCTGCCATAATCATCTTACGAACCTCTTCATCAACCTCAGCCTCTGTACTTGGAGCACAGTTCATACTTGAACGACCATTTAAGTACTGATCTTCAACAGTTGATAAAGCCACAAGACCAAATCTATCTGACATACCGTACTGAGTAATCATAACCTTAGCAAGATTTGTTGCCTTCTTAATATCATCAGAAGCGCCGTTAGTTACTGAACCGATTACGATTTCTTCAGCAGCACGACCACCTACTAATGAAACAAGGTCTGTCATCATCTCTTCCTTAGTCTCTAAGTGCTTCTCTTCCTCAGGGAAGTTAAGAACGTAACCAAGAGAACCGTTAGTGTGAGGAATGATTGTAATCTTCTGAACTGGATCTGAATTATTCTTAATAGCACGAATAATTGCATGTCCAATTTCATGGTAGGCAACAACTCTCTTTTCCTTCTTAGTAAGGACTCTTTCCTTCTTTTCCTTACCAGCAACTACCACATCGAAAGCCTTCATTAAGTCAGCCTGTGTAACCACGCTTCGGCCTTCCTTAACAGCTCCGATAGCAGCTTCATTTACCATGTTAGCAAGGTCTGAACCAACTAAACCGCTAGTTGCAAGTGCTAATTCTTCAAAATCTACTGAATCATCCATAAGGACATCCTTTGAATGGACCTTAAGAGTCTCAACTCTACCCTTCTTATCAGGTCTATCAACAGTAATTCTTCTATCAAGACGACCCGGTCTAAGTAAGGCCTTATCAAGAACTTCTGGTCTATTAGTAGCAGCTAGAATAAAGATACCCTTTGAGGAATCGAAACCATCCATCTCTGAAAGTAACTGGTTAAGTGTCTGCTCACGCTCATCGTTACCGCTTCCGTATCTTGAATCTCTACTCTTACCAATAGCATCGATCTCGTCGATGAAAATGATACAAGGTGCCTGCTTTGTTGCTTCCTTAAATAAGTCACGTACTCGAGATGCACCAACACCTACGAACATTTCAACGAAATCCGAACCTGCAAGTGAGAAGAATGGAACATTAGCCTCACCAGCAACAGCCTTAGCAAGTAATGTCTTACCAGTTCCCGGAGGGCCTACTAAAAGTGCACCCTTTGGTAACTTAGCACCGATCTTAACGTATTTATCAGGGTTGTGAAGGAAGTCTACGATTTCTGTTAAAGACTCCTTAGCCTCATCCTGACCAGCTACATTCTTAAATGTAACTCCAGTCTTTTTCTGGACATAAACCTTGGCGTTACTCTTTCCAACGCCCATTCCCATGCCCATGCCACCGCTCTTAGAAATTCTTCTATATACGAAGGCAAATACCACGTAAATTAAAAGAATTGGCAATACATAGGCTAATAAAAATTCAACAATAGCTGAATTCGAATCTGGAATATAGCCTGTAAAACTAATATCCTTTCTCTTTAATAATGAAACAAGAGAATCATCTCCAACATAACCTGTGTAATAAGTATATTCCATACCAGTTAAGTTTGATTCTTCCGTTGCATCATCTGTTGGATAGATGAGAATTCTGTCATTCTCTAGTGATACCGACTCAACCTTTCCTTCATCTATCATTTCAAGGAACTGATTATAAGTTATTTCCTTATAAGTAGCGTTCTGGAATAATGAATTAAGTAATGTTATTGCAACAAATGTAACAATAGCCGCAATTATTACGAACACTATGAGACTAGTATTCTTGGGCTTTTTGTTGTTATCACGCTTATTGCGATCATCGCGGTCATCACGATTGTTATCGTAATTATTCTCCATTTATATTCTCCTTAATATTAATATTGTTATTCAAATTCACAAATTGCGAAAAGCTTGCTAAAACACAAGTTTTATCGCGCTAACATAATTAATTATAAAGAAGGATATTTCATAAATCAATAAAAATCAAATTGATTTTCTTAAACTTATATAAAGGATTTATAGCTTTTAGAATTATTTCTATTTTTTTGAAAATGTATTTTCCTCCCACCTTATTGTAAAACGGACATTCGGAATCCGCTTCGCTACTTCCTCATGAACGCAGTGGCACTTTGTGCCACCTGTCAGAAGGGGCTTTAACCCCTTCTGACACTAGTAAGCTTTATACCCCCACTTAAAGCTTACGCTTTTGAAGCGGGGGATTGCTTACACTGCGTTCAAATAATAATCTTAAGTCAATAATAAAAATAATTAGCTCTCTAAAAGTTTTCACTTTAGATTATTAGTTTCTGATATTTTTTAGTAAATCTTGTGGCATTTAAACTTTGATAGGGTTATAATACCAAAGTTAATTTTTATAATTTAGTCGCATAGCGTGTCATTTTTCCAAAGAAGGTACTAATGGCACGCTTGCGACTTTTGTTTTTTGAATCGGAGGTTAAAATGGCAGTTAAGTATGTATTTGTAACAGGTGGTGTTGTTTCCGGATTAGGAAAAGGTATAACAGCCGCTTCTTTAGGAAGACTTCTTAAAGCGCGTGGTTATAAAGTAACTATGCAGAAGTTCGATCCTTATATTAATATTGATCCAGGAACTATGAATCCTATACAGCATGGAGAGGTTTTCGTTACTGACGATGGAGCTGAAACTGACCTTGACCTTGGTCATTATGAAAGATTTATAGATGAGAGTTTAACAAAGAACTCTAACGTTACAACAGGTAAGGTTTACTGGTCTGTACTTCAAAAGGAACGTCGTGGTGATTTTGGTGGAGGTACAGTACAGGTAATTCCTCATATCACTAATGAAATTAAGAGCCGTTTCTTTAGAGACTACTCAAGCGATGAAACAAAGATTGCAATTATCGAAGTCGGTGGTACTGTAGGTGATATTGAGTCTCAGCCATTCCTTGAGGCTATCAGACAGTTCCAGCACGAAGTTGGTAAAGAGAATGCAATTCTTATCCACGTAACACTTATTCCTTATCTTAAAGCTTCAGGTGAAATGAAGACAAAGCCAACTCAGGCATCAGTTAAGGAATTACAGGGTATGGGAATCATGCCAGATATCTTAGTTTGTAGAACTGAGCATCCACTTGAACCAGGTCTTAAGGACAAGATTGCATTATTCTGTAACGTACCTAAGTCACACGTTTTACAGAACCTAGATGTAGATATTCTCTATGATGCACCACTTGCTATGGAAGATGAACATTTAGCAGAAGTTGCTTGTGAATGTTTAAATCTCCCATGTCCAGAACCAGATCTTACAGAATGGAAGCAGATGTGCTATAACGCAAAGCATCCAACAAAGAATGTTAAGGTTGCATTAGTTGGTAAATATATTTCCCTTCACGATGCTTACATTTCAGTAGTTGAAGCTCTTAAGCACGGTGGAATTACAAACCTTGCTGAAGTTGATATTAAGTGGGTGGATTCTGAAACTGTTAATAATGATAATGTTGCTGAGCTTCTCGGCGATGTTTCAGGTATCTTAGTTCCAGGTGGTTTCGGTAACAGAGGTATCGAAGGTAAGATTACAGCAATTAAGTTTGCTAGAGAGAACAAGATTCCATTCCTTGGTTTATGCCTTGGTATGCAGTTATCAATCGTTGAATTTGCAAGAGACGTACTTGGTTACGAAGATGCTCATTCAGTGGAATTAGATCCTAACACAACACATCCAGTAATTCACCTTATGCCAGATCAGGAAGGCATTGATGATATTGGTGGTACACTTAGACTTGGTTCTTACCCATGTGTACTTAACAAGGATTCCCTTGCTTATAAGTTATATGGCGAAGAAACAATTCATGAGCGTCACAGACATAGATATGAAGTTAACAACGACTTCCGTAAGGTTTTATCTGAAAATGGTATGCTCCTTTCAGGTATCTCACCAGACGGTAGAATCGTAGAAATGGTTGAAATCCCAACTCACCCATGGTTTGTTGCAACACAGGCTCATCCAGAACTTAAGTCTCGTCCAAACAGACCACATCCATTATTCAAGGGATTTATTGAGGCAGCTGTTAACTATCAGGAGAATAAGTAATTACAATATTAATTACATTTTCAAAGGGCTAAGGCCTAATATATAACAAACTTTAAGGACATGGTGACTACTATATTTCCTTTTAATATTACTAGCCAGCGAGCTTTTAAATATTAAAGGATTTGTAGTAAGTCGGCCCTGTCCTTTATTTATATCCTAAAATATGGTATAAAAAAGACATAGACTACATACAACAGAAAGGAAATGAGAAAGACATGCGAACTTTTAAAAAAATATGTGCATGCCTTGTCTGCATGTGCTTATTTCTTGGCACAATGACAGGATGCTCACAAGCATCCCAAAGAATGATGTTTGGTACAGGTGGAACATCCGGTACTTACTATTCTTATGGTGGAATAATTGCACAGTATATGAAAAACTACGCCGATGTTAAGGCAGTAGCAGTTTCAACTGGAGGATCTAAAGTTAATATTCAAAGTATTCACGACGGGGACTTCCAATTAGCTTTTACACAGTCCGACGTTATGACATATGCTTGGGAGGGAACTAGAGCTTTTGAAAATGATGGCGCTACCACAGATTTCAGAGTCCTAGCTTCACTTTATTCAGAAACAGTTCAGATTATTACAATGGATGACTCAATTACAAGTGTTGAGGATTTAAAGGGTAAGAGAGTTTCTATTGGACAAGCAGGTTCAGGCGTTTACTTTAACGCTATAGATATTCTTAGTGCTGCCGGCATTGATATCGACGACATTAAGCCACAGTATCAGTCCTTTGAAGATTCAAAGGAGGCCTTAAAGGATGGCCGAATTGATGCTGCCTTTATTGTATCAGGTACACCAACAACAGCTATTACAGAGCTTGCAACAACTAATGGTGTTAACTTAATTTCAATTGACGAAGAGTTACAGGAGAAGATCCTATCAGACTACTCTTATTACAAGGCTTATACAATTCCTGCTGGAACTTATCCAGATCAGGATGAAGATATTCAAACTGTAGCAGTTGAGGCAACCTTAATTGTTTCAGCAGATGTGGATGAAGAAACTGTCTATAATCTAACAGCAGCCATCTTTGACCATGTTGAGGAAATTAAGCTAGAAAACTCTAAGGGTGGGGAACTTACTCTAGAGTCTGCAACAGATATTACTACTGTTCCTTATCATGCAGGAGCTGCAAAGTATTTTGCTGAAAAAGGTTACACAGTTAATACAGATGAAAACTAAAAAGGAGGATTAAATATTGAGCGAAAACTTAAATAAGATAAACTCCACTCCGGAGGTTTCTGAGGAAACAATAAACTCTGTTATGAAAAAATACGACAGAGAAAGTAACACTCGTATTTGGGAAGGAAAGCCAAAAATCGCCATTACACTGGTGCTTGTGGCATTTTCTCTTTGGTGTATTTATGTAACACTTTTTGCAACCTTCCTTGAAGAAATACGACTTACTTCTTTTATGGGACTGATTATCCTAATGGGATTTTTAATTTATCCTGCAAAGAAGGGTGAACAAACACCAAACCACATTCCATTTTACGATATAGTTTTTATGGTATTAGGTACTGCATCTTATATGTATTTTGCCTTAAATGCTAATACAATCGTAAATTTAGGGACTAAATTTGAATGGTATCAAATCATTATTGGTATCGTGGCTATTGCAGCCTTAATCGAAGTTACAAGACGATGCGTTGGTATTCCAATTCTTATTGTAGCTGGATTCTTTGTAATTTATGCCCTTACAGTAGGACTTACAAATCCAGAGTTTTTAGGACGTTTAAAGTACTTAGTTAGAAACCTCTTCTATACTAAGGAAGGAATTTTCTCAACACCTGTTAATGTTTGCTCGAAATTCATTGTAGTATTCATTATCTTTGGTGCCTTCCTTGAAAAGACAGGTATCTCAGAGTTCTTTATTAAACTTGCTAACAGTATCGCTGGTAGATTTGCCGGTGGTCCAGCTAAGGTAGCCGTTATCTCTTCTGCACTTTGCGGAATGGTTTCTGGTTCATCTGTTGGTAACACTGTTACAACAGGTTCTGTTACAATTCCTATGATGAAGGAAACTGGCTATAAGCCTGAATTTGCTGCGGCTGTTGAGGCTGCTTCATCAACAGGTGGTCAGATTATGCCTCCTATCATGGGTGCTGCCGCTTTCCTTATGGCAGATTTCGTTGGCGTACCTTACTCAAGCATCATTGGAAGAGCTATTCTTCCTGCTGCACTTTACTTCCTTGGAATTTTCATTTCAGTACACCTTGAAGCTAAAAAGCTCAGACTTACTGGAATCCCTAAGGAAGAACTTCCTAAGATGAGTAAGCTTATTAAGAAAATTTATCTCCTCCTTCCACTTGTAATGCTTGTGGTTTGGGTTTCAGGAAATTATATGACAATGCAGAGAGCTGCAACATTTGCAATTCTCCTCTCTATCTTTGTTAGTTTATTTGATAAGGAAAATCGAATTACACCTAAGAAGATTTTACAGGCCCTTGAACAAGGCGGTAAGAGCGCAATTACTGTTGGTGCCGCTTGTGGTGTTGCCGGAATTATCTCAGGTGCTATTACAATGACAGGTCTTGCAAATGACCTTATTAACGCCATTGTTGGTGTTGCTGGTAACCACTTAATCATCGCATTAGTGCTTACAATGATTTGTTGTATCATCCTTGGTATGGGTGTTCCAACAACAGCTAACTACTGTATCATGGCTGCTACAACAGCTCCAATCCTTGTTAGAATGGGCGTTCCAACAATGGCCGCTCACTTCTTTGTATTCTACTTTGGTATTGTTGCTGATATTACTCCACCAGTTGCCCTTGCGGCCTATGCCGGTTCAGCAATTGCCAAGAGTAACCCAATGAAGACCGCCTTCCAGGCCTCAAAGCTTGCCATTGCAGCCTTCATCGTACCATATATGTTCTGTTACAATCCAGCAATGCTTCTTATTGATACAAATCCGTTATCGATCGCATTTATCTGTGTAACATCAGTGCTTGGTGTATTTGGTTTAGCTGCGGCTCTTGAGGGCTACTGCTTCACAGACATGAACATAGTTGTAAGACTAATCATTGCCGTAGGTGGACTTATGCTTATTCATCCAGCAACTGTAACAGATCTACTTGGTCTCTTATTATTACTTGCTGGCCTAGTTTACCTATATATTAATAGCAAGCGTAATCCTAGAGATTTAGCTTCAAGTAATTAGTAATTAGTTATTATTTAATTTGAAATCATTTTTGAACGCAGTGTAAGCAATCCCCCGCTTCAAAAGCGTAAGCTTTAAGCGGGGGGTATAAAGCTTACTAGTGTCAGAAGGGGTTAAAGCCCCTTCTGACAGGTGGCACAAAGTGCCACTGCGTTCATGAGGAAGTAGCGAAGCGGATTCCGAATGTCCGCTTTACAATGTACTTAAAAAGTGGCAGTCCACAAGGGCCGCCACTAACAAATCACATTTACCAGGAGGGGTTTTATGGAAAATTTAAAATATCCAGTAATCACTATCAGTAGAGAATACGCAGCCTATGGCCGTACAGTTGCAAAGCGCCTAGCTGACACTCTAGACATTCCTTTTTATGACAAGGATTTCGTAAAAGAAACTGCTAAAAGAAGTGGTTATTCTGAAGATGATATTAGAAGAGAAGGCGAGGCTATGAGCCGTGCTACTCGCTTTATGAACAGCCTTATGAACAACGCCATGGTTTATACAAGTTCTTATGATGGAATCTTCCATGCACAAAAGGAAGTTATTATTAACCTTTCAAAAAAGCCTTGTATCATCGTTGGTCGTTGCGCCGGCTACGTTTTAAAGCAAGCTGGAATTCCATGTTTTAATGTTTTCCTATACGCCGATAAAGAAGTTCGTACAAAGCGTACAGGTGAGCTTGAAGAAAATTTCGGCCTCAATCCTAAGAAGGCCCGTGAAAGACACGACATTTTAAGAGAAACATATTATAAGCAGTACACTCATCAGGAAATGGGTGACTACCACAATTACGACATCTGCTTAAATACTGGTGTTATTGGACCAGAAAGATGCGCAGATATCATTGCGGATATAGTTAAGAAACATATTGATGAGCTGGATTAGTGGGATGCTTTTGGAATGTATTGTAAAACGGTCATTGCGTTTTACTATTAACTTCTCAAAGACACGCTCCCGCTAAGCTAAGCTTGTAGTGGTACTAGCAAAAATCCAGAACTTTGATAATCTCTGTCTTCGACAGCGGATTATCTTGTTCTGGATTTTTTAAGTGCCAACAAGCTTAGAATTGTCTTTTCGAAGTTATAGTAAAACTCCATTAAGCCACAAAAAAACAGTGACTAGGCCTCCCTAATCACTGCTATTTTGTATCCGTAATATTCTTGCTCTTCAATTAACACGTCTTGCTTTTCGCCATTAAAGATACATTCTACCTGGTCTGTGTCATGCAAGAATTCTACATTAAGAATTGTTCTTGCAATGCCATCCCCACGCATCTTTGAAAAAGCTTCCTTCATAGTCCAGATATTAAAGAATCTATCTGACTTTCTAAGTTCATTTCCATAAACCCATTGAGCTTCTTTTTTTGAATAAAATTTATCTATCATTCTGTCACTGAAATTTCTGTTGCCATCAATGTCAATGCCAATAGGCTTTCTAGCCATAACCACAACTACAATGTTAGCTGTGTGGGAAATGTTAAAGTAAAGGTCTGTTCTTTCTTTAAACACTGGCTTTCCCTGACCAAGCTCTTCAATTTCAAAATCATAAGCTGGATCATAAGCATCAAACAATTCATCTGAGGAAATCTCAGTTATTGAAGATTCAAGGAAGGCTGTATTTGCCTGAAAGATAGCCCCCAAGCCGGCAGACGCTTTTAAAGCATTAGTAGCTTCAAAGTCCGCAGCAGCTACCGAAGAACTATCAATACCGAAATCCTCATCACTTCCTGCATTCAAATAATCTTTAGTGGCATAATTTAGCAAGAGCCCTGCAGTTATGCTTGTTAGTCTTGCTAGTTCTACGTGTAATTTGTCTGTTTTTTTCTTTCGATAGTTTGTAAGTTTTGCATAGGCCATGTCGCTGTAATCTGCGATTGTATCGGCCTTAGCTAAATATATTTTCATTAAAACACCTCGTTATCTATATAAACCAGCTTGGCAAAAGGATTGCGCTGATATATTTTGCCGCATCAATATAAAGAGAAATATTGATAAATACTGGACAGAAGATAAAGCAGGCAACAATTAAAACAAAAGTAATTGCTATGTAATTCTCGATTCTTCTAAAAATCATTCCAAGAATCCAGGCGTAAGCTGTTACAAGGAACACATAGGCAATACCTAATAAAACCGTCTTTGGACTTATCTTGCTACCCGCAATAAGCAAGGCAATGCTTGAAGAAATCCAAAAAAGAAAAGCGCCAATAAAGGCATATACTGGTCTTGCAAGTATCTTATATCTCTTTGATAAAGTTACATAGCTTCCCTTTGCCTCATCTTCTAAAAACCAAGCTACCCCAAACAAGCCTCCTGCAAATATTAATATATAAAGTATGGCTCTTAACGGAAATTTTCCTGTTGTTTGAGTCATTTCACTTCTAGAAGTATCATCGCTATCAAGCACAGTAAAGTCTATATGAAAAGTTACATCGCTTGATAAGTATTTTTCATATCTAGATTTAGCGTTGACTATGGCCTTATCTAATTTTTCTGAAAATATCTTATTATTAGATATAAAGTCCACTAATACATCATCTGCGAAGTTCTTAAATAACTGGGAAAATACAATCTCGTTAGTCATTGAACTTACATAATTAGATTCATTTATAACAAACTCAATAATTCCGTTATAGTTATCCTCCATTATCTTATCAGAAATATTTTCTCCAAATACATAACCACACTCAGCCTTTTTGTTTACTATATCTTCAAGCAAATCCTCTCTTGAATCAACTAAATAAAAATCCACTGGATAATCTCCAGAAATTAACGCTTCCACTGTATTTGTAGCCATTTCATCTTCATCTGATAGACATAGTCCTATTTGAATCGTGTCCGATTTATTCAAAGCAGGAATACTTTTTGCAATCAAAGTAACTAAAGGAATAGCAATCAAAAGTCCAACAATAAAGGGATTTTTAATCTGCTTCTTTAGCATTAAATATATCCAAAATAAAACCCTTTTCATAACTACTCCCTTCTCACCCTTAATTTAAGCACCAAACTTGCAAGTGATGTTAAAACTACAGCAATCAATACATTTTCAAAAAGCAAGATTGGATTAATATTAGTTGTCATTATCTGTCCTATTAGTCTGAAGAAATAGTAGGTTGGTAAGAAGTTTCCTATTATCCTTACGGCATTAGGTAGAAGTGAGCTAGGAATTATACAGCCAGACATATACATGCAGACTATTCCTATTATAAAAAGCCCTATAACCTTATAAATTGTGTTATCTATTAATATAAATATAAAAAATATAAAGCTAAGAATTGCATAATTAATCACAAAAAGTCCTATTAAGGAAGTGATTAAATCTAGAGGCGAACTAAGCTCGTAGTAATTAAATATTGCTGGGAAACGTAGTCCAACTATTCCTAGGAAAATGCATACCAGCCAGAAAAATCCTGTGTAAACCAAGCATATTCCCATTATTCTTGAAAAGCTTATGTAGCCTTCTTTAATTCCTGCAATTCTTAACACCCTAGTTAGGCTGTTGTTATTTACCACAAAAAGTTTCTCGCAAACTATACCGCTAAATAGCAATAAAAGCATGAAACCAGTGGCTATATAAAACTGTGTAGTTGAGAGGCCTTCTGTCTTTGAAACATCTGTCACACTAAAGTAGATGCTTCTATCAAGGCCATAACTAAAGTAGATTTCGCTAAGTTTATTTTCTAATTCTGTCTGCTTATCCTTCTGACCACTAAAAAGAGCATTTAGGACATCATCCATAGAATAAACTCCAGCCTCAGCTGTACTTACAACGCTTGTACCGGCATTTATCATCTCCTGATAAATATAAGAAGAATTATTAACACCAACACTTGGGAAGATCATTTCAATTGTCTTATTCTGACCGTTCATAATACTTCTTATAAGTCCCTTAGGAATAAGCACAACAACATCCACAGTTCCATCCTTAAGGCCTGTTAGGGCACTTTCTTCATCCATTTCCACCAAACTGCAGACTTCCGAAACGCTTTCTTCATCTGCAATTAAAGACATAGCCTGCCTTATGTATTTTGAATTATCATTATCGTCATATACTATTGCCACCTTTAAAAGAGAGGAGTCATCTGAATTTGATGAATAAGCAGATATTCCATAGGCTGCTGCCCCAATGATTATAGCTAAGATTAGCGACACCAAAATTATTTTAGGGACCCAAGTAAAACTACTAATAATCTGTAGTCTTAAATACTCTAATTTCTTTTTCATCGCGCTAGTCCCCTCATAATTTCATTGTGACTTCCAACTTCTACTTCCTTTAAAACGCCATCATTTAAAAGATACATTTTCGTTGCAAGATTAATCTCGTAATCCTCATGGCTAGCTAAAATCACTGTTCCGCCAACTGCCATATATCTTTCAATGTATTCCTTAATTTCCTGCTTGCAGACAATATCAAGAGAAGCCCCTGGCTCATCAAGAATAAGAATTGGTGGATTCTTTGCAAGAGCCGCACAGATACTAAGACGTTTCTTCATACCTCCTGATAACTGCTCCACCTTCTTATCAAGAAATTTTGTAACACCAAATATGGCAGGTGCACCTGACTTTAGGTCCTCCTCCATATTTCTGTTAGTTCCAACATACCAAAACTTTAGATTATCTCTAACACTTAGTCCTTCAAGTAGTGGATTTTCCTGAGGGATGTATCCAATCATCTTATCAAAACTTTTGCTATTTGAAATCGCATTAACTCCGTCAATAGTTATCTTTCCTGAACTAGCTTTATTACTTCCTGCAAGTATAGATAAAAGTGTTGTCTTACCGCAGCCGTTTGCGCCAATAATAACGGCACATTCACCCTTATTTACCTCAATATTTATATCCTTTAAAATGTAATTCTTGCCATAACGCTTAGTCACATTTTCTACCTGAATAAATGCCATAAATTTACCTCTTTATTACTCTTCCTCTTCATCTGAAGCCTTAATAAACTGACTGTCGTAAAGCTTCTTATAGAAACCATTAGCCTTTAATAGCTCTTCATGATTTCCCTGTTCTAATATATTTCCGTCTTTCATAACTAAGATTACGTCTGCATTTTTAATTGTTGAAAGTCTGTGGGCTACGATAAAGCTTGTCTTTCCATTCATTAGTTTTGCAAATGCATCTTGGATCTTTAATTCTGTTCTTGTATCAATTGAAGATGTAGCCTCATCTAAGATAAGCATTGGTGGGTTAGCAAGCATGATTCTTGTAATACATAAAAGCTGCTTCTGACCTGCTGAAAGACTTCCGCCATCTTCACCAATCTCAGTATCAAGGCCCTTTGGTAACTTCTTAATAAAGCCCCAAGAATATGCTTCCTTACAAGCTGTAATAATCTCTTCTTCGCTAGCATCTTCCTTAGCCATAACAATATTATCTCTAATTGTGCCTGACTTAAGCCATGTCTCCTGTAATACCATACCAAAACCATGTCTTAAAGACTCTCTTGTAATATCTCTTAAATCATGGCCACTAATCTTTATGCTTCCTTCATTAACATCATAAAAACGCATAAGTAAGTTAATTAATGTAGTCTTACCACAACCTGTTGGACCAACGATTGCAATTCTCTGGCCTGGCTTAACATCTAAATTAAAGTCTGTAATTAACTGTGTGTCTTCTGTATATGAGAAGTATACATTTTCCAAATCAACCTTACCAGAAATTTCTGAAAGCTCTAACTTGCCCTCATCTGAAATCTCTGATTCTTCTTCAATAAGTTCGAAAATTCTTGCTGCACAAGCAATTGAATTCTGTAATTCAGTTATAACTCCAGAAATCTCGTTAAATGGCTTAGTATACTGGTTTGCATAACTTAAAAATGAAACAAGTTCACCAACTGAAATACCACCATTAATTGCTAAAATACCACCACTTACAGCTACTACTGCATAAACTAAAGAGTTTACAAATCTAGTAGAAGGATTTGTTAAACTTGAAAAGAATACAGCCTTTAATGAATAATCTGCAAGTCGTTCATTAATTTCATCAAATTCTTTAAGATACTTCTGCTCACTATTAAAAGACTTAATAATCTTTACGCCGTTAATAGATTCATCAATAAGCGCTGTCTGCTCGCCTCTAGTCTCTGACTGTCTCTTAAAGCTGTTAAAGGTCTTCTTTGCAATAAACCAAGCAATAAGAAGTGAAAGTGGTGTAAGTAAGAATACAAGCAATGTTATTCTAAAGTCAATAAAAAACATAAAACCAAGAGTACCAATAATTGTTAGCACACCTGTAAAGAACTGTGTAAAGCCCATAAGTAAGCCGTCTGCAAATGTATCTACATCGGCAATTACTCTACTTACGATATCACCATAAGAATTACCGTCAATGTACTTTAGAGGGAGAGTTTCAATCTTATCAAAAGCCTCATCTCTAATGTCCTTTGTTACACCAAAGGTAATCTTGTTGTTACACATATTCATAATCCACTGAGATAAAAATACCCCAAAGATAAATATTCCAATCTGTCCTAAAACCTTTGCAATACCTGTAAAATCCACTTCTCCAGGACCTACAATTAAATCAATAGCTCTACCAATTAAAATTGGCACATAAAGCTGACAAACTACTGTTACAATAGCCATAACAAGACTTGTTGCTAAAGCTAGCTTATAATTTTTTACTCTATCTAAAATCTTAAAAATTACTGTTTTCTTATTATTGTTTTTCATTAGTGTGCACCTCCTACAACTTTAGCCTGTGAGCTAAATTGAGAATCGTAGATTTCCTTATAAATTTCGCAGTTTTCAAGTAACTCTTCATGAGTTCCCTCGCCTACCATCTTACCGTCATCAAGTACAATAATCTTTGTACAATTAAGTAAGGAAGCGGCTCTCTGTGAAATAATAACAGTTGTTACATCTTTTAAGTCTCTTACGATTGCGTTTCGAAGTGCTGCATCTGTTGCATAATCAAGAGCTGAAGAACAGTCATCTAAAATAAGAATTTCTGGACTTGCTGAAAGTGCTCTTGCAATATTAAGTCTTTGCTTCTGACCACCTGAAAGATTCTTAGCCCCTTGATTTATCATGTAATCAAGATAGCCTTCCTTCTTTGATAAGAATTCCTTAGACTGAGAAACTTCCACTGCCCTTTCAAGAACTTCCTCTGGGATATCCTTTCTCCCCATTGTTAAGTTCTCTCTTACTGTTCCACTAAATAAAACAGCCTTCTGCATACAAACTGATACCTTCTTTACAAGCTCTTCTCTAGGAATATCCTTAACATCTACACCATCAATAAGTACGCTACCATTTGTTGCATCATAAAATCTAGAGATAAGATTTGCCACTGTAGTTTTACCTGAACCAGTACCACCAATGATTCCAATCATATCACCTTTCTTAGCAACAAGATTTATATTAGAAACTGAGTCCTCGCTGTTTCCCTTATAGCATAGGGATGCATTGCGAAGTTCTAACTTAGGCTGATTATTAGATACATTTTCATCAAGATCTAATTCCTGTCTCTTTTCTACAAAATCCATAGAAGATTCAATAGCTAATACACTTTCTACTCTACCTGCACAAGCAAGGGCCTTAGTAATAGTTACAATAAGGTTAGCAAGCTTAATTAACTCTACTAAAATCTGTGACATATAGTTATAAAGGGCAACTACCTGTCCCTGTGTCATGGAACCTGTGTTAACCTTGATAGCACCAAAGTAAATTAAGGCTACAATAGCAGCATTTACAACCACATAAGTCAAAGGATTCATAAGACCTGATATTCTACCAACTACTCTCTGAAGCTTATTGAGGTCTTCGTTTTCTGCCTTAAACTTTACATTTTCCTTAGCCTGCTTATTAAAGGCACGAATAACTCTAACACCTGTTAAGTTCTCTCTAGTAGTTAAAAGGACTTTATCTAACTTATTCTGAACATCGCGATACATAGGTCTTGTAATAAGCATAATTCCAAAAACAATAAATGCTAATACAGGAATTGTAACCACGAATACAAGAGCGATCTTTACATTAATTGTAAAGGCCATAATCATTGCACCAAATACAATAAATGGCGAACGAAGGAATAGTCTTAAAACTAAGTTAACACCATTTTGAATCTGATTAATATCAGAAGTTAATCTTGTAATCAATGTGGATGTTCCAACTTCATCATAATCTGTAAAAGATAATCCTAAGATATGCTCATACACGCTATATCTTAGTTTTGTTGCACATCCAATGGCTGCCTTCGCACTAAAATATTGAGCTGTTATTGAGCTTGCAAGTCCAATCATCGCAAGGAATACAAGCATTACACTACATTTTAAAATAAAAGCAATATCGTCGTTTGCAATACCCTTATCGATAATTGCAGAAACTACAATAGGAACAAAAAGTTCAAATACTGCTTCTAGCATTTTAAAAAGTGGTGCTAATACGCATTCTTTTTTGAATTTTTCCAAATACCTCATTATCATCTTCATACTAAAATTACCTTTCTTACTATTCCAAACTAGTCAAACATTAAGCAAATTGCTTCTAGATTAGTTACGGAATATATTTCATTTGTTTCAAACATTTCGTTGTACACTTCAAAATTAGAATAAGAGTGTTCAAATTGTCTTGAGTATAAATGTGCTATATCAACTTGTTCTGTAAAGGATAGTGTCTTTCCATTGCAATACCAAACCGCAATGTCTGCTGCCTTTAAAACAATATACCAAACAATACAAATTGTAGTCTTTAAGAGTAAATCGTAGTCATTAACTGCATCTAGTAGATATCTAAATATTGTGTAGTTAAATAACTGGTCATACTCAGCAAGTCTATCCTTGTAGTATTCATTGAATTCGTCCTTTAATTCAATAGCTTTTCTACTTTCCTTGATATCTTCGTAGAACTTATCCACAGCCTGACAGACTTTATACCAATCAGGGTTGATAACTTCCATGCCTTCAAAACTATCAAAGTAGTGTTTGATCTGCTCAAAATACTTAGCATCCTGAGGGAAACCAAGTTTTCTAGCAGAGAGTGTCTCTGATTCAAGACGTCTCTTTCTAATATTTTTAATAGCCTCATCCACCAAATCCTTATTCTCATAGGCCTTTAGCACGTTGCCTATCTTCTCATCTTCCTGAATATCAAGAAGTCGCTGCACATCCCTGCTCATTGCAAGGAAGGCTGCAATACGCTCGCCCAACTTATAATCCGTGTCATTAATTAAGTTAAAGCTTAGCTTTCTTACCCTTCTAAGAAGCATATATACAAAAGGGTCGATGTCATTAAGAGCGATATCCTCATCAATATCAGATTCGCTAAATTCCATCATTCCTCTTTTGGCAAATATAATTTCCCCAGCTGTCTTACAAGATGGTGCAATTCCCATCTCTCTTAAGGCGCCAAAATTGTTAATAAATCTTGGAAACTCTGCACAGGTATCGCAAAGCTTGTCCTCTCCTAACTCTGTATATAAATCACAAAGATTAGCATCATTTAAGAAGGGACATCTTTTTTCCTTTGTTAAGGTAAATGTGCAGCCGCCCTCTTCATCATCTACAGAAACCGCCTTTAGTCTATCCCCGAAAGGTCCTGTTACTGTCTTATAAAAATCGTTTGATTTCTTGTCTACATCCACATCCCAGCCTGCACAACAAGTATCTGTGCAGTCTCCAGCGATGCATTTAAATTCCTCATAATACTTAGGTGTTACTAGTTTCATTTTTCCCACTTACTTCCTCATTTTCAATAATCTTTTACTTCTTCTTTTCTTCTATATTTATCTTCTAATCTCTTAATCTTCTATTTTTCTAGTTCTAAAGTAATTTATAATGTCAAAAATCGACTTAATTGCTAGTGGTAAAATAATTGCTACTGCAATCATGTAAATGTAGAACTCCTGCGGATTTGAGATAAGTAACTTAACTTCTTCTGACTCATAAATTCTTGCAAGCATATCCATATCGCCCATATATCTTGCATAGCCAAGCATCATGACAATAAGCACTGCCACTGAAGATGAACTTGTAATTATTACTGCAATGACCATATCAATGTTACGGCTAAGATACTCCATATGCTTAACTGCCGCTTTAGCTCTAATACTTAAAATGAAGCTTATAGTTATAAGCACTGAAAAAAGCATATAATTTAGTCCCACTGAAGCTCCCATTTCAAAAGCTGAAGCATCTGATAAATCCTTATAATTTCCAATAAATGTTAACATATAAATGACAGATCTAATTCCTGTTAGTTCTCCAAGTAAAAGAACTATGCTAAATGCAAGTTGTCTTTTTCTATATACCTTATCCATAAGCCTCCTAATCTGCTATAAAGAACATAAGAGCAGGATTATTCCTGCTCTTTAATTTTAGTTATTATTAAATCCTGAAAAATCCTGACTTGGAGCTGTAGGCTCTGTCTGAGCTACTGGAGCTACTGTCTCAGTTGTAGGCTTTACCTGCTCTACTGGAGTCTCAACAACTTCCTCTAAAGTCACTTCTTCAGTTGCCTGTGCTGTGTAATTCTTCTGTTGTGGCTGTGATGCATTTTCAAAAAGCTTATTATTCATCTTATGAAGTGAAACAATCGATGTAACACTTAAAATCAAATAAAAGATAAAAGCTGCAATTGTTGCACATACAAGGATTGCAACTAAGATTTCAAGCTTATCTACATCGTCAATATATGAATTAACTTCATAAACTTTCTCTACTGGTAAATATCCAAGAAGTACTGCGGCAACTACGTTAAATACATAAGCTACAGTGCATAAAATAATGTTAATTAAAGCTTCAACAAAGATAAAAATTGTTCTTAATACATAAGAAAGGGTACCCACTGCCTTATGTGAAACAAAATTCATAATAAAAGCTAAAACTGAAATTCCTGTAAGAACCATGAAGGCAATTGTCCAAATAAATAGATTATTCGCCATGCCATAATAAATTACAGCGGTATTAGTTGAATAATTCTCTTTTAGTGCAATCAAGCACATCTCAACAATTCCTACAATTGATGCGATAAGGCCAAGAAAAATCACTATTCTGAAAAACACGTTGGCCACTTTAGTTTTCTGGGTCATCTTGTAAAAAACCTCCCTATATTATCAAGTCTTGTCTAGTTAGAAATTGCGACTCCAACTAAACTCATATTTATCTGCAAATGAGATAAACAACCTTTATTTTACATTATATAGGCATAAATTTCCATAAAAGATTGAATTTTTGATATCTATAACAAGTTTTGTTTCTTCTATTTGGCATAGTGAACTTTTAATAGAGTTAATCCCTTTGCAGGAGCGGTTGGTCCAGCAAGGCTTCTATCCTTTGCCTCAATCAAATCTATAATAGACTCTGGGCTTCTCTTTCCCTCTCCTACCTCAATTAGGGTACCTGAAAGAATTCTTACCATATACTGTAAAAATCCCTTTCCATGATATGTTAGATACATATAGCCATTTCTACATGTAACATCTATAGAATAAATCTCTCGAACTGTGGACTTCTTCATCTTTGGGTTTCCACAAAAAGACTTAAAATCATGTTCTCCAACTAAGTAACTTGCGGCCTTTTTTATAGCCTCGACGTTAATTTTGCCCTCAAGGACTGTGACATATTTTCTATCAAATACAGGCTTCTTATCCCCGATATAACAAGCATACTGGTAAGTTTTACCCATGGCATTATATCTAGCGTGGAATCTATCCGAAGCCACCTTCACCTCATTAACCCCAATATCATCAGGTAGATAGTGATTCATATAATCCCTGATTTCCTTCTCTGACATTTCAGTTTCCATGTGGACATTGCAAATGTATGCCTTAGCATGAACTCCTGCATCGGTCCTACCACAACCAATAACCTCTACTTCCTGGCCTAGCATTTCCTTTAAAACCGACTCAAGCTTTCCCTGAATTGTCATCTCTATATCTGGCTGGTGCTCCCATCCGTAAAATCTACTACCGTCATAGCATACAGTCATTTTGTAATTCTTCATAAACTTAACCTTTACTTCCTAACTATGTTATTTTTCCCCTTGCCCTTAGCAATGTAAAGTGCCTCATCTGCCACCTTAAAGACCTCATCTAAATGCTGTCTTTCATAGGTCACAGTGATACCGCCACTAAAGGAACAAGAGTTATTAGTTGGCCCCATAAAAGCATAATTTATAAGAGAAAAACTCTCTCTTAGGGCATCAAGTAATGCCTCATGCTCGTTTATGTTGCCACCTTCAAAAATAAATAAGAACTCCTCGCCGCCGTATCTGCCAACGATTGTATGTCTCTCATCAATAAGACTGTTTAAGAGAAGGCCCAAAGTCCTTAAAACCTTGTCTCCATTTTCATGTCCATATTTATCATTAATTTGTTTAAAATCATCAATGTCTATTATAGCAACAGTTACTGGATTAAATCTATCAGCATTTTTAAGCATCTCCTCGCCGCGCAAATCCATATAACCTCTTGAATGTACCTCTGTTAAAGGGTCAAAATCTAGTTTTCTTTTAAGCTCTATCTCTTTTTCAAGATTTTCCCTATTAAGCTTTGCCACATTTCTTGCATATTCCTCCATGGCGTTTGCTAATAAAAATGCAATCACTGTAATTATGGCACTAACTATAGCGCACTGCATGTAAAAGGACATATTCTCAGGATAGTCCCCCACCACAAAGACATAGGCCAAGGCAATAATGCCCATACTGTAGATAAACATTACCCTTATTAATTTAAAGTCATGGAAAATGCTACAAAAGATCATGGCTATTGCTGGTCCTGTCCAAAGGCATGGAAAATAGCATTGGAAAACTGCTAAAGAGCCCACTACTGTTGCAAAGGCCATAGCACATGCCCAATATTTTGACTTAGCTGTTTCTTTCTTAGAGTCATTAAAACGCTTCGCCGCAATTAGGGCAAGCACATTAATTGCAGTTGGCATTATAATGCGTTCCGACAAATACACAGATATTTCCGAACCTAAATCATCTGTAACTATATAATAAATTGTTAATCCAATATTGCTTATTACATCAAATATAATAGCAACTAATATAATTCGTAAAATAAGCGATCTAATTCTTGCTTCAAATTCACTCATACTGGCCTCTTTATTAAAAATTACGTTCAATAACTTCTAATTAAATTTTAGTTTCTAAAGAAACCTTTGTCAATATTATACATTATTACTATATATGTATATGAAGCCTTCTTAGCCTTTAGACTCGCTTACTAAAGCTATTTTACAAATCCCAGTCACTATCATCTATCTTTTTGCCATCAAATTTTGCTATTTCTCTAGCAAATTCAAGACCGTATTTTTTATTCTTATTCTCACCAACACCTGAGATACCAAGCATTTCCTCGTAGCTTGTTGGTCGATAGATACACATTTGCATCAAAGTCTTATCACCAAATATGATGTAGGCTGGCATCTTCTCTCTAGCCGCAATGCTCTTTCTAACTTGTTTTAAGTTGGCAAGTAGCTCTTCTGCCTCAGGGCTTAGATTTATCTTACTTGCAGAAGTATAGTAATCTCTACTAATTCCTGCAGGTCCACGTTTACGCCCCTTAGCTCCTGCGCTGCCATAAGAATAGTCATCTCCGTAGTCAGAATATCCATAGCTTGACGAGCCATAGCCAGCTCCAAAAGCTCCATAGCTAGAACCTGCTCTGCCGCCCGAGAAATCAGACTCTGACATAGAGCTTAGACTACGCTTTCTAGACCTTGTAAGTTCTCTCTTAAAGCTGCTATCTTTGCCTTCATCACGAATACTAATCTTAATGTCACCATTATCAAAGACCTTTCGTCTTGGTCCCATTTGAAGAAGTGGATACTGACCTGCGGTCTTTACTAGAACTTCCTGTCTTATAAGTTCATTTATAATGTCCTTTAAAGAGCGTTCAGATAGACTTGCTAGGCTTGCAAAAGAGGATAATTCATTAAGTCCCATTCTAATAATTCTGTCGTTGTCATCCCCTCGAAGAACAGATATAACCATGCCCTGGCCAAATCTTTCTCCTAGTTCATAGACGCAGTCCACTAGCTTACTAGCTTCATTTGTCACATCCACAAAATCCACTTCATTACAGCAATTGCAACAATGTCCACAGGCGGTCATGGAATTAGCTCTGCTATCCTTATAGTCTGCCTGCTCCCCGAAATACTGTAAAATAAAAGTACGAAGACAAGCTGTAGTATTACAGTAATCAATCATAACCTGTAATCGCTTACTATCTCGTCTAGCAATTTCCTTTTGAGTTTCAATATCTATATCATCCTTAGCTTCCTTATTCTCAATTAGGAATCTGTTAATAATAATATCCTGAGGATTATAAAGTAATAAGCACTCTGACTCTTCTCCGTCTCGGCCTGCTCTACCTGCCTCCTGATAATAATTTTCCATAGACTGTGGCATGTTATAGTGAAGGACATATCTTACATCGGACTTATCAATACCCATACCAAAGGCGTTAGTTGCCACCACAACTTTAACCCTATCATATATGAAATCGTCCTGATTCTTGCTACGTTCCTTGTTTGTCAAACCCGCATGATATCTGGTTGCAGGAATGCCCTTACTATTGAGTAAATCACATATCTCGTCTACATTTTTCCTAGTTGCACAGTAGACAATACCGCATTCATCTCTATGTTCTAAGCAGTATCTAAGGGCCTCTACAGGCTTACTTGTCACGTGCTTCACTCTAAAGTATAGATTTGGTCTATCAAAACTAGTTATAAAAACTTGCGGATTATTTAGACCTAAAATCTTAATAATATCTTCCTTAACTTCCTTTGTGGCAGTTGCTGTAAATGCAGCAATAACCGGTCTTCTCTCAAGCATATTTACAAACTTTACGATATTTAGATATGCCGGTCTAAAGTCCTGTCCCCACTGAGAAATACAGTGGGCCTCATCGACTGCCACCATGGAAATATCCACTGCGTGAATAAGCTCGAAAAAGCGCTTAGTATCTAGTCTTTCCGGCGCTATATATATAATTTTATACTGACCTCTGCAAGCATTATCAAAGGCCATAGAAATCTGTCTTTCTGTAAGGGAACTGTTAATGTAGGCCGCATGAATACCTGCCTGATTAAGGGCAAAGACCTGGTCCTTCATTAAAGATATAAGGGGCGAAATAACTATTGTTATACCGGGAAGTTGTAGGGCTGGTACCTGATAGCAAATGGACTTACCAGCGCCCGTTGGCATAATTCCAAGACAATCTTTCTTTGCTAATATCTCATCTATTATTTCTTTTTGTCCACTTCTAAATTCTTCATAACCGAAAACAGATTTTAATATTTCATTACTTGTCATAGAATTCCTTTCAAAAAAAGAGTGCCACCCTTATGGGCAACACTCTAAATTCACTCATGTATTAATTATGGCTGAACTAATTCTAAATAACGATTAACATAAGCCTCAACGTCCTCTGGATCTAAGCCATGAACCTGACTAGCTTCTGCTAAAGATTCACCCTGTGAAGCTGGGCATGTAATACAACCCATACCGCATTCCATTAAAGCATCAACTGCTAATGGATTCTGGGCAATGATATCAGCGATAATCATATCCTGTGTAACCTTCTTCTCCATATCTTCCACTCCTTATAAGTTGATATAACTATACTATCACATTAATTACTGGCAAAAAATGAATTTTATCCAATTTTTAGCTTAAATTTCTGTAAATCTCTCTCGTTATCAACTTTCTCAATATTACCACCAAGGCTAGTTAACTTCTTCTCGAAGCTCTCATAACCTCTCTGAATATATTCAATATCATCAATTACTGAGAAACCATCTGCTGATAAAGCAGCTACTACAAGTGCTGCACCAGCTCTTAAATCAGGAGCACTAACATCTGCACCAGAGAACTTCTCAATACCTTCGATGTAAGCTGTGTTGCCTTCAACCTTAATCTTAGCACCCATTCTAGCTAATTCATCAACGTACTTAAATCTGTTCTCGAAAATGCTTTCAGTTACCATACTGTTACCTTCTGCAACAGCTAATGCAATTGCCATCTGTGGCTGCATATCTGTTGGGAAGCCTGGATATGGTAATGTCTTAACATTAGTAGCCTTAAGTGTTCTATCTGTAGCAATAACTCTAACTGAGTCATCACCTTCTATAATTGTACAGCCCATTTCAAGTAACTTAGCTGAAATAGACTCTAAATGCTTAGGAATAACATCACAAACTGTAATATCACCATGTGTTGTAGCTGCTGCCATCATAAATGTACCAGCTTCAATCTGATCTGGAATAATAGAGTATGTGCAGCCGTGTAAGCTTTCAACACCCTTAATTCTAATTACATCAGTACCAGCACCCTTAATATTAGCGCCCATAGCGTTTAAGAAGTTGGCAACATCAACTACGTGTGGCTCCTTAGCAGCGTTCTCTAAAATTGTAGAACCCTCTGCCATACAAGCAGCCATCATAAGATTAATTGTGGCACCTACTGTAACCACGTCAAAATAAATATGAGCTCCTACTAAGTGCTCAGCCTTAACATGAACCATACCCTTATCAATATCGTCCTTAGCACCAAGTGCTCTAAAGCCCTTTAAATGCTGATCAATAGGTCTTGAACCAATATTACAGCCACCTGGAAGTGCAACATTAGACTCATGCTTCTTTCCAAGTAATGCTCCAAGTAAGTAATAAGAAGCTCTAATCTTCTTAATATAATCATAATCTACAACTACATCATTAATAGTTGAGCCATTAATTTCTACTGTATTGTTATCTAAATATTTAACCTTTGCACCAATCCCCTGAATTGCCTGTAAAAGTACTCTTGTATCTCTAACATTAGGTACGTTCTCTATTGTAACTGTCTCATCACTCATAATTGCTGCAGCTAAAATTCCAAGAGCTGCATTCTTAGCACCACCAATAGACACACTACCATTTAGTGGTGATCCACCTTTAACAACAAACTGTTCCATTTATAAACCTCTTTATTTCTTGGCCTTTGCCTTCAATCCCTAGTTACATATCAAATTATCTTTTTAATAATCCTAAAGAATTATATCACAAGAATTAATTTTGTAAAGGTTAGCACCTCCACTTTAAAAAAGCGTGAAACTACAAAAGCTTGTAACTTCACGCTTTAACCTGATGTCATATTTAATTTTTATTAACGTAATCTAATGGATTTAATGAAACTCCGCTCTTCCATATTTCAAATAGAAGTTCATTATCACTTGCTGCTCCACTATTACCTGTCTTAGCAATTACACTACCCTTAGTTACTGTATCTCCTTCAGAAACATTAAGCTCTGATAAATAACCATATCTTGTAATTGTTCCATCACTATGCTTAATCTCAACTACGTAACCATAGTCTGAATACCATCTAGCCTTTGTTACTGTACCGTCATTAGCTGCTAATACATTCGTGCCGCTATCAACGCTCCAAATAACTCCATTTAAAGAACCATCATCAAATAAGCCTGACTTATAAGTTCCAACGGATGTGGCAAGTGGTCTTGTAAAGCTTGATGATGATAAAGTACCAACAGAAATACTAGCTGGTGTAGCCTCTGTTGTAACATACATGCCAACTGTCACATAAGATCTTGTCATCTCTGTGTTGTTGTAGTAAACAATATTGGCTTCAGTGTATCTCTGGCCTGTTGTTCCCTCACTTGTAACAACATTATTATACTTTGATAAGCTATCGTCATCTGTATATTCTGGGCTTACATCATATTCCTGTTGGAAAGATAACTGCTTAGTTGTTACTACAGTAAGGATTGTCTCCTTAGCTGGAACTGTAATAATGTCACCCTCAACTAATATTGTATTAGCATTAATTAATGGGTTTAATTTAACTAAGTCATCCACTGTAACCCCGTATTTACTTGCAATAAATTCTAGATCTTCATCTTCAGCTACAATATAGCTTTCATTAACTGTCTTTTCTTCTGTTAACTGGCTTAACGCATCCTCTACAGAAGCTGTAGCTTCAATTCCTTCTGGAACTGCAATAATAGATACATTTTCCTTAAATTCAATTGCTGTAATACCGCCATTAGTAACGTCTGTTGCTTCATTAACGGTTGTTCCGTCGCCACCAATAGCTGCGGCAACAATATCACTTGACTGATTTGACTCTGATTTCTTCTCTAGGTTAACTACATATCCGCTATCAATCTTTTCTGAAGATGCGATTGTAACCTTATATTGTGAAAGAGTGTCGTACTGTTCTACTATCTGATTAAGTACATCCTCTACTTCTTCTAAACTTGAAAGTGTAACTGTGTAATCATCTACTCTTAATGTATAATCGAAATTTCTCTCTACCTCTAAGACGTTATCAAAAAGATAACTATATATATCATCGCTTAATTCATCTACGCTTGATCTATTAGCAATCGCTCTAGTTTCCTCTACAATCTCAATATCAGGATTCATATAAACATCACTACTATACTGAGCTGAAAGCTTCTTTCTTGCATTGGCTAAAGCCTCATTAACATCGTTTACTGAGTTAGCAGCCCCTACTGTAACTCCATTAATGGAAATTGAATAATATCCTACTTTAGTGTCAAGCATACTTTTTGTATAAAAAGGAATTGAAAATGCAACTATGAATCCTGTAAGTGCTGTAATAATAATAGCTGCCTTCTTGATTCCTCTTCCATATCTAGTTATATGCATAACTGTAATCCTACCTCTAAATCAAATACATAAAAATGTAATATTTTTGTAACAAATTAAATATTACCAAAAAAGCCCGAAAATGTAAACTCTATGTAATTATTTCTTCTTTTTTACAGAATAGCCAAACTTACCAATATGCTGGCCTAAACCATAATACTGACCGTGTGCATAGGCAATAAGCTCAGCCTTTTCTAAGTGAAGAGTTCCCTTTTCATCAAGCAAATCTTCGTTAACATTTACCGCTACTACTTCTGCTAAGAACATGTCATGAGTACCAAGCTCAATCACCTGCTTAAGCTTACACTCAATGTTTACAGGACTTTCCATAATGCCTGGTACCTTAATCTGTGTAGACTTATATTCTGTAAGATGCATTTCCTTAAACTTATCCATGTCTCTACCAGAACGTACTCCACAAAAATCTGTAGCTCTAGCTAGCTTCTTAGTTGTAAGATTTACCACAAATTCGCCACTTTCCTTAATGATGTCATGGCTATATCTTGATTTTCTAACAGAAATTGAAACCATAGCTGGGTCTGAACATACAGTTCCTGCCCAAGCTACTGTAATAATATTAGGTTTTTCATTTCCTCTCTTACAAGAAACCATTACTGCAGGCACAGGATATAACATATTTCCTGCTCTCCATGTCTGTTTTTTCATATCTAATACCTCAAAATAAAATGTATTATAGTGCAGATTTAATCATCTCATAGGCCTCTAAAATAATTTCCCCATGATCTGCTGCAAGTCCGATTTTTTCAATCGTCTTATATTCTTTTCCCACAATTCCAGCTATATTTACATAAGCCTTTTCAATATCTGCTGCAATGACTTCTTCCTTTTCCTTTGAAGTTAAAGTAAGTCTTGTAACATTTTCAGAAATATCCACTAAATTAATATCAAACCATGCTGCATCACTGGCATCATCGTCTGCCTCAGCCTTCTGAGAACCTTCTGGAATCAAAGTAACAAAGGCTGTTGTAATAATTCTTGTTCTTGGATCTCTATCATACTTTCCATAGGATTTAAGCTGAATTGCGTCGATATCACTAATTCCTGTCTCTTCCTTTAATTCTCTAATAGCTGCTGCCTTTAAGTCTTCCTTAAAATCTACAAAGCCGCCTGGAAGAGCCCACATACCAATACTTGGATGATTGCCGCGCTTAATAAGAAGCAATCTGTTGATTTTCTTATGTCCATCTTCTTCAATATAAGTAAAAACCAAAGTGTCCACCGTATTACAAGGACTTTGATACTTAGTTGGATCATAATTATTTAAAAATGTTTCTAGGCTTTCACCTTTAGCATTCTCCCTGCCGTTCCCTAAAAATTGTTTGTTTTGTTCGCTGTCTAAATATGTCATCTTAAACCTCCTAAAGACATAAATCTTTTTATGGGCTTACATAAGCCCTCTTCACCCCATCTTTTGTCATTATATAATAAATCCATAAAAAAAGCGAGACCACTGGGGTCTCGCCTAAATTCACTATTAAATTCTAGTCATCTTATAATGTAAATAAAATGTTGATGATCATTGATGCAAATGCACCTGCTGTTGCTGCTAATGCATAAACAAGTGGTAACTTGTTCTTATCCTTAACAAGGAGTGTTGCAAGTGTTACAACAACGATAATTTCAAAACCATAAGAGAACTTATTAACTAAGCTTGCAAGTTTTGTAAAGAACTCAACATTGATTAAGTCAATTAAGTTAGCACAAACACCGATAAGATCTGAGATAATACCAGCAATTGAGAATAATAAAATACCCTGTGTAAAGCTGATTCTATTGTTGTTCTTCTTATCAAAATAGTTTGTAAGTAGTACAAAAACTAATGCTGCAAGTGAAGCATAAGCATAAATCTGAAGTAAATCAATACCAGAGTTTCTACCTACTGTAGCCCACTGGAATTCACGATTGTAAAAAGGAGTGCTATAAGCAATAACTGATTCTAATTCACTTAAAATGTTATTAATAAAGCATAATACAACAGATACTGTAAGCATGATGTATGCTGCAGCTACTGAGTTTGAACGAAGATAATTAACAACTGCATCGAAAGGCTTTGTAAATACCTGTGTAAAGAATGCAAGTACTGCTGCAACAGCTGGGTTCATTGGCTTTGGAGCCTGATACTGTGGCTGCTGGTATTGTGGCTGACCCTGGTATTGTGGCTGACCTTGGTACTGTGGCTGACCCTGATTAAACTGTGCCTGATTGAACTGAGCCTGACCTGCATTAGCTGTCTGTGCTTGTCCCTGAGCTACATTTGATGTCTGCTGGCATGTACAAACTTCGTTATCCTGAAGCTGCTTGCCGCAATTTGGACAAAATTTCATATTGTAATCCTCCAATATTTTTATTTTATAGTTGTGAAAATATTTTAATATATCACAATGTAAAATATTATAACATGAATTAATATACCCGTAAAGATAATTTAAGTTTCCTGTATCCAAAAAGTTCAGTATTATCTAGCTTTCTGGTTAAGTATTCTTTTTTTAGTTTTAAAGAATCTATCTAAAACTTCGCAAGAGGTAACAAATTTATCCACCATAATAATTACGTAACTTTCCTTGTAAGTAGGAAGAGTTAAAGTAAGTGGGAACATGTGCTTTACAATAATATCCCCTTCTTTTCTTGTAAGCTTAAAATACTTATGAGCATTATAAAGAGCCTTATTGGGATGCTCAAAACCGTGTAATCTTTCATTCTTTCCCGGTGTGTAATCATGCCAGTCATAAAGGAATAAATCGTGAAGCAATCCGCCCTTCATTAAAGCCTTCTCATCCCAACCAAGAATCTTCGCCAGCTTGTAACAATAATAAGCCACATGTACGCAGTGCTGATAGCAACTTGTCTGACTGTGATGATTAAACTGCTTCATCTGTAAAACGATTGGATGCTCTAAAATTTCCTTAGCCTCCTCATAAAACTCCTTGCCATATTTATCCTGTAACTTATGGCCTTTATAAATCTTATCTAATAACTTCTTACTCATAATTTCCTATCCTTTTCTTTTTGAAAATGTATCTCTATATATTATCTACTTGGTATTCAAAATTTATAGCTAAGCAATATTTTATCTTAAATGAGGTCTAAAAAAAAGACCCACATTTGTAAAATATGGGTCTTTTGATTAATTATTTTCAATTACAAAACAGTATTCATTTTTTTGATAAATTTTACTGCTCGTCAATCTTAAATCTATGAACGATTTCCTCAAGCTCTTCAACATAGCCTTCACATTCGTCAACCATATTTAAGTTGCCGCTTGTTTCCTGAACAATTTCAGTTGTCTTTTCAGCAATGTCAGTAACGCCTCTTGCTGCCTCTTCAACTGTTGTAGAAATCGTTGAAACAGATTCTGTAACCATATCGATAGAACCACCAAGCTCTGATAGAGAGTTCTTAATATCAATCATGCTCTCCTTAAAGCTATTAGCATCACTGTAGTACTGCCCACTTACTTCTGCAAATTGAGCATAGTCACTAAGTACTGTCTGCTCAAGGAAGCCATTGATTTCTTCTAAGCACTCGCTCATCTTATTAACTGACTTATTTACATCACCAATGATGCCATTGATGTTTCCTACTGCATCACTTGTCTGGTCTGCAAGACTACCAATTTCTGTAGCAACAACTGCAAAGCCCTTACCAGCTTCACCCGCTCTAGCAGCTTCAATAGAAGCATTTAATGCAAGCAAGCCAGTCTGTGAAGAAATAGCCATAATAGTGTCTGTAAGTTCATTTACTTTATCCACAGCTTTTGAGCTTTCAATAGCTTCATCTGCCTTAGCCTTAACAGATGAGTACATTGACTTAGTCTTATTAGTAGCCTGATCTGTGCTAACCTTTAACTTATCAGCTCTATCCATAATCTCTTCAGATAAGCCAACGCCAGAGTCTGCTAACTTGTCAATATTCTTTGCCTCGCCCTGCATCTCCACAACATTTTGAGCAATTGTCTCAGCAGTTGAAGAAGTCTCCTGCATAGCTGCTGCAAGCTCTTCACTAGTTGCAGAGTTATCGGTACATTTATTATTAACCTCATCCGTACTATTACGAAGCTCCAAAACGTTACTATTAATCTTTTCACCTGCATCGCTAATATTAACAACAATACTTGTAAGATGCTCAATCATTTCATTGGCCGCTCTAGCAATTACGCCAATTTCATCTTTACGCTTGCCAAGCTTTTCACTATTGTCATTCTCATCTGTTGTAAAGTCAAATCTTGCTGTCTTATTAAGTTTTTCAGTTACCACTCTTAATGGGTTAAGGAATAATCTAATAACCACATAAAGGATAATAGCCATAATAATAATACCTACGATTAAGAAGATTAATAGGTAATTCTGTAAATCATCAATAGGCTTCATTACCTGTGAAAATTCACCAAGAACAACTACGATATTGCCACCATTAGTAAAGGCATAACCTGCGAATTTCTTATAGCCATCAGCTGTGTAAGTTACAACACCATTACCGATTGAGCTTGTGCTAGCACCTGCCTGTAACTTTTTACAAATAGCATTAATAGCATCATTTGTAACAGCTGTACCAATTCTATCTTTCTCTGGATGATAAACCATAATTGCATTTTGACTTGAAAGGTAAGTATAACTTGTATCAATACCCTCAAGGGAAACAGAACCTAGAGAATCCTCAAAACGCTCTGCAATTGTAGATGCATGCTCAGATGGACTTGTCTCAGCCCATTTTGTAATGTAGGCTTCAATTGTTGCTGCACCTTCTTCATTTGCTTCTAAACCATACTCAGGTGCTAGCGTTTCCATCTGAATATTTAGGGCAGTCGCAGCTGTTTCAGCCAGATTCTGTGCATATTTGTAATATGTATCTTCCATAGTATTTCTTGAACTTGTAATGGCAAAATACATCTGCACTGAGATTAATACACCAGCAATTATAAAAGCTACAACAGATAGCTTAAAAGCTAATGAATTTAAAATACTTACATTTGTTTCATTCTTCTCTGACATAAATAACCCCCTTAAACGGAATTTTTTTACGTTTTCTCTAAACGCATATTTATTTGTTCACAAAATAAAAAAAGCAGCTACAAATCCTCTAAATAAGGTCTGTAAAACTAAGCTAATTTAGCTTAATTTCAAGGCTTTACTTAGGTACTTGCGGCTACCTTTTATATGAGGTCTTTAAAGGACCTCTCTCTAAGATATATTTTACCAAAAAAATTAATATATTGCACGAATAATTTTACTTTTTTCTAAATAAATATCTAAACTTATCTATTAACTTTGCAAAAAGCATTAAACATGTGATTCCTACTACTACTTGAAGGGGGTATACAGGTAATTTTTCTTCCGGTATTAGAAGCGCTAAAACCCCCATGGCTGCTGCCGGCGGAAGATACATTTTCATATATCTCATTATTAAAAATGTTACGCTAGCCACTAGAGCTGCAACTAAAGTTAGAGGAAGACCTGCCTTAACTGTTAATATAAAACGGAAGACCATGCCTGTTGTGGCACAAAGTGTAATTAATAGCACTGCCTTAACGGGGGCTTTAAGAGCTTTATTTCCCTTCCTTGTAAACTCAGTAAAGGCCACAAGTAGTGGAGGGGCTAGCATAAACTTTAAATCCTTAGGAATAAAGATTAGCATAAGCAAGCTAACCACTATAATTCTTTCAAGGACAAGGACTATATTGTCCTTATTTAGGCTGTCCGCTGGCTTATAAACCACATTTAGTTTAAGTCCCTTTTTTACTAAAATCCATCTGATAAATACAATCAAGCTTGTAAGGCTAATGGCAGCTAAAATGTAGACATAGCCTCTAGTTTGAAGCATAACAGGGAGCACTATTGCTGAAATCATTGGGGCCATTGTAGTTCTTGATAATAGGAAAATCACCTGACTTAGGGCATAAGCTACTATCATCTGAAAATATATAGGACCTGGTAAAAACAATACTATCAATACACCACATACAGCAGAAAGGGAAATGTATAAAATCATACGTTTTCCATCCACAACCCATGGAAGAGCAGCTAACACAAGGCTTCCCACTGATAGAGCAGCCAGTTCTGGGAATATTATTTCTTTTTCTCCTAAAAGTTCTGATAAGAATACCATAAATGTTATAACTAAAACTGCAAGTATATAGTTAACTAGATTTTTTCTATTCATTTCTTACTCCTAATAACTTGATAATCTAAAATAAAGTTGTATAATACAACTCTGTCCTTGTATTTATTAAAACAAAAAGACAATATAAAGTAAATGTTTAGATTTTGCTTTACTTTTTGTATATAATGTTATACTATCAGAGTATAGATGTATAGCTTTATGCACAAATATGGGAATAAACAAAAAAGGAGATTTTTATGGCTGAACGACGCGATGTTATCAGAACAAAGAAAGCTTTAATCACAGCGACTTATGAGTTAATTCAGGAGCCACACACAAAGACGATTACAGTCAACGACATTCTAGAAAGAGCAAACATTAGTAGGGGAACTTTTTATGCTCACTACAAAAACATTCCAGATTTAATTGATGCAGTTGAAGATTATATTCTAGACCAATTCAACGAATTATTCGATCAACTTACAGCAATTCCGAAAGATAAGGTTGAAACACGTCAAGCAATTATTCAATTAATCAATATCATTGAATCACGTCAAAGTGATTTAAACTCAATTTTTAACTATGTTGACGATGTTAGATTACAGCATAAGATCAAACTTAGATTCACTTATAAGATTGCAAAGTCTTTAAGCGAAACAGCTAATGTTCATGATCCTGAATTCTTAAGCGTTTGCATTTGTTCAATTGTATTTAACCCTATTATCAAGTGGTTTGATCACCCAGGTGATGTTACAAAGGAACATCTTGCAGATAACATTACAAGATTTATCTTTGACGGTTATAAGTCATTCTTTAACTAAGATAGGCTAAGAATTCATAGATAGTTTAAAACGAAATAAGAAGATTATTAAAGGGAATCCGCTTAAGTTTTTAAACCGGCAGATTCCCTTTTTTATTATTTTGAACGCAGTGTAAGCAATCCCCCGCTTTACAATGACATTAAGCCCCACAGCTCTCACAATGTTCGTTTCTTTCTGGCATAGTCACCTTTCTAATATTCATGCTAAGTCCATCTACTATTAACATTTTCCCAGTAAGAAGTTCGCCAATTCCAAGAAGATACTTAATAGCCTCAAGGCTTTCTAAACTAGCAATAACACCAACAATTGCCCCGATGGTTGCCTTTCGCTCCACGGCGTTATTTTCCTCTGATAAGGCTTCATCTGTGAAAATGCATTTAAGGCAGGGACTTTTATGTGGTAATACGGTCATTAACTGCCCCTTAAAGTTTGAAATTCCGGCATAGACAAAGGCCTTATTGTTTCTAACGCACACCTCATTTATAAGAAATTTAGCCTTAAAGTTATCAGTAGCATCTACTACAAAGTCGTAGTCCTTTAGGATTTCGTCTGCATTTTCATAAGTTAAAAATTCACAATAGGCAGTCACCTTAATATTAGGGTTTAGCTCTAACATCTTCTCCCTTGCAGAAGCCGCCTTAAGCTCCCCTAAATCCTTAGTTTTATGAATAATCTGACGATTAAGATTTGAAGGCTCTAGTCTATCCCCATCCATGACACCTATGTGGCCAATTCCCACTGCGGCTAGGTAAAAGCACACCGGAGAACCAAGGCCTCCTGCCCCAATCACTAAACACGATGAGTTTTTTAACTTCTCCTGCCCTTCATTTCCAATCTCTTTTAATAGTATTTGTCTTTGATATCTTTCCTTTTCCTCATTATTTAAGCCCATTTTTTCCTCCTACTGCATTAACTAATCAAAATTTTATGTGATTATTATTTGATTACTTATAAGTAAATAGTCACATTTACCTTCTAATTATAGTAAAAAAGTCACAGTTTTTACAGAAAATGTACTATATAAATTTCCAATAATACTAATAGAATTATAACTATTTTTATAGTCGCTTTACTATACCAGAGAAAATAACATATAATAACTTTAGAAGTATTTTTTTGTGAAAAACTGGGGGATAATATGGCATTATTAAACGAAGATTATAGCGGTTATTCCGCTGAGGAGCTTGAGGCCAAAAAGCGTCAGATTCTCTCGTTAACAGCAGCCGATGTTAGAGATGAATTCGTAGCCCAAGCTAATGAAATGCTAGAAGATGTAAGAATTGAGTTGAGGGAGAGTCTTAGCAAATCTATTGTGGCAGGATTTATATTTACAATCTGCCTATTACTTTCGGCTGTAGTTATTTACAATTGTTACAATTCACCTTTTAAGTTTGTCATTATCATAGGCTTGTCTTTAATATGTGTAACACTACTTGTTATATTTATTAAGACTCTAGAAAAGCTAAAGTTTTCAAAGACTAGACTTAACAAGAGTGAATCAGAGGTATGTGCTCTTAAAAACACTATGCTTTCAGAGAAAGACTTAATCGTTTTTAAAATGCATTGCTTTGAAATGATTGAAGCAAGCATCATTGAAAGCAGCATGAAACCGTAAACTTTACATAACATTTAGTTCTTTCAAATCATTACTTTTTATATTAGCCATTTATATAATCATTATTTCTATTTGACCGAAAGTTTTCATAATGATACAATCTATGGGAACTTTTTCAAAAAATGGAGGTTATAGAATGGCTAATACTAAAAAGCTCATGACTAATGTAGCCAATACATTAGGTCTTAATCTAGATCCATCAGGATATTTTTCAAGTGGAAACTATAACGGATATACAATTATTGTAAATACACTTTCAAGTTATGGTGCAGCAACTAAAGTTGAATTTAGAATTACTGCTTTTAATCCATCCACTAATACAACTCTTAATTCGGCTAATATCACAGAATTAATTAATACAATTAATAGCAACACAAGAAAGCATTTCTGTAATGCAACTATTCAGAACTGCCTTTTAACTATTAGCTTTGTACCAAACGGAAAGATGGAAGCACTAGTTCAGAACATCTGCAATAGTATTGCTTATGTGGTAAATTATCTTCAAAGCCAGAATTACATCCCTTGTGATGAAATTAGTGGTAGAACAGAAAACCTCGTTGCAGCAGTAATTGCCGGCAACTTCCACATTTTAGATAGCATTAGTTATAACGATATCAGCAAGAATTTCTCACAGGCACAGCAGTACGAACATTCAATTAAGGAAAACTTCGCTGCCGGTATTATTGGTGGTATCTTAGGTTCTTTAGTGGGTGTACTTTGTATCGTAATTATTGGACAGTTAAACTATGTTGCCGTAATTTCAGGTATCGTAATGGGTTATGCAACCTTTAGTCTATATCATAAATTCGCTAAGAAGATTTCTTGGATTGGAATTGTAATTTGCTTTGTAATTATGTGTGCTATGATTTATTTCTCAGTTCAGATTAATTACGCAATTTGGCTCGTTAGAACCTTTAGTGATGTAAACTTCTTTGATGCATTTTCATATATTCCACAGATGAAGGATTTAAGCTCAGAGTTTGCTAGCGCTTACAACAGCGACCTTATACTTAACTATATCTTTAGTATCGCTGGTGCAGCTCTTACACTTGCTAACCTACTTCAGGCTAACAAGATAAAGTATGAAACAAAGATTTTAAACTAGTATTTAACTAATTTTGAAAATGTATAATAGCCCATAAGGCACAAAAATATGGACGGCTTTTCCCTAACTTGCCTTTTTTATTTTCTTATGTTAGCATTACTTTACTTAATTATTAATATAACTATTAATATATCTAAAAACAAGGAGATAATATGAAAAAAGGTTATTATAAAGATCATGCCTGTGAAGAGACTTTCACATGCGATGTTTGCGGAAGAACAATAAAACCAGATGGTGCAAGTAGTGATCACAGAAATCACTGCCCTTACTGTCTTTCAAGTAAGCACCTTGATATCGAACCAGGTGATAGAGAAGCTGATTGTGGCGGAGTTATGGAGCCAATCGGTGTTTGGGTAAGAAAGAATGGCGAGTGGGCTATTATCCACCGTTGCAAGACTTGTGGTGCCCTAAGCTCTAACAGAATCGCAGCAGATGACAATCCAATGAAGCTTATGTCAATTGCTATGAAGCCTATCGCTAACCCACCTTTCCCACTTGAGCGAATCGAAGAGATGAGCCGTATGATGGATGAAGAAGGAAAGCTTGGCCTAGACTAAGAGCTTTTTAAACTTAATGAGAATACTTAAAGGAAGTCCAAACTAATGAGGTTAACCCCACTAGTTAGAACTTCCTTTTTTATTGTTGTATAACAAAGCATATTCAATTTAAAAACGGCTTTCTAAAAAAAAATGTCGTTTTTTTTCAATTTTTACCGTGTCCGTTTTTTGTAAAAATACAATCTAACCAAAATTAAAGATCTAATTAACTTATAAATTATAAATCTGCATAAGCCACCAATAATTTCATTGTATTAAGGGCACCTTCCTTATGACTTCTCTCATAGCCATGGGAAGCATAAACCCCTGCACCAATAAGGCCATGCTTAATGTCATAACCAGCAGATAAAGTTGCCTCAACATCTGAACCATAGTGAGGATAAACATCTACTGCATAATCAGCCCCTGCTTTCTTGGCAGCCTCAATAAGACCCTTAACAATTGAGAAAGCGTAAGGTCCACCGCTATCCTTAGCACAGATTGAAACCTGCTTTTCAGTACATGTAAGGCCTTCACCTACACAACCCATATCTACAGAAATAGCCTCAGTAACTCCCTCTGGAACAGAAGCACAACCACCGTGGCCTACTTCCTCAAATACAGTAATATGAATATAAATTGCACGCTCTGGTGTAATCTTATTGTCTGCGATATATTTTGCAAAGCCAAGTAGAATACCAACGCTTAACTTATCGTCAAGGAATCTACTCTTAATATAGCCAGACTTAGTGATTCTAGCATTAGGTTCAAAGCAAACAATATCACCAACGCTAATACCAAGCTTTTTAGTGTCCTCTTCTGACTTTACATCTTCATCAAGAACTACTTCGCAACTATCAAAGGTTCTTTTAGTATCGTTATATTCTCCATTTACATGGATACTTGCATTGTTAAGCTGGAAAGTACCTTCGTACTCACCATCAAACTTAGTGATAACTGTTACATTTTCAGTCTCAGCATTATTGGCATTCATGCCACCAAGAGGTGTAACCACTAAACGTCCGCTAGACTTAATAGAGGAAACCATGCCCCCTAGTGTATCTGTGTGAGCCTCAAGTAGAAGGCCATTTTCCTTATCTTTGCCGCCAATATTAACTAATACGCCACCTTTATTAGTTAATTTAGCCTCAAAGCCAAGCTTTCTAAACTCCTCTAAACAGTAGTTTGCAGCATCCTCAGTATAACCTGTTGGAGAGTTGATGTTTAAAAGCTCAAGAGTCTTTTCCATAATGAAATCCTGATATTTTTCAAAGTTCATTTTCCTTGCTCCTTTATAAATGTATTTTGATTTATGTCTTATTTTTACAAATCTCTAGAATCTAGAATAATTGTAAAAGGACCATCGTTAGTTAAAGATACCATCATCTCTGCGCCAAATACGCCCTTCTCTACTACTGGGACATATCTTTTGCACTCGCTAATGATGTATTCATAAAGTTCATTGGCCATTTCTGGCTTACCTGCATTTAGGAAGTTAGGTCTGTTGCCCTTCTTGCAATCTGCGTAAAGAGTGAACTGCGAAATAAGAAGTAATTCACCATTAACATCCTTTAGGGCTAGATTTGTCTTTCCGTTTTCATCTGAAAAAATGCGCATTCCAATAAGTTTCTTAATCATCTTATCTGCCACTTCCTTAGTGTCCTCCTGACCTACGCCTACTAAAACAAGAAAGCCTTTGCCGATTTCTCCCACTGTCTTTCCCTCTACTTTTACATTTGCATCTGTTACTACCTGAATTACAAATTTCACTTAAAATTTCCTCCTAAAGTTTATAATCTTAGCCCAATTTTTTAGCTGACTAAGTAAACTAGAATAATTGTAGAACATCTAGATAAATCAAGTCAATTGAACTTTATATATTGTTTCAGAAGTCTAAAAGGAGTATAATTTTCTTATGTTGTGTTTTTAACAATTTATAAATTTCCATGCTATATGGAATAAAAATAATTAGCTAAATGCTACTAATTTGGAGGTTTTATATGGTTAATTGGAGTAATATGGATACTCTAGGTGCATATAATGCACTTACTAAGGTTGCAAAAGTAGACTTAACTGAGGTTATGTCTGGTGAAAATGGTGCTAAAAGAGTTAAGGAAATGACAGTTCCTATGGGTGCTGGTCTTAACTATAATTATGCTTCTAAGCAGGTTAACGAAGAAGTTTTAGATTGCTTAGCAAAGTTAGCAGATGAAGCTCAGTTAGTTGATAAGTATGAAGCATTATATAATGGTGAAGTTGTTAATACAGGCGAGAAGAGATTAGTTCTTCACCAGTTAACACGTGGTCAGTTAGGTAATGATGTTATGGCTGATGGCGTTAATAAGAGAGAATTCTATGCTAATGAGCAGGCTAGAATCGCTGAATTTGCTAATAAGGTTCACGCAGGCGAAATCACTAATGCAGCAGGCGAGAAGTTTACAACAGTAGTTCAGATTGGTATCGGTGGATCTGACCTTGGTCCTCGTGCTATGTATCTTGCACTTGAGAACTGGGCTAAGAAGAACAACGCATTTAAGATGGAAGCTAAATTTATTAGTAACGTAGATCCTGATGATGCAGCAGCAGTTCTTAACTCAATCGATGTTGCTCATTCACTTTTCGTATTAGTTTCTAAGTCAGGTACAACACTTGAGACATTAACTAACGAATCATTTGTTAAGGATGCCTTAAAGAAGGCTGGCCTTGATGCTTCTAAGCATATGATAGCTGTAACAAGCCAGACATCTCCACTTGCTAAGTCCTCTGATTACTTAGCTGCATTCTTTATGGATGATTATATTGGTGGTCGTTTCTCTTCAACATCTTCAGTAGGTGGCGCAGTACTTTCTCTTGCCTTTGGCCCAGAAGTATTTGCAGATTTCCTTGCTGGTGCAGCAGAAGAAGACGTTTTATCTAAGAATAAGGAATTATTAAAGAACCCAGCTATGCTTGATGCTTTAATTGGTGTTTATGAAAGAAATGTACTTGGTTATCCTTGTACAACTGTTTTACCATACTCACAGGCTTTAAGCCGTTTCCCAGCTCATTTACAGCAGCTTGATATGGAATCTAATGGTAAGTCAGTTAATAGATTTGGTGAAGCAATTAATTATAAGACTGGTCCTGTAATCTTTGGTGAACCAGGAACTAACGGACAGCATTCCTTCTATCAGTTATTACATCAAGGAACTGATATTGTACCACTTCAGTTCATCGGCTTTAGAAACAACCAGCTTGAAACTGATGTTGATATTCAGGGTAGCACAAGCCAGCAGAAGCTTTGCGCTAACGTTGCAGCTCAGATCGTAGCCTTTGCTTGCGGTAAGAAGGATGACAACGCTAACAAAAACTTCGCAGGTAACCGTCCATCAAGCATTATCGTTGGTGATAAGCTTACACCAAAGGCACTTGGTGCTTTACTTGCTCACTTCGAGAACAAGATTATGTTCCAGGGCTTTGTATGGAACATCAACAGCTTCGATCAGGAAGGTGTTCAGCTTGGTAAGGTTCTTGCTAAGAAGGTACTTGCTCACGAAACAGAGGGTGCTCTTAAGGTTTACAGCGATTTACTTAACATCTAATTTAAGTTAATAATAATGAAAATGTAACAAGAAACGGGACTAGTTTTTAACTAATCCCGTTTCTTTCTCTTTTTAAGGTTTTGTATAATTACATCAATGAAGATGAATATAATGGCAAATTAATCATCTATTCTTTATAATATTTCTTTTAGGCTAGTTTCCTTTCTGCTTGTGAATTTAACTTCTCTACAGCTTCAAATCCCTGCTCTAAATCCCATAAAATGTCATCGATATGTTCTGTACCGATTGATAATCTAATTGTACTCTGGTAAATTCCAGCCTTTTCTAACTGTTCCTCTGTTAATTCTGCATGAGTTGTATCATATGGATGAATTACTAAACTCTTTACATCTGCTACATTTGCAAGTAATGAGAAAATCTTAAGGCCATCAATGAATGCATAGGCTTCCTTCTGACCACCCTTAATATCAAATGTAAATATAGAAGCACCTCCATTAGGGAAATATTTCTCATAAAGGTCATGCTGAGGATGATTCTTTAATGAAGGATGATTTACTCTTTCAACTAAAGGATGATTTGATAAGAATTCAACCACCTTCTTAGTATTCTCTACATGTCTATCAAGTCTAAGTGAAAGTGTTTCAAGACCTTGCAATAAAATCCAAGCACTAATTGGAGATAGTGTTGCTCCAGTATCTCTAAGTAAAATTGCTCTAATATAAGTTACATAAGCTGCCGCTCCTGCTGCATCTGTAAATGAAACTCCATTATAACTTACATTTGGCTCTGTAAATTGTGGGAACTTACCTGAAGCCTTCCAATCAAACTTACCACTATCAACAATAACACCACCAAGTGTTGTACCATGTCCACCAATAAACTTAGTAGCAGAATGAACAACAATATCTGCGCCATGTTCAATTGGTCTAATAAGATATGGTGTGCCAAATGTATTATCAATAACTAAAGGTATGTTATGTCTATGTGCTATAACAGCAAGTGCATCTATATCTGGAATATCTGAATTTGGATTTCCAAGTGTTTCAATAAAAATAGCCTTAGTCTTGTCTGTAATAGCATTTTCAACTTCACTATGATCATGAATATTTACAAAGCTAGTATTAATGCCGTAATTCTTTAAAGTATTATCAAGTAAATTATAGCTTCCTCCATAAATTGTATTCTGAGCTACAATATTATCTCCTGCTCCTGCAAGTGCTATAAGTGAATATGTAACTGCTGCTGCACCAGCTGATACTGCAAGTGCTGCAACGCCTCCCTCAAGTGCTGCTACTCTGTCTTCTAAAACCCCTTGTGTAGAATTTGTTAATCTACCATAAATATTACCTGAATCTCTTAAATTAAATCTATCAGCTGCATGCTGTGCACTGTGAAATACATATGATGTTGTCTGATAAATTGGTACTGCTCTTGCATCTGTAACCGGATCTGCCTTTTCCTGTCCTACATGTAATTGTAATGTTTCAAATTTATACTGATGATCGCTCATTTTTTATTCTCCTTTCAATACTTTATATATTAGTTAAGATCCTCATGAGTTTCTTTAGCTTTCCTTAACTTGATTACATATTATCACAGCAAATCTTAGCTGTATAATTCTTAAAATTAAGAATCAGATATAAGAAAAACCTATGGCAAATCCAAATTTTATTACACATGATAATTTTTGCTTATTATTACTTACTATAAAAAAGCAAAATAAAAAGGCCTTAAGATAAATTAATATCTTAAAGCCTTTGTAGCAACCATAGATTGCTACCATCAAAAAGCATATAACAAATACTAATAATTAGTCATTAAGCATATTTTTTAAGTTCCTTTATGAACTTCTTAGCAATATCACTAAGTTTGCTATCGGATCTTTTTATATAACCTATTTTCATCTTTTCTTCTGATTCCAATGGAATAGCCTTATATCCTTCACCATTAAGCTCTTCACATATAACACCAGAACATAATGTATATGCATCTAATAAAGTCATCATATTAAGCGCTGTAGATCTATCATTTACATGAATAATCTTCTTATATGGATAAGTACTTAGTACCTCCTCAGCATAATAAAAAGAATTCTTATCTCCCTGGTCAAAAGAAAGACAAGGATAACCATCTAATTCTCTAAAGGATATCTTCTTTTTTTGAGATAAAGGATGATCCGCACTTAAATAAACATATGTAGAACACTCAAACAACTCGTTAAATACAAGGTTATTTTCCTTTAAATCAGCATTAATTACCTTCTCATTAAAGTCATTAAGATAGATAATCCCAAGTTCACTTCTAGTATTCTTTACATCCTTAATTACTTCATGAGTACGTGTCTCATAAATAGCAAAATCATATTCATCAATACCTGCATTTCTAATAGTTCTAGAAAATGCTTCAACAGCAAATGTGTAATGTTGTGTTGATACGTAAAATTTCTTGTCATTGTCAGTCTTATTATTATAATGATTTTCAAGTAAAGAGTATTGTTCTAGAATTTGTCTGGCATAGCCTATAAATTCTCTACCTTCTGTTGTAAGCTCGATACCTCTATTACTTCTTGAAAAGACCTTAACTCCAATTTCCTTTTCAAGTTCCTTAATACTCTCTGATAAACTTGGTTGTGAAATAAATAGATATCTTGCCGCCTCATTCATTGAGCCCCTTTCGGCAATTTCTATTACGTATTTCATTTGCTGTAATGTCATAAACAATCCCTTTCCTATTAGCCCTAAAGATTAATATTTACCGTGCCTTTTTCTATTCCCTAACAGTAGATGTAATAACACCTCCACCAACTACTGTATCTCCGTCATATAGTACAACAGCTTGTCCTTTTGTTATAGCACGTTGTGGCTCATCAAAAGTAACAACAATCTTATCTTCTGATATTTGTTTTACTGTAGCTGGTTGCTCAACCATTCCATATCTAATCTTTGCCTTAATATGTCTTTCCTCATATAAATCAGGAACTGAGATTAAATTAATATGATCTGCCTCTAATGTTCTTGTAAATAAATCTTCATTCTTACCAAGTACAACCTTATTCTCCTTGGCATCAATATCAACTACATAAGCTGGATATCCCATTGCAATTCCAAGGCCCTTTCTCTGACCTATTGTATAATGGACATAACCCTTATGCTTTCCTAAGAAATTACCATCTAAATCAACAAAATCTCCTTCTGGATATTTCTTATTTCTATATCTTTCCATGAAGCCAACATAATCACCATCAGGTACAAAGCAAATATCCTGACTTTCATGTTTTTTTGCATTTTTAAATTCATTTTCATTGGCAATCTCACGAACTTCAGTCTTCTTATATCCTCCAAGTGGGAAAATTGTATGTGCCAACTGATCCTGCGTCATTGTATATAGCACATAACTTTGATCCTTAGTTAAATCAACTGCCTTCTTTAATTCATATCTTTTAGTCTCTTCGTTAAATTCAATTCTTCCATAATGACCTGTTACTATATATTCACAGTCATTTTCTCTCATCTTGTCATATAAGTGATTGAATTTAAAATGTCTATTACATTCAATACATGGATTAGGTGTTAATCCTAATTCATAACATGAAACGAAATTTTCTATAACTTCCTGCTGGAATAAATTCTCATAATGGAAAATATGATAAGGAATGCCTAGTTTGTTGCAAACGCTTCTTGCATCCTCTGTATCTTTAAGAGAACAACATGTACTAAGCATATCCTCCCCTATCATATTATTCTCATATAATCTCATTGTGCAGCCCACACAATCATAACCATTTTTCTTCATCAGATAAGCTGACACACTACTATCAACGCCACCGCTCATAGCAACTAAAGCTCTTTTCATATATACTCCTTTATAATAAATTATTTGAATTAGCAATTTTAAAAAGTCATATATAGTATAATCTATGAAGTCAAGTTTTGTCCTTTAAGATTATGATTTTTATATATTTTTTATCATGAATCTGATATCACTTTATAAATTGGCCTGCCACTTCTGTTTACCATCTATTGCCTTGTAATAACTACTAATTTTTTTAAGGGCAAAGTCTATTGGACATTCTATATCAAATACTGATATAGCCTTCTTTTCAAACTGTTTTTGAGCCTGAAAACCAACCTTAGCGCATACAACACTTCTACAATCACCTATAAGTTCTACTCTAGAAGTAACTCCACTAGGGCCGCCACAACCTTTAGCGCCTCCACCACAAGAATTAGTATTACAAGAACTATTACAATCTGATTTTGAGTTAACATTTGCACTAGTCTTAGTCACATTTTCTTCATCTAAGGCTATCAGTCTCTTTTCCAAAAAATTAATTTCATCATCATCTATCTCATAAACAAGAAAAGAGTCTATAGCCCCAAATTTTACATCAATATTAACTCCATCAGAAGATGCCACTGCTATTTTATATGCCATAACAACACCTTCTTATGCTTATTTATTACGATTATTAGTTGAATCTTTGAACCGCAACAGTATAGATATCTTCAATTAATCTAATACCACCTGTATAACCTGCATAAGCTCTATCAAATACAACCTTATCCTGTACTGGCCATGATATATTTAAGAAATTACCCTTTAATTCTTCTGTAACATCCTTTTCATAATATCCGCCTAAAACCAATGGATAACCATGATAATCGTGATTTCTAATTTCATCATGAATCTTAAAACCATCTGTTTCAAAAGAAACTTCTGCTTCAATACCATAATTTAATTTCTTAAATTCTTCTGCAATTGCTTCTCTTTGATTTGCAGGAGTGTCATCCACAATAAACTGCTTTGCAGGAACAAGTCCTAAATCATTTACCAAGAATTTAGTAATTCCTAGTGTATATTGTGCATCTGCAACTACTGTAAACTGCTTATTAATAACTCTGTTTTCAAGGAAAAGATCAGCATATCTTTCAATTAAATAATAATAATAGTCTTCATGTTCCTTAATTACACGCTCTACAGTAAATTCATCAACACCTGCAAATTTTCCTACCTCACGAAGGAATTTGCTAGTCTCTGTAGCACCTACAGGTAATGTCTTTAAATGAAGATATGGTGTACCAAACTTCTTTTCAAGTTTCTTAACTGTACTTAAACCTACCCAAGGTGATACTAAAAGATTAAACTCAGCTTCTGGTATTTTATTAATATTATCAATACCACGCTTATAACCAAAAATTGTATTAGGTGTTAAACCTATTTCTCTAACTAAATTTTCAAGTTCACGAATGTTACCAAGCCAGAATAAATCCTGATAAGGAACATCAGCCCAGATATTTACCAAGCCCTTTTGCTTCTTATCTGAAGGTTCTAAGTACTGATCAATAATAGCATTTACAACCTGCTCATGACCCTTATAATTATTACCCTTAAAACCGGCAGTTGGTGCATATACAACTGGCTTGTCGTTATCTGCGTATCTTGATACAACTTCTCCTGTATCATCACCAACAATTTCTGGAATACATCCTGTTAAAACGACATAAAGATCAGCATCTACAACCTTTAGAGCATTTTCTATTGTTGAGTCTAACTTCTTTACGCCACCAAATACTACATCTTTCTCATTGATACTTGTACATGGGAAAATATTAGGTGAAAAATAACCTGAACTTCCATTAGTATCTGATAGTTTTTGTGCACATCCAGGACCAGAATGTAGTATAGGAAGAGCTCTCTCAATTGCCTGTACTGTCTGCATAGCTCCTAAGGCACACTTATATCTTTGCTTGTCTAATATCTTTGCCATCTTATTTTGCCTCCTCTAAGAATGTATCCACATCCTGCTTATACCACCAGTCTGTGTATGGAAGCTTCGTTCTCTTTGCTAGATTTTCTTCAAAACTTCTATTTTTAATTGCATCCACGATAGTCTTAGCAAATTCTAGTGTATGCTTATAACCAAATATCATATATTCATCAGCAACATAAATTGCTGGTGTACCATTTTTAATTGCCCAAACAGTTGAGCCTGGATGGCGTGAAAGATACATATCTGGCTTATATTTATTAAGAATATTCATTACTTCATAATTCTGCTGATCAGCTACACTTGCCTCAAAGTCAATATCATTATCAAGTAAGTACTTCATTGAAGGTGGAACATCTCCATTTTCATACTTCTTATCATAATGCCATGCAAGAGCCCAATCTACCTTGATGCCAAGTTCGTCTAATACTCTTGATACTTCAAATGTATAACCAGGTCCCATACCAAGAACTGCTCTAAGGCCCTTTAATTCCTTCTTAACTTCTTCAATCTGAGGAATATAAATAGCACGCTGCTCCTGGATATATTCTTCAACCTTTTCTGATCTATTAGTTACTCTACCAATTTCACGAAGCCATGTCTCAAAGCCCTTAATACCGCACTGGTTAATACTTCTAATGTATGGAACACCATACTTTTCCTCTAAAGCATTTCCTAAATAGTTACCAAGTGTACCACAAATACATGTTGTAGCAAGGCTTTCAGAAATATGTGATAATTCCTCAACTGTTGAATTACAATAAAGGAATACTGGTTCAAGATCAAATCTCTTAAAGATTTCAATAATCTCTGGTCTTGCAGATTCAAAAAAGTTCTTAAAATTAATCTTATTAGTCTTAACGCCTTCTCTTGGTGGCTGTACGATTTCCTGTAATACTGCATGATCTGCAATATCAAAACCTGTAGCCCAAATTCTTGACTTAAAACCTTCACAATGTACTGCTACAATTGGAACTTCTATCTCATCTCTTACCTCTTCTACAATACTATCAATATCTTCACCGATAATACCTGTAGCACATGAGCTTGATACAAAAATTGCTTCAGGAGAATATCTTTTATTAACCTCAAGAATTACCTTTCTTAAGCTTTCTGTTGAACCAAAGATTGTATCTTTTTCATTCATATCAGTTCCAATGTAAATTGTGTTAGATGTAACTCCTCTTTTCTTTGCCATTACCCTAGACATATAGTAAGCACCAGCACTAGCTACTGAACATCCTGCCGGGCCATGGTGAATTACTGCTACATTTCTAATAGCTGATAACTGACCAAGTCCACAAGATGAAAGACAAGTACTAGACTGTGAAAAACATCTAGAACATCCCTTTAATGTTCCGCATTCACTTTGACTAGCTAAATCCTTTAACGTACCTACATATCCTGTAATAGAACCAATTCTGTTTTCACGTGTTGCAACGTTTGAATTATTTAAATTAATTGCCATATTAGTCTCCTATACTAAAAAATCCTCATTAAACAAGTTTGTAGATAAATATCTAAGACCTGTATCTGGAAGCACTGCAACAATTGTCTTACCCTTGTTCTCAGGTCTTTGTGCGAGTTTAGTTGCTGCATAAATTGCAGCTCCTGATGATGTTCCAATTAAAATTCCATCAGACTTTGCTACTTCTCTAGCTGCCTTAAATGCTTCAACAGTTTCTACTTCTACCTTTTCATCATAGATATTTCTATCAAAAGTTGCTGGTATTCTTTCTGCTGGAATTCCTTCAAAAGGATGTACTCCTGTAATCTCCTCAGGTTCAGGATTTGTCTCACTTGGAAGTGAATTAGGTCCTGGCTGAATTGCTACAATCTTAATATCAGGGTTTTTGCTCTTTAAAAATTTACCTGTTCCTGATACAGTTCCGCCTGTACCTACATTTGCAACAAAAATATCTAAATTACCGTCTGTATCTTCCCAAATTTCAGGACCAGTTGTACGCTCATGAACAGCTGGATTTGCTGGATTTGAAACCTGATCTACAAAATAGATATTTTCTTCCTTAGATAAAACCTCTTCTTTTAAAGTCTTAATAGCTGCAACAAAATCTCCACCAGTTTCAGCAAGAGTCTTAGCCACATGAGGCTCTTCTGACAATTTGATTGTTTCACCGCCAAAGGCTTTAATTACCTGGAATCTTTCTTTACTTACATTGTCCTGAATATAAACCCTAAACTTATATCCCTTAGATGCTGCAATAGCTGCAAGACCAATACCTGTATTACCACTAGTTGTTTCAACAATTGTATATCCTGGCTTTAAAAGTCCCTTCTTTTCAGCATCTTCAACCATTGAAAGCGCAATTCTATCCTTAACGCTTTGATTAGGATTAAAATATTCAAGCTTAACTAAAATCTTTGCTTCTAAATTATGTTTCTTTTCATAATTAACTAGTTCAAGTAAAGGAGTTTTTCCTACTAATTCTGTAATTGATTTATTGATTTTTCCCATATTCTTTCCTTCCTCTTTTATGATCCTCTATATTAATTAGATCTTGTAATCATCTGCTAATTCCATCATTCCATATTCCATTAAGATTTCCTCAAGTCTTTCCTGTGTCATTGGAGTTGGAATTACAAAATCCTTATTTTCAATAACTGCCTGAGCAAGATTTCTATATTCCTGAGCCTGGTTAGAATCAGGTCTATATTCAATAACAGTCTTTTTGTTAATTTCAGCATGCTGAACCACATTATCTCTAGGAACAAAGTATAATAACTTAGTACCTAATTCCTTTGAAAATGCTCTTAAAAGGTCTAACTCTCTATCTACATTTCTTGAGTTACAAATGATACCACCAAGTCTTACACCACCTGTCTTAGCATATCTTCTAATACCCTTTGAAATATTGTTAGCAGCATATAAAGCCATCATTTCACCACTAGCAACGATATAGATTTCCTTAGCTTTACCTTCTCTAATAGGCATTGCAAAACCACCACAAACTACATCACCTAATACATCATAGAAAACATAATCAAGATCATCTGTATAAGCTCCCAAGTTTTCAAGCATGTTAATAGATGTAATAATACCTCTACCAGCACATCCAACACCTGGCTCTGGACCGCCAGATTCAACACACTTTGTTCCGCCATAGCCTTCCTTTAAGATTCTATCAAGTTCAATATCTTCGCCTTCTTCTCTAATAGTATCAAGAACTGTCTTCTGAGCTAAACCGCCAAGAAGTAATCTTGTAGAATCTGCCTTAGGATCACATCCTACAACCATAACTTTCTTACCATGTTCAACAAGTCCAGCTGTTAAATTTTGTGTTGTTGTAGATTTACCAATACCTCCCTTTCCATAAATCGCAATTTGTCTTAATTCGCTCATAATTTTCCTTCCCTTTCCTTATATTAATTACTTCTGCCAATACTCTTTAGTTAAATAATTCCTGCACTTTTTTATATTTAATTAGCTGCTCAATTGAATCGTAAATATCTCCAGGGATTTCATGAATTTCAATTCCCAAATTATTGGCTATAGACATTGCACCATCACCAACTCTTGCAACTATCAAATATTTACAATCTAGAAATCTTTTTACATTTGTCTCAAGCAAATTAGTATCATGATTTCCTCCAGCGCACACCGGCACTACATGTCTTAACTCGACGAAATCTATCTCGTCACCATCACCTACCTCATATATGTAAAATTTGTTAGCTCTGCCAAAATGACAGTTAACATACATACCGTCAAGGGATGCAACGCCGATTTTATAAGAATTAGCCATGTGAAAATGTCTCCCTTACTCTTAATCTTCTCTGATATATCTGATCTCCAAACTCTGACACTCCTGGAACGCCTACTGCATCAGCTCTACATCTTTGGCAATGTCTAAATACCTCAATATGCTTGCTTGCCTTCCAAATTGCCTTTTCAATATCAGCACATGCTGGAGCTTTTAAATCCTTTAATTTATGTTGCGGTATTAAAGGAATAACGTTATACATCTTAGCTCCTGCTGCCTTTACAGTTTTAGCTATTTCCTCAATATGATCACCGTTAATTTCTGGTACCAAAACCGAATTAACCTTAATTGTAATTCCAGCCGCAGCAACTTTCTTTATACCTTCCAGCTGATTATGAATAAGGATCTTAGCGCCCTCTACTCCCTCAATTTTCTTTCCATGATAGATAATGTAATCATTTAATTGCGCTTCTATTTCTGGATCAATTGCATTAACTGTAACTGTCAATGAATCAAGTCCTAAGGCTATAATTTCCTCGGCTCTTTCATTAAGAAGTAAACCATTAGTGCTCATACATTTAATAAGCTGTGGAAACTCCTTCTTTATTATTGAAAATGTCTTTATAGCATTATCTGTTGCCAATGTATCGCCAGGTCCTGCAATTCCAGCAACTTTAATGTCTGGACAAATCTCTAATGCTTTCTTTAATATTTCTACAGATTCCTCTGGTTTTAAGATTTTAGAGGTAACACCTGGTCTTTCCTCTACATCATTAATGGTTCTATCGCAAAACTTACATGCTATATTACATCCCGGACTTACTGGTAAATGAATTCTACCGGCATTATTTTTATGTCCTCCAAAACATGGATGCGAGTTTTGTAAATCACTATATTCTCTTCCCATGTAATTCCTTCCTTCTTTACATTTACTACAGTTTTAACTTACTAGTTATCTTTAAAAGCTAAAATTGGGTATAAAAAATAGAGGTTACCTATTTGTCGTATTTTTACAAAACTTTGCAGCAAATGAAACTGCTATTTTGTAAAAAACAGACAACTAAGTAACCTCTGGTCTTTCCAGTCAGTTTACATTTATAATCTTATTTTTTCGATTCTGTCTAATTGAATAACTTTGCCATCTTGAATAACAAGAGTTAGGCTTCCAAACTTTATATCTTCTACAATTTTCTTTACTTCGTCAATATAATCATTTGTACTTTTTCCTGTTTGTTCTAATCTAGCCACTAAAGCCCACCTCCTTATTATTGCAAGACTCGCTCGCGAGTCTTGCGCGCCGGATTCGGGTCTGCTACTGCAGACAAATTCCTGTCCGAATCCGTGCGCATCCTCGCGGAGCGTTTAACTCAGTCGGAGCTTGTACCCCGAATGAGTATAGTTTGTCATAACCCCCACCTACGCTAACGCTTAGATGTGGGAGATTTCTCCGACTGAGTTAAAGATCATTTTAGTTATTATTCAGCAAAAAGAGCTGTTGAAAGATATCTATCACCAGAATCTGGAAGTAATGCAACAATTGTCTTACCCTTATTTTCTGGTCTCTTTGCAAGAATTTCTGCTGCCTTAAGAGCTGCACCTGATGAAATACCAACTAAGATACCCTCAGTTCTTGCAAATGTTCTGCCTTCTGCAAATGCATCTTCATTCTCGATTGGAATGATTTCATCATAAACCTTTGTATTTAATACATCAGGAACGAAACCAGCACCGATACCCTGAATCTTATGTGCACCAGCCTTACCTGTTGAAAGAACTGCTGATGTAGCAGGTTCTACTGCAACTACCTTAACATTAGGATTCTGTTCCTTTAAGTATTCGCCAACACCTGTGATTGTTCCACCTGTACCAACACCTGCAACAAAGATATCAACCTTACCTTCTGTCTGCTTCCAGATTTCTGGACCTGTTGTTTCCTTATGTACCTTTGGATTAGCTTCGTTAACGAACTGTCCAAGGATAACTGAACCTTCAATTTCCTTATTTAATTCTTCTGCCTTAGCAATAGCGCCCTTCATACCCTTAGCACCTTCTGTAAGAACAAGCTCAGCGCCATATGCCTTTAATAGATTTCTTCTTTCAACTGACATTGTATCAGGAAGTGTAAGAATTGCCTTGTAACCCTTAGCTGCTGCAACTGATGCAAGACCGATACCTGTATTACCACTTGTAGGTTCAATAATTGTTGCGCCTGGCTTTAAGATACCCTTTTCTTCTGCATCTTCAATCATTGCTAATGCAATTCTATCTTTAACTGATCCTGCTGGATTTAAATACTCTAACTTTGCAAGTACTGTTGCTTCTGTAATCTCCCTTTTCTTTGAATAAGAATTAAGTTGTAAAATTGGTGTTCCTCCGATTAATTCTAATGCACTCTGTTTAATTTCGCTCATTTTCTTTTCCTCCTTAAATTTGTTATTATGTTTGCTTTTTGATATTTTTTATCCTTAACTGGATTGACTATATATTATCACCCTTTGTAATGTTTGAAAAATCGGTAAATTTTATTCTTAGTGATAAGTTTTTTTTATAACCAAACTTGCCAAACTGACTTTATGTATTTTGTTATCAATGTACAAAAAGCATCTTATAAGCTTGTAATATCCTCTATTCTTGCTTCATACTTAAAAGCTTTTTCATCATGTGTTGAAACTATAACCAATTTATTCTTTCTCGAATAATTATAAAGATAATCTAAAATTATTTTTCCTGTTTGGCTATCAAGCCCAGTAGTTGGCTCATCTGCAAGCACAATTTCAGGTTCCATAAGAAGGGCTCTTGCTATAGCCACTCTCTTTAACTCTCCTCCAGATAACTCATTTGGCTTATTATAAAGCTTATTAGAAAGACCTAAGTCACTTAAAATTTGTCCTGCTCTTTCCTCTAATTTTATTTTTTCCAAATTCTTATTTCCATAAAGATAAGGAGATGTTACATTTTCTATAATAGAATAGCTTTTTAGCATTACATTAGATTGTGGCACATAACCAAACTTTTCTCTATGTATTAAATCTATTTTCTTCTTGCTTAATTTATTTATATCCTTACCGTTATAAATTACATTTCCAAAAGCAGGATTTAAATAAGCTCCTATTACAGCTAATAAGGTACTTTTGCCAGCTCCTGAAGGGCCTTTAATTATAACGAATTCATTATTATCAAAGGTCTTATTAACATTTTCAAAAACATTTCCCGCACTTTTATTATAGCTAACAGCTATATTCTTTAATTCTATCAACTATTCCCCCTCCTTTCTTAGCGCCTTATACACCTCAAGCCCACTTATGTATATAGCAGGCACCAAAGAACTTAATGCTGTTATTAAAGCTAAAACCGCTATAACAACTATGTATAATAGAATTATTCTTGATGCGGATGGCAAAAGATATGGCATATCTAAATTACGTGCCAACAGATTACTAAACATGACTACAATTATATTTGCAAGAACACATCCTGTTGCTGATGCAACAATCGCTATTAGAACAGCCCCTTCATTAAGGATTGAAATAACATTTTTTCTTGAAACTCCAAAGACTCTAAGTAATGCAATTTCACGCTTTCTCTCATTAGCTATAATGATATTTACAATAACTAATATAAAAAATATCAATATGCCCGTAAAAATAAATATCAAATGAGTTGATGTATATATTCCCTTTAAATTTGTCCTTAAACTGCTTGATAATTCTTTAGGATAGACTATATCTATATCCTCATCTACACTATCTTCTATATTCTCTATAATTTTCTCAAGATCTACTCCATCATCTACATTTATAAACACCGATGAAATTAAATTAGTTTGCTTTTGATTATCTGTTAAGAATGCACCGCCATTTTGTGCATCTGTTAAAACACTTTCTAAGGAATCAAAGGTAAAATATACCGAGCTATCAAGACTTGTTCCCGTTTTAGCCATTTGGGCAGCCACCTTATATTCTTTACCAAACAACTTTATATAACCATTTGTGGCATTAACCTGGCTTCCAATTATAATTGAATTTGCATCTTGCTTTGCAGTTACTTTAGAGTTAATCCAAGAGCCTATTATAAAATCTGATTCTGGATCATAAAAAACTATCTCTACCTCACTAGAACAACAATCAGCAGAAAGGGATTTTAGATAAAACTGAGCTGTCACTTCCTTAATTCCATCAATATTCAATATTTGCTCATAAGCATCTTTGCTAAAATAAAATGTTCCTCTATATCCTTCAAGTAATGTAGAAGTTGCCTCTTCCTTACTTCCTGCTGGAACCAGCATTAGATCAGAGCCAAGTCTTTTTTCCATATTAGCCATTCCTCTAACAAGACTCTGATCCACTACTGTCCCTGCAAAAAACATAAAAGATATTATTACAAGCGGTATAAAAATAAATAAGCTATATATCGGATTTCTATTAACGCTTTTAATCGATCTTCTTAGTTTCTGCATCCAAGTCTTCCTTTCTATCCTAAGTTAATTCTTGGACTCTACCTTATTTTTATTTGTTACTATAATAAAAATCACATTAAGCAGTGCTACTAACAAAAGAATTGTTGTTGCAACTAAAAGTGCTGGTTCTGTTGCTACACGGCAATCCATTGTCTCATTTTTGCAAAGACCTATTAACTTGAAAGTATATAAATAGATAAGAACTGTATCTGTAATTATTGCTATGCTTATTCCTAATCTGACCTTTTCGTCTTTAAAAAGAATTGATACAACTCCAAGAATTAATACTATAATGCCAATACCTACAACTGCCTTTCCTGTGTAATAGCATGCCATTTTCATCATGCTTGAATCACACACTGGAAATACTACAGTTGGGATTAAAATTAATAAAATTCCTAATACTACATATGCTATTGAACTAATTATTCTGTTTTTCATTTTTCTTCCTCATTTTTTTATTATTTTATTTACTTGTAGGCTTTTTATTTATACCCCACAAAATACTAAAGATAATATTCTACCTCCTCAATCTTTCCACCTAAATTCAACACATCAAGAATTCGTGTTCTATATTGTTGGAAAGTATCTTGGGCTCTTGCCCTTGGTCTAGGTAAATCAATATCTATAATCTCTTCAACTTTTGATGGTCTAGCTGACATTACAACAACCTTATCTGACATATAAATTGCCTCATCTACATCATGAGTTACCATAAGCATTGTCATATTGTTTTGCTTCCAGATTTTAAGGATCTCATCCTGTAGAGTCATTCTTGTAAATGCATCTAGAGCACCAAGGGGTTCATCAAGTAAAAGCACTGATGGGTGTCCCACTAACGCTCTAGCAAGGGATGCTCTTTGCTGCATACCACCGGATAACTGGTGTGGATAGGATTTTTCAAATCCCTTTAAGCCAACTAAATCAACGAATTTCTGCACCTCTTCTTTTTCTTTTTTATAAATATGTCTAGCTTTTAAGCCAAAGGCTATATTCTTTTCAACAGTTAACCAAGGAAATAGATTTGACCCCTGAAAAGCAAAACCTCTATCACTACCTGGCTTAATAATTTTATTTCCATCAAGAAATAATTCGCCACTAGTTGCCTTATCAAGACCACCTATAATTCTAAGTAATGTAGATTTACCACATCCCGATGGTCCTATTAAACTTACAAATGAACCTGGCTCAATCTTTAAATCAACTCCATTAAGTGCAAGAGTATCTTCTTTACTTGGATCTAAACTTTTAAAACTTTTATAGACATTATTAATTGTAATTTCTCCTACCACTTAATTACTCCCTTCTGCCAGATTAATACCTTATCACGAACCTTAAATAATATAGTAAGTGATAGTGAACATATAACAGCTATAAGAATTAATCCTGCGTATACGCCATCATACATCATTACTGACTTTTGCCAATTTATATACCAGCCAATTCCTGAAGAATTTCCATTCATTTCTACAGCCATAAGAGTTGCAAAGCTTGATACTGTTCCATAAAAAACTCCAAGGAAAATGCTTGGCATCGCTGCTGGAATGGCTACATGTAATATCTGATAAATTGTACTTGCACCTAATGTTCCGGCAACTTCAAAATTTACCTGTCCAATGCCTTGTATACCACTACTTGTCATTAATGTTACTGGAAACCAAACAGCAAAGGCTATAAGAAAAACATTTGCACTATGTGTTGTAGGAAATGTTGACAATGCCAATGGAATCCAAGCTGTTGTAGGTATTGGTCCAATAGCCTTTGTAACAGGATTTAACCAATAACCCACTTTTTTAAAGTATCCTAAGGCTAAACCTGTTAAAAAGCCAACTGTTACTCCCCATAAGAAACCTTCTAATAAAAGTCCAAGTGAATCTAAAATGTTATGAATCAAGAATACTCTTTGTTCCACAATCAATCCTATAATTCTATCTAATGACGGGAAATAAAGTGTAGGAAGTAATAGCGTCTTAGTTGTTATGTAATTTAGAAGCAATAAAAAAACTATTATTCCTGTTAAAAATGGTGTTTTATATATAATTCTTTTTCGTATTTTTTCATTAAAAATTGCAATTATATACTCTATTAAAATCACTGCAGCTATTAAATATAAGAAATATAAATAATAGGGATGTGCCATTTCCTTTTGTTTTCCATTATCTTTTACCAAATAGTAAACTAAATTAGAAATAATAACTGCTATAAATGGAAGGCTAAGCCTAATAACAAATTTTATTTTCTTCATTTATGCCTCCTAATTAGTTTTTCTCTATAAATTCTCCATCCACGTAAGTGTAAGAATCTGGTACTCCATCAAATTTAGTAAATGCCTTGCTTGCAAAGATTGATGGATCTGAGGCTTTTAACTCACCAATTCTAGATAACTCACTGGCTGCATTAACAATTGTTGTCTTTGCTGCTTCTACAGATGGTGAATAATTATAAGATTCTAATAAATATGCATTAGTCTCTAAATCACCAGAGCATTGATTGTTATCTATCTGTAATTTAGCTGCCTCATATGGATTAGCTGAAACAAATGCACTAGCCTTTAAAATAGCTCTTGTATAAGCTGCTGCTGCCTCTGGATTATTTGTTGCAAGATCATTAGTTACAAATGACATACAGCAATATTCATTAGCAAATTTCTCATCAGTACTTAAATCTAAAATCTTAGTAAATCCATATTCTTGCTCAGCATTATAAGCTACTGGATCATGAAGAGCTGCTGCGTCAATTGCGCCATTTTCAAGAGCAATTGGTAAATCTGATAGCGAATAAACTACCCACTCAACTTCCGGTTTAGAAGCAGATACATCTATTCCTAAGTCATATAACGCTCTCTTTAGTGCTACAACAGATGAATCACCAAGTGATGGAACACCGATTTTCTTTCCCTTTAAATCAGAAAGTGATGTAATTCCTGAATCTGACTTAGAATAAACCTTAGTACATCCTGTATGCATACCAGCTGTAAATGTAATCTCTAAACCATTATCTATCTGAGGAATCATTGATCCTGCTAGCTGAGTTGAAGCATCAATCTTTTTAGAAGCTACCAAATCAGCAATATTTGACATATCAATTTCTTCTACTCTCCAACTGATACCTGCCTTTGAGAATTCCTCTTCAAAATATCCATTATCAATTGCAACATGAAGCGCTGCTAAACAAAGGGAACCATTAGCTGTTCCAATAACAATATCAACATCATCCTTTGACTCTTTACTTGTGTTACATGCTACTAAGTTCAGGGATAATATCACCACACTTAATACAATTGCTGCTAAGGGAAACAACCTTTCTATTAGTCTTGCCTTTCTTAGTCTCTCTCTCATAAATCTTTTTTCCTTCCTTTTTTCATAATGTGAAACTGTGGTCATTAACACAATTTCTTTTGCTCTATATTTTTATTAGAACAACAAAAAAACCAGAGGCTATAAAAACCTCTGGTCTTTCCAGTCAGTTAATGATAAAAGCTCTAATTTTTATGTTTTAAAATATAGCATAAGCCACTATTTATGACTATTTTCTAAAACTTATCGTTTGTGATAAGCCTTTTCTATCATATTTAATCCCTAGACGACAATTTCCTTATATTTTAACAACTCATCAATATAAATCTTTGCAATATCTGACAGATTATTATTCTTTCTTACTATATAACCAATAGTTAAAGGATCTTCTTCCTTTAACTTAACACTTACAAAGCCCTCCTTTAGAGCCTTACTTGCAATCATTATGCCTGTACCAATAGAATAACCATTGAGTGCTTGCATAAACTCTACAGAACTGGCTCTATCATTAACCTCAATTCTCTTATCCTGATTATAATTAGACAGAGCCTCCTCTGGTAGATAAAAATCACTATCACTATTTTGATTAAAAGAGACACAAGGATAGTCCCTTAAATCCTCTAAAGAAACTAAATCCCTATTAGCAAGAGGATGATCCTTCCACATATAAGCATAGGTATCCCTCTTTAGAAGTTCCTTAAACTCTAATCCGTACTCTCTAAAAAGTTTCTTAATAAGTTTCTCATTGGCTTTAGTAAAGGAAATAACCCCTACCTCACTATTTAGCTTACTTACATTAAGAAGCACATCATCCGTCTTTGTCTCACTAAGAGAATAATTATATTTACTTGCATCTACCGCTTTAATTGTGTTAATAAATGCATGCACTGCGAATATGTAATGTTGAATAGACACATTAAAATGTATCTTATTCTTATCTTTATCTAAGTATCTATCCTCTATTAAGCTGTATTGGCTCACAGCCTGCTTAGCATAACTTAGAAAATCAGCCCCTTCCTTTGTCAAACTAATACCCTTATTATTTCTCTCAAAAATCTGTATTTTAAGCTCCTCCTCTAATTCCTTAATAGAAGCAGACAAAGCTGGCTGTGATATGAAAAGTCCACTTGCTGCCTCTCTCATAGAACGAGAATTAGCCACTGCTATAACATATTTTAACTGTAAAATAGTCATGAAAAACTCCTATTCTAGCTCTTTTACTGCCTTCCTAATTCGCTCTAAAGCTTCTTTAAGAATAGCTCTATTAGTAGCTATATTTATTCTTTGAAATCCCTCTCCTATTTTACCAAATATTTCACCACTATCTAGCCATAATTTTGCCTTATTGACTATTAAATCCTCTAAATCTTTTACGCATAGATTTAACTCCCTAAAATCCAACCATATAAGATAAGTTCCCTCAGGCTCTATAAGTTTAACTTGTGGTAAATTTTCTTCTAAATAATTTCTAACAAATTCTAAATTAGCATCTAAATAATCAAGTAAAGCCTCATACCATTCCTCGCCATATTTATAAGCTGCCACACAAGCCGTCGCACCTATAGTATTTGGTTGACTATAACCTGATGCTGCTTTTTCTTTTCTTAATTTATATCTTAAATCATTATTAGCAACAAATATATTAGAAATCTGTAAACCAGCTAAATTAAAGGTTTTGGCAGGAGATGTGGCAACTATACCAATCTCCTTTGCCTTTTCATTTACATTATATAAACTAATATGTTTGTTATTTGAAAATGTAAAATCACAATGAATTTCATCGCTAAAGATAATAACCTGATTCTCATAGCAAATATCAATGATTCTTTCTAATTCCTCATAATTCCAAACTCTGCCTACCGGATTATGTGGACTGCAAAGAACAAAGAGCTTAACATGATTCTCCTTTATCTTCTTTTCAAAGTCTTCAAAGTCAATGTGATATTTTCCATCCTTTCCTAAATAGAGGTCGTTACTTACTAGCTTTCTATTGTTATCCCTTACTAGTTCGCTAAAGGGATAATAAACTGGCTGCTGAATAAGTACTGCTTCCCCCTCTTTTGAAAAGGCACGAATTGCAAGCGCAATAGCATATACGATTCCTGGTGTTGTAAATATCTGACTTCTTTCAACTGTTAAATCGTGATGCCTTTTAAACCAGTCAATTACTGTATTATAATAATCATCCCTTGGCTCTGTATAACCAAAGATACCATGATCAACTCTTTCCTTTATCTTAGTTAAGACAGTGCTAGGTGCCCTAAAATCCATATCTGCTACCCATAAAGGTAGCACATCTGCTGGCTTTCCTCTCCTGACAGCAAAATCATATTTTAAACAATCAGTATTTCTTCTTTCTATATACTCATCAAAATCAAGATTGGTCTCCTTCATTATGAATCCTCCTAAGCTTATTTTCAGCTCCTTGAAGACATACTTCCTTATCATCAACCTCATATGCCCTAAAAGCCTGATCTAAATCTTTTATTAAATCCTCCACATCTTCAATTCCCACAGACAATCTAAGAACTGAATCTGTAATGCCATTAGCAATTCTGATATCTTCTGGAACATCAGCATGTGTCTGTGTAGTTGGATATGTAAGAAGTGTCTCTGTTCCTCCAAGACTTTCTGCAAAAGGAATTAACTTGGTACTTTTTAAAATAGTCTTTGCAAGTTCACTAGATTCCACCTCAAAACTAATCATAGAGCCAAAACCTCTAGCCTGCTTTTTCATAATCTCATAGCCTTTATGTCCCTCAATTCCAGGATAGTAGACGTTCTTTACCTTTTTATTATTTTGTAAAAATTTGACAATTTTGAAGGCATTTTCTTGAGCCTTTTCCATTCTAAGAGCAAGTGTTTTAATACCTCTTATAATTAACCAACTATCAAATGGTGCGAGACCTGAGCCTACAGTTTTAATAATAAAAGACATTTTCTCAATAATTTCCTCATTACTTGTAACTACAAAGCCAGCTAATGTATCATTATGTCCTCCAAGGAATTTAGTTCCGCTGTGAACCACAATATCTGCCCCAAGATCAATTGGATTTTGAAAATATGGCGATAAAAATGTATTATCCACTATAAGCAAAAGATCATTCTCCTTTGCAATACGTGCCATTTCCTGTATATCTATGACATTCATCATAGGATTAGTTGGTGTCTCTATATAAATTGCCTTTGTTTTCTTTGTTATATATTCTCTTGGATCTTCCTTAGATAAATTAATTCTTGTAAACTTAATACCATTTTTGTTACTTATGTTATCAAATAATCTTATACTGCCACCATAGAGATCTGCATCTGCTATAAGCTCATCTCCTGGTTCAAATATTTCCATAAGTGCAGTGATTGCTGCCATTCCAGATGAAAAAGCAAAAGATTTTTTTGCATTTTCTAAACTAGCTAATATTTCTTCTAAATGTTGTCTTGTGGGATTTTGGAGTCGACTATAATCAAAACCAGTGCTTTGGCCTACTCCTGGATGCTTAAAAGTTGCTGTTTGATAGATTGGGAAGCTTATACTTCCTGTGTTTTCTACGTTTTCAAAATCATTAGTTCCGTACAAACATCGTGTTAAAAATTGTAATTCCATAGCTATTACCTCACCTTCCTAGATTAGTCTTATTATAAGGTTTTGGCCTCTAGCTATGGAAATACCTAATATTTATGTCTTGTTATAATTTTGACCTATACATCAATTCTTTTGTAAAAAATTTACCTAATATTTCTATTCTTCTTCCTCAAAATCGAAGTCCTTAAAGAGATACTTTCTAATAAAGAATAAAACTGCTATTGCAATAACTCTCATTAAAATGGATAAAGGTTCTTCATGTCCTGCCACAAGTCCTCTGGCAATTGCAAATATGAGCACTTCAATAATTGTGTTCATAGAATGCTTCACCAACATTCTTACAAACTCAATTACAATAACTACGTTAAAAGCTGCATTTAAAATATTCTCAACATATTCAGTAACTTCTATATTGCCTGAAAAATCCATAACCTCTAGTATTAAATTAAATCCGCCATAAATTACACCAATCAGTAAAATTATACCTATGATTTTCTCTAGGAAATTCGGTATCTTAACTATTAGCTTTCTTAATATGCTTCTTGTTTTTTCCATTATTGTCCCCTTTTTGTCAATAATTATTTCATTATCTTAATTTTAATATAAAACAAAAGACTCTACAACATGGATCAACACATTGTAGAGTCTATTTTTTTACAAATCTATCTATTAATCTGTTAGTCAATGTGGTTTGCTACTTCATCTTTTTATAAACTAGCACAATAATGTTTATTACATTTATAATTATCAAAAATGCGCCTGCTGTATATACTAGCAACACTCCAATTAAATTATTCATAAGTCCTATAAGCATTTCATGCTTTAAAAGTAAAGATATTACAAAGGCTTCCCCTAATAAATAGAGTAAAAACTTGGTTTTTTTAATAACAATAACATGCTCCTTAGTTTTAAGCAGTCTATAAATTCTATAAACCATATAAAAAATAATTCCTATAGTTATTGCTCTTCCTATGCCAAAAAGAGCATATTTAGGAAATGCAATCATTATAAAGCCCATAACAATAAATAAAAGGCAGATTAGCAAATTCTTATCTCTTAACAATGACCTTAATTCTAGTCTTTTTGAATTGCGATAAAAGGACTTAACTAGCTTACCGACGGCCTCTTTAGTCTTAGGTTTAGATGAACTTAAAGATAAAATAATATCTTCTAAGCCCCCTGCTCCTGATTTAGAAAGGTCTATAAAATCCTTAGCCCCTCCAGCTTTTAATGCTTCAAAAAAATCATTAGCAAAAGCTTCTCTATTTTCTATGCTTGCATCCTTAATCCAATCATTCACAACATTATTTAAAAATTGAGCCTTATCTGATAGTTTGTCTTTTTTATTCAAATCGCAGCCATCTACCTGCCATGTCATTAAATCATGTTGAATAATTCCCTCTAAATTACTTCCTACAATAATAGGATTTAAATCGTGTTCAAGTAGCATACCTATCACACAATACTCAGGTACAATTTTTACAATTCTTCCTCTAATTTTTTTGTAACTTTCAGATTCTAGATAATTTCTTAAAAAACCTGGTCCATCATTATCAAAAATATTCTCTATCTTATTTTGTACCTCTTCATCGCACATTGATGCTGCATAAACAGCTAGATTGCCACCTTTTGAATGTCCACCAACATAATATTTTTTATTTTCTACTAATGTCCTATTAAAAAATTTTGTGGCAAAGCGCTGTGCAGGTACCACTTCGTGGGCCATTCTAAAGTCCTCTTGCCATCCAATAATAGACATATCTGTTCCTCTAATTGCAACATAGCTATAGTTTTCATTGATTTCAATATGAAATGCCGCAAACTGAGACTGCATATCTTCATCATAAAGGTCTATATAATTACTTAGCTTTAACTGACCATATCTATTAGAATTCGCCATTAATTTCATTAATTCAGTCTTAGCCAAAACTAATTCGCCATTATTATTTATTTCTTCTTCACTATACTTTAAAAAGAACTGATCTATTGCCTCTTTTACTGTAATTGTCTCTCCTAAAAGCACAGGTATAATACCCTTAAAGCATGTATAAGATAAGGCACAAAACACCACATTATCAACTAAATTAAAAGGACTTATATCAAATCCAATGTCAGCTCTCCACTTTACATATGACTCTATGTTATCCATAGTTTTCCTTCCTTCATTTCTGCTGTAATAGAAAAAAATATCACAAATATCTTTCTAAATTGTTTACGCTGTCATTAACATCATTATATCTTCTATATACTTACTTTAGCAATAAAATGTAGCTAACTAAAATATGGACAACTAAGGTATTCCTTAGCTGCCCATTCTTTATCATATTCTACTTCCCAAATTTTAATTCTATTCTACTTCCCATATCTTAACTCTTGTGTAATACTCTTCTTCATCTTCATGATGAATGTAAGCACCATTTTTTGTTTGAACTTTAAGAGAAGCAGGATTGTTTTTTCTAACTGACATGTAAAGCTCATCCTCTAAGATAATATCTCTAGCCATATCAAGGGCAAGTGATAGTCCCTTAGTTGCATAACCTTTTCCTCTGTATTCCTTAGCAATTCCATAACCTATATGACCGGCATGCTCCTTTAAGAATTCATTTAAATAATGTCTTACTCTAAACAAGCCAACGATTTTATCATCATCCCATAGAAAATAGCTGGTCTGTGGCACGAATCCCTTTGGAAGATCAATACCTCTAGACATCTTTATAAGTCCTGGTAAAATCTTATCTTTAAAATCCTCTAGACTACAGCCAGAATCTGGGTTTGTAAATCCATTTTCATCCTCGGGTGTGTTAGTGATAAACTCATATTCTTTTTCTACGTCTTCCATGTTTGCTTCTTTTAGGTAAATCATAGCCTGCCTCCCTTTGCCTTTACATTTTCTTGTTTCTTAAAAAGATACAACATTTAACTCTTTATGGCAAGCAAAAACCCTCTCTACTAATTAAAGTAGAGAGGGAAATTTATCTATATCAGTTTATACATTTCTAGGCCTACATCCAATTTAGAATACATCATCTATTACCTTTTGTAATGTGCTAGCTGATTCCTTTAAGGCCTTTTCTTCATCTGGGCTTAGAGAGATAGGCACTGTGGCCTCTACACCATTTTTACCAACAATTGCTGGCATACTAAAGGCAATGCCTGAAACTCCGTGATTGTCATGCTGAATACTTGAAATAGGAAGAATTGTCTTCTCATCTCGAATAATCGCCTCTAAGATTCGGCGAACTGACATGGCAATTCCGTAGTAAGTTGCGCCCTTCTTATTAATAATTTCATAGGCGCTATTCTTAACGTCTTCAGCTATTCTTTGCATTGCTTCTTCGTGATGAAAATGTCCTCTCATCTCGCAGAATCTATTAATTGGAATACCAGATACATTGGCACTACTCCAAACTGCAATCTCGCTATCTCCATGCTCTCCGACGATAAATGCATGTACTGAACGGCTATCCACATCTAAGTGCTGGCCGAGCAAATACTTAAGTCTAGCAGTATCAAGGGTTGTACCTGAACCAAATACTCTATTCTCTGGATATCCTGATAGTTTCCATGCTGTATAAGTTAAGATATCTACTGGGTTTGCAACGATTAGCATGATTGCATCCTTATTAACCTCAGAAATCTGTGGAATGATTGACTTGAAAATAGAAACATTTTTCTTAACAAGATCAAGTCTTGTTTCCCCTGGTTTCTGACCTGCGCCAGCTGTAACTACAATAACTGCAGCATCGGAAATATCCTTATAATCTCCTGCATAAATCTGCATTGGCTTTGAAAAAGGAAGTCCGTGACTAATATCAAGGGCCTCACCTTCCGCCTTGTCAGTATTCATGTCGATTAGAACCATTTCTGAAAATAAGCCACTCTCCATAATGGCAAAAGCAGAAGCAGCTCCTACAAATCCACAACCTATAACTGCAACTTTTCTATTATTTAATGTTCCCATAATATACCGTTACTGAAAACTTATAAAAAGTTATATACTTTTATGTTTCATTCCTACTTCAGCGAGTATGCTTTTGATGGTATAAATACCTATCTACTCACAAGTTCTTGTACTCTCCATAGGCGTAAATTCCGAACTAACGTATCCGTACATATTTGCATTAACGTTTAGGTGTTAGCTTGCAAATTTTTCTCCATAAGCTCTTAGATTGAGTGATGCTTGGAAATCTCTATCTATAACATTTCCACACTCACATCTATAAGTTCTATCAGATAGTTTTAGATCCTTTTTAATTTTCCCACAGCAACTACAAAGTTTTGATGATGGATAAAATCTATCAGCTATAATAAGTTGAATACCACTATCATTGCATTTGTATTCTAGTTGTTTTCTAAATTCAAAGAATCCCTGATTTTGAACTACTTTGGATAGGTGCCTATTCTTCATCATTCCACCAACGTTTAAATCTTCAATACAGATAAATCTTGGTTTTCGATTTACT
>NZ_AUJG01000011.1 GCF_000424105.1 Lachnospira multipara ATCC 19207 | reverse complement strand
TCGATTGCCGGTTCCTCAACCGGAGCTTCTGCAACTGTCTCCGCAGCCATCTCTTCAACCGGCATTTCTTCTACTGGTTCTTCTGCTACTGATTCTGCCATCATTTCTTCTACTGGCATCTCGGCTACTGGCTCTTCTGCAACTGCTTCTGCCATCATTTCTTCTATTGGCATTTCTGCCACCGGCTCCTCTTCAACTTCCGCTACAGCTTCTTCCACAGTCTCCTCAGCAGTCTCTTCCACCACTGCTTCCTCAACAACCATTTCTTCTACCGGCATCTCTTCAACAACCGGCTCCTCTGCAACTTCCGCTACAGCTTCTTCCACAGTCTCCTCAGCAACCTCTTCCGCTACAGCCTCCTCAACAACCATTTCTTCTACCGGCATCTCTTCAGCCACCGGCTCCTCTGCAACTTCCGCCACCGCTTCATCCGCAGTTTCCTCAACATCCTCTTCCTCTGCAACTTCCTCAGCTACAGCATCTTCCGGTATTGCCTCATTTTCATCTTCATCCTGGAAGGCATCGAGGATTTCGCTCTTCTCGCTATTATTGGCATTGCCAATAGCATTTGCAATGTCGGCTGCTAAATCTTCATCAATTTCCTCGGCTTTACGTACCATTTCACGAAGTTCATGCATGAAATCAAGACCGAGAGGTGTTTGGAAAACAAGAGCACCTGCATCGGCCACGTAAAGAATCTGTTTTTGTGTTTCAATGTCATAAATATCGTGGAATTTCGCCATGTTTTTGATCTTTTCAAGTTCGTCTAATGCGATATTGTATTCTTCTTCTGTATCAAATGTGTAATTTTTTAATTTGTACTTTCCATCCGCCATAACTTCACCTCTCAAAAACCCTTTAGAGTATTTATTAGTTCAACGGGAAAGCTGTAATCCTTTGTTTAGGCCAAAATAAAATGTTGTATGACACAAAAAGAGCGCCATTCTTTAAAAGAATAGCGCTAAATGTCATTTTATGCACCTGGCTACCATTTTAAAGGCCCTCTAGTTTTGCGTCACAGGATTTCCCCTGCTTTGCCCAATATTGAATTTCACGTAAGTTTCTAAGGAAATGATACCATATCCTATAAATATTTTCAATACTAACACTATTTGATGATTAGGATTTAAAGCATAAAAATAAGGGCCCGAAGGCCCCTATAATTATCTTACATTTTCTATTAGAATCTTATCTAAGCTAAAATCTTTACAATTAGCATCCCTTGCCATCAATACTGCAGGCTTTGCCTACATTTTCATAAGTAATAGGTAAATTTCTCTCTGATAAGAAGCCTTCCCAGTCAGTGAAAACTGTGTCGTCTTCCATAACGATTGCTGGAATTCCAATGTCTCCAATAGCCTTAAGTCTATCAAAAATCGGATTCTCGTCTCTCATCTTTAAGAAATCCTTTAAGTCCTTTAAATTCTTATTGATGTCGATATATGTATATTCGATACCATTGTCATCAAAATTTCTCTTGCAGTTAATGCAATCTGGGCACATTTCGCTACCATAAACCTTTAACATAATAATACCTCCTAAGTTAAAAACTCATAAACAACAGCTGCAAGATTGGCTCTTTCCGGCATTAAAGTTTTGATACGAAAGCCTTGAAACATCAAAGCTAGAAAGCCTTTAAGGCTACTATATTTATATTAGCCCTTTAAATCTCTTGACTGTCTGTCCATGTCTTCTACAACGATGTCATAAATTTCACCGTGAGTTCTGCAATATGCAAGAACATCCCATGGTTCGTTAGTGTGATAGTGAAGCTTAACTGTAGCCTTCTCGCCAAACTCATCTTCACCTGAATCACCAGCGATTACCATTGAATCGCCCTTAATATTCTCTAAAACATATTCTCTAATTTCATCTGTTAAATCATCAGCTAAATCGTCTGGATCTACTCCATCCTCTACGTACTGATCTAATAATAACTGTGTGTCATATCTAAACTCTATAGTCTGATCTGGCATTCCCATAACCTATTATCCTCCTAGTTTTATATTAACGTCTAATTAATTATAAGCCAGTTTTTAATATTTTTAAAGTCTTAGAAAATAATAAAACCATAAAAAATTGCGTCCAATTGATAATAGTTCTCAATTAGACGCAATCTAGCTTTTTGTTTAATTAATTTCTTAGAAAATTTACCACTTTAGTTACTCATATTCATGAGGCAAAACATTTTCCTACTGCTCAATTAAATGTGTAACATCAAGATACTCTGGCATACCATCCTTAAAGCTAAGCTTTGGCTCACCCTTAATAAGAGGCTTAAGATAAGTAACCATATCTTCTGTAAGGTCATTACCTCTCTCATTAATCCATTCTCTTGGAACACCCTTAACTCCATTAGCAATTTCACAAACTGGATGTCCACCATAAACTGTCTTATAAGGATCATTAGAAGTTCTTGTGATAGTAGCCATAAGACCTGTTTCACCTTTAGTTGCCAGATCTGCTGCTGTCTTACCTAACATAACTGATTCTTCTAAATCAGTAAGAGAAGCAAGATGAGAGGCTGCTCTTTGTAAAATGTTTAATTCAACAGAACGAACCTTGCAACCCACTTCGTTAGCGATTAAGTGCTCTAATGCCTTACCTGCACCACTTAGCTGTACATGTCCAAATTTATCTAACTTACTTTCAGAAGCTGAGAAATAATTACCTTCCTTATCTCTAATACCTTCTGATATTGCAATAATTACATCATCCTGCTTTTCAAGTAAAGCCTTTACATCTTCAACGCATTCCTTAGCATCAAAAGCTACTTCTGGTAAATAGATAAGATGTGGTGCCTTGCTATAAGAATTTCTTGCAAGTACTGAAGCAGCAGTTAACCAACCGGCATCACGTCCCATGATTTCAACAATTGTAACTGACTTAAGCTTATAAATATATGTGTCATGTGCCATTTCAAGAATTGAAGTTGCAACATATTTCGCAGCGGAACCAAAACCTGGTGTATGATCAATATGAACCAAATCGTTATCAATAGTCTTTGGAATACCAATAACTCTCACATCACTATTAATTGACTTAGCATACTTTGATAATCTATCTACTGTATCCATTGAGTCATTTCCACCAATATAGAAAAAAGCATCGATTTCATGTTCCTTAAAGAAAGCAAAAATCTTCTCATAAACTTCTGGCTTATCCTCTGGTAGAGGCATCTTGTATCTACATGAACCAAGGTACATAGCAGGTGTAAGCTTTAACTTTTCAATAAAGTTATCACATCCGGCCATTTTTTCAGATAAATCAATAAATCTGTCCTCTAGAATTCCAGTAATTCCGTTAAGAGAGCCATAAATCTTTGAAAATGTAGCATTTTCCACATTATAATCTAAAACACCAGCTAAGCTAGCATTAATTGCCACTGTAGGGCCACCTGATTGTGCTATAACAGCATTTCTCATATTATTCACCATTCCTATTTTTGCTCTTTATCTGAGCTATTCTATTCATTGTACGACCAATTAATTTTTCTGTCGTATCGTCTTCCAAGCAAGTAGTATATTCTATATACGCATCAATTGTAAATGATTTATTAGAAATCTTATTAATTTTGTTAATTTCTAACAATAATTTTTCTTTAAGTTCTTCTAATTCACTTTCCACTTTATATCTAGTTAAAATCATAAAGTGGTCTGTTTCTATTCTTCCTACGACTCCCTTTACGCCAACAATATCTACTAATTTCTTACCAATTACATTTAGAATATCCTTAGCAAAAAACTTACCATAATTTTTTACAGCGTACTTAAAGTCTTTAATATCAACAATTAGAACTGCATACTTCTTATTATTTAGTAAGAATTCGTCTGAAAATTTATTAACCTCGGACATTAATCCCTTAGTATTTAAAGTGCCAGAATAATCATCTATAAAAAGAGTGCTTTCCCCTAATTTAACCTGATCATAAACATCTGTTATATAGCCCATTAAGCCTATAATTTTTCCATTATCATAAATTGGCGACAGGTCAATTGCAAGAACCTTTGTTTCATTTTTTACGTTTACAGTCTCAACAAGACTTGTTTTTATGCCTGTTTTCAAAACCTCTTTTTCTTTATCTGCAACAATCGAATCCTCTACCCAATTTAATTCCGTGTCGGTTTTATTCAAAATATCTTTCAGACTTTCAATGCCATAAAAATTAATATACCCCTTAGTTGCATCTGTATATCTTAACTCTAAATTCTTCCAATAACAGATTACATTAGGATTAACTTGACTAAAAGAAGCCTCATAAGAATTAATATTAGTTACATTTACCTCCTTTACTAAATAAGGCGCATATTTTAATTCTGAATCACTAGCATTTCTTGTAGTTCCGATCACCTTATTATTTCCTATATAATTACATTCTAAAACCTTCCATACATAATCATTGCCATCTTTAACTCTTATATAAATAGTTAAAATACGTTCTTTAGAGTTTTGAATTCTCTTTCTTAAAGTAGCCATATCAAAAAATTTCATATACCTATCCACGTCTTCATAGTAAATGCGGTCAGCAGCATATTTTTCCATATTACTACGAATATCTGCGCCATCGTAATTATGAATATTTTGGTCGTTAACATAAATTTCTGTATCAATTAATTCAGTCAAGTCAAATACATCTACTCTATCATACTTATTAAATAAGGCCTTAATATATTTTTCCTTAGTTATCTTATTAAGATATTCCTGGTCATTTACCATACTTACTATAGCACATACATAAGCTGTTTTCTCATTACAGGTATCAAGCTTATAAACTCTTGCAATAAATAACTTATCATCAATTATAAAATTACCACTTGCATAATTTTCCTCTAGCTGATCTGCAAGTTTAAATATATCCATTATTTTTCCATAATGACTATTTTCTTTATTATTAACTATTAATTTTAAGATTTCCACACTATTAATATCAAAGCTTTTTAACTGTGTTTCAAAGCTTTGATTATAGAAAATGAATTCAAGCTTATTATTTTTCAATTCCGCTATAGTTATTGGAATCTGCGTGTTAAAACCTAGTTCATCTAATTCTTTTGCATTATAGCCCATAAAGGTAGCCGGACTTAAAATATTTACAGAGCCTATTTTGTCATAATAATGGCTCTCATAAGGTAACTCTACTCCATTACTATAATTATCCAAAAAATCTGTTATATCTTCTAGACTCATTGGTTTTCCAAAAAAATATCCTTGAATCTTTTCACAACCTATATTTCTTAAAAACTCATATTGAGCATTTGTTTCAACGCCTTCAGCTAGAGTCTTAATTCCTATTTTCTTAGCCATATCTACAATAGACATAACTATCTTTTTAGCCTTTATTTCATCACTAGAAATAAACTTCATATCTATCTTTAATTCATCTACATCAAAATCCTTTAAGACATTAAAAGAAGAATATTCACTACCAAAATCATCCATCCATATACTATAACCTAAATTATGTAGTTTATCTATTTCTTTCTTCATAAACTCTGGATCTTTGCCAATACAACTTTCTGTAATTTCTATATTTAAAATGTTTCTTGGCACATTATACTTTTTTACATTTTTCTCAATTATTTCAGCTATATCACACTTATCGAAATCTTGACGGGATAGATTCAATGAAAAAGGAACTACATAACCCGCCTTTTCCTTTCGCGCTACAAAATCCTTACATACACGTTCCATAATATATAAATCTAACTTATAGATTTGTCCTACAGACTCAAGTGCAGGCACAAAAATAGCCGGCGAAATCATTCCATACTCTGGATCAATCCACCTGGCAAGAGCTTCAAGACCACATAACTTACCAGTTATAGTCCTTATAACTGGCTGATAAAAAGGCTCTATATACGCATTTTCTATGGCTAAATCTATATTATCAATTACATAATCTTTTAGTTCATCATTAGTCATATTAAATCCCCCAATTACAAATTTTCAATTTTGCATTCACAAACTCATATACATTTTAACATCTGTAAAAATTATACCATTTCATGAAGTTATTATCAATATTATAAGTATAGTCACTTTAGATAATTAACATTTAACAAAAAATAAATTTTTATATTTATTATTCTAAGACTTTTTGTTATAATTTAGATGTTCGTTTATTTACTTTAAATATTTTTATGTTTATTAGTAAATATCGCGCAAAATACATTTATAAAAAAAGAAAGAGAGAGAACAAAATGCTTGAAAAAACATTTAAACTCAAAGAACACGGCACTAATGTTAAAACCGAAGTAATTGCCGGTATTACAACATTCCTTGCCATGGCTTACATCCTAGCTGTAAATCCTAACATCTTAGGTACAGTAATGAATCAGGACGGTGTATTCATTGCTACTTGTTTAGCATCCGCTGTTGCTACTTTTGTTATGGGTCTTTGGGCTAATTACCCAATCGTACTTTCTGCTGGTTTAGGTCTTAATGCTTATTTTGCTTACACAGTATGTTTAACAGAATTATCAGATATGGGAGCTAATGCTTTCACAGTTGCATTAACAGCAGTTTTCGTTGAAGGTTTAATCTTCATCGTAATCTCTATCTTCAAGGTTAGAGAACAGATTATCAACGGTATTCCACAGAACGTTAAGTATGGTATTACTGCTGGTATCGGTTTATTTATCGCTTTCATCGGTCTTAAGGGTGCTAACGTTACTATCGCTAGTGATTCAACACTTGTAGATCTTGGTGATTTCTCAAGACCAGACGTTGTATTATGTCTTGTTGGTTTACTTATTATTGTTATTTTAAGTCACTACCACGTTAAGGGTTCTGTACTTATTGGTATAATTACAACTTGGATTCTTGGTATTATTGCTGAGAAGATTGGTTGGTATGTAGTTGATGTTGAAAATGGTGTTTACTCACTTATTCCTAGCGGCGTTATTAGCGTTTCAAGCTTTAGCGGTCTTAAGGAAACAGCTTTCCACTTCAACTTCGCTTGGGCTGGAGAACATATCATTCAGTTCATCGCTATTTTATTCAGTTTCTTATTTGTAGATCTTTTCGATACAGTTGGTACTGTAGTAGGTGTTGCAGATAAGGCTAAGTTACTTAAGGAAGATGGTACACTTCCAAGAGTTGGTAGAGTATTTATGGCTGATGCTATTGGTACAGTACTTGGTGCTGCTCTTGGTACATCTACAGTTACATCTTTCGTAGAATCTTCTGCTGGTGTTGCTGAAGGTGGTAAGACAGGTCTTACAGCTTGCGTTTCAGGTTTATTATTCATCGTAGCTTTATTATTTAGCCCTGTATTCCTTGCTATCCCTTCATTTGCTACATCTCCAGCACTTATCTATGTTGGTATGCTTATGCTTACATCAATCACTAAGATTGATTTTGAAGCTGATGCAGCTGATGCAATCGGTGCTTACCTTGCAGTTCTTATCATGCCTTTAACATACTCAATCTCAAACGGTATTATGTTTGCCGTTGTTTCTTGGGTAATCGTAAAGGTTTGCACAAAGAAGGCTAAGGACGTTAGCCCTGTTATGTGGGTTGTATTCGTATTATTCGCACTTAGAATTGCTTCTTTAATCACTAACTTTAGCTAATTAAGGTTTGAATATTGACGTATAAAGAAAAGCCAGTAGATTAATTTCTACTGGCTTATTTTTTATATTAATTTTTATAGCAAAGTCAAGACTCGCTCGCGAGTCTTGCGCGCCGGATTCGGGTCTGCTTCAGCAGACAAATTCCTGTCCGAATCCGTGCGCATCCTCGCGGAGCGTTTAACTCAGTCGGAGCTTGTACTCCGACTGAGTTGAATTTCTAAGCTCTAGCTTTCTAAACTTCTAATCTTCTAGGCCTCAAGGCTTGTAAATCTAAATTCATTTACATCAAAAAGTCCCATATCAGTAATCTTAAGTTCTGGGATTACTGGAAGTGCCATAAAGCAAAGCACCATAAATGGGTCCTTGTCCTTATCCACCTTTAAAACCTCATGGGCAAATTTATGAGCGGCAGCTAACTTCTCATTAAAAGTCTCTGCATTTTCAGTACTCATAATTCCTGCCACTGTAAGCGGAATAGCATGTTTTACTTCATCCTTGTGAACAATAGCTATACCACCCGTCATCTTTATAACCTCATTAACTGCCATAGCAATTTGAGTATTTGAAGTGCCTACAGCAATAATGTTGTGGGAATCGTGAGCCACAGATAGGGCAATTGCACCCTCTTTAATTCCAAATTCCTTTAAAAATGCAACGCTAACATTTCCTGTACCATGATGCCTCTCAACTACTGCTATCTTTACAATATCCTTATCCTTATTATAGACAAAATCGCCCTTATCATCTAATTCAATCTCTTCAACTCCAGCCTTAGTTAAAACCCCATCTGGGCAGATATTCATAGTCTTAACCCTATTAGACTTTAACTCTAATTTAAGTTTAGCCTCACTAAAATCTTTAACATTAACTGAAGAAGATACCTTTGTAACATCTACTCTTTTAACTGGAAGTAAGTATTTGCCCTCTTTAGCGCAAAGCTTACCGTCAATAAAAGTCATTACTGCCTTTAAGTCCTCAAGATTATTAAAGACTGCAAGATTAGCCTTCTTTCCCGGCGCAATTCCACCAATTTCCTTAATACCATAACACTCAGCTGCATTAAGTGTTGCCATTCTAATAGCATGAATTGGCTTAATTCCTGCCTTAATACATCTTCTAACTAAGTCATCAACATGGCCCTCTTCAAAGATTGTATGAATCTGTCTATCATCTGAGCAAAGAAGACATCTCTTATAATTTTCTTCATTGACCCCTGGAAGTAGATTTTCTAAATCATGACAAGCTGAGCCATGGCGAAGCAAAATATACATACCACGAGAAAGCTTATTCTCCATGTCCTCTATTATGCTGCACTCGTGATCTGTTGAGATGCCCGCTGCAATATAGGCATTAAGCTCATTTCCAGCAACATCTGGGGCATGGCCATCAATAACCCTGCCAGATTCAATGGTTGCAGCTAACTTTGCCACACACTCCTCATCATTATTAATAACGCCTACGCTGTTCATAAACTCAGCTAGGCCATGAACTTTCCTTGTTTTGAAAATATTTTCAATATCCTTTGCACTTACAACCGCCCCGGAATTCTCAAAGGGTGTGCTTGGTACACAGCTTGGCACCATCACTCTAATATCAAGGGCTGTGCTTGCTGCTGCCTCAATCATGTAATCAAGGCCATCAATTCCACACACGTTAGTAATCTCATGGGGATCTGTTATAACTGTTGTAGTTCCATGAGGTACAACTAGTCTTGAAAATTCCTCCGGTGTCATATAGGAAGACTCAATATGAATATGACCATCAATAAAACCGGGAGATACATAAGCTCCCTCTACATCAATCTCTTCCTTACCCTTATAATTTCCAATACCAGCTATATAATCATCGGAAATTGCAATATCGCCTTCAATTATCTTGCCCTGATAGACATCAATAATCTTGCCGTTCTTAATTACCAAATCAGCTTCTTGTCTTGCTGCTGCCACATCAATAAGTTTATGTAGTTTTGATTTGTCCATTAGTTCCTCCAAAAGAGTTTTTTTGCATTCTGGTTTGTTATATCTATAATTTCCTGTGCTGATACTTCCTTTAATTCAGCAATTTTTTCAGCTACATACTGAATATTTCTACTGTCGTTTCTGCTACCTCTGTGAGGTTCCGGTGCCATATATGGACTATCTGTTTCAAGAACTAATCTATCAAGAGGGATGACCTTTACGGCCTCCTTTAATTTCTTAGCATTCTTAAAGGTTACAACTCCTCCTACTCCAATGTGAAAACCAAGATCTAGGAAATCTAGGGCTGCTTCCTTTGAATAAGAATAACAATGAATTATTCCGCCATTTTTATAAACATGCTCACCGCTTGTATCTAATGTATCTCTTAAAATGTCTAGTGTATCCTTACATGCATCTCTTGAGTGAATAATTATTGGCTTATTAAGGTCTGAGGCCAAAATAAGCTGTCTTTTAAAGGCTTCCTTTTGAAGCTCTCTATCTGGTTCATCATAGTGATAATCAAGTCCAATTTCTCCAATTGCCACTACCTTCTCATTAGTCTTTACTTGATTTGTAAGCCATTCAATAACCTCATCATCAAGACTTTCTATATCTTCAGGATGCAAGCCAATGGCTGCATAAATCTGATCATACTTCTTAGCTAATTCTACAGAGTCCTTACAACCCTTAAAACTAGCCCCAACATTTACAATTGATTCTATTATACCATTCTCACCAATCATTTCATCAATAAGAATTTCTCTGTCCTCATCATAACACTCATCATCAAAGTGAGCATGTGTTTCAAATATCTTCATATACTTCCTCGTTATATCTTTCTATATCTTCTAATAATAGCTATTTACAAATCTTTGTCTTATAAATTGCTTTATTATACACTTTATTAAATAATAAATCTAGCCTATAAGATTGAATTTTTTGTTTAAGAAAGTCCAACAATTATTTAAATTAACAGACAACTGTGATATAATAACTTTAGTTTGTATGGTAATTGAATAGATTTTGGAGACATAACTTATGTTGGAATTTTTATTAAGACACGAAGAGGCTCATATTCAAGCTTCTGCAGTAGTATTTGACATAATATTAATATTTTTCTCTAATCTTCAGGTAAAAAGAGTCAATAAATTAGGAAGAGCCTTTCAGGCCCTTCTTTATTGTGGTACTCTTTTGACAATTATTGAAACTTCCGCTTCTTGGCTCGAGGATTTACCGGAAAATATTCTTAATTTCTATCTTATAAACATTTTCAATCTCTTAGTCTATGTATTAATTATTACCTTAGCTTTCGGTCTTGCCTCATACTTTGAGCTCTCCTTTGGAAACTTCGAAAAAAAAGCCATTTGGAAATTCAACATAATAGTCTTTATTATATATATAATTCTGCTTATTATTAACCTATTTACGGGCATTATTTCCCTTTATCACTACGATGTACACGAATATGTTCACGGACCACTATTCTATCCCGTGGGTATTTTATTTGCTGTATATGCCTATTCTTTTAGCGTCTTTGTCTTTGCTAGAAACTATAAGCTAATCCAGAAAAGAATTCGTATGACCTTTGCCTTAACTATTAGCACTATCATTATTGGCATGATTGTTCAGCCTTTAATTAACGATGAAATCACAATCACAGGCCTCTTAGTATCTGTTGGCCTATTCATTCTATATATGACAGTTGAAACTGAGGATTACATAGACCTTTTAAAAGCCAATGCAGATTTGCTGATTGCTAGAGAAGAGGCAGACCTAGCAAACAAAGCTAAGAGTACCTTCCTTGCTAACATGTCACATGAAATAAGAACCCCACTTAATGCCTTTCTTGGCCTTAACGATTTAATAATTGATGAGTCCCTTGATGTGGCTACCCTTGAAAATGCACAGCACATTAAATCTGCAGGAAATGCCTTGTTATCTATTGTTAATGAGGTTTTAGATATATCTAAGATTGAAGCGGGTACTATTGAGATTCACAACCGCCCCTACTATCTTGGAGAAATCATAAAGGATATAGATGTAATAATAGGCACAAGAGCTAAGGATAAGGGAATTCCTTTTATGATGGATATTGATGATAGCTTGCCAAATCAGCTAATTGGTGATGCTGCAAAAATTAGGCAGGTTCTAATTAATGTCCTTAGTAATTCAGTAAAATATACCTCTAGCGGAGCTATTGTATTTACCCTTAGGGGAACTTTACAAGACGATTTACTTATGCTTAAAATGCAGATTTTCGATACAGGTATTGGTATTAAGAAAGAAGATTTAACCCACCTTTTTGAAAGCTATAGACGTGTGGATTTAAAGAAGAATAAAAATGTAGAAGGTACGGGACTTGGTCTATCCATCGTTAAGCAATCTATAGATATGATGGGCGGAAGCATTAGCGTTCGTTCAAATTATGGCCTTGGTACTACATTTTACATGGAAATCCTCCAGCCTATCACTTCTCTGATGACTATTAAAGAATATCTAAATGAGCAAAAGATTACTAATCTTGATAAGATTAAGGACAGCTTTACAGCCTCTAAGGCAAAGATTCTTATTGTAGATGACAATGAGATGAACCTAAAGGTTGCCTGCGGCTTTTTAAAATCTACCTATGCCCAGATTACTACTGCCGGAGGTGGTCCTGAGGGACTTGATATTCTAGAAAGAGAGAAATTTGATTTGGTTTTACTTGATTCCTTTATGCCTATAATTGATGGAACCCAGATTCTTAAAAAGGTTCGTGCTAACAAAAAGAATATAAACTACGCAACTCCGATTATTGTTCTTACAGCCGATGCCCTTTCTGGATCTAAGGAAAAATATATCTCCATCGGTTTTAATGACTATTTAAGCAAACCTGTAGATGCCTCTAGTTTAAAGGGAATATTGCTTACTTACTTGCCACGCGACCTAATTGATAGCGCTAGCTCAAGTAAGGCCATTCAAAACAAAACTATTAATACAGCAACTACTAGCCAGCCAATAAAGACAGAAAGCATCAATACTAGTGAGACAAATAATTCTTGTGATAATGGTGAAACTTGCGTAGATTGGAAAGCCGGTCTTAACTACTGTAGAAACGACAAAGATTTGTACCGTGCCTTAATAGATGAATTTATAAAGATTAAGCCAACTAAGCGAACTGAGCTTTGTCAGGCCTATGATAAACAAGATTGGGATTCTTATAACATTTTAACCCATTCCCTTAAATCTAATTCAAAAACCATTGGCGCCTTTAAATTATCAGATGCCGCCATGGAGATGGAATACGCTAGCAGGGCCATTCTTGCTGGAGAAAATATAAACACAAACGTTGCCCTAATTAGGGATAAGCATAAGCAATTACTAAGTTTGTATGACGATGTACAGGAGGAATTACTATGGATTTCATTCTAAGATATCCAAGAATTTCATACGAAATGGTAGCCATAATCTTTGATTCCATTATTATAATATTTTCCTGGAACCAATCTTTAAGGCATGTTAAAACTGCCAAAGCCTTCAAGGCTACAGCTATAAGCTGCTTACTTTTAGTGCTATCTGAGGTAAGTCTGCCTTATATACTTGAGCTTGACAGTTCCTTTGACCTGCTTAAAGCCTTCGTAGACTCTATACAGTTTTTCTTTGCTGTAACTACAATGTACAACTTCTCCCGCTATATGGAGTACTACACCCTTAGTAATACCTCAAAAATCATTATTAGATTTAATATCCTAGTTTTAATTGTATCACTAGCTTTAATTATAAGTAATCCTTTTACTTACCTTCTAGATTACTATGACAGCGCCACTAATACTTTCGTAAATCAAGAATTCTACATCATAATCGGTTATTTACCAGCAATGTACTTCTCAATCTATTCCATGTACGTTTATGTTAGAGGCTTTAAGAAAATGTATAACAGAGAACGAGTTGCCTTTATTATAACCTTTATCATGTCCCTTTTGGGTGCTATTGCACAGCCCCTACTTCATGGTCAGCTAAAAATCATAGGACTTTTCTCTTCCTTTGGTTTGTTTATACTCTATCTTTCACTTGAAACTAGAGACTATAACTCCCTGTCTAAAACCATGAATGAATTAAAGGAGGCCAACGAAACAGCACAAAATGCCAACAGAGCAAAGTCAAGTTTCCTAGCTAACATGTCCCATGAAATCAGGACTCCAATGAATGCCATGCTTGGTATTAATGAGATCATTATTAATAGTACTAAGGAAGAAAATGTTAGCTCTTATGCCAATGATATGAAGGTTGCAGGAAACAGCTTGCTACACATCATCAACGACGTATTAGACATTTCAAAGATTGAGGCTGGTAAGCTTGAAATCGTAGAAACAGAATATCATTTAACAGAATTACTAGACGAATTAAAATTTACCTACGGCCTGAAGGCTCAAATGAAAAATCTAGATTTTATCTTTGATATTGATGAGGATTTGCCAGATTTACTTATTGGTGATGAAAGTCATTTAAGACAGATTTTAAGCAATATCCTAAGTAATGCCATTAAGTTTACAAAGACAGGTGAGGTACGTTTTTCAGCCTTTGGTATAAAATCTAGCACAGATATTAAATTTACCTTTGTAGTTTCAGATACAGGTATTGGTATTAAAGAGGAGGATTTACCTTACCTCTTTGAATCCTTTAAACGTGTGGATATGGAGAACACAAGAAACATCGAAGGTACAGGCCTTGGTCTATCCATTACAAAACGTCTTCTTGATAACATGGATGGTGAAATTTCCGTTCGTTCTAGCTACGGTGATGGAACTATTATTACAATTAAGGTTGATCAATTTGTAGCAGATGACCTTACTATTAGAGAATATAGGAAAGTCTTACGTGAAAACTTTGATGCCGAAGAAGATAAGAAGTTAAAAACTACTCCTAATTTAAAGGGTATGAAATTATTAATTGTAGATGATAACGATATTAATATAAAGGTTGCCACTGCCTTCTTTGAACTAACAGGGGCTAGTATCTTTAGTTTTAATGATAGCTTAGAGGCTTTAAAAGATTTGCAAAAGAATAAATATGACCTGATCTTTTTAGATGACTTAATGCCAAAGCTTTCAGGTCCAGGTCTATTAAAGAGACTAAGAGGTCTGACAACTTGTCCAAATAATCAAACACCAGTAGTTATTATGACTGCCAATACTAATGTTGAAGACAAGGCAAATTACAGTAATATGGGCTTTGATGGCTTCCTTGCAAAACCTATGCAAATGGAGGAAGTAAACGAGCTATTAAATACCTTAATCTCTTAAACAATGCAAAACGAGAGAAAAGCGATAACCTTACGATTATCGCTTCTCCCTCAAAACACATTTACTTATATCGAAAATTAGTTGTTAATTAATTTATCGCTTTCATTATTCCAGCTGTAAAGCTTTCTAATGTCTGCGCCTACCTTCTCTGCTGGATGTTCAGCTGCAAGCTTTCTCATAGCCTTGAAGTGAACCTGTCCACCAGCTTCTGACATATCTAGTAAGAATTCCTTAGCAAATGTACCATCCTGAATATCTGCTAAAACCTTCTTCATTGCTTTCTTTGTATCCTCTGTAATAATCTTAGGACCTGTAATGTAATCGCCATATTCAGCTGTATTAGAAATAGAGTATCTCATACCAGCGAAACCTGACTGATAAATAAGGTCTACGATTAACTTCATTTCGTGTACACATTCGAAGTATGCGTTACGTGGATCATAACCAGCTTCTACTAATGTTTCGAAACCAGCCTGCATTAATGCACAAACACCACCACAAAGAACAGCCTGCTCACCAAAGAGGTCAGTTTCTGTCTCTGTTCTAAATGTTGTCTCAAGGATACCAGCTCTAGCTCCACCGATACCTGCGCCATATGCAAGTGCCATATCAAGAGCCTTACCTGTACCATCCTGCTCAACAGCTACTAAACAAGGTGTACCCTTGCCAGCCTGATATTCAGAACGTACTGTATGACCAGGTGCCTTAGGTGCAATCATTGTAACATCAACACCCTCTGGAGCCTTGATTAAACCGAAATGAACATTGAAACCATGAGCAAACATAAGCATGTTACCAGGCTCTAAGTTTGGTTCAATATCTTCCTTGTATAACTTAGCCTGCTTCTCATCGTTGATAAGAATCATGATAATATCTGCCTTCTTAGCAGCTTCTGCTGCTGTATATACTGTAAAGCCCTGCTCTTCTGCTCTCTTCCAAGACTTAGAACCTTCGTAAAGACCAATAATAACATTACAGCCTGATTCCTTTAAATTAAGAGCGTGTGCATGGCCCTGACTACCATAACCAATGATTGCAATTGTCTTACCCTCAAGTAAGCTTACGTTACAATCTGACTCATAGAAAATTCTTGCTTCTGCCATTTTTCTATACCTCCATAAAATGTGTTTATTCCTATCCAAACTCAAAGCATCTTCCTTCCTCATAACGGTAGAGTTTTGCGCTTGTTTCTTAGGTTGTATAACAACTCTTAGTGGTTGTCTGACAACTATAATAACTCATGTATATTCTAAAGTCAACACATTTTTTCAAAAATATAATGTTTTTTTCTAGAGGCCAAGTACTTCATTGACATTCTTTAAAATGTCACTTTCTGAAAATGGCTTTGTAATAAAGCGCTTAGCGCCTGCCTTTAAAGCATCAATAATCTTATTTTCCTGTCCTGCAGCAGTGATCATAATTACATTTGCATCAGGATCAGCCTTAATAATCTGCTTTAGAGCTTCATTACCGTTTAGATGTGGCATAGTGATATCAAGGGTAATGATATCTGGCTTATAGTCTAGGTATGCCTCCACTGCCTCCACGCCATCTGATGCCTCACATACAACTGTAAAATTGTTGTCCTCTAAAATCTTTCTTAGGACATTTCTTGAAAGGCCAGAGTCATCAACAATAACAATTCTGCCCTTACTATCTGCTGTTTCTACGCTACCTTCTACTAATTCGCCACTAACATCCATAGGATTTTTACCTACCATTGCCTCCTCATCAAGGGTTACATAGAAAAATACTTCTCTGCCCTCTATGTAAATTGGCAGGACATAGGCATCTGCAATGGCAGTCTGATTTTCATAGGTAAACTGTGGTAAAATCTCTAGTTTAACTCCCTTATGTGATGCATTTGTTGCAAAAAGTCCAGCTATACAATTAAGAAATTCACCTACGGAATCAAAAACTTCTTCATCTAAATCAGGATATTCCTCTCTTGCAAATCTATTGGCAATAAGGGTAAGACCAGTTACGTCATCATCTGCTAAAAAACCTAGATGTATATTTGCATCGCCCTTTAACTCCATACAAGTAAAGGCATTGTAGTCCATCTCCTTTACTTTCTGAATCTTCTCAATGTAATAATCTGTAGATACAAATCTAGTCAAGTTTCTAAGCACAAGGGCAACTAAATCTGTTATATGTGCTTTTGAGGCAAAGGCAAATATAGGCACAATAGCGTCTACATCATTGGCCTTAAGGGCCTCTATCTCATTATCATCAAAGCCTTTTTGCTTTTTAAAATCTTCTACAAAGCCATTAATTTCCGGCATAGATATATTTTTTTCTTCGCTTAAAACCTGTATAAATTTTACATACTCATCGTTTTGGTCCTTTAAAAGCTCATCTAGTTGTTGCTGAGAAAGGAATCCCTTGCTTACAGCAATATCGCCAAACCTAGCATCCTCTAAGGCCTGCAGTCTATTGATTTCACTTGCTTCTGTCTCTGTTAGCATTCCCTTAGCTACAGCTAAGAATCCAATCTTAGTTCTTGTGTCTCTTAGGCTTTTTATTATTTCATCTAATTCTTCTTCTGAAATAACGTCAGTCTCAATCAAATACTTACCAAATAATTGACTAAACATACGGTTACCCCTTTCAAATTTTCACGTAATTACAATTATAATTATTATATCAAGTCGATAGTTTTTATTCAATAAAACTAGAAACATTAATTAAAAAACTAGGAAATTAACGAAAAAGTTAATCTCCTAGCTTCTTATCTTTTAATTCTCTGTTTTGTTTTAATTGTCGTTTTTAATATCTATTTAACTCTAAATACTATCTGTTAAATTCTCATTCCATAAGGCATGTCTAAGATGCATTATGCTTGCACTTTTAAGTCCGTCTGAATCTCTTCTTTCTAAGAACTTCATGATTACAATGTGGTCATTATAAGCATCCTGTGCAATCATATCTAGATTTTCTTCTAATGCAAATGTCTTCTCAATAGTTTCTGTAAGCACAGGTATAAACTGTGTTAAAAAGTCGTTGTGTGAAGCCTTCATAATAGCTCCATGAAAATTTGTCTCTGACTCAATTCTTTTCTTTGATTTAGGATTCTTCTTAATTTGTTTTTGACAAATATCTCCCAATCTAAGAATCTCTTGAATCTCTTCATCTGTTGCTCTCTTTGCTGCAAGGGCTGCTGCCTCTGGCTCTATTATTAGTCTTGCTTCATATAAATCTCTTAATGTCACCTTCATAGCAAGGGCATCTTCCATATGGATTGTGCCACCCTCTACGTACTGATTAAGGACATCAGAAACATATGTGCCTCGTCCTCTGTAAACTGTCAATAAACCTTCTGATACAAGAATTCTTATTGCTTCTCTTAATGTAGTTCTAGAAACCTTCAACTCGTCAGCTAATACATTTTCATTAGGCAACTTTTCACCAGGCTTATACTTATTCTTGTCTACTATCATTGTCTTTAGGCAGCTAGCTGTTCTTTGCGAAAGATTTTCTTTATTTTCGATCTGCATATTCGTTCCTTTCTCTAAAAGATAGTTGATTTTAGATACGCTTCCCACTTATCCATACCGTCGCCAGTCTTAGCAGATACTGGGAAAATGTTAATGTTAGGATTTAGTTTTTTAACCTGATCTATACATTTTTCTAAATCGAAATTAAAAAACTTAATTGTGTCCATCTTTGTAAGTAAAAGCGCGTCGGCTCTCTCAAACATCAAAGGATACTTTAAAGGCTTATCATCACCTTCTGGCACAGATAAAATCATTACGTTTTTATGTGCCCCTGTGTCAAATTCTGCAGGGCAGATTAAATTGCCAACATTTTCAAGGAAGACCAAATCAAGCTCATCAACTCCAAGCTCGTCTACTCCTCGCTTTGTCATGCCTGCGTCCATATGACACATTCCATCTGTATGCACCTGAATGCTTTTAGCACCCTGATTAGAAATCTTTATAGCATCCACATCCGATGCAATGTCAGCCTCAATTACGCCTATCTTTAACTGATCTTTAAGGTCAGTTACTGTCTTAGCTAGAAGTGTTGTCTTGCCAGCCCCAGGGCTACTCATTAAATTTACAAGACAAACCTTTCTTTCCTTTAATTCTTTTCTTAAATCATTAGCGTCCCTATCATTAGACTCTGTCACACTTTTATGTAATTCAACAACCTTCATTTATCTGTCCTTTCTTGCATCCTTTAAGAAACTGTCTACTTCTTTGTCTAACCAATCAATCCACTTATCAAAGCCTTCGCCTGTAAGGGAAGATACCGGAATTATCTCAAGATTCTTATTAAGCTTAGATACATTTTCCTTTAAGGCATCAAAATTAAAATCAAATACCTCAAGACAGTCAATCTTGTTGACTAATAAAAGGTCGCTAACTTCAAACATCAATGGATACTTTAGGGCCTTATCATCGCCTTCTGGCACAGATAAAATCATTACCCTTTTGTTAGCCCCTACGTCAAATTCCGCAGGACATACCAAGTTGCCTACATTTTCAAGGAAGACCAAATCAAGGTCCTTACAATCAAGTAAATCAAGGCCAGACTTAGTCATGGCAACATCCATATGACAAGCGCCACCAGTGTGCAGCTGCACCACCTTAGCCCCTGTTTCTTCAATAGTCTTGGCATCTACTAAAGAATCTACATCAGCTTCCATAACACCGATTCTGTATTTACTTTTAAGTGAATTAATAGTTCTAACCAAAGTTGTAGTCTTTCCTGCTCCTGGACTGGCCATGAGGTTTACAAAAAAGACCTTATTCTTTCTAACTTCTTCTCTTAAAGCGGCAGCCTCTTTGTCGTTGTCACTTATAATTTCTGCTTTAACATCCATTACTTTAATACTGCTCATTTCTACACTCCTTTGACTCTAATTAAAAGAGCCATAATAAATATCTAAATCTACGTCTCCACCAACTCCATCGATTCGACCAATGTTATTAACCTGCCAGATAGAATAACTACCTACATAGCTAGTGTGTGTCACGTAATTTGCTAGCCAAACCGGATAATTATACACGTTATCCCAGAAATTTTCTAGGTAGTATTTACTAGAGTACAACATAGTGCTATAACCCCCGGCAGCTAATGTGTCGTGGAAAGTATAGAAAAGCTGGTTTAGAGTCTGAAAACTCATGTTGTACTTCTGAAATCTCGACCAGCTCTCCCAGTCAAAAGCCACTGGAAAATCTAGCTCCACCCCATCAAGCATGGAAAGTAACTGCTGAGAGTGAGTTGTCATACCAGAGACCGTGTTATCATTTGAATGAAAATATACTCCTACCTTTAGGCCTGCTTCCTTTGCCGCCTTGATATTGTAGTCATAACAAGAATCCCTATAAAGCTCGGAGCCATCCCAGCCTCCAATTCTTATGATTACAAATTCTGCACCTGCCGCTTTTACGGCATTAAAATCAATAGTGCCCTGCCATCTTGATACATCTATGCCAAAATGCACATTATCGGCAGCATAAGTTGCCATAAAGTCACTATAGTTAATTCTTGTTCTATTATCTGTTTCTGAAGGCTTTGAAGACACCACATTAATAGTCATATTCTTAGTTGTCTCATTGCCGGATGCGTCTGTTAATTTAGCCACAATGCTATAGCTACCAAGAGTATTGGTATCCACATAGCCTGAATAGCTTAAATTAGGACAAGCATCGTAATAGTCTCCATAACTTACTAACTGATCTAGGTTAAAATCGCTTCCCACCACTACGCTTACTTCATCAGATGATAGGAAAACCGGACCTGTTGTATCATAATCAAGACTAGGCGAACCTGTCTTATTAGTTACTTGAATATAGTCACTTGCGCTTGCTACAGCTTCCGTTTCTATCGGTGTCTCAGTTGTTGTAACTTCCTGTGTTGTTGCCTCTGTTTCTACTGTTTCTAAAGTGATTTCCTCAAAACTAGATTCTATCTGTATAACTTCTGTTATCTCATCAGCAGCAACCTGCTCATTATTAGTTTTTGCCTTAACTGCAAGCATTACAAAAGTTACAATAACGCAAACTAAGGCAACTATTACTGTGCATGTTATTGCAATTGCTTTCTTTGATGCAAAAAATCTCCTAAGATTTGCCTTAAATTTATCTTTTAAATTTTTCCCCATAACCCCTCTTAAATAATTTATTGTTAAAATTTCTATCCTATATCTTATCAATTAATAAAGCGTTGTCTGATAACTTTATAATTCCCAAAAAAGTTAGTTTTTTATACACTTTATCGCAAATTCATTTTATAACAAGACAGACAAATTATCAATAGTTGTCTGACAAGTTACTCCGTTAAAGTTCAGCGTCCTAAATTAAGACTTTTGTAAAGTTTTAGTCCTTTAAACTAGCCAAGAATACCACCCGACCAACAAAAAAGAAGCTTTAACTTTGTACCGACCTCCCAATCGTTAGATTTTTAGGTCTAACTTTTGGGGGTCGGTACACTTCCCTTAAAGCTTCTTTTTCTTTCTATGTACTCTTCTTTTTAGATTTCTTCTTTTCTTTAAGCCTTTAGCTTCTCTAAAATCATTAATCTGCTGCCTTATGGCCTCGTAATCTCTTTCAAACAATTCTTCGCTAATAAGATCATTTAACACAGCCTCAGATACTGTTTCTATTATCTTATCTCTAACCCATGCCTTGCTTTTATAGTCGTATTTATGCATATTATTTATTTGCTGTATATGAGCAAGTTCAGGTCTCCATAGTAGACTAAGCTTATTTTTAATTGACATATCAGTGCCTAATTTAGCAGCCCTAAGTATGTAAAAATCCAACTTTCCATCTATTAACTCAACGCTTATTATTCCCCAATTATCCGGCACATGCTCCATAGCATGTGCCCCATGACTAGAACCTACCACCAAATAGTTGTAGTCAAAAAAGGCATCGTAATCCTTTACCTGGCTTTTAAGTCTAGTGTAGGTGTCTGCGTCACTTTTTATCTCAATACCAATTAAGGCACCATCAATAATTCCAATGGCATCTGCCCTAGAATCTCCTATATTTACCTCTTCAAGGATTCTAATTTTCCCATATAGTTCTTCTAAATAAATGAATAAATCTTCCCTTATGTCCTTATCATATAAGCTAAATTTCTTCATGTTATCTCCCGTATAAAAATCTATCTTTTTTACTCATATTTTTATAATTCTGAATTTCCTTATTAATTTCAGATGCAACTGAATCGAGTATCATTTCTAAAAATTTATCTGGTGTCTTATAAGTATCTTTTCTTTCTTTAAACTCATTTAATTGTTTTATTAATCTTTTTATCGGTTCTTGATGTTTCTTTATTTCAAGATATAATCCGTTTTTATTAATCTGGTCATCAATTCCGTACGATGACAACATCATAGCCTCATAGCTAGAATTATAATTTTCATTATAATTAATAACTCCTTTTGACCATAAAAGGTATATAGAATTCACAATTTTTCTACCATCATCTGACTGCATTGTAATAAACGCATTATTCTCATCGCCATAATACAATCGATCAATACTTACATTTAGTGCTTTAGCTATCTTAGCAGTTGTAACCAAATTAGGTATCTTTTTCCCATTTTCATATTGACTTAGGATTGTATTTGAAAATCCACATGAATCAGCCACAGCTTGCTGTGATAATCCTTGAGCTAATCTTACACTTTTTATATTTTCGCCTATATGTTCTTCATAATTCATATATCCTACCTCCTTCTACATAAGTATAACATATTTTATCGAAAGGTTAATGTATTTATCTTTCGTATAACATATATAAACCTTTGTAAAACCATCTTTTATTTATACAAATACATCATCTGATTAATATCACTTGCCTAAAGAAAGAACTTTTTTACAAAAAAATAAATGAGAAAATTATATTATAAAAATTCATTACAAAGGAGTTGAAAAATATGTCAAAGAGAAAATACAACATTATTGATGATGGTTTTCATCCTGAGCTAGTTGAAAGGGCATTCTTTGATGGCATATTAGAAATACCAATAATCAAGCCCCCACAAGAAATCATTATCCCCAAAAGTCTTACACCTTTAAGCAAGAGAAAATATGCTAATACATTCGATACCGCCATTTGCGAATATGAACACGATTATCATTTTGCTGAACTTATTTATAATCCAGAGTCTATGTATGAAGAATTGTCTCACTATAGTGCATTTATCACACCTGATAGTTCATTATATATAGATATGCCTCTGTGTTTACAAATTGCAAATTCCTATTTTAATAGAGCTATTGGTGCTTATTTTCAATCAAAAGGCATATATGTCATCCCTAATATTCGTTGGGGTGATGAAAGAACTTTCACAAAATGTGAACTGCCTGAAAAAATTGCTTTTTTAGGTGCTCCTAAACACAGTATTGTATCTATTGGTACATATGGGTGCATTAGGACTTCACAAGACAAATACTATTTTAAATCTGGATTAGACGCAATGCTACAAGAGTTAGAACCTAAAATTGTTCTTGTCTATGGCAGAATGCCAGATTCCATTTTTCAAGAATATTCTAACGATACAAAATTTGTACAGTATGACGATTGGATTACTAGAAAAAAGAAAGGAGATTATTAAAAATATGGGTACAACAAAATGCGGTCGATATATACGGACAAATGGTGCTAACAATTATGCAAATGATTATGCTGTTATTCATTCAAATGAGGGTACATACAGAAAAGCATTTGGTAAAAATCCAAGACTTAGATTACAAAGCGGCGGTCATGGTGAAACTGGGATAAAAGAACTTGAAAAATATGGGATAAAATATAATATAATAAAAACATATTCTAATGGTATAGTATGGGGTGTTTACAAAGGAGTCAGAGTTGGTGTAATGAAAAACGACAAAAAAATATCAACCATATTCCCTGATTCAAATCAAACAAGTATTTTAAGGAGGAAAAATAAATGAATATAACAAAACTAAAAGAAACAATAGAGAGAAGAAACAAATTAGATATTAATGATGATTATGCTCTTGAAGAATGCTGGAATATTTTCACTAACATTCTTACTAACAACATTGATGAAACTATAGATTTTCTAAAGACTTGTACTGAGGACGAATTCTATGGTGTGGCTGAGGTATTCCCAGAAATCATTTCTAAAACTCAAAGTCATGAAATCTACAATACAATGATTGCTAGAAACGAATCACTAGAAAACCAAGAATATAAAGAAAGTAATCAAACAGATTTAAAATTTGCAAAGGAAGCCTTCATAAATCAGTAATAATAAAAAAATATCTTTTACCAAATTAAATTATATTCGTTCCTTTTTAAAGAACGCAGTGACACAACGTGCCACTGTGTTCTTATTAATCAATAATACAATTTTTAATTTGTCAAGACTCGCTCGCGAGTCTTGCGCGCCGGATTCGGGTCTGCTTCAGCAGACAAATTCCTGTCCGAATCCGTGCGCATCCTCGCGGAGCGTTTAACTCAGTCGGAGCTTGTACCTCCGACTGAGTTAAATTGCATATCATAAAGCCCACGATAAATACCATTTTTCTCCATAAGCTCCTTATGGCTGCCCTCTTCTTCAATACCATTATCTGTTAAAACTAATATCTTCTGAGCATTTCTAATAGTTGAGAGTCTATGTGCAATTACAATAGTTGTTCTGTTAGTTGCCAAACTTTCAAGGCTATCTTGAACCACCTTCTCTGACTCATTATCAAGGGCTGATGTTGCCTCATCAAAAATAAGAATTGCAGGGTTCTTTAAGAAAACTCTAGCAATTGATAATCTCTGCTTTTGTCCACCGGATAGCTTAACACCACGTTGTCCGATGTCTGTTTCATAACCATCTGGCATAGACATAATAAAGTCATGAGCGTTGGCATTCTTAGCGGCTGCAATGACCTCCTCTCTTGTGGCATCTGGGCGGCCATAGAGAATATTTTCATAAATCGTACCTGAAAAGAGATAAACATCCTGCTGGACAATGCCAATATTACTTCTAAGGCTCTTTAGCGTTACATCTCTTACATCTTCGCCATCAATCTTAATAGATCCAGAAGTTACATCATAAAATCTAGGAATAAGTGAGCAGAGGGTTGTTTTACCTGCACCAGAAGAACCTACTAGAGCATAATAAGCACCTGCTGGCACCGTTAAATCCACCTTTGATAAAACCTCTTCTGTGGCATCTTCATATTTAAATGAAACATCCTTAAACTCTATCTCGCCTTTTTTAACTACAAGCGGCTTAGCCCCCTTCTTATCAGTAATATCAGGGACAATATCCATGATTTCTCTGAATCTTTCAAAACCTGTATAACCATTTTGGAACTGCTCTGTAAAATTAATAAGTGTATTAATAGGCTCTGTAAGAACACTAATATAAAGCATGAACGTCACTAAATCAGTGGCAGTTACGCTATTATTAGCAATAAGGAAAACTCCGGTTACAATTACAAGAACCTGTACAATTGTTGTAAAAGTACCAACTCCTGCTTGGAAAACTCCCATATAGAAATAACTATTTTTCTTAGCATTAAGGAAATTTAGGTTTCCAACCTTAAACTTCCTATTCTCAATTTCTTCATTGGCAAAAGATTTAACCACTCTAATTCCTGATAGATTATCTTCAATCTGACCGTTTATTTCGGCAATCTTTGCACGGTTATTCTTAAAGGCCCCTCTCATCTTCTTATTTAATACATATGAAAATGCAAACATAAAGGGAAGGACTACAATTGAGACAATAGCTAGCTTATAATTGATAGATACTAAAATTACAATAGCACCTACAATCTTAATTACAGATAGAATAATATTTTCTGGACCATGGTGCATTAATTCAGTAATATCAAATAAGTCATTAGTGATTCTAGACATTAAAGCACCTACCTTTTGATTATCATAAAAGCTAAAAGAAAGCTTTTGCAAATGATCAAAAATCTCTGCTCTCATATCATATTCAATTCTTGTTCCCATGACATGGCCGATGTTTGAAATATAAAATTTACAGCCAAAATCTACTATAATCATAAAGATAAGCCCTAGAGCAATCCATTTTCCTTTAGATATAATAAAGTCAGGACTTTCATAAATTAGACTTGAAGTTACATAGCGCACAATAAGTGGAATTATTAAAACGATTGCTGCTGATAAAGCAGCAAAGAATAAATCTAACCAAAAGACCACTTTATATTTGCTATAGTAGCTAATCATTGTTTTTAGATTCTTTTTCATAACTTTTCCTTTTCATTTAAACACTTTTTATACAAAAAACCTACCCCAAAAATTGAGGTAGGATTTCTCATTTGTTATTAGATTATAATGCACAATTTAATTTTGCACAAGTTTATATAAACAGAGTTTATTTTTTATTTATTTCTAAAAACAATTAGATCTGATCAAGTGCCTGAGCTAAGTCTGCAATTAAGTCCTTCTTATCTTCAAGACCACATGACATTCTAACTAAACCTGCTGGAATACCTGCAGCCTTAAGCTGTTCATCTGTCATCTGACGATGTGTTGATGTAGCTGGGTTTAAACAGCATGTTCTAGCATCTGCTACATGAGTTTCAATAGCTGCAAGCTTTAAGTTCTTCATAAACTTCTGTGCTGCATCTCTGCCGCCTGCAAGTTCGAAAGAAACTACGCCACAACCACCGTTTGGAAGATACTTCTGTGCTAAATCATAATACTTATCTGACTTAAGACCTGAGTAATTTACCTTAGTTACCTTAGGATGAGCCTCTAAGAATTCAGCAACTGCCTGTCCATTTTCAACATGTCTTGGCATTCTTACATGAAGTGATTCAAGACCAAGGTTTAAAATAAAAGCATTCTGAGGAGACTGAATTGAACCGAAATCTCTCATAAGCTGTGCTGTAGCCTTAGTAATAAATGCACCTTCCTTGCCAAACTTCTCAGCATAAGTAATTCCATGGTAAGAATCATCTGGTGTGCAAAGTCCTGGGAACTTATCTGCATGAGCCATCCAATCAAACTTACCTGAATCAACGATACAACCACCTACAGCTGCTCCATGTCCATCCATATACTTAGTTGTAGAATGTGTTACAATATCTGCTCCCCACTCGATTGGTCTGCAATTAATAGGTGTAGGGAATGTATTATCTACAATAAGTGGTACACCGTGCTCATGAGCTACCTTTGCAAATTTTTCTATATCAAGCACTGTAAGGGCTGGATTAGCAATTGTTTCACCAAATACAGCTCTTGTATTATCCTTAAAAGCTGCATTTAACTCTTCTTCAGTTGCTGTTGGTTCTACAAATGTTACATCAATACCCATCTTCTTCATTGTAACTGCGATTAAATTAAATGTACCACCATAAATTGATGATGATGCTACAATATGACTTCCACATTCGCAAATATTAAATAAAGCAAAGAAGTTTGCAGCCTGACCTGAAGATGTAAGCATTGCTGCACTACCACCTTCAAGAGCTGCAATCTTAGCTGCTACATGATCATTAGTTGGATTCTGTAATCTTGTATAAAAATAGCCTTCAGCCTCTAAGTCAAAGAGCTTACCCATATCCTCACTTGTATCATACTTAAATGTTGTTGATTGTATAATTGGAATTTGTCTTGGTTCTCCGTTAGCTGGTGTATAACCTGCTTGAACACAATTTGTATTAATACTATAATTTTCCATTTTAGCCTCCCGTCAATAACTTTACCTTTATATGGCCTAAACTTGGTTCTAGGTTAGACCTATACAAGATATATTATCGCAGATTAGAAATCATAGCAATCAAAAAATTATAAACCTGTACAACATCTTTTTAAAGTCATTAGTTAGAAACTTCAATTAAACGCCAATCCTGACAATTATAGCCATTCATCGAATACTCCTGTACATTTGCACCAGAAGCAGTTGAACCATTAACAATTTCAATAACTGACTTGTCTGCAGAAGCTTTTGTATAAATCTTATAACTTCCGTCTGAATTTTTTGAGAATTTAAATAGCTGAGCATCACTGCCGGTATCTGTATAAATCTGGATATTAGTACCATTTGCAGCATTATTATAAGCCACATCAAGTAGGTACGTATTTCCATCACCTAAACAGCTGTAAATATAGTAATAGCCGTTTCCGCCATACTTCACTCTCCATGTGTTATAATTTCCAGCGCCATAAGCACCCCACTGGTCAACATTTGCACCAGCTGCAGCAGTTCCGTTTTGAACTTCTAAATAAAGACCAGAGTTTACATTTTGAATCATATAAGTCTTTGACTGGTCTATTGCTGAAGCTGATACAGAAGAAGAACTTGAACTACTTGAGCCTGCCTTAGCTCTTACAGTTACATTTGGCCAAGTAGGAAGACTTGCATCAGAGCCTAAGTAGAAGCTTGTATGCGCAGGCTGATTATAACCAACATTTTGTCCAGCTACCTGATTTCTATACTGTGGATCCTGCATTAAAGTTGTAATTCTATAATCTGTATCATATGGTGTTTCGTAAATTCTAATTGCACTACCATCTGCTGTCTGCCAAATAACTTCTTCTCTCCAGTCGCCAAATATATCTGCACAAAGACAAGGAGTTGCCTTAGTTGAGTTATTAGAAGCTATTTCACTACTTGAAAATAAAGTACTAATCTTAGAGCTACTAATATATTTAGTAATCTTAGTACCATCTAGTAATTCATCTTCCAAATCTCCATCCCAGTAACAAAGGAAATTAACTGAAGGACGATTTGTTGCAATACTTGTTCCAGATGAATTATAAACATTGGATGAGGCTGTTGAGAAAAATTCTGCTCCATAATTACCTGCATATATATTACCTGCTAGAGCTCTTCCTGTATCTGCGCTGGCATCATAGTGAAAAATCTTCTTGCCTGTATTGGCATCAAGTAAAGATACACCATATGGTTTTTCCTCATGACAAGTCCAAACTTCAAGTCCTGCTCTATTTGGAAGGAAATCTCCTACATGAAGGGCATCGCCATGACCAAGTTTTGTGCACCACTTAATACTTCCATCATCATCAAGACAAAGTCCTCCAAAGATAAGTTCCTGTTTGCCATCACCATCTACATCTGCCGGCATGCAGTTATGATTACCATTACCTGCTGCATATGAATTTGCAGAATCATTTGTATCAAATGTCCAACGCACCTTTAATTTCTTATTAACTACATCATAGGCTGTTGCTGTCATTCTTGTGTAATAGCCTCTACAAGTTACTGCAGTAGGATGATCTGAGTCAATATACATAACTGCACCAAGAAATCTATCTACTCTATTACCATAAGAATCACCCCAGCTCTTTACTGTTCCTCTAGCTGGTGTGTAATTTACAGTATCTAAAACAGCACCTGTCTGACCATCAAATAGTGAGTAATATTCAGGTCCTGATAAAATATAGCCATTTGAATTTCTATAATCCACGCTGGCATTTCCAATTACATTGCCCTTGCCATCCTTTGTGCCATCGGCTGTCTTACAAGTCATTTCTGCCTTGCCATCCCCATCAAAATCAGCTACTAAAAACTGAGTATAATGAGCGCCGGCTCTAATATTTTTACCTAAATCAACTCTCCAAAGTCTTGTGCCATCTAGCTTATAGCAATCGATGTAGACATTGTCTGTCTTTCCTGACTGAGAGTTATCCTTTGAATTAGATGGATCCCATTTTAAAAATATTTCATAAGTTCCATCTCCATCAACATCCCCAACAGATGCGTCATTTGGAGTATAGCCAGAGCCTGGCTTATCAAGCTTTAACTCTAAGTAGGACTTATCTGATTTTACCACTGATGAATCAGTGGATTTTTTTACGTTATTTACATAAGTATCTACTCTGTAGTTTGAGTTAACATTTCCATTCTTATCAATATAGCAGGTTGCATCCCCTGCGTTACTTGTATATATGAGAGAATTGTCTCTATACAATTTAAATACTGTGTTTGAAGAGTCACTTGCTAGCATACGCCAGCTTACAATCATACCTGAACCTGTGTTGAATGCCGTTACACCCCTGTTTAAGTATTCAACCGTTACTGCGCTGCTTGTGGCAGCCTCTGTTTTTGTAGTATTTGCTACTGTTCCAAGCAATCCGCCAAAAAGCATGCTTGTCACTGTTAAACTAGCCATAAATAAAGATGCTAGCTTTTTGGTCCCCCTAGACCTAGGCTTAAGTCTCATAAATTTTGCCATAATACCTCCTAAGTATCTAAACATTAATTACGTTAGTCAATTTGCAGACCCCCTTTGACCAACATCTTTATAATATTCAATTATTAAAATTTCTTCAATAGTCCCTTAAACCTATAAAAAAGGCATTATACCTATATTTCTAGGTATAATGCCTATAAAGTCACACTTTTGTTTTAGATTTTTTAGCAAGCAATTAACTCTTCTAGTAAATCCACTAGCTGTTCCTTAGATTCAATAACCACGCTATCCATGCCAGCCTTAATAGAGCCCTCAACATTTTCCTTTCTATCATCAAGGAAAAGACATGTGCTTGGATCTAATTCGTATTTATTAAAAAGCGCCTGATAAATAGCTAAATCCGGCTTTAATTCATGCACCATATAAGAAACCATCTTGCCATCTACATAGTTCCAAAAGCTAGCGTCCTTTGCATGAGAATCAAGAAGGTCCTTTGAATAGTTTGATAAAATGTAAATGCCATAGCCCTTAGACTTTAACTGTCTTACAAGCTCCCATACATCTTCTCTTTTAACTCTCATAAGATGAGCATTAGTAAAGAACCAGTCTAAAATATCAGCATCCTTAGGATATTTCTTCTTATAAGTATCAACAATCTCCTCATAAGTCATAACCCCTCTATCAAACTCAAGCCATAACTTATCTGTAAAAATTCTTGGTCCAAACTCTTCTACTCTTTCCTTATCAAGACCGTAATCATCTGTTAGCATCTCCTGCCATCTATAACCCATTAATACATTACCTATATCAAATACGATATTCTTATACTTCTTCATCTTCTTCCTCCCTTTGCAAATGTATTAATATTTTCCACGAAAACAAAAATAGTGTCAAGTAAAAGACGTGTCAGGGTGGGGTTTCTGCCATGCGGATAAACTTCGTCCGCACCCAGGCTTGCCACTCGTGACACGTCTTCATTATTCAATGAAACCCTTTAATTAGCTTTCATAAAGCTCTAAACAGGCCATTTAGACCTTGGGGAACCGTAGGGCTTCACTATGAACTTAATATCGGGTCATATTAAATTGTCAAAAAATTAATTCATAAATATAGCCACCCAATAGTAATTACCTTCACTATCCTGGGCTACTCCAACACCCACTCTGGTGTATTTAGAGGAAACTAAAACATTATAATGAGATGGAGATCCTATCCATCCATCAACAATTCCACTAGGACTTGTTTGGTATCTTCCCATCACTTCACCAAACGATCCTGCTAAACCATAATATGATGCAATCGTTGATGCTTTACTGCCATTCGGCCTCATGTGATGTCCTGTTGTGGAATCCACAACAAAGAAGTTATTAACAGCATTCTCATAGGCTCTATGACAAGCTGCTAAGGTAATAGTCTGATCTAAGCTTACAGCCCCAAGTCCTTGGCTCGCTCTAAGATCATTAATTAAACTATAAACTTCATTGATATATGAACTATAAGTTGATGCATTCACCTTAGCTTGTGCAGCATACGCAGCGTCTCCTGAAAGCACCTCACTTGTCGTCTCTTCTGTAAGGGCCTCTGTTGGCTGTGTAGTTGCCTCTTCTGTCACAGCAGCTACTGTTGCTGTTTCTTCTACATAGCTCTCAGTTTCAAGCTCCTGAGTTGTAATTTCTTCAGTAACCTCTTCTACAGTTGTTTCTGTATAGCTTTCCGTTTCAATCACATCCTCTACATTAGCTGCTAAATCCTGATTAGCATTTGATTGAAAAAAATTAGGATTTACACTGGCAAAAACAGCAATTCCTCCAGCAATTACAACAATCGAGCTTGCTAATGCAATTGAAAGTTTCCTTCCAAACTTCTTCTTTAACATCTCTTTACTCTCCCATCCCTATTATATTAAATTTTAGCCCGTCTTTAATGTAAGTTTATATTACACCTACTCTATGAGAATGTCAATTAAAATTTAGTACTCTAGTACTAGTCACATTTTGAAATTAGTACCTTCGTAATGAGGAAGAAATCCTTTATTTATGCCTGTTTAAGCCTAATTTTTCGTGTTAATAAACTTCGAATATATAAAGCATCGTGTTAAAAATAGTACCTGCTATAGTCAAATTTCACAATAACTTTTTAGGGGTAAAAAAGGAACGACAAAATAGCAAAACCTGATGTCGTTCCCTTATAATTATATTCATTTTTATATTCATTTATATCTAATTACTTTTTCTAAAATCATGCATGTAGGCCACAAATAAAATATAGATTAAAAGCAATGAAAATAATCCGCAGGAAATTGATCCATACATAAGATAATTCATTGATACAATCATTACACTAGATGCTACAAGCATAATCATTCTTGTTAGATTCACTAATTCAAAGAAGGCTAAAAAGGACTTCTTCTTACTATAGTGAGGTTCCATCATAGGGGCAAGTAATGCCCAGGCAACCGTTGCAATCTCAAGGCCAAACACGTTGTTTATTTCCCTATTTATCACATATCCCCATGTCATTACAAGGATAAATGTAGCAATAAAATAAATAGTCTTTAAAACTCTTGCCCTCTTAATATTCCTAACAGCTTCTTTTAACTCAACACATGCGCCATACAAGTTAATATTTCTTATTTCTTCCTTAGTTAGACAGGAATTAAGATTAATTACACCTGTCTCATCTGACTTTAACTTATATAATGCCGCTTTGATTTTACGTTCTGAAACTTCTTCAAGGCCAATAATCACATTGGCAAATCTGTTAAAAAAGGCGATCTTCTTATCTGAGCAAGAATCTAAAATCTCGTCTAAGTGATCAATCATTAATTCACTTAAACCAGATTCATCTGAAAGATTTAGCAAAATATCGTCGAGGTTGTCATCAGATGTATCTGCACCTATTTCTTTGACCTTTCGCTTAAAGTAGTTTACTACTTCCAATATACGGCTGTTATAATCCAGTAATTCTTCCGCTGAATTCATAATACCCCCATTCTATTGGATGTAAGCCACCTCCCCATGCTACCCCAATTAGTTTTATTTAATTCCCACGATTGTTGTACATTTATTATACAACAAATTTCCCCAAAAAACTTGTATATAATAAAAACAACACCTTCTAAACTTTGACTCAAATCAAGATTTAGAAGGTGTTAACGATTTTATCAGAATGCAAAATCAACATATTGTGTCTAACGATCTCTTTTTAAAATAAATCTTTTTGTGAGACCTTTTTCATCCAATCTCTTAGTAATAACATCTGCTATGGCAGTGACAATTATTACACCTGCGGCAATTCCAAAAGATATAAGAATTGTTCTTAGACCAAATGCGGAAAAACCTGACCAGTCTCCAGATACAGCCTTTCTTAGAGTTCTATATAATAGACCTCCTGGCACCATTGGTACGATTCCAGGTACTAAAAATACTGTAACTGGACATTTATAAACTCTTGCCAAAAATTCTGCCACAATTGTAATTACAGCGGAAGCAATTATATATGAAAGAAATTCCATCACTCCAAAGTTTTGTAAAATAATGGCCACCGCCCAAGCAAAGGCTCCTCCTATAGTACCAGCTAAAATATGCTTATAATCAAGATTAAACCAAATGGTAATGCCAAAAGTTCCACCAAGGGCAGAAATAATTGTAACCCACATATTTACATCACTTCTAACCTCTGAACTTGTAGTACATAGTGCAAATCCAAAAGCAATACCAAGACATAGAATAATAGATTCTACACTTCTTAAAAGACCTGTAATTGTCTCCCCGGAAAACATATCTCTGATAGAGTTTGTAAATGCGAGTCCAGGTACAAAGGGCATGATATTTCCCATACTTATAGCCGCTGCATTTAGTGGTACACCTATTGATATTGGTATATCGGCTGCCAAACCACCGGCAAAGCTACATATAAGAATTGCATAGTAATTATTTAGACTTAAACTTAAAAGATAACTATATACCACTCTTAATATTGCACCTAAAATGCCTGAATATATGGCTTCTACTATATTTCCACCAAAGAAAATACAAAAAAAGCCAGACACTAAAGCCCAGGACATAGCTAGCTTTAAAAGAGATACATCTGCCTTCTCATTTATTTTATCTAGTCTTTCTCGAAAATCCTCTAAACTTACATAACTACTGCAAACACATCTTGATAGATTATTTAACTGGGACAATTTATGCATATTATAATCTTGTCCTGGCACTCTTCTAGTCTGAGTAACCACTCTATCATCATCTGTTTGAACTGTAACAATTAAGCACGAAGTAATTCCAAGAATATCTACCTTCTTAGCTCCGTAAGCATAACAAATACGACTAACAGTTGATTCGACTCTACTTACCTCTCCACCTGCCACATACAAGCTTTCTCCTAAATCAAGTGCACACTTTACAATCTGTTCCCATATATATGCCATAACCAAAACCTCTTATAAGCTTACGCATTATCTTTCTAATATATCTTCAACATCACAAGCAAGAGCCTTAGCTAAATTTAAAATAGTAGCCACACTTGCTTTATTTATATCATTTTGACGTTGTTCATAAAGCTGAATCATTCTATAAGTAACCTCAGATTCATTAGATAATTGCCTTTGGGACATCCCTCTTGCCTTTCTAATTTTGGCAAGATTTGTTGTTTTATCTTTTCTCTTTTTATTGATTATCTTCTCTGCTTCTTTTACGAATTCTTCTACATCTTCGTCATGGAGTCCGTCGTACAAGGACAATATCCTCTCTATTGTAAGCCCTCGATTGTAAATGTCAACAAATCTTAGAGAAGTTTTCCATTGAAAATAAGCAAGAGCCCAACCACACCAATATTCTGCTTCATCAAAATTCTTATTTCTTGGCTTAATTGCTTGTATATCCTTTCCTTGCTTTAATAAAACACTATCTACTAATTCAACTCCAGACATCCCCGTTACGTATTTAGGATTTCCAATTTCAAACTGACTAGCAACCCCTGTCTCAATAAAGCTAATTAAGAACTCGTCTCCATCCATTCCTAAATCATATATAACGTAATCAAACATATCCCCTAAATTACACATAGCATCATCCAAGTATGTATCGTTGTAGGCATGCATCATTGGATTTCCACCTCTTTTCCACTATGTCATTAATATAAAGCTTAACCTCCTGCTCCTCACTATTAATAGACTTAGTAAACTCCTGTCTAAACTTCATATCCCTTGCAATCTTTTTAGGATAATAAATCTCCTTACTTGCAAAGCTAGCCTTACTAAATTCTAATAAATCATAGGCTTTCTTAGTTCTAAGTAAATACTGAATTCCATTTTTACCCAAATTCATAGACTTATAAAAATTATCAAGGGAAATATCATTATTAAGAAAAGCATTAGTGATGGCAAAGTAAGAATCATCCGCTCTATAACCCCTTACTATGTCACATTTCCAATAATCTACATAGAAGTTATCTAAAATGTACTTTCTAGCGCTAATTGCATCCTCGCCGTTAATCCTAAACTGCCTGTTTTCAAGAACGATTGCCATCCAATTAAAAATGTTATACTCACCGGAATTTAAATCAAGAAAATTAATGCCCTCACCCTTAAGATTAATATCAAACTCACTAACAAAGCCATTAGTCTTATTTTGGCAGGCCCATTCTTTTGTAACTTCAAGCTCCTGCGAACAATAAAAGCCCTGACCAAAATCATTAAAAATAAAGCCTTCTCCCCATATAGGCTTCTTTATAATTCGTTCGGCACCATGGTATAGTTTCATAAAACACCCTCTTATTAAATTTTAATCACGAAAAAACCATCGCTAAAACGATGTATATACTCTAAATATATTATATCGTCTAAACGATGGTTTGTAAACCAATTATATAATTTTTATTCTGCGTAAAAAGGATTGCTAACTCTGCGCTAAAGTAGGCGATTACTTACTCTACGTCAAACAATTCCTCTAATGTATGCCAAGAAAGAACCGCACACTTTACTCTAGCTGGCATATGGGAAATATCCTGTAATACGCCTGCCTCTTCAAGGCTTTCTATTTCCTCAGGGCTTGCCTCGCCCTTAATCATTTTTAAGAAAATGTTAGCATAGTTTAAGGCTTCCTCTTTGGTCTTACCTAACACTAAATCAATCATCATATCTGCGCTAGCCTGAGAAATAGCACAACCATCTCCTACAAAGCCTGCATCAACGATTTTGTCTCCTGAAAGCTTTAATTTTAGGGTAATCTCATCTCCACAGGAAGGATTAACTCCCCTAAGCTCAAAATCTGGATTCTCAATTTCATGCTTATGATAGGGATTTACATTGTGTTCTGTTAATATTTCATTATAAAAACTTCTATTATTCTCCATAACCTAATTTACCTCTAATCTGTGATAGGGCATCAATAAATCTATCGATATCCTTTTCATTATTATAAAATCCAAGACTTGCTCTTGTTGTTGAATTTAAGCCTAAATACTTAGTAAGTGGCTGAGCGCAATGATGTCCTGCTCTTACCATTACATCTAGAGAATTCATGATTTCTGATACATCATGTGGATGGCAGCCATCAATTGTAAATGTTAAAATGCCATGATGATCGGCTGGATTTTGTGAACCCACTATGTTTACATGAGGAATAGCTTTCATTTTCTCAAAGGCATAAGCTGTCAATTGATTCTCTCTTTCCTCAATATAGTCAAATCCAACCTTATTAATGTAATCAATAGCTGCATGTAAACCTACTGCACCACTGGCATTAACAGTTCCTGCTTCAAACTTATGTGGAAGTTCTGCATATGTAGCGCCCTCAAGTGTTACATATTCAATCATCTCACCACCATAAAGGAATGGTGGCATTTTCTCTAATAACTCTTCTTTTCCATAAAGAACACCAATTCCCATTGGGGCTAACATTTTATGTCCTGAAAATGCTAAGAAATCAACATCAAGTTCCTTAACATCTACCTTCATATGAGGTACAGACTGAGCTCCATCACAGACAAAGATTGCTCCGTTTTCATGGGCTAACTTTGCCAAAGCCTTAATATCATTTTTTATACCAAGTACATTAGAAACCTGAGTAATAGCAACTAATTTAGTGTTTTTACTAATGGCTTTTGATAACACATCAACTGTTATTGCACCATTTTCATCAATATCAAGATATTTAATCTTAGCGCCTGTAGCCTTAGCTACTTCCTGCCAAGGAAGCATGTTAGAGTGATGTTCCATAATAGAAACAAGGATTTCATCTCCCTCTTTTAAGAAGGCCTTGCCATAGGAATTAGCTATTAAATTCAAACTCTCTGTAGCATTTCTTGTAAAAACAATTTCGGAAATCTTTCCGGCATTGATAAATTTTCTTACTGCTTCTCTAGCATCCTCATAGGCATCTGTAGCCTTAACAGATAGATCATATAATCCACGTAGAGGATTTGCATTTGACTCTTCATAATAATTTGTAACTGCCTCAATTACCTGTCTTGGTTTCTGTGATGTTGCTGAATTATCAAGATAGGAAGCACTATCATTAATAATAGGAAAATCTTTTCTTAAATCTGCACCAATATTTCTTAATTCTTCTAATGTATAGCTCATACTCTAACACTCCTCCCTTTAACTAGTTAATTACTTTATAAAAGATAGCCACTTTGTTTTTATTTCTTCATCTGAAATCTTTGCAACAACTGAATCTAATCTAGCCTTTGCAAGCATTTCATAAATATCTTCTTCTTTTATACCTCTAGACTTTAGATAGAATAATTCCTCTTCATCTAACTGACCAATGGTTGCACCATGATCTCCCTCCACGTCTTCCTCATCACAAAGAATAAGTGGAATTGTCTGATTAATAACTCCATCATCTAGAAGTAAAACATCTTCTAGTTCCTGACCTTTAGATGCCACACAACCCTTTATAAAATCAATGGTTCCTCTAAAAATCTTAAAAGCTTCATCTCTTAAAATACCCTTAACATTAAGAGTACTATCAGTTTTTCTTCCTGTCTGGAAAGCTACAAAATTCATATCAAGTCTGTCCTTATTATCAACTAAGTAGCCCACCTCTGCATGAAACTCTGAAGCATCTCCTACAAGATTTGCTCTTGAACCTAAGTAAGTTTTTGCAGTCTTTAATATTACTTCCTGTAAATTCACTACTGAATTTGCAGCCTGCATAGTTCCTATGTCATTAACAAAAGTTACTCCTGCCCCAAGTCTTTGAAGCTGGATAAATTCTAGGCTTGCACCTTCTTCTAAAACAAATTTTGTCTGAACTGCAAGAAATGCATTTGCATTCTCTTCGCTTTCAAATTCTTCAATTACCTTAGCTTTACAGCCCTTCTTAACAGTTATTTCAAAGGCTGAGGCCCAATTTGCTCCATCCACTAACTTAAAGGACAATACTAAAGTATCTCCAGAATTTTCATTTATTTCATACTGATTAAGACTTATATTATTAGTGCTAAGAAGATTGTCCATATCAGGGCCAACACCAGTTACATTGACGCCATTCTTAGCAGCAATTCTCATTGCATTATTGTCTCTTGCATCTATATTGAGGCCTTTTATCTGGCCAAGTTCACAATTTATGTTATTGGCTCTAGTCACAGTAAAGATAGCGTTTGATAGCTTATCTGCTACTTCTATTTCACTACCATTCATTTTAAGATGATTCCAGGTTTCAGCTGGCAAATGATTTATATACATGTGTCCCCTCCTTATCCTATAGTACCTTTCATCTCTAAGCGGATGAGGTTGTTCATTTCTATGGCATATTCTAGTGGTAACTCTTTTGAAACATTATCTGCGAAGCCGCTTACGATTAAGGCTCTTGCATCTTCTTCAGATAAACCACGTGACATAAGATAAAATACTGTTTCATCACTGATGCTACCAATCTTAGCTTCATGTCCTACATCCGCATCCTTTGTTCTAATGTCCATTGCTGGAATTGTATCTGAACGGGATTCGCTATCAAGCATTAAAGACGCACAGCTAATTGATGACTTTGAATTCTTTGCCTTAGGATTAATATTTACAGAGCTTCTAAATGTATTGCCACCGCCTGACTTTGATATTGATCTTGTATTAACATAACTTGTGGTATTAGGACCATTGTGAATTACCTTACAACCTGTATCTAGGTCCTGTCCTGCGCCAGAAAATGTTACGCCTGTAAATTCAGAACGAGCACCATCTCCCTGAAGAACAGAAGTTGGATAAAGGTAAGATACATGAGAACCAAATGAACCAGATATCCACTGAATTGTTCCGCCATCTTCAACTAAAGCTCTCTTAGTATTTAAGTTATACATATTCTTTGACCAGTTCTCAATTGTAGAATAACGAAGCTTTGCATTTTTACCAACAAAAAGTTCAACACAACCTGCATGTAAATTAGCCACGTTATACTTTGGAGCTGAACAACCTTCTATAAAGTGAAGGTCGGCACCTTCATCTACAATAATTAAAGTATGCTCAAACTGACCTGCTCCTGGAGCATTTAGTCTAAAGTAAGACTGAAGTGGGATTTCTACCTTAACCCCCTTAGGAACATAAACAAAGGAACCGCCTGACCAAACCGCTCCGTGAAGAGCTGCAAACTTGTGGTCTGTTGGAGGTACGAGCTTCATAAAATGCTCTCTAATCATATCTCCATACTCTCCATGTATTGCCGACTCTAGGTCTGTATAGATAACACCTGCCTCGGCAACTTCCTTTTTTATATTATGGTAAACAAGCTCTGAATCATACTGGGCACCAACCCCTGCAAGAGATTCTCTTTCTGCTTGTGGTATTCCTAATTTTTCAAATGTATCTTTAATCTCTGTTGGAACGTCCTTCCAATCCGCCGTCATTTTATTATCTTTAGGGCGAACGTAAGTAACTATGTTATCCATATTAAGGCCATCAATTGCTGGACCCCACTGTGGAAAAGGTGTCTCATTAAAAATCTTAAGAGACTTAAGTCTTAAATCTAACATCCAATCTGTATCATTCTTCTCTTTAGAAATCTGACGAACTATTTCTTCTGATAGGCCGCCTTCTAATCTAAATGCATCTTTATCTTCATTTCTAAAATCATAAAGGCTTCTATCTATATCTTCAACATATGTCTTTTCCTTCATTGCTTCCTACCTTTCTAGTTATTCAAGGCTTACTTTGTTATATACTTTTCAAAACCTTCTCTGTTAATTTCATCCACTAATGTAGCATCTCCTGATTTAACAATCTTTCCATCCACTAGGATATGTGTGTAATCCACATCAAGAGATTCAAGAATTCTTGTACTATGAGTGATAATAATTAAAGCTCCGCCTACCTTCTCTTTATAAGCCTTAATACCTTCAGATACAGTCTTTACAGCATCTACATCAAGGCCTGAATCTGTTTCATCAAGAATTGCTAGATTTGGCTTTAGCATAAGAAGCTGTAAAATCTCAGCCTTCTTTTTCTCACCACCAGAAAATCCTACATTTAAATCTCTATTAGCATAAGAAGGGTCCATAGATAATAACTTCATTGAATTTTCCAAGTCTTTTCTAAAATCCCATAATCTAATTCTTCCACCATTTCTATTCTGGTAAGCATTTCTAATAAAGTTTGAAAGTGTAATACCAGGAACCTCAATTGGATTCTGGAAAGATAAAAACATACCTTTTTTTGCAATCTCATCTGTTCCTGCTTCTGTAATATCCTCACCATTAAAGAAAATCTGACCTGAAATTTTCTCATACTTTGGATTACCCATTAAAACATTTCCAAGAGTTGACTTACCAGCTCCGTTAGGTCCCATAATTACATGAGTTTCACCTTCATTTATAGTTAGGTTTAAGCCATGTAAAATCTCATTATCTTCAACTCTAGCCTTTACATCTTTTACTTCTAATATCTTGTTAGCCATTATACTTCCTCCTTAATTGGCATTTATTTATTTGCTTTAATACCCGCATTTACAAGGCAACCTGTTCTGTCAGCCTTAACAGCTTCTTCAAGTCTTTTCTGTGCTGCTGCTAAATTGCCTTTAGCTTCTATCTTAAATTGTTCCATAGACCACTTTCTAATGATGTCTAGAATCGGAATAGTTGATTCACCCTTTGGTGTTAATGAATACTCAACTCTTGGCGGAATCTCTCCATATTGCTTTCTCTCAACAATATTCTCTTGCATTAATTCCTTCAAAGTAGATGCAAGCATTCCATCTGTAATTTCTGGCATATCTTCTCTTAATTGGTTATAACGAAGGGTTCCCTTATCATTTAAAACACATATTACTCTAGCCTTCCACTTTCCTCCGAAAACCTGTAATCCGTATTCTATTGGACAATAAATACTATTCTTCTTATCTTCTTTCATACGCACCTCGTTAATCCTCATAAACTCTTTATTTATCTTCTCTACAATAATAAATCGAGCACAATCTTTACTGTAGTTTATTGGATTATAACACTACACTATTAAGATTGCAAGCTACTATTAAAAATAATAGTAATGGAATTTTACTAGCTTTCTTAATATTTTATTTTTCCAAAAAAATCTGTATAATTGTTTATGACATTTTTTCTAGGAAATATCAGATTTACAAATTTGATTATTTTATATATTTTTTCAGAAAGGAGAAAGATAAGCATTTTCTAAAAAATAAAAGAAACTGTTTATTAAGAAGAATGACTAAAGACTTAACTAAGGGTAAAATTATGCCTCAGCTAATTAATTTTACTATCCCCCTAATTATTGGTAACATTTTCCAATTGACCTATAATGCCATGGATAGCATTATTGTTGGTCGTTTTGTAGGACCAGAAGCCCTTGTGGCAGTGGGTACTGCAAACCCTATCACTACACTTATGATCAATCTCCTAAACGGACTTTGCATGGGTGCTGGTATCCTAATGGGCGTTCAGTTTGGTGCTAAGGATTATAAAACTTTAAAAAGACAGATAAGTACCACAATGCTTGCAGGTCTCATTTTTTCAATTTTTATTAGCTTAGTGTGTATTATAAATGCGCCTCTAATTCTAAGATTGTTACAGATTCATAAGTCTGCCCTAACTATGGGTATTAGCTATATGCGAATCGTTTTCCTAGGTCTAATTTTTACTTATGGCTATAACTTCCTATCAAGTACTCTAAGGGCTTTGGGCGATAGCACGACTCCGCTCTACTTCCTAATTGCTAGTGCTATTATTAACATCCTTGGAGATTTGATTTTTGTTATTATCTTTAAAATGGGTAGCAACGGATGTGCTATTGCTACGGTTTTAAGCGAATTTCTTAGCGTAGTTTTCTGTCTTATTTACATAAAAAGGAAAGTTCCTATTCTAAACCTTGGACTTTCCTGGTTTGTCTTTGATAAGACACTACTTGCTAAGACAGTTAGTTACGGATGGGCTTCTGCTATGCAGCAGGCCACAGTTCAGATGGGTAAGATTGTAATTCAGGCTATTGCCAATTCTATGGGTATTGCAGTTTCTGCTGCCTTTACTATTGTTAATAGAATCGATGATTTTGCCTATACTCCTGAGCAAAATATTGGTCATGCCATGACAAGTTTTATGGCGCAAAATAGAGGAGCTAAAAACTTCAAGCGAGTAAAATCCGGCTTCCTTGATGGTATGAAATTAGAACTTTTCTATGGAGTATTTATCTTACTTGTATGTTACTTCCTAGCAAATCCACTTATGATGCTATTTACAAAAGATACTTTTGTTATAAAAGAAGGTGTTTCATACCTTCACGTAATTGCCTTTTGTTATTTACTTCCTGCCATGACTAATGGAGTTCAAGGATTCTTTAGAGGTATGGGCGATTTAAAGGTTACACTAATTAGTAGTTTTGTAAATATGTTTGTTAGAGTAATTGCAGCGAGTATCCTGGTATTTATAGTAAAAGCAGGAATTGTTTCTTTCCCTTATGGCTACTTAGTTGGATGGATTGGCATGTTACTAGCTGAAACTCCACTACTTATTAAAAACTTAAGAAATTGGGACAAATTAGAGAGTCTGGCAAAATACTAGCTATTTCTCTGACTGAGTTAAATAGAACACCCCATTACAGCCCTAGGATTTGGACTATAATGGGGTGCCTTTTTATGCGGGTTATAAGATTTAGCAAATATTGTGCGAAAAAATCGCTCTAGTCTATTCGTACATAGAAATAATATTCTTCATCGCAATAGTAATACTCATATTCAGAATCATAAACCATATGAGTTATATTAAGCCCAATAAATTCATCATCTGAATCTACATTAGTAATTTCATTTCCATTTCGCAAAGCGTCAATGATAGCCTTTAGGAATTCGCCATCATTTTCCTCTAAATCATCTAGATATAAAACCTCTGATTCCATATCTTCATTTGCTGGAAATTTATAATCAGTAAAATAAATGTCATAATAACTACTTGTATCAGATATATAATATTCATCATAAAGACTGTTAGTATCTGAGTTTAATACATAAGTTTCTAAAATGTCTGCAAGTCCGGTTCTAATTTCTTCCTGCTCATATAAGTCTTCGTTGCAGTAATTCATAACTAAAGCTAGTGCCTTTGGAGTATATTCCTGAGTAATAGGAATTATAACCTTATACTTCTTACCATTTTTTGAAAAATAAGCTCGAATGTTAGTACTTGAGCCCTTTACTCTTGCCATATATACATCTTTAAAATCTAATTCGTTTAGTTCTTCCACTGCAATCTGATATACATTTTTAATCTCAGAACTTGTAAGTTTATCAATTACCGCATCGTATTCAAAACTTGCCTCATTCACATCTGGATATTTATCAAAAGCCTTCTGATAATCCTCGTAATCTGATAGCTTAGAAGCAATCTTCTCAATATCAGAATTACTTAACCATACAATTCTCTTATTCTTAATAATTGAGCTATTAAACTGTACTTCAACTGCTGTATATCCGTCATCTGTAATATTAAAATCTCTTATATCAGACTTTATAGCTTTCTTTTTAGTTCTCTTATAGGCATCAATTAAAGTATCAATAACTTCTTCATCTGTTATCTTATACTTTCCCGTAATTACGCCTGTGTATTCTGTGGCTTCACATCTATAATTGTTGCCTATAATGGAAATGCTAACATTTTTCACATTATCAGTTGTTGGTGTGTAATTATTGATATTCTTTACAGTCATGTTAATGCATAAAGAAATTCCAACTGTAACCACAATACCTACAATTAAACTTGGAATCGCCTTAATGATGCTTGCCACTCTCTTTGAAGCAATAAATTCATAAATTCCAAGAATCACAATAGTAACAAGGAAGGTGGCAACAATTTCCCAAAAGCTCTCAATACTACGATCTTCATTAATAAATCTCGCAATACTATAAACATTTAAGGCAACTACTATAGCTGTTCTAATTATAAATCTTAAGACTCTACTAATAGCGCCCTTTCCAGCGTATTCACTCTTTCTTTTATTAAATGCATAAGCACCAAGAAGTAAATAAACAAAACTTAGTATAATACTATAAATATATGTTCCAGGATTAGAAATAATATCCGAGAAACTTTCTAAGTGGTTAATTCCTACAAATCTAAACACAAAAGCAACATCAAAATTATAAATGTTATTAAATAGACCTGGAACCTCGTCAACTCTAAGTATTGTTTGAGTATTAATAAAACTAAAAACTATAGTAGAAATAAATCTTGGTAAAAAAACTATTATGCTAGCTGTTAATACGTTACTAATTATATTTCCTGTTAAAGCGCAAGCTAATGCAAAAGCACAAAGTGCTTGAAAGCCATATATAAACAAGGACAAATGCATCAAAAGCATTCCACTATAATCTACTATTAAATAATCCTTATATAACAAAAAACTAATAAGCTGAATTATCATATTAAGTAATAATATTAAAAACAGCCATGCCACTACTGCCATAAATCGACTTAAGTAAAGTGCAAGTCTAGTATATGGTAGTGAATGATAAAAGTCTGATGAGACTCTTTGATTTAGGAAATGCCACACTATAAGACTAAAAGCGATAACCAATAGTGGGATTATTACTATTAAAAATCCATTCTCGTCAAGGCCTGTAACAATAGCCTTTGAATATTCATACTCTGCATGTATCTGTCCTAAACTATATTTCATTCTTTCTTGAACAAGATCAAAAACAATAGTGAAAGATATAAATAATACACCTATTATTCCAATTATTCCCACAGATTTCAACTGACTAAAAGTCTGTTTAAATAGATTAAAACTAAAAATGCGTTTATTATTCATATGTCGCCTCCAAAAAATCGTATCCAAGTTTTTCCATCTCATATATGAATATTTCTTCTAAAGTTAAAGGTAATACATCAAGTAAAACTGGATTTAAGCCTTTTAACCTATTTACTACGATTTCCTTTTCACCATTAATAATAATATTGGCAACTGAACCTCTTTGCGAATAACTTACTATATCAAAGTCACTGAATTTATCTCTATTAAATTCTTCCCTAAAGGCAATCTGAACCTTAAATTTATGCGTCTTTAATTCAATAATATCACTATCAACCACTAAGCTGCCTTTATGTAATAAAACCAAATGATCACATATATCTTCAAGTTCCCTAAGCGAATGAGAAGTAATAATTACAGTTGCTTTTTTATCTGCAACTATTTCACATATTTTCTTCTTAACAAACTTTCTAACTACTGGATCAAGACCATCAAAAGTCTCATCAAATAATAAATAATTTGCACCTGTAGAAAGGGCAAGGACAATAGCTGCCTGTCTTCTCATACCCTTAGAATAATGTCCTAAATTTTTATTAATATCCAATTTAAAATCTATTATTAACTCATTAAATAAGTCTTTATCAAAATTATCATATACAGAAGCATAGAACTTAGCCATTCGCTTTAAATCTGCACCAGGGAAAAAGTATAATTCATCTCCCACAAGTACAACATCTTTCTTTACTTCAGGATTATTATAAATAGCCTGACCATCGTAAAGTACTTCCCCTTCGTCTACTTCATATATACCTGCTAAAATTCTTAATAATGTAGATTTACCTGCCCCATTAGAACCAACCATTCCATATATACTTGAATCACTAATACTACTGCCAATTTTATCTAAAGCCTGAAAATGATCAAATTTCTTAGATACAGATTTTAATTCAATCATCCATACACCTCCTCGATTATCTTCATAATCTCTTGCTTAGTTACTCCTGCCAACTTCATCTCACCAATTAAATCTTTAAGATCTGCCGCCTGCTCCCTCTTGTCGTTTCCTATGATGTCCATTGCATTCTCAGATATAAAAGAACCCTTTCCAGGTACCGAAGCTATCAAGCCCTTTCTATCAAGTTCGGCATAAGCTTTTTGGATTGTATTCGGATTGATGCTTAATTCCCCAGACAAACTTCTTACAGAAGGCATCTTGTCCCCAGATTTCATTACTCCTGTAAGTACCATTGTCTCTACTTGCTCAATTAATTGTTCATATACTGGTGTACGAGACATTGCATCAATAATAAACATTCTCTGCCTACCTTTCATATACTTACCTTTCATATATGTCTTTAGTTTATCTTCATGTTACAAAATCCAATACTTTACTAGTTAATGTTACATATTATTCTTTATTGTTTCTTGGTGTTTTTAAAAATGTGAATATATAAAATGAAAATTATCTTCTAAAATTTACTACAGTCTCTGGCAAATTATAATTCTTTTGTTAAAAATCAGCACCCTAATAGTTATTCTTGTATTGGGATAAAGGTTAGATAACATATATATTGTAGCATCCGTTATGGTAAATGCCTTATCGGGTGCCGATTTTTAATTCTAGCGCTTACGCGCTCTTTAGTGTATCAACATCTTATCATGTGTCTTAACTGTACTAACCGTCTTAGTACAGTTATATTATTACTCTTAATTCTTTTTTTGTCAATGATTAATTTATTCTTTTATCCAATCTTAAAAACAAAAAAATAGGAGGAAACTCCTGTAATTAAGGCGTTTCCTCACTTATCTTAGTTTTTGATAATTTTTATCAATTTAAAATTGTAGAATATTATTGACATTCGTATAAAATTCAGTCCACAAATTCTTTAGTTCATCTAGAACTACTAAACCTGGCATTGTTATTGAATAATACTTTCTACTAATTTCCCTTTCCTTTGGCTGTGTCCACTTTGCTACCACAAGACCTTCGTCTTCAAGTCTATATAGTATTGGATATAAAGTACCTTCCTTTACGCTAAACATTCCGTTACTACGCTCTTTCATCTCTGTAAGAAGTTCATAACCATATTTCTCTTTTTCGCTTAGTAATTGAAGCACAAGTATTTCAAAAACACCCTTCTTTAACTGTCTCTCATACTTCTTGTTAACTGCCATCTCTACCTCTAATTCTAAATATATTCATGAACCTTTTCATTAATTAGTTCTTTAAATCTGCCATATCTTTTCTGTTCTGATGGTACAAATCTTTCTGATTCCACCATCTCAATAAATTCTTCATAAGGTATAAACTTATAGTCCATAGTTTCTCCAAGTTGAAGTTTAATCTTGGTTTCTGATTCAATCAAATTAATGTAACTATGGTAAATCACATGCTTTCTTGCATCTGAAAATTCATATAGAGGAATTAAGTCTTCTGGCGCTACTTTAATGCCAGTTTCCTCTAAAAGTTCACGAGCTGCTCCCTGTCTTGCAGTTTCACCCTTAAGGATTGAACCTCCCGTAACTTCCCATTTAAGGGGATAAGTCTTATTACGAGAACGCTGGGTAACTAAGATCTTACCTTCGTCCTTCGTAATCGTGTAAACCATTACTACTACATGATAAACTCCCTCTGGTAGTGATTTCGCCTGACTTCTTTTAACATCAAGGCCAAGTCTGTGTTCATCACAATCGTAGCCATCCCAGATTTCATCATCAATAACCTCTACAAAACCATCGTAATACTGCTCGCTAAAATATATCATTTCTTCAAGCTGCTGTCTTGTATAATGGATATTCTCTGGAACTACGAGCCAAACTGAGTTTGCATCATCCTTTCTTCTTGCCACTGCGGTCAAAACTCCTGTAAATTCATCAAGTGGTACATCCACGCCTAATACATAGGCCTCCTGTCTAGAAAATTCACCATTTTGCCCTATCTCACAATCTCTTTCTACGTACCCGCAATTAATAGGGTACACTATCGAGGGGTTGTCTTCGTCTGTACTGCCCAAGGGATGATCAATCTTAACAGTAACTGTTTCTTCTCTCATAATACCTCATTTCATATAACTTTTTAATTGCGCCAAAGGCGTCTCATGTGTTAAATATACACCAATATATTCCCAATCGCAACTTAGAACAATGGAGAAATTAATCTAATTAAACACTGCCAAAGTGTTAAGTGCTGATGCTTATAGTCAGAGTACTTCTCAGTTACATCCACTGATTTTTCAAATATTTCCTCAAAGTTTTCTCTAACACTTATTGCTGTATCTTTATCGTAAATAAGAGTACCATTTTCAAAATGATGATAAAGACTTCTAAAATCCATGTTAATTGTATTAACTGCTGAAATCTCATCATCGCATGCCCACTGCTTAGCATGCATAAAACCTGGTGTATATTCATAAATTCTAACCCCGTGCTTTACAAGGCCAGGATAATATGAACGTGTCATTGAATAGGTAAGCTTCTTATCTGGTATTCCTGGAGTTACAATTCTTACATCTACCCCGCGTCTTGCTGCAAGTGTAAGTTCTCTTCTCATCTCATCAGTTATTAAAAGATAAGGTGTAGTGATATAGACATAGTCCTTGGCATTCTTAATGATATTAAGATATACATTTTCGCCAACCCTATCTTCTCCAAGAGGACTATCTGCATAAGGGCTAACATAAGCCTTACTATCTCTTGTTAAATATTCCACTGGAGAATAGTCTATATCAATATACTTGCTAATATCTTCATCCGTCTTTTTAATAGAATTCCACATAGACAGGAAAATAATTGTGTAATTATGCACAGCCCTTCCAACTACCTTGATTCCAGTATCATACCATTCCCCATATGGGTGAGTAATATTAAAATATTCATCAGCAAGATTATAACCACCAGTCACTGCATAAAGGCCGTCAACTACTGTAATCTTTCTATGATCTCGATTATTCATAAACATATTAAAGACTGCACTTACCGGATTAAAGACACGACAATCTATGCCCTTTTCTCGCATCTCTTTAATAAAGTCCTTATTTAAGAAAAATATACTACCAACATCATCATAAAAAAGACGAACTTCGACTCCTGCTGCCGCTTTTCTTATAAGTACATCCTTAATTCTGCCAAAGCTTGTGGCGTCTTCTATTGCGTGGTATTCCATAAAAATAAACTTCTTTGCAAGCTCTAGTGTAGATATCAAGCTTTCAAGCCCATCTTCAGAACATCCATGATATTCAACTGCTGTCTTATTATGTACTGGAAAAGCCATGTGATTATAAAGGTACTTAAATTCATTTGAAATAGCTTTATCCTTTTGTTCAAGTTCCTTTGCCACTGCTTCATCTTGAACCATAAAAGGATCAATTTCCTCTACCATATTTTCAAATCTAATTCTAGCTTTCTTAGTAATTACGGATCTTCCATATAGAAAATAAAGTGGAACACCCATAACAGGTAAGCTTAATATAACTATTATCCAAGGTGAACGCATTGAGGCATTACTTGTCTTTACATGCATCTTAAGCACAATAAAAATCGCTATAATTGTAAAAACTAAATTGATACTTGCCGCATAATTAAATACCATTAGTACTAAAGTCTCTGTCCAAACGATCTGTAAAACAAACATAAGGGCAGCCATAATCAGACGTCCAGCACTATTCTTTGCGGAAGTTTTCTTTTCTGTACGCATCATTACTCAGTATTCCTTTTATTTAAATTCAATAACTTATCACATCAAAAAATTACATCAATATTATTATATACCATATTCTAAAAACTGCCTATAATCACAATCTTAATATATTATTAAATCTAAATTTCCTGACCTGCAAACTGAGTCATATAAAGCTCGTAATAACGTCCCTTTGCCTTAAGTAATTCCTTATGATTGCCTATTTCTACTATTTTTCCCTGATCCATAACCACAATTTTATCAGCATCCTGAATAGTTGATAGTCTATGAGCAATAATAAGGCTAGTTCTATCCTTCATAAGATTAACCATGGCATCCTGAATTCTCTTCTCTGTTCTTGTATCTACAGAAGAAGTAGCCTCATCTAATATAAGAATCTTTGGCTTTGCAAGGAAAGCTCTAGCAATACTTAGGAGCTGTCTTTGTCCTTGGGAAATGTTTTGTCCTTCCTTAGCTAATCTAAAGTCGTATTTATTCTTAAAATGATTTATCATGTTCTTACAATGACTATGTTTTGCAGCCTCTTCCACCTCTAAATCTGTAGCCTCTAAATTAGAGTACTTAAGATTATTCTTAACAGTATCTGCAAAAAGCACTGTATCCTGTAGAACAATTGCTGTATTCTTTCTTAGATTATTACAGTCAATGTCCTTTATATTCACACCATCAATTAAAATCTCGCCACTATCTATATCGTAAAAACGCATTAATAGATTTACAACAGTTGTCTTTCCACTACCTGTAGAACCAACTAGTGCCACCTTTTCCCCTGCCTTGACTTCTAAGTTAAAGTCATATAAAACCTGCTTTTCTGGCACATAAGAAAAGTTTACATTTTTAAAGCTAATGAGTCCCTTTGAAGAATCCATAAGCTTAGTTCCTGACTTATCCTCCTTTGGCTCATCCATTATGGCAAAGACACGTTCAGCGCCGGCAATGGCTGTCTGAATCTGGCCATAAATGTTTGCAAGCTCATCAATAGGTCTACCAAACTGCTTAGCATAGACAATAAAGGCAGAGATTACGCCAACGGAAATCACCCCATTTATGGCAAAATATCCACCAAAGGCCGCAATAATTACAAAACCAATGTTATTAATGACATTCATAATAGGTCCCATAGAACTTCCTAAAACCTCTGCCACAATACCAACTCTTGTAAGATTATTTGATGTATTGGCAAATTCCTTTAAAACCTCTTCCTGTCTATTATAGGCTGTTACTGTCTTGTAGCCTGTAATCATCTCTTCAACAGTACCATTTAAACTACCAAGTAAGACCTGTCTTTTCATGTAAAACTTTCTCATGGCCTTTGATAAATACTTAGTGGCAAGCAAAGTAAGAATTACTGTGATTATGGAAAATGCAGCAAGCTTCGGACATAAGTAGATCATCATAAGGGCTGTGCCTATAATTGTAAGGATACCGGAAAATAGTGATGATAAACTCTGGGAAATAGTTGTAGATACATTTTCCACATCATTAGTCATTCTACTCATAATGTCACCGTGAGAGTGGGCATCTAAGTACTTTATAGGTAGGTTAACGATGCAATCAAACAAATCCTCTCGTAGTCTCTTTACAATCCTTTGGCTAAGCATGGCGCTAAGTCTAGTTTGTACAAAACTAAAGAGGCTATAAATTCCATAGGTAATTAGCATAACAACAAGGATTGGTCCTACTGCCTTGTAGTTTCCATCTGTAATACTATCAATGGCATTACTTTGAAGCTTTGGGGCATAGACACTAGCAATTACAACGATTAATACCGCAAGTAAAAGTAAAGCCACAGTATTTAACTCTTTTTTAAAGTAATTTACTAGTCTTTTTAGGGTAACTCCTGCGTTTTGAGCCTTCTCAACCACTGCTCCTCTATTTCTAGGGCCCTTGCCGCCCATCATATTATTGTAATTTTTCATATCTGCCTGTTTTGAAAGGTTTGATGTATTATTCTGCAATCTGGCCACCCCCTAACTGTGAATTATAGATATCCTGATAAATTGGACTTATCTTTAGCAATTCTTCGTGACTTCCCACAGCTGATAACTTGCCCTCATCTATAATTACGATTCTATCTGCATCCTTAACAGATGCAATTCTTTGAGCCACAATAATCTTAGTAGTGTTAGGATATTCTTCCTTTAAGTCCTTGTATAGATTAGCCTCTGTCTTTAAATCAAGAGCTGAGCTAGCATCATCAAATATAAGGATATCCGCCCCCTTAATTACAGCTCTAGCAATAGCTAGTCTTTGCTTCTGGCCACCAGAAAGACTTGTACCCCCTTGAGTTACTACTGTGCCAATTCCTTCTGGCTTATTCTCTATAAACTCTAGGGCCTGTGCCATCTTAGCAGCATGCATAACTCTGTCATAGTCTGCGTCTTTCTTACCCCAATAAATATTTTCTCTTATAGTCTCACTAAAGATTTCGCTTTTTTGAAGGGCGATAGCAATCTTATCTCTTAAAGCCTTTAGCTTGTAGTCTCTAACATCCACGCCATCAATTAGCACCCTTCCTGAACTTACATCATAAAATCTAGGAATTAAATTTACCAAGCTAGACTTACCACAACCTGTCTCCCCAAGGATTCCAATGGTTTCTCCCGGCCTTATATGTAAACTAAAGTCCTTGATAATTAAATCCTCTTTTTGTGTAGGATAGGCAAAAGATACATTTTCAAAAATAATATCACCAGGCTTCTTATCCCTCTCTTCGTCTCTTGCACTTCCGTCGTCTCCCTTAAATCCTTCAAAATCTCCATCCTTAATTTCTGGAAGGCAATTTAGCACCTCCAAAATTCTCTTTCCAGATGTCATACCACGAGATGCATTTTGGAAAATCATGTTCATACGCATAACTGCATTAAGAACCTGTGATGCGTAAGTGATGGCCGCCATAACCTCCCCCGGTGTGACGCTACCATTCATAACATTAATCTGGCCCACCTTAATAATGGCAACCACTGAAAAGTTAAGAATCACGTTCATAATCGGAGTCATGTAAGAAAGAAGTAAGAGTACGTCAAGCTGGGTATTTACTAATTCATCGTTGGATTTTCCAAATCTCTTCTTTTCGTAATCCTCTCTAACATAAGCCTTTACAACTCTAGAGCCTGCTACATTTTCCTGCATAACGTTATTTAAGTTGTCTAGTTTCTTTTGAAGAATTGTGAACTTAGGATTGGCCTTGGCAATAAAATATATTACGCAAAGCAAGATTAGTGGTAGAGAAATTCCAATAACCACGCCAAAACTTAAGTTTAGACTGAGCATGCAAAAAAGGCCGCCAATAAAGAGAATAAAGGTTCTAACAAAACCTCGAAGGGCCATCTGCACGAAATTTTGCACCTGAGTTACATCATTAGTAACCCTTGTAATTAGAGAGCCTGTGGAGAATTCATCTGTCTGTGAAAATGAAAAGCTCATTATACGACTAAACAAATCCTTTCTAACATCATTACCGAAATTCTGACCTGCGATATTGGCAAAAATTCCGGACATAATGCCACAAACACCACCAATAAACACAAAGAAAATCATCATAAGGCCCAGTCTAATAACTAGTCCAAGGTCACCAACTCCGTTATTTGAAAGGCCAAGAACACCTTCATCTACAATTTTACTCATAAGTCTTGGCTGTAAGAGGTCCATGCTGGCCTCCCCAATCATAAATAGTGGGGCTAGAACTGCTGCCCACCAGTATTTTTTAATGTACTTAATCATATAAGCCTCCCCATATATTTCTGCCCATACGCAGAGTAGTTATATAAGCAGTAAAGCGGACATTCGGAATCCGCTTCGCTACTTCCTCATGAACGCAGTGGCACTTTGTGCCACCTGTCAGAAGGGGCTTTAACCCCTTCTGACACTAGTAAGCTTTATACCCCCGCTTAAAGCTTACGCTTTTGAAGCGGGGGATTGCTTACACTGCATTCAAAAAAGGACAGGCCATTAAAATAAATGACTTGTCCTTAAATTCTAATCTTCAAAAACTTTCTTTATACTTTCGTAATGTAAGAATTCGCCGCGATCAGCGATTTCCTTTATCTCATCTAAACTAGCAAATTTAAAACCTAGTGTCTCTTCTTCCTGTAACTTAACATCCTCGTCCTTAACATCCATCTCAAATCGATAGATATCAACGAAGTAGTTATCCTTCTCTTCAGGATTATCTCTTCTATAACTAAAAACGTAACCGCCCTTAGCATTAGTTACATCAATGCCTGTCTCTTCTTTAATTTCTCTTCTTACAGCATCGATGGAATCTTCACCAGCCATAGCAGCACCACCGGAAACTTCCCAATGCCCTGGAGCCCAAGCCTTTGTAAGTACTCTTCTTGTAATTAAAAATCTACCATCAGGTCTTTTAATTACGCCAAGTACTGTTAGGTGATAATCTCCCGGCTGCATGTTCCAATCGTTACGCTTCATGGTTCTGCCTGTTCTTTCTTTATTAACATTATAGATATCCCATAATTCCATTGTCATTTCCTCGCAAAATTCTTTCCATAAGTTTAGCATGCCTTCTTTCGAAAACATGCTATATTACTACATACATTTGAAATTATATCACACAAAAACACTTTATTTCAATGAATTGTTTAACTTATAGTTTTTTCAAACTCCTCTTTTAAACTAGCCTGACGCTCAGGGGAAAGATTATTAAAAATCATCTTGCAAGCATCATAGGTCTGAGCAAATCTCTTAACTGCAAAGAGCCATAAATAAAAATCCATAATCTTAGAGGAATTATTATTAGAGTTTGCAGTAAGAATAGGGTCTGCTACCTTCTTTATGTTATCAGATACATTTGCCTTAACCACATGTGGCGTGCCTTCTTTAAACATTGCAAAGGATATCCAAGCTGCAAGCTGAGCGTTACTATTGATGTTATGTAAAAATGAAGTCTTACTAGCACCGTTAGTTAACTCCCTTACTCGTCTAAACATGTAGTCATTAAAATCTGTGCCCTTAATATCTCTTTGTCTTGCCTCATTAAAAGCCTCTGTTATGGCCTTTTCAATGTCTTCTTCATTTATCTCATGACTTTTTGAAACTGGATTTAAAAGTAAGTAAGAAGAATCAATCTCTAAGGCGTTCTTAATATTGTAACTTACAGCAATAGCCTGAGGTGTCTCAAGTCTATAGCTAAGTCTTACATCTGAATTAGAGTAATAAAAGCTTGGTAAGTAATCAGTCTTAAAGCCAGCTACATAAATTTCCTTTTCCTCAAGCTTTGCCATAGTTTCCTTGATGTTATAACCGGGTCTAATGCCTGAACATACTAGTAGCACATTGCTTGCTGATAAAGACTCAATATCATAAGAGCTTTCAAAGCCTTCTAGCAATTCCTTATTAACACCTGCAATTGAAGAGGCTGAAACTACCTTTATGCCTACCTTTGAAGCTATGTAAATAACTGCAGATAAAAGCATATTGCCAGTTTCATTAGCAGCAAGTGCAATGGGTAAGTCTCGCTTACTAATTCGAGATATATTTTCCCTATTATGACCTAAAAAATCTATATCAGAATCCGATAAACCTACCTTTATTCTTCCATTCGCAACATACATAAGAGCTGGAACTACGCCATACTCCTTAATTGCGTTAATTAATGACTTAACCAATTCAACATTCTCTGGATATTGTAAGTTAAGAAAAATCGATGCCACTTCAAGGGCAACTATTGGAGTTTTTGATTTTATAGCTGTAGATATCTCATCTGATATATCTATATGTTTACATTCCATAACCGTATATCCACCTTATATATAATCTAGCTAAAATCCTGATACAACTTGATTTCTTCCTGTGGACTTAGCTGTATACAAGAGCTCGTCGGCTCTCTTAATGACTAAGTTGTTCTCGTCGTTTTCCTTACCTCTAGTAATCCCAAAGGACATAGTTACAGAAATCTCATAACCATTAACGTGAACAACCTCCGCTCTGATTCTATCAAGAATTCGATTTAGGTGCTTAATTGATGAGTCATAATCCATCCTATCAAACACGATTAGAAATTCTTCGCCACCCCAACGGGCAACAAAGCCTCTGCCCTGCATTCCTTTCTTTAAAATGTTGGCAACAGCCACTAAGACTGCATCTCCCGCATCGTGTCCATAGGTATCGTTAACTTTCTTGAAATAGTCGATATCCCCAATTGCTACATTGAACTCAGTTCCCTTTTCTCTAGCTCGGTTAATAATGCTTCTAAGCCTTGTATCACCGCGCCTTCTATTGTTAATCTGGGTTAAAGTATCGAGTTCAATCATAGCCCTAAGGGCTGTCTGCATTTTCACAACGGCCTTGGCCATACTTCCAAATTCATCATTTCTATTCAAAATATTAGGATCTAGACTGCCATCTAGTTTACCCTTAGATACCTTAGTAAATTGCTTCTCAAGTTTAGAAATCACAGAAACGAAATTTCCTGTGCTCTTATAACTAATAAAGCCAATCATAATTATTCCGATAGTTCCAATAATATAAACTGGAATCAGTTTTAGTAAAATGTAGGTGTTGACCTGATTGGCAAGCTTAACCACCTCTACCATTCCAGCAATAGAGCCATCTGAATTATAGAGAACTTTATAATATGCATAGTAATTGATTCCATTCAAAGTGACATTATTATAAAACTTTGACTTGCCTTTTTCTAGTACATCTTTTTTAACTTTACTGTGTGCAGCAATGCTTACAATACGCGCTCCGTCACTATATTTAAGAGTTGAGATTACTCTAAGGTCATTATAAAAAAATGTAATTCCCATGTTAGTTCCATCAACCAAGGAATCAATTAAATCGTAATTGTTATTAAGAAGAGTCTCACCCTTATAAATTGCGACCTCCTCTTCTCCCACCTTAGTGTAGTCTCCTGGATTCTCTCTATTCATCATGTTAATTGCAGTATTCGCAAAATCAATTAGGTTCTGCTTAATGTTATTATCAATAGCATTACGCATCATAGCATGAGAAACAAACACAATAATCACAAGCATAAAAACAGCTGGAATTGTTGCTGCTCTCATCATTTGGTTACGAATACTTTTAGGACTCTTTTTACTAGCTTTTTTAGCTTCCATAAATTACCCTCAACTATTTAACCCCTATTATATTGTTCCAAAATATCTAACTAAATAATAGCACATAAAGAGGGCAACCACAAGAAACTTATCTATTATCAACCTTCTCTGGATACATGTCGTGGTGAGTTAATCTGTCAAATGCAACCTCTTCCCACTTAGTACCCTTCTTACCGTAATTACAGTAAGGATCAATAGAAATTCCTCCTCTTGGAGTGAATTTTCCCCAAACCTCAATATACTTAGGATCCATAAGCTTAATTAAATCCTTCATAATGATGTTTACGCAATCTTCGTGGAAATCGCCATGGTTTCTAAAGCTAAATAAGTAAAGCTTAAGCGACTTACTCTCCACCATTAATTCTCCTGGTACGTAGGAAATATAGATTGTCGCAAAATCTGGCTGTCCCGTAATAGGGCAAAGTGATGTAAACTCTGGACAGTTGAACTTTACAAAATAGTCATTTCCTGGATGCTTATTAACAAATGTCTCTAAAACTTCTGGTGCGTAGTCTGACTTATACTTAACGCCAGCCTGACCTAATAATGTAACATTTTCTCTCTCTTCTGGTTTTCTTGTTGTACTCATATTATACCTCCGGCTAATTAGTCTATAAATTAATCTTCAAACTCGTATGTTAGGGCTGGATCTGGGGCTCCGTTAAGTCTGAAAGCTTCCGCTCTATCAATACATGTACCGCAAACGCCACATGGCTTATCCTTGCCTTCATAGCAACTCCATGTGTACTTATATGGAACGCCAAGTCTAAGGCCTTCCTTTACTACATCTGCCTTATGAGAATTAATAAATGGAGCAACAATCTTTAACTGCTTTCCACTTCCCTCATAAATTGCCTTATTCATAGCATCATTAAATACTGTTGAGCAATCTGGATAAGCACTACCTGCTGCATCATCTGCATGAGCACCATAGTAAATTACGCTACATTCCTTAGAAAGAGCAAAACTTGCTGCTGATGAAAGGAATAAACCATTTCTAAATGGAACGTAAGTTGAAACTGGCTTTCCATTTGTTTCCTTTAACTGCTCTGCATAACTTTCCTTTGGAATCTCTTCTTCAGAACCCTTTAAAAGGGAACAATTACTATATGTGAAAATCTTTGCTAAATCGAGAGTATAGAGCTCAACGCCGTAAAATTCACAGACCTTTTTAGCGCTCTTTACTTCTCTGTCATGCTTCTGTCCGTAGCTAATTGAAAGAGCTACAACATTTTCCTTACCATATTTATCCACTGCCATACCAAGACATGTTGTACTATCGATTCCACCACTACATAGTACTAATGCTTTTTCTTTTTTCTCTGCCATAATCTTAACCTTCCTTTTCTAATGTATTTTGTCGTAGTTAGCTTCGCTAACTGCTGCCGGGGGGGAACATCAGCCATTAGATTCGCTTCGCGAAGGGCTGACGCTTGGTCACAACTAGCTGCGCTAGTTATGACAGGGGGGACCTCACGCATTAAACTCCTTGCTTGTTTGGGTCCCAGATGATTTTGTGCATCTGTAACTGTAAAAAGACATCATTCATTTCATGCTCCTTCATAAAATCAACGATTTCCACTGGTTCAATCTGTCCAAACACAGGGCTTATAATACAATTTGCTTTTGAAGTTAAATCATATTTTGTTATGATTTCAAGTGTTCTTTCAAGGTCAGCTCTGCTGCCACTAACAAACTTTACTGAATCCTCCTTATGAAGATAGTTAAAGTTTTCTGTATTCATAGCTGCCTCACAACCTGAACTTGCAAGCTTATAATCAAGAGTCATAACCGGACGACGCTCCCAATCATCATATTTCTTAATTGGTTGACTTCCGTTTGTTTCAATTTCAAGTCTAATGTCATCTAACTCTAAAATAGCTGCAATAAGTTGGTCCACATCCTTCTTTAAAAGAGGTTCGCCACCTGTTAATGTCACATTTTTACAATTAGAATTCTTAACAATATCAACGATTTCTCTTATTGTCTTTTTCTCAAATTTAACATCTGCTTTATTAGCCCACTTAGTATCGCAATAGCTACAATCGAGGTTACATCCTGCAAGTCTAATAAAAAGTGCTAACTGACCCGCTCTTCTACCCTCGCCATTAATACTTATAAAATGTTCTACTAAAGGAAATTTTAACTCATAATTAATGTCCATTTTATTCAATTCCTTTTCTACTATTACTTTGTGTATGTTGCGTAGTTCTTTGGTGTCTCATACACCTTTATTTCTACGATAGGATAATTCTTCTTTTCTAACTCCTCAAAGAAAAACTTTGCAAAACCTTCAGCAGTTGGCATAAAATCCATAATGTTAATCTTAAAGCCCTCATCCATTAAAGCTTCAAGAGTTGCAGGCTTTAAACTATCCTTCTTCATTATTAAACTATGATCAAAATTATCGCAGATCTCCTTTAAGTCTCTCTTAATGTCAGTAAAATCAACTAACATGCCAAGCTCATCAAGCTCCTCGCCCTTAAGAGTTGCCTCAATACTCCATCTATGACCGTGAAGATTCTTACATTTACCTGGGTAACCGGCAAGAAAATGTGCCGCATCGAATTCAGCTTTTGTTGTCACACTATACATAATAATTTCTCCTTATAACACTACTAAAACACTAATTATCATGCACCATCAGACTAAAAATAAATAAAGCCCCAGAGTAAAACACTTCTGGGGCATAAATTCAGAATTTAGCCCTAGTTTTATTTAACGACAGGATGGTACAAATGAACTGTCACCTGTAGCAAGGTGCCCACGAAGTGGGCAGATCCCTTGCTACACGTGACCGCCTATTGCCGCTAGGCAACTCTTATGGCGGTCACTCCTTGTGAACGTCGACAAATTCGCTTTAGCTAATTTGTTGACATTCCTTGTGAAAAGAATCGCTCACGAAGTGAGCCAATTCCTTCTTCACAATATTTATTGGATTATTTTCTATTCAATTTTCTAGACTCATCTTACTTAATACAAGCCTGAATCTTCTCTCTCATTACATCCTCACCCATAATATGAACAATAGTCCAAAGGTCAGGTGTGTTAGCTCTACCAGTTACTGCAATTCTTACAGCTTCAGCAATATCTGAAACTGAGCCCTTGAAGTTTTCTGGATTAGCCTTATAAGCCTTCATATCTGATGCATATCCTAATTCATCAGCGATTTCCTTAAGCTTGTTAAACCAAGCTGAATTATCATCGTTATGGTCATACTTAGCAAGGTAAGCTGTTAAAATCTTGCTGATTTCTTCAGAATCTAATCTAAAGTCATCCTTTTCCTTACCATTCATATCAACTTCTCCACCTTCAATAAATGGTTCAGTTACTGCATCAATGCCAAAGAAGTAATCAAAGAGGTTAAGAATCTGTCTAGCATACATAAGATCCTTTCTTCTTCTCTTAGCACCAACACCCATGTATAAACGAAGAATAGAAAGCATCTTTTCCTTATCAGCAAACCAAATCTTAGCCTTCTCTGGTTCATTTTCCATAGCCCAGTTATAAAGGAATTCATAAACGTCTTCCTCAGATAACTTAGAGAACTCGTTCTTACAAATGTTATGAAGCTTTTCCTTATCAAAAAGAGCACCTGAAACACTCATCTTCTCAACTGTAAATGGGAATTCATTAATATCCTTATCAGGATACTTATCATGCCATTCCTCAAAGTTAGAGTTAAGAAGTGTAAGAAGATATACCTTCATTGTGTATGGATGGTAACCATCCTTACGGTAATAATCAAGGCTTAACTCTGGATCCTTTCTCTTAGATAACTTTCTCTTACCACCAGTTGTTTCATCAAACTTCATAAGGTGAGCTGTATGAGCATACTTAGGCATCTTAAATCCTAACACATGGAATAATTCATAGTGTGTAGGAACAGAAGATAACCACTCGCCACCTCTAATAACTGTTGTTGTTCTCATGAAATGATCATCAATTGCATGAGCAAAGTGATATGTTGGAATACCATCCTTCTTTAAAAGAACGATATCATGAATATTCTCTGGTAACTTAATTTCACCCTTAATGCTATCAACAAATGTGATTTCCTTATCTGGGCTACCCTGTGAACGAAGTCTTAATACATAAGGCTTACCTGCCTTAATATTCTCTTCGATTGTTTCATAAGATAAGTCTCGGCTAATAGCATACTTTCCATAGTAACCTGTAAGTTCCTTATTAGCTTCCTGCTTCTGTCTGATTTCTTCAAGTTCTTCCTCAGTTGCGAAACAAGGATAAGCTAAACCTCTTTCAACTAATGATTTTGCAAATGTATGATAAATCTCTACTCTCTGTCTCTGGAAATAAGGACCATAAGCATTACGAGGATCTGAATCATCGAAACCTGCACCCTCATCAAATTCAATATCAAAATATCTTAAAACGTTAATAATAATATCAACGGCACCGTCTACTTTACGCTTTTCATCTGTATCTTCGATACGAAGATAAAAAACTCCACCCTTTCTATGAGCAATTCTTTCATCAGCTAATGCTGAATAAAGGTTACCTAAATGAATAAAACCTGTAGGTGATGGAGCCATACGTGTAACCTCAGCACCGTTAGGTAACTTTCTATATGGGAATTTCTCTTCATAATACTCTGGTGTATGTTCTACATCAGGAAATAAAAGATTAGCTAACTTCTGATAATCCATAATATCCTCCTAAACTATTTTATAAGCTTTCGCCTATATCCAACTAAAAAAAATAGATTGAACTGTAAAAGACAATCCAATCTATTTTACACATTTTTTAGCATTTTTTCAACACGTTATTTTTCGCCAGCATTAATAATAGAAAAATAGTATGAGCCTGTTGCTGACGACAATATCGGCGATGTAATTGCTTATATACTTTCATTCTAAATGGGAGTATAATAAAAAACAGCGAAAACATGGTCTTTTCCTTGCTTTCGCTGTTATAAATAAAATGAGAATTTCATAAGAATAATTGCTTTATCGAGAGTTTTTTAGATACTTGGATTCGATTTCATACTCACTTCCGTATCGGTCTATCAATAGATTTAATGCCTTATCTATTTTAGATTGAAACGCCTCTTTCTCGTCATCTGAAGAAAAATCGTTGGAGGTAAATTCGCTTGGTGTATCTATGTATAATCCATCGAAAGTTTCCTGGATATCTAACAACAGATTATCAAGCTCTTCATCGTCTCTAAGTTCTTCCGGCAAATCATTGTCTATTAAAGAACCATCTTCATCATAACTCCAAATAGGATAACATTGATATTCAAGAGATAATTTTAATTTTTTCATGTGATTTCTCCTTTTAAATTGATTTAGGATTTGCACCAACGATATAGCCATTACTACCAATTGAAATTGCTACTCGTCGGGTCTTTCCTTTATAAATAAATTCATAAATTGGGCGCCCTTTTCCACGACCTTGATAGCCAACTATGGTTCCACTCTTTACCGCTTGCATAATATACTGTGGAATCTCATCTCGCGAAATATTTTGTTTTTCAAAGTCAGCTGCATGCTCTTCAATAATATGAGCCAAACCCGACGGTTTATTCCCGAGATGACCCTTTTCAAGCCATACTATGTTGCTATCAAGATCCTTAGTAATTGCAACAACGTCCTTTTTATTATATTTTACACCACTTGCATCTAATTGAGAAACAAGTGCTGCACCTTCACCTTTTGTACCGGAAAATTTTCCGCTAATTGCTTTACTCATTGGCTCTCCTTTCCGCAAAAGCTAAACTCGTTTTACTTGGATATGAGACAACCTTTATTCCCTGTTTTCTTAATTCATCAAAACAGGTGTAATTAGCAGATCCATAAACAATGATTGTGTGAGGATGAAGCTGCTCAACCATTTTAAACAACCCTTTTTCAAACAATGGTCTGTTTTCAAGATGCCTAATGCCGCTTGCCACAACACCTATTGCAAGCATACTGTTGCTTGGATTACCGTCGAAACAATATATCCAAGTTTCTTCAGTTCCCCAGCGGCAATTACTAATGACTGGAACGCCTTGCTTACCAGCCCAATATCCGAAGGCACACATACGGTAGTAATTCCACTTTTTAAGTGGTTCAGGAAAGTCAGCATAGGTTGAAAAATCCGGAGCTATAATTCCAGAAAAATGTTTAATGATTTCTAAGGCTTTTTGGGGATATAACCATATGCTACTACGCTTTCCGTCAAACTTTTGATCATCAATAAAGAAGTGAACAAAACCATCTACTTTATATTCTTTGTTTCCTCTTTGCATTTCTCTTTTGTGAATTGCTTTAGCATCATCAAAAGAAATAAGTTTTGACGGAATTTTTGAAGCTGTCGTAGGACATATCGGAATATCATTGACAGAGAATTTTGCACCCTCGACCATGAACGCATTCCAAATGTCCTGCAAACCACTTCTTGACACATTACTTTGTTTTGTAGAAGAATTATTCATTTATTCTTCCTCCTATAATAAAATTCATAACCAACTTGGTTTCTGTAATTTCATTTTAGGCTTGAAGAAAGAATAACTCGTTCCCACACGGTTACTATAAAGTTACGTTAAGTTACGATAGAAAGGAGAACAAAAGACAATGGCCTGCTTAACAGTTCTATTTAAAACCATAAAGCCATTTCACAAGAACCCTAATGCATCTGATGAAGATATGTTTAATGATTTCATTTCACCCTTAGTCTATGCCGGAAACATAAAGAACAAAAACAAAGAACCATTATGGCTTAATAAGGGACGCGTTAGCGAACTACTAAATCAGAAAAAGATGTTCCTAAAGCTTTACGGGATGCTTTAACAATAATCGGCATCGATGAAAAAATCGAATCACACTTCAAAGATTATATAGATGATTTTCTTGAAGAAGCAAAAATCCCAGCTTTACAAGACGCTCTATTCAATCTGTCCCATAAAACGGACAGCAGTCGTGATATCCTATATAAAGATAGGAATATGCTAGCCAAATTACTAACCCAAGAATTGCGTACTGCTATTTCTGAAAATAACAAAATTGATGAAACACCATCAATTATTTGGAAACGTGGAAAGAATCGCATAACGGTTATAGAGGGTGATTTATTCAAATTTGGTTTCAATAATCGTGGAAAAGACAAGAATATAGTTGTCATTCCTGTAAACACCTCATTTGAAACGCACGTCACAAGGAAATTCGAGGGCGAACCAAAACCTATAGTATCGGCAACATCTATCCATGGCCAATGGCTAACTAGGGCCGAACAATCAGGATTAATGAATTTAGATAAACGCATCCAGCGAAGTCTGGATATAGATGGTATAAAACCATCTTCAACATCCAAATCCGATAACACTAAAACTCAATGTTATCCCATCGGAACTATTGCTGTAATAGAAGACAAGAATTGCATTTATTACCTAACTGCAATTTCACAGTTCAACCAAAACAACAATGCCCAAAGTTCAGCTGAAGACATTGGTAATTCAGTAAAGACACTAGTCGAATATCATAACTCTCATGGTCAAGGATATTCCTTATATCTACCACTATTAGGCACTGGACTTTCTCGTGCCGGTTTATCTTATCAAGAATCTTATGACATCATTAAAGAAACTTTACTGAGTAACATACGGCTCATTCAAGGATCTATATTTATTGTTTTTCCACATGATGAGCTTACTGAAATAATTTTGTAGAAAGGAGGTCCCCTATGTATCGTACCAAAACATATTTAGCTGGCGATTGGACAGGAGATCAGAATTTAATTTCACAACTATATAAGTGGAATAATGACGATAGATTATTGCTGGATTTCGTCGATGCTCATGAACTAACCCAAGCAAGAGATACAAGCTTAGCCTGTAGCATTAAACGTTCCCTCTCTGAAAGATTGAATGCATCAAAAACATTTGTCTTAATCGTAGGAAAGAATACAGATAAGCTTACAAAAGGCGCTTGCAGATATTGTAATAATTACAGCTCCTATTTTAGCTCCTGCACCCATGGTAGTACCGTAGACCAACGCAGTTTCATCGAATATGAATGCGAAAAAGCTAAACGTGATAATCTTAAAATTGTGGTTCTTTATAACTACACATCCGTATACAAAGATAAATGTCCGGAGTGTCTTAGATACACTGGAACACATTTAAATGCCTATTATAAAGGCACTGATGGCAAATACTATTTGAACTATCAAGATATAAAAAAAGCCATTATGAATTAATAATTCATCATCTATTCTTCAATAGTATAGACATTATGTGATTTTATTGATTCAACACATTGTTTTACCTTATAGCATTGCCAGTGGCGATGATAATATCGTTGCCCTGGATGCTAATGGTAAATAATAATCGAATATTTGGAATTTGATACAGCAATTAAAATATCCAAGGAATTCTTTACAATGAGCCAATAAGCATTAAAATCATGAATCTAGGTATCTTGCTTATATAATAATAAATTATGGATTTGGGGCTAATTTCTCTTTTAACTGCCAGATTCTTCATATCTAGTCCTCCTTTTTTTATAATAAAAAGGGCTACATATCGAAATGTAGGCCTGAAATTGTACGATGTTCGAGTACTACTTTTATAGTACGCTCGCACTAATCAAGACATAGTTTCCAGCTTTCCTTGATTAGTGCTCTTTTTATTTTGCAGAACAAATTGATAGTATCATGCTTTAATTTTTTGTCAAATTTTTTATGATTTTTTGTACATTTAATAAGCAAAAAATCACAGCTTACCCTTCTAAAAAAAGATAAGCTGTGATAATTATTATGCTATTTAATTCTAATACTCATCAATTATAATCAAACAGGGCTATATCCATATCAACGTTTCCACTAATACCCGGTACGCTACCTGTAGATTTATACTGCCACATGCAATAAGGAATATCACTATAATTTAATAAGCCATCACCCTGCTGCCATGTTGCATCTGTGTTTTGATATTTATAAAGATATGTTGCAAGCCATACCTTATACTTACTTGTAAGTACAGATGTATTAACTGAATATCTCCAATCATTTCTATTAAAGTAAATCATTGGTGTATAGCCATAACTCTTTACTGTATCTGCAAATGTTTCACAAATTTCTGTTAAAGCAGTTGTACTTAAATTAGCTGATGCCACTCTGTAACCACTTGCTGATTCCCAGTCAAAAGCTACTGGATATGTAATATTATAATCTTTAATTAAATCTATACATAGGGAAGCTTCTTCATAGGCTTCTGTTACAGAAGTTGCCTGTGAGAAGAAATAAACTCCCACTTTTAATCCTGCATTAAGTGCACCTTGGATATTCTGTCTAAAGCATGAATCTTCATACAATCCACCATCACCAGTGTATCGTCCACCACATTTAATCATAACAAAACTAATACCAGATGCCTTTACCTGATTCCAATCAATAGAACCCTGCCACTTAGATACATCTATTCCATTTACAATAGTTGCATATTCTGTCTTAGTTGGTGTTGTTGCTGCCTCTGTAGTTGTAGGAGCCTGTGTTGTAGTTTCTTGTTGTGACGAACTTGTTTCCTGTGATGTTGTTGTTTCTTGATTTGTTGTCTCTTGACTCTGAGTTGCCCCACTTGTTGGAGCTTGTGTTTCTGGTGTTGGAGTTGCTACCATTGCTTCTGAATCATCAACAACTTCTACGTTACCACCCATTACTTCGCTTTTATTAGAAGTATCCACTTCTGCTACTTCCAATTCTTCTATAGGAATAACTTCAATTGTTCCGCTTTCTATCATATCACGAATTTTTTCATCTGTTACTGTTGTGTCTTCAGTAGCAATTTCAGTATCTGCTGCCACTTCTGTTGTCTCTTCTAATGTCTCTTCTGTTGTCTCTTCATTTTCAGTAATCTCTTCTGTTTCCATTGTAGCCTCGCTAGTTTCCTCTGCTACAACCTTTGAACTATTAGAATTAACTGCTATTACAGTTCCTGTTACTGCTGTTGCCGTAACTGCCGCTGCTGCAAGTCCAATCAAACTTTGCTTATAGTAAACAGACAAAAAGCCCTTTACCACTTCAAATAATTTGCCAAACTTCATAGTTGTCCTCCAAATTTTCAAGTCTAAGTTTTCAAGTTAAATAATTTCGAGGATATTTTTAAGTGCATAAACTACACCATCCTCGTCATTGGAAAGTGTTATATAATCAGCTTCTTTTTTAAGAGCATCATTGGCATTAGCTACTGCTACGCCTGCTCCCGCAAATTTGATCATATCTATGTCGTTATCTGCATCACCAAATGCTGCTATTAAATCCCTATCAATCCCTAAGTACTCTGAAAGGAATTTAAGACCTGACGCTTTTCCGCAATCCTTATAGGAAAACTCAAGCATTACAGGACTAGCACTTGTAATATAAACATCGGATGTTAAAGATTTTATCTCATCTATAATCTTTTCTCTAACATCAAAGTCTCCTAATATTATATTCATACAATCTAAATTGTCTTTATTATCTGAGATAAACTCTACAATGTTATCAATTGGATGTCTTGTTTTTCTTATGTATTCTACCGAACGTACTTTATCTCCTACGATAAGAGGATTCTCAATATAATCCTTTTGTGCGTAGGCCGTTCCATTAATAAAGCACTCAAATGTTATTTCTTTGTATTTTTTAGACATGCTTAAAATTAAATCCACAGAACTCGCTAATAATTTATAAGCCTTTATCAGCTCCTTGTTCTTAACTTTATAGATAGCCGCTCCATTACTTGTAATTGCATATTCAATGCCAGGAACTTTTAACACTTCTTCTGGAAGAGCATCAAATGCGCGTCCACTAGCAATACACACATTAACTCCATTATCCATGGCAGTCATTAAAGCATCTTTTGTTTCTTCGGATAATTTTCCATTATTATTCAGTGTTGTTCCATCTAAATCTAGAGCAATTAATTTTACGTCCATAAGCCTCCTATCTATCTTGACACAACATTGCATAGTATAGTCTCATTGAAAACTTTTGTAAACAAAATGTCCAATATTTTCAAAATTATTTTTTGAACAAAAGGGACATTTACTGATTTTTTATAGCTTTCATAAACCACTTTCCCGCATCACTATAATCATCTTCACTCCAACCGCTTGTTTTTGAACAAGAAGACTTAATAAGAGCTGAAGTTTCTTGCTTATTGCAAAGGCTCCAAGCTATGTAACTTATATTGTTTTCGTTTAGTAAATTAAGCCACGAATTTGCCCATGTATAATCAATTCCACCTGAACCTGAAGCATCACAAATGCTACATTCAGATACAAATACAGGAACTCCGTTATTAATGGCATATTTTAACTTATTTTGTATTGCTTCTTTATGAGTTGCAGCGTAAAAATGTAGGCTATAGCACACATTTGCATCATCAATAGTATTGCCTACAACTGCATCTACGTCCTGCGACCAAGTGTTGGTGCCAACAATAATTAGGGCCTGAGAATCATTTTCCCTAATAGCTGAAATAACATTTTCAGCGTAAGGCTTTATCTGACTTGACCACTCTGCTCCAACTGGTTCATTACAAATCTCATAAATTACATTTTCATAATCTTTGTATTTATTGGACATTTCTTTAAAGAAAGCAATAGCTTCGTCCTTGGTTTCATTAGGATTATAATTTAGAACATGCCAATCAATAATCACGTACAAACCTAGATTGGCTGCCGCCTTAACCCCTTCATCGATTTTGGATTTTAGACTTTCCTTATCCCCACCTGATAAATAACCAGCGTATTCCTTAGGGTACATGGCAATTCGAATTACGTTGATGCCCCAGTCATTCTTTAAAGTCGAAAGTGCCGCACTGTTTAAATACTCTGGAAACCAGGATATTCCATGTGTGCTAACCCCTCTTAACTGCACTTGGCTTCCGCTTAAATCCACCAAATGGCTTCCCGAAACTCTCACTCTGCCTGTTGGAATTCTTGCAGATCCATATGTGATTTGACTGTTATCCCCTGAATTTGCTGTTTCTTCATTATTTGTAACTGCACTATCTGCGCTTTTTGTGTCTTCTAAGGCAACGACTCCTGTAGTCACCTCTTCTTCATTAGTTGTAGCTTCTGTACTTTCTCTTTCCTTTGCCACTAATTCCTTAGATTCATTAGAATAATCAATTGCAGTTTTCGCTGAAGCCAAGGCTCCATTAGCATATGGAAAATGTAGTTCTGCCCCGATTAGTGCACATTTGCCACAATCTAAGAGCTCCCCTTCTTGATTTTCCTCTGCCACAGGCTCGCTTAGCTGCTCATTAGCTGCATTAGTTATACTTCCATTAGAGTCACTAGTTGAATCAGTAGCTGTGGTGTTTGTGATGTTATTTGATTCATTACTAGAACTTGTTGGATTTGTGGAAGAAGTTGTCTCATAACTTGTTACAATAGTTACATTTCCAAGACTTGTCTCCCCACTAGAACTAAGAATTAAGCCGACGTTAGAAATACTCATAGAAGCTTCAATCACTTGATTGTAAGACTCTGGACTTATCTGCCAGTAACTTCCGCAATCAGTGATACTACAGCACCAAGATTGGCTAAGGCTAAAAGAACCCTTATCTAACTTTAACTGCCAATCTGTTAGTCTTTTTGACAAATTGTTAGTTATTGTAATGTTAAACTGCGCAAAATACTCGCCGTTTGATTCCCAAGAATTTGACTTATCAATGCTTACAGTTGCATCATTGTCTGCTAATACCTTCTTATAGCAAAAGCCAAAATCTAGGGATACAAAAACTAAAACAAGAGCCAAAAGAACTGTTAAAATCCCTTTTTTTCTACTCATATTCACTTTTACCATCTCCTAAAATCTTAAATTCATTTTATCACAATACATTTAACAGGTAAAGAATTTAACCATTAAAAAAAGCCCAATCTATCATAGATTGGGCTTTTAAACTTTTATTTAGTTTATGTGTAAGGTTTCTATTATATATAAGTTTCTAATTAGTGATGGAATAAACGCATTCCTGTGAAGCACATTGCAATGCCTCTCTTATTACATGTTTCAATAACATTGTCATCTCTAATAGATCCGCCTGGCTGAGCAATATACTTAACACCTGACTTGTAAGCTCTTTCAATGTTATCGCCAAATGGGAAGAATGCATCAGAACCAAGAGCAACTTCTGTGTTACCATCAAGCCAAGCTCTCTTCTCTTCCTTTGTAAATACTTCTGGCTTAGAAGTAAATACTCTTTCCCACTCGCCATCACGAAGTAAGTCTTCGTATTCATCACCAATGTATAAATCAATAGCGTTATCTCTATCGGCACGACCTACATTTTCCTTAAATGGAAGGTTAAGTACCTTAGGATTCTGTCTTAAATACCAGTTATCTGCCTTAGAACCAGCAAGTCTTGTACAGTGAATTCTTGACTGCTGTCCAGCACCGATACCGATTGCCTGACCACCCTTAGCATAGCAAACTGAGTTTGACTGAGTATACTTTAATGTAATTAAAGCGATAATAAGGTCAATCTTTGCTGTGTCTGGAATTTCCTTATTGTCTGTGACAACATTTTCAAGGAGAGCCTTGTTAATTTCAAATTCATTACGTCCCTGTTCAAATGTTACGCCGTAAACCTGCTTTCTCTCGATTGGTTCTGGCTTGTAATCAGGGTTAATCTTAATGATATTGTAATTGCCCTTCTTCTTCTTGCTTAAGATTTCGAAAGCTTCGTCTGTGTAACCAGGAGCAATAATACCATCAGATACTTCGTGCTGAATAAGCTTAGCTGTTGTTACATCACAAACATCTGAAAGGGAAATGAAATCACCAAATGATGACATTCTATCAGCACCACGAGCTCTTGAGTAAGCGCATGCAAGTGGGCTTAATTCGCCGATTTCTTCATCTACCCAGTAAATCTTCTTCTCAACATCTGTTAAAGGAAGACCAACTGCAGCACCTGCTGGAGATACATGCTTAAAGCTTGTTGCTGCTGGAAGTCCTGTAGCTTCCTTTAATTCCTTAACTAACTGATAACCATTAAATGCATCTAAGAAATTAATATAACCTGGTCTACCGTTTAAGATTTCAACTGGAAGCTCTGATCCATTTTCCATGAAAATTCTTGATGGCTTCTGATTAGGGTTACAACCATATTTTAACTGAAATTCCTTCATTTTTACTTTCCTCCATATACTAACAATTATTAATTTGTGTGCTTATTAATAATTCTTGTTTCATACTTACCTGTTGCAATATCGATGTATCTAACAAATAAAGAAACCTTATTATCCTCATTTAAGTTTTCCCATACTGTCTTTGTAAATGTGTCGATATCACCTGATAACTTAACCCATGTAGGTTCTCCCTCATAGCTTGGAAGTGGGTTGCCATCACCCATATATGTGTGGATGTAGTGACCTTCTCCTGCCTGTGGAGCATCATAAGTAAATGTATATCTATTACACTGCTTTGGATTTCCGTTATGGCTCTTTAAGATTGACATAGCATAGTCGTACTTGCCTTCCTTAACTGTCATAAGACCTGAAATTCTAGGTGTGTAATTAGGAGCATCTGGTTCAAATTCTCTTTCTCTTAAAGATTCTTCAAAAGTCTGGCCCTTGCTCATATTATCAAAGATTGTGTCTGTCTGATCACCATTAGTAACTATTGTCTTATCGTCTAATACTCTAACTGGAGCATAAATAATAAGGCTTGGATCTTCTAACTTACTTGGGTCGTAAGCCTCAGTTCTAATGCCTTCGCCTTCTACTGCAAATACTCTATTACGGCTATTCTCACTTCTTCCCATAATAAAATATGCTGTTACAGCGTACTTGTTATCATCAGACATACCAATGACAATTCCTCTTCCTGGATATGAACATCCCAAAAGTTCTTTTTCAAGCGATTTGATTTCCATTTTCCTTCTCCTTAAAAAAAATAATTTATATTTAACCTGCTGGGGGTTAAATCAAAATTAATAGTTGCCTAACAGGCGAATTGATCTGCTCTCTTCCTCAATTCCTCTAAGAGCATTCATAACGCGTTGGTCATTTATATTTCCTTCTATATCAACGAAAAATCTAAATTCCCATTGGCGACCTTCTATTGGTCTTGATTCAATTTTAGTCATATTTAAACCATTATAAATTATATGGCTTAGTAAATTATATAGTGAACCTGGCTCATTGACGCATTCAAAAACAATGCTAGTTTTTTTAGCATTCTTTACGAATGTACGAGTCTTAGATACAATCACAAATCTTGTTGTATTATTGGCCTCATCAGCTATATCAGTCTTTAGGATTTCTAAGCCATATAGCTTAGCTGCCTCCTTACTTGCAATAGCCACATGAGAATTATCCTTATCCTCAAAAATCTTCTTAGCTGCAACTGCAGTGTTTGGCTGGCTGATTTGCTGCCAATCTTTATGTGATTCTAAAAATGATTCGCATTGTGTAAGGCCTTGAGCATGGGAATAAACTGTTGTTACCTTTGAAAGGTCAGTTCCTTTAAGTCCCATAAGAACGTGCTCTACCTTTACATACACTTCTGCGACGATATAGTTATTGTATTCCTGTAAAAGATCATAAACTGCTGTAATACTACCTGTTGTAGAATTCTCTATTGGAAGAACTGCGTAATCCGCCTTTCCCTCTTTAACGGCTTCCATGGCATCCTTCCATGTTGGAACATTGAAATTATCAACATCCTCACCAAAATAATCTAACATAGCCGCGTAGGCATAAGCCCCTGCAACTCCCTGATAAACTACCTTAGCGCCTTCTTTCTTTATCTCATCTACTGCTTCATAAGGTTCTCTTAAAGTCTGACCCATCTTCTCAAGAAGCATATACTGCCCCTTTCTTGAATTGGCCATGATCTGAGAGAACAAGTCAGCAATTGGATGCTTATTATCTTCTTTCTCTACTAGGGACTTAATCGCCTCTAGCTTCTGTCTTTCTCTCTCCGGATCTAGAACCTTCTTACCCGTCTCTATCTTGTACTCTGCTACCTGACTTGTAAGTCGCATTCTCTCCTCAAACAAGGAAACGAGCTGCCTGTCTATTCCGTCGATATTCTTTCTAATTTCACCTAAATCTAACATTTACTACTACCTCCCATGTGTCGCATTTCTGCCTTAGGATGTATTACATATTACACATGCCATTTCATTTTAACTTGAATTTATCTATTTAACAAGAGATATTTTTTATGTTATACTAAAAAAAAGTGAACGTATTAATTAAATAAATTATTTTTTTATAATAAACGGAGGTAGACACATGTCAAAGCCTGTAAAAATCGCCATAGCATCTGCTATTATAGCAATTGCTCTAATTGGATTTGTAACCTATGCCATTTTAAGTAGCAGGGTAACCTACAATAAAGACAATGCCACAGGTAACACCACCGGCAACTTAAACAATGGCGGCCTTTTTTGTGAATATGATGGAAAGATATATTTTGCAAATGCTGCAGATAAAAACACCCTTTATGTTATGAGTTCGGATTGTACTAATGCAAGAAAGCTAGTGGATGACTCCGTAGCCTACATTAATGTCTGTGGAAAATATATCTATTACGTTAGAAATAACTATTCTCCCGATGCCATTGCCATGGTATTTAAGGGACAGTTATATGGACTTTATCGCTGTAACCTTGATGGTTCACACATAGTGACTATCACTCAGGAAAAATCTGGAATGATAAGTTTATGTGGCAACTACATTTTCTATCATCATTATGACGACCAGACTGCTCTTACTCTTCAAAAGATTAAGATTGATAGGAAGGATAACACCTTTATTAGTGAGACAGAATATAATGTGGCAAATGTTTATGAGCAGAGAATTTATTTTGCTAATGAAACTGAAAGAAATAGGATTTACTATCTTGATACTAAAGACGATTCCCTTCATTTCTTCTATGATGCCAATGCATATCAGGTAGATTATGAGGGTAATTACATGTACTATATAGACCTTAGTAAAGACTATGCTTTAATGAGGCTAAATACTCAAACTATGGTACTTGAGCAGATATTTGCGCCAAACGATGCCAAGGTTATTAACTATAATGTCTATGGCACCAAGGTTTTTGCACAGGTTGAGGGTGATGGAAACACCACGGGACTTTATAGACTAAACATTGACGGTACTCAAATCGAATACATAGCCCAAGGTAATATTACAAATGTGCATTGTACCTCTAAGTATACCTTCTTTATGTATTACGCTGACCAGCAGACCCTTTATAGAGTTCCTACAACGACTACATTTTCTAAAGTCGAAATTATTACAGTAAAATAATTACAAAAATAAGCTACCATATAGTTTTGAACTTAAATGTCTTTTCTAAATGGTAGCTTTATTATTATATTTATTAATTCATATTATCACTATCTATCAATAATATTATTCTCTCTAATATCAGCAACAAGCTGTCTTCTAAAGGCTCTACAACCTGTTTCATTCCAATACTTCTTCTTTTCAAATTTAATAACTTCATAGGAGCTATCCATAATATCAGAATTATAGCTTGTAATAGGCTCTTTATCAGGATAGAACACAGTAATTGAATTAACGTATTCTGTCATATTAAGTCCAAAGTCGTTGGCAAAACGTCTTGCCTGGTCTTTATTACTAAACATCTTAATATGTGAATAATAACCTACAAGATAAGCAAAATAATTAATATCAAATTCTTCAATCCAATCTCCTTCTGCATTAAATACTACAACAGGGAATCGTCTGTCTTTATTATTAATTAAGGATACCAGATTTTCAAAATCTTCATTATTATCCACGTATTTAACAGCTTCCTTTAGCTTTTCCACATCGCAAATTCCTATATTATCTGCAATTTCGCCATAGAAGTTAGGTCTAGAAAAAAGAATATTATCTGAATCTCTAAATCTATCCTCTGGTTCTGCATATCTATTAGTCACCTCAAATTCTAGGCGATCCCCATTCTTTCTAATATAGGCATCTGAAATCCAAAGTCTAGTAGCTACATTTGAATCCAAATGAGTTGTATTCTCCACAAATTCAAGCTTTTCCGGATTATAGCTAACCATAACCGAATATCCTGGACTTGTATTAGAATAACTAGCTACTTCTTCTGGTATGTCTGTAAATACTTCGTTAAATCTAGAATTTACCCAAGAATAAATTAGGTTAGAAGCCTTTCTAAAGGCATCCTCTATACTTAAGTTGTTAAGATCAATATCTGTCTTAGCATGGAATACCTTGTACTGACCTAAGGTCTTAAATGGCTCAAATCTTCGACGTCTATTAAAGCTTGCCCCTTCCTTCTTTTCAAGTTCAATCTTTACAAAGGCATCATTAAGTCTTTCATCATTAGGGCCAATCTGATTTACAATTCTAACAATGTTAGTGATTGTAAGTTCTGCTGCCCTGCCATAGACATTAAGGCACAACTGCTTAATTAACTTTCCACGTCTAAATTTATAGAATTGCTTAGCAAGTTCATTATCCTTATTGAAAATCTCCTCTACGTATGGATGAAGAGGTTCATTTTCAAATTTAAGTCTGTAATGGCATCTAAGCATATCATTCCAGTTCTTATTCTTATAATGATGATGTCCTAAATCTTCAATTAAGCCTACCATGGAATCATCACAAAGCTCGTAAGTAGCAAGGATTGAGTTCATCTTTCTAGCTAGGGCTTCGTTACCACCAAAGGCTGAACCCTTATATCTTGTATCATGCTCAATCTCGTGCCAACCCTCAAAGGAGTTAGTTCTTACCTGTATTTCAAATGTATCGTCTATATATTCTGATAACATAGGATTAGAAATATTCTTACTTAAGTAAGATGGAAGTTTAAAAATACCATTCACCTTACTTGCCTTAAACTCATATTCAGACGCTTCTGTTGTCTCCCAAATACCTGGTGTGGCAAAAATAGTATCCAGCAAATCCTTACAAATCTCCACGTCATCTTCATAGTAAAGAATTACTCTAATACCAACTAAATCCTGCATCTTCTTATGTTCATTTGGCGAGCCTTCTATTCTGTATTGTTTAAGTAAAAGCTTATTCAAAATAGAGTCGCTTGTCTTTACTCTGTAGGCAACACGATAATAGAAGCCAACTTTCGATAGCTTCTCCTCTATAATGCTTAGTAGATCTTCCTTAACTACATCAGGAACTACAATCTGATCTACGTTATACTTATTAAATACTTCATTTACCCCGTTGTTATCCATATCTAGCAAACCTTTCTTACTTTGTACTACTCTTTTATTAAATTTACTCCCAGTCTCTCATAACATTATAACACTAACTCGTAATAAAAAAAAGTTAATGGAATTTTAGAATTCTTAAAAATCTATATATAGTTTGAAAACAAGAGTATTTCATGATATACTTGTCTACAGTAGATGTTACCTAAAATTATTTGGAGGATTTTAAAATGGCAGGAATTCACGAGTCTGCAGAAAATTATTTAGAAACAATACTTATGTTAAGTAAAAAACTTCCAGTAGTTCGATCAATCGATATTTCTAATGAGATGGGATTTAGAAAATCATCCGTAAGTATCGCAATGAAGAATTTGCGTGAATCAGAATACATTACAGTGACTAAGGAAGGTTATATTTACCTTACAGACGCTGGTATGGAAATTGCTGAAACTATTTTAGAGCGTCACGAATTACTTACAAAGTGGCTTAAGAGTTTAGGCATTGATCCACAGATTGCAGAAGATGACGCATGTAAGATTGAACATGATGTAAGTAAAGAAACATTTGCAGCAATTAAGAAGATCATTATAGAGCAAATTGGGGAATAATTTTTAAACAAGATAATAAGCAAAAAAGGGGCTGTGAAAAAACATAGTTCCAAAAATAAAGAAGGATCAATGGTTCAGCAAGTGAACTATTGGTCCTTCTTTTGTGGTAAAATTTAACTGCTATGAAAAAACTTACCAATAATCATTTTACCTACAATCAAGGATTTTTGCCACTGTTTATTTCAGATTGTTTGGATATTTTGGACCCAGTTTTCACATTTGACCGATTCATGGAGGGAATCGATTTGATAAAGTATCTGAAAAATGTTCCTAAACACATCACAGGAAGAGTCAGATATAATCCGGTCAGCATGTTGAAAACGGTGCTCTTTGGATTCATGACCAGTGGCTACTGTTCCTTACGGGAACTAGAAGACAACTGCAAAGTAAATCTCTGTTTCATGTATCTTATGGATCGTCAGACTCCTTCTTACAGATCCTTTGAGTATTTTATAAATGAGGTGCTGCAGGATTCTATCGAGCAGATTTTTTACGATATCAATCAGGCTATCTTTGAAGAAGAACATGTGGATCTGCAGCATATTTATATTGACGGCTCATAGTTTGAAGCGAATGCCAACAAATATACCTGGGTCTGGAAAAAAGCTACTGAGAAATCCAGGTATCGCCTTTATGACAAGATAACCGTCTTGCTTGAACAGATAAACGAGGGCCTTGTCTTCAGTGGGATTCGTATCTCCACAAATACAGAGTACGTTCCGGATTACTTGACGGAAGTGGCAGAAAAGTATGCACAACTATGGCAGATAGATGAGAGCAGTTTTGTACACGGAAAAGGAAAACATAAGACTGTCCAGCAAAGACAGTATGAACTGCTGCTGGAATACCGGGACAAACTGGGAGAATACATCGAAAAGATTGATACTTGTGGAAGCGATAGAAACAGTTATTCCAAAACGGACAAAAGCGCAACTTTTATGCGAATCAAAACAGACTACATGGGAAATGATCAGCTTTTACCTGCTTATAATGTACAGATAGGCGTTGCAGATGAATATATAGCAGTTGTTGACGTCAATCATTACAGATCAGACATGGACTGCTTTATACCGCTTATGGAACAGTTCCACAGCCGATATGGCTTCTATCCCAAATATCCCGTTGCCGATGCCGGCTACGGCTCTTACAATAATTACATTTATTGCGAGCAGCATGGGATGGAGAAATACATGAAGTTTCCGATGTTTAAAAAAGAAACAACAGATGCGAAGTATCATAATGATTCATTCCGAGCTATAAATTTCCCAATAGACGAGAATGGAGTCATGAGATGCCCTAATGGAAAGGCATTTCACTTTCTATACCATAAGCATGTGCAGGGAAATCAATACGGCAGACAGGAAGAAGTTTATCAGTGCGAAGATTGTAGCGGATGCCCGTATGCATCCCAATGCAAGAAGACCGATAAAAATCGAACCGTTCGAATCAATCAAGAACTGACCGGGATGCACAAAGAGGTAATCGAAAATCTGGAAAGCATTCATGGAGCACTGCTGAGAATGAATCGCTCCATACAAGCCGAGGGAACATTTGGCGTAATGAAAAGCGACCGATGATACAAGAGAATTGTGCGAAGAGGAATAGATTATGTAAAGTTGGAAGTTTTTCTGGTTTCTATCGGACAAAACCTTTATAAATATCACAATAAAAAAAATGAGAATTCACAAAGCTGCATAACTTCACGAAAATGAAAGCTATGGGGTAAGGGGAAATATACCCTTTTTTAAGGGCAAAACAAGTTTCAGGAATAAGCTAAGCAAAAAGAAGAGCGCATAAAAAATGATTTCTCATTTTTTCACACGCCCTTTTTTTACATAACAGAAAATTTATAAAAGATTGTAAGGAGTCTTACAATGCTATCTAATTTATCTTCCTAAGTAGCCCTGATACTTCTCTGTTTCTAGAATATCATTAGCTCTTTGGATTTCTTCCTTAGTTGGAGGTAATACTCCTTCTAATTCATACTTAATTCCAAGCTCCGCATACTTAACAACACCAAGTGTGTGGTATGGTAAAACTTCGAATCTCTTTACAGTCTTAAGACTTGCAACGAAATCTCTAAGACCTTCTAAGTCTTCCTGGTCGTCTGTAACACCTGGAACTAATACGTTACGGATCCACATATCCTTATTATTATCTGATAAATACTTAGCTAAGTCTAAGATATTCTTATTAGTCCAACCTGTTAAAATCTTATGCTTCTCATCATCAATAATCTTAATATCAAGTAAGAAAGTATCTGTTAAGCTCATAAGCTCATCAAACTTCTTAAGATATTCTGGGTCCATTGAGAATGGATTACCTGATGTATCAAGACATGTATTGATTCCCTTTGACTTAGCAAGCTTAAATAACTCGATTACAAAATCAATCTGAACAAGGGCTTCACCACCACTAACAGTGATACCGCCACCATTCTTCCAATAAGCCTTAAATCTAATGGCCTTCTCCATAACCTGGCTTGGTGTCATCTCCATGCCGCCTTCCATACTCCATGTCTCAGGATTATGGCAGTACTTACATCTCATATGACATCCCTTTAAGAAAACAATATATCTAACCCCTGGTCCATCAACGGAACCAAAGCTTTCTAATGAATTTACTCTACCAATAATTTCGCTCATATAACTTCTTCTCCTTTCGTATCAGCAAATGTATCTTAGTAGTGATACATAGGATTGTATACAATATACACTTCTTGTTAAATATATCACATATAATAATTATTATCAATAAGTGCAGTCTCTTTTTCTTGTACTAAATACTAGACAACTCTTTAAAAAGATTGCTTTATACAAAGTTGTGAACTACTCCGACTTAATACTTCGTATTTGAAGTCGGAGCTTCTTGCTTCAACCACCACTGCATTTAGATAACATACGTTATCTAAACGTCTTACACAGTGTCCACAAGCGTATAAGTTCGGGCAGTCCCTGCCCTACTATAAATATTTACTGAAGGAATTAGGCTACTTCTAGTAGTCTGAGTCCTTCATTTTTTATGTTTATAGCAGCATTGTAGTCTCGATCTAACTTAAAACCACAATCACATTTATATACTCTATCTGTTAGAGTAAGCTTCTTTCGGTTTCCGCAACAACTGCATAGCTGTGAGGAAGGATACCACTTATCTACTTTGATAAAGTATTTACCTTTATCAAAAAGCTTATACTCTAACATATTTAGAAATAATCCATAACCGTTATCTAAAGTAGCTTTACCGTTACCAAAGCCCTTATTAGACATAGCTTTCATGTCAAGGCTTTCTACACACACTACATCATACTGATTGGCTATCTCAGTAGAGAGTTTGTGTAGATTATCTAATCTTTGGTTTGCGATATGTCTATGGATCTTATTTACTTTCTTTAATTGTTTGAGATAATTATTTGATTTAATCTGGTTCTTCTTGGAACCTACTTTGCGAGAAAGTTTACGCTGCTCTCTAGCGAGCTTTTTATGACTTTCTTTATAATACTTATGGTTACTTCCAATATTTCCATTGGAATCCATGTATAAACCATCAGACTTATAATCTAATCCAATTACATTATTAGACTTACTTATCTTAACAATGTTTTTCTCGTACTCAAAAAGTATAGAGATATAGAAAGTTCCGTCACTTTCCTGAGATACAGTAGCAGACTTGATTATCCAGTCAGCCTCTGGCTGTCTATGGATAACGGCTTTTACTAAGCCTATCTTAGGAAGTTTAATATACTTATTATCCACGATAGCTACTGTACCCTTTTGGTTATTAGTAGTATAAGATTTTCTAGTATGCTTTCTTGACTTGAACTTTGGAAATCCATTACGCTTTTTACGTTTCTTGTCAAAACAGTTTTTATAAGCTTTCTGTAAATTCATTTGTACATTAGCTAAAGCTAGTGAATCAACTTCTTTTAAGAATACATAGTCTTTTTTATACATAGCAGGAGTAGTCTGAAGACTCTCTCCTGTAGTTCTATAATAAGTAATTTTGTCTGAGAGCATAAGATTCCAGACCTTGCGGCAACAGCCGAAGGTCTTAGCAAATATAACTTCTTGTTCAGTTGTAGGATATGCTCTATATTTAATCGCTCTATTTACCATCTTTCTTCCCTTGTGATTTAATATATTCCTTTATTATATCTACGGTAGCTCCGCCTGTAGTCAATAAGCAGAAACTCTGAGACCAGAACATTTCTTTCCATAAAGACTTCTTAATTTCTGGATAGTCTTTTTTTATAAGTCTACTACTAGCGGATTTATAAGCATTAATAAATTTACTTATCTCTGAATTAGGTTGTCCTTTGAATAAAATATGAACATGATCTATATCATGATTCCACTCTTCTAAAGTTATATTGTAATTAGGAGCTATCTTTTCAAATATCTCTTTTAATCTATTTGAGATTTCATCATTAATTACATTATTTCGATATTTAATACACATGATAAGATGATAATGTAACATGAATACTGAATGATTATTATTATCCAATTTCATTATATTATAATCTCCTTGTAGTAATACGACTGATTTACACTAATATTATACATTTTAATTACAAAACAGTCAAACAAATGTTTTGTAGCAATTATATGTAACAAAAAACGCCGTGTTACTCGCAATTCATCCCACCACCTACACTTTGTTTAGAGGTGGGGGATTTCTTGCTCACGGCGTGTTAAAGAACTTATATGATTAGTCGACACATTTTTTAAATAGTGCAAATAAAGCTACAATCGCAAGAAATGGGAATAAGAAGCTTAAAGTTGAAATAAGCATAAAAGCCACTGCTGCAAGAATGATGTAACCAATTATTCCAAATAGGAAACCTGCAAGGGATCCAAATATTTTAAATACAAAAACTGACATCCTAAAAAAGCCAATAAATAATAATATCATCAACAAAGTTAACATAATTAATCCTCCGTTTTAAAGCTTTGTTATAACAAAGAGGGGAGCTGTTTGATGTAGGGAGTACGATATAAATATTTTTGTCTCCTCTCTTTGTCTATTATTATATTAGCAAAAGATTAAAATGACATTAATTTCAAGATTAACTTTTTATTAAGTCTAAGATGTAAAATTTAGCACTTTTTATACAAGATCGATTCTTCTGCCCTCTTCATCTGAATAGTAAGCTGCATAAACCACCTTCATAACCTGACTTGCAAGATCAAAACAGCCTTGTGGTTCCTTATCATTTAAGACGCAATCCATAAAATCCACGATTTCATTACAATAGCCTCTTAGCATTTCATCTGCCACAAAAGGCTTATTCCAGCCGGTTACAATTGGTAACATTTCAGATAGATACACATTTTCCATACCCACAGAATCCACCATATAGGTTTCCATGGCATTATTCATAGTTAAATTGCAATTAATGGCAGTGTCGTTGCAATAAAGCTCCACATAGTTTTTACTGCCGCCAAGCAGGTTGTCTGTGGAAATTATTGTGGCCTTGCTTCCATCTGTAAATGTAATCACAGCCGTTCCTGCATCTTCCACATCCACAGGTCTAGCATCTATGTGACGATGCTCGTATTCTGTCAGATTTCTTGTGGCATAGCCCATGTCTGCAACTACAGATTTAACGGTAACATTTTTGCCCATGGCAAGGGACTCCTGCTCCTTTAAATAAAGGATTGCCCCAAGAGGATGCACTCCATTTCTCATAAAGATTCCGCCACCAGTTTTCGACCACTCTCCGGCAACGCTAGAACTTGAGCCCTTTAGGCTTTCCTCACCTTTCATATATAGAATTCGGCTTTTCTTTGCCCTTACGATTTCTCCCGCTTTAATAATTGCAGGGGCATAGACGAAGTTTTCTGCATACATAAACTTCTTGCCAGTTCTTTTAACCACGTCCCTTAGCTCCTCTAAATCTGCTAAAAGGGCGTGATACATTTTCTTTTTTGAAACCTTTTCTCCAATAGGTTTTTCATCTTCTTCACTGCCAAAATAGCCTGTTAGCGGCTTCTCCACAATGACATTTTTCCCAGCCTTTAGTGCCCTTATGATTTCAGACTTGTGAAGATAAGGGGGTGTGCAAATATCGATTACATCTATCTCCTTATCCCTTAGTAAATCCTCAAAATCATTAGTAGCATTTTCAAAGCCAAAACGCTTAATGGCCTCTTCTGCCTGCTCCTTTCGTCTAGCATAGACAGTCTTTAATCTAACTGGAATATTGCTTCTTTGATAGCCAAAAGCATGTAATTCACAGGCTCTGCCGGCTCCTACAACCCCAACTACTACTCGATCCTTCAATTTATTATTCCCCCACTTTTTTAGTCACCAAGTCAATTAAAGAGCCCACGACTCTAAAGGAATCCTCCATCATTTCTTCGTCGCTAAACTCAATATCAAACTCATCTTCAAGTTCCCCGATAAACTGAATTAATCCTAAGGAGTCCATATAGCCCTCCTCCACGTAATTTATCTTTTCAATGTCTGTCCCTTCTTTAAAGCTATACTCTTTTTGAAGCCTATCTAAAATGAATTCTCTTACCTGTTCCATATCTAATCCCCCTGATTCTCTCTATTTCTCTATTTCTCTATCTCTTTATTATCCTTCACCCAATCATTTAACTTAGATTTAACCAGCTTTCCCATGCTATTTTTAGGCAAGGAATCCAAGATAAATATCTTATGAGGCTGTTGAAAATCCGCCAAATTTTTAGCACAAAATAGTCTAATCTTTTTCGTAATTTCCTTTTCCTTAGCCTTTGTCACCACTGCTAGGGCAACAATTTCTCCAAGCCTTTCATCCTTATAAGGAAAAGCTGCAACTTCTAAGACTTCCTCTAATTTTATGACCTTGTCTTCAATATCCTTTGGATAGACGTTTACGCCACCGGTTATTATTATTTCTTTTTTTCTTCCTGAAAATGTTAAGAAGCCCTCTGCGTCTAGCTTTCCCAAATCTCCTGTTTTAAAATAGCCTTTAATCATCGCCTTTTTAAACACATCTTCTTTATTTAAATAGCCCTCACAAATCAGCGGGGTCTTTACTGCAATTTCTCCAATTTCCCCTAGTGGAAGCTCCTCATTTTCATCAGACAAAATCCTAATATCTACGCCCTTTAGCGGTCTTCCCACCGAATTTAGTTTCTGGCCTGCTTCCTTAAGATTTATGTCCGTTACCGTTGAGCACTCGCTAGTTCCATACATTTCGTGAAATTCGCATTGTAAAAAATTTACCAATTCCTTCTTTACCTCTAAATCTAAGAGGGCGCTTGAGGAAACCAAAAGTCGCAGTGAGGGGCAAGTTTTCTCCTCTGCCTCTTTTAACTCCTTTAGTACCTGCGCTAGCTGGGCTGATACTGCTATTGAAAATGTAACCTCTAGCTTTCTAACTAAATCTAGCCACAACTTTGGTGTAAACCTTGGCAAAATAACTGCTGTTGCACCAAGTATAAGGGGCATTATTACTAGTCTTTGAGCTAAGGAATGATATAGCGGTGTTGCTGCTAGAATCTTGTCATTTTTTGTTAGCTCATACATTTCTATATGAGCCTTTGCCCTGATATTTTTATTGTTCTGACTTAGAATAATTGGTTTTGGATCACCTGTTGAACCTGAGGTCAGAGTTAAAATAAAAGTTTCTTCCCCGGTAATATTATCTAACTTTGGCAAGTCCTCTCTCATCTCTAGAACTTCCTTAAAACTATGTATTATAACTTTGTTGGTTTTATTTATTTCCTGATTATATGCTGCTTGATTATCTATTTCTAGTTCCTCAACATCTCCATCAAGGCACAACTTTAATCCATCATAATCTAATAAAAAATTATTATTTTCCTTTAAAACTTCCTTATAAAATGATCTTCTAGCGATTATATGTTTTACATTAGCTGCCTTAAAAGCAATATCCATATCTTTAATATTTAAGGTGGGATTAACTGGCGCAAGACCTGCGCCTAGAGCTGTCACGGCCATAATTAGCCCTACAGATTCAATACTATTGTTTAGGGGAATGCCGATAATATCCCCTCTTTTTACACCACGAGAACTTAGATAGTTTGCATACTTGCACACAAATGTCCTCATCTCTTTATAGCTTTTACTCTCTCCATCACAGTAAATTGCCATTTTATCTTCATTTTCATTAGATGCCTCAATAAATTGCTCAAATAATAGTTTCATAAATCCCCCAGTTGATTTCTCCTATATTTATTGTATATCTAATTTAACTGATTTGGTCTGTCTTGATCCCCATCAGCCTTAAAAAATCTAGTGTTATCCATTATATAGTGAACCCATATGTCTGCATTTTCTTGTAAAAAAGGTTCAAAATAATTTGGAATAATATTTTTCGTATCCTCTCTATTAATAAATCCTGCTTTTCTTAGGATTTCATCCTCTAAACCAAACTGATAGAAATCTACATATTCAGCTTTTCTATCTTGCATCAACTCATCAAGTTTAGATGAAATTCCAACCAATGCCTTTTCACATCCCAAAAAATCTACAATCCTTAAAACAGAAGATCCATTTATATCAATCTGTCTTAAAATTATAACAGCTTCAGTTTGTCCATTAATTTCAATAGCATAAACTAAATAACTATAAAAAGGATGTTCAAAGTAACGATGTTTAATATAATAAGCATCTTTTTCAGGATATATGTCCATTTTATTCAATTCAAAACAATTCATTAGTTCTGTAAAACTGTCTATTTTATTCAAATTATAATTTATAAATTGATCATTTATTCTTTCGTCCGTCTCAACATTTTCTAAAGAATCATCTTTTATAATAGCAATCTTATAGTCTTTTATTTCCTTATTAAGCCTATAAAATTGCTTCATCTTGGCTGTCTTTTCTCTAAAAAATATTTTTCTTAAAGGAATAGTTGTATTAGGATTAGCACCATTTCCAATATGCATTCTGCAGCCAGTAAGTATATATACCCTCTTAGCCAGCTCTATTCCTAGGAGTTTCATATTGTCATGGTCATCCCTAACTTTCCACATACTTCCCCAAATGTCCTGATTTCTTTCCTTTTGGCAACGTATAAAACCAAAGATGCCCTCAAGATCTTTGCTGAATTTATCAATAGCAATTACAAAATCCACTTCTGTTTCATGAACGTATTCATAGTCAAAAAGTTTCCTACTTCTTGACATAATGTGCCCCTTACGCCAAAAATTATCAATAAATTTCATAATTAAAGGGACATCATCCAAATTAGCAAGTCTAATTTCATAACGCTTATCAAATTCAGGGTTAAACTTAAATTTCATAGGTCACCTCTCTACTGTGTGCAAGGAACTGCATAAAAAACTAATTCTGCAGCACTATGGGAATGGTGTCTTAGATAATATTTATAATTCACGTCATAAACCGAGCTTTCAACATAACTCTTTATTAATTGAGGTAATCTTATTAAATCATCTAGTTTATGATAAACACAAATAGCTAAAGTAGCTTTATTATTTATAATTGTATTTTTCATACCTATAAGAGCCTTTTCTTCAAAGCCCTCAATATCCATTTTAATAAAACTAACCTTTGAATCTTTATCAAGAATAGAATCTAACGGAGCTATTTCCACTAGATTTTCTGTTTCATAATCTACTAAAACAGAAGCATCATTTTTTCTTTCATAATAGTATTTTTCATGTTTATCGCCTAAACCAATTTTATAAGCAAATAAATTTTTATATTTTGATGAAAGCGAATCTAATTCTTTAAAATTATCATCCTCCATCTCAAAAGCTCTTACTAAAATTTCCTTTCCATCATTTTTCAAGAAATCATAAAAAGCAATAGCTGTATCTCCAATATATGCTCCACAATCAATTAATATATGTTCATCATACAACTCTTTAGGATACAAGTCATTAAAATACTGCTCAGAAGTCCATAAGGATATTAATTCCCTACAACTTTCCCTTTTAATATTATTAGCTCTCGCACCTATAAAAGAACGAAAAACTAGTTTAGATTCTTCATCCTCAAATAAATCATAAATTCGATTTAATTCTTCTTTATGCTTCACTACCCATTCTGCTGTCATTGTATATTGTTGATTTCTATCTACATAACTGTATAAATGTACCTTCATTTTTGATTTTAAATCATTCATAATATGAACAACATCAGCACCAGTTGCGCGAACTACTATATTTGCCTCTTTTAGCTGTTTATATATATCATCAACTAAATAAACCGATTTATTAAGGAATACTTTTCCTTTTTTAAAATACTGTTTACCTTCTAAATAAGCAGTTACACTAAGTCCATTTCTATTAAGGAAATCTGTAAATGTTTTAGATGCACTTCCGCATCCATAAACAAAAATGTCTGCGTTGCTATTTTTTAATTTTTCAATTAATTCACCATTTACATCTAATAAATACTCATCAACAATATAATCTTGAAACATAAAGTTATCCCCCTAAACTTAATTAATGTTCCATTCTCCAAGCTATTGTTCTTCTTAAATAATGCACATAATCTGGATTTTTGCACATACCCTTACCTTCTACATCTGAAATTTTAGCTACATCCATACCATTACATGCAGTTGTCTTCATAACAATATTAAGAGCATCCACTTCTGTATCATTAGCAATATAAGTTCCTATGCCAAATGCAACTTTAACTTTATCTTTAAAATAAGAATTAATCTCATCTGCTTTCTCAAAATTAAGGCTATCACTAAAGAGTAAAGTCTTAGTCTTAGGATCAATTCCAAGACTATTATAGTGATCAATCATCTTATCGCCCCATTCAAATGGACTACCACTATCATGTCTAACACCGCTAAAAAGTGTTGCATAAGTAAGCTTAAAGTCTCTTAAGAAACAGTCTGTTGTTATAGTGTCAGTAAGAGCTGTACCATTTAAAACTCCATATTCCTTTACCCATGCATCAAGGGCATACCAGTTTGAATAAGCTGGATTGTGCTTATGATTACCCTGTCCTACACACATAATCCATTCATGTGCCATAGTTCCAACAGGCTTTATATTAAGCTTTTTAGCTAGGTATACATTAGATGTTCCAACAAACTTAGAGCCCTTATAATCGTCTCTCATAAGCTCTTTAATAGCTAATTCCTGAGCCTCTGCTGATAATCTTCTTCTAATACCAAACTCTGAAAATGCTCCAATATTATATTCACCACTAACTAGCTTTTCTACCTTTTTATCTAGTCTATCCTTAAAACTTAACATGAGCTTGTCATAATCATATTTCATTCTAAAGTAAACTTCATTCACTATAGCAAGTGTTGGAATCTCATACATAGATGTATTAAGCCAAGTTCCGTTTGTTTCTATTGTTAAACCACATGGGCTATTTGTTCCAAAAGTAAAATCCTCATATCTTGGATGCCATAAACGTAAAAAATCTATGTATGACTTCTTAAACCATTGAATTGAAGATAAATATTTTAGCTCTTCTTCGCTAAATCTTAATTCGCAATACATTTTTATTTGATGCTTAATCTCTTCTACCATCTCTTCTGTAAAATGTACATCTTCATTTCTACATTTAAAAGACCAAGTTGTTTCATATCCTGGAAAATGGTGATAGATTGCCTGTCCCATTGAAAACTTGTAAAGATCTGTCTCTAATAAACTATTTATAATTTTATGCATAATAAACCCCTTCCTATTTAGCATTAAGCTAAAAAGATAAATTAACGTTATTTTAGCAGATTTTTATGCATACATAAAGTAAAACTAAGCCAACTATATATGTTTGCCTACAATCTTCTTTGCTAAATCCTTAATCATCTTATCATATTCTTCATCGCTAATAGGTCTTCCTTCATGGTGCTCATTTTCTTCACTGGCAGTTATAAACTCGCCATATATCTTTAAATCCAAATGTCTTTTAATTACAGCAATTGCAATTGCAATTGTATCTGTATTCCATTCAGAATTATAGCCAACTGTTTCTATTTCTAAATAAAAACTTCCTTCTTTAATAATAATGCCTTGGTTATCATTTATTTCTTTTTTAGCTTTTTTGATTTCATATTCCAACTCAACACCCAAATATTTAGACAAATCTAAATCTAGTGCTTTAAAAGTTTTAAAATGTAAAACACTTGGCATTGCACAAAAAAATTTAAGGCCTAACAATCCATTCATATTTTCCACCTCGCAGAAAACAATACTTATACTGTATTTTATTATAACATTTAAATACTTGGCAGTAAATAGAATCTATCTTTCTAAATCAGTTGTTTTCAAATGCATTTATTCGAAATAATATAGATAAACATCTTCTAAATCGATATTGTTATCTACTCGCTTAACTTCATCTGGTAAATTATCATCAACAATTCTTAGCACCAATCCCTCTTTTCTTTGACGTACATTTCCAATTTTATAACGTCGTTGATAATCATCTAACTCATCTAAATTAATCTGTATTTCTCCAACTTTGCCATCCATTAATTCAATTAAATCTCTAGGAGTCCCATCAGCTATTATTTCACCGTTTTTTAAAAGTAATACCTTATCTGCTATACACTCAATATCACTTACCACATGCGTAGCAAAAAGTATAATTTTTTCCTTGCCTAATTTTGCAATATAATTTCTAATATTGATTCTTTCCTTAGGATCAAGCCCAGTTGTTGGTTCATCAAGAATTAATATTTGTGGGTCACCAAGGAGTGCCTGAGCAAGGAGCACTCTTTGTTTCATTCCCCCTGAAAAACCTCCTATTCTCTTATATGCCACTTTTTCTAGGTTCACAATTTGAAGCAATTCATCTATTTGCTTATCAACACTTCTTTTGATCAATCTACCATCTTTATCATAAGCTTTTTGATTCTTTATTCCCTTTACAGACGCCATATATTTTAAGAAGGATTTCGGTGTAAAATCTTCATAAAAACCCTGTTGTTGAGGCATAAATCCAATTTTAGCTCTAAATTTAGCTCCTAACTTTAAAATATCAATAGCCTCATTTCCAATAGTTTCATCTAAATAGCTAATAGTTCCACCATTTTTATCTCGCTTTAAATTATCAGTTATAAGATTAATCATAGTACTTTTTCCTGCACCATTAGCTCCAAGTAAACCATATACTCCTGGTTTAAATGTATATGTTATTCCCTTTAAAGCCTCAACTTTTCCATATGATTTTTTTAATTCATTAATTCTTAGTTCCATACATACCCCTTAATATATAGCAAATACATAATATTAAAATTATAATTAAGCAAATAAGCATTATTACTTGAAGCAAAATATTAGCATATAAGCCAATACATGCCGCAACACCAAAAATAAAAATAAGAATTGGCATATAAAATTCGCTTTTTGCTTTTAATGAAAATATAAGTGTTATAAAAAGTGCATCAATTGTAAAAAATAGTCTTAATGCTAACACCAGCAAGTAATACCTAGCTATTGTCATTGATAAAAATAAAGAATTCAGCTTACTTTCCATAAAAGTTATACTTATTACTGGTGCTGATAAAAATTTAAAACCATACATTTTATTCAAAAATATAATATCTATTAATGTTATTATTAAATAATATATTACTATGAAGGAACTTATTATTAATAATTTTTTTGAATATATTTTCTTTAATCCCAATCTTGAGCTCGCAAGTAACTTAACAACTCCTGATTTTCTTTCTTCAAGATAATATCCAGAAGCTAATATTACTGATATTATAATCAAAGCAAGTGTTATACCTACTTCCCTAATAACTGAATTATTTCCTATAATTTCATCATAGCCTCTATCAGACATTATATATATATCCACGCCATATTCTGTCTTTATTCTATCTTTATATTTAAGAATAGAATTAAATTCCTTCATTAATTTTTCATTTTCATTAATTTTTGCTTGTAATTGCATGCTCTTACTTAATGTCTCTTCATAATTATCAGTATTAACTTCTATTTCTTCAAGTTGCTTTACTAACTCTCCATTTTCTTGTTGAAAATTTTCTAAAAAGCTATTAAATAGTTCTAGATTCTCACCACCATATTGACTATAAATATTATCCAATTTTTTCTGACGCTCTGGAAAATTCACTTGTGTCATATTTATAAGAATAAGCTCACCAATTACAGCCAAGATAACCCATACTATTTTTTTATTTCTAAAAAATATTTTATAAAGTTCAAGACCAGTAAAGCCTAATTTTGAAAAAAATTTACCTCTTTTTAATTCAAAAAATTCCTTAATCTTTGCGAACCTTACCTTAGAAAATGGATGTCTTCTTGAGTATACAATTCCAGAGACAAAAAATATTACTATGAATAATGCAATGACTAAAAATACCATTATAATATCCGATGAAACTGGTTGATTAAACAACTTAACATTTTGGTAATTTCTAAAATATGTTGAAAAATCAATTATACGATAAATATTAATATTAGCTATTAATCTTTTAATTGAATTATTCTGCAATACTAATGAATAACGCCATTCAGCAAAAAAGATAATTAGCATTATAACTAAGGCTATATATCTATTCTTTATAAGATTAAGTAATGTGTTGAAAAATAAAATAATAAAGCTCAATCCTATAGCAATTACTATAATATTTATCACACAAAAACCTATAATAGAATATGGTCTTACACAATCGCTAAACAACATAGAACTTTGTATTGGCGCATTAAAATCTACAAACCCATAAAGTAATGATGCTATTATAAAAATTATCAAATGAAATATTGTCAATAAAGTAAAAATTATTCCTATATATAATAAATTTCTCTTTAAAGCAAATATAAATCTACCATTCTTAGCACTATAAGAAAAAAGTATTTCTCCGTTATCATATTCTTTATGTAAATTAAACATAATATAAATCATTATAAAAATTACAAAGGCAGATAACTTTGGAATAAATAAAATATACCTATCAAAGCCTAATGTATTAGTAATAACAGGTATAACATTTTGGATTTTACTATAATCATTATAAGTTTTATTTATATTTTTTAATGTATAAGCATTACTTACTAGTGCACTAAATTTCTTTACCCTATTAGCATTTTCTAAAATTGCTTGATTGTTCTCTTGATATGATGTTATATAATCAATATAATTATTGGCAGCCTCATTATCATCACTATAACTTTGTGTATTAAGATAACTATTTATTGCTGATACATATTCATTATTAAGTCGGTTAAACTCTTTAAAGCCACTATTTCCTATACAACTTAATACAAAATAAGCCGATGAAACAATAATTAGTAAACATATCACATATAATATTTTTTTATCTAAAATTCTTTTTAATTCTGTCATTTTA
>NZ_AUJG01000010.1 GCF_000424105.1 Lachnospira multipara ATCC 19207 | reverse complement strand
TTGAACGCAGTGTAAGCAATCCCCCGCTTCAAAAGCGTAAGCTTTAAGCGGGGGTATAAAGCTTACTAGTGTCAGAAGGGGTTAAAGCCCCTTCTGACAGATCATGAGGAAGTAGCGAAGCGGATTCCGAATGTCCGCTTTACACAAGCCCGCCGTCTACTCCACCTTCACGTAGCTGCCGCTATCATCTAAATCCACAAAACCAAGTGTGAGAGAGAGTAGTCCTGAATTAAAGTAGCTTGCATACATTTGCTCCTTACAAGCCATGTAGCTATTGTTAATTCCCACACGGACATACTTTGCACCCTTAGGAATAGTGTAGGTTGCCATTAGATTTCCTGAAGAAGAGTTGTTTGTTTGAAGGACGTTCATGTTCTTATCATAGAAGTGAACGTAGTGTACTCTTGCTTGATAGAACTCGCCAGTTACTGATAAAAGCACTGTTAAATATTCGGCCCCCTCTGGAATCTCAACGCCCTTTCCATCAATATCAGTAACAATAGTGCCCCAGTATTTATCTTCCTTTAGGGCGCCGGTTGACTGATTCAAGCTCATCCAAACAAAGCTATCCATTGAATCGTAAGTTGTTTTATTTGAAGTCTCATAAGCTGCTGCATTTACAATAGCTGATAAAACCTCTGTATTTGACTGGCTGTAATCCACACGGTTTACAAGGCCGTAATTATTTAAGTTACCGTCATCCCAGTAGACACATTTTATACCATAAGCCGCTGCACGAGCTACGTAATTACTTGCGGCCTCAGCTCTGTATTCGCTAGGAGAGTAGTTAGGCTTAGTACCAAATTCGCCAATAATTACTGGTGCGCCAATTTCTGCAGACCAGTTTGAAATTGGTTCAAATAAAGAATCAATATCCTGGTCAAAGGCTGTAGAGTAGTCGTGAACCTCCACGATTAACTTATCCGCTGCGCTATCTGTTGGTAATGAAAATGTATCTCTAAAGCTACTTTCGTAACCATCCAGTAGGGTAGGAACAATTAAAAGTCTTTCTGAATTATTTCCACCAGTTGCTCTAACTGTATCAACGAAAAGCTGATTTAACTGGTTCATTTGATTAGCAGCTGTATCACTGTAATTCCAGCTAAGAGCCACATTATCAACCTCGTTGTAACTCTCAAAAATCAAATGTTCATCATAGTCTGCAAAGTAAGTTGCAATCTCTGTCCAAAGATCCTCGGCGTCTGATAAAACCTGATTAAAGCTGTCCTCTGAAGTACCAGCATAAATAATTGGCTGCTCATGGTGAGTATTTAAAATTACATACATGTCATTTTTAATTGCGTAATCTACAACAGTTTGAACTCTTTCAAACCAGTCATCAATTACCTTAAGATTACCATTTTCATCAGTATAAGTATTGTAATACCAAGTTACTGGAATTCTAATTGTGTTAAATCCCTGAGCCTTAACATATTCAATTAAATCCTCAGTTATTACGATATTTCCCCAAGTTGTCTCCTGATTTAAAACCCCAGTGCCTGTTCTATCACCATAATGAGAATCAAGGGAATTACCTAGGTTCCAGCCCACATTCATAGTGTTCATAAATTCTGTAGCTGAAATAGCATTCATTGTTGTGTTGTGTTTATAGCTTGTAAATTCTGTTAAACTAACAGTTTGTTTGTCATTGAAAAATGTTCTGTAATCGCTTTCAGTATAATTTGAAGTGTTTCTCTTAATATAAACTCCTATGTAAGCTGTTGTATCATCTGGTGTAAACATCTCCCCAGACTGGAAACTAGTTGTCTTTACATAAGTTCCATCTTCTGTATATTCCACAATTGTCATTCGTAAATAATGGTTATCTAAATTAACTCTATAAGTGTCTGCTGCCTTTGAAAGATCAAGATAACAGCTAGTTGCAAGGCTATCGGCACTTACATTAAAACCAGTGCTTGAAAAACTTCCCATCTGGTAATTTGTAAAATCTGCAAAATCAAAATCCTCAATATCAACGCTTTCAAGACCCGTGCAGTAATACTCCGTATTTAAATCGATTGTAAGTCCTGCATCAAGTAGTCCTAAAACATCCACGCCCCAAACGCTAGAAGATAGGTTAAAGGCTACATAGCAAGCATTTTGGGAAGGCTCATACTTACTACCATTAGTTAAATGATCCACATATCTAATAGTATTACCCTCAGAATCGTATTCCACTAGAGCAAGCTGCATGCGGGAATCGTTAACATTTAAATAATAAGTTTTGTCTGCCTGAATAGCATATTTATTTCTAGTACAGTAAACCCCTGAAGCCTGCTCATAATAGCCGCCCCAAGAATAGTAGTGACCATATCTGTAATTTGAGGAATTACTTAAAGTGCCCTTGTGAACCTCACTTGTTAAGCTCTCAGCATCCTCTCTAATAGCTTCAAGATCCTCAATCACTGTAAAATCAATTGCTGTATCAATATGACTAATTAACACGCTAGTCTCAAGCTCTAAAACTTCCTCACAAGAGTATTCGTAAAGACTGTAAGTTACATATTTTGCAGATTCATCTGCTGTGAAAATGTCACAATTACCTAAGTCCACCGACTTTATGAAGTTCTTATTCTCATCATATTCATTAATAATAAGACGTAGGAAATTGTTTGGCATTGTTATTTTTATAGATCCCTGATTTACTAAATAATAACTATCAAGTCGAATATAATCATTAATATCTTTAACTTGTCCCTTTTCATCAAAAGTTCCAGCCACCCATTCAAGACTAGAATCTAGACTAGTAAGTACATTTTCATTAACTACTAAATCCTCATCTACTGCCTGCTCTGGAGTTTCAGGCTCAGTGCTTGGTGTTTCCTCAGGAGTCTTTGTATTTTCCTCCTCACTAGCATTTTCTGTAGCTTGAAGACTTAAACTATAAGTTGAATTCTCAAGATAATATCTAAACTGTCCAATGGTTAAGCTATAATCGCTAGCATTGTAGGCTGAAATACTAAGATATTTTGTTTTTTCATTAAAACTTATTGTAGACTTGTTTGTGATTTCATCCCTTTGAATTACATTTTCATTCTCATCTAATTCATTAATAATTAAGCGAAGAGAACTAATATTAGTTTTGTAAACGTAGGTCTTTGAAGGGTCCACAGTTACTAGATTTCTAAGGCACATATAAGATGTGTAATTAAGAATCTTAGAACCGTCAGTACTTATAAGACCTCGCTTCCAAAGTCCCGGATTATTAAGATTTGTCTTGCTAACATCACTAGAGTAGTCCGTGATTTTTTCCTGGCTTATTGTAAAACCCTCTGCAAAAAGATCAGAAAATCTAGTGTACGTCATTGAATAATTCGATGGATTGTAAATAGAAACTGTCACATACTTTGTTGTGTCCTTAATTATCACCTCCGAACCATCATAGATAGTATCATCATAACTAACTATGTTAAAATCCGCATCAAACTGAGACACAACTATGTAATAATTAGAGCTTGAACAAGAAATTTTATAAACTTCTCCAGGAGTAACCCTCATATACTCCTTTGTTGATAGAAATGAATTCCATGCATCATAATGACCATTGCTTTGATAAATACCCTTTTTCCAATTGTAAAAATCGGACAAATTAACATCTTCAAAAAATGTTTCCTCAGTAGTTTCATTTGCTGCCATAGTAAGAGTACTGTTATATGTAAAATTAGTCGTGATAACAGTTGTGGCTACTAAGGCACAGGCTAGTGCTTTCTTAAAAAAGTTTTTAAGTCTAATCATGTAGAAAAACCTCCTAAGTCAAAAAAATAAAGTCTCGTGTTTCTGGTTTATTACTATCGATTGTTGGCTTAATTAATCTGTAATTCATATCTAGTCAATTAAGAAAATAGCATCGATACAGGCGATTTAATTGATATTTACTTTGCGTGGAATTCGTATCCTTTAAAACGCACGCTTGTTATCATATCACAAATATTTAAATATGCGTCTAATTTTTTACGCAATCTTGATATTTGTACCATGATTGTTTGTCTATCAGTATCAGAATATGTCCCAAATAACTTATTAGATATCTCCTCAAATGTAGTCACCTCTCCATTGTGACTAAGCAATATAACTAAAATCTCATATTCTCTGTTAGATAAACCTATCTCGTCCCCATCACAATAAACCTTATGTGCAAGATAGTTAACTGATAAATGTCCGAATTGTTCAATGGCGCTACTTTTTTCACCTCTACTTTCTTGAATTATTTCTTCCCCTATTAAAGATTTATTATACTGTCTAAATCTTCTCACATTCGCCTGAATTCTGGCATTTATCTCATTTAAACTATAAGGTTTTAAAATGAAGTCGTCTCCACCAACTTCTAAACCTTTTATCTTGTCCTCCTCAGAATCCTTGCCTGTTAAAAACAATATAGGCACATTGGTTAATTTACGCATTCTACTACAAGCTTCAAAGCCATCCATATCCGGCATCATAACATCTAATAAAATGCAATCTACTCTATTCATTTTTAAAATATCAAGCGCATCCTTACTTGAATACGCAGTGTAAACTCTATAATTCTTTTTTTCAAAAAACTTTTTATTCAAATCTATAACTTCTGAATCATCATCCACAAGAAGTACTGTAATATTATCCATAGTTTCCTCCTAAGGTCAGTAATCCCATAATAAAACAGTTATTAAAATAATGCAATTGCTTTTTTTAGTTTTTCTTGATAAAGGACGTTATTTATCATATAATATATTTATATAGTATGTGAATAATTTGATACATTTTCAAAATCTTACCAACAGTTAGAGGTATATTATGGCAATAATTATCGCAAAAATTGAGGAAACAATTATAGCCTATGTAATCATGCTTATATTAGGCGTTCATATAATCTTAACAACGAAAAAATCACGTTTACAAGGTAAGGTATTGTCCTATATTGGCATTGTACATTTATACTACATTTCTTATATGTTAACTTTACTTAGCTTTACTGTGTTTAAACACAACTTCAAACCATATTTTTATTTATCTGAAATTTTAAAATTCATCTCGATTATTGGAATTAGTATATTTACCTTTACCACTATTATTTATCTCTTACATTCAAAAATATTTGATAAGAGATTTGTTGAATACATTGCAGCAATGACACTAACTATATCTATCACTTTATATGTCAGCACGCCATTTAGTGGACTAATTTTTAAAATTGATGAAAATATGCAATATATTCGTGGTCCTCTTTATTTATTTCCATATTTGATATCTTTAGTATACTATGTTTTCATTCTAATGGTAATAGTAAATTGTATAAAAACTGCATATGATAAAAATGAAAAGAAATTTGCCTTTATGTTTATTGCTTTTATTATGGTTCCTTTAGTAGGTCAATCCGTATCAAGAGCTGTAAATGTGCCAATTCTAGAAATTAGTTTGGCCATTACATTTTTAATATTCTATTTGGACTTTTCAAAAAGAAATGTGTCTACAGACTCTCTAACTGGCCTAAATAACAGGCGTTTTCTTATAACTGATCTCTACAGCTTAATGAAGCGCAAAGATAGAGATAAGCTGGTTTTACTTATGATAGATGCCAATGATTTTAAAAAGATTAATGATAATTTCGGACATCAAGAAGGGGATAAAAGTCTAATAAGGATTGGACAAGCCCTAGAGCAGTGCACATATTTTCTCAAGCATTGCACTGTTGCAAGATACGGGGGCGATGAGTTTATCATTGCCTTTATTGAAAGGCAGAATAACGACGGGCGCCTAATTGCCTACACCATTACAAAGACCCTTGAAAAGATTAATCAAGAGGAAAATGCAAAATCCGACGTTACGATTTCAATTGGAATTGAAAACTACAAAGAGGAATATTTAACTCCAGAAGAGTTTATAAAAGCGGCAGATGATGCCCTTTACGAAATAAAGAAGGAGAAGTATACATGGAAAAATTTCACTTAGCTTCAATTGAACAAGCTATTATATCCATTATAATCTTAATAATTATAGCCATTGACTTAAGTCGAACCTTTAAGCGTTCTATGCTTAGATCTAGACTTTTGGCTTTTATTGTAATAAACATCTTTTATTTAACTTTTAATTTTATAATTGATGATATAAATATTTACGATAGCGGCTCGAAGTATCTTATTTACAGCATTTGGATAATTTACTATTCTCTTGAGATTAGTCTTCGTGCCTCACTGTTTTTATGCATGGAGTATTTAATGTGCTCAAAAATCTCCATTTCCACAAATATAGAATACGTATGCTTAATTTTCCATTTCATTACTTTATTTTTAATCATTTCCACTCCTTTTACGCATTTACTTTTCTACGTAGGCAAGGATTTAAAAATAGTTTATATGCCATTGTATTTTTTAGTTGACTTTACATCATACTTTTACCTGATTATAAGCGTGCTAAGGGGCATTTACTGCGCAATTATTACACCAAATAAAAGGGAGAGAAGAATTTACATACTGATGCTCATTTTCCTTGCATTACCTTATGTTACCTTATTTAGTAAACTCGATCTCTGGGATGGTACAACCGCCATTTCAATCCTTATCTTTTACTTGATTATTCAGCATGAAAATATATCTAAAGACCCGCTTACAAACCTAAACGACAGAACATATCTTAATCAGGATATTGAGAAAATGTTGGTCTCAAACTTAAGGAAACGTACGGCTCTTTTAATGATTGACGGGGACCACTTTAAACAAATTAATGATAATTATGGACATCTTGAAGGGGATAAGAGTTTAATAAGACTAGCAAAAGCCATTACTGAGGGCACTAAAAATCTCCGCTTTGTATCTACTGCTAGATATGGCGGAGATGAATTTGTTGTGTGTTTTATTGAAAGCTATGATAGAGAAGCTGAGGTAGTTGCCTCACGAATCTCCTCAAAGCTTAAAGAATTTAACATCATGTCTAATAGCGGCTATGAATTTAACGTTTCTATTGGCATTGCAAAATATGACGACACCATAAAGAATGCCAAGGACTTTATAAAAGCTGCCGACGCCAAGCTCTACGATATCAAAAATAGTAGAGAAAACAAGTAATTAGTTTTCGTTAAAACTCATTAGATTTCGTAACGTCTGAGTTCGCAGTTTTTCATCTTGCATGCTGCAAACTCTTCATTTGTCATATCGTGAAAATAGCTCTCTACCATACGAATTATGCCATTATGAGCCACTAAAAGAAAAACCTTTTGGGGCTCTTTTTTTATATCTTCTAAAAGAGAGTAGATTCTGTGAGCACATTTTAACATAGACTCTCCACCCTCAAAGGAATTAACAAAGTTTTCCTTGGCCTTTGCAAATTCAAGACCATCCCTTGGAGTTCCCTCGTACTTACCAAAATTTTGCTCCATAAGTCTTTCTTCTTTTCTTGCTGGAATTCCAGTGATTTCGGAAATGTGTAGGGCAGTGTCCCTAGCTCTAATTAAAGGTGAGTAGATGATTTCATCAATCTTTATATTTTCCTTCTTAATCATTTCCCCAAGTTCAATTGCCTGCTTGTGACCAAGCTCAGTCAGCTCCACGTCTGTGCTACCACAAATCTTATTGGCCACATTCCAAACGGTCTGACCATGTCTAGTATAGTAAAAAACTGCCATAACGCCTCCTAATTTTCCATCCTTAATTTGCTTCTTTTTTCGTTCTTGAAATTCCAACTTTATTGGAATTCTAACGTTCTTGAAATTCTAAAATCAAAAGAGCCAGAGATAAATTCCTTACCTCTGACTCATTTTAACATATATTTACCTGATTAACTAATGATTTAGGCAAAAGCTCATTTTATAAAAGAGCTCTATAAAGGCCTTCGATTTCTTCTACTGTTGGCTGCTTTGGATTTCCTGGGAAACAAGCATCAGCGTGTGCTGACTCTGCAAGGAAATGTACATCCTCATCCTTAACGATATCCTTTAAATCCTTAGGAATTCCAACATCTGCAGAAAGCTTAGCAACAGCATCTACGGCTGCCTTTCTGTACTCGTCCTGAGACATATTTTCAGTACCTTCTACACCCATTGCCTTAGCAATATCTCTAAACTTCTCGCCTGTAGCATCAGCGTTGTAAGCCATGATAGATGGGAGAAGAATTGCATTTGCCACACCATGAGGTGTATCGTAAACAGCACCTAGTGGGTGAGCCATTGAGTGAACCAAGCCAAGACCTACATTAGAGAAGCCCATACCTGCTACATACTGGCCAAGTGCCATGCCTTCTCTGCCTTCTGGCTTATTCTCAACAGCAGCTCTTAAGTGCTTAGAAATAAGCTCGATTGCCTTTAAATGGAACATGTCTGATAATTCCCAAGCTCCATTAGTAATATATCCTTCAATTGCATGTGTTAAAGCATCCATACCTGTTGCAGCTGTTAAGCCCTTTGGCATTGATGACATCATATCTGGATCAACAACAGCCACGATTGGAATATCCTTAGGATCAACACATACCATCTTACGATTCTTCTGGGCATCAGTAATTACGTAGTTAATTGTAACCTCAGCTGCAGTACCAGCAGTAGTAGGAACTGCGATAATTGGAACTGATGGTTTCTTTGTATCAGCTACACCTTCAAGGCTTCTAACGTCTGCAAAATCTGGATTGTTAATAATAATTCCGATTGCCTTTGCAGTATCCATTGATGAACCGCCACCAATTGCGATGATATAGTCAGTTCCAGCCTTCTTAAAGCTTTCAACACCTGTCTGTACATTTTCAATAGTTGGATTAGGCTTAATGTTAGAATATAATTCATAAGCTAAACCAGCACCATCAAGCACGTCTAATACCTTCTTAGTTACCCCAAATTTTACTAAGTCTGGATCAGAGCAGACAAATGCCTTCTTAAAACCTCTTTCCTTAACTTCAGTTGCAATCTCCTTGATTGCGCCTGCCCCATGATAAGAACGTTCATTAAGTACAAATCTGTTTGCCATATAAAAACCTCCACTTATATTATTTATTTGACAATGCCACTAAATCATGTCGTTTTTGCACAAAAATATTAGTTGTCACCCGTCAAATCCTTCTAGTTAATATTTTAACACTTTTTGAATATAGTACAAGTATTTTAAGACAAGTTTTAAAAATTATTTTTATATATCTTTTTATCTTATTTCCCTTATGAAAATGTAGTATTTGCCAGTTTTTCCAAAAGAAATTCAAGTAATACTTTGCCTCTGCTTTACAGTTAGTGATAAAGAACTTATAATTAGCCAAAAAGTGTTGGATAACAAACTAAAGATTTCAATTAATTTCTAATAGCTAATGGAATTTAAGTAAGTTACCTAATAGGAAAGGAATAAAAATGAGATATAAATTAGCTGTCTTTGATTTAGATGGAACCCTTCTTGATACCTTAAAGGATCTTTGGGCTTCAGTAAATGTAATACTTAAGGCTCACAACCATCCTGAAAGAAGTCTTGAAGAAATCCGACAATTTGTTGGTAACGGTTCTGTAAAACTTATAGAAAGAGCAGTGCCAGCAGGTACAAGTAAAGAAGAAGAAAAAATCATCCATGATGAGTATAAGGAATACTATGACAAGCATTGTAACGACTTAACTAAGGCTTATGATGGTATTTTAGATGTCCTAAAAGTTCTTAAAAATAATGGAGTAAAACTTGCCATTCTTTCAAATAAGCCAAACTTTACAGTGGAAAAGCTTAATGACATTTACTTTGAAGGTCTTTTTGAAATCGCAAGAGGCTCCCTTCCTGAGGTGGCTGTAAAGCCAGCACCAGACTCGCTTTTAAGAATTCTAGAGGAGTTAAAGATTGCAAAGGAGGATACTGTTTACATCGGCGACTCAGATGTTGATGTAAATACAGCTAAAAACGCAGGGGTTGATGAAATCGCCGTTACATGGGGCTTTAGAGATAAGGACTTTTTAGAGGCAAACGGAGCCACAAGCTTTGCAAATAAATGCGAGGAACTTTTAGATTTAATCTAGTTATATATAAGTTGTTTAGTTATATAGTTCTTAAATGTAATTAAAGATGTAATCTGCATGTTTACAGGTATTTTTTTTAGTCCAATGTTATGCAATACATTTTTTTAAAAAAATTTTGCACAATCTATTATAAGGTTATATAATATTTTATGTGTCTTAATCCGGTGGAGATTTTAAATACATTTTCATCCAAATATGAAGATTATTTATGAAAAATCTCGACCAAGTTTATGGAGGTAAAAAGAATGAGTATTAGAATTGGTATTCTAGGTTATGGTAACCTCGCTCGTGGAGTTGAGAGTGCCATTAGACAAAACGATGATCTTGAACTTGTTGCTGTATTTACAAGAAGAGATCCAAAGACTGTAACTATAAAGACTGAAGGCGTTCCAGTTGATTCAGTTGATAATGTAGAAAGCTATGTTGGTAAGATTGATGTCTTAGTATTAGCTGGTGGTTCTGCAACTGATTTACCAGAGCAGACTCCTAAGTACGCTAAGTTATTCAACGTAATCGACAGTTTCGATACACATGCAAGAATTCCTGAGCATTTTGCAAATGTTGATGCTTCAGCTAAGGAATCTAAGCACGTTGGAATCATCTCTATGGGATGGGATCCAGGTATGTTCTCACTTCTTCGTATGATTTCAACTTCTGTTTTACCAGAGGGTGAAAACTACACATTCTGGGGTCGTGGTGTTAGCCAGGGTCACTCAGATGCTATTAGAAGAATTGATGGCGTTGTTGATGCTAGACAGTACACAGTTCCTATTGAAGCTGCTGTTGAAAAAGTACGTTCAGGTGAAAACCCAGAACTTACAACAAGAGAAAAGCATTTAAGAGAATGCTATGTTGTAGCAGAAGAAGGCGCTGACCTTGCTCGTATCGAGAAGGAAATCAAGGAAATGCCTAACTACTTTGCAGATTACGATACAACTGTAAACTTCATCTCTGAAGAAGAATTAAAGAAGAACCATTCAGGTCTTCCACACGGTGGTTTCGTACTTAGAAGTGGTGTTACAGGCTTTGACAAGGAACATAAGCACATCATCGAATACAAACTTACACTTGATTCAAATCCAGAATTTACAGGTTCTGTAATTGCAGCTTATGCAAGAGCAGCTTACAAGCTTGCTAATGAAGGTTCATTTGGTTGTAAGACAGTATTTGATATTGCTCCTTCATACATCAGCCCACTTTCAGGTGAGGAATTAAGAAAGCACTTATTATAATTTCATTTTGGTGGAATTGTAGTGGAATGGAGGCTCCCAGCGAAAGCTGGGAGCTTTTTTAGTGGTGTTGCTAGACGGAAGGGTAGCGAAAAACGAAAATATCGTATTCCCGGGGATTTTGTCGTATTTTCGGGGATTTTGGCATATTTCCGGGGATTTTGTCGCCAGAATTCTAAATTCACTTTGATTTGTGGTCAAAACTTGCTATTTACTGTTTTACAGGCACAAGAATTGTTCTCTTTATTTAATTACTCTATAAATGTCGTTTTTTATCAATAATTTACAAACTGTCTTTTTTCGTATTTTACGCAATTTTTTTCAAAAATACTGTTGACAAAAAATGTCTGACCATGTATTATTAAACACGTGCTGCGGCACAAAACAAATTAAGACATGCGCGAGTGGCTCAGTGGTGGAGCACCTCCTTGCCAAGGAGGGGGTCGCGGGTTCGATCCCCGTCTCGCGCTCTACTAGAAAGAAGAAGCATTTTGCTTCTTCTTTTTTGTTGTTTAGCAAAGGAGATTGAACCTCGCTCCTTTCTGGAAGCACTCGTATTAGAAGTGCTTCGCACTACTCGTGCCTACATATCAACTACAAGCAGTTGCTACAATGGTTGCGTCTTCGATCTCTCGCCTGTCGGCTCGGTCCTTGCTCCTGCTTCGCAGGGTCATCCACTGGATGACCGCAACGTCTCGCGCTCTACTAGAAAGAAGAAGCATTTTGCTTCTTCTTTTTTTGTTGTTTAGCGAATGGGATTGAACCTCGCGACCTCAGATATCTTTCTTTGAAATCTTTTGATTAGAAGCCAGCTTATCCCGCGTTTTTGGCTATAACTTATCCATATAATAAATACAGGCACAAGAAATCTTAATTATCTTTAATAATCAGAGAATTTCCTGTGCCTGATTTATACAATTCTAAAGAATAAAGTCAGAATCACCACTTCCGAAAGAACATATCTTCTCAGACATCACAAGACATCCGCCACTTCCTACAATTCTCCAAAGATTTCCTCAATCTTCCAAGCCGGAATTACCAACGCAAATCTTACATATCCTTCTCCGAGACTTCCAAAGCTTGTGCCTGGGGTGCAGAGGATGCCGTATTTTTCTAGGGTGTTGATAACAAAGTCGGTTGAGTTTACATTTTCATCAAGAATCTTAGCCCAGACAAACATAGAGCCCTTCGAGCCCATAGGCTTAAGGCCAAGCTTGTGAAGATTAGCCTCTAGGACATCTCTACGCTTCTCGTATCTAGCGCAGTTTTCCTTAACGTAAGACTGGTCGCCGTCAAGGGCGGCAATAGCAGCCTTTTGATAGATGTAGCTAGTGCCGTAATCGTACTGGCTTCGGATAGATTTAAAGCTCTTTATTATATCCTCGTTTCCAATAAGGAAGGAGAGGCGAAGGCCAGTTAGATTGTAGCTTTTTGAAAGTGAGTTAAACTCAACGCCCACATCCATGGCGCCATCAGTTGCAAGAAAAGAGCCGCCCACATTTCCATCATAGATAATTTCAGAATAGGCATTATCATGGATTATGACGATGTTGTTTTTTTTAGCAAAGGCCACCAAATCCTCATAGAATTTAGGATTTGCAATGGCACCAACCGGATTAAGTGGGTAAGAAACCACCATGACCTTGGCTCTTTTAGCAAGTTCCTCATCAAAGTTTTCAAAGTCGATTAGATATCCGTTTTCAGGGTAGAGGTTATAGTAAGCCACCTCGGCACCACAAAGAAAAGGGCCTATTTCAAATATTGGATAACCAGGATTTGGCACAAGGACCAAGTCACCAGGATTTACAAGGCCAAGGCAAACGTGTGCCATACCTTCCTGTGTACCAAAGACCGATGAAATCTGATTGTGATTAAGATCGACGTTGTATCTTTTTTTGTACCATCTGATTACGCTATCTAAAAGCTCCTTGCTATCACCTAGGGAATATTTATAATTTTCAGAATCAAGAGCCGCCTTTGAAACTAGCTCCGTGACCTCAGTTGATGGCTTAAAATCTGGTGTTCCCACACTAAAATTGTAAACCGATAGATTATTTTTAATTCTTTCTTGTCGTTTTTCTTCTAAAACGTTAAAAATGTTAGGGCCGAATTTCTCGCCCCTTTTTGAAAAGTCAATATACATAACTTCCTCCTAATTTACAAATACTACATGCTTATATTACTCCTTAAGATTTAATTTAACTAGTATTTTCTATAAATTTATTTTATAATATACATGCGTGCATAAAACGTAACTTTGTAGCAAAAAAGGGAGGTATCATTAATGCAGAAATATTCGCACACATTAACAATTGACGGTAACAATTTTAATGACTTAGAAGGCTTTTACAACGAAATTGCAAGAGTTTTCACCGACGGTAGCTTTCCAATCGGGCACAATTTAGACGCCCTAAACGACCTGCTAATTGGCGGGAATGGTGTCTATAAGGTTGGGGAACCTGTGCTCATTCGTTGGGAGAACGCTGACAAAAGCAAGATTGATCTTGGTTACAACGCAACCGCTAATTATTATGATTCGAGAATGAAGAAGTGTCACCCAAGCAATAGGGCCATTTTCCAGAAGAATCTAGACGATGCCAAAAGTTACACTGGGGACACGTTATTTGATATTATTTGTAAAATGCTAGACCAGAATAAGGACCATGTTCACAACTGTAATCTTGTACTTTTATAAGAATCACCTATAGGTTTAGCCAAGAATTTAAAAAGTGAGAGATATGTAAGAAATGAAAAAGATAAGAGAAAAATTTAAATCACTAGTTTTACTTGCGCTTGTAGCCTTGCTTGTATTAATTCCTCTTGGATGCGATACATCTAGCCTAATATCTAGTGCAAATAAAGCTAACAGCCAAACACAAACTAGTATAAGTGTTAGCGAAGATGGAATCTATGATAGCAAAGATGAGGTTGCCCTCTACATTCATATCTATAACAAGCTTCCAAGCAACTACATCACAAAGGCTGAAGCTAAGAAACTAGGGTGGAGTGGTGGCTCTGTAGAAAAATATAAAGAAAATTGCTGTATCGGCGGTTCTACATTTTCTAATAACGAAGGTTTACTTCCTTCAAAATCTGGCAGAACCTACAAGGAATGTGACATTGACACCTTAGGTAAAAGCAATCGTGGTGCCAAAAGAATTGTTTATTCAAACGATGGCCTGATTTACTACACCGAAGACCATTACGAAAGCTTCACGCTTTTATACGGCGAGGAGTAAATTGAAACTATTGTGGCACGACCAGTCACAGACAAAGCGGTCGCAACACATTTTCACAATTAAAGAAAAAGCAAAAAAGCTTACGCCAGAAACTAAAGGCGTAAGCTTTTATATTGCTTTCTTATTGCTATTTAATTACTTATTAACTAGTAATTTGATTTGTCGTTTACAAGATATTCTTTAACTTTCTTCTTAAGTCGAAACTTTAGTTCTAACTTTTCCATAACCTTTGAGTAATCCACATAGTAGATAAGCTTTGTTTGAACTACGAAAAGAAGTGATGCGCCAAGTACATCATAGATGCAGTGCTGCTTTAAGAATACTGTTGATAAGCAGATTAGCACGCATAATGTAAGGCTTAAGAGCTTAACAATAATATACTTCTTTTCTTTAAAAAGTTCTGATCTTAATATTGCAAATGTAACAACTAATGAATTTAAGACATGAATGCTTGGGAATACGTTAGTTGAAGTATCTGAAGCATAAAGTCTTGCCACCATCTTACCAAAAATTGTGTCAGACACATGGTCTGGTCTAAGTGTCAATCCGTTAGGATAAATCATGCAGATTGTAAGTGCAACAGACATTCCAATTATAAGGGAAAGTGCTAAGCCTCTATATTCTGCATCATTTGCCTTAAAATAAAAAACAACAACTGTTATAACAATATATAGAGCCCACAAGGTGTAGGGCACTATAAACCATTCAATAAAAGGAATAGCATCGTCAAAAGCTGTATTTAAAATATGCATTCCTGAATGCGTAAGTGTTATCTTCTTTTCTAAGGTAAAAAACCAAGGAAAATATATAAATACGTATAATCCGTAAAGTATTCTCCAATTAGTCTTTAGTAAATTACCAATTTTACTCTTCATGGAATTTCATCTCCTTAAAATTATATATTCCATATTATCTACCCAAATCCTCTTTGCATTATAACAAAGGGAGTTTTTTTATGCAATAAACAAATAGAAATATAACTATACAAAACCGCATAATATTTGCATTTTATGAGCTTCTATACTATAATATTTTAGGATTTGTGACAAGATTGGAGAGGGTTATGTTACAATTAAATCATATAAAGAAGTCATTAGGCGGTAAGGAGATTCTTACCGATGTAAATTTTATTTTTAATAAAGGTCAAATTTATTCAATTTTAGGAAGCCTAGGTTCTGGTAGAACTACACTATTTGAGTGTATTTGCGAAGATATTCCAGTGGACTATGGCGAAATTATTACAAGAGCTAAGAGCACTATATTTTATGCCACAAAGCAGAGTGTTTTACCTATGTATATAACAGGTTATGAATACATAGAATTCCTTTGTTCACTTAATCCTGGCTCTTTAAAGCCTAATTATTATTTGGATAAGGTAGCGATTCCAGATGATATTTGGGGCAATTTAATATGTTATTACAGTTTTGAGCATAAGAAGTTATTACAGCTTGCTGCTTTCTTGATTCAGAAGCCTTACGTTATTTTATTTGATGAGCCTTTTGATTATTGCAGTGACGAATATATCAATCATTTCTTATCTGTACTTGAAGAGATGAAGGATAACCATGTAATTATTATTTCTACAGGCTTACTTAAGATTTCAGAAAAGATATCAAAGGATACAGTAATTCTTAATAATGGAGAGCTTAACTTAGTTTCTAAGGATACTATGGCAATCCCTGAGATTAGACATGCTGTGCTTGATATTTTAGGGGAGGCAGAGAATGAAATTATTTAGAAAACTTTTTGCCGACAAGATTTTGCGTTTTTATGAAGGAACTAATAATGGAATTCGTATTATTTTAAAGTTTCCTTTCCTAAACTGGCATATTGATGAGGCTACATTTACTAACATGCCAAAAACCCGTAATGCTATTGGTATTATAATGCAGCTTTTCACAGTAATCGGTGAATTTTTAAGAAGATTTATCTACTTCTTATTACTTATATATGTACCTTTTAGATTGATATCTATTGTACGACCACTTGTAGCTACAGATCAGGAATTAGCTATGATTTTCATGTTTACAATGCTTTCCATTATCTGTGGTAGCTTGGCTAATACAACGCTTTTAGCCATGGGCGATAGGGACTATTTAATGATTCGAGTAATGCTTATTAGTCCATATCTTAATTTCTTAGGAAAATTAATTTATAAGATGATAACTGACTTTATTTTCTATTTCATCTTATTACTTATATTTAAGGTTTCAGTTTATAACAGTTTGATGTTATGTTTACTTGTTATTTTCACAAGACCAATTGGTGAAATGCTTGCAATTCTTGCCTTTGATAGACTTCGTTCCCTTTATGAGAACAGAAACCTATTTAATGGTACAGTTATGGCGATTTGCGTTATTTTAACTTATGGTCTACCACTAATTAATAGAAAGATTTCTATTAACTGGTTATACGTGACACATCCAGCAATCATCGTACTTTTCTTTATTATTGGCGCTGGTTCAATGTATTTCCTTTGGTGGTATAAGTACTACAGAGTTATTATTCGTGAGGCTATTCATCTAAAGCATGAAGAATAATTTTATTTGATTTTAGAGAGGTGATCTTATGGCGGCAAACAAGGATTTAGTAAAGAATATAATATGGCGAGTCCTTGTTGTGATGCTAGTCATAGGAGTTGCCTCTATTTTTATTTTTGAAATGTATAAAACTCACGTTCAAAAGAACATGGAATTCACTTCTAGATACACCTTTAGCATCGACATTAATAAGAATGGAAATGTTGTCACTTCTGAAGATGAAGAGGAGTCAGAGACTAGTTCTGATAATGAGAATACCTACAATTTTACATCTATGTCTACAACAACTGTAGCAGATACTTGGATTGATAGTTTCCTTAATCAGTTTACTGGCATTTTTGTTCCAAGAAGTAAGAAGCTTTCTAATGTGAAGATTAATGATACAACAATCCTAGATGAGTCAACTAGAACCTGTCTTATTTCTTTTAATGCAAATGTTGTCTCGCAAAGCTCAGAGTATTTCTCCACTTGGGATGGCGTAACCCTTAATGGTAAGCTAACCTGCGAGTGGGTTGTTACATTTTCATTAGTCGACCATTACGATAATACAGCAACAGTTTACGTCTCAGCCATTCAGACACCAGAAGATTACGGAATTTCTCAATACGACGAAAGCATTCAGAATTCCGCTTCCACAACAACTGTTACAAGTAACACTTCAACAGACGAGCTCTCTAGCTATAACATTAGCAATAGTATCCTCTATGTAAGTTACAACGGCAGTTCTAGCTATATCGTAGTTCCTGTGGATATTGAGAATTTAATTTATGATTCTTCAAGCTCTACAAGTTCTAGCACAAGCTCAAGTTCAAGTGATAAGGTGGTGCTTTCCACTAGTTACATGATAAGTCAGAGCATGACTGCCTTTGTCTATGGTGGTAAATCTGTCAATGGAAACTACGTGCCTCTATCTGTGATTTACTCTAATGATAAGGGTACTAACTGGACAACTTACGAGCTTAGTTCCACTCTTAATAGCGTGGATTTTGCCTACGTTAATTTTGTAGATACGACTAACGGATTTATTGTTGTAGGTTATGACAGTAATTACGATACCGGCGTTCAAAGCTCTATTATCTATAGAACTACGGATGGTGGCGAGACTTGGACAGAGATGGGTAATACCCCTCTACAGCACCCTATTAAGGGCGTTTTAACAACGGATAATAACACAATCTTTATTTGTTATTATTACAATGAAAATTATGTCTCTAACCTTTACGTATCACATGACGGTGGCACTACATTTTCTAATATCATCCTTGAAGACCAGGAACTTGATAGCTCAGCTGCAAGTTCAGGTTCCACAACTCTTACTTGGTCCGATGTTTACAAGGATGCACTAGTTCCAATACTAGAGGATGACTCAACCATTGTTGTCTATTTAAGTCAGGGGGATAATGCCACTTATAATGATGGCAAGACCGCTGCTAAATATACTTCAAGTGATAATGGTGTAACTTGGAATTACGTAGGTCAGTTAGAAATAAATGTAACTGAATAAGACGACTAAATATATAAACTAATAGGTCTTTTTTACTATAAATAATTAATTGCGTAGCACTTTACTGTAATAAAGTAATATGCTACGCATTTTTTTATAGACATGAAAATTTCCCCTTGAAAATTCCAATTAGTTATGATAATATCTATGAAAGTTTGATAAGAAAAAAGGCATTTTTGTGTCTTTTTTTTTGCGCAAATCTAGATTTTTAAATAAATCTTTTTATGTGACTTGTCAGACAGATAGCTATAAATATCTGCTTTTTTATAGCTATATTAATATAGAGTGAAAGGAAATTGGTGACATTGATGAAAGCTTTTTTAATTCTTGAAGATGGAACGGTATTTACAGGAACCAGCATTGGTTCGACAAAGGAAGTTATTAGCGAAATTGTTTTTAATACTTCCATGACAGGATATCTCGAGGTACTAACTGATCCGTCTTATGCGGGACAGGCTGTTACTATGACTTATCCGTTAATCGGTAATTATGGAGTATGTTATGAAGATATGGAGTCGTTAAAAGCTTGGCCAGATGGCTTCATTGTTAGAGAATTATCTCGAATGCCAAGCAATTTCAGAGAAGAAGATCCTATTCAGAAATTCCTTCTGGATAATGATATCCCCGGTATTTGTGGTATTGATACAAGAGCCCTCACAAAGATTTTAAGAGAAGAGGGTACAATGAATGGAATGATTACTACTAATGAGAATTATAATCTTGATGAAATTATCCCAAGATTAAAGGAATACACAGTTAAAGGTGTTGTTAAAAAAGTAACATGTAAAGAGAAATATGTTTTAGAGGGTAAAGGTCCTAAGGTTGCCTTACTTGACTTCGGTGCTAAGAAAAACATTGCTCGTTCTCTTAATAAAAGAGGTTGCGAGGTCACTGTTTATCCAGCATTCACTAAAGCTGAGGAGATTCTGGCAACAAATCCAGACGGTATTATGTTATCTAACGGTCCTGGAGATCCAAAAGAGTGCACAGAAATAATTGAAGAAATTAAGAAGCTTTATGCTAGCAATGTTCCTATCTTTGCAATTTGTTTAGGACACCAGCTTATGGCACTTGCTACAGGAGCTGATACATATAGACTTAAGTATGGTCATAGAGGTGCTAACCATCCAGTTAAGGATTTAGCTACAGGTAAGGTTTATATCTCTTCACAGAACCATGGCTATGCTGTAGATGAATCTACACTTAACGAAAGCGTAGCTAAGTCAGCATTTATTAATGTAAATGATAAGACAAACGAAGGTTTAGCATACGTAGGAAAGAACATTTTCACAGTTCAGTTCCACCCAGAAGCTTGCGCTGGTCCACAGGATACAGCATACCTATTCGATAGATTTATGGACATGATGAAGGAGGAAAACGCAAATGCCTAAGAATCCTAATATTAAGAAAGTTTTAGTTATTGGTTCAGGACCTATTATCATTGGACAGGCTGCAGAGTTTGATTACGCTGGTACTCAGGCTTGCCGTTCACTTAAAGAAGAAGGAATTGAAGTAGTATTAGTAAACTCTAATCCTGCTACAATCATGACAGATAAAGATATTGCTGATGAGGTTTATATTGAGCCTCTTACAGTTGAAGCCCTAAAGCAGATTATCTTAAAGGAAAAGCCAGATAGCATTTTACCTACACTTGGTGGTCAGGCTGGTCTTAACCTTGCTATGGAAATTGCTGAAACAGGCTTCCTTGAAGAACAGGGTGTTAACCTTATTGGTACAACAGCTCTTACAATTAAGAAGGCTGAAGACCGTTTAATGTTCAAGGAAACAATGGAAAAGATTGGTGAGCCATGTGCAGCTTCCCTCGTAGTTAATAACGTAGAAGATGGTGAGGCATTTGCAGCTAAGATTGGCTACCCAGTAGTTCTTCGTCCTGCTTACACACTTGGTGGTTCAGGTGGTGGTATTGCCCACAACGTAGCAGAACTTAGAGAAATTCTTGAAAATGGTTTAAGACTTTCACGAGTTGGTGAAGTTTTAGTAGAAAGATGTATCGCTGGTTGGAAGGAAATCGAATACGAAGTAATGCGTGATAGCAACGGTACTTGCATTACAATTTGTAACATGGAGAACATCGATCCAGTTGGTGTACATACAGGTGATAGTATCGTAGTTGCTCCTTCTCAGACACTTTCTGATAAGGAATATCAGATGCTTAGAACATCAGCTCTTAACATTATCGACGAACTCGGAATTACAGGTGGATGTAACGTACAGTATGCCTTAAATCCAGATAGTTTTGAATATTGTGTAATCGAAGTTAACCCTAGAGTTTCAAGATCTTCAGCTCTTGCTTCAAAGGCAACTGGTTACCCAATTGCTAAGGTTGCAGCTAAGATTGCTCTTGGTTATAACCTTGATGAAATCAAGAATGCAGTTACAGGAAAGACTTATGCTTCCTTTGAACCAGCTCTTGATTACTGTGTAGTAAAGATTCCTAGACTTCCATTTGATAAGTTCATCTCAGCTAAGAGAACTCTTACAACTCAGATGAAGGCAACTGGTGAAGTTATGAGTATTTGCGATAACTTCGAGGGTGGTCTTATGAAGGCTATCAGATCTCTTGAGCAGCACGTAGACAGCCTTATGTCTTACGACTTTACAGGTCTTACTGATGAAGAATTACTTGAAGACCTTGCTGTTGTAGATGATAGAAGAATCTGGAAGATTGCAGAAGGTTTAAGAAGACACATTAAGCCTGCTAAGATGCACGAAATCACAAAGATTGACCTTTGGTTTATCGATAAGTTACAGATTATTGTAGATATGGAAAATGCTTTAAAGAGAGGTCCTTTAACAAAGGAATTACTTGCTGAAGCTAAGAGAATTGAATTCCCAGATAATGTTATCGGTGAATTAACTGGTAAGACTGAGAAGGAAATTAAGGCACTTCGTAATGAATATAACATTCATGCAGCCTTTAAGATGGTTGATACATGTGCCGCTGAGTTTGATTCAGAAACACCTTACTACTATTCAGTATACGGTAGCCAGAATGAAGCTAGCGAAACACATGATAAGAAGAAGGTATTAGTACTTGGTTCAGGTCCTATTAGAATCGGTCAGGGTATCGAGTTCGACTTCTGTTCAGTACACTGTACATGGGCATTCAAGAAGGAAGGCTATGAAACAATCATTATCAACAACAACCCAGAGACAGTTTCTACTGACTTTGATATAGCTGATAAGCTTTACTTCGAACCACTTACTGCAGAAGATGTTGAATCAATTGTAGAACACGAAAAACCAGATGGAGCAGTAGTTCAGTTTGGTGGACAAACAGCTATTAAGTTAACAGAAAGCCTTATGGAAATGGGTGTACCTATCCTTGGTACTAAGGCTGAAGATGTTGATGCAGCTGAAGATAGAGAATTATTTGATGAGATCCTTGAAAAAACTCAGATTCCTAGAGCTAAAGGTCAGACAGTCTACACAGTAGAAGAGGCTCTAAAGGCAGCTAACGAGCTTGGCTACCCAGTACTTGTAAGACCATCGTATGTACTTGGTGGACAGGGTATGCAGATTGCTGTAAGTGATGAAGATGTTGTAGAATTCATGGAAATCATTAACAGAATTAAGCAGGATCATCCAATCCTTGTAGATAAGTACTTAATGGGTAAGGAAATCGAAGTCGATGCAGTATGCGACGGCGAAGACATTTTAATCCCAGGTATTATGGAGCATATTGAAAGAGCTGGTATCCACTCAGGTGACTCAATCTCAGTTTACCCAGCTAAGTCAATTAGCCCTAAGATTGTAGATATGATTGAAGATTACACAGGAAGACTTGCAAGAGCTCTTCATGTAAAGGGTATGATTAACATCCAGTTCATCGTATACAACGATCAGGTTTATGTAATCGAGGTTAACCCTCGTTCAAGCCGTACAGTTCCATACATCAGTAAGGTAACTGGTATTCCAATCGTTAAGCTTGCAACTCGTGTAATTAACGGTGCAAAGATTCGTGACTTAGGCTATGAACCAGGCTTACAGAAGGCTGCTGACTACTACGCAATAAAGATGCCTGTATTCTCATTCGAGAAGATCAGAGGCGCTGATATTAGCTTAGGACCAGAAATGAAGTCAACAGGTGAGTGTCTTGGTATCTCTAAGGACTTCGATGAAGCTCTTTACAAGGCATTTACAGGCGCTGGCGTTAGACTTCCAAAGCATAAGCAGATCATTATGACACTTGCAGATGCTGATAAGGAAGATGGTGTAGATATCGCTAAGAGATTCGAGGCTCTTGGATATAAGATTTACGCTTCAAGAGGTACAGCTAAGGTATTTAAGGAACATGGAATTAACGTTTACCAGGTTAACAAGATTGGCCAGGAAGCTCCAACACTCCTTGATCTTATCTTAGGCCACAGAATCGACCTTGTAATTGATACTCCTGAAAATGGTATCGAAAGAGCCCATGATGGTTTCTTAATCAGAAGATACGCCATCGAAACAGGTGTAAACTGCTTAACAAGCTTAGATACTGCACACGCACTTATCTCAAGTTTAGAGCATGCATTTAACAATAAAGACCTTTCAATCATCGATATTGCAACAATCGATAACAGAGGCAACTAATAAATCAGGGCCCCAAAGCAATTAAGCTTTGGGGCTTTTTTTAGCCTTTCTGTTAAAGATAATAGTATTTTAATAAATAGTTTATTCTTTTACGTGGACTGACATTTTCTCTAATGATATAATTATATTAAATTTTAAATATTAGGAGATTTTATCTATATGAAGAAAAATATATTAGTTCTCTTATCTATGGGATTATTACTATTTTTACAAGGCTGTAATTTTGCTAACCCAATGAACTACTTTAAATCAGCAGATTCTAGTAGATTAGAAGAGACAAGTGAAGAAGCAACCAAAGAGGAGACTAGTAAAAGCTCAAACTCTAGTGTAATTAACACTAACGAAACAAGTGCTACAAGCGAAGGTGAAACTACAGAAAGCACTGAAGCAGAGGTTAATACTGAGAGTTCTCTTTTAGTTTATTCTATTGGAAATGCAGTAAATACAGAGTCTAACTCACTTACATTAGAAGATAAAAACTACTCTGTAAACTATGCAAACTACGATATTTCAAACGTCAATGCACTTGAAACAACAGATTTAATTAAGATTGAGACTGCAATTAATGAAAATTTAGCCTCTAATAACTACGTAATAGTAGTTACTAGCACACAGACTTGCGAGGAGTTGTCATATTTTCTTAATCTAACTCTTAGCTCAGAGAATAAGATAGCTGTCATTAGCACAGAAATCCTTGATAATAAGTATGCCCTTGTAGATAGCGATATTACAAACTATCTAAGTCAGCTAACTACAAGCGAGCTTTCAGGCAACATCTTAACTGCTAAGATTGGTGATTCTTTAGAAAATGTATCAACTAATCCAGTTTCAAATGAGAACAAAATTGATATCACAGACCTTAAGGATTTATCTTATGTTTCCATTGTCTATGACTATTTAGGCAACGACGGTTCAATCCTTGAAAAGGCTATATCAAATTCAGACGGTATAATTTTAGTTACAACTAATAAATCAGGCGAAGTCTCAGAGACTGCAAACGAGATTATAAATTCTAACTATTCAGGAGTTCCTGTAATTATTGTTTCTGCAAATGAAAACACAGACCTAAGCAATTATCACACTCCAACACAGTCAAGAATTCTTTTATCTCTTGCACTTGCAAAGGGTGCAAACATGGATGAAATAAAGGATTACTTTACAACATATTAATGTAAATACTTTCAATAATGCGTATTTTATGTTATTCTAATACAGTAGGTTTAGGGGAAAAGGGCTAGTATCTAACCCTAAAGTAATAGATTTTTATAGACAATGATATACTAGCACTAGCTGCCTACGAGTAATAATGAAAGGCTTGCACAAGTTAGGGAGATGCAAGGGTGGTTTTTTATGGACGCTATTAAAGCTAAAGATATTACAAGACATATCTTTAAGGATGAAGATAAGGGTATCGAAATGATGGAGGGGCTTAATCTTTCAGATAGCATTGAAGTTATGACAAAGATAATTCCTGGGCTAGTTAATGCAGCTAAGGAAAAGGGCAATGTTAATGATGAAGGATACTTTAATAGTCTATATAAAATTTATAATAAGGTATTAGTTGAAAAGTTAAAGAAGCAGGATCATCTTTGGATGGTTTACTGCGATACTACAGCTTACCCATATATGGTTGATGATGATTTAATCGTTCTTTACAATTATCACAATCACGAGAAGGTAGAACAGCAGTTAAAGAAGGCTGGCTACAAGGTTTCTTTAGGAATCGAAAGCCCAGAAACTTTCTTTAATGAAATTGGTCATATGTACCGTAACGGATATAAGAATATTCGCTTCACAGACGGTATTACAAATGACTATAAGATTTCAAGAGAAGAATTTGCGACTTATGATGCATTTTTCAAGAACGAAGACTATGTAACTAATCCAGGTCTTCAGAATTCCATGATTTCTTTCTTCCAGGAATTCAGAAAAGAAGGAAAGACAGAAACTAAGGAAGAAATCTTAAAGTCACACGAAGTTCTTATGTTTAAGGCAATGAAGAATGCGGAATACATGGTTCCATGTATCAAGGAAGAGACAGAAACTGAAGTTTCTATTTCACATCCATTCATTGACTTAACAGATAAGGTTTCCCATGCTGAAGGCGAGCAGATTATTTCAGTTCCTGTATTTACAGACGGTTTTGAAATGGACAAGTGCTACAAGGATCAGCACGAGAACATGCTTTACAAGTTCGAAGAACTCATTGATTTAATGGACGAACTTGAGGCTTCTGGTATTATTATTAATGCCTTAGGAATTAGCTACTTCCTATCTGTGGAGAATATGAAGAAGATTAATTCTGAATACTAATTAACAATTAACTGAATAAGCAATAACTACTATAGGTTGGCAAACCATAAATGCATGGGGTAGAGATGAGAAAAAGGGTAGATAAATTATTAATAGGAGTTATTATTTCACTGGCACTTTTATTTTTAAGTGCCAGTGTATTTGCAATATACGCTAATCTTAAAGATTTCAATAATAAGAAGAATGACAATTCTGTTTTAGTAGACGTTGCCGCAGAAGAAGGCAATGTCTATATCACGGTGTCTAGCACTGATGGTGAGACCACCAAAAAAGCAGAGCTAGAGAGCTTATCTAACATAGAAGATAATTCTGAAGAAAATGTAAGTCTTACGGCAGAATCTACAAGCCAAGAAGAAGAAACCAATCCCGAAGAAGAAATTGAATATGGCCTCGATGAGGATCCAAACGACAATGGATATACAGATGCGGATGCGGATGCAGCCATTAACACTAACAGTGACAGCATTGAAAATCTAGTACAAAATGTTCCTAAAATTAATAGTGAAAGTGAAGGAGCTAATATTATTATTCTAGATCCAGGTCATGGCGGCTCAGATCCTGGAAAAGACGTAGGTTCTGTATATGAAAAGGATATTAACCTTACAGTTGCCTTAATTATACGTGATGTTTTAGAAAGCTCTGGCTATATTGTTTATATGACAAGAGAATCCGATGAATACATGTCTTTAAATGACAGAGTCTATTTTGAAAATCAGTATTACGACGCTTTATTTATTAGTATTCACTGTAATTCTAATGTAAGTTCTTCTGTAAAGGGAATGGAACTTTATTATTACAATTCTAGCGAAGAAGCCAGTAGATTTGCCTATTATCTAGCAAGTTCCGGCTATAATATCAAAAGCATTTACAATGACTTTAGAGTTTTAAAATACGCAACCGAAAGTTCCCTTCTTATTGAACTAGGCTATCTTTCAAATGCTTCGGACTATAAATTACTAACTGATACAGGCTATCAATCAATAGTTGCTCATGATGTGGCAAATGCTATAATTTATACATTAAGCAATAAATAGAAAATTATTTATTTTGCCGGCAATTTATCTTTATAATATTAGTCCGAAAAACTAGATTTTATTTTGCCGATGTAGTAAAATATAATTATAAAGGAGATGCTAAAATGAAGTATTTATCAGTATCAGAGGCGGCAAAGAGAATTTCTGTATCAGAAAGAAGCATTAGAAATTATTGCCAAACTGGCAAAATATCTGGAGCAATTTTGGAAGGAAATAGTTGGAAAATTCCAGAAGATTTTAAGAAGCCAGAAAGAAAAAAAAGAAATACAGCAATACCAACTAAATTTATTGATCGCCTAAAATTTGAAAGAAAAGAAAAAATAAAAAATAGCATTTATCACAAACTTCAAATAGATTTTACTTATAATTCAAATCATATTGAAGGAAGCCGATTAAGTCACGAACAAACACAATACATTTTTAAGACTAATACAATTGGAGTTTCTGATGAAGTAATTAATGTAGATGATGTAATTGAAACAAGTAATCACTTTGCTTGTATAGATTATATTATTGATAGCTATAATTATAAGCTAAATGAAAGCTACATTAAGAAATTACATTTTCTATTAAAGCAGGGAACTTCCGATTCTAGAAAGTCATGGTTTAGAGTTGGTGATTATAAATTACTTGAAAATGAAGTTGGCGGACAAGAAACAGCTAAGCCTGAGGAAGTTGAAACTAAGATAAAAAATCTAATCAAAAACTATGAAAACAAGGATAATATTAACTTAGAAGATATTATAGAATTCCATTATAACTTTGAAAAAATCCATCCTTTTCAAGATGGAAATGGGCGTGTTGGACGACTAATTATGTTTAAGGAATGCATTAAACACGATATAATTCCTTTTATAATTGAGGAAGATTTAAAACTATATTATTACAGAGGACTTCATAATTGGGATGAAGAAAAGGGATATCTGCTTGATACCTGTGGTTTAGCGCAAGACAGGTTTAAACAGATTCTAGATTATTATAAATTAAAGATTTAAGGAGGGTTTTATCCCCTCCTCTTATTGATTCTTACTCAACTTCGTTAAACACGGATTTAGCGAATAAAGTAATTACAAATACTACTACTTGGTATTACTAAATATCTTCCATCACATTTTACTAATAATCTTGGTACTTTATTACCATTTTTTTAATAACTCTTGACTAAATAAATAATTATGCTTAGTATTAAATTAACATAAGACATTATTATATTTTTAAAATGCACATAATAAAGGGGGATAAATTATGAATATTTTATTTAATGTACTAATGGATGTAACTGCAGTTGAAGGGCCAGATGGATCAACTTCAATTAGAATGTAGAGTTATCTTCAAAACAATAGATAATAAAACTGTTGATTTAGCTATGTCAAAAGATAATTATGAAAGATTGAGTATTGGGGATTCAAAAACTCTTACCTTTAAAGGTAAAGATTTTATTGATTTCAAATAAACTAAACTTTAAAAAAATTTAAACGCACACAATTCTAGAAATATGATTTTTAGAATTGTGTGCGTTTTATTTTAGCTTTATTTTTTATAAACTACCAATCTAATCGATTTTTTCCAAAGTCTTTGCTTTTTATCGAATAGAGCTACTATCCATTTTTATTCAAATCGATTTGATTCAAATCAATTTGAATAAAATCAATTTGAATAAACAAATACAATGACTTTCTAACTCCAGCCTTCTAAGCCTGCATTTTTTATTGCTGTCATCATTCTCTTTTTAACATCTGGAGCATGTTCATTAATCTCCTTTAAAAGTCCTCTTACATAAGTTCTATTTGTTGTTTTGTCGTAAGGACAAGGATTTTTTTCTATTGGTAAGTTATACCTATTTTTAAAGCCCACAATATCCGCAACTGGTGCATAAATAAGAGGTCTTATAACAGTTAAATTGCAATCATCAAATTTTGTAACTGGCCAAAAACTACAAAATCTACCTTCATATATTAAAGCCATCATCATAGTTTCAACCACATCGTCCATATTATGTGCATAGGCAATTTTATTACAATTAAAAGATAACGCTGCTGTCTTAAAAGCTCCTTTTCTAAGTCTAGCACATAAGGAACACTCTCCATTTTTCACCATCTTTGCAATTTCTGTTTTTTCTACATAAAACTCAACATCTAAATCTGTACAAAGTTTTTCTATCTTTGATACATCAAAGTTGCCATATCCTAAATCAATGGTTATGGCAACTATATTGAATTTTTTAGGATAGAATTTTCTTAAACCCGCAAGAGCATACAAAAGAGTTAAAGAATCTTTTCCACCAGATATTCCAATGGCAATTCTGTCTCCATCTTCTATCATCTTATAATCATCAAGAGCTTTTCGCACATAACTATATAATTTCTGTAATTTCATACTAACCTCAGGATACTTTAAATCTATAATTCATCTATATCCCCATCAACCTTTGGCAATTTAATAAAAAATATTATTGCCATTACAAGAGCTGGGATAAATGTTAAAATGTAAGCAACAGGCTGCGCTTCCTGAATTCCTGCAAGGCCTCTAATTTTAGCCAAGATAATTAATGTTGGTATGAAAAAAATACCACTTCTTAAGGCTGATAAAACTGAGGCTCTTAGTTTGTAGCCTGTAGTTTGGAAAAGCATTTCCGTAACTACTGTAATAGGAACGAAAAGAAGTGTCAACATCTGAAGCTTTAAAGCTCTTGTTCCAATTTCAATAACCTCAGGATCATTTCTAAAAATTCCAATTAGGCCGTCTGCATTCACAAGCACAATGGATAAGCCAATAATTACTAAAAGCTCTGCCATAAAGAAAGTAAATACATAGGCTTTTCTTAATCTAGAATACTTCTTAGCTCCATAATTAAATCCACTAACTGGCTGGAAGCCCTGACCAATACCAATGGCAACAGACATTACAAAGAATACGATTCTTGAAACGATACTCATGGCAGCAACTGCTCCATCGCCATAAACTGACGCCTGAGTATTAAGTAGCACTGTAGCCACACTGTTTAGGCCCTGTCTTAGTAAACTTGGAAAACCTGTTGTCATAATATTTAGAATAAAATAGACATCTGCCACAAAGTTTTCTTTCTTAAGCTTAACAATAGTCTTGCCTCTAATAAACATGCTAATAAGAATTAAAAAACTTACTAACTGACTAAGGGCTGTTGATAAACCAGCACCAGCAATTCCCATATTTAAGCCAAACATAAGGATTGGATCAAGGGCCATATTAAGAACTGCTCCTGTCATAAGGCCCACCATACCAAGGGCTGCCTTACCCTCATAACGAAGAATGTTATTAAGAGTTAGGGAACTTGCCATAAAAGGTGATGCAAATAAAATAAAGATTATATAGTCTTTTGCATAAACTGCAATAGTATCTGTACTACCAAGTAGCACTACTAACTGATCAAGAAATGGTAGACCAATAATTATGAAAATGATTCCAAAAAGAAAAGAGCAAGTAAAACCTGTTGTTGCTGTCTTACTTGCATTTTCAATATCTTTACTACCAAGACTTCTAGATAAAATACTTCCAGAACCTTGGCCAAACATAAAACCAAATGCTTGAATAATGGCCATGAAACCAAAAACCACACCTACTGCTCCACTTGCTGAAGTACCAAGCAAACCAACGAAAGCAGTATCTACCATGTTATAAATATTTGTTACAAGCATACTTATAACTGTAGGAACTGAGAGTCTAAGTATAAGTGAAGGAATTGGTGACTCCGCCATTTTCTCGTAATAAGTCATTTTTTTAATCGAACTCATATTAAATTAACTCCTTTATATATACACTTATATTATCCTCTCATAAAAATTTTAAGTCAATAAAAGCCTGTAGTTTTAAGAAAAACTTTAAAAAACAACGAACTTACTCCATATTCTTTAGAGCATCTGTCATTGGAATCTTCTTTATAAGCTTAAAGCAAACTAAAGCTGCTACAATAAAGCCAACAAAAGCAAGTAATCCAATCTTAAACATTGAAAAATAGCTTAAATAATAGGCAAGCCATCCGTCCAAAGTCTTTAGATACCATCTCCAAACCTGAGCCATAAGTATATTTGATAAAAATACACTAATGACAATAGATACAAAAGCTACAATGCCTGTAGCCATAATATAAAGACTAGCAATTTCACTATTCTTAAAGCCCAAGACCTTAACCATTGAAATAGACAAGGCATTTCTTTCTGTAATAATCTTAGTTAGAACTATAACTAGCAATGCCGAAACAATAACAAGTGCTACTCTAAAGAAATCCATCATTCCACCCATTGAATGCTCTAACTGTCTTGAAACTTTTGTTATATCTTCTTTATCAATAACGCTGACAATATATTTATCATCTATGTCAGTTATTTCTTCATCAGAAAGGAAACCTGTATAAGCCCCATCTTCTAAGTCAAAAGTCTCATTGTAGTCATCATTGTCCATAAAAATACATAATGCACCCTGATAGTCATAAATTCCTACAATTTCAAAATCATAAGTCTTATCTCCATACTTTTCCTTTAAACTAATACTATCTCCAGTCTTTAAATGGAATTTATCTGCATAACAACTTGATACATAGACTTCATTATCAGATAAGTCCTTAGAAAGCTTAATGTAATCATTATCTTTTAAAACCCCATAAACGCCAATAGGCTCAGAAACCCTTACGCCGTCTGTGGTCTCAAGACTTGTATAGCTGTATTTATCAGCATTTTCATTAGATGTCTTAATTTCATTTCCATTTTCATCAATAGTAGTTTTTAAAATGTATTGATAGTTGGCAAACATCTCTTCCACGCTAGTCTTTTGATATTGATGGATAGTTTCTGGCATAGCAGTTGCAAATGTAAGCAAGAACACTACAAAGAAAAGACCGAGAGCTAAAATCAAGTATCCACCTATATTTTGTATAATGATTCTTATACGGAATCTCTTCATAAATTTCCATCTAGGAAGTCGAATAGCTTTTGATCTCTTACTTCTACTTAAGTTTCCACGAAGGAAGTTTAAAATATCCATGCGAATCTTTGATACGATTACAAGGAAATTAACCACTAGCATAATCACAACTGGAATCAAAGTTGTATATATAAAGGCATCCACGCTCCAAACTGTCTTATAAGTTGGAAGGGAATAGCTATTGTAATAAAGAGACACCGCTACATTTTTCAAATAAGTATAGCCAAGAATATTACCAAAAATCGCTGCAAGAAAAGTCACAAGACTTGGTATAAAAAGATAATGTCTTAAAATTTCACCTCTTGTATAGCCTGAAGCCCTTAAAGTTCCAATAGTTGTGGCCTCTTTATGAATTGTATTTCTTGCACTAACCGCAAAGATAAAGGCAATTACAATTACAAAGACAATAAGTAAAATGTAACTCATGCTTAAGTCCCCTTCTAAATCGTCAGGGGCAAAGTTAATGCCGTTATTTAAGTAAGCTGGAACAAAGTCCACAATGTTGTTTTCATTGCCAAGAGTACTATCAAAATAGCAAGCCTTCACCTCAGCTACCACATTTTCTAATAAATCCTCAGCTTTCTCTTTAGCCTTGGTATCTCCCTCTGGTGTCTCATCGTATTTATAGGCATAAGAAAATTTCTCGTTATCGTCAATCTTTTCATAGCCCGCATCTGTTAAGATAGCCACATTAAAACTTAATGCATCAAACATAAAATCTGTGTTGTTCTCATAAAGGCAAACATAGTCTGGTAGGGAGATTAAACCTGTTATTGTAAATGCATTGCCATCCACATAAATTGTATCCCCCATTTTTAAGTCGTTGTTATCCGCATGCATTCTATCAATAGCAATCTCAGAATCTGTGCTTGGAAGACTACCCTTCATAAGGCAGGCCTTATCTACTTCCTCTCTGTTTTTAAAGACTCTGATTGTGGCATCTTTCTCACCGTCATTATCATTATCCTGACTGCAGTCCTTATAGAATTCCTCATAAAGGCTGATGTCATAACTTTCTAACTTTTCCTTTAAATCAGAACTTAGCTCTGACTCAAACTGGAATCTACCATCTTCTGTGTTGTATTTTTCATAACTATCATTTAAGGCCTTCATCATACTTTCGTTTCCCACAAACATAGCAGAAACAAAGCCTATAACTAAAGCTAGAATAAGGAAGAGACTTACATTTTTAAGCCATTCCTTCTTTAATTCTCTTTTATATCTTTTACGTAAAGGACTCTTCATATTCTGCCTCCCCTACCACTCAAGCTTGTCAGCTGAGATTTTTTCCTTGTTAGTAATATTTTCTCTAATATTGCCATCAAGTAGCTTAATTGTGTGATCTGCCATAGCTGAAATCGCTGCATTGTGAGTAACCATAACAATGGTGTTGCCATACTTTTTATTCACATCTTCAATAAGCTTTAAAATTTCCTTAGATGTGTTAAAATCAAGAGCTCCAGTTGGTTCATCGCAAAGTAAAATGTCTGGATTTTTCACAATAGCTCTACCAATAGAAGTTCTTTGCTGTTGTCCACCAGATAGCTGATTTGGTAGCTTATATCTATGCTCCCAAAGTCCTAAAGTCTTAATTAAATCATCAATATCAAGAGGCTTATCTGAAAGGTAAGCACCTACCTCAATATTTTCCTTAACATTCAAGTTAGGAATTAAGTTGTAAAGCTGGAAAACATAGCCTAAATGCTTACGTCTATATAAAGTAAGTGACTTCTCATTCATGTCCTCTAGTTTGTCGCTGTTAATTGAAATGTAGCCTGAATCAGCTGTATCGATACCTCCAATAATGTTTAGAAGTGTAGATTTTCCTGAACCTGAAGGTCCAAGTAAAACGCAAAATTCTCCCTTTCTTACCTTAAAGGAAAGACCCTTTAGTACCTCTTGCTTTGAGTCTCCTTCCCCATAAGATTTAAAAAGATTATTAATCTCTAAAAAATGTTCTTCTCCCATAAAGTCACTCCTTATTAATTTTTTCATTTTAGTCAAATGTAAAAAAACTAACTTTAATAAAGCAAGATATACTTACCTTACTAAAGTTAGTTTAGTCTAATTGTATTTAACTGTCAATAAATTTAAAGAACAATATACATCAGTATATCTCTTTATTTAGTCCAATCTTGTTTTTTGAAAAAATTTTATCGAAATGTCCTTTTTTTACATTTAAAAATGAGTATGTCTTAAAATTACATTCTAAGAAGTAATTCTTTTTCTACTACCTCACCATTTCTAATGTACTGTCTTGGAACTCTTTTACTTACTGCACAAGTTAATTCGTAAGGAATTGTTCCGGCAAGTGCTGCAAGTTCATCAAGAGAATTATTTTCACCAAAAATCTCAACCTCTGAACCTACATCTACTAAAGGCTTGTCAGTAATATCAATCATACACATATCCATGCAAATCTTACCACGCTGTGGTGCAAGACCCTGCTTAGTCATAAGACTACACTTATTAGAAAGGCTTCTAAAGAAACCATCAGCATAACCATAAGGAACTACGCCTATTCTTGTCTGCTTATCTGTTACATAGATTCCGCCATAACTAATAGCTGTTCCTGCAGGATAAATCTTAATTGTGCTAATTGTAGTCTTAAGTGTCATAGCTGGCTTAAGCCCCCATTCTTTAGCAAATTCGCCATAACCATATAGAAGTAGACCTGGTCTTACCATATCAAGATAAGTTTCCTTAAATCTTACCGTTGCTCCTGTGTTAGCGCAGTGTCTTATAGCAAATTTTCTACCAAGTTTCTCCTCTACTGCATTAATAACATCAGTAAAAAGCTTAAATTGATGCTTAGTATATTCATCATTCTTCTCGCCAAATTCATCAGCTACTGCAAAATGTGTAAAGATACCTTCCACATCAAGGCCTGGCATATTGCAGGCTTCTACTATACCTTCTACACCTGTACCAAAGCTTTCATTATCGCAAAGATAACCAAGTCTAGACATACCTGTATCCACCTTAATGTGAACCTTTAAATTACCACCACACTTGACTGCCTCTGCACTATATTCAACAGCTTTAGCCTTACATGTAACTGCCTGAGTAATATTATACTTAATAAGTCTTTCCACCTGTTCCTTAGGTGTATGACCAAGAATTAAAATAGGCATAGTTACATCATTAACTCTTAATTCTAAAGCTTCATCTATACTACTAACTGCTAAATAATTAGCACCTAGTTCCTGTAAAAGTTTTCCAACTCTTATACTGCCATGACCATAGGCATCCGCCTTTACAACTCCTAGAAACTTAACTTCTTCTCCAATATGTTCTTTTATAGTTTTGTAGTTGTAGGCAATAGCATCTAAATTTATGTTAGCCCATGTACGTCTTAATGTAGATTCCATAACTCCTTCTCCTTAATAAATTAAATCTCAAACCATTATAGTCCTATGCTAATAAATTATCAAACAGACTAGTTCTGAAATTTTGATAGCGTTTTTTTATTCATCATAACAAGAAGAGTTGTAGTTTCTGTGATAATTTCATCAGGATCTACGCTACCCTTTATCTTACCCTGATTAAGAGAAATAACGTTTACACCATATTTTTTACGAAGATCTAACTGCTTTAAGCTCTTACCAATCCATTCCTTTCTTGGCTGAAGTTCAACGATGCAAATATCATCATCAAGCTCGTAAAATTCCAAGAATCCACTAGACACGAGACGTCTTGCTGTTCTAAATCCACTTTCCTCTTCTGGATATACAATTTCGTCAGCACCAATCTTTTCAAGTACTGAACCCATTCTCGCAGAACCAGCCTTAGCTACCACGTGCTTAACGCCACTTTCCTTAGCTACCATTACACACATAATACTAGCCTCAAGATTCATACCCATACATACAATAGCGCAATCAACATTAGAAATACCAAGCGCCTTAATATTATCAGCATCTGTAAGGTCTGTTGCTGCTGCCACAGAAACCCTTGAAGAATAATCCTCAATTATTTCCTCATCATTATCAACTACCATAACATCTGCATCACTTTCTATTAATTTATCAGCTACGGCCTGTCCAAATTTTCCTAAACCAAAAACTGCATATGAATTATATCTCATTATAAACTCCTTTCCTTATCCCACAATAAACTTACCCTTTGAATACTTAATATCATTTTGATCTGAATGTGAAGTTGCAAAGAATAGTGCCATTGAAAGAGTACCAATTCTACCTGCATACATTCCAACTATAATAATAGCTCTACCTATTAAATCAAGATTTGATGTAATAGATCTAGATAAGCCTACTGTACCTGTTGCACTAAAGACTTCATAAGCCGCATCTAGTGCAGATATATTTTCAAAATGTATCAAAAGAATTGTAAGCATCATGGTAAAAGTTATGCTAAAAGTAATAATAGCAGTCGCTTTATTAATAAGGTTATAAGATACTCTCTTTCCATAGATAACATTTTCATTACGATTTCTAATAAAGGCAAAAGCATTAAGGGCAATAACAAAAACTGTCATAGTTTTCACACCACCGGCTGTACCTACTGGAGAACCTCCAATAAACATAAGAATGCATCCCACTATACAAGAAGTAGATTTAAGTCCATCCTGTGCAATAGTTGCAAAACCTGCAGTTCTATAAGTAACTGACTGGAAGATTGACGCCATTATCTTATTAGGAAGAGACATATTTCCAATAGTAGCTGGATTATCCCATTCAAAAACAAGGGTAGTTACTGTGCCAAAAACAATAAGCCCTAGAGTTAATAAAACAACTACCTTAGTATGTTCATTTAATCTTCTCCATATATTCCTAAAGGAAATCTTCCTACTAAAGGCCTTCTTAGTTACATAAATAACATCAAACCATACCACATATCCAATACCACCTAGAATAATAAGGGTAATTGTTACAATATTAATAAGGTAATCATTATAATAATTCATTAAAGAGTTAGAGCCTAAAACATCCATACCCGCATTACAAAAAGCAGATACAGCATTAAAGATAGAAGCCCAAATACCCTTAAATAGACCAAATTCTGGTATGAAGCGAATCATATAAAGAAGAGCTCCAATAGCTTCAACCAATAAGCTGCCCTTAACTACTTTCTTTAAGAACTTAATAAGTCCTTTAATAGAGTCTAAATTATAGTAATCCTGAATAAGAATTCTAGTTCTAAGGCTAAACTTCTTTCTTAAAGCCATCATAAGCATAGAATAAATTGTGATAACACCAAATCCACCAATCTGGATTAATACAAGTATTATAATCTGACCAAAGAGTGTCCAATGGGAAAATGTATCTACAACTACAAGTCCCGTAACACATATTGATGTTGTAGAAGTAAAGAGAGCTGTTGAAAATGTTGTAGTCTCTCCCTTAACAGTAGCTGCCGGCAACATAAGTAAACCGGCACCTACTATAATTGCTACTATAAAACCCAATAGAATTATTTGGGTAGAAGTCATGTGTTTTGATATTTCCGAATTCTCGTATACGCTTTTCATTTGAAAAAACTCCTATTATCTAATTATTTAGATAATAGCACATGTAAGACTAATAGTAAAGAAACTTAACTTCTTTAAATATAGTATATATGCATTAGTATAGGAAATTATATTTATCTTTGGTAAAACTTCTTATGCAAAAACCTCTTCTGCAACTTCCTTTACAAGCTTAAGTTTCTTCCATTGATCTTCAAAATCTAGCTTATTTCCGATTTCACAAGAGGCAAAGCCGCACTGTGGACTAATTGATAATCTCTCAAGTGGAATGTACTTTGTAGCCGCCTTAATTCTTTCAATTAAAGCTTCCTTTCTTTCTAGGCTTGCTCTCTTTGTAGTAACTAAACCTAGCACAACATTTTTATCCTCACTTACATACTTTAAAGGTTCAAAGCCGCCACTTCTTGCGTCATCAAATTCAAGATAATAGCTATTCACATTTTCACCGGCAAATAAAACCTTAGCCACTGAGTCGTAAGGACCGGAATTAGCATAAGTAGAATGAAAGTTACCTCTACAAATATGAGTAGTAATATCCATATCCTTAGGAAGTGCGTCAATTACTGCATTATTAAGGTCTTTATGGAATTCCTGAACCTTAACTGAATCTTCCTTTGAAACGCCATAAGCTAGGTGTCCCTTGTCATCTGCAAGCATCCCCCAAGTACAGTCATCTAGCTGTAAATGTCTACAACCTGCATCGTATAACTGCTTGCAAACTTCAGTGTAGGCAGAAGTTAAATCCTTCGCCAATTCATTTTCATCCTTATAAAACTGAAGACTAGGTTCTCTAAGCACTGGCATCCAAAACTGAGCAAAAACCTGGGCTGGGGCAGGAATTGTTTGTTTTGCAAATGTATTCTCATCCTCAAAGTTTTGTACAAACTTGAAATGCTCCACAAAAGGATGCTCCTTAGGTGCTCTAAACTTTCCAGTTAAATAAGTATCATCAATCATTGCTGCCTCATCATGGAAAGGAAGGCCTGTAGCTGTCTTTTTATGGCCTACTCCCTCAAAGCCCCACATAAAGTCAAGATGCCAAGTAGCTCTTCTAAACTCACCATCTGTAATAACTCCATAGCCTAATTCCTTCTGCTTATCTATAAGTTCCTTTATACACTCATCTTCTACTTCTTTTAATTCTACTTGATTAATCTTTCCTTCCTCAAAGGCAGCTCTTGCCTCCTTTAACTTCTCTGGTCTTAAAAAACTTCCTACGTAATCAAATTTTAATCTTTTATCTGCCATAATTACCTCCAAATTTGTTTAAGTGTATACATTTTAATTGATAATTTCTTATAAATGAAATACAATAAATCTTGCTTTGTGATAAATTTTTTCTATGGAAATTATTTTTAGTTTAAACCGGAGGTGCATCATGACTCTTAAACAATTAGAATACATCGTTACTGCTGCCAAACTTGGTAACATTACAGAAGCTGCCAACAAACTCTTCCTATCACAGCCAAGCCTTACTCACGCAATACTTGAGCTTGAAAAGGAAATGGGCATTACCATATTTAATAGAAAAAATAAAGGTATCACTGTAACAAAAGAGGGGGAGGAATTTTTAGGTTATGCAAGACAGGTTCTAGAACAGGCCAACTTACTTACTGAGCGCTACACCGCCATTAGTAATAGAAAGCCAAGATTTTGCGTATCCTGCCAGCACTACTCTTTTGCTGTAAATGCTTTCGTTGACGTAATTAAAGAATATGATAGCAATCAGTACGACTTCATTTTAAGAGAAACACAGACAAACGAGATCATCTCTGATGTGGCTAATCTAAAAAGCGAAATCGGCATAATCTACTTATCAAAGGAGAATAGCGACGTACTAACAAAGCTCTTTAAGAAAAACGACTTAATCTTTGAAGAACTAATTAAGACAACGCCTCACGTATTTATTGCCAATAGTCACCCACTAGCTAAAAAAGATAAGCTAAGTCTAAAAGATTTAGAGAACTACCCTTATCTATCCTATGAACAAGGGGACTATAACTCCTTCTACTATTCAGAAGAATTATTAAGTTCTATAGATAGGAAGAAAAACATTATGGTTCGTGATAGAGCCACCCTATTTAACCTAGCTGTAGGCCTTAATGGCTACACTGTCTGCTCAGGTATTATTAGTAAAGAGCTAAACGGCGGTAATATTATTTCAAAACCCCTTATATCAGATGAGTACATGAGCATCGGTACTTTAAGAAAGAAGGGCCTTGTATCTTCCATTTACGGAGAGGCTTATTTGAATGCTATAAGAAAATATATCTAGAGATCAATTTTTTACAAAATAATTAAATGCCTATTTCTTACAAAAATTAAGGCAACTACTTAGTATTACTAAGTAGTTGCCTTTACTAATTATTATCTTTTACGTATCAGTAACTATATTTTATAAAACTAGAGCTCATCCAGAGCCTCATCCAGCTTTGTTAGATACTCCTTAAATTGTAGCTTTTCCTCTAAACTAAAGTCCTTTGTGGCACTTTTATTATTATCAGATAGAAGTTCTGAGACTTCCTTGTGAAAAGAAAGTGCTAGTTTTGTAGGATATACGTGATTAATTCGCTTATCCTTCTCATCCTTTTCTCTATAGATATAGCCCTTATCTTCTAAGCTTTTTAGAACTCTAGCAGTAAAGCCTTTATCAACGTACACGTATTCAGATATCTGCTCTTGCGTAAAACCCTTGTTATTACATATGGCCATATATATAGGAAATTCTCCAGCAGTAAGATTATACTTTGTCATCATTTTCGAAATCTTACTCTGTTGCTTTCTTGCTATGAAAGAAATAAGTCGAAGTATTCTTACATTTTCATCCATAATAATAAATCTCCTCTAATTCTACATTCTAGTTAGTCTCTTAATCTCCCTAAAGGCAAATACCCCTGAAACTATGGCTGCTACTAAATCTGCCACTGGACCTGCAAACATGATACCTTCTATATTTAAGAACAAAGGAAGGATTAAAATTAATGGCAATAAGAAAATGATCTGTCTTGTAAGGGATAAGAAGCCACCAATCTTTGCTTTTCCAATAGCTGTAAAGAAATTCGAGCTTGTAAGCTGTAGGAAATTAAGCATTGTAAAGAATAGATAGATTTTAAAATATCTCACTGCAAATAGGTAGTAAGTCTCGCTTGTTCCCTTGCCAAAGATAGAAATAATCTCTCTTGGGAAAAAGAAAAATAAAATCCAGGCAATACAAGATATAATAAAGCTTACTCTAATGGTCTTTTTGTAGACCTCAATAACTCTGTCATATTTTCTAGCACCGTAGTTAAAGCTAGCAATAGGCTGCATTCCTTGAGACATACCTATTACAAAGGATAGGTAAACCTGATTAACCTTTGTAGCAATACCAACTACTGCAATAGCTGTCTCTGCCCCATAAATTGAAATTGCCCCGTAATACTTTAGCGAATTATTTAAAACAATCTGTACAAGCATCATGGCAAGCTGATTTATAAAAGGCGCCACCCCAAGAGATATAGTTGGGAAAATGTATCTTGTCTGCATACGGAAATGCTTAAGCCCTAAATTCACCGACTTAGTATGAGCTAAATAGTAAATTACAAATAGGCAAGATACGCATTGTCCAATTACTGTAGCAATAGCTGCACCTGCCATGCCGTATCCCAGTACAAATACAAAAAGAGCATCAAGTATAGTATTAACAATAGCGCCCACTAAGTTACAAAGCATACTGATTCTTGGTCTGCCATCAGCTCTAATTAAGTGTCCACCTGTGGTTGTAAGAATTAGCATTGGAAAACCAATAGCAGTAATTCTTGTATATTCACAAGCTAATGGAAGAATTGAGCTTGAGGCTCCAAAAAATGTAAGCATAGGCACCAGAAAAATCTCAGCTATAAAAGATAGCACAATACCACAAATAAACGCTGTTATTGCTGCATTTCCCATAAAATATTCTGCCATATCCTCTCTTTGCTTACCCATATGAATATTAAAAGTTGATGCTCCTCCTATACCAAATAAAAGAGCAATAGCTATACATGAAGTAGATAGAGGGAAAGCAATATTAGTTGCGGCATTACCTAACTCTCCCACCTTCTGTCCAATAAAGAACTGATCCACTATGTTATATAGGGAACCTACAAGCATAGACACAATGCTTGGAATAGCAAAACTTCTAATTAGCTTGCTTACTGGCTTTACTGCCAATGGATTATTATTAAAATTAACCTCTTCCTTCATAAAATAAAACTCCTATAAACATTTTTTTCATCAATGATAATATTCTATATTAGTTGACTTGTCAACCTTTTTATCTATAAAAGATTGAAGGATTTTAAGATTAATGGTAAACTAATTTATGAAGGGCATTCGCTAAAGAAAGGCTTATATATATGCCCCTTGCCTAGCCTTAATTAAGCTGGCAAATTAAACAAAACGGAGGAAAATTTTATGTGGAAAGAACGTAAAAGATTATGGTGTGGATTGCCTTGGACTTTTACAGTATATAGCGGAGACGATCAAAGACTCTTTGTAGAAACTGGTTTCTTTAACAAGAGCCAGGATGAATGTCGTCTATATAGAATTCTTGACATTTCAGTTACAAGATCATTTGGTCAAAGACTTTTTGGTCTTGGTACAATAAAGCTTTGTACATCAGATAAAACACTTGGTGATTTTGAAATTAAGAATATCAAGCACGTTATGGCAGTAAAAGAAGAATTATCTCAGGCTGTTGAAATTATGCGTGATAAGAAGAGAGTAACTAGTAGAGAGTTCCTCGGGCATGAAGAAGATGAGCATAATATGTATGATGGAGACTATGAAAACTAATGAGTAAAGAATCATCAGTCTTTACAAAGCCTTGGCTTGTGTTTATTCTAGCGCTACTCTGTTGTTTTTTATGGGGTAGCGCTTTTCCATGCATTAAGATTGGTTATAAGCTTTTTAATATAGACTCTACTGATACAGCTTCCCAAATTCTTTTTGCAGGAATTCGTTTCTTCCTAGCCGGTATCCTTACAATTGCCATTGGAAGTTTAATTGATAGACGTTTCCTTTTTCCAAAAAAGGGCTCTTTTAAAATGATTTCAACCCTAAGTCTTTTCCAGACTATTATTCAGTACTTCTTCTTTTATGCTGGCCTTGCCCATGCATCAGGAGTTAAGTCATCAATCATTAATAGTATGACAACATTTTTTGCCATACTAATCGCTTGTCTTATAAGAAAGCAGGAAAAACTTACTATTTATAAGATTCTTGGATGTTTCCTTGGAATCGCAGGTGTTGTAATCGTTTCATTATCAGATGGCGACTTTGGTTCAAGCTTTGCCCTAAACGGCGAAGGCTTCATCCTTATTGCTGCTGTCTCTTATGCTATTTCATCAGTACTTGTAAAGGAATTCTCCCTTAAGGAAAATCCTGTAGTACTTAGTGGCTATCAGTTCCTAATTGGTGGCCTTTTTATGATAATTGTTAGCTTAATCCTTGGCGCTAGTATTTCAATAAATTCTGTTGGCGCTGTGATTCTTTTAATTTATATGGCTATGATTAGTGCTGTTGCCTACTCAGTTTGGGGCATTTTATTAAAATATAACCCTGTATCTAAGGTAACAATCTACGGCTTTACAAACCCAATCTTTGGTGCCCTACTATCTGCCATCTTCTTAAAGGAATACGATAAGCTAAACCTTAATTGCCTTCTTGCCCTAATCCTTGTATCCATCGGTATTTACGTGGTTAACAAGTTTGGTGGAAAGAAAGCCTAAACTTTGGAGGTAATTATATGAAGAAAGTAGCTGTAATTAACGATTTATCAGGCTTTGGAAAATGTTCTTTATCCGTAGCCCTACCTATAATATCGGTTTTATCAGTTCAGTGTGTTCCCCTAGCCACTGCGGTTTTCACATCTCAGACAGGCTTTGAAGACTATTCCTACACTGACCTTACAGACATGATTGAGGAATACATTAAAAACTGGAAATTAAATAACGCAAGCTTTGATGGCATTTACTCTGGCTACATCACAGATCACAAGCAGGCTATTCTAGTTAAGCGTTTCATTGAGGAATTTAGAAAAGAGGATACATTTTTACTAATCGACCCAGTACTTGGGGATGACGGTGAAACCTATAAGATGTTTACTAACGACCTACTAAACATCCACAAGGAACTTACAAGACAGGCCAATATCATCACTCCAAACCTAACGGAGGCTTGCCTTCTTGCCGACATTCCTGTAGGGGACATTTTAAAATGTAATAAAGAACGTGACTCACTAATTGCCCTTGCAAGTTCTGCAGCCACTATATTAAGTAAGAACGCCCTTACAAATCAGGAGGTTATTATTACTGGTATTAGTGTCCGTGAAGGAGATTCTTATTACGTTTATAATCTCGTTTTATCAGAGGGTGAGATTAACTTAAGTAAGACTCCTATGATTGATAAGAGCTTTTCTGGTACAGGAGACATCTTCGCCTCTATTATTACAGCACTTAAGCTAAACGGCCTTATGACTTTTAAGGCTGTGGAGATTGCCCAGGACTTTATAGCCGAGGCTATTAATGATACACCAAATGATGCTGATACAAGAGATGGAGTTTACTTTGAAAAGGAACTTGCAAATCTTGCCAGTGTCTTAAGAGATAATATTTATTATTAAAATCAGATTATATACTAAAAAGAGCCGCTAATTTAGCGGCTCTAGTGCATTAAATTTTTCTATTATTGTTTTATATTTTTACCACATTTCGGTAGTTTTCTCCTAGTAATTTTTAAATTTATCTATATGTCCATTATGTAAGCTTATGTACTAGTCAATAATAATTTGTAGGCCTAGTAATTGTAAATATCAAAGTAAATAGCACCTGGAATTCCATCATTTTCACAAGTAGAAATAATAGAATTCTTTGTTGAAGTTACAACACTTCTAATTGAAGACTGTGTTGATGAACTTGGTGTTGTAATTGAATATCCACTTGGTAACTTGTTGCTAGATGTACCAGAGAATGCGTATACCTTAGACCATGTCTTAATTGTAAGTGGCTGAATATAATAGTTATATCCATTATCAAATGCTACACAGTATGAGAATGAACCTGTTACTGAACTATTATTATTATCAAAGCCCTTCTTATCATGATCAAAAGTTAAACAGTGTGAGAAGATTCTTGTTGCTGTACTTGTTGAGTAAGCTGAACCCATCTTAAATCCGTTAGGATTACCATCATAGTTAGTTCCTGTCCAAGAAGATACTGAAATTGTTCCTGCACTTGTAACAATGAAACTTGATGTAGGTAATGAGAATGTTCCCTTAGCATAATTTGATGCAAATGATGAATCCTTAGCCATAATTAACTGAACTAATAAAAGGTTAGTATCAAGTTCGTCACCATTATCAAAATCATACTTTCCTGTGAATACGTCTGGATTACCATTGTTCCAGCATGCACACTGAGTATATGTAAGATCTGGAGTTACATCTCCTGACTTATCATAAGAATCCCAGCCATCATCTGAGTTATCCCATGCATAGCAGCAATAGAAAGTATTACCTGAACCTGCGCCAAGCTTTGGAGCAAATCCATCTGCATTACCACCAAGTGTATAAACGTCACAGTTACGGTAGCTTGAAACATACTCAATTGTGTTAGAATATGCACCACTTGTAATCTGTAAACCTGCATCGTTATTGTATCTTGTTACTACGTTAGAAACTGTATTGTTTCCTGCTGAAGAACCCTTAATCTGAATACCATTATCTGGTGCCTTCTGAACAATTAAGTTCTTAATTGTGTAATATGATCCTGTAATTCTAATACCTACAGCACTATCAGATGTAGACTTTCCAATATAGCTGCTTAAGAATGAAGAAAAATCAAGTACAGGATAAGAACCATCACTGTTTTGAACACCAATAATCTGTACATTTGCATTTGAAGCTGAAAGGGCAATCTGTCCTGAACAAGAGATTGTTGTTCCCTTTACATATACCTTACCGCCACCTGCTTTTTCAGCACTAGCAATAGCTGATACAAGGCTTGAGTAAGATGTAACTACAGTACCATCAGAAGTATCTGTTGTGCTAGATGAACTTGATGATGAACTGCTTGAGCTTGATGAACTACTTGAGCTTGATGAACTACTTGAAGAATCAATTGCCTCAAATACGAACTGCTGGCAAGCAAGTCCGTTATATGTCCAAGTATCAATATTTCCACCTGAAGCTGTTGACCAACCATAGACATCAAGGGCTTGAGCGCCACCACTAACTACAGTTGTTAAGCAATAAACGCCATCTGTTCCTGTTGTTACAACATTAAACTGCTGTGCAGTAGAACCGTTAGCACTACAAATATCAATGTTAGTACCATCTGTTGTTCCACCATAGTAAACATCAAGCATTCTTCCACCTGACATACCATTTGTAAGTGTAATTACGTTATTACCCTTATTAGTTACATACCATCTCTGGCTCTTATCACCAAGACCAGTTTCCTGATCTACGTTAGCGAAATCTGAATCGCTATCTCCAGTTACATCTAAGTACTTCTGGCTATTTACATTTTTAATGTAATACCAACCATCAGAAATCTCGTATGAGCTTGATGATGATGATGATGAAGAATTAGAATCTACCTGAATCTTATAGATGTTAATTCCGCTATTAGAAGAGTAAAGGTAAACATATCCTGATGAACCTGAATAGCTATAGCTTTGTGTGCTAGCTGTTGTAGATGCTGTAAGTGTTGTAAGCTGATTGCCTGAAGCATCTGCTACTACTAATGATCTACTTGATGAACCTGAGCTCATCATTGTTACCTTAATTGTGTCATTACCTGAAACAGGAACCTTTACGGCACGGTAAGAAGTTGAACCACTACCTCCTGTTGCTAGACAATATGTGTACTCTGTTCCATTGACAGTCTGTGTGTCTGCCTTAACACTCATAGTCTTTGAGCTTGTTGCAATAAGTGTTAAACCATCTACTGTTGTAGTAGATGAAATAGTTCCTAGGCTCTTAAAACTGCTATTCTTGAAATTCCAAGATGTAGTTGTAGATGCCGATGCAGTGAAACTCATAGAACTTGCAAAAGTAGCAAAAGCCACAACGAAAGCTAATACTGCTGTTAAGCTTGTTCTAAGGCCTCTTTTCAAAATCGATCTCATAAAACCTCCCATAAAATTTAATGCAAAAATATCTTAGCATTTTATAAAAACTTTTTATATAGTAAAAAAGTTGGTTTTAGGTCTTATTTTTTAGGCACTTTTAACATATAAATAGCGTAAAAGTATCATTTTCTTGTTAAATGTAATCATATACTAGTACTTAAGAACCAACAAAATACAATCTGACTAATCCTAGTCTAGAAGTATAAAAAAAATTCCCCCTCTTAGAGGGGGATTTTTAAAACTAACTTATATATTTGACTAATTTTTCTCATCATAATTGCTAGATAAGACTCTCATAGAGTTTAAAATTGCAATTACAGCAACACCAACGTCAGCAAAAACTGCTTCCCACATAGTTGCAAGTCCAAAAGCGCCTAAAGCTAAAACTATAATCTTAACTCCAAGTGCAAATACAACATTTTGCTTAACAATTCTAAGAGTTTTTCTTGCAATTCGAACTAATTTAGGAATCTTTCTTAAGTCATCATCCATAATTACAACATCTGCGGCCTCAATAGCTGCATCAGAACCTAAGCTACCCATAGCAATACCCACATCCGCTCTCATAAGTACTGGAGCGTCGTTAATACCATCGCCAACAAAGCCAAGCTTCTCGTCCTTCTTGCAAGCCTTAATAAGCTCTTCCACGTTAGAAACCTTGTCTGTTGGAAGTAACTCATATCTGCAATCTGTTAAAGAAAGCTCCTTTGAAACAGCCATGGCCACTTCTTTTCTATCGCCAGTAAGCATTACAAGCTTTGAAACGCCTACCTTTGATAAAGCCTTCATAGCTTCCTTAGAACCTTCCTTAATCACATCAGAAATAATGATGTAACCTGCAAACTTGCCATCAACAGCTAGGTAACAAATTGTTGCTGGACTGTCATTTATCTCACAGTCAATGCCATTTGCCTGCATTAACTTATAATTACCAATTAAAACTTCTCTCTTATTAACTACTGAGCTAATACCCTGACCTGATACTTCCTGCTGATTAGAGATAAGGCTTAAATCTACGTCTTTACCGTAAGCTGTAAGAATAGATTTAGCAATTGGATGTGTTGAAAATTTTTCAGCATAGGCAGCGTAGTAAAGAATATCTTCCTTACTAAAGCCGTTAAGATTAATAACTTCACTAACCTTAAATTCACCCTTAGTTAAAGTACCTGTCTTATCAAAGACAAGGCTCTTCATCTGAGCAATAGCCTCTAAATAATTACTACCCTTAACTAATACACCAATCTTTGAAGCTGCACCAATACCACCAAAGAAACCAAGTGGCACTGAAATAACCATAGCACAAGGGCAAGATACAATTAAGAAAATACATGCTCTGTGAATCCAGCTTACATAAGCAAAGATACCTGACATAATTCCAAGAATAGTTGGTGGAACTAATGCAAGTAAAACAGCGCCTATAGTAACTACTGGTGTGTAATACTTAGCAAATCTAGTAATGAAATTCTCCATTCTAGACTTCTTAGATGATGCATTTTCCACAAGCTCTAAGATCTTACTTACTGTAGAATCTTCATAAGCCTTAGTAGTTCTAATCTTAAGGGCTGTATCTCCATTGACACATCCACTAATTACATCTGCCCCAGGGCTTACCTTTCTTGGTACTGACTCCCCTGTAAGGGCTGCCGTATCTACAAAAGACTCCCCTTCTATAACAACTCCATCAATAGGAATCTTCTCACCTGGTCTAACTAAAAGAATTGATCCAACTTCTACATCTTCTGGGTCAACTTCTGATATGTTGCCCTCTTCATCTTCTAAATTTGCAAAATCAGGAGCGATACTCATCATCTCAGCAATTGAAGCTCTAGACTTACCAACTGCGTAAGACTGGAACAACTCACCTACCTGATAGAAAAGCATAACTGCTACACTTTCTGTAAATTCCCCTGTGGCAAATGCAGCAAATGTTGCAATCATCATAAGGAAATTCTCATCAAATACATGTCCTTTAGAAATGTTCTTAAAGGCTCTTAAAATTACATCATAGCCTATAATTAAATAAGGTACTAAAAAGGCTATGGCCACTGCAAGTATTGGAAAGCCTTCAAGTGCTCCTAGCTTATCTGCTATAAACAAACAAGCATAGAGAATACCTGAAACGATAATTCTTGCTCGCATCTTTTTTTGTTTCTTAGTCATACTATCTCCTATTGTCACAATCCTTAGTTTACGTAACTCTTGGGCTTTGTGACGCATTTTCCAATAAATCTAAATATAAATCTTTGACAAATAGAAATTATAAAATAACTTCGAATTCGTCTTCTGCCTTCTTACCTGCCTTAATTGCCTTCTCAAGTACTTCTTCAAAGCAATCATCTTCTGCTTCTAACATAAACTTCTGTGTGAGGAAATTAACAGATGCATCCTTTACACCCTCAACCTTCTTAATTGCTTCCTCAACCTTTGCTGCGCAGTTAGCACAATCAATTTCACACTTAAATTTCTTCTTCATAATGAATTACCTTCCTTTTCTTAAATATAGTTAATACTCTTAGAATATATATTCTCTTAAATTTATCCTATAAATTATCTTATTATTCTTCTATGTGTTCTCTTCCCTGGTCAATTATTGTTCTAACATGATCATCTGCTAGAAAATAAATAACCTGCTTTCCTTCTCTTCTGCTACCAACTAGCTTTGAATTTTTTAGAATCTTTAGCTGATGTGAAACTGCTGACTGAGTCATGTTTAGGGTGTCTGCTAAGTCGCATACACAAATCTCTGATTCGAAAAGAGCAAAGAGAATTCTAATTCTAGTAGAATCTCCAAAGACCTTAAAGAGTTCAGCTAAATCATATAACTCATCCTCAGAAGGCATAGCGGAAAATACCTCTTTTACTTTCTCTGTATGAACATGTTTAATATCACATCTATCTACGTCATTTATTGCCATCAGTTAAGACCTCCGTTTGTTTATTTAACTCCTATAAAACTTTTCTTAATGAGTTAAACATATGAGCAAGTGTTCATATGTTGTAATTTAAATATACCACTTTCTAAGCTGATGTCAATAGAAAGTGGTAATATTTATGAGAGTTCTTCCATTATCTGTTTAACCTTATCCTTATTCTCTACAAAGAGTCTACTAAGGATTGGATCAAAATGTTTACCTATATTATCGTTAATAATAAGCATAGCCTCATCAAAGCTGTAGGCTCTCTTATAGCATCTCTCCGAAACTAGGGCATCAAAAACATCTGCCACAGACATGATTCTTGCTGAAATTGGAATTTCCTCTCCCTTAAGACCATAAGGATAACCACTGCCATCCCACTTTTCATGGTGGAAAGTGGCCACATCTGAAGCTATATTAATAAACTCGATTTCCTCAATACTTCCAAGGGCTTCTCTAATAATTCTTCCACCCTCTTTAGTGTGGTTTTGCATAATGGTATATTCATCATGAGTTAAGATTCCTGGTTTCTTTAAAATGGAATCTGGTACATTAATCTTACCAATATCATGCATAGGCGCTGCCTTTACAAGGAATTCAATGTAATCCTTAGTGAGGATGTTAGTGTAATAACCTTGGTTCTTTGCAAGCTGCGCTAACATTTTCACATAAGCACTAGTTCTTGCAATATGCATGCCCGTATCTCCATCACGACTTTCAATTAAAGAAGCCATAGCATCTATAGTGCTATTCTGGATACTCATGATTCTATTATTATGTTCGTTTATCTCTTCGCTTTGCTTATTGACCTTAAACTCTAGGATATCACTGTAATCTTCTAGCTTTGAAGTTATCTGATTACATAAATAGACAATTACAAGTGTAGTAGCAATAATAACAATAATTGCTACCACTGAGATGATACTAATACTTATAAGTCGGTACTTAAGAGTGTCTTGTGCTACCTTTACCTCGTCATTAATCTGCTCCTCTAAAACATTTAATTCCTTATTTATGCTTAAGACCTTGTTATTAATAACATCGCTTACATAGCTTTCTGCCTCTTCATAATTTCCAGCCTCAATATATTCTTCCACCTTAGAAACCATATTTAAATACTCATTAAGCTCTTCGCTTATGTTACTATACATGGTTCCATAATTGTCGCTAAGGGCACTTTCTGAAAGCTCACTAAGTATTGCTCTTATATCCTCTTCAGTATTAATGGATTCATAATAGCTATTACCCACATAAGACTCTTCTGACCAAACCTTACCGTATACGTAAAAGTTCTCCTTATAAATATCTTCCGTCAAAGATTCTATATGATTCTTGTCTTGAAAATTCATAGTTACAATAGTTTCAAACTCATCTATTGCCCGCTCTATATTAATCTTCAAAACTAAAATTACTACAATACTAACAGCACCTAAAAATATAACTAACAATGCAGTTAAAAGGGATGTTGTTCTATCTGATTTTTTGCCAAGCATGTTATCCTCCCTGCATGCTGTAAAGCATAATAAAAATGACGTTGTTTAATTTTATTAAACAACGCCATAATTATAACATATATCTATATAGATAAAAATACTTTATTTATTTAATTTTTCTCTATTCTAGCTCAAAAGCACCAGTATATAACTGATAATATGTGCCCTTTTGATCAATTAAGGTATCATGGTCACCTCTTTCAATAATTCGACCATGGTCAAGAACCATAATTGCCTTACTGTTTCTAACTGTTGATAATCTATGGGCAATAACAAATACTGTTCTACCAAACATAAGATTATCCATACCCGCCTGAACAATAGCCTCAGTTCTTGTATCAATTGAAGATGTAGCTTCATCTAAGATCATTACAGGTGGGTTAGCTACAGCAGCTCTTGCAATTGAAAGTAACTGTCTTTGTCCCTGTGAAAGGTTAGCGCCATTAGCTGTAAGCATTGTGTTATAGCCATCTGGTAATCTTTCAATAAAGTGATGAGCATTAGCTAACTTAGCTGCTGCAATACATTCTTCATCTGTTGCATTTAATTTACCATATCTAATATTATCAAGTACTGTACCTGTGAATAGGTTAACATCCTGTAAAACAATACCAAGAGAACGTCTAAGGTCAGTCTTCTTAATCTTATTAATATTGATTCCATCGTAACGAATCTTACCGTCTTCAATATCATAGAATCTGTTAATAAGATTAGTAATTGTTGTTTTACCTGCACCTGTTGCTCCAACAAAAGCAATCTTCTGACCTGGTTTAGCGTAAAGAGATACGTCATGTAAAACTAACTTATTCTTAACATAACCAAAATCAACATCCTCTAAAACAATATCACCCTTTAAAGGAGTGTAAGTTACTGTTCCCTCTGCCTTATGTGGATGCTTCCAAGCCCAAAGAGAAGTGTCCTCATCGGCCTCAACTAGCTCGCCTTCCTTGGTATATTTTGCACGAACAAGTGTAACGTAACCCTCATCAAATTCAGGTTCCTGATCCATAAGTTCAAATACTCTTCTAGCACCAGCAAGACCCATGGCAATCATTGATACCTGCATAGATACCTGGCCAACTGTCTGTGATAACTGTCTAGACATGGAAAGGAAGGAAATAATAATACCCAGAGAAACTACTGAATTAGTTCCTGTAAAAATGCTCTGTAAACTTAAATTATAAACTGAATAATAAACTAATAAGCCACCAACAACTGCAAGAACTACGTACATAATATTACCAATATTACCTAGAGTTGGCATAAGCATATTACCGAATTTATTAGCTTTCTCACTAGCTTCAAATAATTCTTCATTCACCTTATTAAAGGCATTTTTACTTTCTTCTTCATGATTAAAGACCTTAATAACCTTAGCGCCTTCCATCATTTCCTCAACAAAGCCTTCCTCTTTAGCAAGGGTTCTTTGCTGAGCCATCATATATTTAGCAGAATTTCCACCGAAATTCTTAACTACTCTAGTCATTAAGAAAATAAATAACCCTACAACTATCGTTAACCAAAAACTATAAAAACACATCATTATAACAATGCCTATGATTGTTAAGCTTGACTGAAAAAGCTGTGGTAAACTCTGTCCAATTAACTGTCTAATAGCATCTGTATCGTTAGTGTAAGTACTCATAATATCGCCATGAGCGTTAGTATCAAAATACTTAATAGGAAGTGTCTGCATTCTCTCAAACATATCGTTTCTTAAATGCATTAAAGTTCCCTGAGTAACATTTGCCATAAGACGAGTGTATGTAAAGGAAGCTATAACACCAAGGATATAGATAACCCCCATAGTAATTATAATTCCAATAAATTTATTCCAAACTGAATCCATACCAAGGCCCATTGCTGGTGTAATAACTTCATCAATAATTCTTTGTAAAAAAATTGTTGCAATAACTGATGCAAGTGCTGCAATTATAATGCAGATAATAGTTACTATTAACTGAGGAGCATAATGCTTGAATATATAGCCTATTAATCTGCCAAATGTATTATCTTTCTCTACATTTTTCTTATTCATACATATACCTCCTATTCTTCCTTTGATTTAGTCTGTGATTCAAATACTTCGCTGTAAATTCCGCCAAGAGCCACAAGTTCATCATGTGTTCCCTTTTCAACAATTTTACCCTGATCTAAGACTATGATGACATCCGCATCCTGAACTGAAGAAATACGCTGTGCAATAATAATCTTAGTTGTCTCTGGAAGATATTTAGCAAGAGCTGCACGAATAAGCGCATCTGTCTTAGTATCAACAGCACTTGTAGAATCATCCATAATTAAAACCTTAGGATTCTTAAGAAGTGCTCTAGCAATACAAAGTCTTTGCTTCTGACCACCAGAAACATTAGAACCACCCTGTTCAATATAAGTGTCATACTTATCTGGGAAGCCCTGAATAAATTCATCAGCGCAAGCTAACTTACAAGCTTCTTCAATCTGCTCATCTGTAGCTTCCTTATTACCCCAGCGTAAGTTTTCTTTAATTGTTCCTGAGAATAGGACATTTTTTTGTAATACAACTGATACAGCATCACGTAGAGATACTAAGTCATAATCTCTTACATCAACTCCACCAACTCTTACCATACCCTTTGTTGTATCATAAAGTCTTGGAATAAGCTGAATAAGTGATGTTTTAGAATCACCTGTACCACCAAGAATACCTACTGTCTGACCAGATTTAATATGAAGATTAATATTAGTAAGAGCATAATTCTCACTAGTCTTCTTATATTTAAAGGATACGTCGTCAAAATCAATTGCACCATCTCTAATCTCTGTCTTACCATTAACAGGCGACTGTAAATCGCTTTCTGTTTCAAGTACTTCCACAATACGATCTGCAGATTCTGCTGCCATTGAAACCATAACGAATACAAAGCTTAACATCATAAGAGATGTAAGAATCTGAACACCATAAGTTAAAAGAGAAGATAACTCACCTGTTGTAAGGCTTGTAGCTCCTGAACTAACAATAATCTGTGCACCTATAAAACATACAAGTAAGATTGATGTAAACATACTAAGCATCATTGTTGGTGTGTTAAGAGCTAAAATCTTTTCTGCGTGTGTAAAGTCATTCTTTACATCACCACTAGCTTTAAAGAATTTCTTAGTTTCATAGTCTTCTCTTACAAAAGACTTAACAACTCTAATTGCAGAAACATTTTCCTGAACTGAATTATTCATTGCATCATACTTCTTAAAGATTCTCTTAAAAATAGGATGTACCTTAAAGAAAATTCCAAATAAAACAAGTGCTAAAAATGGCACAATACATACAAAAATAAGAGCCATCTTAACATTAATACTAAAACTCATTGCTACTGAGAAGATAAACATTAAAGGAGTTCTTACAGCTACTCTAATAATCATCTGATAAGCATTCTGCACATTAGTAATATCTGTTGTAAGACGTGTTACTAAAGAAGATGTTGAAAATTTATCTACATCTGCAAAGGAGAAATCCTGAATCTTATAAAACACATCCTGTCTTAAGTTTTTAGCAAAACCAGCTGAAGCTGTCGCTGCTTTTCTAGCTGACATAATACCACAGAACAAAGAAGCCATTGCCATAACAAATAAGATTAAACCGTACTTTATAATTGGTTCCATGGAATCGCCTGTCATGTTATTAATAAGTTCAGCCATAATTAATGGAATAATACATTCCAAAATAACTTCTAAAGTTACGTATGTTGGAGTAAGAATTGAAGCTTTTTTATACTCTCTAATACTTCTAGCTAAAGTCTTTACAATCTTAATCATAAATAACTTTCCTTTCTTATAAATTTAGTAATTATTCGTTTCTAAAATTCTTGATATTCTCAAGTATAATATTAGAAATTCTATCATATGTTTCTAAATCCTTAGGACTAATACCCTTTTGTATATATTCTTCTAAGCTGACAACATCATTAATGATTCTTTCTTCATGTTCTTTTGCCTTATCCGTAAGCGTTAACTTTTTAAGTCTAGCATCAGTCTTAGAAACTTCTCTAAGTATATATCCTTTAGACTCCATTTTTTTTAAGAGTTCAGATGCTGTAGATGGACGAAAGTCAAATTCAATTTCTACATCTTTTTGGAATATATCCCTGTCTTGATTTAAGATAAGAAAATGTATCACACGACCTTCCGTGCCGTTTATCCCTGTAGAATCTGCAAGCTTATCAAACTTTCTTTTAATACACTTTTCGATTTTTAAAATTTTTTTGATTACACTTTCATCATTCATAAAAGACTCCCTTTCATCTTCTAAGCATGTAATAGCTACTCTTTATGCTATCACTTAATTTTCTTAAATATAAACGAACCATGATTATTATAATTATATCATGTTATATAGTAATATTACTATACATAAAGTTTACTTATAATAAAAATACTTCGCATACGAATAGTTCGTTACCTAACTGTTCGTGTACGAAGTATTATAACACTTTTATTATTAACTTCAAGGGCTTTGTATACAATTTATAAAATGTTTATTAATGTTAATCTAAATCTCTATGCTTAAAAGTCTTAATTCCACTAGCATAGTCAGTAACAATCTGGCCATTACCTGTAAGCTTATACTTATAAGTAACTAAGCCCTCAAGACCCACTGGGCCTCTTGCATGAATCTTACTTGTACTAATACCAACCTCAGCGCCAAAGCCATATCTAAAGCCATCTGCAAAACGAGTTGAAACATTGTGATAAACCCCTGCTGAATCTACCATATTCTGGAACTTGTCAGCTGTTGCCTGATTCTCAGTAATGATGCTATCTGTGTGATGTGAACCATACTTATTAATATGGGCAATGGCCTCGTCAACATTTTCAACAATCTTAATACCAAGCTCGTAGCGAAGATACTCTACATTATATGCATCATCCTTAATTACATGAACCTCAGCATCAGAATCTTTCTTATAAGCATTGTAAACATTAGTTGTGTAAGCATCAGCATTCACCACAACCTTTGCCTCATTAAGAGCTCTAACTAACACTGGAAGTGCCTTTGCAGCAATTTCACTGTGCACTAAAACTGTCTCTACTGCATTACAAGCTGCGCTATACTGAGTCTTAGCATCCACAACAATAGGAATCGCCTTAGCAAGGTCTGCATCCTTATCTATGAAAATGTGACAAATACCGTCAGCGTGTCCCATTACAGGAATCTTAGTATTATTCATAATGTACTGGACAAAGGCGTTAGAACCTCGTGGAATAAGTAGGTCAACTAAGCCGTCACATTTTAATAATTCATCAATCTCAGAGTGAGCCTCTGCCTGAATTAAGCAGATTTCTGGAAGGCCAGCCTCAACAATTGCCTCTCTAATAACTCCAAAGAGGCATCTATTACTTTCAGCAGTTTCCTTACCACCCTTTAAAATCGCACAGTTACCACTCTTAATACATAAAGAAGCAATCTGCACTAGGGCATCTGGTCTTGCCTCAAAAATCACTCCAATAATTCCGATAGGACAAGTTACTCTCTTTAAAATCAAGCCCTCATCAAGCTCTCTATTTAGAGTTACCTTGCCCACTGGGTCTTCAAGTCCTATTAACTGATTAATACCATCTATAACATCCTCTAACTTGTGATTATCAAACTTAAGTCTTTTAAGTACTGACTCCTGTACCCCATTGGCATAGGCATTAGCTATATCAATTTCGTTAGCCTTAAAAATCTTGTCAGCATTCTTTCTTAAATTCTCCGCCACCATCTTAAGTGCCTTATTTCTTAATTCAATGTTTGAGCTAGCAAGCTCTGCTGCAACGCTCTTCATTCTTGTTACGTCTTCTCTAATACTCATAAAGCGACCTCCTACAAATACTACCAATCTATTATAAGTTATTGAATGACAAAACATCAATACGAAAAATTGTATAAAAATATATAAGATGTTATGATATATTACAAGTAGATATTTTTATAATTTAATATAGGAGGTTTTTCATGGGTAAATTATTATTAACTGGTGTCGATGGAAATCTAGGCGGCGAGGCTGCTAGAGTATTACTTACTTTAACAGATAAGTCTAATATCATTTTAACAGGCTATAATCCTGAAGTTTTAAAGACTTACAGCGACCAGGGCATCGAGACTCGTGTGGCAGATTTTAACAACATTGAAGGATTAAAAGAAGCTTTTGCTGGTGCTGAAAGACTCGCACTTATTTCCATGCCTTTCGTTGGAGCTAAAAGACAGGCTGCTCATAAAAATGCTATCGATGCCGCAAAGGCTGTTGGCGTAAAGCAAATCATCTATACTTCTTTAGTTAATGCAGCAGACGAGACAAATCCATCTGTTGAAAAGAAGGATCACATTTACACTGAAGAGTATGTAAAGTCTTTGGGACTTGATTACATTTTCCTAAGAAATTCTCAGTATGCCGAGGCTATGATTACTAATTACTTTACATATGTAAAATCCGATGGCGTATTAAAGAATTCCCAGGGCGATGGTAAAATGGCCTATATCTCAAGACGTGACTGTGCTAAGGCTGTAGCTCACGCTCTTGTAAAGGGAGATAAGTATCCAAAGAAGGTATTTGATATTAATGGTCCTGAACTTATGACAATTTCTGAATTCTGTGAGATTGGTAACAAGGCTACAGGAAATCACGTAACATATAAGTTCATCACTGATGAAGAGAACTATCAGGTATTTGATGCCATGGGCGTTCCAAGAACAACAGATGGCGTATTTAAAGATGGTAGCGAAGCTCCTTTCTCTTCTGATGGTATGGTTACCTTTGCTCAAGCTATTCGTGAAGGCAAAATGGATAACTTCACTAAGGACTTCGAGGAACTTACTGGAGACAAGGCTTTAACCGTTCAATACATGTTTGAGCACAACGCAGACTTCCAGATTGGTGATAGACATTCAAAGGATAAGTAATGCCCTTTGATAAGATAATAGAAAATAAAAATAAGCCGGTAGATTATTTAAATCTACCGGCGAAAAAGCATATCATAGTCATCATCTATTTATTCATCTTCTCATAAAGCTCTCTAAACTTAGTTAAAACCACAGGCTTTGAATAATAATAGCCCTGTGCGTAACGTATATTATAATTATCCACAAAGAATTTTAAAACTTCTTCGGACTCTATACCTTCAATACAAACCTCCTTATCTAGCTGTCTAATACAGTCAATTATGGCATTTAAAGTTATTTGCTTAGTCTTACTCTTATCAATATCCTTTACAAATTCCCTGCTAATCTTGATTCTATCTGCAGGATAATTAGAGAGCAAATTAAGGGAAGAATAACTACTGCCATAATCATCAATAACTAGTCTTACCCCCTTATTAAACATAGTAATCATCTTATCCCTAATTTCTTTGCTTTCAAGAATCCTACAACGCTTTGTAAATTCTAGATTTAAGTTTTTATAAGGAATATCTTCCTCTTTTAAAATGCTATCAAGATCTGACATAAACCTATCATTATGTAATTGCGCATGAGATAAATTTACACTAATAAAAAAGTCTGGGTCCTTTCGCATAAATTCCTTACTATCTTCAATTGCCCTTTTAATAATCCAATTTGAAAGACCATAAAAAGCAGCTTCCTTTTCAATCTGATCAATAAAGTTTCCCGGTGTAATAATGCCTCTCTGGCTATCCTGCCATCTAAGTAAAGCCTCCATACCAATGATTCTATTTTCCTTAACATTCATAATTGGCTGATAAACAATTAAGAAGCCTCTGTAATTATCATTTAAACAGCGAATAACGTCATATATCATCTCCTGTTGTCTTCTATTACTTAGTAAAATGTTTTCGTTATAATAAACAAATTTATCACTGCCACTGTTCCTACCCATAGTGAAGGCTTGATATAAAACGTTATTTATATACTCTGAGGAAGAAATAAAGTCCTTAGAATTAATCATACCGCCATATATTCCAATAGAAACCTTATTAGAATTAATTGTTAAATCGTTTTCTACAAAGTCCCTTATTTTCTCATATATTCCCTTAATTTTTTCTTCCATTCCCTCAACATCTTGGTCAAAAAATACTGCAAACTTTGTTCCACTACATCTATATATTATGTTAGATCCTGATAATTCCTTTAGTTTTACAACAATCCGAATAATCAAGTCACTACCATTGTCATACCCATAAGAAGAATTGATATAATCAAAATTTCTAAGGCCAAAAAACATAAGACCAAAGTTACGTTCTTCAGAAATGAAATATCTTACCCTAGCAATAAGTGCCAACTTGTTGCCAACTCCAGTTAAATCATCTATTTCCACATCTGCATCATGATTTATAACCACTCCAAGATAAACGGATGGCACACCATTTCTATCTCTTAAGAGCTTAGACCTAGTTGTAAAGGAAACATAATCCCCATTCTTATTCTTAATAAGATAATTACAATTAAAGCCCGCAGTTTCCCCTCTAAACATGGCATCTGCGCCTTCAATATATCTAACTCTATCCCTTGGATGAACTATAGCATTATAAAAACACTCTGCATCATTTACATCCATTTCACTAGATGGAAAACCTAAATATTCAGTTATTTCATCTGACCAATATACAAGCCCCTCATTGTAATCGGCCCAGAAAGGATAGATGTTTCCTGAAACCTCAGAAAAAATCTTAAACATCTCCTTAAAAAAAGCAATCTTTTCCTCAATACTCATCTATTTTCCCCCAATAAATAATAATTTTCATAGTTTTGTATTCAATTGTGATTTCGTAGTTTATAACTATATTTTATCATAGCAAAGTAATCATATCAAATGAATAGTTAAATATTTTGCCTAATGCTAGTAACTTTTGAAAATGTTACATTTTCATAAAAATAAAAAAGCTAGGAGAAAAATCTCCTAGCTCTAAAGTAAAGCGGACATTCGGAATCCGCTTCGCTACTTCCTCATGAACGCAGTGGCACTTTGTGCCACCTGTCAGAAGGGGCTTTAACCCCTTCTGACACTAGTAAGCTTTATACCCCCGCTTAAAGCTTACGCTTTTGAAGCGGGGGATTGCTTACACTGCGTTCAAATAGTAAATTGTTATTACAAGGGCTTAAATAAGCTGCCTTATTCTACTTTAAGCTTGCAAGTACGTCAACTAAGTAATCCCAAGTTCTCTTAACACTTGCAACATCCATTGATTCATTAGGTGTATGAACATCCTTCATATCAGGACCAAAGGAAACTGCATCAAGTCCTTCAATCTTACCTGCAAATAAACCACACTCAAGACCTGCATGGATTGCCTGAATTTCAGGATCATGGCCATATTGTCTCTTAAAGGATTCAACCATTATGCTACGAAGTTTAGAATCTTCCTTGTATTCCCAAGCTGGATATTCACCCATTGAAGTTACGCAACCACCAAGAAGTTTAGCTAAGCTTTCAAGCTGTAAATATAAATCCTGCTTTTCAGATTCTACTGAACTTCTTACTGAATATGAAAATGCTACTTCAGTCTCTGTTGTCTCTAAAATACCTAAGTTAAGAGATGTCTGAACTAAACCTTCAATATCAAAGCTCATGCTCTGAATACCTAATGGAAGGTTCATTAAACCAGTAATTACTCTAGATGTTGAGTCTGCGTCAAAAGCTGTGATCTCATCTTCACTAACAGCTGTTAAGCTAACCTTAACTTTAGCATCTGTTGTCTTATATTCATGCTTAAAAGCAGCATCAAAGTCTGCAAGACAAGCCTTAACTGCTTCTAAATCAGTGTTAGGAGCAAATACAAGTTCTGCCTTAGAAGCTCTAGGAATAGCATTATCCTTAAGACCACCATTAACTGAAACTAAGTTAAAACTAAATTCCTTAGAAAGACCGTAAAGCACTCTACCAACTAACTTGTTAGCATTAGCTCTACCCTTATTAATTTCAACACCTGAGTGTCCACCAACTAAACCATCTACTACTAAAGCTGCCTTAGTTCCCTTAATTGCTTCCTTCTTTACTGGAACATGAACTGTTGCTGTCATACCACCAGCACAGCTAGCAAGTAAGATACCCTCTTCCTCTGAGTCAATATTAATCATAAGCTTTGACTTAAGAGGTGTTGTATCAAGATCTGCTGCACCAAGCATACCGATTTCTTCATCTACTGTAATAACTACTTCTAATGCTGGATGAAGAATTGTATCATCATCTAAAATAGCTAGAGCATAAGCTACTGCAATACCATCATCACCACCAAGAGTTGTACCCTTAGCGCTAATGATTCCGTCATTAACTTCAAGTCTTAATGGATCCTTGCTAAAGTCGATATCACAATCGTCTTCCTTCTCGCAAACCATATCCATATGACCCTGAATGATTACTGAATCTGTATTCTCGTAACCCTTACTAGCGTCCTTAAATATAATAACGTTATTTAATTCATCCTGAATATACTTTAAATTATGTTCCTTAGCAAATCCTACTAAATAGTCACTAATTCTTTTGGTATCTCTTGAACCATGTGGGATTTTAGTAATTTCCTCGAAATAGTAAAACACCTTCTCTGGCTCTAAACCTGTTAAAATTCCCATTTCTTTACCTCACTTGTATAGATTCTTGCAATACACATTTACTTTAGCCATTTTATAATAAAATAGCCATCACTTCAACCCTGAAGTGATGGCTTAAAAATTATTGATTTATTGTCTTACTGTGGTATTTCACGATTCTTGAAATCTGGTACCTCAGGCATCATCTCTGAAGTCATGATATTAAGAATTCTTGTAAGTGCCTCTAAATCTTCTTTTGAAAGGTTATCTTTCATTCTCGAAATAACAGTATTTGCGTAATTTACACTGAAATTGAAGTAGTCAAGATACTTATCTGTTACTTCAAGGTAAGCCTCTCGTCTATCTGCGCTTGAAGGAATTCTGTTTAAGTATCCCTTCTTTACAAGGCAGTTTACCTTGTATGCTGCATTAGGAGGTGAAATACCAACAAACTTGGCAAATTCACTAATTGTAGGCTTGTTCATTGCATAAATAACTTCCATACAGAATGTTTCTACTGTAGTTAGAGTTGCTTCACGATTGCCAAAATTCACGAAAACATCCTTATAGAAGTGCAACTTAAACTTGTTATAGACGTCGAAAAATAGTTCTTCCATTGTCATTGTTTAAATCCTCCAATCATGAGATTTTTTATCTTTTAAGACAAAATATGCACAACGTCTCATAGCTTAACATGATTTTATCATAAAATCAATATTTTTACTTAAAAAATTACGAAAAATTTTCCTAACTAAAGTGCACGTCTTATAAGATTTAAACTTTAACCAATTGTCACCGAAACTTAACTTAAGTGTATTATATCATACATTTTTAAAAAAATCTAATATATCAATGAATTTATCAAAACCGCTTATTTACTGAATTTATTGAGCTATTAAAAATCTTGATAGCCCGCAAAGCCAGTAAACAAGCGGATTCTAATTTTTGATATTTTTTGTAATTTTTTTTATTATTCGTTTCTGTCGCCAATAGCGAAAGTTAACTCACCCATTGCAGCAACCTTGCCATCTACCTTAGCTACAGCCTTGCCGATACCAACGTTTGCACGTCTTGTAATAATCTCGCAGCTAAGCTCTAACTTATCACCAGGTACGACCTGCTTCTTAAATCTAGCATTCTTAATACCACCAAAGAATACTACCTTTCCCTTGTTTTCTTCCTCTGAAAGAAGTGCAACAGCGCCAGTTTGAGCTAAAGCTTCCATAATTAATACTCCTGGCATTACATGCTGTCCTGGGAAATGTCCCAGAAAATGCATCTCGTTAGCAGATACACACTTAACGCCTACTGCATATTCTCCTGGTTTATAATCTAGAATTCTATCCACTAAAAGAAATGGATATCTATGAGGTAAAATCTTTTCGATTTCATTTGAATTTAATTCCATTTTTATGCCTTCCTCTCTCTACTATAATGTAATTATTCCTCTACTGCCTTAAATACTAAGGAAGCATTGTGGCCACCAAAGCCAAATGAGTTAGACATTGCATAGTTAATCTTGCCAGTTCTAGCCTTATCGCCTAAGCAGTAATCAAGATCTAATTCATCATCTAATTCCTTTGTGTTAACTGTTGGTGGAATGATTCCATTTTCCATAGCAAGGCAAGTAATAACAGCTTCAACTGCAGCTGAGGCACCAAGTAAGTGTCCTGTCATAGACTTTGTTGAACTCATTACTAATTCCTTAGCATGGTCCTTAAATAAGCTCTTAACGGCTCTTGTCTCACCTAAATCGTTAAGGTGAGTTGATGTTCCGTGAGCATTGATATAATCAATTGCCTCTGTTGAAAGATTTGCATCCTTAAGGGCAAGTTCCATACACTTAGCAGCGTACTTTCCTTCTGGATGTGGAGCTGTAACGTGGTGAGCATCACAGTTTGCACCATAACCTATAACTTCAGCTAAAATCTTAGCTCCTCTATTCTTAGCATGCTCGTATTCTTCAAGTACGAGACAAGCAGCACCTTCACCCATAACAAAACCATTTCTTTCCTTATCAAAAGGAATTGAAGCTCTGTTCTTATCTGTTGCTGTTGAAAGAGCTGTAAGACTTGTAAATCCACCAATTGATAACTCAGTAATTGAGCTTTCTGAACCACCAACTACCATTAAATCAGCATAACCATCTCTAATGTAGTGGAAGCCATCACCAATAGCGTTACCACTTGAAGCACAAGCTGTTACAGTACATGTTGTGTATCCATGAAGGCCAAATCTAATAGCAACATGACCTGCTGCCATATTAGAAATTGCCATTGGAATATAGTGTGGGCTTACCATATCGTAACCACGCTTCATTCCTCTCTCATGCTCTCTTTCAGTTGTAGAAATTCCACCGATACCGCTGGCAATAATACAACCATATCTTTCTCTATCATCTGTCTCTTCGTCATGCTCTTCCTTAATTCCAGCCATGTGACATGCATCTGTTGCAGCTGCAATAGCAAACTGGCTGTATGGATCTAACTTTCTAGCATCCTTCTTTTCTACATACTTTGTAATATCAAAGTCCTTTACTTCTGCTGCAAGGCTAACCTTACGGCCTGTTGTGTCATATTTTGTAATCTGGTCAATACCACACTTACCATTCTTAACACTCTCTAGTACTTCCTCTAAACTGTTACCGATAGGGCTTACGATACCCATTCCAGTAATAACAACTCTCTTTCCCATATTTATCCTTTCCTACTGCTCGCGCGGGGCGAGGGCTACATCTCAACTGCTAAAGCGATTACGACATTAGAGAACCCTCTCGCATTAGAATTTGCCTTTGGCAAATCTGCTCGGGGCTACATCGCAACTGCTTCGCAGTTGCGACATTGGGGAACCACCCGCCATTAAATCAGCCTTTCGGCTGAGGGCGGGGGCTACATCGTAACTACTTCGTAGTTACGACATTACATGCTCATACCACCATCGACGCTAATTACCTGTCCTGTTATATAGCTTGCTTCTTCTGAAGCAAGGAATGCTACTGTATTTGCAATATCCTCTACGCTACCCATTCTCTTTGTTGGAATTGATGCAATAGCGGCTGTCTTTGCATTTTCATTCATTGCTGCTGTCATATCTGTATCAATAAAACCTGGAGCTACTGCATTAATTGTTACCTTCTTTGCAGCAAGTTCCTTTGCCATTGATTTTGTAAGACCAATAATACCAGCCTTTGAAGCTGAATAATTAGCCTGGCCTGCGTTACCGTGAAGACCAACAACACTTGTAAGGGAGATGATTCTTCCATACTTAGCCTTAAGCATTAACTTATAGGCTTCTCTCATACAGTAAAATGTTCCATAAAGATTAGTCTTTACAACTGCATCGAAATCCTCATCGCTCATTCTAAGGGCAAGACCATCTCTTGTAATTCCGGCATTGTTTACTAAAATTTCAACCTTACCTGTAAGAGTTAAGGCTTCCTCAAAAAGCTTCTTACAATCCTCTGAATTAGATACATTTGCCTGAACACATAAAGCTTCAACGCCTAATTCTCTAATTTCCTTTGCTGTCTCTTCTGCTGCCGTACTGCTTGAATTGTAGTTAATTACAATATTGCAGCCTTTCTTTGCAAGTCCAAGCACTATTGCCTTACCAATACCCTTAGCACCGCCAGTTACAATTGCTGTCTGTCCCTTCATTAACTTGCCATCTCCTTTACTAGATTTTCATAATCAGCATAACTATCTATTGAATAGACCTTAATGCCCTCAACTGTCTTTTTAACAAAGCCAGCTAAAGTCTTACCTGGTCCGATTTCTACGATTGTGTCAACGCCTAAATCCTTAAGCTTTACAATAGTCTGTTCCATTCTTACAGGATTTTTAACCTGTGCAATTAATAGATCAGAAACTTTTCTTTCCTGCTTCTCATCTGCAATAGCATTGAAAAGTACTGGCTTAGATAGCTTTCTTTCATCTACTAAAAGGCCATTGTTGTTGTCGTTAAAATATTCCTCTAGCTTTTTGCTAGCAGGTGCCATGTAGCTTGTGTGGAAAGCTGAGCTAACCTTTAGAGCTACACATCTTTTTGCACCGGCTTCCTTTAACTTTTCTTCAGCCTCAGTAACTAACTGGCTTGCACCAGAAATAACTACCTGACCCTTGCAGTTAAAGTTAGAGATTTCAACGCTTAAAAGCATCTCTCCCTTGCTTTCTCTTTCCTTATTCTCTGCCTCATATTTTTTATTTATTTCATCTAAAACTGGCTTAATGTCCTCACCTGTTAAACCTAAGATTGCACTCATCTTAGTATCAAGGCCATTAGCAGCCTCCTGCATTGCTGCACCCCTAAAGCCTACAAGCTTAACTAATTCCTTCTCATCCATAAGACCCGCTGCATGAAGTGCACTGTATTCCCCAAGCGAAAGGCCTGCAAGATAATCTGGGCTAATGCCAGCCTTGTTTAAAAGCTTTGTAACCCCTGCTGCAAAAGCTGCAAGACAAGCCTGTGTATATCTTGTGTTATTGATTCTGCCTTCCTTATCTTCAAAACAGATTTCCTCTAAATCAAAACCTGCCTCGTTTCTAACTTCATCAAAAATGTTCTTAAAATCTGTACTGTTATCGTAGAAATCCTTACCCATTCCTACCTTCTGGCTTCCCTGTCCAGCGTAAAGAAATGCTATCATTTTTATCCTCCTATACTGCAATTGATGATAATGAGTTTAATCTTTCCTTTGTTTCCTTCATTAAGTCTTCAAGGATTGTCTCAAGTGGCTTAATTTCATTTAACTGACCACATACCTGACCTGACATTAATGAACCCTCATCAACATTGCCGTCAAATACAGCTTTTCTTAAAGAGCCAAGTGTATACTTTTCAAGTTCATCTCTTGTAGCACCACTCTTTTCAGCTCTTGTATATTCTCTAGCCATCTTATTCTTTAAAATTCTAACTGGAGCATTTACAGATCTACCTGTAACGATTGTTCCATTGTCCTTAGCTTCAATAATAGCCTTCTTATAATTTTCATGAATTGGGCACTCATTACTTACAAGAAGTGATGTACCAATCTGAGCACCACAAGCACCAAGGCTAAGGGCTGCTGCAAACTGTCTGCCATCTGCAATACCACCGGCTGCAATAACAGGAACATCCACTGCATCTACCATCTGTGGAACAAGTGTCATTGTTGTCATTTCACCAACATGACCGCCACTTTCTGTACCCTCTGCAATAATTGCATCAGCGCCACTTTCAATCATTCTCTTAGCAAGCATAACTGAAGCAACAACTGGGAAAACCTTAATTCCAGCTTCTTTAAAAGAATCCATGTACTTACCAGGATTACCAGCACCTGTTGTAACTAAGCTAATCTTTTCTCTGCAAACAAGTTCTGCCATTTCATCACAATGTGGATTCATAAGCATTAAATTTACACCAAAAGGCTTATCTGTTAACTTCTTAGCCTTGTGAATTTCCTCTTCAAGCTTTGCTGCATCCCAGCCACCAGCTGCAATAATTCCAAGTGCGCCTGCATTTGAACAATCTGCTGCAAACTGACCTGTTGCAATATTTGCCATAGCACCCTGAATAATTGGGTATTTAATATTTAAAATCTCATTAAGTAGTTTCATTTCATCCTCCTATTTACTTACCGCTATAATTAACTAAAATTCCGCCCCAGGTTAAACCTGCGCCAAATCCTACTAGGTAAGCATCATCACCAGTTTTTAATTTTCCCTTTTCCTGCATTTCCTTTAAAGCTATTGGAACGCTGGCTGCTGATGTATTGCCATAGTGCTCTAAATTCATAAAGAACTTTTCCTCTGGCTGTTTTGTTGAACGAATTACATGATTAATAATTCTTTTGTTGGCCTGATGACAAACTATATGTCTAATTTGTTCTAAAGAAATTTTACTTTCTTCTACTAACTCTCTTAATAACTGTTCTATTGCTCCAATGGCAAATCTATAAACTGTGTTACCCTCCATAGATAACTTTCTAGTGCTTGCAACCCCACCTGATATTAGGCAAATGTCATCGCCTCTTGTATGGTTTGCACTAGCATAGGCCTTAGTCTCATCGATTTTTACAACTGCTGCCCCTGCACCATCACCAAAAAGTACACATGTGGATCTATCTTTAAAATCTAAAATCTTACTGAATTCCTCTGCTCCCACAACTAAGGCGTATCTATCTTTTCCCTTAGTTAGTAACATGTCGTGGGCTACATTTAGAGAATATATAAAGCCTGAACAAGCTGCACTTAAATCAAAGGACATGCAATTTTCTGATAGACCTAATTCCTTAGCTACCATACAAGCAGTAGCAGGGAAAGCATACTTTGGAGTTGCTGTGGCTACTATGCAAATGTCGATTTTATTCAAATCTATTTTTGAATCCTCTAGAGCTTCCCTAGCCGCTGCAACAGCAAGACCTAACTGATCTTCTTCTCCCTTATATCTATCTTCTAAGTTACAAAGTCGTCTTTCTTTAATACCTGTTCTTGTGCTTATCCATTCATCTGATGTATCTAAAAATTCGCTGAAATCATCATTTGAAAATGTCTTTATAGGTAAGGCCTTACCTAAACCTACAATACTTAATCCGCCCATTTTAATACCTCACCATTAGTTGTTTCCTTTGGCGCTCTCTCGCCTTCAATATGACGATATTTTTCATATCTTTTTTGAACTAAATCTTCTTTGTCCATTTTCTTCAAAGAACTAAGTTCCCTTTCTAGCTTGCCATCAAGCTCTTCTATCATCATCTTGAAGCCATCTTCACTAGTAATAGGCTTAACCTCGCTTATAACATCATCAACGATTCCATACTTCTTAAGGCTATCTGCTGTAATATTCATTACCTCGCAAGCTTCCTTAACTCTCTTACTATCTTTCCATAAAATGGATGCGAAACCTTCTGGTGAAAGTACTGCATAAATTGCATTCTCTAACATCCAAATTCTGTCTGAAACGCCAATTGCAAGGGCGCCGCCGCTACTTCCCTCACCAGTTACAATACTGATAATAGGTACTTTTAAATTGCTCATCTTAGCAATATTTGTTGCAATTGCAATTGACTGACCATTCTCCTCAGCTTCCATTCCAGGATATGCTCCAGGAGTATCTATAAATGTAATTACAGGTCTGTTAAACTTCTCCGCTTGCTTCATTAAACGAAGAGCTTTTCTATAACCTTCTGGACTTGTCATACCAAAATTGTACTTTACATTTTCATCAAGATTCTTACCCTTTCTGTGACCAATTACTGTTACTGGCATGCCATGAAAACTAGCAATTCCACCAAGTAGGGATAAATCTTCTTTTCCAAGTCTATCTCCAGAAAGCTCTATAAAATCATCAAATAGCGCATCAATGTAATCCGTTACCTTTGGTCTATCCTTATGTCTAGCTGTCTGAACTCTTTGGTATGCGCTTATTTCCTTCTTCTCCTTCATAAAGTCTCCTTTTTACAATTCCTTGCATCCGTGTAACTTCAAAATCTTATAAAGTGTCTCTTTCATCTCTTCCAAAGGAACAATCTTATCTACAAGACCGTGATCCTTTTGGAATTCAGATCTTTGGAAACCAGCTGGGAGCTTCTGCTTAATTGTCTGCTCAATAACTCTAGGACCTGCAAAACCAATTAATGCATTTGGCTCAGCTAAAATAATATCTCCAAGAGTTGCAAAACTTGCACTAACTCCGCCTGTGGTTGGATGTGTAAGAACTGAGATGTAGAGGCCTCCATTTTCCTTAAACTTCTCAACTGCCGCACTTGTTTTAGCCATCTGCATTAAAGAAAACATACCTTCCTGCATTCTTGCGCCACCGCTGGCTGAGAAAATAATAAGTGGAAGATTTAGGCTATCTGCTAACTCGCAAGCAAGTGTTACCTTTTCACCAACTACAGTTCCCATACTTCCCATCATGAAGCCCTTATTTAGCTCAACGCCAATAAAGTCGATTCCATTAATCTTTCCGCGGCCCACTAAAGCTGCGTCGTTAGAACCTGAGTTTTTATAACCCTCTTCTAACTTTTCTTCATATTCAGGGAATTCTAGTGGATTATTAAACTTAAAGTCTCCATACATTTCTGAAAATGTACCTGCATCGGATACGAAACGAAGTCGTCTTCCTGTCATAGATAGCATTTTATTCTTTGTACGAAGCTTTCTATAAGCTAATAAAACCTGTCTTTTATTGCTAAACATATTCATGTTAAAAGCTTCCTTTCTTCATTACTGAGCTTCTTTTCTGCTTTCCTTGCCCCACTTAATAATTCCTTCGCAATTCTTTTCAAGGAAGGAAGTATCAATTCGGCCCATGATGTATTCTGGGTTATACATAAGCAAATATAAGAAGTCGATGTTTGTATCTATACCCTCACATGTAAGCTCTTCAAGAGCTACTCTCATTTTTCTAATAGCCTCAAGTCTTGAAGGTGCATTTACAATAACCTTAGCAATCATTGAATCATACCAAGGACTTACCATTGCGCCTGAGTACATAGCACTTTCAACTCTAACTCCTGCACCACCTGGTAAATGAAGAAAATCAATTTTACCTGGATTTGGAGCGAAATCCTTTTCAGGATTTTCAGCATTAATACGACATTCAATAGCATAACCATGAGTCTTAATGTCGCTTTGCTTAAAGGAAAGTGGAAGACCTGCTGCCACTCTAATTTGTTCTTTTACAAGGTCAACTCCTGTAACCATCTCAGTTACTGGATGTTCCACCTGAATTCTTGTGTTCATTTCAATGAAATAGAAGTTCTTATCGTGATCAACTACAAATTCCACAGTACCAACTGAGGAGTAGTTAACTGCCATAGCTGCCTTAATGGCTGCCTTTTGCATTGCTGCTCTTTGCTTTTCATTAAGGATTGAAGCCGGTGCTTCCTCGATTAACTTCTGATTTCTTCTCTGCATTGAACAATCACGTTCTCCAAGAGAAACAATATGTCCATGTTCATCACCAATAATCTGGAATTCTACGTGATGAGGATTTAAAATGAGTTTCTCAATATACATTGAATCATCACCGAAAGCAGATAAAGCCTCAGCTTTTGCGCTTTCAAAAGCATTAGCAAGCTCTGACATATCATAAGCTCTTCTCATTCCTCGACCACCGCCACCAGCAGAGGCTTTAATAAGAATTGGGAAACCAATCTTTAAAGCAATTTCCTTAGCCTCTTCAAGGCTATTTACTAGACCATCTGAACCTGGAACTACAGGAACGCCCTTAGATTTCATAAGACTTCTAGCTGTAGATTTCTCACCCATGTTTCTAATCATCTCACTACTAGGTCCAATAAATTTAATTCCTGCATCTTCACATTTTTTTGCAAAGTCAGGATTCTCTGATAAAAATCCATATCCTGGATGAATCGCATCACATTTATAACTAATAGCTGCTTGAATTAATGCATCCTGATTTAAGTAAGACTTTGTTGGGGATGCAGGTCCAATACAGACGCTAACAGGTGAAAAAGTAACTGGTAATGTGTTTGCATCTTCGCTCGAATAAGCAACTACTGTTTCAATACCCATTTCCTGACAGCAACGAAGTATCCTCATTCCTATCTCGCCACGATTGGCAATTAACAATCTTTTAAACATATTAACTCCTGTCCATATTCTACAAATGTTTCATCAGAAACATTAATTTTCTCAACTACACCATCTCTTGGAGCTAGAAGTTCATTCATAACCTTCATAGCTTCAATAAGTCCTAGCACATCTCCTTTTTTAACCTTATCGCCAATCTTAACAAAATCAGCTTCTCCTGGCTTACTAGCACTATAAAAGATTCCTGAAACTGGAGCTGTAACAAAGCTTCCTTCTAACTTCTCTTCTTTCTTTGCTGACTCTTCTAAAGGAGCTTCTACAGACTCATTTGCTGCAACTACATTTGATTCCTTAGCAGACACTGTAACTTCCTTTGCCTGATTTACTAAATTATTGTTTGTATACTCAACTGCACTTGCACCAATATTCTTCTTAAAAACAAAACTAACCTTATTGTCATTAACTGACATCTCGCTTAATGAACTCTTTTCAAACTTGTCCATTAATCTCTCTATATCTTGTATTTCTAAACTCATACCCTTATCATCACTAAATAGCATTATTTAGTCCCTTTCCTTAAAAATTAACGGGGCTTGTTAAATAACAAGCCCCTTCTTAAAGAACATCAGCCATTAGAATTTTGCTTGAGCAAAATCGGGCTGACGCTACATCGTAACCGCTTAAGCGGTTACGACATTGCCTTAGGCTGCCTTATTAGCATCGATATAATTTACGATAGCTTCAACAGTTGTTAAGTTAGGAATTTCTTCGTCTGGAATTGTTACGTTGCACTTCTCATCGATAGCCATTACTAATTCCATAACGTCTAATGAATCAATACCTAAGTCATTGATTAAATCGCTTTCTAACTTAATCTCGTCTGCATCAAGGCTTAATGTGTCTACAATAATTTCTTTTACGTTTTCAAATGTTGTCATAATAATTACTCCCTTTACTGTTTGATTTTTTTGTTTACAAATTGTTTAACTGAAAACGTTATGACTATAAAACAATTAAATTTTTTTGTCAAGCTAGTTTGAATATCAAAACAGTATACGTATAAACCCTTTAAAACCTAGTTTTTTAAACCACTTCTTAGCGTGGGTTTCCAATCTCGCTCCAGCACTTATTTTGATAGTCAAATAGTTGTATACAATCTATTTATTTTTTTATACAATTTCCTTATGAATTAAAAATATTAGAAAAAAGCAAAAAAATAAACCCGCTTAAAGCTTACGCTTTTGAAGCGGGGGATTGCTTACACTACGTTCAAAAAAGTTTAAATCAGGTTTATTATTTAGTAGTTGATTCTCATCATAAAACTAGCTGCCCCTAAAGGCAGCTAGCCAAGAAATTTTCTATTGTAAGTTTTTTGTAATATTACCCTTGTAACATTAACTTGTATGTTTATTTTTGATCTATATTTGATTAGTCAATTGCAATGTACTTCTTCTCTTCAACCTTCTTAGTTTCAAGCTTCTTAGGTACAATTACATTTAAGACTCCATCCTTGAAGGATGCCTTAATATCGTCATCCTTAATTTGATTTCCGACATAGTAGCTTCTGCAAACCTGTCCAGAATATCTTTCTCTTCTTAGGAAGTTGCCATCCTTATCTTTCTTTTCATCATCTGATTCTCTAGATGCCTCAATGCTTAAGTATCCATCGTTTAGAGAAATCTTGACGTCATTTTTATCATATCCTGGTAAATCGATTGCAAGATCATAGCTTGTCTCTGTCTCTTTTACATCTGTGTTAAGATGTCCAAGACAAGGGCTTACATAGCCAGAAAATAAAGCTGGTGTCTTATCCATGAAATCCTCAAATAAATCATCAAACATACCATTTCTAACCAATAATGAATTTAACATACTCAATTCCTCCTTAATCTTCAAGAGCTATTTTTTAACTTCTGTTCTTATCCTCTTGACAATTATGTTATAACACCTGTTAGCACTCACGTCAATAGAGTGCTAACAAAACATTTTATAAACTTTATTAAGAAAAAATTAAGCCTGCCCTCGAAATCACTCGAAAGGCAGGCTATTACTGCATTTGTAATGCATAGTAAATTCTGTTTTGTTAGTTTAGTATTATCTATTACTATTCTTTTTTCTTATATTTATCTTTTATATTACTCGTTCTTACCCTCTAAGAGCTTTGTGCAAAGGGCTGCAAGAGCTGCACCAATAAGTGGAGCCACAATAAATACCCAAACACACTTAATAGGATCTGAGTTACCATCGATTGCTGCTACAATAGCTGGGCCTAAGCTTCTAGCTGGGTTTACAGATGTACCTGTAAGGCCGATGCCTAGGATATGAACTAATGTAAGTGTTAAACCGATTACAAGACCAGCTACATTACCATGCTTAGCCTTCTTTGATGTAACGCCAAGAATTGCCATTACAAAAATGTATGTAAGAACAATTTCAACGATTATAGCTGTTGCATAGTTGTCGCCAACACCCGATACGCCATTGCTTCCATAACCCCCAGTCATGTCCACAAGCTTACCTGTGTTAAATATAAATGCAAGAATACCTGCACCTGCAAGTGCACCTAAAATCTGAGCACAAACGTATGAGCAGAAATCCTTAATAGATAAATCTCCCTTAATTAAGAAAGCAAAAGAAACTGCTGGGTTTACATGGCAACCTGAAATGTTACCAATTGAGTAAGCCATAGCTACAATTGAAAGGCCAAAGGCAAGAGCTGTTAAAATATAACCTCCACCCATTACAGCGTTACAGCCAACAAGCATAGCAGTTCCACAACCTAGTGTCACAAGTACACATGTACCGATTAATTCGGCAATAAATTTTTTCATACTTATCCCTCCCGATAATCTTTTTAGAAATAATTATTTAGTTTTAGATAACACTAGGTTAAGTATATCATTTATATTTTTAGAAATAAACATTTATTTTAAACTATCGTAAAATTCATCCATTGGAATAGGCCTTGAATAATAATATCCCTGAATTACATCACAGCCTAAGCGAGTCAAGAGATTTAGCTGTTCCTTGGTCTCAACCCCCTCTGCAATAACCGTCATTCTAAGGGATTTTAAAAGCTTAATTATACCCTCTAAAATTATTAGGCCGCTTTCTTTATTTGAATCTTCCCTAACAAAATTCATATCAAGCTTTACCACATCAATGGAGATTTTCTGCAGCATATTAAGAGATGAATAACCACTTCCAAAGTCATCAATCTCCACTAAGAAGCCGTTTCGCCTTAGATCCTTTACAACTCTAATTAACTTCTCGTCTGAAGCAATAGCACTTTCCGTAATCTCAAGTCTAATTAGGTCATGAGGAATATTATATTTCTTTGTTAATATGCAAAATGCATTGTTAACATTTATCTTATCAAAGTCCTTGCAAGAAACGTTAACTGCAATTGGCACTACTTCTGACTTGTTGTCGATACATTTTCTTAAAAATCTACAAGCCTCTTCCCAAACGTAATAGTCCATCTCAGTTATATAGCCATTCTTTTCTAAGATTGGCACAAAATCATAAGGAATCGAAATACCACTTTTCCTCTTTAAACGAACCAAAGCCTCAGCCCCCACTAAATTGCCAGTTTTGCAGTCGTATTGAGGCTGCATATAAACTAGGAACTTGCGCTCCCTAATATACATGGCAAAGTGCTTTAAAATGTGCTGCTCCTTTATTAGGTTTTCCTTCATAACCTCGTTATAAAAGCAAACCTTCTTTTCAAGTCCATCATGCTCAAGGGCCATTCTAGCTCGCTCGCACATAGTTGGCACATCTATTTCTTCCTTATCACTAATCTGATAAATTCCAAAGACGTTGTGAACCACAAGGTCATAATCATCCTTCTTTATCTGAATCCAGGAATGCTTCTTAATTAAGTCCACATCTAGTCTGTCATCTGGCATACAAAGTGCAAAGTGATCTGCCTCTAGCCTACCAATTACCGTATTAGTTTGTGGGAAGTTCTTTAAAATCTCAGCAATTGAGAGTAAAACTTCATTACCCACATCTTGTCCGTAATTTTCATTAATTAATTTAAAGTCCTTTATATCAGAATAAATAATATCAAATTTAATATCCGGATGATTCTCAATTAATTCCTCCGTATATCTATAGAAGGCAGATTTATTGTAGAAGTCCGTGATTTCATCGTGTTCAGCAATATATTTTTGCTTTCTAAAAAGTAATTCTTGGCAGGTGAAATCATTGAAAATCAAAAAGCAGCCCACATAGGATTTCTCTTTAAAAACCCTACCGTAATTGCAATTATATTTTCTTTCCTCATCATTTACCTTTAAATTTATGGCCTTTACAAAGGATTCGCTTAAATCCTCAAGGCCTGATAGGTGCCTATTGCTACTTATGTTAGTCAAATGGCAATTATCCGGATCAATATCAAGCAATTCTAATAAGTCTTTGCCGTTGTCATTAGTCAAATCAAGACGTCCTTTTTCATCAAAAACAAGAACTGCATCAAGAGATGATTGAATTAAGTTTTCCATAATAGCACATCTATTATTGTAATTATCCATAATTTTCTACCTCATCGTCTTCGTAAAATGCATCATCTAGCCTTTCGCCAGAATGATAAGAGAAGTTCCCTATTTCTTTGAAAAATTCGTACTCCCTATTCCATTTTTCTTCTTCTCCGTACAATTCGCCACGGGTTGCATAATTAAAGCATCTAAGTATCTCTGCGGCTCTTTTAATGCCCATCTCCATCTTTTCATTAAAGAGCTTGTAGTCTTCTTTTGTGTAACCATAAAGGTTGTTATTTACATAAAGGGCTGAATGAAAATTGTGTCTATAAATTACATTTTCAAAAGCCTCAAAAAAATTCTCCTTAATCTTAAACTTATCGTTAAAGTGATTCCTTACAAAAGCATAGGAAAAATACATCATATAGACGGAAAGTAGGTTTATCTTTCTTGCATGGTAGGTCCTGCTTACTGCCCTATTAAAGACGCGCATAACCACTTTCTTTTCCATGCCCCAAAGCCTTGTAAGCTGCATTATCTTTACATCTGTCACTTCACGTTTTAAATAATCTCTTACGACATAATTATCCATTGCGGCTTCATATCGAAAATGTTTTCCCAGAGATTTCATCTTTGTATCCTCCTCACACAAACTGTAAACGAGAGGATGAGCGACTGTATCAAGGGCGTAGTGGCCAAGAAAGCCAGCATAGTAAGCAAGGGCTATTCTTCTACTTTCTCCCTTTAATTTCACGCACTCTTTATATAAATTTCTAAGGAAAAGACCGCATTTTTCCTCATGCATAATGCTACCCAAACTTCTCTTTCCAAAGGTTACATTAAAGAAAACGAAATCCGGGCCCTCAAGTCCAAAGCAGTATGCATGTCTGTGGTCTGATATACATTTTTTCAAATATGATATTGGAATTGACTCATAAGCTTTTACCCCACATGTATAGTGAGAAAAATAAGCTGGCATCTAGTCACCTCCTAATATTGCCACTTTTGTAAAGCGGACATTCGGAATCCGCTTCGCTACTTCCTCATGAACGCAGTGGCACTTTGTGCCACCTGTCAGAAGGGGCATTAACCCCTTCTGACACTAGTAAGCTTTATACCCCCGCTTAAAGCTTACGCTTTTGAAGCGGAGGATTGCTTACACTGCGTTCAAGTCCCATAAAGATCCCTAGTTTTGAAATCCTTTTCTGCCTTGATAATAAATTCTTTTAGTGTCTTAGTATAATTTTTTCTATCCACATAGTAACTAAGACAATGATTTGCACCGTCAATTAGTAGCAACGAAGTGTCCTGATTACTTTCGTTGTAGTTTTCTATTGACATGCCAAAGGGGACAAATTCATCTTCTTTTCCATGGATTAATAGTAATGGTGTTGTATTATTTTTCATAGCGTCTGCCACACTAAATGATTTTAATCCCACACCTATTCTTCTACGCACCATTAGATTTAAGACATCCATAAATGGATGTTCCGGTACATGGGCTATATTCCAGCCTGTATAAGCAATAATGTCATATGGCGAACTAAAGCCACAATCAGCAATAATCCCTGCTACATTAAATGGTAATCCATCGGTTCCTGATGCCATAAGTACAGTACTTGCCCCCATTGACACGCCATACAAGAATATCTTCTCGGGCCTATACATTTTATTTAACCAGTTACACCAGCTAACACAATCAAGTCTTTCAAAAAGTCCATAAGTTGTGTATTTGCCTTGACTAAATCCGTGTGCTCTTTGATCTATTAGAAGCATGTTGCAGCCATTTTTATAAAACCACTTAGAAATACCTGCTAAATCACGTTCCCAGCTTCCTCTCCATCCATGACACATTACAATAGTTCTCTTTGCATTTGGTGCTTCCACATAGTAGCCAGACAATTTTAAGCCATCAAAGCTGTTAATGGTGCCCACTGGTACTGCGTGGCATTTTAACCAAATTCTCCCCTCTTCTATTTCCTCTTCCCAAGGAGAGCCCTTTCCTAGTCTAGGGAACTTTTCTAGCGTCTTTCTCTCAAAAGCTGCATTAAAAAAATACCTAGTGGCTCCATATAATCCTAAAGCTACAGAAGCAGAAGCTCCAATTAAAACTTGTTTATAAGTCTTCATTTTAAGCCTCCACCTTACGTTTATTTTGTTATGTCCTCACGATTAGAATACTACTAATAATATAACAAATATATCTGAAAAAGTCCACCTGTATAAGCTCCTACAAATAAAGCCACGCCCTCTAATCCCTTAAAAGGACTAGAAAAACGTGGCTTTTCTCCATCTATAAAATTTTAAATATAATCCTATAATCTTGTTGTATACTTTTCAAGGTCAATTACCTGAGTTGCAAGACCCTCATAGAATTCTGGCTCATGACAAACCATAAGCACTGAACCCTTATATTCCTTAAGAGCACGCTTTAACTCATTCTTAGCGTCCTGGTCTAAATGGTTTGTAGGCTCATCAAGTACAAGTAAATTAGACTCTCTATTAATAATCTTACAAAGTCTAACCTTAGCCTGCTCACCACCGGATAAAACTCTTACCTTACTTTCGATGTGCTTAGTTGTAAGTCCACACTTAGCAAGGGCTGAACGCACCTCGTACTGAGTAAAACCTGGGAACTCCTCCCAAATCTCTTCAATACAAGTTGTTTCAATATCCGGTCTTGTCTCCTGCTCAAAGTATCCAATCTCTAAATAATCTCCAAGCTCAACACTACCTGAAATAGGCTTAATCTGGCCTAAAATGCTCTTTAAAAGTGTTGTCTTACCAATTCCGTTTACGCCTCGAATTGTAGCGATATGACCGCGTTCCATCTCAATATTAATAGGCTTTGAAAGGGGCTCATCATATCCAATTACAAGGTCATGAGTTTGGAAAATGTATCTAGAAGGTGTACGTGCCACCTTGAAGTTAAATTCTGGCTTAGGAGCTTCCTTTTCAAGCTCAATAATATCCATGTTATCAAGCTTTTTCTGGCGCGACATAGCCATATTTCTTGTAGAAACTCTAGCCTTATTCCTAGCAACGAAATCCTTAAGGTCAGCAATTTCCTGCTGCTGCTTATTATATGCAGCCTCAAGCTGAGACTTCTTCATCTCGTAAACTTCCATAAACTTGTCGTAATCGCCCACATATCTGTTAAGCTGTCTGCCATCCACATGATAAATAAGATTTACAACCTTATTAAGGAATGGAATATCATGGGAAATAAGAATAAATGCATTCTCATATTCCTCTAAGTATCTTGTAAGCCAAGCAATGTGTTCCTGATCTAGGTAGTTTGTAGGCTCATCAAGAAGTAGAATATCAGGCTTTGCAAGAAGTAACTTACCAAGTAAAACCTTAGTTCTTTGACCACCAGAAAGCTCTGTAACGTCCTTATCAAGTCCAAGCTCTAAAAGGCCTAGAGCTCTTGCAACTTCTTCTACCTTAGAATCAATTAAGTAAAAATCTCTGTTAGTTAAGACATCCTGAATAGTACCAAGCTCTTCCATGTACTGTTCCATTTCTTCTTCACTAGCATCACCCATCTTAGCGCAGATGTCATTCATATGATTCTCAAGTTCAAAAAGATCATCAAAAGCCATCTTTAAAACTGCCTCAATAGTCATGCCCTTCTCAAGGACTGCATGCTGGTCAAGATAACCAACCTTCACATTCTTAGCCCATTCAATCTTACCTTCATCAGGCATGAGCTTACCTGTAATTATATTCATAAATGTTGACTTACCGGCACCATTATTACCAACATAGCCAACATGTTCTCCCTTATTCAATTTAAAAGATACATCTTCAAAAATTGCTCTATCACCAAATCCATGGGATAAATGCTCTACTGTTAAAATACTCATAAATACTCCTTTTTAATTAGCGTAGCCGTAAAATTATATCATATTAGAAAATTTGTCTCAATCTTAATTTAGTGATAAAAATAAAAATTAATAGCCGAATTTTGACCCAGTTTTGACCCAGTTTTTAACTCATTTATATCCTTAATAAAATAAAAATGCACGAGGGACAAAAGTCCTTCGTGCATTCCTGTTAGGGTGCAACACCCTAACGTGGGAATGTTTCCATTCTCCGATATGTAGTAAATGTGTCTTGTAAGCTTAGGAAAAAGTTTCTTAATCTCCTTACTAAGAAACTATTAGCTTAAAAAAACGGGATTCTTCTTCCCCTCTACCGTTATGAGGAAGGAAAATGATTTATTAATTACTGCTCATATTACGTTTACCTTCAATAAATCCCTCACCAAAAACCTCACTGGTCTCAGTGATCATTATGAAGGCATGAGGATCTGCTTTATGAGCCAAATCAGTAACCGCATAAGTCTGATTCTTTGAACATGCACACAACACAACGTCTCTATCATCACCGGTATAACTACCTATGGCTTTGATGATGGTAGATCCACGATCTGTCATGGAACCTATCATGTCCGTTAGCTCTTTACTACGAACAGTAATTATTATTATCAACTTACCTGCTCCCATACCGTAAAGGATCTTGTCCATTACGATGGAACAAGTAAATGCTGATATCAAACCGTAAAGTACTGAATCAATGTCCTTATAGATGAGACCACCTGCTGCAATGACAATGAAGTCAGTAACTATTGTTACGAAGCCAAAACTAAAATATGGCTTCTTTACCTTGACTGTCATAATGAGGAAATCCATTCCTCCTGAACTTGAACCTCTCATATAAAAGAGTGCCATTGATGCACCAAGGCAAACTCCTGAGAATAACGAAGCTGTTATTCTGCTTCCTGTATAAAGAGGTGTCATTGGGGCAATGACATCAAGGAAGATAGTACAAAAAATAAGTGTCTTAGCCGTCTTAAATAAGAACTTCTTACCAACAACCTTATAACTTAGAATCACCAGCGGTATATTAAATATCAAAGTAAAGATACCAACTGGAACCGAATACAAATAATTAAAGATTAAAGCGACACCTGATACACCGCCTGGTGTGAAATCACCCATCTTTGCAAATGTGTAATAACCAACCGCGTATAAAAAGCCGCCCAGAATATCAAATAGGATATCCACAAGTGTACTACCGATTCTTTTTTCTAGTTTCTGCATATATGCCCCTCCACAAAAATAAAAAATAGTTAAAACTACAACTACCGCGTGAGCCAATACTCAACGATTATTTTTTGGGGAGCGTTTCTGCAATCCTGCCAAAAAAGTTATCACGCTTTCTTAACAAGCTCGGGAAAAAGGACAAAAAAAATAAGCGCTCTTCCCTTCGCCTAAGCTATTATAACACCCGTGCAATATTTTGTCACTAATGTTTTTTTATTCATACTATGCAGTATTTATGCATATTTATACATAATATTCACGCTGTGAGAACGGTTCCATAAATGCACATTTTAAGGCATTTGTTGTCATAAATCGTCAAGCATATTAAATTTTTAAAAAGAATATTTTTATTAAAATATTCACTCTATTTTGCTATCACTTTATTGCAAAAAAGTACGCATTTTGGCGCATTAAAGCGATAACTTTATGGGTTATTCCTGCCCCTGTATTTGGATGCATAGATGAATAAAATACATCAATAATGAATAAAAATACCAAGGCAATCAAAATTATTGACAGAATTCTAGAATCCATCTTTTTTAGATGTCCTTCTATATATGGTATAAGCCAGTAAACAACGGCACATCCCCCAATTCCAAATATAATTAAGCCCTCAAGACAGATTCTTCCGTTTAGATTTAAATAGTAACCATTATATGACCACCATCTAAGTCCTGTGGCAAGTTCCATCAAATATGAGGTTGTATACTCGATTATTCCGCTTATGATTACAATAAAGATAAACTCTCTTAATGGTTTAGCCCTAAATCTGTAACCTAATGTAATGGAAACTACAGCTCCAACTCCATAAATTGGAATCCACGGACCGTTTAGTGCGCCTCTATTTACAAAGCTTCCTTTTTGAATCAAATGTAACATTCCCTCCCAGGTCCAGCCAACAAAGCAGCCAATAAAGAAGATAGATACAATTGAAAACATAGAATACATGCGAATGTAATCTGCCTTCATTCGTCTTTCCTTATATGGAAGGCTTGATAATCTCTCTGGGTAGATTTCTCCATTTTTAATCTTGTTATAGTCATCAACCGCAGCAAAAGTAAGGCTTAGACTCTGCTTTAGGCGGTTATATCTTGAGTTTCTAAAGCTAAGGCCTAGATTATCCTCAAACCACTTAAAGATTCCCGTACTTTCCTTATAATCGTTTTCATCAAAGGACTCACCCCTTTGCTTTCTTAAATTATCAATGGCGCTAGCAAGCCAAAGGTCCGCATCTAAGTCGTAATCCTCACCATCTATGCCCTTGTTGTACTCTAGCACCAAGTCGTTATATTTTTCATTAATCAAGGCCGCATCAGCAATCTCATATAGGTAAATGTCATTTAATAGCGATACATTTTCAAGACCCCTCTCATAAGCTAGGCCTCGCAAATACACATAATATTCGCTAACTGTTGCAATCTTATAGGCATTTACAAAAAGAAGGCCTAGGGCTCCTAAAGTAAAAGACGAAAGCACATACCACAAAATAAAAGACATATCTAGTTTAAAAGCTTCCCACTTGTGGCCTCGCATCATATCTCTTGAAAGCTTAAGTGCCTGTCTTGGCTTAATTGCTGGATTTTCAGCCAAAATGTAGGAAAGCATCTTGTATCTATAATAACTAATTGGAAGGCCCACAATAGTAAAGGTCCATAAAAATAGATATAGGGCCCTTAAAGCCTGCGAAATAGCTACGTTTAACAAACATTTGTTATAAAAAAGATACACTAACTTTTGATAATCCACCTTCTTATAGGTTCTAGCTTCTAGAAAGACTCGTCTGAAGCTCACAGAAAAAGGATTTGTAACCAAAAACCATATTAAAAAATACAGTATCATAAAAATAACCACAAAGATTCTTATGGCTATTTTTTCTGAACTTACAAAGGAATTAATGGACTGTAATACTCTATAAAAAAGCAGACCATCACTTGTTCCGTTAATTAACTGAGCAAGAAAACCCTTATTTCTTGCAAAACTTGTACCAGAACTAGCCTCCTTACTGTATTCAATTTCCTCATTTATGATATCTATAAATTTGTCCGGCTCCATAACCGTTGAAACCTGGACCACCTGTGTAACTTCATCCACCAATCTCCTAGGGGAAACCTTTGAACTGTTAATAAAGGAGCTTGAAAAATCTACTCCTAAAAAAGAGGCCATTAAACAAGCAAATATCAAAATAAAATAATGTTTTCTTAAAACTTTTCTAGCCGATTTTTTTAATTCTTTTCTACTCATATGCATATTCCTTTAAGCTTTCTAGTGTTGTATCTGTAAAGTTTCCACTTTCTAGATATATATAACCTAACATTTAAAACTAATTATGTAAATATAGGACATACATTATAAAATTTCTAGTAGGCCTTTTGCATCCACATTAAGGCTATATTCCTTAACCTTTTCAAACTTTTCCCTCTCGTTTCCTGGAATTTCATAATCAAGTAAATGTTTCATAATCTGATCCACATTTCTAAAATCTCCAATTTCTGCATATTCCTTAATGGCCAAATAGGCTTCAGAGAGCTGTTCTTTTGATATAAGCTCCTTTTTATTGTCATCCTTTAAAGGGCTTAATACATTTTCTAAATCTGCCTTTAATCTCGTAAGTAAAACACATAAGGCGTCATATTCCATATCAAGATTTTTGTAATTTTGGGACTTGCACAAATCCTCTATATGTGCCGCCTGTCCTGAGATTTCAAGGGCTCCAATAAGTTTTAGAGAGCTCTTTAGGCCATGAACTAGAATCTCTAAATTTGCATAATCCTCTGCCTTATAATAACTCTCTAATTTTTCTAAATTGTTAAGAAGTGTGGAATTTATAGTAATTATGCTATTTATAAGTGTATTTCTTGTCATGCAGTTTCTAAGAGCCTGCTCATAATCGATATAACTAATATCTCCAAAGAGGCTTAAAATCTGGCTATCGCTATCATTTTCAAAACTATAAAAATCCCATGTAGCAAAAAGATCCGAACCTGATTTAGCATCATTAGCAACAGCAGATTCTAGGCTAGAGTCAGCTAAATCGTTATTATCAATCTTATCTTCTGGCAGATACTTTATAAGTAGCCTCTCTAATTCCTCGTAAAAAACCGGCTTTGCTAAATAATCCGTAAAGCCTTTTTCTATGTAAATGTCACGCACTCCGTTAAATACATTAGCCGTCAAAACAATGACAGGTGAATTAAAAGATAAGTACTCCTTATCCTCTCTTAGTTTTTTAAGAGTTTCCTCTCCATCCATCTTTGGCATTCTGTGATCTAGAAATATAATGTCGTATTTTTTTAATTTTGCTTTTTCAAGCGCCTCTTCTCCACTAAGGGCAATATCAAGCTTTACATGGCTTCGTGAAAGTAGTCCCTTTACTACATTTGCATTAACCTCCACATCATCCACCACTAATATGTTAGCCTTACTAGCCCTAAAAGCCTTCTTATACTTATTTATTTTACAAAGGGAATCCTCATAGTTTTTAACCACATCCCCGCACTCAAGCCAGCCAACAATTAGTTGCTTTAAGCTAAAGGCAAAGGTAGTTCCAAGACCGTAAACCGACTCTATCTCAAGCTTTGAACCCATCATCTCAAGTAATCTACTAGTAAGACTAAGGCCAAGCCCCATACCCTCAATGCTGCTATTATTGATTTCATCAAGACGCGTAAAAGCATTGTTTAGCTTATATAAGTCTTCCTTTTTGATGCCCACTCCGGAATCTGAAATAATTACATATAGCTCTACATTTTCAGAATCCAACTTCTTAAAATCTATGCGAAAGCTGATGCTGCCTTCCTTTGTGTACTTTATAGAATTAGTAAGTAGGTTAAGTAGGCACTCCTTGATTCTTACCACATCCCCGTACATTCTAAGGGGAATCTCAGGGTTTATGTGAATATCAAAGCACAGGCCCTTAGCCTTGGCCTTCTCATAGGTCAAGGAGAGCACCTCATTTATTAAATTATCAAAGCGATATTGGATTGGATTTATCTTTAAATCTCCTGATTCAAGCCTGCTATAATCAAGAATTTCATCCACTAGGCCAAGTAGCGCCTTTGAAGAATCCTCGATATTTTTAGCGTGGGATATAATTGTCTTATCCTTGCTCTCCCTAATTATCATTTCATTCATGCCAAGAATAGCGTTTATAGGCGTTCTAATTTCATGAGACATGTGAGTTAGAAAACTAGACTTTGCCTCATTTAGTGCCTTTTCCTTTATAATATCTTCCTCCCTTTTTAGCTTCTCTTTTGTATGTCTATTTTGTACAATTATTCTGATTAATAAAAATGTCTCGCAGATTAGAATTAACGACAAAACTATAAATCCAATCCCCATAAGCACCTACTTTCTGCTATCTAAAAAATCGTCGATGCTAAGAATTAACTTGTCTGGCTCCATGGATTTTAATAGATACTTTACTGGGTGCAAACTTAGGACATTCATAACCACGTCTTTTTCTGAATTTCCAGTTAAAAACATAATTGGAATGTCTCTTGTTGAGGGCTCGTCTTGTAGCATCTGGAAAACTTGAGTGCCATCTACTACTGGCATACTCACATCTAGAATAATTAAATCCACCTTTTTCTTAGTTAGAAACATAATGGCATTCATGGCAGAATTAGCCATGTAAACCTTGTATTTTACCGATAGGAAGTCGCTTAGGGCTCGCAAAGAAGAAGGATCATCATCCACAATGAGAATTGATTTCTCTTGCTCGACCTCCTCCTGCTTTAAAACCATCAGCGAAAAATATTTGTACATACTAGACATATCCACCGGTTTTTCAAAGGCATGCTTAATTAAATGCTCTGGAATATATCTGTGGACGTCCCTAATTTCACTATCTGAGGCAATCAAATAAAGCATAACATCATTTGATATTACTGCCTTTTTTATATATTCGAAAATCTTTACATAATCCGTTACTTCGTTCTCAATATACAAGAGCCAAATCTTAGATTCTGACTCTTTTCCCATAATATAAGCAATATCTGAATTCACTGAGATAATATTAAAGCCCTGCTCTTCAAGTCCCTTCTTTATAGAACCATAAACAAAGCCCTTATCATTACCTATAAAGACTATTTTTTCATGCATACATTTCTCCATTAATCTTCAATTGTTCACAGTTAAAATATTAATTATATTATAGCAAATGTAACTAGATATTGCAAAATTTTATAATAATTTTGCTATATTTATGTTCTCACCTTTAATTAGAGCTTCGCCACAATCTTCAAATCTAGAATTTGTAATATTTACATTTGAGATTGTATCCATGCGGCCTTCTAATGGCTCGATCTTTACTGAATGCTTAGCACCAACGCAGTTTACATTGTTGATATTGATATTCTTAAAGAATGGGATGTCTTCCTCATTTTCCTTAGCAATAGTCTCGTTTCTGTTAAGAGAATTTAAAACATAAGACATAGTCATAATTACGCCTTCGTTTTTAATTCCCACCATATTTACATTTTCAATATTAATATTCTCAACTACGCCACCACGACCAAGGGCACTCTTCATTCTAACACCTACGTCTGTGCCAAGGAATGTACAGTTATCAACCCAAACATTCTTAATGCCACGGCTCATCTCTGAACCAATTACAAAGCCGCCATGACCTTCGTTTACAAGACAATCATGGATGTAGATATTCTCTGAAGGGCCAGTGATTGTTCTAGCAATAGCATTCTTTCCTGACTTTAAGCAAATGGCATCATCGCCTGTTTCAAATCTAGAATTCTTAACTTCCACATTCTTGCAAGATTCAATATCGATACCATCGCCATTTTGTGCATGATAAGCGTTGTTTACGTTAATACTATCTACTGTAAGGTTTGTACAGAAATATGGATGAATATTCCAAGCAGGTGAATTCTTAAAAGTTACACCCTGAAGTAAGACCTTATCGCAGTGCTTAAGGCTTATTAATACTGGTCTATAAAAATCATAGTAAGGAGTTGCAAGCTTTAAAACTTCGGCATCTTCCTTTCCTTCAAAAGCTAGCTGGATATTGTGTGTGTTTCCGTCAAATGCAGTCTTTGTAGGAAACCAAACACCGCCCTCCTTAGTATCAAGAACGCAGTCGCTTTTCTTTAAATTCTCCTGCCATGCTCTAGCAGTAAGCTTAAATTCCTTAATAGGTCTCCATTCATCACCGCTACCATCAATTACTCCATCACCTGTAATAGCGATGTTTGTTGCATTAATTGCTGTAATTGGAGATACTGCACGGATACAGTCCTGACCTTCATAATTAGTTACGATTAGAGGATACTCCTCTGGATTTTTAGAAAACTTTAAAATTGCATTTCTTTCTATATGTAACTCTACTCCACTAAGAAGATTTATAGGTCCTGTAATCCATAAACCCGCTGGGATCACAAGCTTTCCACCGCCATTTTCTGATAAATCCTTAATTGCCTTATTAATAACTAAAGCATTGTGCTTACTTGTTTCTAAGTCTGCCTTATTGGCAACTGGCTTATAGTCTAATAAGTTGACTTCTTTTTCCTTAAATACTGGTAATTCTACCTTAAATTCCATCTTCATAAATTCCCTACCTCTTTAATTTCCTTTTATTTTTAATTTTCCTTAAACTTAATAAAGCTTAGATTCTCAAGTGTCTTCATATACTGTGACAATCTTTCATATAAAGGCTCTGCCTTATCTGCATACTTATCTGCCACAAGAATTCCTATATCGTAAATGCTTCTCTTCCCGTCAATCTGTTGCCATATAAAACTTCCAAGTCCCTCTAGCTTAATCTGACTTGTCTTTGGAGTCTTAAAAAGTTTCTGGGCAATCTTATTGTAGAAGCCTGAATTTATCTGTGTTACATAGACAATCTTACCCTTAACTTCCCACTGTCTATCCTCTGGAATATAAGGGATATTGTCTAGATAATTTTTCTTTTTATCCTTAGCTTTTTTCTTAGCCATCTTAAAATTTCACCACTTTCTTTTATTTGTAAAAGCATCGATTGTTTTACTAGTCACTTTATCTATTGTGACATAATAAATAATGAACCGTCAAGGTAAAAAAATCCCCCTCTATCCTTAGATAGAGAGGGAAAATTAAGTATTATAAACTTAGTATCTTTACCGATTACTTCTTATAGTTTTTCTTATCCCAAATTGAGAACTTGAGTAAGCAAAGAATTAAAATAGCAAAGAATACAATACTTCCGATAGCACCAAGGTCAATGCCATGAGCTGTTAAATCAATTACATCAGCAAAAGACTTTCCGCCACCTACTGAAATTACAGCAAACACAGCAAGTAAAATACCAATTAAACCTTCACCAGCTATTAAGCCTGAAGAGAAGAGGATACCCGCTGTTGTAACACTTTCCTTATCGCTATCATCTTTATACTTCTTATGATCAAACCAGTATCTAATAAGACCACCAATCATAATAGGTACTGAAAGGTAAATTGGTAAGTATAAACCGATAGCAACTGGAAGTACTGGAATACTTAATAATTCAATTACAACTGCAATAAATACACCGATAAATACAAGATTCCATGGTAAGTCGCCACCCATAACGCCTTCAACTACAAGCTTCATTAAAGTAGCCTGTGGAGCTGGGAGCTGATTTGTACCAAAGCCCCATGCGTTATTAAGTAAAACCATAACACCTGTCATTGCAAGACCTGCAGCGATTACACCAATAACTTCACCGATCTGCTGATTTCTAGGTGTTGAACCAATAATATAACCTGTCTTTAAATCCTGTGATGTATCACCTGCAATAGCTGCAATGATACAAATTACAGTACCAATCATAATAGCTGTTGTCATACCAAGGCCACCGTCGTTACCTGTAGCCTTTAAAATAACAGTTGTAATGATTAGTGTAGCAATAGCCATACCTGAAACTGGGTTATTTGAGCTACCAACTAAACCTACCATTCTTGATGAAACAGTAGCAAAGAAGAAACCAAATACCACAATAAGGATAGCTGTGAAAACATTAATATGTACTGAAGGAACAGCAACTAATACAACTAAGCAAATAAGAGCGATTAAAAGGATTGTCTTGATGCTTAAGTCCTTATCTGTTCTAAGTGTTGATACTGTGTTGTCTGAATTCTTGAGTGACTTAATATTCTCACTAAATGTTCTGATAATTAGTGGAAGTGACTTAACAAGGGAAATGATACCACCTGCAGCTACGGCACCTGCACCAATATATCTAACGTATGAACTCCAGATTTCATCAACTGACATCTGAGAGATAGCAACTTCTGCTGGGAAAATTGTAGCGTCTGCACCAAATGCTACGATAAGTGGCATAATTACAAGCCAAGCAAGTACACCACCGGCTAACATATAAGCTGAGATCTGAGCGCCGCAAATGTAACCAACACCAAGTAATGCCGGAAGAGTATCTGCGCCAATACCAGAACCCTTATAGCTCTTAAAACTGTATGAGATTTCGCTTGGGAATAGCTTTAATCCATCAGTTAAAAACTTAAATACTGAAGCGATACCTAAACCTGCAAATACTGTAGTTGCAGCGTTACCGCCCTTTTCTCCTGCGATTAATACTTCGGCACAAGCAGTTCCCTCTGGGTAAGGTAAACTACCATGTTCCTTAACGATTAATGCCTTACGAAGAGGAATCATAAATAAAACGCCAAGTAAACCACCACTAATTGAAACAACAGCGATAGCAACTACTGAAAGTGTTACATCATATCCTTCTTCGATCCACATAAAGATTGCAGGTAATGTAAAAATAGCACCTGCAGCAACTGATTCACCAGCGGAACCAATTGTTTGAACCAAGTTATTCTCAAGAATAGAATCCTTTTTAAGGATCATTCTAATAACACCCATAGAAATAACTGCAGCTGGGATTGATGCTGAAACAGTCATACCTACTCTAAGTCCTAAATATGCATTAGCTGCACCAAAAACAACAGCTAATAAAATACCTAAAATAATTGATGTTGGTGTTACTTCTGGCATAACCTGGTCAGCCGCGATATACGGCTTAAATTCCTTATTATCTGCCATAATAAAAGTCTCCAATCTTCGATTTAAATAAATTGTTTGTCTTTGATATAATCTTTTTTATTTGCCTCAAGAAGCTCTGCAACGGTTGTACCAAAAATTGGATGTCGTACCCAAGGTGCAATCTGAGCCAACGGAACCAAAACAAAATCTCTTAAATGCATTTGCACATGCGGTATAATTAGTTCCTTAGTACTCATAACTAAGTCGTCATAAAAAATTATATCTAAATCAAGGGTTCTTGGACCCCAGTGTATTTTTCTTTCTCTTCCTGCCTCGTTTTCAAGTCGATGTAGACAATCTAATAACTCCATCGGTGTATATAAAGTCTTTATTGCTGCACATCCGTTTAGAAAATCGTCTTGACTAACGCCACCGTATGGTAACGTTTCTATGAAATCTGATACATTTTCCACACGTACATAATCTAGATTATCTAACGAATTAATAGCCTCGTCAAGATATTTTTTCTTGTCACCCATATTAGAACCTAACGCAATGTAGGCCTCATGCCAACTTCTTGTAATTTTAACTGACACATTTTTTAATGGAAGTAAAACTGGTGCCCAAGGTTTTTGAATCTCTAATGTAATTCCTTCTAAGCGTTCAGTTTCCATAAGAAGCTTTTGAGCAAGTTTTTCAGCCACAGTTTCAATTAACTCAAATGTGTTCTCCTGCATAAACTCTACTATCTTCTTACTTATCATGCCATAGTCTATGGATGCTGTTAAATCATCACTAAGGCCGGCTTTTCTAGTATTTGTGTAAAGAGTGGCATTTACCACAAACTTTTGTCCAAGGAACTGCTCTTCCTTAAAGACTCCATGTTTTGCAAATACTTCTAAACCTTCTATATTTATCTTGTCTAGACTGTTTAAATCCATATTATTTGCACCTTTCTATTGCCATTGTCATATCGAGAGCTCTTTTATTATCCTTAACATCATGGACTCTAAAAATTCTAGCTCCCTTCATAGCACCAATTACTGTTGTAGCTATTGTACCCTCAAGTCTTTGATCCTTATCTAAGTTAAGAGTTAGGCCAATCATTGATTTTCTTGATGTAGCAAGTAAAACAGGATAGCCTAGTTCCTTTAAAGCCTCTAACTTATTAGTTACCTCAAGGTTTTGCTCAAGGGACTTTGCAAAGCCAACTCCCGGGTCAAGCATAATATTTTCCTTACTTATACCTGCCTTTAGAGCGATATCAATAGACTGCTTCATATCGTTTAGATAGTCTTCAAAGAAATTATCATATTTAGCTTCTTCTCTGTTATGCATAAGGCAAACCGGCTTATTATACTTAGCCACAACTGCTGCCATCTTAGGATCCTTTTTAAGGCCCCATATATCATTAACCAAATCAGCTCCTGCCTTAATTGCAGCCTCAACTACTTCTGACTTATAGCTATCAATGGAAACTGCTACGTCAAACTTTTCCTTAATAGCCTTAATCACAGGAACTACTCGGTTTATTTCCTCTTCATTACTAATAACTGTGTATCCAGGTCTTGTGGATTCACCACCTACATCAATGATTGCAGCACCTTCCTCAATCATATCCTTTGCGTGGGCTACTGCATTTTCTAAAGTATTCCACTTACCGCCATCGCTAAAAGAATCCGGTGTCACGTTTAAAATTCCCATGATGTAAGCTTCATTTTCAAAATCAAATTCCTTATTTCCTATTAACATGTTGCCTCCTAATCTAGTCAACTATTAGATGATTCTTCTTCTCCTCGCTCCATTTACAAGTCTTTGTGGCAAGACAATCAAAACAGGTTCTAGATTTCTTATCTGCCCTATAAAGAAGCCCCGCAAGTCCATCATCTAACATACCCTTTTCGTCTCTATGCGCAGCAATTGCCCCGCAAATGCGCTTAACTTCCTCATTATTAAAACCGCATTCAGGCAATATTTCCTTTGCTAACTGCACACTAGCCTCATTATGTGGGATTTGCTTAGTATATTCTAAAACTCTTCCCAAATCGTGAAGAAGGGCTGTTCCATAGATTATCTCCTTCTCTATTGCCAGCCCTTTTTCTAAGTCCTCAATGTAGGCAAGCCTTGCCACATCTAACAAGTGGTCAATGCCATGCCTACAGTATTGTCTATCTTTTTCAAGCCTTTGCAAATGTAACATATTCTCTTTAAATGTCTCATTTGCCAAAATTCTATTCACTCTCTCCATATTAACCTAACATTCTGTAAAATGTATTTTCTAACTTTTCGTCCTCAAATGCCCCACGCTTTACAACTGTAACTGTCTTTGAGCCTGGCTTCTTAATGCCACGCATTGTCATACACATATGCTCAGCTTCAATATGAACCATAACGCCCTTGCAGTTTAATTCCTTCATAAATGCATCAGCAATCTGATTTGTTAATTGTTCCTGAATCTGTAAACGTCTTGCATAAACTTCAACTGTTCTAGCAATTTTACTTAATCCAACTACCTCTCCGTTAGGAATATAAGCAATAGCTGCTTTTCCATAGAAAGGTAACATATGATGTTCACATAAAGAATAGAAATAAATATCCTTCTCCATTACGATATCTGAATTATCTACATGGAATCTCTTTGATAAATGCTCCTTAGCGTCATCACTATACCCCGCAGCAAGTTCATGGTACATTTTAGCTACTCTGTCGGGAGTTTCAAGTAAGCCTTCGCGATTAACATCTTCACCAATTCCTTCAAGTATAAGTCTTACGCCTTCCTTTATTTTCTCATCATCAAACATTTCTCACACCTAACCTTCCTTAAAAAATACATTTTCTAGATATTAAAAAATACCTAAAAATTCTTCTTTTATTAAACCAACATAATAAAGAGAACCAAATGCTACTATAACATCGTTTTTCTCTGCCTTCTTAAGACTTAAGCTTGCAGCCTCTTTTAGGCTTTCTGCAACTTCCGTCTTTATGCCGTAATTTTCACTAATAAACTTGCTTAAATCACTAGCAGATAGCGCTCTCTTATTTGGTGCTGTTACACATATTATTTCTTTGGCCAATTTTGAAATCTTATTTATCATATACTGATAATCCTTGTCTGCCATAACACCCATAATAAAGATCAATTTCTTGTCTTTAAAATGTTTATAGAGACTTGAGACTAAAACATCAATTCCCTTTGCATTATGTCCACCATCAACAATGACAATAGGTTCTTTATTTATGCATTCAAATCTACATGGCCATCTGCACTCAATTAAACCTTGCCTTACAGTTTCTGCTGTAATCGACTTATAGCCCTTATTCTTTAAAATGTGGGCAGCAGTCACGGCTAATGCTGCATTATAGATTTGATAATCTCCTGCTAAATTGATTTTTAAAGTGCCAATTCCATTCATAGTAAAAGTCTGTCCATCAAGACTTATACAATCAGCCTTCATTCCTACTGGTAATTCTGAGTTATGAAGTCTTGCCTTCTTATTCCTAGCACTTTCTTCAATAACATCCATTACCTCGTCTTCCTGATCACAGGTTAAGACGTCGATACCTTCCTTAATGATTCCGCATTTATGTAATGCAATTTCTGTTAATGTGTTGCCTAAAACTCTAACGTGGTCGAAACTAATAGATGTGAGAATAGCAAGTTCGCAGCTTTCAATAACATTAGTAGAATCAAGTAATCCGCCAAGGCCTACCTCTAAGATACATATATCGCAATCCTGAGATAAGAAGTATAGAAAACTCATAGCTGTAGTAATTTCAAATTCTGTTGGATGGCCTAAACCATCTTTTACCATTTGATCGCAAGCAGCTTTTAAAACTGTTGTTAGCTGTGCTAAATCAGCTTTTGAAATACTTTCATTGTTCACTTTTATAATTTCATTGTAATCAAGTAACGCAGGGGATGAATAGACTCCCACTCTTAAGGATGACGCCTTAAGAATGCTAGATAAGAATGCTACCGTAGAGCCTTTGCCATTCGTTCCTGCAACGTGAACAAACTTCAACTTCTTATGAGGGTTTCCAACATAGTGTAATAAATTAGTAATTCTCTCAAGCCCAAGCACCATGCCATAGCTATTAGTCTCCTTAAGATACGCAATAGCTTCCTCGTAATTCATTGGCATAAAAAACCTCCTTATGTAATTCCTCAACTACATAGGGAGGTAAAACTCTCGGTATGTAGCAGCGGGATGCGACTTTGAAACCGCAAGATACTCTTTTCGTCTAAGTGACAACTCCCTGTTCACATAGCACTTAACGCTTCAAAATCTACTCTGCATATTGTTAGTACTAAATCGTCTTAAAATACAGGCTTTTTAGTACTGATATATACGAACATATAGTAACCATTTTCATATAAAAAAGCAAGAAGATTTTATGATTGTTCTTTATCATTTAATAATTGTGACTATTGCTGATTAGCTTTGAGTTTTATTGATTTCATATTTTGATTTCATATTTTGATTTCTTTCCCTCTCACGGGAAATTTACGGCGGTAGGAACTTGCTCTTGTGCCTTTTGGCTTTTGCTTCCCTTCTTTTAGCCACTGCTCTTCCGGCCTCTCTTCTTTAAATTTTGATTTCTTTCCCTCTCACGGAAGATTTACGGCGGTAGGGACTTGCTCTTGTGCCTTTTGGCTTTTGCTTTCCTTCTTTTAGCCACTGCTCTTCCGGCTTATACCAAGAAATTATAAGGCTACTTTTCGGGCTTTTTGACTTTCCTAAAAGAAACCATGAAAAACAAGCACAAATTTCTCTCACTGTGAAGCTCTCAAAAAAATTTCTAGCTATTGATTTTGGCTGTAAACACCGGATATCAAAAATAAAAGCACAAGATTTCAGAAATCAACTTCCTTCTTCACTAACATCTTGTGGCTATAATCGCAACAATCGGAAATTTTAGTGAAATTTTTATTCAAGAATTTCAAGTAATGCCTGTGTTTTCTATAAAAAAGAGTGCCTAAAAAGCTTCTTATTCTTCTTTCTAGGCACTTTTACTCAATTATTCAATTTTCAACACAATAGGTTTCTAATCTAATTCCACTAGAATTCCTGCTTCAAGCTGAATAGAAGCAATCCAGTTTTCATCTATCTGAATGAACTTGTGATGAACTGCTTTTTCAGCATAAGCCTGATCTATTGTGATTTCATAATCATCATAACTTGGTCGTGTTTCAAAACCATCCAGATAGCTCTCATAATCTGTAAAAACTGGTCTATCTTTATTGGCTTCATCCATAGCACTCATGTCGATACTAATATCAATATCAGGCTTGGCTTCTTGTGTCATCATATCCACCATTCCATCGACATCTACCTCAATTTCTGGCAACTCATCTTCTGGTAATGAAGGTGTTTCCATGACCGGCATTTCTGTAGGAGTTTCTTCAGCTACTGTTTCAGTTACTTCTGTAGCTGCTGGCTCTTCTATTACTTTGCTTACATTCTGTGCGCCCTCGCCATCATCTACAAATTCCACAACTTGAGGAGTTGCATCAGCTAACTCAAAGTTAGAATTTTCAAGTTCTGCAAGAATATCAACATTAGGATCAACGATTTCTATGTCATCAGATTCAATATCTAAAATGTTATCTAATACTGACTTTGTACCTTCAATCTTATCCATTGTTGCTTTTTCAGCTTGTTCTGTGAGTTCAAGCATCTCAGCAACTAGTGACTTAACAGGATTTCCGTTGGCAGCAGTTTCTTCAACAGGAGCTTCGGCTACTGACTCTTCAACTAATGCCTCTGCTACCATCTCTTCAACCGGCATTTCTGCTGTAGATTCTTCTGCAACTGATTCTGCCATCATTTCTTCTACTGGCATCTCGGCTACTGGCTCTTCTGCAAC
>NZ_AUJG01000009.1 GCF_000424105.1 Lachnospira multipara ATCC 19207 | reverse complement strand
CAACCTGAAATCAACAATAAATGATAAGTCTCCCTTTAGACCTAAATAAATAGCATCTTCTAGCTCTGTAACAATTACATCATCCGGATTATCGTAACTGGTACCATTAATCGCATTATAAAGGCTTAACATATCTTCTTTTTCTCTAAAAATCGCTGTGAATAATCGGGATCGATTGTCCCTATAAATTGACTTCGGATTAAGCTTGATGTGCTCATCCACTGAAATTCTCTTTGGTACTTCTTTGCTGTCTTTCTTCATCGCCTACTCCTTGTGAAAGTTTCGCATCGATGCATTTGATATATATCTTGGATATGATAGCAAATGTATCTATATAATGTCAATGTGAGTTTGCAAATTTTATCGCTTGTTATATTCACTAACCAGCCATTTCATTGCTTCATCACGGTTGTAGAAGGTTATTACTTCTTTCTCCGGATACTTTCGGAAAAGATCTTGCAGTACGGGTTTATTCTGTGTTTCGTACTGTTGCACCATTTCTACTAATTCAGGATCCAACTCATCTTCTATCCATGGCATATCTTCACGAACTTTTCCTACCCGATTAGTGATTCCTTGCATGCATACTTCTTCCCCATAGTCTAAGAATATGACAGTGTCACATGCCGCGATTCTCATCTCATAAGTTCTCGAATAGTTCCCATCAATAATCCAACAATCTCCTTGCATGTACTCGTTCAAACGCGCATCAAATTCATCTCTGGATATGTGAGTTCTATCTGCTTTCCAGAATAAATTATCTAAGTGGTATATTGGTAATCCCGTTACATCATGAAGTCTTCTTGCAAATGTGCTTTTCCCACTCCCGGGGCAACCTATAATAATAATCTTTTTTCTGTCCATCTAGTTCCTCAATTCATTATTTTTTTTGAAATAAACTCTGCAAATCGTTTTCATTATAATTTCTTCATCATCCAGTCCGCATCCGCATATTTACCATCCGCATATTTCATGTTATTCGGAAAATGTCCACACTTCTCAAACCCCAGTTCTTTATAAAGAGAAATTGCTTTATAATTATCTGAAATAACTTCAAGTTCAGCCTGTTCATATCCGACATTCTTTGCAACCTTTAACACTGTCTGCAACATGATTTTTCCTATGCCACATCCACAATATTCTTGGTACAATGCTATTGCCACATCACACCTGTGTGCATACCGCTTATATGGTGCGATAGTCATCAGTGAACAATTGCCTACATGCTTACCATCTATTGTAGCAATCAGCATCAATTCTTTAGTTGCATCTATTTTATCTTTAATAAAATTTTGTTCCTGCTCCAAAGATAATGTCACCTCGTCAGGTTCTCGTATCAAAAAAGGTGTTTCTCCTGTCGTAACTTTTAGGTAATCTATAAGAGCTTTGGCATCCTCAACTTCAGCATTTCTAAGAATTACCTTTCGACCATTTTTATCTATTATCTCCTTAGGCCCAAATCTCATTTTTAACTCTTCCCCTCCTGCTCAATAACAAATTCACAGACATCCTCTATATTACAATCAAGTACTCTGCAGATTTTCTCCAACACCAGCGTACTAACATGTTCATTTTTTGCCATTTCATATCACAACTCCTCTTCCAGTGTTATCCTATTATCTTCAAGTTTTAACACCTTAAAGCTCTTATCCGATACATTGAGCCCATCACAATTTCTTAAGAAAAGCATATACTGATTGGAAAACTCAAAATTGATGAATCTCCTGATATCATCATCAATCAAAATATCTGCATTATCAATCACAATAAAATTATCCCTACACTGTTTAACTGCCTCTAAAAGATTATCTGATTTGTAATTAAACAATTTAATTGCTTTATATTCATCGGTTAATCTTAAGTCTTCTAAAATCTCATACAGAACAGTTTTACCTGTGCCATTATCTCCACCGACGAGAGTTATTCTATCATCAAACATCAAATCGTATGAAAATGGATCTGCTTTAAATGTAATATTTTTATAAATCATTCGATGCCACCCCTTTATTTCTAGTTATCCTTCTTATTTAAATCATCAAAAATCTTATAAACTTCTGAACTAGGGCTGAACTCTACGGTATGTGTTTTTTTTCCATCCTCCAGATTATGTTTTTCTAGTTTTTTTGCATTTTTAATTGCAAAATCTAATTTATCTTCTAATAACTCATATATATTATCTGATGATTTTTTATAATCATTTATATATTCCTTTAAATCTTTTATTACATCATCGTTAGAATTGTAACTCTTAGTTGTATATTTAAAATGTAATAAAAACCATAATTCAATACAAGGTCCTGTAGTTATAAGCTTTATATTATACTTACTCTCTTTAGCCTTCTTTTCTGCAGTTTTTATTTGGCTATTTTTACTTGTTTTTTTAATCCCATAAATTAGCTCCTTCCATAATATCTGGAATCGAACCATACCTTCCCTGCAAATACGCCTTTCTAATATCTTCACTTTTTCTAGGTGAAAATTCATCTAATGAGAATAATTCAGAGCAAGCATTTTTCTGGTTTTTCTCTACAAAATATATCTGATCTCTTCTAAGCAACTTCAAATTAAGAAGTGACATTGTATGTGACGATACTATTAACTGTGCATCTTTTTTATTAATTTCTTTATTGTTGAACAAGCCTACCAAATAATCAACTAATAAAGGATGTAAACTTGAATCAAATTCATCAATACAAACTGTTTCTCCTGATTCAAATGCTCTTTTTAAAATTGGACTCATAAAAAAGAGACTTTGTGTTCCTCTTGATTCCTTATCTATTGGTAAATAATACAAGTTATCGTTTCCTTTTTCATCTTTAACATTATGCATAGCATCAATTTTATATTTATGAATTTGTCTAGGTATAACATTAATTTTAAATTCATTATGAGATAGTCTAGACACATCATCTTGAAATATTGGAATTAAATGATTATTGCCATCAGTACTAGTTACAGGAACATCTTTACTCTCATATTTAAAATCAGCGATATTAATATCTGCCTCTCTTAGAATATTATTAGTAAAACGTTTCATGGAATTATCTACATCATTTTCAAACATAGCAGCTGTAAGTGGAAGAATATTCTCATATTTTGTGTCATATGTATTAATCATATTCAATAACCACATAGCTGCTTGTCTAGTAGATTCACTATTCCATGCTGTAGCTGTTGCTAAAAACAACTTATTCTCTGTATTTCTGTCTACTAAAGGATTTAACTCTGTCTTAATCTTAGGCACTGTAAATTTATAGACCTCAGAATCTGTTTCGTCCCTTTCAAAAATTGTTGTTGCTCTAGCTGTATTATATACATACAAATACTCAGTTATAATTTTCTTAACGGTTGCTGAAAAACCATAAACATACTTTTTACCATCAACTTTAAATACAAATTCAAATTCTGTTGGTTCATCATATGCATTAGGTCTAAAAGCATAGGGCTCTATAAAAACTATAGGTTCACCTAACTGTCTAGTATTAGATGTTTTAATTGTAAGAATCGCAGCTGTTAACGCATTAAATAAACTAGTTTTACCTGCTGCATTAGCGCCAAAAATTGATACAGTTTTTAACACCCTATCTTTTCCATCATCAATAATATTATTATCATGTTCTTTGTCATTAGATGCTTCTAGTGATAATACTGCTTCATCTCTAAAGGATTTAAAGTTTTTTACAGTAAACTGTAATAACATAATATTACCTCCTATTGTATCTTTTATCTTAATTATAAATTATAATTATCAATTTTCAAGTATAAAAAGCTGAATTTTGTAATTTTTTTGCAAATATAACGATTTCGATAATTCTTTCAATCCTTAAAAAAAGGAGCTAAGCACACGCTTAGCTCCACCCTATTTCAGTATCAATTCTACTTATAGTTATTTTAGAATTTCCCATCTTCCAGTTTTGTCACTTCCAATTCTTGTTATATATCCTTTGTCACGTAACGAATTCAATGTTCTTTGGATAGTTCTTACTGTCTTGGAAGTCTTTTCAGCAAGTTCTTCTCTAGTATATTGTGGATTAGAAGATAATAACTGATATACTAGCTTTTCCATTTTGTTTAGAGTGACATTTTCCGGGACATTTACAGTGACATTTGTTTTATTCGATGATATTTCACCAGCTTTTTTTCTATGAATTATAAAAGTAAACCCTGCTTCATCAATCTCATAACTAAACTTGATTTTAGCATCTTTACACAGACTATTTATACGTTTAAATCCGCTTCCAAACTGCTCTATAGACTTGCTTAAAAATAACATTTTGGCTATCTTTTCATTACGTATAGAAGATTGCAGATTCTTCTTAATATACTCTTCCGGTTTATGAGAACTTGCATATGTACCTGGGCTATATATAGTAACTTTACTCGGATATATGCATATTTCATGATATGTTGAACCATTATAAATAGAATGTGCAAAACTGTTTGCTAGCGCTTCTCTGATAACTGCAACAGGTATTTCCGGAATCTCTGTACGCTCCATACCTATTATTTCATTTGCCCAATGTATATTTTTAAAAATATACTGCTCTGCAATATCTAAAAGGTTAATAATATTATCTTCAAATATCTGCATATCTAGAAAAGTTAGCTTCTCATCCGTAGCAAATATAGCAGCTTTCAACATCACAGGGTTTTTCTTGCCAAACAATACGTTTCCAGCATTATTTAAATGTGACCCTGATACAAGATCAAATTTATGTTTATTCAAACTGGACAGTCTAAAATGTCAAGATATTCGTATTTTTCAAGGGCTCCACCCTTGCTCATCTACCCTCACAGCACTTACTGTAAATCTCACATCAGAATCATATGAACAGGTAGACAGTATCAATTCTACTATTCACTTATTTGAAATTGATAAATTATTAGTTTTGAGTCATGATTATATTGAAGTATCCAATTAATATATCAGATTTTTATACTTTAACACTCCTCCAATTCTTTGTTAATAACATCAATCCATCCAGCATCTTTACTTTCAAAATAATCCATAAATATTCCAAAATTAGTACTTCCGACAACTGAATCATTTTTTTCAGTATTATGTACACGATCACGCATATCATTGTAGTTTTCTGCTGTAATGTGCTCCATTACAGCATCTATCTGTTCAGCTTTACCTTTATACTTTTCTACACCTGTATATTTTTCGATTAATGATGCATTAACTGATTTTGACGGCGACTTAATAATTTCATCCGTCCAATGCTTTGTTATTATTTACATTGCTCTTAATACTTAAAAGCGACTTAATTAACTCTGGATCTGGAAGTGCACCAAGGGTTCCCTTCCTATATTTTTCCATAACATCCGTTGTATCACGAACACCCATTTGAGCTGTAAAATCAGCGAGTGAATATACATATACTCCATCTTCATCCTTATGAATAAACCATATCTGTTCTTTTCTAAATAATTTTTTACAATCCATTAAATTGATATCATGTACAGTAAATATCATCTGAGCATTGGTATTAAGTTCATTATTAAATAATGTAACTATAGCTCTAGTTAATTTAAAATGAATACTACTATCTAATTCATCAACAACTAGTATTCTTCCTTTTTCTAATGCTTCTATTACATAACTTGCAATTGCTGCTATTTTTTTTGTTCCAGTTGAATCAAATAACATACTTGGTACTTGAACACCCTTATATGTTGACACTAATCTAATTTGATCCATAATCTTTTCAGGAATATCTAACGCTTTTTCCTCTGGTCGTTCTTTATCATTTGATTTTAATTGAATATTTTCTCTTTCAACATATTCAAAGTTATCCATATACAAATCTGCATTTTTTATGAATTCGACTATTTTTTGCTGCAAATTATTTTCATTTTTCATTAATTCAATAGTATGTTCCATTGGAATATTATTCATATTAACAATGTCAATTTTTTTGGCAAATCCAACTAATATATCTTTCATGTTACTCAAGCAATCAAATTGAGTAACATCAACTAAATGTAAAAACAAATTATTTTTAGAAATCATAGCCATCATATTTTGAACCGATTCATTAGTACAATAATATTCCTGTTGTACTGTATCTCTTTTTAGCATAATCACTGTCTTCTCATTACCATGCTCATCTTTTTTTATTTCAGAAAACGATTCATATATATATTCATTAGTTTTCGCATTATAATTAAAATCATATGAATACTTTTTTCCGCCTTCCAAAAACGTTACTCCTAAATAACACACATCATCTTTCGTAAAAATGCAAGGCATCAAATCATTCTTCTCATTCAATAAAACACTCTTTATAGCTCTTATACATTTAATAAGGCATGTCTTTCCGACATTATTAGGACCATATACTCCAGCTGTTTTAAGGACATTAAAATTATTCTCTCTATGAACATTAGATGCAAACTTCTTATTTCTCATATCTGCCTTCATTGAAAAAGATATCTCATCGGCAAAAACAAAACAATTCTTTGCTCTTATCTCAATAATCATTGTATAAACCTCCTTTTGAGTATATATCAATTTCATTATATCACTCTTTATTTTTCATGCAATATTTTTTCACAAAAAATATTATTGTATCCTTTTTCTAACAAATAACAGCTAATTTTTTCTCGTAATTATAACAACATCATCTTTCTTACCTGAATAACATATTTCTATATCATATTTAATTATTGCTTTTTTATGCATATATGCTACATACTGGCGTAACTCGTCTTTTGAATACTCCAATCTAATCCCTGTTTTAGATTCATACATATATTTATCATCACTAACTTTTTTATAATCAAAGCCATCTTTATCAACATCAGCTGGCACAAGAGTAACTTTAAAATTGTCAACTTTTACACTTAAGGCATTGCTCTTTATAACTAAACCATCACTTATTCCAAAAACGAATTTTCTTTCAAAATCCTCTAACTTTAATGCAAACTCTTTTTCATGCATATAATCCGATGAATCAAATTCATATTTACATCCCCATAAAGTTTTATATCCATTAGAGCCTAGCCATTCTAAATAAGCATTATCAGATTCAAACTTTATATCCCTATTAATTACTTCAATGCCAACCGTCTTTAATTCATTTTTTATATTTTCAAATATTTTAAACTTGTTCTTAGTTACACACTCATCAATATATCCCTTTAAACTAATACCAGGACAATCATCATTAATAATATCAATCGGTACTTTTATATACATTTCATTTTCATGTTTTTCTATTTTTTCTTGTACATTTGATACTTCACTAACAATACTTAATTCATTTTTCACTTTTATATCTAAACACTCACTTAAACCCTTAATGAATTTCTCTCCATATTGCATATCTACAAAATATTTCTCTTTATTGTTAGATTGTTCAATTAAGTGTGCTTTATAAATTTTCTTCATTACATTCGAAAAATTCTCTAATATTTCCTCAATGTTTCAGAAATTTCTATACGTAAATTCTTATCCATAACATCATAATTTTTCGAAACTGCTCTATAGAATTTATTAATTACTTTTATAACTTCTTTATCATTAAGCAACTCTTTTACCTTATTTTTAAGATTATTATCTATATAATCTTCACTTTCTCTATAAGCTATCCAATACAACATACAGTGTATTGTCATTATTTCATACACATATATATCATCATTCACAAAATCTGTATTACCAATTTTATTTATAAATAAACTTTCTTTTACATAATCTATATAACCATTTGTAATATACCCAAAAATAAGCTCTATAATACAATCTGCAAAATTCTTGTCAGCACTTCTTCTCAATTCTTTACAAGGCAAATATATGCTATTGCTTTGATATTGAACTATCAATTCTTTCCAATATTTAGAATTATAGATTATTCCTTTTTTATCCTGTCTATCCAACAAATAGCCAAGACTTCTCATTAAATCTATTAAAGAATCAATTTCTTGATTTTTTTCTTGATCGTTAAAGTTAATATAATAGGCTAATCTAATCACACTTACAATCATTCGAATTACTTGTTAATAAAGCTTTAGCAACTTTTTCAGCATTGCTATTAGCTTTCTTTGTATCTTTTTCTTTTAGCATAATTGCAAGATTAAACTTAAAAAATATTTTAAAATAATCTTCAAATTCATCATACAATTGCTTTGAAGATATTTTTACCCAATCAGATATTAAAGCAGAAATATGAGCTTCACATTTTTTATTCAGCTCAGCCTCTTTTTCTAAGTATTCTTTTATCTCATTCTCAACTTCTATATTTCCATAATAAGCTTCAAAAATCCCAAAAATGTTATGTAAAATTATAATCAATTCAATAATCAAACATGAAAAAATTAAATTATTAAAATGGCACATATTCATACACACGCTTATAAGCAGCAGTAAAAATTCTATAGAAATAATACTTTTCTGTTTAAAAATACGTGGTTTAATACGCAAATAATAAGCAATTTTTTTAACTCCCATATAAGACTCAGAAATAATACCAGAAAGTAAAGCTACTATAGCAATAGGCAACACTACTATAGATGTTTGTATGGATAATAACCAACTCATATCTTCCATATTGTTTAATGGTGTTTTTTTCATACAATTTAAATCTAATAAAAGACCAACAATCAAAAAAATAATAGAAACAACAAGAATACTTTCTTCTATTCTATTTTTTACAAATTGCCCACTCTTTTCTATTAGTTTTTTTAACTTCCCCATTTTGATTCCTTTCTGTATAAAAGCTAAACTATGCCTACAATTCTATATTATCACAAATATTGTATAAACAAAGACAGCGTAGCAATTTATTTTAATATTTTGAAAATTAATTCCTCATTTAATTTCCACAAAAACACGCCTCACTCCAGTATTTCAACCCATTCCCACATCTTCACAAATCTAATTATCCCTCTCAAATTCATCCTAAATTCCTTACAATTCTATCTCTAAAACACTTTCTTAAATCCAATTATAATAAAGTAAGTACCCGTTTTTATAAAAAAAGAGAACTGAGTTCAATTTTATCTTCCGTCAAATCTAATTTTGACATAAAAATTGACCCCTCCGTCTACCACAAACGGAGAGGCCATTTAAAAATTTTAGCTAGATATAACGTTGTTAATTTATATAACTTGTGTCTTTCTTACTTACTAAAATTAATTTGTCTTCTTTTCCTTGTAGATAGCAAGGCTACCAACGCAAAGAGCGAGAAGTAATGTTGTCATAAATAATGGCATCATTGAGTTATCAGCTGTACCTGAAGAAGATGTTTTTGATGTTGTAGATGTACCACCAGCTGTTGTAGTTTCTGTTCCTGCTTCTGTTGCTGATTCTGTTTCGTTATTTGTTTCGTTATTTGTTTCTTCTTCTGTTGTGTCAGCTGCTACTTCAGTATAAAGTAATGCGTATGTAGAGAACTTATCTGAACTAAATACAATATAATCACCTTCTACTGTAGATGGAATAATTTCATATACTACGTCATTTCCATCATCATAATCATGACCTCTTACAACAATCCAATTAATCTTCTTATCAGCAGATGTAGGCTGTACATCCTTAGGAATAGCAATCTTAAATGTAATTTCTGGTCCATTTGCTACAGCTCCAACAACACCTTCCTTTGTAACAGTAATTTTAAATTTACCTGCTGACTTCACATCTTCTGGTAAATCTGCTACCTCAGTAAGATCAATTTCTTCATCACTACCATTTGTAATTCTTGCTGTATAATCACCACTTACAACATTAGCATCAGCACTATCATCTCCTTCTGTAGGAGCAAATAATAAATTTCCAGATGCTGATACTGTCTTTTTACCTAAATAATATGTTCCACTTAACTTTGTTAATGAAACAACTATTTCTTCATCAAGGTCAGTAATATTAGTATATTCCCCATTTTTAGTTCCTTCATTATAAGCAACCTTATATTCAAAATTTGAACCCTCACCTTTATCAAGAACAATATCATATCTATATCCCTCTGGTAAAGATGTAATTGTATACGTCTTTGTTACTGTAAATGAACCATCAACAGTAAATTTAGTACCTTCAGCATAACTATCTTCTGTTGGTTGTGATGCTGTATGAGCTGTTAAAGCGTTTTCACTAACTGATACAGTATATGTTGAATATGAATTACTACCATTTTCAATTTTTAATGCATTTATAATAGCAGTTTTAGCTGCAGTTGCTGCAGCAACAGCACTACCTGCTGTCGTTGATGTATATTCATAACCAGAAACTGTATATGTTGTTGTCTGTGTAAATGCATCTTCATCAGATTCTACTTTATATCCTTTTACAAATTCATAGTCTGCATCTACTTCTTCAATATAAGCTGTAACATCCTGATTACCCGTAAATAATTCTTTATTAACAGTTAAACCACTAGGTAATGCATCTTGCTTTTTTACACCACCAACACCTGTTTCTACTGCAGATGTATCTGCTGTAGAAACTCCTGAAATAGCTGCCAATAATGATTTTGTACTCTCTGTAGTTAGAGGTAATCCATCAGAGGTTGCATAACCAACTACACCATCAACAGTAGTTACACCATTTGCTGTTGTTGTATTAACGCCAGCTCCAACAGGAATTGTGGTGGCAATCACAGCTAAAGCTAAACCAGCGCTTAAAAATAACTTGTCTAATCTTATTCTCATAAATTAAGCCCCTTTCGTTTTCCATATTTTATTGTTTACGTTATATCATCCTTAACTTTCCCCCTGGTGGCTGTTAAGGATTCGCTATTTGGATAGTAACATTTTCCTAATTTTAAAAATATCGTACTCCTCGCCTATCTTTCTCATACTAAATATCCTATTCATTAAGTAAATGCATACCGGAGTACTATTTTATTTCATACACATGTATAGAATTGGGGTGATTTTTTATTTGTTTTAATATATTTTTAAAACTATAAAGATGTCAAAAAAAACAAAAAAGGAGCTAAGTCTATACTTAACTCCATAAATAATCACAATTTTTCTATATTTAACAATATTTTATACATAAAAATCGACCTCTCCGTCCACCACAAACGGAGAGGCCATTTTAAAATTTTAGCTAGATATAACGTTGTTAATTAATATAACTTGTGTCTTTCTTACTTACTAAAATTAATTTGTCTTCTTTTCCTTGTAGATAGCAAGGCTACCAGCGCAAAGTGCAAGAAGTAATGTTGTCATAAATAATGGCATCATTGAGTTATCAGCTGTCTTTGTTGAAGTTGTTGTTGATGTTGTTGAAGAACCAGCTGTTGTAGTTCCTGTTCCTGCTTCTGTTCCTGCTTCTGTTGCTGTTTCTGTTTCGTTATTTGTTTCGTTATTTGTTTCTTCTTCTGTTGTATCAGCTGCTGTTGCTGAATATACAAGTGCAAATGTTGAGAACTTAGATGTACTAAATTCAATATAATTTCCATCTGATGATAATGTTGCTGGTAACAATAAATATGATTCATTACCCTCTGAATCTGTATGTAAAGTAGCAACATACCATGTACTTGCAGTTACATCCTTAGGTTTAGCAATTCTAAATGTTAATGCAGTATCACCTGTATCAATTACAACACCAGAACCGCCTGCAACTGTGATTGTAAAATAACCTGCAACTGCAGCATCTGATGGTAAATCTTCTACCTTTGATACATCAAGAACACCAGAACCAGCAACATCTGTAACTGCTGTTACTGTTGCTGTATAACCAGCATTTGTAACTGTAGTTGTTTTTGAATCTCCATTTGTTGCTTCAAATAATAAAGCTCCCTTAGCTGAAACTGTACGAGATCCTAAAAGATAACTCTTACCAACACTTGTTGTCACAATATAAGGAGTACCATTTGTAGCTAATTCTGGCACAATGCTAACGCACGAATTTTTATCATATTCATAAACAATATAATCATTTGCACCTTCAACTGAATTAAATGTAATCAAATTCTGATAGCTTGAAGGTAATTCTGTTAAAGCTGTTTTTGTTGTCTTTTTAAATGTTCCAGATACTTTTGTTTTTGTAGCATCATCTGTAACTGCTACATATTCAGGACTAGTTAATGATGTTGCTACTTCAATACCTGAAGCTACGTTTGTTTCACCAGCAATTTCCTTAATAATTGCCTTAACATTCGCTTCTGATAATGTTTCTTCTCCTCCAAGTGCATAGTCAACAACATAATTATCAAGTGTATAAGTAACTGTTTCTAGTTTGCTCACTGGCTTCGAAACCTTGTTCGCAGCTGTTTCATAAGCATAATTAGAATCCTTTGAAGAAATATAGCTTACATCAACTGAGTCTGTAGCACCTTCAACATATGTAATCTGTGTTACTGATGTTAAACCTGTTTTAACAGTAACTGGATCACCTGTTTCTGTTAAACCTGTTAAATCATCTTTAGCATTTCCATTTGCATCCATATATCCTGGTGCTACTGTAACTGTATCACCTGTCTTTGTGATTGCAGCCCCTACAGGAATTGTAGTTGCCACCATAGCTAAAGCTAAACCAGCGCTTAAAACTAATTTGTCTAATCTTAATCTCATAAATTAAGCCCCTTTCGTTTTTCCCTATTTTATTGTTACGTTATATCATCCTCAACTGTTTTCCCCTCTTGTGGTGTTAAGGATTCGCTATTTGGATAGTAACATTTTCCTAATTTAAAAAATATCGGGCCACCCCCCCCATTTTTCTCACACTAAAGTACTTATACTTATGGTAAACTAGTACGAAAGTACTGTTGTCTTTAAGATATTTGTATAGGTTTGATAATAGATATAGTAATATTCCAATATTTCACAAATAGATATGGTCTTTAGTATATTTTTAACTTTGCGGTAAATATCTTCGAACTATCTAAACACAAAAATAGACATAGCCCAAATCCTCTCCGGTTACTTAAAACTTCAAGTCTTAGACTATGCCTATTTTCTATTCCCCCACATACCTTATTTCCTGCCAATCTTCCCCACTTCTTTAGGATCAGCGTAAGGTAAACGTCTTATTTTATTTTTTTTGCGCTTGTAAAAAAAGCGCTTGCGCCTACATTTTCATAAAACTAGTTAAAAAGAACTGAGTTCACTACGCTCTGTAAGTATTCCTGTCTACCAGATACAGGTAATTCAGGCTTCTTAAGCTCACAAGCATGTGCTGCTAATTCCTCAAGACTAGCTGAATGATTTCTGATCTTCTGACCGATTTCTGAATTGAAGCTCTCATATCTCTTCTTAATATTTTCTTCAAGTCTGCCATCTTCTATTAATGCTGCAGCCTTCTCTAAGCCTAATGCAAATGTATCCATACCTAAAATGAAGGCATAGAACATATCTTCTGGTGTATTAGAAGGTCTTCTATTCTTAGCATCAAAGTTGAAACCACCTGTAAGACCGCCAGCCTTAAGCACTTCCATCATTGCATAAGTTGCACCATATACATCATATGGGAATTCATCTGTATCCCAACCAAGAAGCATATCGCCCTGGTTAGCATCGATAGAACCAAGCATACCGTTGATTGCAGAAATTCTAAGTTCATGCTGGAATGTGTGACCTGCAAGTGTTGCATGGTTTGCCTCAATATTCATCTTGAAATCCTTATCAAGACCATACTGACGAAGGAAACCGATAGCTGTTGCAGCATCAAAATCATACTGATGCTTCATTGGTTCCTTTGGCTTTGGCTCAATATAGAAGTCACCCTTAAAGCCGATGCTACGACCGTAGTCAACAGCCAAGTGCATAAGATTTGCAATATTTTCCTGCTCAAACTTAACATCTGTGTTAAGAAGTGTTTCATAACCTTCTCTACCACCCCAGAATACATAGCCTCTACCACCAAGCTTTACAGTGATATCAAGAGCCTTCTTTACCTGAGCTGCAGCGAAGCAGTAAACATCAGCAGAACTTGTACTACCAGCACCGTTCATAAATCTTGGGTTACCAAACATGTTAGCTGTACCCCATAAACACTTAATGTTAGTGCCCTTAGTCTTCTCTAAGATATAGTCTGAGATTTCATCTAATCTTCTATTAGTTTCATTGATGTCGTCAGCTTCTGGTACAAGGTCAACATCATGGAAGCAATAGTACTCAATACCAAGCTTCTTCATGAATTCAACACCTGCATCTACCTTAGCCTTAGCATGTTCCATAGTACCAGGAGTAGCTCCAAAGCTCTTATCTGCTGTGCCTACACCAAACATATCTACACCGTTAGCGCCAAGGTTATGCCACCATGCCATTGCGAATGGTAAATGCTCCTTCATCTTCTTGCCTGCAACAACCTTCTCTGCGTCATAATACTTGAAAGCTAATGGATTAGTGCTTTCTGGTCCCTCGTACTTAATAACTGGGACATTCTTAAAAAATTCAGTCATATTTTCCTCCCAAAAATTGCTTAAAATTTAAAGCTATTAATTTAATCTTTACTTTTAGAAAAGTTTTTTCTATAAGTCAGTTTTAACACAAAATAGACTTATTTACAAGTAGTTTTAAAAAGTTTTTATCTTTACACATATGATATAATTGTCTCTGAAAGGAAGAGTAAATATAGCCACGAATATATTTATTCCTATTGGTGATTTTATGATTAAAGTAGATTTGATTACTGGTTTCCTAGGTTCTGGGAAGACCACTTTTATAAAGCAATATGTAAACTATCTTATTAGCAAGGGCGAGAACATCGGCATTATCGAGAATGATTATGGTGCTGTAAATGTAGACATGCTCCTTCTAGAGGATGCCATCGGTGATGATGCTGACCTTGAGATGGTGGCGGGCGGTTGCGACTACGACTGCCACAGACGTAGATTTAAGACTAAGCTTATTGCCCTTGGAATGCTGGGCTACGACAGAGTTTTGATTGAGCCTTCTGGCATCTATGACGTGGATGAATTTTTCGATGTTTTGAATGAGGATCCCCTTAACAGATTGTATGAAATCGGCAACGTCATTACAGTTATAGATTCTAAGCTTGAAAATGAGCTCTCAAACGAATCTAACTATCTTCTCTGCTCACAGGTTTCCCGCTCAGGTAAAATTCTTTTATCTCATAGCGATTTGGCCTCGACACAAGATATAGAGAATACAAAGGCCCACCTAAAGGCTGCCCTTCTTCAATTCAAGGGAAACAGGGAGCTTGTGGACTCTGACTTTATTGAAGCAAACCTAAACGAGCTAGATTCTTCAGTATTAGAAGGGCTTACAAACTGTGGTTACAACAATTTTGACCACGAAAAATTAAGAATAGACGACAATAATAGCTATAACTCAGTGTATTTGCTAAACCACGGCTTATCCATCGATTCCATTAAGAAATTAATTGATGAATTGTATCGTGATGAGAAATGCGGAAAAGTCTTTAGAGTTAAGGGCTTTGCTAAAGGAGATCAACCAGAATCTGAAAACCTAGGAAGCCAGGCAGAATCTGATTCTACTAATGAAACCACAACATCTAGCAGTTGGTATCAGATCAATGCAACCGTTGATAATACAGAGATTAAACAAATCAACGTAGGCCAGGATGTATTAATTATTATTGGCGAAAGTCTAGATGAAAAATACATAAACGAAATGATAGAAAACTACAGATAGAACAAGATTCAACTATCAAGACCAGCTGTCAAATACATTGCAAATTAAAACTCGTCAGATAGATGATATAATCTATCTGACGAGTTCTTTTTAGTACATATTATTTCTCAATACATTTCACAACTTGTACTAATTCCCAGTACTTTCGTTACTTCTCACAATTTGACTAATTCCCAGCACTTTCATTACTTCTTAAGAATCGCCTTAATCCTCTAATATTGGTTTATAAATCGATTTTTTTATTACTTCGCTTGCTTCTTCAAAGGAGAGGGGTTCACCATAATAAAAGCCCTGGCAGCATTCGCAGCCTATATCTAGTAGCTTCTTTCCCTGTTCCTTTGATTCTACGCCTTCAGCGATGGTTGTCATGCCGATTTTGTTTGCGTAGTTTACAATGCTTTCAACAATATATTCCACCTTATTAGAACTGCAGATATTATCTGCAAAGCTCTTATCAAACTTAATTACATCCGCATCAATAGTGTGAAGCAAGCTTAAAGACGAATAGCCAACACCAAAATCGTCAATAGAGATTCTGTAGCCATATTGACGCATTTTCGTAATAAAATCTAAAAGCCTACTAAACTCGTCCTCTGTGGCGGATTCTGTAATTTCTATATCTAGTTTTGAAGGCTCAACCCCAGCAGTAGTGGTAATTCTATGGATTATTTCCTCGATGTTTGGAATAAACAAGTTCTTTCGCGATACATTTACAGAAATAATTGGGTAATCGATGCCAGCGTCATCCCACTTCTTTATGCACTCGCAGGTCTGCATCAAAATGTACATATCTAGGTTGTGAATCATGCCCTGATTATCAAGGATACTGATGTACTCTGATGGAGAGACGATTCTTCCCTGATATTTCCAACGAGATAAGGCTTCAAAGCCCACTAATTTGCCAGTTTTCATGTTGACCTTTGCTTGGAAAACAGGATAAACTTCCTGTTTGCTGATGGATTTTCCAAGTAATTCTCTAACATTTCTTGACCAGTCAAGCTTGGCCTTAAACTTATCATTGTAGAAAACTACTCTTTGCTTTAGGCGCGTCTTAGCCATTGTGTAGGCATCCACAGCGCACTGCATTCTCTCATCAAAGCTTAGCTTCTTATTATCTGAAATCATAACTCCGGCCCAGCAACTAAGGACAAAGTTTCTATCTCCTGTATTTGGAAGATCCGAAACTGTAATACCTGCTAGGGCGTGCATGATTTTTGATTGATTTCTTCTTTTCACGCATATAATAAAGTGATCTCCACCAAGTCGACCAATAGCCTCGTCCTCCTCGGCTAGAGCCACTAGTTTTCTTGTATATGCAACGATTGCAGTATCACCGCACTCAACGCCGCCGCAATCATTTAGATATTTGAAATTTTGAATATTAGCATAAATAATAATGTAGTCTGAATAGTCGCCGTTCTTTACTAAAGAGGTAATCTTATCCTTAACAGCGCGCAAATTCGGCACACCAGTTTGTGGATCCATAAATCTTGAATTATTCAGAACTCTAGTTGTTGTCACTTCGTAGATAATTAAAAATAAAATATTGGCAAATATAGAATACTCCGGAACTTCCTCATGGCCTTTCATAGGCGCTATGCTGATTTCCCCGGCTCTTGTATCACTTAAACGATACATGTATTTTATAGCTTCTTCACATTCGCAATCTCTTTTAAAGATATTTTTATTAATAACGCGATCGCCAAATCTATTTTCTTTATTTGTTATTTCTAGATTTATCTCACCGATAAATAAAATATCACATATTTCCTGGATTTCTTCATGACTTAAATCTTTATTTAACTTTTCATGAGTACATTCCTTTAACAAAGACTCAAATATGCAATTGCTTTTTCGTTTTACATTTTTATTATCCATCTCTACAACAACCTATATATTTTTACTATTATCCAAATGACTTGAATAACCGTATTATAACACAAACTTTATAAAAATAAAGCGCTAAAGTTTACGCAAAAATCTTTAAAAGCGTGCAGTTTCCTAGTCTTCCCTCTTATTATAAATAAACATCCAAACCGCCATGGCGATGATTATAAAGTAGCCCAAGAAACTAAATTCATCTGGGATTTGTCCGAATATGATAAATCCTAGGATTGCTGAAAACACAATCTGAGAATAGTCATAAACGGAAATCTGCTTAGCTGGTGCGTAAATGTATGCGCGAGTGATTGCAAACTGTCCACCTGCAGCTGCAGCGCCTGCTAAAAGTAACATTAAAAGCTGCACTAAAGTCATAGTTTTCCAAGAAATTATCATTAGAGGTAGGCAGACTAAACAAGAAAATCCTGAGAATGCCATAATAATTAGGTCAGGAGTTACCTTTCTCTTTCCTAAAATTCTAACCATAGTGTAGGCGGAACCTGCCCCAAGACCGCCGATTGCGGCAATTACTGCTGGGAAATTGTTGAAATTTCCACTTGGCTTAATAATGAACAGTGCGCCAATAAAGGCACCGATAACCGCCATCCACTGTACGGGACTACATTTTTCCTTCAAAATAATCGCAGATAGAACGATTACAAAGAAAGGCGAGAGTTTCTGCATCATTGAAGCATCTGCAAGAGCTAGATGGTCAACGGCGTAGAAATTACAAAGAAGACCAATAGTTCCAAAAAGGGAACGAAGGAAGAGCACGAAGCCGTCCGACTTCTTCATATGTAGTTTTTCTTTCTTCACAATAATAGTCACTACAACAATTATGAGGGCTATTAGGTTTCTAAAAAATGCTTTCTCAACCGATGGCAAATCTCCTGATAAGCGGACAAAGGCGCTCATTAAGGCGAAACAAAAGGCTGAAATCACAATACAAATTATTCCTTTTAATCGATTATTCACTTTACTTCTCCTTTATTTACATTTTGTTAAAGCATAGCACAAATCCATAAAAAAAACTCTCACCTTGCTATGAAAAAAGCATAAAGTCTCTTTCATAGCTTAGTGAGAGCAATATATTTTCCTATAAATCCTTAGTATCTAGATTAAGGACTATGCCAAAGATAGCACCACAAATTCCCCCGATTACGTGAGAAAGCTGTGAGATTGTATCCTGGGCCTCAAAGCCGTTTACGACTTCGCCGCCAACGTACATAAATAAGATAAGGATTAGTGTAAGTGGAATCTTCTTACCCTTGATGCTTGAAGCTGAGAGTAAAACTACCATCATATAAACTATTCCGCTTGATCCTAAAAGCACTGTTGTTGGCATGAAAATGATATTAACAATACCTGATACTACGGCAGTAATGCACATAAGCACCGCCAAATCTAGGCTTCCATATTTCTCTTCTAATATCGGTCCGATTAGTAAAAAGAACATCATATTAGAATAAAAATGTTTCCAATCTGTATGCCCAAGTACATGTCCGAATAACCTTACGAAGAATAAAGGACTAATCTCCGATCTGTAAACACTAAAAACCATTGTATTTGTTAGGCCGTTTGATATTTCGTTTAAAAATAAAGCAACTAACGAAATTAATGCAAAACCTAATACAACTGGAGAATTGAATCCTAAAGAAATCCCTTTCTTTCCTCCGTCTGCCATATATAATTCCTCCCATTATGCAATACTAAAGTGTCAAACACAATAGGAATTATAACATATCAGTTAAATTTTTAAAGAAAAATTTTATTAATTTTCCTTCTTCTTTCCGCCTTCGCCAAAAATTATCATTACAAGACTAGCAAATACTGAAAGAATCATTACAACTGCGTAGATAAATGCATTTGCAAAATCACCAGTCTGTGTGCTCTGTGTAGATACCTCACTATTAGCAATTTGCTTAGCATTTTGTTCTGCTATAAGTCTATCGACTTCCTTTTCATAAGCAGCAATCTTTTCGATTTCAGCTTCTACTGCACTATCTCTTGCTACTGATTCCTCATCAGCTGCTACGTCTCCTGTATTCTCAGTCGCAGGTTCTGTTGCTGGCTCAGTTGCTGGTTCTGTTGGTTCAACAACTGGTTCTGTTGGTTCAACAACTGGTTCTGTTGGTTCAACAACTGGTTCTGTTGGCTCAACAACTGGCTCTTCTGGTTCTACTGCTGGCTCTTCGCCTGCACCTGTTTCACCTTCACTTGAACCTGTCTCGCCTTCAGCTGGCTTAGCAGCTACTAATGCCTTAGCTACTGCCGAACCGTCAGTTGACTTAATTGCAATTGAATGCTCGCCTTCGGCTAATGTTGCTGTGTAATCGCCACTAATTGTTGCGATTGTTGAACCTGATGTAATTGTATAGTATGAAGAATCAATTTCCTCACCATCCACTAAAACTGCAACGAACTTATCAACAGTTGCTGCTGAACGAATAACAACTTCTTCCCCAGGAACGATTGTGATTGTGTCGCCTGAGAGCATCTCATAGCTGATTTCCTCTGGAGTCTCCGGTGTCTCTGGTGTTGTTGGCTCTTCTGGTGTTGTTGGTTCTTCCGGTGTTGTTGGCTCCTGTGCTGCTGCAGCTACATAAGAAGCACTAATTGCTGCATACTCTGCCTCTGCATCCCAAGCTCCATCACTATACTGATTTGCATCAGCTGCAAGAACCTCTGCAACTGTGTCAATCTTGCTTGCCTGAACTGCTGATAATTGAACTCTGTCTGTATTTACCTTAAAGCCAGCACCGTATGAACCATACTCGCTAAATCTTGCGTTCTTGTATGAGTTGTTACTCATATCGCAGTATCCATTTTCTCTAATCTTACTATCTAAATAGCAGTTAATATAAGCAACAGATGCGTTTGAACCCCATGGTCTAGCAAGGTAAACGCCCTTAACTCCTGACTTAGCAAGAATGTGGCAGTTAATAAATACATAACCGACTGTGTTCTTGCCTTCTGTAGAAGCTGCTGTTAAGTATCCATCGCCATTTGAAACGATTTCACAATCATAGAAGGCTGCAATAGCTCTACCAAAGATAAAGTCTACATTTCCTTCAATGTAGCATCTGTTATAGTACTGTCTAGCTGCATTTGAAGATCCATTTGCATATAAAGTATCCTGATATCCAAGGAATCTTACATTAGTAAATGTTGTCTCATCTGCATTATTAAGAAGTGCTACAGCCTGCTTGCCATCAATCTTCTCGTTTGGATAATCAAATTCGTTAGAAATTGTCATATTCTCAGCTGTAAAGTGGCTAGCTCCTCCATTTAATGTAAGAGAAGCACTTCCTGATGTACCATATGTCTTACCACTAGCGTCTAATGAGCCTGATGCTACATCATAGTAAAGAACTGTCTTTTCAGAATCCTCACCAATTAATGTGATATAGCTTGTATCTACTGTAAGTTTCTCGTAGTATCTGCCATTCTTTAAGTAGATTACTACTCTTTCGCTATTATTAGCATCTACGCTTGCGATAGCTTCTCCTACTGTTGCAAATGTAGGAACACCGTCTACTTCAGCGCCTGCCACACCTGTATAGCTTGCATCTACTACAATATCAATATTTGTTAACTTAACAAAATTGAATGTCTTATATGTCTTAACTCCACTTGTGCTTGTAAAGTAAGCAACTACTTCATTTCTACCGTCTGCTAAACTAATTTCTTCACTAATTGTCTCGTTAGCATTAGTGCTCTTTGTATCAATTAAATCACCATTTAACTTGATTTCCCAACTACCAGCTTCATCAGCTGCAATTGTAAAGCTAGCCTTTGAAGAATCTGTAATTGTATCATTTGACTTGGCACTAACTGTTAAGCTAGCAGCCTCATCACCAAAATAGTACTCTCCTGTATGTCCTGCAGTTGCCATAATTGTCACTGCACTAGAGAGATTAGATTCATTTTCAGAATCATAAGCTAATACTGCATAGTTATAAACTGTCTCGTTTACAGCACTTGTATCCTCATAGCTTGTTGAACTTGTTGTACCAAGAACTGTGTATTCTTCTTCATCCACACTCTTTCTATAAACTCTGTAGCCTGTAGCACCACTAACGCTTGCCCATGAAAGTGTATTCTTAGCATTTCCTGAGCTAGCTGTTAACTTACTTGGACTTGTAAGTGGCTTCTTATAGCTAACTGCCTCAGATTCCATTGTGTTAGAAATTGTTTCTCCCATAACACCTGTTACTTTGAAAATATAGCTACCAGATGCACTTGGTGAATATGAATAACTTGTTTCTGTTGTAGTTCCAAGTGTCTTATATGTATGTCCACCATCTGAAGAAACTGAGATTTCATACTTACCATCTCCTGTAAGGCCTTCGCCTTCATAAGAAACTGTGATGGCTGTTCTATCTTCGTTAACTACTGGTGTGTTTACCTTAGTAATTGTAGGAGCTGTACCAGCATCCTTATAGTAATCTGTCTGGTTATAAAGAACATTTCCACTAGCATCATAGTAAACCATGTTCTTAACGCTAACGTTAGCACCTACTAAAGCAATACCAAATCTTACAGCACTATTAGTACCCACATTACCCTCGCCTGTGTAAAGGTCTGATAACTTAATAGTCTTGCTACCTGAGTAAGTAGAACCTGTTGCTGTAACTTCTAATGGATTTGTTAAATCTGTAAATGTTAATGTATAACCTGCGCTTGTTCTCTCAACTACAACGTGATATGTATCACCAATAGCTACATTATACTTTGGTGAGCCATTACCTGCGCTGCCTGTGGACTTTGTCCAGTAGCCTGAAATTGAGTCAGAACCTGTATTTACATCGTAGCCTCTAAGTCCTAAAGTTGTAAAGGAACTTAATGTGCTACCAAATGCACCAACAAATACACCAGATCTCTTACCTTCATTACCAAAGATTGAATAACCATCGATAGTGATATCCATCTCAAGCTTGCCATTCTTTGTTGTTTCTGGGAAGAGAATGTAACTTGCATTGCTATCTTTAGTTGTTCCAGAAATTGCTAAGTTACCTGTTGTTGCTGCCTGCTTTAAGATCATTGTTGAACCTGAAGCAGTTTTAGTAAGTAAATTATTTTCATCAATCACTGTAGGAGCGTATTTATTTTCAGACTCATCTGTTTCTGAAGATGTATCCTCTCCTGTTGTTGGCTCTGTTGTTGGATCTGTAGTTTCTGAAGGGTTAGTATTTAAATTAATATTGCTAAACTTTGCTGTTACTAAATTATTAATATCATTAGCTACCTGACCGCTATCTACTGCAAATCCGATATATGCTGTGTCTGGTAAATCAACTTCCATCTCGCTTACTAATGTCCAGTTCTCACCATCATCAGATGCGTATCCAGTAAATGTATCACCCTTTCTTACAAGCTTTAACCATGTTCCGTTAACTGTAGCACCTGTTTTATAGTTAAGGTCTGTAACGTAGCCAATGCCTGCAGACTCTGCCTTAGAAGCACTATCAAGGGTTTCTGAAAGTTCTGGAGTTGAACCCCCTGTTGTCTTTCTTGCTGACATATGTGTTGCCCAGCAAGTGCTGCTTGATAACTTAACCATTGAGAAGCCAAGAGCTACCTGCTTTGCATCGTCTGCCAAGCTTTCTCTAAACATTAAGCCTGTAAATGTATGACAATCTACAACTGTCTCTTCATCAAGCTTAACCACAAGCTCTGCATCTCCTGTAACCTGCTGGTATGTATAGTGAAAATCATCATCAGCAGCATCGTAGTTTTCTGTTCCCTTAACGCTGCCTTCTTCTCTACCTACCTTGCCGTTACCCTTTACGGTTAGCACTCCATTTTCTAAACTAGAACCACCTGAAAGAGCTGGGTTACCGACTTCTGCGTCTAGCCAATCTCCTGAGCTAGCTAATGAATTTACATGAAGCTTTGAAGCATCTGACTGTGTTTCGTTGTCATCACTATCATAAGCTCTTACTGATATGCTGTAAGTTCCATCTTCTAGATTTGAAAATGTATAGTTATAAGGAGCCTCTGTATCTGTAGCCACAAGTTCTGATCCATTATAGAATTCTACCTTCTTAATTGAACCACCATTATTAGCTACTGCACTTGCTGTAACTGTTACATCCTGTCCTTCATCTACCTGAGTGTTATTAGCTAAATCAATTGATACTGTTGGATTTGGAGCAACGTAGTTGATATCTGTAACTCCTTCAACTAATGAGTTGAAATAAATTTCTATGTTAGCGTATCCACTCTCAGAAATCTTAGCACTATCGCTTGAATCGTTAGGATTAAGGCCATGTGCAGTTTCCCAATAATCAGGAATACCATCAAGGTCGCTATCAAAGGATGCGTCTCTATGTACTTCCTCTGTGCAATAGCCGCCTACTTCGTCCTGAGTATTAATGTAATAACCTGTGCCATTTTCAACATCAGCAACTACTCTAGCGTCGATTGCATCTCTTTCAGGGTAAGTACAACCTGCCTGATTTAAAACAAGAGATGAACTATCTGTTGCTGATCTTAATGTTATCTGATTAAATGCATCTGATTCATAAGGTGTATCACTAACAACTGTAGCAGTATCTCCTGTTGTTACACCTTCAAGCTTAAAGCCTTTGCTATTATCAGTTGTTACGCTATCGTTTCCTTCAAACACATTTCCTGTGTAATAAACTCCGCCTGGCTTAGTCTTCTCACCGAAGTTAAGAATTGTATTAGCCGCAGCATCTCTTGTACCAGGACCTGTCTTGAAATAATTATTAATATAATTAGTTAAAGTATAACCACCACCGTAGCATGAGTAGTAACCCCAGTTATATAGGTAGTTATTGCTTAACTGTACTGTTGCCATTGAATAAACTTTTGTTGGATCTGTCATTGTACCGCCACCAAGACGTGGGTTTCTTGAAGTATGGTTAGCGATTAAATTATATTGGAATACACAATTATCTCCACCAAAGATACCGCCATAGCCATGTCTTCCCTTGCTATGACCTGAAACTGTTAAACTTTCACTGATTATACACCACTGAACAGTTCCATCTGCACCTCTATATGTTGATAATGTTTCATCTGTGTTCCAGCTAAAAGAACAATGATCAATGATAAATGTCTTATTATCTCTTCCCCAAAGGGCATCCATAGAATCACCGGCTGTGTACACATTTTCAGAACCAGTTCTAAAACGTACAAAACGGATAATAAGATTCTCAGAATTACTAATGTTAGTCTCGTAACCTGATAGTGTGATTCCATCTCCAGGTGCTGTCTGACCAGCAATAGTAATATTCTTCTTATCTCTGAAAGATAATGTCTGCTTCAAATTAATTGTACCACCGACATTAAACACGATTATGCAACCATCTGTTGAATTCTCGATACCGTAACGAAGTGAACCTTCGATAGGTGTTTCATTCACCCCATAATCTTCTAGATTTGTAACTACATAGACATTGTAACCACGTCCGCCGCTAGCGTACATGCCGCCACCCTCAGCGCCTGGAAATGCTACAATACTTGCGGTCTCATTTGTAGTATCTGCCTTAACATACACTAATCCTTCAAGTGGAATTAGTGCAGTTGAGGCCATTAAAAAAGCAGCCATTGCAAAGCCCGAAGCTCTTCTAATGATTGCTTTTTTGGAACGCAAGAAGCCATTTTTAAATAGACTTAGCTTTCTCATAAAAACCTCCCGTATTAAATTATTTTTTGCTAGACTTCCCCACAAAATATGCCTACCCCAGACTTTTGTAAAGAAGCTTTATATAACCCACAAATATATTATATACTTACAAAATTAAAATGTATAGCTTTATTTTATAACTTTTATAAAAATAGTTGGTTTTAGTGAAATTTCTGGGATGCGGTCGGGAAGGAATTGACCTTCCGAGAGATTTTCTCTCCATTAGGTCAACGACTCCAGGGATGAAACCGAGAATTTAAGGCGGGACGAGAAGATTTCTGGGATGTGGTCGGGAGGCGGTTGACCTAATGGAGGATTTTTCTCCTGTAGGGATTAGAATTCGAGATCTAAACAACTTGCTTTTTTTGATTGTTGACCTAGCGGTAAAAAAAGTCTCGAAAAGGATTACGAATTTCCTATAATACTCACTTGCTTTTAGGGCATTTAATACTTATTCGAAATTTTCGGTCCATACGGATTATTCTAAGAAGCGTTGAATTTAAAAAGATAGACCCTAGAAGAAAAAAATTTCTTCTAGGGTCAACAAATCAATATTAGATATAAAAATTTTAATTATATTAGGGCATTTCTGCAAGAAACCTGCACTTCCCGGAACAACACACTTCCGGGACTAGAAAGCAAGTTGGTCGCGACCAAGAATTCAAGCCCCTCGCGGCATAGTATAACTCCCGGTAGGCAAACAGCGAAGCGCATTTGCCGTACACCCCTCCCTCGGAAGGGCGTGAAAGTCGCGGGGGTGTCGGGCGCGGGGAGCAGGTGTTTCATAAAGGACAATGTAGACGCGTCGGTGGTTAGGCCTTCAAGTCTGAAAGCCCGTAGGGCGACAAGACACAGAAGGCCTTACCCACCGCTACGTGGCTACCTTAGCGAGAGCGTGTCCTTCAGGGAACAGACTGCTCCAAGCGCCCTCCCCCCCGGGACTCTCTCCCATCTCTACCTCTCGATCACTTCCCCCGTCTCAGGATTCACCGAAATTCCATTAACTTCCAACCTCTCATCAATCTCAATTACAAGACACTGCTTGCCATCGATAATCTGAGTTGTTACAAGGTCTGTTTTATCAGGGTTTATCTTAACAACAACGTCCGGTGTCTTAACTTCAAACTTTCTAGCAGGCACAATATTTGTAGCTGCAAGCTTGCCGTCCTCACCAGTTGCCATTTCAAAATGTTCTTCAAAATTTTCTAACTTCTCTTCCTTAACACCACTCTTTTCTAAGACCTCGCGAACCTCAGTCTTATCAAGCATTACAGGTGCTAAAGATTCCTTTTTCTTCTCTGCGATTTTCTCATTTAGATTTTCATGAATATTCTTAACGATTTCATAATTAGAATCCTCGCCAAGAGTCTCAGTTACAAGATTATTAAAAGTCTCCTTCTGATCTACGGCACCCATAGGCTCGTTGACCATAAGTACATTTTCAATAACACCATGCTGGAAATCGTTAGCATCCTTAGTGTAAAAAAGTGTCATGTCAGTGTTGCTTGTTCGGTCGTTAAAAGCAGGAAATAGGAATCCCACGTCAGGCAAATCCACCATATGGCTCTGAATCTGATTGTGGAAAGCCTTGTCATCCTCGTTGTAGCCAAGGCCCGGCTTTGAAAGGCTTACATGGCAAATGCTACACAAAATGTAACTAAACACTTCCTCGGAAGCATCTTCCATCTCGATGTTATCGTTAGTAATTGATGGAATGTCGTATGCCTGATGGATGAGCAAAATCAAGTAATTGCCCGGATAATAGTAGTTCTCGATGATCTTGTCGTAGAGCTGATTAACCACCGCATCATCCTTTAATTCTGAATCTCTTAATTTAAGAAGAAATTCCTGCGAGCCGCCTGCTTCATAGGCTCCCTCGTTAAACTGCATATCAAGAAGATTTTTACCAGGAGTTCCTGATAAAGATTTTTTGAAAATGTCAAAATACTTGTGCTTTTCCTCCTCTGGAAGATTTAAAAAATTCTCTGTAAATGTAGTGACTTTGTTCTTCTCGCCGTCAACATAACAGCCACAAAGTCTTGAAATTCCACACTCTTCAAGTGTGTACTGTGCCTTAATCTCATTAATTTCTTTTCTAGTCATATTCTTACCACTCTCTGCGATATCGCTAAATTTTAAAGGTCCAAATTCTCTGATGGAGCCCTCTTTTACTGGGTTAAATCCTGATTAAATCATGATTTAACCCTCTAGTTTCTCGCTATTTTTGCATAAGACTAATTTACCACTAATTCGACTTATGAGGCAAGGAGATATTTGAAAGAATTGAGGGGAGATAGCCCAGCAAGAAAGCACCAAAACATTTCAACCACAAGCTAATAATTCCCCACTGTACAGATGTCAAAACTGTGATAAAATAGTATAAAATTAAATTACACGCAAAGGAAAATGAAAATGACAATTTTACAAAACGAAATTATTGAGATTGGGCTTGATGAAAACAGCCCTAAGAACACATTTGCAATTACTAAAAATTCGCAGACAGTCGGACTTGTAAAATTTAACGAGAAGTCCGAGATTTATTTCGAAATTGAAGAAGATAAACGTGGCAATCACTATGCTAGCAATGCCCTATTTCTTTTAATGCCACACATCCATGAGGTTTTACACGAACCAATAGTTCATGCCATCGTGGCTAAGTCAAACGAAATGGCTATTCATTGTCTTGAACACAACGGCTTTGAACCAATTTCAAAAGACGAAGATAATCTATACTACGAACACAGAATTTACGAAACTAGATTAGATGACAATTACAAAGCACCAGAAGGTCAAAAGGTGATTTACCTAGCCGGCGGTTGTTTCTGGGGCATGGAAAGAGCTTTCAAAGAATTAAAGGGAGTTACTGAAACTAAAGTCGGCTATGCCAACGGCCACATTAAAAATCCAAGCTATGAAGAAGTTTGTAGACACGAAACTGGTTTTAGAGAATGCATTCGTGTAACTTATAAGCCTGAACTAACAAACACAGAAACTATCCTAAAAGCCTATTTTATCTGCGTTGACCCAACACAGTCAGATGGACAAGGTGGGGACATAGGCGAGCAATATTTACTTGGAATTTACTACAAAGATGAAGCGATAAAAATGGCAGTTTCTTCTTATATAAAAGAGGAAGAAAAGAAATACTCTGAATTCCACGTAGAAACAAAGCCACTTGATTGCTTCTATGAGGCAGAAGAGTATCATCAGGACTATTTACTAAAGAACCCTAATGGTTACTGCCACATTACTAGAGTTGAGATTGACAAGATTAAGGCACTTAATTAATAACAAAAATGTATATAAACAATTCAAATAAACATTAGTAAAAAAGAAGAGGTTAAATCATCATTTAACCCCTTCTTTTTGATATTATTTCTCAAAGTTATAATCATGCGAACTTATTGGAACTACGATAGGACTTGCAGAAATCGGATCCTGAATAACAACACTATCGATTCCATAGATTTCCTTAATGGTCTCTGGCACCACAATATTAGTTGGTGTGCCTTCTGTAAGAAGCTTTCCATTTTTCATTGCAAAGATATAATCTGCGTATTTTGAAGAGAGATTAATATCGTGTAAAACCATGACTATTGTGGTTTTCTTAGTCATGTTAAGCTCCTTTAAAAGATCTAAAATCTCTATCTGATAAGCAATATCAAGGTATGTGGTTGGTTCATCTAAAAATAAAATATCAGTTTCCTGCGCTAATGCCATAGCTATAAATACTCTCTGACGCTGACCACCAGATAATTCATCAATGCTTCTCTCCGCCAAGTCCTTGATTTTCATTGCTTCCATTGCCTCTTCTATGGCTCTGTAATCTTCACACTTTAAAGGCGACATGAAATTTCTATAAGGAAAACGACCTCTTGATACTAATTCTTCCACCTTTATCCCCTCTGGAGCAATTAAAGTCTGTGGAAGTAAGCCAATAGTTTTAGCGATTTCTTTAGATTTTATGCAAAGCAAAGACTTATCATCAAGTAAAATTTCACCTTGGCTTGGTAATAATAATCTTGCGAATGTTTTTAAAAGGGTAGATTTACCACTTCCATTGGAGCCCAAAATAACGCTTATTTTATTTTCAGGAATGTGTAGATTTACGGATTTTAATATATTTTCATTACCATAACCTACACAAATATTGTTAGCTAAAAGTGTGTGTTTCTTCATTATGCCTTTCCTTTCCTGTGCTGATAAATTAAGAGATAAATCAAGTATGGAGCTCCTAAAATTCCTGTAACTACGCCAACTGGATATCTTGTTGCCAATAAGTTTTCACCTACAAAATCACCAGCTAGAACAAGAATTGCCCCAACTAAACCTGACGATAATATATTGGATTGATTTCTTCCGCAAATTCTTGCTGCAATAGGCCCCGACAAAAATGCAATCGAAGCAATAGGGCCTGCAATTGCTGTTGCAAAGGCAATAAGCATAACCGCACATATAATTAAAAGTGCTCTAACGCGATTTACCCTAACACCGTGAACAACTGCGATTTGCTCACCTAATGCTATAGATTGAAGGCTATGTCTAAAGCCAATAACTGTTAAACCGCAAACTATAACAACTATAAAAAGCATAGGTAAAGATTCAGTAACTATGCCGTTTAAATTACCATTTAACCATCTCATAGCTGTTGGAACATCATATTCTGCCGCCTTCATAATCATCCAATTTGTCAAAGCACTAAAGAAGGCCTGAAAGCCGATTCCTACAAGGATTAAACGATTTGTTGAAAATTTGTCTCTGTATGAAATTTTATAGATAACCAAAGCTACCACAATTCCTGCAATTACAGAAATAAAGGATACTAGATTTCTATTTAATCTTAAAAATAAAATACAGTACACCGCTGCAACTGTTGATCCTGATGAAACCCCGATAATATCTGGACTTGCAAGAGGATTGTTAAGTAAAGTCTGAAAAATATTACCAGCAATTCCAAATGCCAAACCACATAAAATTGCAGCATAAACTCTAGGAAGTCTTAAGCGGGTAATGATAAAGGCCCCTGTTTTACTCATTTTAAATATAACCTTAAAAACTTGATCAAGGGAATAATTTACCGTTCCAAAACACAAGCTAATTAAGGCCAAAGCTAAAACAAGACCTGCTAATATACATAATTTAATAACGTAGATTCTCTTACTCTTTCTCATAGATTAGAAACCTTTGCCTTTCTGACCAAGAAAATGAAAACAGGTGCTCCAATTAGAGCTGTCATTATTCCTGATTCAAGTTCTGCGGGACGTCCTACAATTCTACCCAAAACATCTGAGAAAAGTAGAATTGAGCTACCATATACACCGCTAATTGCTATAAGTGGAGCATGATTAGAACCTATTAGCATTCTTACAAAATGCGGCACCATAAGACCAATGAAACTAATTGGCCCCGCAAGGGCTGTTGTTGTAGCACAAAGTAAAACACCGCAGATTGCTGCAATTATCTTAGTTCGATTTACATTTAAGCCAAGAGCAATAGCTGTTTCCTCAGATAGAGAAAGGGTATTTAAACTATTTGACATACACAAGCTAACAAAAATCGCCAAAATTGTAATAGGCAAAATAAGTTTAATATCCTCATAACTCGTTCCACCGATACTTCCAATTTGCCAAAATCTATAAGTTGTCATGACGTTACTGTTAGGCATTACAATCATACTTATAATAGATGATAATGCAATACTAATAGCTGAACCTGAAAGCGCAAGTTTAATAGGTGTTGCTCCACCAAATCCAAAAGATGCAAGTCTATAAACTAAAAGTGCTGCAAACATGGCACCTAGAAAAGCGAAGCCAATATATGACATTTTTGATTGGATATTAAAAAATGTAATTCCAACCACTATAAATAAAGAGGCTCCGGAATTTACCCCTAAAATACTTGGGTCTGCTATTGGGTTTTTAGTAATGGACTGCATTAGCACCCCTGAAATACTAAGGGACGCTCCTGCAATTATTCCAAAAATTGTTCTTGGAATTCTAGCCTTTACAACATTTATATTGTAATCTGTGCTTTTACCGCCAAACAATGCCTTTGCTACATCTAAAAAAGCTACGGATTTTGCTCCGTAGCTTATAGATACAAAAGCAGCTATCATTAAAATAAATATTCCAAGAAAAAATACAAATGTAATTTTCTTATTCTTCATCGATATTCTTTGCTGCCTCACTTAATGCTGATAAATACTCATCAATCGAATATGGGATTGAAAGGATTGATGGTGTTGTTGCAGCTGCAAGTGTTGATGTTGAATCAAGTAATACAACTGCGTCATTCTTTACTGCTGGAATCTGACTCATTAAAGGATCTGCCTTTAATGCTTCAAGTAAGCCCTCATCACCATAAACAACCATAATGTCTACATCGTTTAAAAGTTCAGCATTTTCTCTAGAAATAGTAACTGAGAAATCCTCTGTACTTGAAGCTAAAGAAAGAATGCTATCTGGTGTTGTAAATCCTAAATCGTTTAGGTATGAAGCACGTGGGTCAGCTGGTAAGTAAGCGTAAAATGTACTCATGTCATCCTGTGAGATCCAGAAGAATGCTGCTGACTTTCCCTCTAATTCTGGGTAGTTAGCTAACTTATCTGAAATGAGTGCATCTGTTTCTTCAACTAATGCCTCACCTTCTTCTTTCTTACCAATTGCTGTAGCATTAGTAATTGTCTGTTCTCTCCAGTTAGTCTTCCAAGCTGTCTCAAGGTATGGAATTACAGGAGCAATTTCAGAAAGTAAATTATATTCTTCTTCAGTCATACCTGAATATGAAGCAACGATAATATCTGGCTGCGCTGCAGCAATTGCTTCATAATCCCAACCTGTTTCATCGTTAAATACGTTAGGATTTGTTTCTCCTAAATTGTTAAAAGCTTCTTCTGTCCAAAGGTGAAGATTATTCTCTGACATCATACCAAAGTTTGCTGCAGATACTCCAACTGGAACTACGCCTAAAGCTAATATAGCATCCTGATTAGCCCAAGAAAGTGTTACAACTCTTTCAGGCTGACTTGTGATAGTTGTCTCACCATAAGCATGCTTTATTGTAATTGGGAATTCAGTAGATGAACTCTCTACCTGATTTTCATTAGTTGTTTCTTGACTCTTTGAACTAGTGCCACAACCTATAACTGTTGTAGCTAAAATAGTTAAAGTCATTAATAATGCGAAAATTTTACCTCTCATTATGTTTTTTCCTCCTATCTTTGGTTAGCTAGTGCTAACAGGACAATAATCTAACATAAGAGGATAGGTTTTGTCAAATTATTTTTGGTTTAATTTAATTAAGCATAATTTTTTATCAATAAAAAATGGGACAAACTTTGAAGCTCCATCTCAAAATTTGTCCCATTAATATTTTATTTATCCCACAAATATTAGCTTATAAGCATATCGCTAGCCTATAAACTAATAGCCGCCTTATATCCATCCTCTAGGGCCGCTCTAATTCTACCTGATTTAGAAGCATCACCAACAGAAATCACCTCTGGGCAATTCTTCTTAATTTCCTCGTCTAAATCATTTGATTTAGTTCCAAGAGAAATTACTATATTATCAAACTTAGCTGTAACATCTTCACCAGTGTCAGTCTTTTTAAACTTAGCTTCATGCTCTGAAACTGAAATCAACTGATGCTTAGGGAAGAACTTACAGCCTCCTGGTGCTAATCTACCCATTACGTCAATTAAATTCTGGAAGAAAAGTCCTGGACCAATGTCATCTGCCATCTCGTAAAGTTCGATATTATTTCCCTGATCCTGTAGGAATTCTGCAGTCTCAATACCGGTCATACCAGAACCTACGACGCAAATATTTTTGCCACTGAGTTTACATTTTCCTGATAATACCTCTGGAGGTGTAATGATAAATGGCTGATCTAGGCCTTTGATTGCTCCTAGTAGCACAGGCGAAGAGCCAATAGCGTTAATTACCTTGTAAGGGTTCTCAGATTTTATTAAGTCAAATGTAGCCTCAGTATTTAGACAGACCTTAATATTGTACTTATCAAGCATTGCCTGATAATAGTCAATAAGCCATGTAATTTTTTCCTTCTTAGGTGGCTTGTTTGCTAAATTTAGCTGACCACCAATGCAGGAATCCTTTTCAACAATAACCGGTGCAAATCCTCTTCGTGCCGCAACTACTGCCGCCTCAAGACCCGCAGGACCAGCGCCTAAGATAAGAACCTTTCTGCCAGCACCATCTTCCTTAAGTGGAAGGTAGGTGATTTCATCGCCACCCTCGATATTTACTGTACACTGTGCTCTGATTCCATTATCTTCATTTGCCACCATAAGGCTTTCCATACAATTAAGACAAGAAATACATTTTCTTATCTCACAAACTCGACCTTCCTTAACCTTATTACCCCAATCAGGGTCTGCGAAGAACTGTCTTGCTGAACCTACAAACTGCACGCCACGATCTAAGAATTCCATAGCGCCCTCAGGAGTTCTAATAACGGAACAGCCAATAACAGGGACAGATACTGCCTTTGCGATGGTTTCCGCATTTTTCATCTTCCAACCCTCATCAAATCCGGTTGGCTCCCAAGCCCAATTCATAGTCTCATAATTTCCGGAAGAAACGTCGATGGCATCCACGCCGTACTGCTCGAAAAGCTTTGCCATTTCAACAGCGTCCTCTAAAACCATGCCGCCTTCTATGCCGATTTCACGCATATATTCGTCTGCTGAAAATCTAATAATTATCGGATAGTCGCCGCATTCCTTTCTGATGCCCTCAATAATTTCCTTAATGATGCGCACTCTGTTTTCAATGCTACCGCCGTACTCGTCTGTACGGTGATTTGTATAGGTCGAGATAAATTCACACAATAAATAACCGTGTGCTGCATGAAGAACAACACCGTCAACGTCTGCTTTCTTCATTCTCACAGCACCGTCCACAAAATCCTTAACTGTGGCCTTAATCTCCTCCACTGTCATTTCGTGGGTGGGCATATGAATCAAATTGCTTTCCTGACCACTTGGTGAAGCCATGGAACCGCCGTTAATTGGAGCAATTCCCTGACATCCCGGGTGGTACAATTCAACAAAAAGCAGCGATCCATATTTGTGAACCTCATCTGCCATTTCCTTGTAGCCAGGTATGAATTTATCGTCGTCTGTACAAATGTTACGAAGATTACCACGTCCAGTCTTACTGTTAACAGAAGCTACTTCTGTCATTACGATACCGCATCCGCCCTTTGCCCTCTCAGCGTAAAAAGCAATGTCACGTTTTGACACGCTACCGTCAAGCTCTGCATAATAATTGCCCATTGGCTCAAAAACTATTCTATTTTTTGCTGTCACGGGGCCGATATTATGCTCTGTAAAAAGTTTTTCGTACATCGCATATACCTCCTTATACTATAACTATATAATATAAAAAATTAGGAGATAATACAATTGTAAAGAATAAATTTTATCAGTTCATAAAAATGCAATTGAACTCAGTTCATTTTAAATTAATCCATTTCCACGACAATTTTTCCCTTTGCCTGACCGGATTCTTGCATTAAAATGGCGGATTTTATGTCTGAAAACTTGTAAAGTTTATTATATTTTGGCCTTAATTTATGTTCTTTTAAAAATGTATATATATCGTTAATTTGCTTCTGAGTCGGATAATTTGAATAAAACGAAGTTAAATAAACACCGTTTGGGATATCTTTTATAGGGTCAAAATTATTAAAAGCATAAACTCCGCCAAGGATTCCTGTCTGACATACGAAAGCTCCCTTTTCTACTGCTTTCATAGTATCTATCAGGTTTTTAGGGCCTACTAAATCTAAAGCTTTTGTAACTCCCTTTATTTTTCCTGTTAATTGACCGTCATCAATTAAGCATTCGTCAGCCTCGTCAATTAGTTCTAGCTTAGACTCCTTATGAGTTGTTGCTATTACCTTGCTTCCTAGAGCCTTAGCTAGCTGAATTGCTGCATATCCTAGGGCACAACTTGCGCCTCTTATTAAAAGTGTGTCGTTCTTTTGCAAATTTAAAGCCTCAAATAGCGAACCCCAAGCTGTAAAATAAGTCTCTGGAATTGCACCAAGCTCAGCCCAACTCATATCACTATCTATTGAGAATACGATTTTTTCAGGTAATAAGGCATATTCTGCATATGCCCCATCAAAAGAACGGCCCATACCACCCATAAGTGCCATTACCTTTTGCCCTTTTTTAAATCTGGTATTAGATTCATCAACAACTTCCCCAACACATTCAATACCAGGAACAATCGGTTTCTTTATATAATCGTATTTAATTTCTTCAAGTCTTAAAATCTGCTCTGAATGGTTCATTCCAAAAGCTTTAACCCTAATTAAAAGCCATCCAGGCTTCACCTCTGGAATTTCCTTTCTAGATAAGAAAATGTCACAAGCCGCTGTAACCTTATCTAAAATCACTGCCTTCATGTACTCTTTCATAAATCACCTTTCTATGCTAACAACACGCTATGCTTACAATTCGCTATGCTAACTATACGCTATACTAACAATTTACTATGCTAACAATTCGCTGTCCTCTTCTAGCCAACATTGAGGATCATAAGAATAAAAACTTCCATTTGTTCCCTTTGCCACTGCAGGACATCCTCGACACCATGCCTTTAACTTACAGCGACTGCATTTTTCAAACTTATCAAATTCACGATACTTCTCAAAACTTGTTTCCCAAAGGTCACCAATTCTATCTTCAAAGACATTACCAACCTTAGAATCAGCCACACGTCTACAAGCATAGATATCACCTGTTGGAAGCACAGTTATATGACAGTTTGCACAATTGCATCCACCATAAATCATATCTTGCTTTGTGAAATCAGGAATCTTAAACTCACCCATTTCATATTCGTAAAGCGTCCAGAGATTGTCCTTTTTATTAAAATATGTCTTACATCCTTTTGATTCATATTCCTTAAACTTCTTATCACATGCTGCAAGAAGTTCTCTATATTCCTTACCAGTCATACTAATATCTAAATCACCACCGGATGGAACATATCTTGCAAAAGCAAATACATTTGCACCCGCTTTAACAACCTCATCAATAATTTCAGGGAGCTCATTCATATTGGTCTTTGATACCGTTGTCATAATTACACTTCTAATTCCTGCCTTATTTATAGTAGCAATCTTTTCAAGTGTGCAATCATAAGAGCCCGGCTTTCTAAACCAATCGTGAGTCTTTCTTAATCCATCGATTGAAAGCTGGTATTTCTCACAACCTGTCTCCTTAAGTCTTTGACAGACCTCATCATTAAGATGAAATGGATTTCCAAGAATTGTATATTTAATGTCGTTAGCTTTAAAAGTCTCGACTAATTTCCAAAAATCAGGATGAAGAATTGGATCTCCACCAGTCAAGTAAAAGTAAGGGGTGCGATTATATTTTTTACAAAAATCCAAGCAATTATTAAATGTCTTCTCTATCTGTTCCTGACACATAGATGCCAGACAAGTATGCTCGCCGCTTGAATATATGTAACAATGTTTACATCTTTGGTCACATTCGTCAGTTATATGCCATTGAAATGAAAAATATGATTTCATATAATCCTCCATTATTTTTAATTAGCCCCCAGAAAAAAATATCTGGAGGCCTGTAATGTACGTTTTTGCTTAGTTCTAATTTTTAAACTTAAGTTTGTATAATCTATTAGGTAAAAAATTACTTGTCACCTGCTCCGCAAGCTGAACCGCATGCTGCTGGCTTTTCATCTGGCTTAGGATCTGAAGCACCACATGCTGAACCGCATGCTGCCATAGCCTTTTCGCTACCATTTACCCAACCATTAAGATTTAATAATGACATAAAATTCATCCTCCTTTTAATTGTGAATATAAATATTAGAAAACTTGTTTATTAACTTGCTTTCTTTTCTTTACTATAAACTAAGTTAAAATTATCGAAAAGTACGCACTTTTTTATAACCCAGTTACTTTTTTGTAACTTATATTTTGTTTTATATCTTGCTATCATTTTCTTATTTTATAGACCTTACGATACTTTCATGCTATATTGAAATAAATACTATTTGCATTTAATCGTTTATGCATTTAATCATATTTGTACTTATAACATGATTGATTATAATTATTTATTATGAAAATATTTCTAAATCGAAAGGAGTTCACATGAAGACAAAACAAGAATTACCAGAGTGTCCAGTTGCTACAACAGTTAGTCTGATTGGCAGTAAATGGAAACTTCTTATAATAAGAAATTTACTTGTAAGACCTTGGCGATTTAATGAATTAAAAAACAGTTTAGATGGAATTAGTCAAAAAGTTCTTACAGATTCACTTAGATCAATGGAAGAGGATGGCATTATCACAAGAACTGTTTACCCAGAGGTTCCCCCTCATGTAGAATATGCTCTCTCTGAAATCGGTGAATCCATGAGACCAATTATCAATTCTATGGCAGAATGGGGAACTGATTATAAAAAAACACTTGAATAACGCTAAGATTTTTTTCATAAAAAACCTCAAACAAAAAGCGAAAGCCTTGATATTAATATAATCTTGGCTTTCGCTTTTTATTTATCTTTATATATATACTTATTTAAAAATCCGAATTTTAATTACTAAATATAAAAATGTCCCCGGCCTGGGGGACCGGGGATGAGTAGAGGGGATAGAAATATAGTCAAACACGAAGGAATATGGAGATTAACCTTCATGTCTCTGTGCTTTTTCAATGTTCGTTTCTGTCTCACGAACAAGTATTATTATATCACCGATTTTATATTATACTACTGATTTTTTGTCTTATTTTGAAAAATTTTACTGTTTTTTTGTCTTGAACTAGATTTTACACAATTTATTGATTCAGTATTTATGCGGCTTTAACGTATTAAAACTTTAAAAATATGAAAACCTTTTCACATCATTCATACAAAGTCATACAGTTTCAAGATCAACAAAGGCGCATAAAATCTAGCTTTCTGAGTATTAGACATATATTTTACTTAATTTATCAGTTAAAATTGTTTTAACTAAATTACTTAGCTCTTTTTATAATTAGTTTTTCAATATTTCACGTAAAACATTATTCGATAAAATCTGCTATCTTTGATCCTACTTTTTTACCAATCTTTTTTGCTGTTTTTCCAGCTTCTGATGCTACTTTCTTTGTTTTCTTATCAATTTCGTGCTCTTTAATATAAGCTTCAGCCTTATCAGCTGCATTATTAGTAGCATCTACAGCCTTTCCCACACCATTTAAAAACTTCTCTTTATTAATTAGTGTCATAAAAATCCCTCCTTTTAGGCTATTTGTAGTAAACTCTTGGCCGTTAGAAATACATTTTCAAAAGCATTAAAAAAGCCCTTAGGTATACTAAATTAACCTATCTCTGTTAATTTGAGTATACCATAAGGGCCTATTTCTTTCAATCTTCTTTAATTTTTATATTCTATAACTGCATTAAGCTTATTCTCTGTCTCAAATGTTACCAAAACTCTGTCATTATCCTGGAAATACTTTACCACAACATCGTCATCCTTTAGGATTTCCTTCTTGTATTCAACTCTAATATCAGAAAAATGTTTATTAAAATATAATTCTTCCGGAAGGACTTCATTTGCAATATCAATATAGCTTATATTATGCATATGACCGTTATAATCCATGTCTCTACGTCTAAGCTTATAGTTTAAGCTAGCAATTTCCTGCTTATTTTCAAGGGCTGAGATATCGATCTTGGCAATTTCTTCATCAAAAACAGAAACATCCTCTGACTCATATCTATCCATGATATCTGCAGTAATCTTCATTGGTCTACGCTTCTCAAGGTTCATGTAAATCCATCTAGAACTGCCAATTGCAATTAAATTCTCATCTTTATCGAATAATTTGAAATCTCTGTAAGCTAAAAGTCTGTCAGCCTTTCTAGACCAAGTAACTGCCTTGATTTCTTCGTCATAATCTGGTCTTCTAATAACTTTTACTTTCCAATCAAGTAGTGCCCAAGCAGCGTTATTATCCTGTATTTCCTTAACGCCAAAGCCCACGGAAGCTGAATGAACTGACGCAATATCTTCCATAATCTCTAAAATTGTTTTGTTTGTGGCTAAATTTTCATAGCCAATATCCTCTACACCAATTCTATAAGAACGTTCAAATGTCATTAAATCTACCTCTTATTCTTAGTTTCGTGTGATTTGTAAGAAGATGCTCTTAAATCTTACAGATTTCTTATATTTGTCAATTTCTTATATACCATAAAGCTCATATATCTTAATAAGCTCATAATTCTAATAAAAACTAACTACTAATATCATTGTAATATAAGATTTAAAGCTTTTTACTTATGTCGTCATACAATTAATTATTTTATCATGATTAAAATATAAAATCACCTAAAGATTTAATAAAATCGCAAATAGTTCTAATTCCTTGAGTTCTTGTTCCACGTGAAACAAAGAACGTATGTTTATATGTATTTTGTATTGCATAATTGCTATATTTTCAGATTTCTTTAATGAGATGTGAACTCAGTTCAAAATTGGAGGTATATTCTAATGGAGATATATAATTTTCAGTCTGTTATTATAAAGTACAGAATGAGGTATAATATAGTTTAAGTAACTTAGTAATTTGTAAATTTGTAGTTTTATGTTTGTTATAGATTATAATTGTGAACTGAGTTCAATTTTGAATCAGTAATCTTTAAAGGGAAATTTTAACGAATGCTAATCATTAATTGGTTCATAATCCAGTCTACATAAATATAAATAACATAGATTATTTTTGAACTCAGTTCACAATTTATTAAATTAGAATTCAAAATCCAATCACAATATCTAATAGGATTAAAAAGAAAATGAACTGAGTTCAACTTATTAGATAACATAAAATATTCACTTTCCAAGTATTAGTTGGAAGAGTAGGATATAAGCATTGTGAACTCAGTTCAAAATATTCCTTTGATACAATATTTGAGGATGATTTGAAGATGAATGTTAAAAATAAAAGCATCTAATATAGTTTGAACTCAGTTCAAAATTATTGTACTTTTTGATGAAATTTCCTTGAATGAAAAAATATATGATGTATAATGAATATTAGATGAAATAAGGGAGGTCAAAAATGTCTGAAGTTATCAGCTTAATTAATGAAAAAGGCGGTGTTGGTAAGTCAACTTCGTCTATCACAATTGCTCAGATTTTAGCAATTTCTGGTTATAAGACTCTTCTAATTGATCTAGATCCACAGATGAACACAACTAAAATGTTTGGTTTATCAGAAGGAATAGAAGATGAGAACTATGAACAGCTGTTTTGTAGTAAGATGGATAATCTTGAAGAACTCGAATATTATGTTACAGAAACAGAATACGAGAACATTTCTATATTATCCGCATCAAGAGAATTAAACAATCTAATATATGTAATTTATGACAAGATGAAAGAATCTAACGTTGAATTGTATTTACGTCATAATTTAGCACTTCTTAAAGAGAAATACGATTATATCATCATCGATAATTCACCATTTAAATCATATTTAACAACATGCGCAATGTGTGCAAGTGATAAGATTATTACTCCAATCTGTGTAGATAATTTCTCATATGATGGATTAATGTCACTTATAGATTCAGTTGATGAATTAAACGAAAAGTACAATTTAAATATTGAATTTGCAGGTATTTTCATGACAAGAGTTGCTGGAAGAACAACACTCTTTAAGCAGATGTTTGAGTCTTATGAAAATATGTTCGGAGATAAATTCCTTCCACCATACATCAGAAATAGTATTGCTGTAAATGAGTCAAATACAACATTTGAACCACTTTTAACATACGATAAGAGATGTGGCGCAGCGCAGGATTATATAGAGCTTGTAAATTATCTAGGATTAATGGATAACAAGCACTATAGAGAACTTGCAAAATACTTGAAAGGAGAAAAGTAATTATGGCTAAAAAAAGTTTTAGCGCAGGAACAACCAAATCAGGTAATTTAGGCAACGCTGGAGAGAAGATGAAGGATCTTCAAGCAAGAACTCAATATAACTTTAAGTTCATTCCAAAGGAGCAGATTAAGGCAAACCCTAAGAATGAAATGTACACTCAGGATGGTATTGAAGCATTAAAAGAAAGTATCTTAGTAAATGGTCTAAGACACAATCTATCAGTATTATTCGATGTAGATACAAACACATATAGATTAGTATCAGGTGAAAGACGTTTTAATGCTATTTCATCAATGACAGATAAAGAATATAACAACCTTTTCCCAGCAGGTATTCCTTGTAAGGTTGAAAAGCAGACAACAAGCGAACTTGATGAAGAAATCATGCTTATATCTGCTAACCATGATGTAAGAGAAGCTTCAATGGAAGTAAAGAGATGGGAAGTTAGCCGTCTTAAGGAGCTTTATGAAGCAAAGAAATTAAAGGGTGAAATCAGCAATATTAACGCTGAAATCGCTAAGCAACTTAACATCAGTGAAAGACAGGCAAGAAAATATACTACAGCCGAGAAGTTAATTCCAGAGCTCAGTGAATTACTTAACTCTAACGGTATTGATCTTAACCAGGCTGATAAGTTTGGTAAGCTCGATGAAGAAGCTCAGATGTCAATTTTAAATCTTATTAAGAACAATGGTAAGGTTGAAAATGAAGAGTATAAGTCAATCAAAAAGCTCTCAGAAGAAAAGGAAGCAGAAGCTAAAGAATATCAAGAAAAACTTCAGCAAGCTTCCAAAGAATTAGAAGAGAAAAATGAAAAGCTTACCCTTCTAGAAAACAAGCTTAATGAGATTAATAGCGTTCCACAGCCAACTAAGAGCAAGGAAGATCTTGAAGATGAACTCAAGTATATAATTAAAGCTAAGGATAAGGCTGAAAAGGAAAGAGCTAGATTAGAAACTAACCTTGAAAAGTTAAAGCAAGCTCAAAAAGAAAAAGAGCAACGCAACACTGCAATTTCAGATTCAGAATTAAAAAGAATTTCTTCAATTGCAAAAACAGAACAGGCATTAAATTTACTTGAAAATAATTTCGACATTTTGAAGAATAACAAAACTGTCATCAAAAATGATGCAGATTTACGTCTCAGAATTGAATTATTAAAGAGCAGAATGGATGACCTTTTAAATAACCTCTAATTTGCTCATATAGACGTTTTTGTTAAAAGCTAATTAATTTATCCTTTTAAATAAAAAAGTCGCTATATGGACAAATTAAAGCCATAGTTTTTTGTGGATAATTTTAAAAATTATTTGGATTTATACACAAAAAGAGAAAATTTTAAAAAAAATAGAGCAGGAAGTAAATTATATTTTCTGGAGAAATAAATCAAGCCCTTTTAAATTATTAATCACAGTAATTAAAAAGAGCTTAATAGAGAAGAAAATTCTCCAAAATAAAATTTACTTCCTAAATTTTTATAATTCATATAGTAATTTTAAATACTTTGAGAAAAACATTAAAGATTTTATCATAAATTAAGTAATAAAATTATATATTGTTAGTCTTAAATAATGAGATCATGTAACGTTATAAACATATTCTATCGTTAAAACGATATTAAAAATTCTTTTTTATCTAATTTATAAATCAATAAATATATTCCAGATACCCTTTTTATAAACATAAATACAATACATTAATTATTAACATTAATTGCTAAATCAAATTTTTTTAATCACAGTAGTGGTGCGGTTTTCAACGAATGTCAAAAGTAAATTTCTTTGCTGCGGATTGTTGAAATCTTTTAAGGGATGTTGAATACATTTTCCTAATAGTCGAATATTTTTTTTGTAGGTTGAAAGCTTAAAAGATATAGTTGAAAAGCTGATAAAAACAGTTGAATACATTCAAAAAAATGTCGAAAACTTTCTAGTAAAAAGAATAAAAATCTTACTTATTTATAAAACTTTTTAAATTTGTTTTAAAATTCAGGGTAAAAATGACTGAAAATTGTGGAAATTAAATGATAATTTAATATTTTTAGAGAAAAAATGAGCTAAAATTAAACGAGAAAGTGAATTTTTAAAATTTCTGGACACAAAAAGAAGACTACTTGTTTTAAGCAGCCAAATTTTTGTTATTAAATTGAGATCGTAATATTGAATTTATCAAGGCTCCAATGTCTTTTATATCGTTTTGACGATTGGTTAAATAATAGCTCTTGTAAATAATTTGTATTACATCAATTACATAATCATAAGAATAATGAACAGCAATTCTTGAAATATTTTCAATTTCTTTTGGACTAAATTTCAATAACTTAAATCCTGATTCACATGTTTCATCTTTAAAGAAGTCCTCAAATCGTTTTTCATACTGACCAGATGAATTTATGATAGGAATGTTTCTATTGAAGTCCATTACAAATTGAGTAAACATTTTCTCATACTCATTAGTAAGGTTTTCTTTCTGCTTTTTAGCTAAGAACTTCTCATTAATTGTAAACTTGATAATCTTCTTCTCGATATTGATTTTGAAAATGTCAGTTGGTGTTTCAAGAGAGCTCTTAATAATGCAAGGCTTGCAGTAGTCTGGTAGGCCTCGCTTGATATCTTTGATATTTACTGAATCTATGCTTACGATTCCGTTATAGTTTGTCTGATCAAGATTGATGAGCTCACGTAAATAAATTCGAAGCGCAACTAAAGACTTAATAGCAATTAAATGGTTAAGAAGTTCTCTAGATAACACAATAAAACCACGACCTCCCTTATTTGCTGGAAGATAGTAGTTTTCGAAATTATTGATAATTACTGTAACCTTATCAGTATCTGACTTAACGTAATCAATATATGAATAACTTGTTAGAAGTTCGAGGTTATTCCATATTGTTTTTGGATTACAATTAAGCTGCTTAGCTAAATCTAAAACATCAAGGTTTTCTATAATTCCATGTCTATCTGGATGATAGAAGTGGAGTAGTAGTAAAAGCTTAATTCCGTTAGCTTTAAGCATTGGTTTGTAACCAAATTTATTTTTCTCATTATGATATACTGTTTCAGTCACGGTCTGGTTAGTGAAAGACTTGTAAGGACAACTATTACAGTTATCACAGGCTTGCTGATATTTAGTTGATGACTTAGGAAATGCGTTAATGATTGATTTATTAATACAATTACTACATCTTGTATTAGTAAAGTCTAAAGTTGGAACTTCGACGCTTCTAGTTTCAGAGTAGTTTTTCTGAATACCAAGAGCTGGAACTATAACAATTTTTCCGATATTAGCAAATTTATCCAAGATCTTTCACCCCCTTTTTTTATTGTGAGTTTATCAATATCTTGTGGTTTTATCAAATTGAAGTATTTACTTGTAAAATATCTACAAATTGTGGAAAAGTCTCGATTTTTTCGTCGATTTACTCTAAAATTGTCTACATCTATCTTGATTTACTCTGAAATTGTCTACGTTTTTTTTGAAATTTTTTTTTGTAGAGCAATTTTTACAAAAAATCGCAAAAATACTCTTATTTTATCTACAATTTTCTTTTTTTAGTCTGAAATTTTTCTTTAAAATTTCTAAAATGCCCTATTTATCGAAAAAATGTAGACATGCCGATTTTTGAAGTCTAAAAAAAAAGATAAAAAATTATACTAATTACAGCGTAAAATATACTGTTAGTATACAAAATATTTTAAATTAAGGTGAAAAAAATCAAAAATTACTCTAATTTTGTCTACATAGAAAAAATTTACTCTGAAATTGTCTACATTCGATTTAAAAAAAACAAAAATTTACTCTAAAATTGTCGACATTATCGTAGTGAATTTTATATTCAATAAACTTAATAAAAATAAAAATGACAATTTGATTTTTTAGAATTCAGTATTTATGCGGTTTTAGGAAGACTTGTTCGAGTTAAATTTAAGAAAAAGACGACAAAGTATAAAAAAATACCTAAATTAAGGCATTTTTCAAAATGAAATTTTTAGAATCGGAAAATTTTTCTTTGAATTTTTTAAAGGGAAATTTCGAAAAAATGTAGACATAATGTAGACTAAAGAAATCTAACTTTTTATAAAAAATTGAATTTAAGACAGGTGATTTTGAAAAAATGTAGATAGTAAAATTTATTTGGATATTAAATTGTGTTATGGTATTATTTATTTAATAAGAAATTTACAGATTGGAATTTATCGGAGGACAGTTAATGTATGAAAATACTGATCGTTTGCGGAGAATACTTTAATACAAGCAATGGCCTTTCGATCTCTACTCAGCGCTTTGTCAGAGAGTTTGTGCGTTTGGGAGAAGAAGTCCGGGTGCTTTCATCAGATCACGGCGGTATATCCGATTATTCAGTACCGGTAATGCATATTCCACTTGTTAAAGGAATTATGGACAAGCAGAATTACCATTTCGCAAAACCGGATGCAGATGTCGCAAAAGAGGCATTATCGTGGGCGGACATTGTACATATTGAAGATTCGTTTCCACTAAGTATACAGGTGGCGAAGATCGCTCATAAAAAAGGTCTCCCGATTACTGGAACGTATCATCTGTACCCTGAAAACATGACGGCATCTGTCCCGATTTTCAATTTCAAACTGTTCAACATGAACATCATGAATGTTTTTCGCTGGGGTGTTTATCAGTATTGCCGAGCGATACAATGTCCTACGGAAAAAGTACGTGAGCGACTAGAAAGATGCGGATACAAATCAAAGCTCTGCGTGATATCTAACGGTATTCCTCCGGAGTTCATTGCCGATGAGCCTTGCATTGACAAGAATCGGATGTTCACAATCATCAGCGTCGGGCGATATTCCAATGAAAAAGACCAGAAAACACTGATCAGAGCCATCGGCGCCTGTAAATATGCGGCGGACATTCAGCTGATTCTTGCCGGGAGAGGTCCGCTGGAAAAGGAATACAAAAAGCTGGGTAAAACGCTGCCAAACCCGCCGGTCATGCGATTCTATGAGCAGGATGAGCTCAGAAAGGAAATCCGACGGGCGGATCTTTACGTCCATTGTGCCAATGTGGAAATCGAAGGCATGGGCTGTATGGAGGCCTTTGCACAGGGAACCGTTCCCGTTATTGCAGACAGTGAGTTGTCTTCAACATCAATATATGCGCTTTCTGAAAAGAACAAATACAAGGCGGAAAATCCTGAAGATCTTGTTCACAAAATAGAGTATTGGTATGAGCACCGCGATTCTTTGTATTCTGTAGGCCTTGATTATATAAAACTTGCAAAATCGCTGTCTATTGAAAAATCCGCTCAAAAAGTTATTCGTATGATGAAAGAAGCAATTTGAATTTAAGTGATTCCGTAGATTGACAAATCGAGATTTGTCGAGCGGTGACTGCATTCGCATTCCGCTACGCTTCATGCTCATGTCGCGCTGTCGCACTATAAGTCTACACACGAATATGTCTGTCCGTGAGCAAGCTCCCGACAGCCAATTCGGTGCATCCTTGCACCGCTCGTAGAAACGCGCAACTTCAAATTTATAGATATTAGTATTTGATAAAAAGGATTAAAAAAACTATGCTGCCTGATTGATATGTACCCTCCTTACTGAACTTTACATTGTCCAGTAAAGAGGGTACATATCAATCTGCAGCATAGTTTTTTATTTTACAACGTTATCTATTAATTTGTCTTTCTTATCAAATTGTAAATCTTCAAGTTCAGCATCTGAGAGTGGTAGGAACTTGATGATAAAAACACCATTCTTAAGTTCGAAACTTTCAATAGCAATTTTGTTATCAACGAATTCCTGAAGACTATCTTGGATGAGTTGAAGATTCTTCTTTTTATTCTTAAGTTTAAAACGAACAATCTTCTGGAAATAAGTGTAGCTGTATTCGCCCACCTTGTTTTCCTGGTTTGCAATCTGTTCCTGTTTCATAGCGTAGCAGATTATTTTTGAAAGATTGTTTTGCAATACATCATAAGAAGCAGAAGTAATAGAGATAAGCTTCTTCTTAATGATGGCGTTACTTAAAACTTCTCCGAACTGAGCAATAGCATAAGGTCTTTCAGCATCTTCCTTAATAACAATATTATCGAAAAGGTTGAAGAAAATCTTACTTCCATCTGACTCGTAGAAGAAGTTATATTCTACAAGCTTGCGGCAAGAATTTGAAATCTTATTAAGAACGTTCTTACCAACATGATAATTTACAACTTCCTTACCCAAAGTATTCAAATCCACGATTACGGATTTCTCTCTTGAGAACTCCTGCATATTGATATTGGAAATGAAAGCATTAACAAGTTTTAAATCGTTAGTGTCCATTGCCTTAGGTGGATTAAGTTTACCTGAGTTAACATGAACCTCTAGAAGTTCAGTTCCATTTTCATCAGTGATGATTTCTTGTAAAATATTCTCTGATGCTTCGTTCATCATAAGTGTAAAGGATGATGGACTAAAGAGTGGTTTATCAACCAACTCAGCTGGGAACTGTCTTAAATAAGAATCTATGTTACCCGCAAGCTCTGACTCAATATATTTCCAAGAACTAATAATTACATCATTCTTTAGAGAGTTATAAATTGACTTATCTGTAAATGATGAGATACCTGGAAAGTTAATGAGTAAACTGTTTGAGTTGTTCTTCCATTCAGTAGCTGCATTTTTACGATCCTCAATAATTTCTGGAATATCTTTATCTCCGAAAATATCAGCATACTTATCGATAGCTATAGTCTTGGCCATCTGGATATCATTAGCAAGTGGATGCTTTGGATCATCAATGCTCATTGTGTTAATGTCGTTGATGTAATTCTTATACCAACGAGCTCTTTTCTGTAATCTAGATTTTTTAATTTTATTAATAATGGGAATTAAATCATCTCTACTGGTCTTACCTTCAAGATGTTCCATTAAAGCTTCATCTATTAATTCAGCAACATTATCAGCTTTGAAACCTTTATAGACTGACTTCTTTTTGTTGAAGTAATCAATAATAAGCGGATCAATATGGTTAGCTAACTCTTCGATGAATCTTCTTGAATATTGTTCCATTAATTTACCCCCGTCTAAATAATACGTCACAAATTTAAAAACGCATATACTATTATATTTGATTAGCGATATAAAATCAAATAATTTTATTCACAGTAAAAATGGTGAAATGTGCATAAACACTAGCTTTGTTGTGGATAACTTATAAATAATATTATCGATATAAAACTCTGAACTCAGTTCAAAAATCGTTTTTTTCTTTAATTACTTTTTTGTTTGATTTTTATTTGATTTTGAGATAAGTTGAGGGATTTGTTTTTTTGAAAATGCTTGACATATGTCGTCAATGTATGACAAAATTAACTTATACTAATACTGCTACTGCTTTAGGAGGTGTTTTCTATTAACAAAGTCAATTTAGATATCAGCAAAGAATTCAATGACAAGATTTGGATTTACTTTGAAACTAATTTAAAAGCAAGAACAAGGAAGGAATACTACAATGTTGTTACACATTTTACAAAGTGTGTTGGCCACGATCCTTACTATTTAACATTGGAGGATACGAAAACCTTCTATGAGGACTTGCTAAACAAGATTAATAAGGAAAAGCTTTCCTACAGTACCGCCGTAATGCGATATTCTGTAATGCGCTCTATATGTGACTTCATTGAGAATTACAAGATAAATCACGGAGAAGAATATACTAATTATTTCAAAGAGTTTAGCCTACCAGAACAGGATAAAACCATAAAAGAAGAGGATTTACCAAGTCTTAAAGATATTGACTTAGTGCTAAATAAGTGTATAGAATGTAATGATTATAGGGCTTTCACTATATTTTCTTTATGCCTAAAGCTGGGCCTGACTAATACTGAGGTCTGCCATTTGACTATGGAAAATGTATTGCTAGTGGATGAAGAGCATCTAGCCCTTAGCTTAAATAACAACAAAAGAATCAGAAGAATTCTTGAATTAGATACAGATCTTTCAAAGATTCTTGATAAATATTTAAGCGATTATGAAATAGCCCACGGACCGCTATTTTACAACAATAGAAATAACCAGATAAAGATGCGTGATACAGAACGATTACTTCAAAAGTACATCGATATGGTAAACACACCAAAGGAAAGAATTGCTCCTTTCACCATGCAGAGCCTACGACACATCGCCATGATAATGCTTTTAAAGGGCAATGTTAGTAAGGAAAATGTTGCAAAATTCGGAGGCATAACAACAAAATGGATGAATAGATACGAACGAATCGTTAATAAAAACGACGTAGATATTAATGGCAGAATGTCTATAATATCCATAAATCCAGGCTATTAGAAAGGAGAATCATGATGACAGACATTAAAGCAATTAAACCTTACCAGCACCAAGTTCAGTACTACGAAACAGATCAAATGGGAATTGCCCACCACAGCAATTACATTAGATGGTTTGAGGAAGCAAGATCATATATTTTAACAGAAATTGGAATGGGATATGAGAAGATGGAAGAAATGGGAATTATAAGTCCCGTTCTATCAGTTTCAGCAAAATATAGATCAATGACGCATTATTATGACATTGTAAATGTAGCTTTAGAGGTTACTAAGTACAACGGAATCAAATTAGCTATTAAATATACTATTTCAGATTCAAAAACATGTGAAATTAAATGTGTTGGAAGCTCAGAGCATTGTTTCCTAGATAAAAGTGGCAAGCCAATCTCTCTAAAAAGAAATTATCCAGAGATAGATGCCATATTAGAGAAATTCAACGAAATTAAAGAAGCATAAACAAAAGAACATAGAACATTACAACTCCACTAGCCAGCCTTTTGGCTGGCTATATTTATCTTTACTCCCCTTCAATCCTAGTAATAATGCAATCTCTACCCTTAACAATACGACTTTGAACTCCCTTACATATAGGGCAGAGGTAGTTATTTTCTATGCTAGGTTTAAATTCTTTATTACAGATCTCACAAAAAGCCACAACATCTTGATTAGTTATGACAAGATTTGCATTTTCCAAAATAGTATCTTTCTTTGCCTTATCAAAGGCCTTTATCAAAAGCTCGTTTACACAAGCTGTCATTCTGCCGACTTCCACATAAACACTTGATACATTTTCTAAAGAATTCTCCTTACAAGCTTTAATAGCTTCGTCAACAATTCTTACACAGTAACTCATTTCATGCATAGCTACATTTCCCCCTTAAAAAAAACTATCCAAATTATATAAAATTTCCTGCTATAAGACCAGTCATGACAAGTCAGTTATTTTCAAAAATAATTGAATTCAAACACTAAAAATAATATAATGTAATGTGAATTGACTTATAAAAAAATGTATTCTTAACAGAAAACATTTCTAAATAAAATAACAAATTAAGTCAAATAATTTTACGGGGGTGCTTATGGCGATAATACCATTCTTAATTATTTTTCCATTAGTTATAGCCATAATAATGTACTGTACTAGAATTAACAAAATCAGAAATGCTATAGCTTATTTATCAGCTGTTGTCATTATGGTTTCTGTTGGGGTTCTAGTATGTCAATGGATTAGCAAAGGGATGGAAACAATCACTCTTTACTATAACACTGAGTTAGTTGATCACATTATATTAGCGGCTGAAATAGTACTAATGGGCGTTGTGACTTATCTGTCTTTTAAGTATAAAAAGGCCTGGGTAAGTTTGTTATCAATCTGTCCAACAGCTCTTATAGCCTATTACGAGATCTTCGGACCTGAAACACGCGAAGTTGTTGGTCACATTTACATCGATTATCTCTCAATTTTAATGTGTATAATCGTTGGAATTATAGGAAGCTTAATTGTAGTCTATGCAGTGGGATATATGCATGGATACCACCACAGCGCACACCACAGTAACGTTACTGATAGAAGATATTACTTCTTTGCTCTACTATTCTTATTCCTTGGAGCAATGTTTGGATTTGTCCTATCAGAAAACCTACTCTGGATTGACTTCTTCTGGGAAATGACAAGTATTTGCTCATTCCTTCTTATTGGCTACACAAGAGAAGAAGAAGCTGTTAATAACTCCTTTAGAGCATTATGGATGAACCTTTTAGGCGGATGCGCTCTTGCAATCGCAATCGTTTACTATGGATATACTTATGAAAATGTTGATCTTCATGTCTTAGTATCCATGGGTACTATTCAGTCAAAGTGTGCTGTAATTTGCGTTGCTTTAATATCTTTTGCAGCTTTGACAAAAGCAGCTCAGTTACCATTCTCAACTTGGCTTATTGGTGCTATGGTAGCTCCAACACCAAGCTCAGCTCTTCTACATTCAGCAACAATGGTAAAAGCTGGAATCTATGTTTTACTAAGATTAGCTCCTGCTATGTCAGGAACACTAACAGGAGAAATGATAGCCTTCGTAGGTGGTTTTACATTTTTAATAACCTCCTTCATGGCAATTGCTCAATCAGATGGAAAGAAAGTTCTTGCTTTCTCAACAATATCTAACCTAGGTCTTATGGTGGCCTGTGCTGGTGTTGGTACATCTGAGACAGTTTGGGCAGCAATATTTTTAATGATGTTCCACGCAATTTCAAAATCTCTTCTTTTCCAGGACATTGGTGCAACAGAAAATGCTCTTGGTTCAAGAGACGTAGAAGATATGCATGGTCTTCTTTACATGCTACCAAAACTAGCAATCTTTATGTTTATTGGTATTGCTGGTATGTTCCTTGCTCCTTTTGGTATGTTAATTTCCAAGTGGGCAGCACTAAAGGCTTCGGTAGACGTAAGAAATATTGTTTTAGTATTCTTTATAATTTTTGGATCTGCAACAACTTCCTTTTATTGGACAAAGTGGATGGGCAAAATCATTAGTCATAGTCATCTAAACGGTAATCCTGTTAAAGATAAGACTAAGAAAAATGAAATGATTTCCCTTACTATACACGCAATCCTTATGATTGCACTATGTGCCCTATTCCCACTAGTATCAGAAACCTTTGTGAATCCATTGGTTAATGAGATGTTTGGTAAATCTGAAAATGTATTGTCAAATCAGGTTTTATTTACTTTGATAATAATAATCGTTGTTGTATTTGCAGTGCCATTCCTTGCTTACCTAAGTAGTAAGCAGCAAAAGCAAGATCTTAAGTTATCTTATATGAATGGTGTGAACACAGGGGACAACAGAGCCTTTACAGATTCTTTAGGAAATGAAAAGACCCTTTGGTTGTCTAATTTCTATTTCCATAAGATTATCGGTTCAAGAAAACTTATGATTCCATCACAGATTTTTACTCTAGCAGTAATAGTTGTAATGATGTGTAGAATAATAGGAGGTGTGTTCTTATGATTAGAATAATTCTTACCATATGCTACATCCTTCTAGCTCCACTAATTGGCGGTTTACTAGATGGACTAGATAGAAAAATATCTGCGAAAATGCAGCGAAGAGTTGGTCCGCCACTTTTACAGCCCTTCTATGATGTATCAAAATTGTTAACTAAGAGAGAAACTGCTGTAACAAAATCACAGAATTTCCTTTTGATTTCTTACATGGTTTTAATGATTCTTACAGGAGCAATGTTCTTTTCAGGAACTGACATTTTAATGTGCTTCTTTGTAATGAGTACAGCAGCAACTTTCCTTTATTTTGCAGGCGTTGTAACAAGTTCTCCATATGCATCAATCGGTGCTCAAAGAGAGCTTTTATCCATGATGATTTACGAACCTGCAGTATTATTTGCCTGCGTTGGCTTCTACCTTGCAACAGGCAGCTTTAACGTAGCAGACATTGCTAGAAGTTCAGATAGTGCAATTATGTACTTACCAGGATTTTTCATAGCCTTTGTCTTTATCCTTACAATCAAGATGAGAAAGTCACCATTTGATTTAGCAACTTCTCACCATCCAAATCAGGAGATTGTAAAGGGTATAACATCAGATATCGGAACTAAGAATTTAGCTATATTTACAGTAACTGAGTGGTATGAAAATGTATTTTTAATGGCAGTTGTATCACTTTTTGTTGTAAATAAAAATCCAATCAGCATAGTTGTTGCCTTAGTCGTAGTGTTATTAGTATATTTTCTTGAAATATTAATTGATAATGCTTCCGCCAGAGTAAAATGGCAGACAATGCTTAAAACTACATGGGTAGTGACTTTATTTACTGCTGGAGTTAACTTAATAATTCTTATGATTATAAAATAATGGAGGTTGACATGGGAAAAGGATTAAAATCACCTTGGCTTCTCCACTATGATGGATCTAGCTGTAACGGATGTGATATTGAAGTTTTAGCCTGTTTGACACCAGTTTATGACGCAGAAAGACTTGGCGTTATGAACACAGGTGATCCACTTCAGGCAGACATTTTAGTAATAACAGGTGGCGTAAATGCACAAAACGAAGCCACAGTAAAACAGTTATATGAGCAAATGGCAGACCCAAAGGTGGTAGTTGCTATTGGCGTATGTGCCTGTACAGGCGGCGTATTTAAGGAATGCTACAACATCAAAGGCGGCGTAGATACTACAATTCCTGTGGATGTCTATGTACCTGGATGCGCAGCAAGACCACAGGCAATTATTGATGGCATTTTAAAAGGCATCGAAATTTATAACCAAAGAGCAGAAGCTCTAGAAAGAGAACTTGAAGGAGGAATTGCATAATGGATGAGACTGTTGAATTAAAGACTAACGACAAAGTGCGCCAGCTCTCAAAAATTGAGGAAATTCCAGCAAGTGACTTACTTGAGAGATGTCTAGAATTAAAGCGAGAAGGTTTGAGATTTTCCCAAGCCTGCGCAGCCTATTACGAAGATAAATTTCATTTAACATATACATTTTCAAATTACGAAACTCTTGAAGCGCTATCTTTAAGGGTTGTGATTTCGCCAGAGGAAGAGATTCACTCCATTACTGAATTTATTCCGGCAGCGCTTTTTTATGAAAATGAAATGAAGGAAATCTTCGGTGTCAAAATCAAGTTAATTACTAACGATCTTGACAATAAGCTCTATAGAATAAACGTGGAGGCGCCACTGGGTGTGCCACAAGAAGAGAAGAAGGAGGAAGAAAACAATGGGTAAACGTAGCGTTATTCCTTTCGGCCCTCAGCATCCCGTACTTCCTGAGCCAATTCACCTAGACTTAGTTGTAGAGGATGAGAGAGTAATTGAAGCAATTCCTTCAATCGGCTTTATTCATAGAGGTTTGGAAGGCTTAGTAAAGAAAAAAGATTATAATACAATGACTTATATAGTTGAGAGAACCTGCGGTATTTGTAGCTTCCAGCATGGTATGGGCTACTGCGAAACTATAGAACACATCATGGATGTGGAGGTTCCAGATAGAGCTAAGCTTCTTAGAACAATCTGGGCAGAGCTTAATAGAATGCACTCTCATCTCCTTTGGCTAGGCTTACTTGCTGATGCTTTTGGTTTTGAAAATCTATTCTATCAGTGCTGGAGAATTCGTGAAAAGGTCCTTGACCTACATGAATTAACTGCAGGTGCGAGACTCATTTTCTCCGTAAATACAATTGGCGGTGTCAAAAGAGACATCGACGAAGATAAGCAAAGAACAATTCTTGAGACCCTTAGTGAGGTTGAAAAGGAACTTAAAGTTATTGAAAAGACTTTCTTTTATGATTACACAGTTGAATCAAGACTTAAGGGCGTGGGCATTCTTTCAAAGGAAAAGGTGCACGAACTTGGCTGTGTTGGTCCATTTGCAAGAGCTTCAGGCCTTGCAGTAGATTTAAGAAAGCTAGAATATGCAGGATATTCTAAGATAGATTTTGAGCCAATTACAAGTAATGATTGTGACTCATATGCTAGATGTTATGTACGTTTAAAGGAGCTTTACCAGTCAATTGACATTATTCGTCAGGCTATTGCAAAGCTTCCAGCAGACAAGACACTTAGCACTCCAGTTAAGGGAAATCCTAACGGCGAGTTTATTATGAGAGTGGAGCAGCCACGTGGCGAGGCCTTCTACTATGCCAAGGCAAATGGCACTCCATACCTAGACAGAATCAGAGTAAGAACTCCTACATTTGCCAATATTGCAGGCCTTTGCGAGATGTTAAAGAACACAGAGCTAGCCGATGTTGGTTTACTTGTACTTACAATTGATCCATGTATTAGTTGTACCGAGAGATAAGATTTTGATAATGAAAATGTATCGCCGGCCGAAAGGCTTGGCCTGTGGTCGGCAGTTTAACAAAATCTGGAAACAACAAATACAGAAAGGAGTAGATATGGCTATTTTACAATTTGCTACACAAGCATTAAAAAATCTATTTCTTCCCCCTGTAACAACTAGCTATCCAGCTAGTGAAATTAAGTACCCAGAGGGTAGTAGAGGCCATGTAGAAATCGACATCGACAATTGCATTTCTTGTGGTATGTGTGTTCGTTCATGTCCAAGCAATGCCCTTGCCGTAGACAGAGCTAATGCCACTTGGTCAATTGATAGATTTGACTGTGTAGCCTGCGGATTTTGCGTAGATAAATGTCCTAAAAAATGTTTAAAAATGGTGGTAGGTTATCAAACACCTGAATTTGAAAAGAGCGTTGCTACTTATAAGAAATCCGAGGAACAGCTTAAAAAAGAAGCAGAGGCAAAGGCTGCCGCAGCAGCTAAGGCCGCTGAAATAGCAAAACAGAAAGCCGAAGCCGCAGCAAAAGCTAAGGCAGAGGAATAAACATAAACATAAACGGGGAGGGATTTGATGCATACACTTTATAGCTTAAATGTTACTGGACTTGTACAAGGTGTGGGCTTTCGCCCATATGTAGAGGAACTCGGCAACAAACTAAACCTGAAAGGAAGTGTATCCAACATTGGTGGTCAAGTCCTAATTAAAATATTTGATGATAAAAAAGGACTCGATATCCTTAAAGAAAATCTTTCAAAGCTATGTAAAAATAACACAGTTTTGCCAGGTTCAAGGGTCGACAATATTTTAATTAGCACAGAAACTAGCAATGAAAATCCTCCCCGTAATTTTTTTATTAACAACTCTCTAAACATCCACGATAACATTCGTTTCATCCCCGTGGATTACGCAACCTGCGACAAATGCAAGAGCGAACTTCTTGATAAAAATAACAGAAGATATCGCTATCCTTTTATTAGTTGCGTGGCTTGTGGTCCAAGAATTACCATAATTAATGAGCTTCCCTACGACAGGGAAAACACTAGCATGAAGGACTTTCCAATGTGTGAGGCCTGTGAAACTGAGTATAAGACTTTTGAAAATATAAGACATTACGCTCAGACTATCGCTTGCCATGACTGTGGTCCCATTCTAAAGTTTTATGCAAAAAAACGAAACGAAATTAATGGCCTAGTGGAAGATTATAAACTTGAAAGGGAAGATGCATTTTCAAAAGCTGTTAAAGAAATAAAGGCAGGAAAAGTGCTAGCCGTCAAGGATATTGGCGGATACCACTTTGTTTGTGATGCCAAAAATGTTAAGGCCATTAGGAAAATGCGCCAAGTAAAGGCACGTGAGAAAAAGGCCTTTGCAGTCATGTTTCCTGATGTTAAGACAATAAAGAAAATCGCTTATGTATCAGAAAAAGAAGCAGAGCTTCTTGAATCTAATGCAAGACCTATTGTGCTAGTTAGAAAGAGAGAAGAAATTGGCAGTGACACTGATAGTTTTGGCTACAACTTATCTGAGGAAATCGATGACAATGCCATAAGACTTGGGGCAATGCTTCCTTCAAATCCTTTGCAGATTTTACTAATGCAGGAGTTTGAATGTCTAATTATGACTAGTGGAAATCTTGCGGGAGAGCCTATTATTGCAAGGGATAAAGACATTTTCGATCTTGTAAAAAATGGACAAATCGACGGAAGCTTATATAATGAAAGAGAGATAATAAATCCATTGGATGACTCTATTGTGAAGGTCACAAAGCTTGATAATAGAGAAATAACGCAGATTATAAGGAGGGCTAGGGGCTATGTTCCTGACCCAATTAAGATAAATAAATTTTTGAAAAATGATTACTACGCAGCAGGGGCAGATTTAAAATCCGTCTTTGCTCTAGCAAGAAAAAACTATGTAACTTTAAGTGGCCATTTTGGTGACTTAGACGACTATGAGGCAAGAAAGGCAAAGGACAGAGCTAGAAAGATTTTCACAAAGCTACTAGACCTAAAGCCGGAGAGTTTCATAGCGGATAGGCACCCAGGCTACTATTCCAACAAAGATACCAAGATTTTGGCAAATGAGGCAGGCACTAAAGCCCTTGAAATTCAGCATCATCACGCCCATCAGGCCTCGGTTATGGCAGAACATTCACTATCCGAGTGCATTGGCATTGTTTTAGATGGCACGGGCTATGGAAATGATGGAAATATCTGGGGTGGCGAGTTCTTGTACTGCAAGGACACTGATTTTAGGCGCTTGGGACATTTTGACTATTTAGAGTTAATTGGAGCTGACAATGCCACGGTGGATATTGATAAATCTGCCATGGTGGCTATGATTCAGGCAATTAATGCAAAGCTAGTGGATGAAGAGCTTTTGATTAATCATCCTTGCTTTAAAAAATATATCAACTCCGCAAGCCTTGATCTTTTAAAGGCTGCGCTAAAAGAGCACATAAATTCTTACAAGACCTCTTCTGTTGGAAGGCTCTTTGATATTGCGGCGGTGATTATGAACATTTGCCAGAAAAATAGCTACGAGGGCGAGGCACCAATGAAGCTAGAAGCCCTTGCCACAAGGTATTTTGAGAGAATTGAAAATTTAAATCCAGCCATAATTCCTGTAATAGTAAAGGAAATCAATGGTGAAATTTTAGTGGATAGTAAGGGCTTTATGTCCGATTTATTCAAATTATATATTGCCGGCGCAAGAGTGGATGAGCTTGCTTTTGAATTCCACAACTCCCTTGCAAAGGCCTTAGTTAGCGTGGCTATTGCCATGCGTGATAAAACAAATTGTTCTGACATCGCCCTATCCGGGGGCTGCTTTAATAACAGCTTGCTGCTTAAACTTCTAGTAACTAGACTAGAAAAAGAGGACTTTAAGGTTTACCTAAATGAGAAGGTGCCTTGCGGTGATGGTGGCATTGCCCTTGGCCAGATTTATCTAGGAAATTAAGATTTTTACAAAATAGGAGGAAATATGTGTGTTGCAATTCCGGGTGTGATCACCCAAATTAATGATAATAATACAGCAACTGTGGACTTTAACGGCAACTTAGTTAATGCAGCAACGGGACTTGTAGATGTCTCTATTGGTGATAACGTTTTAGTGCACGCAGGTTGCATAATTCAAAAGGTTTCTAAATCAGAAGCCGAGGAGATTCTAGACATTTTCAAAGAAATAGAGGAACTTAGTTAATGGCTGAAATTGATGTTAAAAAATATGTCGAATTTTTACAAAACTATGATGGAAAAGAATTAAGGCTAATGGAGGTTTGCGGCAGTCATACAGCAGCTATATCCAAATCAGGAATCAAAAAAATAATCTCTCCAAAGATAAAATTGATTTCTGGTCCGGGATGCCCAGTATGCGTAAGTCCTTCTGCCTTTGTAGATAAATTAATAGAGCTAGGAAAAACCGGGGCTCATATCGTTTGCTTTGGCGATATGATGCGAATCCCAGGCAGGAATTCTAGTCTAAATGAAGAAAAAGGTAAGGGCTTAAAGGTAGACTACGTCTATTCTCCTATGGATATAATTCCTATGGCAAAAGAAAATCCTGAGACTAATTACATATTTGCCTGTGTGGGTTTTGAAACAACAATTCCTGTCTATACCTTGCTTTTAGATGCAATAATTAGAGAGGATATTAAGAATATTAAGCTCTTAACGGCACTTAAAACAATGCCAGAAGCCATAGATTTTCTTTGTGCAAATGATGCTAAAATCGATGGCTTTATAGCACCTGGCCATGTTAGTGTAATTACAGGAACAAAAGCATTTTACGAAGTATCTAATAAATACAAGGTGCCAATGGCAGTAACTGGCTTTAGTCCTAAGGAATTATTAGTTGGAATTTATGCCTTAACTAAAACCTGCATCAATAAAGATAGCTTTATAAAGACCGGAAAGTCATTGGTTGGTAACTACTACAAATCAGTAGTTTTAGAGGAAGGTAACACTAAGGCAAAGGATAATATCAATAAGTATTTTAAAAAGGGAGATGCAATCTGGCGAGGTATGGGAAACATTAAAAATTCCGGCCTTTACCTAAAAGATGAATATCTAAAATATGATGCTGGTAGCTTTAACTTAGTTGACGATTATAAGATTAATAAAGCTTGTCGCTGTTCTGATGTTTTAATGGGTAAAATTTCTTCAAAAGAATGCCCACTCTTTAAAAAGTATTGTAGTCCCCTTACACCTCAAGGAGCTTGTATGGTTTCTTCAGAAGGAAGCTGCTATCAAGCATTTAAAAATGGCGATTAATTCATAAAGAATAGGAGGATAACCTAAAAATTACAATTAAAAGGTTAGGACAAAAATGATTATAACAATGGCTCACGGAAGTGGAGGTGCTTTCACTTCTGAATTAATAGATGAAATTTTCATAAAGGAATTTGATAATGAAACAGTAAAGGAACTAGAGGACTGTGCGGTTATTCCAGGTTCTAAAAAAATTGCAATGACAACAGATAGTTTCGTTGTAAAACCCATTGAATATCCCGGTGGTGACATTGGTCGTCTTTGCATTTGTGGAACGGTTAATGACTTACTTATGCGTGGAGCTAAAGCAAAATACATAACTTGTGGCTTTATTATAGAGGAAGGCGCAGACTCAGAGACTCTAAAAAGAATAGTTCATTCAATGGCAGAAACTGCAAAGGAAGCGGGAGTAATAATAGTTGCCGGAGATACAAAGGTTATAGATGGTAACGGTGGAATCATGATAAATACTGCCGGTGTGGGATTTGTCGAGGAAGGATTAGACATTAACTCTAGGAATTTAACTGCTGGGGATCTTGTAATTCTTTCAGGAAACTTAGGAGATCACCATGCAACAATTCTTGGAAGCCGCATGAATATTACAAACTCTATTAAAAGTGATAACGCACCTTTAACAGACATAGTATCTAATCTATTAAAAGAAAAGATTAATATACATACAATGCGAGATGTAACTCGTGGCGGACTAGCAACAGTACTAACAGAACTCTCAAGAAGTTCTAGGGTTGATATAAAGCTAAAAGAAGATAAGATTCCTGTAAGTAATGCAGTTCGTGATTTCTGTGGACTTCTAGGTCTAGACCCTCTTTATATGGGTAATGAAGGAAAATGTATCATTGTCGTTCCAAAGAATGAAGCCGGTAAAGCCCTTGAAGTCATAAGAAATTCTAAATATGGTGAAAATGCCGTAATAATCGGAGAAGTAAAAGAAATGGCGGAAGATAAAGCCTGCGTATATATTGAAACCGAGATAGGCGGAAAGCGAATACTAGATGTATTACAGGGTGAAGGCTTGCCTAGAATTTGTTAACTTATTGTAAGGTTTCAAGAATTATTGTAATTAAATCTGTATGATTCTATAAAAAGGGGCTATCTTTTACGATAGCCCTTATCTTATGCAAATATATACTATTTGTATCTTTTTAAACTCTATGATATAATTAGAATAAGTATAATGTGACAACTTAATAAGATGCTAGGAGGTAAATTTTTTTATGAGCAAAGCAACTAAAACTAAACGCGTAATTAAAGTGCGTGATAAGTTTCTTGTTTTCATCATGCCAGCCATAATTATATTTATTATTCTAATTATTGTTATGGCAGGAATTCTTTCTGAAAAAATGATACAAAACTTATCAGAAGATGCTCTAGAATCTTCTCTAAACAACCAAGCTGATAATATTACAAGTTGGCTAGAGAAAAATCTAGAAAACTTCTCTTCAGTAAAACAAACTATTGAAGCAACAAATCCAGATGATGAAGAACTTCAGGAAATTCTTGATTCTTTCTATGGCTACAATAGCTATGCAAAGGATGGTATTTACATTGGCACATCCACAGGTAAATTATACAAGGCAAGTGAATCTACTAAGATTAGTGAAAATGTTACTTCTGAAAAATGGTATAAGGATGGTTTAACCCGTGTAAACCTCAATTATGGACAGACTTATACTGATTATAAAGGAGACTCTATTATCTCTGCTTCAGGTATTATAAACCTTAATAGAGATGAGTTAATGGTACTTGCTGCAGATTTATCCCTTGACCAGATTAGTATTATTGTGAATTCTGGTGTAAAGATGGATAATGCTTATTCTTTCCTTATAGATACTAACGATAACACTATCTTAGCCCATCCTGATACTAGTCTTGTTTCAACAAATATCAACTCAAGCTCTGATAAATTATTATCTGGAGTTGCAAAAAAAATCGATAATCAGGATTACAACAAAGAGGAAATAAATAACTATCTTGTCAGCCTAACTCAAATTGACGGTACTGATTGGGTATTAGTTTCTTATATCAAAAAAGATATTGTTATGTCTTCTATTCACGTTTTAATAAGAAGACTTGCAATTATTGCAGTATTCGCTATTTTACTTACATCTGTTGTAATTATAGTAATTGTAAATTATCTTATTAAGCCAATTTCTAAAATTTCTGATGGCGTTACTGCCATGGCAGATGGCGACTTTACAATTAGCATAAACAGCTCTAGCAATGATGAAATCGGCATTATGAGTGATAAAGTAGAGGACTTCATTGTTCGAATGCGAGATATGCTTAAAAATGTAGCCCTAGAATCTGACAAACTTCAGGATCAATCAAGGACTAGTGACGTCGTTGCCAAGTCAATGTATGAAGCTTCAGAAAAACAGGCTAAGGCAATGCAAAACTTAAATTCTACTGTAGATGAACTTGCTAAAGCCGTTAACGAAATTGCCATTAATGCCCAAACCTTAACAGAAGTCGTATCAGATACTAGAAGCAATTCTGCTAAAGCAAATGAGTCTATGCAGGAATCTGTAGAAATTTCTAAACAAGGTAAAACAGATATGGAAAAACTATCTTTTGCCATGACCCAGATTCAAAAATCTATCGAAGAATTATTATTATCTATTAATAAGGTTGGAGATGCCTCTGAACAAATCACAGGTATTGTAGGTCTTATTGGAGAAATTGCAGAAGAAACAAACCTCTTATCACTTAATGCAAGTATAGAAGCAGCAAGAGCAGGAGAAGCTGGTAAAGGCTTCGCTGTAGTTGCTGGTGAAATTGGAAAATTAGCTCAAAACTCAGCAGATAATGCTCAAAATATTGCTAAGTTGATTGAACAAATCAGAAACTTAATATCCGAAGTAGTAACTCAGGCTAATACTAGTGCAGAAAATATCCAGTCAAATACAGTATTAATTGATACTGCCGTTGAAACCTTTGACAAGATTTATGAAAACATTGCTACTTCAAATAATCTTGTAACAGATATGATTAATGGTGTTACTAAGGTAGATGACGTTGCAACTAATGTAGCCGCTATTTCTGAGGAACAGGCAGCCTCTGCTGATGAGATTCTTGAAACCTCTAAGCAAATGGTAGAACAGGCAGAGAACATCACAAGACATAGTGAAGACGTTGCAGCTAATTCAGAAGAATTAGCAGACACCTCTGAAAAGCTTACAAGCTATGTATCTAAGTTTAAGCTTGAAAGTGATGATGAAGAATAGGAGGTGTAAATATATGAAAAATACAAGTAAGATTTTAAAAAGAATTTTAGCACTCATATTAATTGTTAGTCTATTACCTGTTACTAGCCTTTTAACTGCTTGTAATTCTTCTTCAGGTTCAGGCTCTGGCTTATCCTTCTTCTTTACTATAAAGGATACTGACGATGACTTTAGATTAAGCCTTAAAGAATCAGTGGAATCTATGGCAAAAGCACAAGGGGCAAGTGTAACCACCACTCTATGTGGTTCTAGTGTAGACCAACAAGTTATTGATATAAAAGCTGCTGCCGAATCTGGAAAATACGATGCGATTATCTGCGTCCCAGTAGATTCCGCTACAGCTCTACAATTAGAAATAGCAGCGGGAGATTTACCTGTAATATTTATGAATAACAAACCAGATGAAGACGTTTTAAAGGCTAATAAGTACGTATATGTAGCCTCAGATGAGTACCAGGCTGGAAGACTACAAGCCGAATACATGTATGAAAAACTTGGTAAGCCTTCTAGTATAAATGCCATCATCCTTATGGGAGAAAGAAATCACTCTGGAACAATAGGAAGAACAGAAGCTGTAAAGCAATATTTTAAAGAGAAAAATGTCACTTTAAATATAGTATTTTGTGACTATGCAAGTTGGTCAGACACAGAAGCTGCCAACTTAATGGAAATTTTCTTTAAAACAAATCAAGACCTAGATGTTATCTTTGCTAATAATGACACTATGGCGCTTGGTGCAATTACAGCCTTAAAGGCCCATGGTCTTAGCACCTCAGATGTTCCTGTAGCAGGAGTAGATGCTACAGCTGATGGTTGTAAATCCATTGCCAATGGCGAATTAAGCTTTACAGTTTACCAAAATGCCGAGGGTCAGTCCAAAAAAGCAGTAGAGGTTGCCATAGCCCTTGCAAATGGAAATTCTACGAAATCCATCGAAGGCGCAGATGATAATAATTTCTGTTTCTACGTAGATTTCGAGGCCGTATCAAAAACAAACGTATCAAGTTATCAATAAACTTTAAAAGATTGTGGTTCCTCTGAATTTGCCCTTTACTTTTTCTCTTTTTCGTTCTAAAATAAATCTTGCATGTACATTTTAAAAATACATGCATAAATCGTTGAAGAGACCAGTAGATTAAGCGGAGGTTCCAGAGAAGGATGCAGGCAATTGCTTGGTGGAAGCATCCAAACTTAAACTTAATTGAACACCAGCTCTGAGAGGCTCTAATAAAGCCCGGTGATTCCGTTATAATCATTAAATGAGAGGCCGAAGTTAAACTTATGGGTAAGCCATTGCAGGAAACTTTTAAGACTTTCCGATTTAAGCATAGCTCCTTTATATAACACTTTGGCAAGCAGGGTGGAACCGCGTAAAAGTAAACTATACGTCCCGTGCATTAGATAAGCAAAACTAAATTTTAAGATTCTTATTATCTAATTTAGTTTGTTTATTCTGATGTATGGGGCTTTTTTTATCGTCCCGGCTTTTTTAAAGCGTAAGCTTTAGACTACATTTATATTTTTAAGGAGGCCAATAATGGTTAAAGAGGAGTATTTAGAGGTTTACCGCCATTCACTTGCTCACATTCTTGCTAAGGCAGTAATGGAAATTTTCGGTAAGGAAAATGTACAGATTGCAATCGGACCTCAGATTGCAGATGGTTTTTATTATGACTTTATCTTACCTAGAACAGTAACTAAGGAAGATTACAAGACTATCGAGAACAAGATGACAGAAATCTTAAAGAGAAAAGAAGATTTCACTGTTAAGGAAGTTTCTAAGGAAGAAGCTTTAAAGCTTTTTGCAGATCAGAAATTTAAGGTTGAATTGATTAACGACTTACCAGAAGGTGAGAAGATTACAGTATATAACACAGGTGATGATTTCTATGATTTATGTCGTGGACCACACGTACCTAACGCACAGGAATTATTGTCAGCATCCTTTGAAATCAAGTCAGTTTCAGGTGCTTACTGGAGAGGTGACGAACATAGAGATATGCTTCAGAGAATCTATGTTTACGCATTCCCAGACAAGCAGCAGCTTAAGGAACACAAGAAGTTAATTCAGGAAGCTCTTGAAAGAGACCATAAGAAGATTGGTCCAGCTCTTGATTTATTTATGTTTGATGAGACAGCTCCTGGTATGCCTTACTGGTTACCAAGAGGATGGAAGATGTTTAATGCCTTACTTGATTACTGGAGAGGCATCCATGATAAGAAGGGTTACGAAGAAATCGCAGCTCCTGTAGTTAACTCTACAGTACTTTGGAAGACATCAGGTCACTGGGCTCATTATAAGAACAACATGTTCCTTATGTACAATGAAGAAGCAGATGACGATACAGATCCAGATGATATCTTTAAGTTTGCTCTTAAGCCAATGAACTGTCCTAACGCTATGATGGTTTATAGAAGAAAGCAGCATTCATACAAGGATCTTCCAATCCGTTACAACGAAACAGACCTTGTACACCGTAAGGAAAAGTCTGGTCAGTTAAATGGTTTATTTAGAGTTCAGTTATTCCGTCAGGATGACTGCCATTTATTTGTAACAGAAGATCAGATTGGTTCAGAAATCAAGAACATCATGTCAATTGCTAACGACATTTATAATACATTCGGTTTAACATACAGAGTAGAATTATCTACAAGACCAGAAGATTTCATGGGTGATATCAATGTATGGAACAAGGCTGAAGAAAGCTTAAAGAACGTATTAAATGAAATGTTTGGCGAAGGCGGATACGAAATCAACGAAGGTGATGGCGCATTCTACGGTCCTAAGATTGACTTAAAGATGAAGGATTGCCTTGGTAGAGAATGGCAGACTGGTACAATCCAGCTTGACTTCCAGCTTCCAAAGAACTTCGAACTTAAGTATGTTGCAGCTGATGGTTCAATGAAGCAGCCTGTAGTATTACATAGAGCTATCTTTGGTTCATTCGAAAGATTCTTCGGTATTATTACAGAAAACTTCAAAGGTGCATTCCCATTCTGGTTATCACCATACCAGGTAGGTGTTGTTCCTATTTTACCAGAGCATAACGAATATGCTAAGGAAGTTGCTGACTTACTTGATAAGGCTGGCGTTAGAGTAGAAGCTAACTACTCAGATAACAACATGAATTCTAAGATTAAGACATTCAAGAACTACAAGGATCCATATATCATCGTTATTGGTGATAAGGAAGTTGCTGAAAGAACAGTATCTATCAACATCAGAGGTACTAACAAGAAGCTTAACAATGTTCCACTTGAGAAGTTCATTGAAATGTGTAAGCAGATGAACGAGACACATAGTCTTGATGTCATTGATACAATCGACTAATCAACATTAAAAATATATAAACAGACTCAGAAGTTTCTAACAATAAAAGAGATGACTAGGGAATTATTAGGAATAATCTAATAGTTTCCTAGTCCTTTTTCTTTATAATAAAAACCTAATGTGATATAATCTAATTAATAAAAAATTTGTTTACAATAAGGATATGCTCATATGGATATTAAGAAGATCTTAAAAGATTTTTACAATAGGCATTCTGATTTAGATGATAGAATATATATTAATGTTGTTTTTATCAGTTCATTTTTAACATTATTTTCATCTATCATCACTTTCGTAGAAGATTCCGGCCTTATTGCAAATCTTGTTGTATTTATGTCTTTTATAATAATGGCAGGGGTGGGATATTTAACCATCCACTATAATAAAATAGCTTTAGGTAAATTAATATACACCTACATATTATGTTGTATTTTAATTCCTTTTATATACTTAACTTGTGGTGGAATCGACTCTGGATCTCCGCTTTATATGTTGACTAGTTTTTTCTTAATTGCCCTTTTATTGGAAGGCGTTCAAAGTATTGTCTGTCTTATTATTACTCTTATAATACATATAAGTATTTTATGGTTACCCTACGTCGATAACGGCAATTATTTAAATACTTCAGTTCTTTCTTTAAGCGCAAGATATTTAGACAATGCAATAGGACTAGCTTCTGCGGGTATAGCTATATTTTTCTTAACACTAATGTCCTTAAACGCTTATAGACAGGAACATATAAAGAGTAATAAACTGCTAGAACAACTACAGCTAATGAGCATTAAAGACGAATTATCAGGCCTATATAATAGACGTCATCTCTACGATGTTTTATTTAATTTATATGCAAATGAATCTTCTAAATCTAATCAAGACACTAATATAAACGATAATATAAGTCCTAAGTTATCCCTTGATAAGAAGGACTTTTACATAGCAATGTATGATTTAGATAATTTTAAAATTATAAATGATACTTACGGACACCTATTTGGAGATAAGGTACTTGTGGATTTTTCTAACAAGCTAAAGAATAACATTCTAGAAGAAGAAGGAGAATTAGCCTCTAGATATGGTGGAGAAGAATTCATGTGTCTTTATAGAGCAAAGAATTTTGAGCAAGCTTATTTAAAAGCAGAAAGCATAAGAACAAGTCTTGAAAATACTAAGTGGAAGAATGCTCCAGACCTTATAACAACTGTAAGTATAGGACTTGTAGCCTGTCATAAATTTAATGACATGAATAGCTGCCTAAAGGGAGTTGATGACCTATTATATAGCGCCAAAACTCACGGCAAGAATAAGATTGTCTATAGAAAGTAGACAAAGCTGTAAAGCGGACATTCGGAAACCGCTTCGCTACTTCCTCATGAACGCAGTGGCACTGCACTCAAACTAACAATACATTTTCAAAAGCACTAGACAAAAGTAAAATTTAATATATAATTAATGGACTACAGTGAGAATTTGTGCTAGCATGAATTCTCACTTTATATATGTTCCGTAAGGAGTAGGAAAATGAAAAAAGATTACTTAAGAGCACTACGAGATGGTGAACCTTTAAGCTTTAACCAGCGCGTACAACTAATCCTTAAGCTTTCCGGACCTGCTATTTTAGCCCAGATTTCATCTATTGTAATGCAATATATAGATGCATCAATGGTAGGGCGACTCGGTGCTAATGATTCTGCCTCAATTGGCTTGGTTTCTTCAAGTACATGGGTTATTGGTGGAATTATGATTTCCCTAGTTGAAGGTTTTAGTGTGCAAATGGCTCACTCTATCGGTGCAAAAGACAACAAACGAGCAAGAAATCTTATGAAGACCGGCGTAATTATTGATATGCTTATTGCCCTTCTTCTAATGGCTCTTGTTATGTCAATTTCCTTCTATTTGCCAGGATGGCTTGGTGGAGCAGAAGAGATAAGACACAACGCAACACTTTACTTATTAGTATATGGCGCATTTATTCCGGTGTTTATGATTAACTACATCACCTGTGCCATGATACAGGCTAGCGGCAATATGAAGATCCCTAGCATCTGTGACACATTAATGTTTATTTTGGATATGATATTTAACTTCATATTCATTTTCCCAACTGCAACTTATAACATCCTTGGCTTAAAGCTAAAGATTTATGGTGCAGGCCTTGGAGTTGCTGGTGCAGCTCTAGGTACAGGCGTATCTTACGTAGTAGTTACTGCATTTTTAATTTACTACATGTTTGCTAAGTCAGACATTCTCCATCTAAGAAAGGATGAGAAGTTAAAGATTCAGCTAGCTGACATTAAGAAAGCCTTTAAAATTTCCCTTCCACTTGCCTGTGAAAGAGGAATCACAAGCGGCGCATCCGTGGCAGTTACAAGAATTATTGCTCCACTAGGTTCCATCTCGGTGGCAGCCAATTCCTTTGCAGTTACAGCAGAGGCTCTTTGCTACATGCCAGGTTATGGTGTGCAGTCCGCAGCTACGACAATCATTGGCCAGTCCATCGGTGCTGGAAGAAATGATCAAACCAAGAAACTTGGCTATATTGCCATTGGAACAGGCGTAATTATCATGACCTTAACTGGTATTTTAATGTACTTCCTTGCTCCAATAATGATTGGAATCCTAACCCCAGACCCAGCAATTAAGGCCCTTGGCGTAACAGTGCTTAGAATTGAAGCCTTCGCAGAACCTTTCTTTGCTGTAAGTATTGTAGCTTCCGGTGTCTTTAGAGGTGCCGGCGATACCCTTGCCCCAAGCCTTATGTGCCTATTTAGCTTGTGGTGCGTAAGAGTTCCACTATCCATCATGCTTGTAAAGCCTCTTGGCCTAAGGGGCGTTTGGATTGCCATGGCAACAGAACTTACAGTTCGAGGAATCATTTTCCTTGTAAGATTAATCCGTGGAAAATGGGAGAACAAGCTCTACTAAAGTAAATAAAAATAAGCCTGTAAGGATTTGCAACTACAAGTCCCTACAGGCTTTTTAAATTTAATAATTTCTAAATTCTAAACTCTCTCAGAACCCCAGAAGAATACAGCAACTGTACCAGGGCCTGTGTGAACGCCGATTGTTCCACCAATTAGGCTAATCTGAATTTCACTTACTTTAGTAAACTTCTCCTCGATTGCAGCCTTTGTTTCAAGAGCTGACTGCATATCACTTGTACTAATCCAGATTTTACCTGAATAATCAAGGCCATTTTCGGCAGTCTCTTCAATCTTAGAAACCATTCTCTTAATAACCTTTTTCTTAGTTCTGATCTTCTCTCTAACCTGAAGTGTACCATCCTTTGCAACTTCCATGAAAGGACAGATGTTAAGCATATTTCCAATAGTACCTGAAGCCTTAGAAATTCTGCCACCCTTAATAAAGAAAGTAAGGTCGTTTGAGAAGAACCAGCTCTGAAGCTTAAGTCTATTAGCAAGAGCAAAATCCTTAACTTCATCAATAGTCTTACCCTCATCTCTAAGGTCAGCAAGCTTATCCATAAGTAAACCATAACCTGCTGAAGCTCCGAAAGAATCTACAATGTAAATCTTTCTATCAGGATAGCTCTCAGATAATTCATCTGCAGCAATTCTAGCTGAGTTAATTGTACCTGAGATACCAGAAGTTAAAGTAACATGTAAAATGTCCTTGCCTTCCTTTAAGAATTTTTCGAAATACTCTGTATATTCTGAAACATTAACCTGAGAAGAATGAGCTTCCTCGCCCTTTAACATTCTCTTAAACAAATCTTCCTGAGTAATAGTTACACCAATGTTGTCATCATATTCATCTCCACCTACACTTAAGTGAAAGTAAATTTTATTTATGTCGCGATTTTTATACCACTCATTATTAACGTCCGCTGTAGAACAGCAACTTAAAACATACTCTCCCATAAAATCCTCCAACTTTATTTTTGTCTTTGCAATTTAAAATTTTATCATCTTTATGAAAATGTATCAATGACATAGCTAAATATAAATTTTCTTTATTAAAAAAATTCTTTTATTTTATAGCTATATACAGTAAAATAATTAGCGAAATCTTTTAGAGGAGCTAGTTAAATGAGACTAAAAAAACCAACTCTAATAATAGGGATTGCATCAATTGCAGTCATTTTATTATTAATAGTTATTAGGACATTAATATTTACAAATAAAGATAGCAAACTAGAGGTTAAAGATTACAGAGGCGAAACCACTATAAGCCTTTCTAAATCTGATTTTAGTTCTGGTATCGTTGATGATCAGATACATTTTAATAAAGATAATAATTACCTATGCATTAAGGCCCTTTACCGTATTGATTCAAGTTCTTATCGAATCAGTATTAACAGTGCCCTGCGCCTAATAATTAATGAATATACAGAAGATAATTTGTTTATCAAGTCCACAGATTTAGGGGATCACGATATATTTTCCTTAAACGAGGACACAGATAAAGTTAGCTTCTCCCTTTATGAATACGAAAGTGGAGAGCTGGTTACAAACACTAAAGAAAGCCTAGAGGAGCAACTTACTTCCTCCATCAATTTAGAACAAATCAACAATCTAAATGACATTTCAGAGGATGATTCCAAACTTTCCACATATATAAGTTCTGGTTCCCTTTCAAATTATAGTAACTATAGAGTCGGCTATTACCTATCTTGGGGCGGTTCCTATTCTTCTGATAGCGGTAGCTATTGCACTAGAGATTTTTACAGAATCGATGCAGACAAGACCTATTGCGTAAATGTTAACGACTACAGGGTTAACATAGAAATCAGCGAATACGACGAAAACGGCAAATGGCTTGATTACGCAGGAAACTATAAAAACCTTAGTAGTTACAAGGCAAAGAACCCAGAATGCGCCTATATTGGCATAATTTTAAGATCCAGCGATTGGGGCAGTGACTGTCTTGACTTACTAAAGGACGGCCTAGTCATTGATTTTAGTGATAGCTTTAGATATGAGACCCTTGAAAATGTATCTCTATCAGATTTTGACTTCACAGACTTTGACAATTACGAATCCGGTCGTTTTTATAAAGAAGGTATCGCGGTAGAATCAAGCTCTTTAAGAGTTAAATACTACCTAAATCTAGAGGCCAGCAACAGCAAATACCTCATCAGCCTTTCAAACCACTATCTTACAATGCAAATTAGCGAGTTTGACAGCGAAGGCAACTATTTACAAAGCAACTCCTTTGAGAACGGTGAGTTTTTTACTCCTAGCGAGTCTACAAACTATATTGCTGTAAGTGTTAGTGCAAACGACACGGAGGGTTACACATTTTTTGAAAAACTCTTTAAGGAAAATGTGACCATAGACTTAAGCCTCTTTACAAAATATGAGCACAACACTAACATGTCGGATTTATCTGCAACAGACTTTGTTGCCTCAATGAATGTAGGCTGGAATCTTGGTAATTCCCTTGATTCACACTACGGAGATAGAGGCGAAAGCGCTAATCTAGAGCAGGAAACTTCTTGGGGAAACCCTACAGTTTCAAAGGACCTAATTGACTACGTGAAGGAGTCCGGCTTTAACACCATAAGAATTCCCGTGACCTGGTATAACAACACCTATGTGGATTCTAATGGAAACCTGAAAGTTTATGAAGAGTGGCTTGACCGCGTGCAAACAGTTGTGGACTATGCCCTTGAGGATGGTCTTTATGTGATTCTTGATACTCACCACGAGCAGGAGCTTATCTATGCCGGCGTCAGTGATGAGGAGATGGAAAATGTATACGCAAACGCTGCCATGCTTTGGAGTGAAATTGCAAACTACTTTAAAGATTACGATGAGCACTTGATTTTTGAGAGCTACAACGAAGTGGACAATTTAGAGCAAAGCTGGAATTATAGCACCAAGGCTGCACAACAGGTTAATAAACTAAATCAGATTTTTGTAGACACAGTAAGAGAGACTGGAGGCAATAACACCGACAGACTTCTTATGATTCCAACCCTTCTTGATGGAGCGGAAACTAATTACCTTGAAAGCTTTGTTGTGCCAGAGGATAGTGCAGAGGATAGATTAATCCTTACGGTTCATGATTACTCAACGGTTTACACAGATGAGATTGATAGCTTCTTTGCTAACTTAGAAGAATACTCTAAAAAATATGAGCTTCCAATAATTATTGGAGAGTTTGGAAGCTCTAATAAAAGCTTTAAGCCTGTAAAATATAGAGATATTCATGCTTCAAACTATGTAGCCAATGCCGCCAATCACGGTATTAAGTGCATTTACTGGGACAATGGTTCCATGAATGACTATGCAATAATTAATAGAAAAGATTTAGAAAGTTCAAGGACAGACATTATTGAAGCCCTAATAAATCCTAGCGTTTACATGGCAACTAATAGCTACTGCTTGGATAGCATGGAGAATTTCCTCTGGATGCGACTAAATCAAACTACGGGTGAACTAGTGGAAGATAAGTACTGGGGCACCATTGTTACAGGAAATCAAGCTACAGGAATTGAGATTTCTGAAAATGTTAACTATATCAGTTTAAATCTTAATTCCACTGATGGATATGCAACAACAAAGATACACTATGTACATTTTTACGATGAAAATATGAATGTCATAGAAACAAACAATAGTGACTACGGTTACAAGAACAACACCTTTGAAGTACCAGAGGGAGCAAAGTACATAAGAGTAGGTATAAATGATAGCTATCAGGCCATAACTAAAGAAGAATATTCCAATGCATTTAATGCGGGAAAATTAAGCCTTACTATATCTTTTATAGATACAGAAAGCAGTGACAGTATAATGTCAATAAAATACTAAAATTTATATTTAAAACCTCATTGGAAACTATTGAAAAGAATTGCAATATAGTGTTAAAATCATATCTGATTTTTTCTAAAATCAATTTATTTTTAAATAGTGAGGACGGGAGACTCTATGGGTGCTAAATTAGGGAAAATAGTCGGTAAAAGCATGTACCGACGAAATGGTGGAGCTAACACCAACTTTGTTTACATGTTGACAGACATATTGCTAGGAATTTTTTCCTACTATATTGCTGCAATAATTAACCATTATTACCTAGATGAAGCAAGTCTATTTTCAGATCTATGGGCAGTTTGTTTAGGTATCGTCATTATTTATATAATGACTAACAAGGACACAAGGGCATATAATGTTACAACCTTCTTTTACAGAGATAGATTTGTATTATTTGTTACAAGATCCTATCTTTTAAGTTTAGCTGTAAATGTATTGCTACCTTACCTTACACATGATAGAAGAATTTATGATAATGCATTCCAGCTATTCTACTTTGTCATTATTTATTTTATATTGCTCTTAATTAATGCAATGTTTAATAGATACTTAGTTACAAAGACTCATTTGCTATCACAACGTTCTATCATGATTGGAAACAAGAGAGATTATAAGGATTTCATCCATTGTATGCATAGAAGTAATTTCAATGCTGAAATCGTAGGCTTTCTTTCCTTTGACAGGGAGCAGGGAAAAGATGCCAACTATCTTGGAAACATAGATGATTTAGTTGAAATCATTCAGAATAACAATATTGACCAAATTTTTATAATGAGTAAGCACGAGAAAGATATTGCTACAATTCAGAACATTATGGATATATGTAATGTAATGGGAGTTACTACAAGACTTATCCTTAATGTATATAAATCTAACAGTATTCAGCGCTACGTAAGTAGTATCGGAAAGTATCCTGTTATGACATATCACGCAGTACCTCTTAGTATGTCTACAAAATTCTTAAAAAGATTATTTGATATTATAGTTAGTTCGATTCTTATCGTTGTAACTTCCCCAATTGTTTTAGTTGCAGCTATTGCAATAAAACTTGATTCAAAGGGACCAGTTTTCTTTAAGCAAAGAAGAGTTGGTAAAAATGGACGAATCTTTGATATGTATAAACTTCGAAGCATGTGTAACGATGCCGAAGCAAAGAAGAAAGATTTGTTAAAAAATAATCAAATGAAAAACAACCTTATGTTTAAAATGAGTGATGATCCACGAATCACAAAGGTTGGACGTTTTATAAGAAAGACAAGTATTGATGAGCTACCACAGTTATTTAATGTTTTAAAGGGTGATATGAGTTTGGTGGGTACTAGGCCTCCCACAGTGGATGAAGTGAGCAACTACACTCAAAGACACTGGAAGCGACTTGTTATTTGGCCAGGTATTACGGGAAACTGGCAAGTAAATGGCCGTAGTAAAATCACAGACTTTGAAGAAGTAGTTAACTTAGATGTGGAATACATTGACAATTGGACACCATCTCTTGACCTAAAGATCTTACTAAAGACCTTTGTGGCAGTAATAGGTAGAAATGACGCATATTAAAGGAGACATTATGAAGATTGCTTTTTTAGCCTCTTCGGGAGGACATTTAGAAGAAATATCTTGTCTGTATCCAATTGCAAAAAAGTATGACTCTTTTTTAGTAACTGAAGAAGGTGGCCAGGAGAAGACCCTTTGGGGAGACAAATGCATAAAAGTGCCACAGATAAATAGAAAACAAAAGGATTTTATCCCTGCCTTTATAAAACTATTTTTAAAGGCAAGGAAAATCCTAAAAAAGGAAAGACCCGATGTTGTAATTTCAACAGGTGCCCTAATGACCTATCCTTTTTGTGTGGTGGCAAAAAGACTTGGAGCAAAGGTAATCTATATTGAATCCTTTGCAAGAGTTGATTCTGCCTCTCTTACAGGAAAGTTAATGAAAAAGAAAGCTGATTTATTCTGTGTGCAGTGGGAGGAATGCAAAGAATTTTTCCCAGAGGCTGAATATATTGGTGGAATCTTTTAGGAGACTTTTATGATATTTATTTCACTAGGAACTCAGAAGTTCCAATTTAACAGACTATTAAAACTTGTAGATGACTTAAAAGAAGAGGGCCTTATAAAAGAGGAAATATTTGCTCAAGTTGGAAACAGCGATTATAAGCCAAGAAATTACCAGTATTTAGACTTTCTTTCAAATGAAGAATTTACTAAAAAGATGGAGGAGGCTTCCTTGATAATTAGTCACAGCGGGGTGGGAACAATTTTAAAGGCCATTAATAAGGACAAGCCTATAATTGTAGCCCCAAGACTAGCGAAGTTTAAAGAACATGTGGATGATCACCAGATAGAGATTGCGAAAGCATTTTCAAAAAAGAATTTCTGCTTCATCTATGAAGAGGGGGACGACCTTGTCTCACTCATAAATAAAGCAAAGACACACAAGTTTGACAAATACGTTTCAAGTAAAGATAAAGTAATTGCAAGATTAGAAGATTACCTAGCTAGATTAGAAGAAAGTCTATAGGAAAGGAAACTATTAAGAAAGGAAAGATTTATGTTTAAGATTATTGTAGCTAACTTTCATTTAGAAAAGATTCTTTGGATTATTAAGAAGAATCTCACTTACATGGTATTTTGTGGCCTAGTTGCTGCACTTTTATTTGGAGGATATGCTTATGCAACTCGTAGTTCTGTATATCAGGCTAAGATTTCATTTTACGCATACTCAGATCCAGACTACGCTTCAGATACTTCTGTAAATATTACTTATAGCGAAGTAAATCAGGCAAAGAACCTCATTTCTAGCTATACACAGATTTTAAAGAGTAACACATTCCTTGAAGCCTTAAAGGAGGAGACAGGACTTAATTACTCAACATCTACTTTTAAAAATATTATCTCTACAAGTGCCGTTGAAGATACAGCCGTATTCTATGTTTACGTTGTAGACTCAAACCCACTTAATGCACAGAAAATCGCCAACGCAATTGGCGAATTAGCACCAGATATGATTGTAACTTTAGTTAAGGCCGGTGGCGTGCAGGTACTTGATTCTGCAGAGCTTCCAACAAGCCCATATCAGCAGACAAATGTGCCATTTACAGCCATCCTTGGATTCTTCTTTGGTGCAATCCTTGCCTTTATCTTCTTTATCTTAAAGGGCTTACTAAACACAACAATTAGAAAGAAGTACGAAATCGAGGATATGTTTACAATTCCAATCCTTGGTGATGTACCTGAAATCGAAACTGAAGAGGCTAAGGGGGTTATTAAGAATACTTCTTACAACCCTAAGGTTTTAAATGAGGATAGCACTTTCACAATTACTGAGGCCTACAACTCAATTAGAACTAAACTTTTATATACAGCTAAGGATCAGAAGTGCCCAATTTATGGCATTACTAGTGCAGATTCAGGTGAGGGTAAGTCCCTTAACTCTATGAACCTTGCCATTAGCTATTCTTTCCTTGGTAAGAAGGTTTTACTTATTGATGGTGACTTAAGAAAGAGCGGTATCTCAAGAGTTTTAAAGACTACTTCTCGTCAGGGCTTAAGCCAGTACCTTGCAGGTATTAATAAGGACTATGACCTATTTAACTATAATAACAACTTAGACATTTTATTTGCTGGTGAGATTCCTCCAAACCCTATGGAATTATTATCTAGTGAAAAATGTAAAAACTTACTTGAGAGCTTAAAAGAAACTTACGATGTTATCTTTATTGACTTCCCACCTATTGGCGAAGTAGCAGATGCTCTTGCCCTTGCTGATAGCGTTACAAGCTTCGTCTTAGTTGTTCGCGAGAACCACACTAAGTTTGATAAGGAAGAAAATGTAATTAGAACTATCGAGCCACTTGGAGCTGACATTTGCGGATTTATCTATAATGGCATCGCCGTAAACTCTAGAGAATACAAGTACAACACAAAGAAGTACGGTAAGGAATACGGCTACGGTTTAAAATATAGCGCAAACAAGTAAATTAAATTCAAAAGTGAGGTAAGACATGCAGGTTAGTATCATAGTTCCAGTTTATAACACATCAAAATATCTAAGGCGATGTGCCGATCATCTTGTAGGTCAAAGCCTTACGGACATAGAAATCATTTTCATAAATGATGGCTCAACAGATGATTCCCTAGAAATTCTAGAGGAATATAAGAGGGCCTATCCTGACAAGGTAAAAGTTATATCTAAGAAAAACGGCGGTCAAGCCACTGCAAGAAACCTAGGTATAACTCTTGCCACAGGAGATTACATTGCTTTTGCAGACTCTGACGATTTCGTGGAAGAGGATATGTTTAAGACCATGTATGAGTCAGCAATAAAGAATGATGCAGATTATGTGGAATGTTATTTTCACTTTATAGAAGATAAGAATGGGGACTATAAGGAGCTTAAAACTAGAGGTGAAGTTAGAGCCCATAAGGACAATAAAGATATGTTTATAAATCCTCAGGTTTCCCCTTGGAATAAGCTCTACAAGGCTTCAATCCTTAAGGAGAATAACATTAAATTCCCAGAAGGCTTAATTTACGAGGACACTGCATTTTTTATAAAGACCATTCCTTTTATTAAGACTAGTAACTACGTCTCAGACCCTTTTGTTCACTACTTTTTAAGAGTGGGTTCTACCATGAACTCTAAGTCCTTAAAGGCGCAGCAAAAGACTGGGGACATAATTCTAGTTTTAAAGGACATTATTGATTTTTATAAAGATAAGGGTTTCTATGAAGAATACAAAAAGGAACTTGAATACTTTATCTCTAAGATTTTGCTATGCAGCAACATAAGCAGAATCGGACGAGTTACAGATAAGAAATTAAAGAAGAAACTAATTAGAGATAGTTTTTATAATCTTGAGAATTGGTTTCCAGAATACATGAAAAATCCATATTATCAGGGCAAGTTAAAGACTTACATTAACTTCATTAACCCTTATAATGCAGGATTAATAAGTTTAGTTTTAGCTAGACTTATGAGAGGTTAGTAAAATGAAAATTTCAGTAGCAATGGCTTCCTATAACGGAGCCGACTTTATAATTGAACAGTTAGAATCAGTAATCAATCAGACTAAAAAGGTAGACGAAATCATTATTTGCGATGATGGTTCAAAGGATAAGACTTTTGAAATCGTGACTAATTACATAAAGGAAAAGAAGTTAGAAAATTTAATTAAGCTAGTTAAAAATGAAGAAAATCTTGGCTATGCCTCAAACTTTCTAAAAGCTGTAAGCCTTACAACTGGCGACTACATTTTCTTTTGTGATCAGGATGATTTATGGGTGGAAGATAAGGTGGAGAACATGACTAGCCTTATGGAGGCAAACACTAATATCGACCTTCTCTGCTCTGAGTTTGATAGCTTTGTATCTTCAGCAGATGCCCCTAGACCATCAAAAGAAGCAACTAAGACTTTTACAAACAATAAGGAACTAGTAAAGCTAGACTTTAATTCTACTAACATCTTTATTGGCTGTGAAGGTTGCTGCATGCTTGTTAGAAGAAGCTTTTACGAGGATATCAAGGACTTCTGGTATAAGGGCTGGGCTCATGATGAGTTCTTTTGGAAAATGGCTCTCGTTCGCGGCGGCCTCTACTTCTATCATGGCATAACTCTTCATAGACGACTTCATTCTAACAACGTCACCATGCATAAGATGCGTGACTTAAAGAAGAGAATTAAGTTCCTTGAGGATTTAAAGAAAAGCCATGCACAGACTTTAACTTATGTTGAGGCCAGTGATAAAGATTTGAAAAAAATCGACCTTTTAAAGAAAAATATAAAGGCTACTGATTTACGAATTGAAATTTTAAGGGATAAGAAAATTTTTAACACCATCCCACTAATCTTTAAATATAACAATTGTTATCACAGCAGAAAGTCAATTCCTGTGGAGCTTATGATGGCAATTAAGAACTAATAATTTACTTTCAAGATTGGAGAATATATGAAAAGTAAATATATAAAAGATAAGTACGAAAAAAACTTCTATAGTAAAATTGCCTGGCTCTTTTTATTTGCCCTATACGTACTTCCACAGTACTTCGGCTTTCATCTAGTCATAGATTTTACTGCCCAGCGTATTATGCTTTTTGTGATCTTATTTATCATTTTCACCTCGCAAGTGGAAGTAAAGAGATTTACAGGAATGGTAATGGATCTTAAGCAAAGCATTTTCATTGGGCTCTACATTTTCGTAACTTTATACACTTTGGTATTACGTGCAGATATTGGTGCCTTTCTTAATCCCTTTATTGAATTTTTGATTTTATTTACATTGATTTATTTAATAAAGACAGAATACGGCGCTGATTACGTTTTCAAATGGATTATAAGATTTATATATTTCCTACTAATTATGGGCGTTATTGAATACCTACTTGGCGAGAGTTTATTTGCAAAGCTTGAAACCATTAAGGGTCTTTACACTGGTGTCTTTGTTAGATCAGGAAGTTACAGAATCATGGGACCTGCTATCCATTCCCTAGGATACGGACTTATGCTTGTTACCATGACACCTTTCGTAGTCTTTGACTACAAAAATAACAGAATTGATTTCCTTTTAAGAAAAGGTCTTTTGATTCTTCTTATTGTAAATGTATTTTTATGCGGCTCACGTTCAACCCTTTCAATTCTCTTCTTTGAGCTTCTTGCTTTATTTATTTTTTCAAGCAAGGAACATAAAAGAAGATTTGGGGCAATGTTTGTACCTTTCATACTTATTATGATTGTGGTGGTATTCCTAACACAGAACATGGCCTTTGGTAGATACGTTATGCTTCAGATTACAAGTATTATAGATGAAGGCTTTGGAACAAACTTTTCTGTAAACTACGGTGCTGATTCAGCCTTGGCAGAGTCTTCAAACTACAGAGCCCAGCTCTATGACATTTTTAAATTAAAATGGTTAAACCCACTTGTAGGTATTGGTAGAAAGCGTTCCTTTGGTGCCGAGATTAACGGTTCCTACGTATACAGTGTAGATAATTACTACATTTGCGAATATATCCGTTACGCTTATCCTGGTCTTTTTAGCTACATTTTAATAATCTTTAGCTTCCTAAAAGACTTTGTGAAAAAAATTTACCGCTACAAAGACCCTTATTGCATCGTACTTTTCGTTGGTGTAGTAAGTGCCTATGCTAATTTATTTTGGATTGACTCCCTTATGAACTTAAAGTACATCTACATTTTATTTGCACTTTTCATATGTAGAGATTGCTATTCACATCCCCTTAAAGAAGTTCCAAAAGAGGATAGTAAATTAAAGACAAATTCAAAATTCATTAAGAAGTCAGTTTTATATTAACTTGCTTTTAATTAGTTAAAAGCAGCTGCTAAGATTTAGGAGGATCAAATGACTAATAATACAAACAAAATTCCTAAGATTCTACATTATTGCTGGTTTGGCGGTAAGCCACTTCCAAAGGACTTAAAAGAATGCCTTGACACTTGGGAAAAACTAAAGGGCTATAAGATAATGCGTTGGGATGAATCTAATTGTTCTTTTGATGAAAATGATTTTGTAAGAAAGACCTTTAAAGAAAGAAAGTTAGGCTTCATTGGAGATTACTATAGATTAAAGGCTGTATACGAATACGGCGGAATTTATCTTGATACAGATGTTAAAGTAAACAAAAGCTTTGATAATTTACTTGATTACCCTTGCTTTATTAACTTCATCTTTGATGATTCAGTAGGAACTGCCATCATTGGTGCAAAGCCAGGCAATAAGTATATTAAAGACTTACTTGATATGTATGATAACACTGTTTTTGGAAAGACACCTAATGGCAAGCAGCTAGATTTTGTAGATGGAAAATATATTGCCTACGGTTATCCAACAAGTAATTATTATCACACTTACCACATTTTAAAGACCTATAAAGACTTTAAGTTAAACAACAAATTCCAGGATTTAGGCGACTTTGTAATCTTCCCTAAGGAGTATTTTGAAATCGGTACTCTAACAGGTAGACACTATGCAATTCACCTAAATGCAGGAGAATGGAGAACTAAGTCTGACAACGAAGGTCAGGGATTAAAAGCAAAGATTAAGGGATTTTTAAAGAAAAATCCAGCAATCTATGATAAAGTACAAATACTAGTTAGAAAGAAGAGATATAAGGAATTAAAGAAAAATATTCCTTTCTATTCTTACTATCTAGCCCAGAGAAATAACACAGAATTACCAAATTTATAAGCTATAAATAATCCTGTTTGTTAAAAATGGAGGATATCTATGGATGGTTACACACAGATTAGCTATAACGAGCTATTTAAATTAATATTTGATCAACAAACACAAAGCGTTTCATATGGACTATTAATTTTGGCGGTCTTTGGGCTTGCATTGATAACACATTCTATATGTCTTTTTCTTTCAAAAAGAGAAATTAGAAAGGTTAAGGCATTAGATGAAACAATAATAATTGCAATACTTGCTTACGCCTGCGTATTGCTTAGCATTACCTTCTTAAATAGAGAAGAGGGCTCAAGGGGCACAATAAATTTAGATACTAAAGTTACCCAGACGGTGATTAAAACATTTTTTGAATTTATCTGTCACCCAACAAAGCTCCCATTAACTAAGTTACTATTAAAAAATTTAGGAGAAGTCGGTGCTATAACAGCGTCTATTTATTACATTTTAAATATAGCGCTCTTTATGCCTTGGGGCTTTATTCTTAGTGTGGCTCATTATAAAGAAGGCTTAATTGGAAAACTATTATTGCCCTTCCTATACAGCGTTATAACTAGTGGAACTATCGAAACCGTGCAGTTAATCACAGGCCGTGGTTATTTTGAAGTGGAAGATATTATCACTAATATAACTGGTGGGCTCATAGGCGCAATACTTGCTTGTTTAGTAATGCTAATTATAAGACTAATCAAAAAAGCTAGAAATAAAAATGGAGGAAATTATGGCTTCAAAGAATAAGTTTAAAACTAGAGATAAGATAATAATTGCAATAAGTGTTGTAATCATCATAATTCTTGCCATTATCATCGTTAGTGATAAGATGGCCCAAAAGGATGAAGAAAAAACTCTAGAGAATTTAGAAACAGCAACAGACATTTCCCTTAATTCTAATGTGAATTTAGAAAATGTATATATAAATGAAGTTAGTGCTAGTGGTTATGTAGAGCTCTACAATAACGACCAGACAGAGGCAGACCTTTCAAATCTTTCTCTATATCTTAACGGAGAAAAGATTTATAGTTTTGAGGATAATACAAGTCTTGATTCTAAGGACTATTTAGTAGTAGAAACAGGTCTAGCACTTGGAAGCGGCGAGCATGACATTGTAAGCCTTGGGGATGATACAATGGAAAACTATCTTGGAACTAGAGGCCGCTATTTAACAGTTCCAACTCTTACAGCAGATCAAAGCTTTGGCTACACAGATACAAGCTTTACATCTACAGCCATTATGAGCCAGACAAAAAATGGCAACAACTCAAAGGCTACAATTGTTAAAAGCACTGATGATGTAAGCTTTAGTGTCTATGGTGGTTACTATGATAACGACATCTCTCTAAACCTTGAAGCAGCTGAGGGTAAGACAATTTACTACACAACTAATGGTGAGACTCCAACTACAGAGTCAAATATTTATACAGATGAAATTAAGATTAGCAATGCTAGTGGAACAGACCTTACTCTTACTAAAGAAGTAGCAGAGCAGAATAACGATTCTTATGTTACTACAAGCTCAAGTAAGGGTACAGTAATTAGAGCTATTGCTGTGGATGCTGATGGAAATGTATCTAATGTCTATACTCAGACTTACTACATCGGCCAGAAATCAAGCTCTGATGTTAAAAACTACGCTTGCCTTTCAATCACAATAAATCCAGAGGATTTTGCAGATTATTTTAATGGTATTTATGTGAAGGGTACTGGCTATGAATCAGCTCTTGCTAGAGGACTTCAGGCTTCTGATTACTCTAACTTCTTAACAGCTGATGAAAAGGACGTAACAGTTGAATATTATGAAAAGAGTAAGGATAAGACTTATGAGGGAAATCTTAAGCTTAGCGTAATTAATGATTACTCAGTTTCTACATCTCAAAAAAGTTTACTTTTAAGCTCAGATTCAGATTTAAATTGGGATGGCTCAAGCCTTAATAAATTCTTTGGTGGCACTAATAATAGCCTAACACTTACAACAAATCTTACAGATAACACTTATAAGATAAGAGAATACTTAGCTGCTAATCTTTTAGAGGACACTAAGGTAGCAAGCTTAAGCCTCACACCAGTTTCCGTCTTTATTAACGGCGAATACTGGGGACTTTACTGCTTACGAGCAACTATTGATGAGGGCTATATTGCTGATACTTATTCTCTAGATGAAAGTGACGTAGTAGTTTCAACAACTACAGGAGAGGTATCTAATAGTAATCACTCTGAATACGGCGAAGAATACGCAGATCTTGTTAGCTGGATTGCAAAGCATGACATGGCTGATGAAGATAACTACGACTACGCAGAGGCAAGAATTGATATGGATAGCTACATTCAGTTTATGGCAGCAAATCTATATTTATCTAATGCCTACCTTGATTCAGATACAAAGTATGTTTGGAGAACAGTTTCTGAGGACGGCGAGACAGAATATAGTGATGGAAAGTGGCGCTATATCTATACTCCACTAGATGGAACTATGGAAAATACAAGCTCAAACGGACTTGCTTCCGCAACTATTAACTCTTATCTTTTCGACGCTTTCCAGGACGATAAGATGTTTATGTCTTTAATTGACAACGAAGAGTTTAGAGCTAAGCTTATCCAGACAATGGAAGACTTCGCTAATAATACTTTTAGTGAGGAAAATGTTAACGAAGCCATAACAGCAGTCACAGACATGCTTGAAAAAGGTACTGAATATAGTTACAAGAGATTTATCTCTAGTGGATCTTTATCCTCTGCATATTCTAGTGAACTAGATACAATAAGAGAATTCTTTGAAACTAGAAAAGACTATATCTTAAAGTACACAAACGAAATTTAAAAATAGAGGGGGAGCTTTAATCATGAATAACACAATCAACATTGATTTCTTAAGAGACTTAATTTTATCATCACTAGAAAAAGAAGAAATTAAAAGTGTTTATGAAGGCGTAAATATTGAGGATTTGTGCAAGCTAGCTAGTCTACATCAGATGGAATACATTTTACTAGAACCCTTAACTAAGCTAGATATTGATGAAAAATACAAGAAGTTAATTAAGGCAAGACTAGCAACAGATACCTTCATTGACCTAGGTCAAAGACAGCAGGTAAAAAACATTTCCAATAACCTTGAAAACTACAGCGTCGACTATATGCTAATGAAGGGTTCAATTTTAAAGGAAATCTATCCAAAGTCTGTACTTCGCCAAATGGGGGACATTGACCTTATGATCTATGACCAGACCATGAATAGATCTAGAGAATTATTTAAGTTCATGGGTTATGAGCTTATTGATTCTGTCAAGATTCACGACGTTTATAAAAAAGAACCTCACTGGATTGTTGAGGCTCATTGGGCTCTATTTGATAAAAATGTAGACAAGAAAATCTATGATTATTATCAGGTTAAAAGAGCAACTCTTAAGGAAGGCACAAAGGCTTGTTACCAACTTAGTATTGAAGACTTCTATGTTTACATGATTGCTCATATGGCGAAACATTTTTATGAAAATGGATGTGGCATTAGAAATTTAGTAGATATCTATGTCTACTTAGAACATTTTAAGAATAAATTAGACTACGAAAAGCTAGAAACTGAACTAGAAGTTTGTGGTCTATCAAGCTTCGAATTCCAGTCAAGACGCCTTGCCTATGACTGGTTAGAAAAGAAGGAATTAGACAGTCTAGAAAAAAGTTTATTCTACTTTATGCTTGATTGTGGTGTATATGGTAAGGGTGAAAACGGCTTCTTTAGCCAGTTTGCTAAGCAGGAAGAAAACCAGGATATTGCAAAGGTGGTTAAGGGAAAATGGTTCTTCTTCCCACCAATTTCCTACATGAAGGAATTCTATCCAAAGCTTAACAAGCACCCAGAACTTTTGCCTTACTACTGGCTTGTTAGAGGGGCAAAAGGCCTTACACATAAGGAAAGTCGAAAGAGAAGAATTGAATTAACTCGCGTAGATACTACAAAAGCTAAGACAATCGTAGACCTATATAAGAATATGGGCTTAGACTTTACTAGAACTGATGAGTAATTTGGAGGATTTATGAGTAAAGAAAGTAGAACAAAACAAACTGCTAAAAATATGACTTGGGGTTTTGCTTCTCAATTTGTGGCTATGGTCCTTAGCTTTGTATCAAGAACCGTATTTATTAGATATTTAGGTGCAGAATATCTAGGTATTAACAGTGTTTTTTCGGATGTATTAAACCTTTTATCCATGGCAGATTTAGGCTTTAATACAGCAATGGCTTATTCTTTTTACAAGCCTCTTGCTATGAAGGATGAGAAAAAATTAGCCGCACTTGTAACCTTCTATAGTAATGTCTATAGAATTATAGCAATTTCAATTACAGTAATTGGCCTTATTTTAGTGCCTTTCCTACGTGTAATTGTAAAGACAGAAACAGATATACCACTTCTTGAAGTTTACTATCTATTCTCTCTTGCTGGAGTAATTATTTCATATCTTTTTGTATATAAAACAACTATTCTAACAGCAGACCAAAAGAATTATGAGTTAACTTCCATTAATATTTACATTTCCTTTGGAAAAACATTTTTACAGATTCTAGCCCTTGTTTTATGGCAAAACTACATTGTCTATCTTGCAATAGGCGTTGTGCTTCAGTTTATTAGAAATCTAATTGCCACAAGGAAAGCCGAGAAATACTATCCTTACATCAAGAACAAGGAAAAGCTTTCAAAAGAGGACAGGGAAAGTATTTATAAAAATTTGCGATCAGTTGTAATTTACAAATTAAGTAACACCTTATTTACAGGAACTGATAACATCATCATTTCTATGATTGTTGGTATTGGAATTGCAGGACTTTACTCTAACTATCTTATGATAAGTCAGAAGCTACTTCTCGTTTTGCAAATCATTTTCTCAGCATTAACAGCAAGTATCGGTAATGTTATTGCCAAGGAAAATAGCCAGAAAAGATACGAAGTCTTTGTAAGTATTCAATCCCTATCCTTTATTATGAGCGGCGTTATTACTTGTGGATTCTTCCTTGTAATTAACGACTTTATCACAGTTTGGTTAGGCGCTAACTTTACCCTAGACTTCTTAACAGTAGTGGCAATTACACTTAATACATACCTTTCATGTATCCTACAGCCTTTCTGGGTTTACAGAGATGCCACAGGTCTTTACATGAAGACAAAATATGTTTCCCTTGCAGGTTCCATCCTAAATATTGTTTTATCAGTAATTTTAGGCCTCTGGCTTGGTCTTGCAGGAATTCTACTTGCAACAGTTATATCAAGACTTTCATCTTACTTCTTATATGAACCAATAGTTTTATTTAAGGATTTCTTTGATAAAAGTGCTACAGGTTACTACACATCTATTGCTAAAAATGCGCTTATTGCCCTAGCTAGCTGTGTTTTACTTAAGCTATTACTAGATAGATTTACTATTGATTCATGGTCAAAGTTAATTGTGGAAATCATTTTCATAGGACTTGTTGTGTCCGTTATTTACATAATTTTTTATCACAATACTGATGGCTTTAAGATGATTTCTAACAAGGTTAAGAGTTTTATAAAGAAAAGGAGCTAAAGGAAAATGTACTACTACAAACTCTATGGAAAGAAGGTAATGTCTGAATTTGAGCTTTATCAGTGTGTAAGCATTGATGAAATTAGCAAAGACGACGCCGATATTATTATTACTAATGAGCAGTTACCAGAAGAAGTTTTAAAGGAGTTGCCTACAGACACAGAACTAGCTTCAAAGATTGATAGACACTTTAGCTACTTTACTAATAGCTGGGGCTTCTTTGGAATTAAAGATGGAAAATATATCACAGCCTATAAAAGAGAAAATGCCAGTGAAGAAAATCTTCACCCTTTTATTCTTGGCTATTGCATTGCCTTTTTATTCTGGCAAAGAGATATGCACTCAATTCACTGCAGCTGCGTAAGAATTAATGGCAAGGCTCTCTTAATTTCAGGAGTTAGTGGTAGTGGAAAATCTACTCTTACAACTCGTATCCTTGATACAACTAATGCGAGCCTCATCTCAGACGACGTAGTGGTTGTAAATATAGAAGAGGATAAGCTTCTTGCTTACCCAGCCTTCCCACAGCAAAAACTTTGTAGGGATGCCCTTGAACGTAACGGCCTAAAAGAAGAAGATTTACGTTACATAGATGAAACTAAGGATAAATTTGCCCTTTCAAGAACTGAAGGTTTTTCAACTGAGCCTGCCCAGTGCCTTGGCATGATTGTCCTTGACCATTCAGCAGATGTTGATAAAGTCCAGTATGAAGCCATTAAGGGTAATGATAAAGTAGCAGCTATTTATACAAACTGGTTCCTATTCCCAGCCATGCGCGAGCTAAAGACAGATATTAAGGACTTCTCAAGATGCCTTAAAATTGCCTCTAAACTAGACATCCTCCACATGACTCGCCCAGAAAATATAGATAGTACAAAAGAGCAGTTAGAGATTGTAAAGGATTTCTTTAAGATAGAATTATAGATTTGAATTATAGATTTGAATTATATGTTTAGATTGTAAAAAATTTACCTAATAGCCTAAATCTAGTAACGCTGGATTTAGGCTAAAATTAGATATAAAGGAAGGAAAAAATTATGGCAGCAATATCCGGCGTAATTAAAACAACAGGTGGCCTAGAAGACCTAGAGGCCATTAAAAGTGCAATGACTAAAAGTCTGCAGGGCTATAAAATCGATAAAATTAACGCCCGAACAAATCCAGAATTCGTATTTGTTTCCGGCGAGCAATACTTCACAAAAGAAGATCACTACAGCATCTCCCCATACTATGATGAAAAAAGGCAAATCGTCTTTGCCACAGATTGTATGATTGATAATAGGGAAGAATTGATTCCTCTAGTAAAGGAAAATCTTGTAACTGATATGTCAGAATTTTTCAAAGAAGATGTGGCTGATTCAATGTCTGATTCTTTCAAAAAAGCTTGTGAGAAGATTTCTGACCAGGAACTTATCTATGCCGCATACCTAAGCTTTGGTCCAGATTTTCCAAAAAAAGTTTTAGGTATATTTAGCTTTGCAGTTTACCATCTAGATAGCAAGGAATTCTATCTATACACAGACCACACCTCAACTAGAACTATACATTATGCCCTAGATGGGGATTACATCTACTTTGGAACCCTACTTAATAGTATTAAGGCGGCCACAAAGGAAACTACTAAAAAAAGCTATAAGCTAAACGAAGAGTGGATTAGCCTAGCTTCTGCCCTTGCAAATCCAGACATGATCTACAAGGTTAATTTGTCTGCCTATGAGGGCATATATACCGTAGAGGCTGGCCATTACATTTTCATAAAAAATGGCAAAATCAAGTCCCACAGCTACTACAATCCTGCAAAGGAAGCCAAGGAAAACAAATTAAAGTATAAAAGTGATGAAGACTGGAGAGAGGCCTTTGTAAGTACTCTAAATACTTGCGTGAAATCAGTCCTTAGATCTGAGAAAAATACAGGCTGTACCTTAAGTTCCGGCCTTGATTCTAGCTCTGTTGCCTGCCTTGCCTTAAAGGAACTTAAAAAAGAGGATAAGAAGCTTTATTCCTACACCTCTGTTCCTCTAAAGGACTACCTAGCCAGCGCAGATAGTGACAAATACGCCATCGATGACGAATCCTTTGGCCCAAAAATCATCAAAAAATACTACGATAATCTTGAGCCAAACTTTGTAGATTGTAAGGGAAAAACTGCCTTCTCAGATTTAGAAAATACCATTAAGCTAACTGAACTTCCTCACAAATCCCTAGTTAACTACACTTGGATTAGCGAGATTTACGAGTTTGCAAGCGCCAATGACTGTAAGGTTATGTTAAAGGGTCAGTACGGCAATTCCACAATCTCTAACGGCAAGATTTTATCAAGGGTTTATCAGGATTTAAGAAAATGTAAATTTGCCACAGCACTAAAAGAAGCCAAGGCTTTTTGCAACTACCGTAAGGTCTCTAAAAAATACTTCCTTAAGACCTTTTTAAAGACATTTATGAATAAATTCTTCCTAGATATCTCTGCTATAGATGAACATTTTCTAAGGGCAGACTTAATTGAAAAGTACAAGATAAAGCAGCTTATAAAGGAGAATTTCACTAGAGAGGGTGGTAGCTACATGGACTCTAGAAAGCAGTTTGAGCGCTACGTTTACGATACTAGAATCCTACAGCATCTAGGCCTCTTTGACACTCGTCTTAGCCTTATTTATGGCCTTGTTATAAGGGACCCAGCAAAGGATAAGCGAATAATCGACTTTTGCTTTAGGGCAGATCCTTCTTGCTTTGTTAAAAATGGTGTGGAGCGCCGCATGGTTAGAGACTATATGAGGGGCATCGTGCCAGATGAAATTCTTGATATTGTAAATCGACGTGGCTTACAAAGTTCTGATTATGCTTACAGAGTAAATCAGGTTTGGAAGCATGAGCTAAAAAGCAAGGTTTTATCTAGCTTAGGAAACCCTTTCCTTTTAGAGTACTTTGATAAGAAAAAAATAGAAAACTTTAAAAAAGAACTAGAGGCGAAAGAGCAGATAAACAGTGACCAAATACAGGAAACTCTATGCTTGGTTAGTCTATCCGAATTTGGAAACCTTGTAAACTAACAAAGTTTCCAACCGCACAAATAGGGCATTTGTGCGAAACTCGTTTTTTATTTCACAAAGATTTAATTCTTACAAAGTTGTTAGATTGCTTTACAAATTCCAATCTCATAATATAATAAAAAAGAATTAAGAAATAAAAGGAGGGACTTCATTATGAAGACATGGACAAAGCCAGAATTAGAAGTATTAGCTATTGAAGAAACAGCACAGGGTAAGGTTATTAAGCCTTCTTTCGATGCTATCAGAACAGATGAAAATGGTAACCTTTGGGCTAGCTTCCCATCAGGAGCTGAAGAATAAGATTTAGCTAATTATTAGATTAATGATTTAATGAAATTAAAATGAAGAAGATTTAAAACGGAGGATTTTACAATGAGAACTTGGACAACACCAGAATTAGAAGTATTAGAAATTACAGAAACAGCACAGGGTAAGGTTATTAAGGCTACTTTCGATGCTATTAGAACAGATGAAAATGGTAACCTTTGGGTTAGCTTCCCATCAGGTGCAGAAGACTAATTAATAACTTACAAAATCGTTAGAAAGCTTTACAACTACTGTATTTATGCTACATTAATTGTGATGTTTTTTAATAAGGAGGAAGTTATATTATGAAAACTTGGATAACACCTAGAGTAGAAGAACTTGAAATTGTAGAGACAGCACAGGGAAAAAGCATTAAGCCATCTTTCGATGCATTTAGAATCGATGAGAATGGTAACCTTTGGGCAAGCTTTGAATCTTAAGTTTAATATTTAACTTCGTAGTAAAGGAGATTCAATTATGAAGAATTGGAAGACACCTGCAATCGAAGAATTTGAGATTAAGGATACAGCATGTGACCGTGGATACAGCTATGAACAACCAACAACTAGCTGCAATAACTCTGGAAATTACGTAGATATTTCAGGTTGGGCAGAAGAAGTTAGTGGAGATAACTGTTCTGGTTTCAATATTTATGGTTTCTTCGGTAAGGGTTGGATTTGGTAATTTTCTATGAAATTTTTATAGACTTTTTACTTAGTGGAAACTATAATTGGAAGGGCTTTAATTAAGCCCTTCTATTTTTTTCTAAAAATCATTTAACTTGGAGGAACTAGTGAATAATTTTTTTTCAAAACTAGCAAAGATAAAATCTAAGAAAGAATACATCAGCTGGTTATTTTCATACTCGAAACCTTACATTCCAAGAATCATCTTGGTTATGTTTTTTAATATTATGGCCACAGTCTTTTCTATACTTATGGCTCTTTTATCAAAGACCATTATAGATTCGGCAACAGGTGGTAACATTATTGCCTGGGCTATTGGCATTTACTTTATTATGATCTTTGTAAACATCGCCTTTACGGTGGCTAATAGTCTCGTTTCAATAATGCTTAACGAGCGCTTTTCATTTGGCATAAGAAAGCAAGTCTATGAGAAGATTATTCATGCTCATTGGATGGATATAAAAGAATATCACACAGGGGATTTAATGACCCGTTTTACAAGTGATGCAGGAAATGTTGCAGACGGTATCGTCAATACAATACCAACAATCATCGAGCTTTTCTTTGAACTTTGTGCAACCTTCTTTACTCTCTTTTATTATGAGCCACTTCTTGCTATATTTGCCATTATTCTAGCGCCTATATCAGCTTTAATTAGCTATGCTTTTGCTAGGAAAATGCACAAATACCAGAAGAAGGTGCAAGAATCAGAATCTGCTTATCGTTCCTTTGTTCAAGAAAGCCTTGCTAACTTACTTATTGTAAAGGCCTTCACAATCGAAGATGAAGCAGTAGACAGACTTACAAATTTACGTGATAACAGATTTAAGTGGGTATTAAAGCGTGCCGAGGTTGGTATTGCCAGCTCATCAGCACTTAATTTTGCCTTCCAGTTTGGCTATATCGCAGCATTTGCCTTTGGTGCCATTCAGTTATCAAATAACTCAATTACATACGGTACAATGTCGATTTTCCTTACTCTTGTTAATAGAGTTCAAGCTCCAATCATTAACCTTGCACAGCAGCTACCTAAGATTGTTTCTATCTTTACTTCTGCTGGCCGAATCATTGAGCTTGAGGACATTAAGACAGAAGACCGTTTACCAAACAAAATTGACTCAACAAATGTTGGTGTAAAGCTTGACAATGTAAACTTTGGTTACACAGAAAAAGACTTTGTCCTTGAAGATGTAAATTTAGACATCAAGCCTGGCGAATTCGTTGCCATCGTTGGTGAATCAGGTATTGGTAAAACAACTCTTGTAAGACTTATTATGAGTTTTATGAACCAAGCAAGCGGCCTAATTTCTTTTTATAATAAGGAAAATGAATCAGAGCCCGCCAACGCTTCTACAAGAGAGTTCATTTCCTACGTCCCACAGGGTAACACACTTTTTAGCGGCACAATCCGTGAAAATATCCAAATGGGCAATTATAATGCCACAGAAGAAGAAATCCTTGAGGCCGTTAAAATGGCCGCTGCAGATAGCTTTATAAGCGAGCTTCCAAAGGGCATTGATACAGTTATTGGAGAAAGAGGTCACGGTATCTCAGAAGGACAGGCACAGCGAGTAGCCATCGCAAGAGCCTTAGTTCGTAAGGCGCCTTTCCTAGTTTTAGATGAAGCCACTTCATCCCTTGATGAAAAGACTGAAATCAAAGTCTTAGAAGGCATCAAAAAACTTAGCCCAAGACCAACTTGCCTTCTCATCACCCATAGATCAAGTGTACTAAAATACTGTGATAGAGAAATTAAGATTGAGAATAAACATACTATTTAATATATAAGAAAACAGCCAAAGCATTACATTGCCTTGGCTGTCTTTTTATGTCTTATTTTGTAAAGCGGACATTCGGAATCCGTTTAGTCACTTCATTTCTAAACATAGAACTTGGCAACAGTAGTATAGTCGCTACCATCTCCACCAGTAACAAAGACCTGACCGCATCGTAACCATGCGTGAGCCACCATCTTGCCTGTTTCATCCTTGCCAATGCCAAGATACATCGTAGAGTGAACATGTCTCTTCTTTAAAAGATACTGGGCTGTCCAAGCTCTGCACAAGCACTTAGTCTCCCAAGGAGCTTTAGTTGTAACTCTAGCAACTCTATCTCCAACATGCATTGCAAGCTTAAGATTTTCAAGATCCTCTTTTTCAGGGGATTCCACGCCTCTCGTCCCAAATCTTTCCTCTAGCTTTTTAGCCGGAATCTTATAAATACATTTAAAATAATAAGCAGAAACTATAACTGCCTGAATAGTCATTAACTTCTCATGATTCTTAAAAATAAAGTTAAAGCATAGCTCAAATAATCGTTTAATCTTTCTCATTATCAAAACCTCATTAAAATATAATAATGTGTAAAAATTTTACCATATATGTCTGGAAAATACATCTAAAAATTTCACAAATTTTCAAAGATAGTCAGGGAATATCAATATTAGTTTTATTTACTTATAATGAAATTTTTTTATCAATTTTAAATTGACATTTTTTTAAAATAAAGTATTATATAATAAGAAAAAATTTTATGTTTTTTTGATCTCACATATTTATTTGAGGAGGAACTTATGGATAAAAGCACTAGAATCCATTTGACAAAAAAGCTTGAGGTTGCCGAACTTGATGGCGACAAGGCAATGATTGATTTTGAAACTGGAAAATACTTTCTTTTAAAAGGCGCAGCTAATGAAATTTGGGATATAATCCAAGAAGATACAAAGGTTGAAGATATAGTATTAAATCTAAGAGCACAGTACGACGTCTCAGAAGACGAGTGCTTAGGTGCAACAATTAGTTTCTTAGAAAATCTTAAAAAATTAGGCTTTATTGAAGCTAAATAAGATAAGGATAAAAATAAGACCCCTGCAATTTTGCAGAGGTCTTATTTTATCCGTATTTTAATTTATACATGTCCCATTTTTACAAGTCTAAAGCTTATATGTTTTATTTCACAGATCTACTTAATTAGGGGAAGTTCTATAAAAAACTTACTTCCAACCCCTAATTCACTTTCGCAGTAAACCTTTCCCTTGTGATGCTCAATAATGGATTTCACAATGGCAAGGCCAAGTCCGCTACCTGTTGTAACCGACTCTGGAGTTCTTGCATTTGAAACTGTGTAAGATCTATCAAAAATCTTTGCTACATCTTCCTTAGCAATGCCAATCCCTGTATCTTCGATGCAAATAACAAGTTTTCTCCTTTTTATATAAGCATCTAATTTAATGCTGTCGCCCTCATTTGAGTACTTAAATGCATTTATGAATAAATTGTCCAATGTACGGGTAAAAGTGTCTATATCAATGCTACAGAAGGCTTCAAGGTCATAGCCAATTAAATACTCTAGCTTTCTAGTCTTAAAACGACTGTCCTCCAAGAGATAAATGTAATATTCCTTGAGAAAATTCTTCATGTTGACCCTCTCAAAACTATATCTGTGAGAAGGATTATCTAGAGAAGTGAGGTAGAACAAGTCCTGAATTAAATTTTCCAAAACTGTGCTACGTCTATCAAGCATGGCAACAATAGAGTGAAATTCCTCAGAACTTGGCATTTCCTCACCCTCAAAGGTATTAAGGTAATCAACTGCATTTCTGATTGCAGTCATTGGTGCCCTTAAATCGTGGGAAATGTTTGCAAGCATCTGATTTCTAATCTTATGCTCATTAGATAGCTGCTTGTTTGCCTTCGCCAACTTCAAAGTCAAATCCTTAACCTGGGAAATCTCTGGTTGTGTAAAAACGTTCTTCTGCATAATTCCTCCCTATTAATCCAACTCTCTAGCCATCAATCTCTTATAAAATGTATTCTCCCCGCTAGTTTCCTTCTCAGAAAACTTATTACTAAGCTTATGAACATCCGTCATGCTCTTTAAAAGCTCCCATTTAAGCTCGTCAAATTCCTCGCCCATGTAACTTGCAAGAACATGGGCATTTACCTGACTAACAATTGGCATTTTTTCAAATTCTTCTTTATAGAAATCCACCGCCATAGTCATAAAAAGCATGTTAATAAAGTAGTTTAAATCCCTATCATAATCCTTCCAATAAGCGTATAAAAGCTCCTTTGTGAGATTTAAAATATTGTTATTTGTCTTACTTTTCATAAACCAGTTATTAATTGTCATAATCTCCGGATTAAAGCCAAAATAATAAAAAGAGTAAGCAAAGAAATCCATCTTATCTGTAAATTCCACAAACTTTGAACCCGTCAATAAAACAGTAGAATCAATCCAGTATCCGCCGTATTTTGTCAAAAGCTCAAGTCTTACAAGGTCAGAAAAGTAAGTGTAGCTTATAATTCCTTCTTTCTTCTTTTCTAAAATGTGTCTTGGCATCTCAACGTAATCGCCATAATTCTCCTCAGTAATAATTGTAATTTTTTTACCTGGCAAATGTTTCTTTACCGAATCAACACAAATCTTAACTAGCTCTGGCGCTGCCTCTAAGCCCTGAAACCAACAAATCCAAACCTGATCATTGTTGTCTCTTTTTTCCAAATTTTCCCAAGGTCTATTAGCGCTAACCTTTGCCAAATATTCCTTCTTAAGTCTTTTATAATAAAGCATTCTGTGCTTTTGCCCCATCATAACATTGTAATTAAAGGAAAGATGCTCCCCCTTATATTTTGTCTTTAACATTATGTTGTCATAAATCGAACCCAAAAGCATTCTATCTTTAATCTTATTAATAACCTTATTTGCCATATCTATAATCTAGTCTAAATCTAGTCCTTTCTTAAATGTCTACTATAATTAATCCTTAAAAGTATAATGCAAAATGAGACCTAACATCAAGATAAAATCCCGATATTAGGTCTCTTTTTTTCATTATTTTATTGAACGCAGTGTAAGCAATCCCCCGCTTCAAAAGCGTAAGCTTTAAGCGGGGGTATAAAGCTTACTAGTGTCAGAAGGGGTTAAAGCCCCTTC
>NZ_AUJG01000008.1 GCF_000424105.1 Lachnospira multipara ATCC 19207 | reverse complement strand
GAACTAATTTATTGTATGGAATTAAGTCTGATGAGTTTTGATTTTCCTGTAATACCTTTGGAAACGCAGCTGTTGTTGCTGGTCCGAAATTTAAAGAATTCAAATTTATTATTAATTCTTTTGTAACTCCCTCTGCTGCCTGTAATGCTCCAATTAAAGATAATGCAGTCTGTCTAGATATAATTCCATCACATGGTCCAACACCTATAACATCTGACCAATCTTTATTTAGCTGCCTCTGTATCTTAACTACCTTAGAATCTCCACCGCTAACCTTTTTGAACCAATTTAATGATAATAAACCAAACCATACTTTCCAATCAATCACACCAGTTTCTGGTAACCCTGCATCGCCTTGCATTTCTTTAATTGCTTTAACCCCAGAATTATAATATATTCCAGTAATTCCACCTGCTGTATATCCTTTGCAAAACAACGCGCATTGAATTAAACACACATTTATTTGTGGTTCATCATTAGGATCCATTTTTGAAATATTAGGTAAACTTTTCATTTTTTCTACTGTCAATGGTCCAACTGTTCCTGTTGCTGGTATAATACCATTCTGTATTTGAAACGCTCTAATAATACCTTGCATCACGGCTGTTCCTGTTTTACCATTTTCTTCAAGGTGTTCCCAATACTCATTTGCTCCAAACATTGCATTTAAATACTTTTGTGCTTTAGTTACATTTGCATCACTCATTTTTCTTCCTCCTCTTGTGTATTCATTTTTATAGTTGTTAAATTATATAAACTATACATAAGTAGATTATAGCACGCTATCAAATATTTACAATAAACTTTTTATTAAAAAAGAGTGAAGAAATATCTAATTCCTGAAAATAAAAGAATCAAAAGTATAAAGATTCACCAAAAATAGCGCCTATCCGAATGGATAGACGCCAAAACTTTTAATTATTTGACCTGTCTACTTGACAGGGAGCTGTTCAAATTCTTAGTTAAACCAACTTTATTCTATATTTTATAGGGTAAAAACTAAATATAAGTCCCCAATCCATATCTTCGAATTTACTATACTTATTACCTAATAGTACTTCACTATACCTAAATAACATTTTTACATTTGCAGTATCTCCTGGCACTATTTTACTTGATGAATTTGTAAATTCTTCATTTAACAGAAAATAATCATATAAATTCATAGAGCCTCCAAAAACATTAAATCCAATCAAATAGTTTGCAGGGCTTACCGTAAATGTCTCATCCGAATAATTTTTAACATCTAAATCTACTAATATTCCTTTTTCTTCATAATTAGATTCATCTAGATTGTATTCTTCTATTAATTCTTTTATATCTTTCGATGATAGTATTCTCACATTCTTTACTTTATAACCTATATCTTTATAAACCAGTTCATCTTCTATAGAAACATCTACCATCTTAGCTGAAGGATATTTTCTAACAAGATAGCCAACACGAATACCCCATAAAACCAATATCGCTACAATAACAATAAAAGCTATTATTTTAACTTTGTTTCCTTTCATATATACCCCTCTAACAATTTATTATTTCACCATTTTCAATTTCTATTATATGATCAGCCACATTGTTAATAATGTTTTGATCATGACAACTAAGTATTACAAGTGCTCCTCTGTTTTTAGCATCTAAAATCATTTTTGTGAGTTTTTCTCTCGATTTAGAATCTAACGCATTATATGGTTCATCCAATATAATCAAATCAGGATTTTCTACAAAAGCTAATGCTATCCCCAATTTCTGTTTCATTCCTAATGAAAATTTCTTTACTTTCTTCTTATCATTAGGATCTAGGCCAACTTCACAAAGAACTTCATTAATTCTATTTTTATCCACTATACTTTTTATTGATGTTATTTCATATATGTTTTCAAAGGCATTATAATAATTTATAAGACCTGGGTTTTCTATTAATACTCCAATACTTCTTGGGAAATCAATGTCTTTACCCAGAATCTCATTATCTATAGTTATCTCTCCAAACGTTGGTAATATTAATCCAGAAATAGCTCTCATAAGCATTGTTTTTCCAGAACCATTAATTCCTACAAACCCATAAACATTACCTGATTCCATACTCAAACTTATATTTTTTAATATCTCATTATTATTTATTGTTTTTGATACATTTTTTATTTCTATTTTCATCATTAACCTCTATTTCCATAGTAATCTCTTTTTCCATTTCCAAGAACTGTAAGTAATATACATATAGTGCCTATACCAAGCTCAATCATTAGCAAAAATAAATATTGATTCTTAATGCACAAAACTCTCTCAAACATCAAAAGATTACCAATATATATATGTCCTCTTTTTACAAATATAGTGATTATTGTTATGCAAAATGTAATAATAACAGCAATTTTTTCACCTAAAAGAACACTTAGTGTATTTTGTACAAAGGATATTACACAATATGTTATTGTTAATAACAATATTGCAATTACCATATCAAATGTATTTCCTTGCCAACTTATAAATCCATAATTTTTTCCATCACTAAAATGTGACAAAAAGCCATAAGTTAAAAAGCATGCAAAAACCTGTATTAGCATAAACATTACAGCTTGGTTAAACAAAACTACAAATTGAGTAACATACCATTTTCTTTTACCAACTCTAATAATTTTTTGACAATTATTATGAATTTGATTATTTACATAACTTGATATCCAAAATATCCATAATAGATTATTAGCCACCCAATAAGCATTTAAAACTATATTTTCATGAATATCATCTATGTACTGCATGCCTTTAAAATTATTATATAAAACATCAAGCATGCCATTCGATAGTATTTCGACTTTATTCAGCATAAATACATTATAAAAAATCACAAATACAAATAAAAAGATATATTTTCTAAACTGTTCTTTATTTGCTCTTTTTATTTCTCTTATATAATATTTCATTTATTCTTACCTTTTTATTAATAGTTCTAAAACAAAACAAAAAAACTGTAAGTACAACATAGGCTATAAGCATTGGAATAAATGCATACATATTACCTTCATTTTCCCATCCTTCATATGTTATATATGGCAGTACATTTATTATCCCAACTCTAGAAAAAAAAAGATAAACACCAATACCTATAAATACTGTTGTCAATTTATTTCTTGTAATGTAATAAATACTATTCATAAATATTCTTATCCATAAATTCCATAAAAAAATCGCAATAATAAAAGTTACAATTATAATATGTCCATTTATTTCAATCGTATTACCGTTTAAATAATTATATTTACTAACAAGCAAAGTCCAATTATTCTGATTTAAATTATAGACTCTAGTGCTTATAAATGTGGCAACTCCTTCAATAAGGGTAACTATAATCGCATCAACTAAAGCAACTTTTAAAAGATATATATAATACTTTTTATAACTTCCATGAGCTATTAAAAACGCATCACTACATTTTTTTATAATAAATGACACATAAAATATATAAACTATAATGGTTACAAATAAATTGTAATATGTGTACATCATCATGAAATTATATACATCTAAACCACAAATTAAATAACCCATCTTTCTCCCATATATAATTTCAGAACTTGTTGTAAACATAAGCATAATAAGGCTAATCAATAACAAAACCAAATATAACATTATCCTTATTCCATGCTTTTTAAATTTATAATCCAACACCTTCTTTATTCCTTCCTGAAACAAAAAATTCATATATTGCCACTAGCATAACAATAATAAACTCAACAATAAAAGGAACTAATCTCTGATAGTTTATCGAAGAATCTAAAAAAATATTCGGTTCCCATTCTTGTATTCCTAAAATGTCACAAAGGCATATCATTCCTATATATAACAAACAAGGATATACATAAACCGTATATATCTTATTTACATAAAAACTTGCATAAAGCGCAGTTACTGCCATAGCTCCGCCAAACAATGCAATCATAATTATGGATACTAATATATATACATTTACATGCTCATAATAAATATCAGCAAAATAAGACTTAGTTCCTAAATGATCAGAAACACTTCCTGGTTCAGGATTAATTGATGGCATTAATGTTAAATATGCCATATAGTTAAACAAAAATGGAAAACCTGTAACAAAAGCACCACTAAAAAATGTAACTATAAACTTACATCTTTTATAGTATTTTTTCGATATTCTTGTACATATAGAATTATAGACACCATTTACATTATCTTTGTAAAATGTATATGCAAAAGGCATTGTTGCAAGCAATGGTAACATCAATAACAGTATTTTACCATTCCAATAATATGTTGCACCCATCCAATTTTCACATACCTTAATCGGTGAAAATAAAGTATATTCTAAAGCCTCACTAGGTTCTACTACATATTTACTCATTGGTATACCATTAAATATTATATCTATAATTGATATTATCATTCCTGTACATAATGCAACCCAAAATCCAATTGAATGTAATAGTCTTTTAAACTCAAATCTATATAAATTTTTCATATATACTCCTATAAAGCTACAAACTATATTTTTACAAATAAAGTCATCAAAGCTTTTATAACTTTGATGACTTTGCTTAATAATCATTTATTTATCAAATTAGTAATATCTACCTTTGCAAGACCATCACGTATAATTCCACCACTTCCATCTGGAATTTCTAATATATTTTGCCATCCATAAATAGATATACTTAAATATAAATTATCGAAATTTTCTGATATGGGATAATAAAGACTTACTTCTTTTGTTTCTCCTTGCTCAAAATCAAACTTAAATAATGACCTACCTGAATTTTCATATGGATAAACCATCTTAGCTTCATGTTTATTCTCATCTTCAAGATTTATACAATTAAGATACAATTCTTTATCCGAATCATAATCATTATAAATATATTCTTTGTTGTAATCATAATTAAATGTCAGTGATAAATCTAAAATCGCATACTTTGTATAATTATTTTTTAAATAATTTCTATCATCATCACCTAAGGCATTATCATATAATATTTCATATGGTAGTTCATTTACTATTTCAATCGATTTGATATCAAAATCAAAAAACTCAACATTAAAAGTGTATATGTCAGGTGGCAAATAAATATCCTCTTCATATACATTAGTATCACCTGTTGTATTTTCCACCTTTATAACACTTTTCATTTCTTCTACTTTAGGTATCATTTTAACAACAGAATACACTATTATTATCATCATCAAGGTTAATACAACCAAAATTTTTTTAATTTTACTTGTCATCCTAAACACTATCTGGGCTCCATAAGAAATTATAATCTATTACATATGGATTTAAGGGTTCAAATCTTAATTCTAGTTCATTATAACCCCTCTCCTTAACCCAGTTTTTTAGAAATTTCTGCTCACCCACATTACAATATGGAACTCCTTCATTTCTCCAAGTACAATCACTTTCACCATTTCCTACACCATATATCCAAATTACAGGTATTCTCTGACTTGATCTGTCGTTATAAATATATGCACTGCTGTAATCTTCTTTTGTCCTAGACTCTGTCCATAATGTTTTTTGTGGACAATTTCGATTGTTTTGATAATATCTATACCTAGTATCTTTACAATTATTTGCCTCCACCACTGTAGTAACATTCTTGGCAATTGCTAACACTATTATAATAAGTGCTGCCATCATACTCGTTTTTACAAAATTTTTCCTCATTTAAAATTTCCCTCCATTTTATAATCATATTTTTGTAAAAATATTACTACTGTAGTATACTAAAACTAATAACCAGAATCAATATTTTTATATAATTTATGAAACTTTTCGAGGATATAATTATGGAAGATAAAAACTACTATACATCAGGACAATTCGCCAAAATGGCTAATGTTTCAACTAGAACAATTCGTTTCTACGATCAGAAAGGATTATTAAAACCAAGTCGTATTGAAAATGGATCGAGGCTTTACACAGATGCCGATTTTGCAAGATTACAGCAAATTATACTTTTAAAATACCTTGGTTTCTCTCTAGAGGAAATTAAAAATATGACTATCGGAGATAGCGACTACCACATTCTTCTTAATTCTTTAGAATTACAAAGCCGACTAATTGAAGATAAACTTGCCCAAATGCAACTTGTTGCCGGTGCCATTAAGGAAACATCTGCTGCCATACGTTCAAAGGGTGAAGTCAACTGGGATCACATGCTAAATCTTATCCATTTAACCAATATGGAATCCAGCTTAAAATCTCAATATATTAATGCTAGTAACATTTCTGCAAGAATTAAGTTACACAATCTGTATTCGAATAATAAAGAAGGTTGGTTTCCATGGATATACAAGCAATGTCATATAAAGTCAGATATGAAGGTACTTGAACTTGGTTGTGGAAATGGATCTCTTTGGACAAGTAACACAACTAAGATACCCGCTGGTGCCGATATTACAATTTCAGACCTTTCAAATGGTATGCTTCGAGATGCTAAAAGAAATATGAAAACTCTTTCTGCTTCAATGCATTTTAAAAAAATCGACGCTACAAATATTCCATTTGAAGATAATAGCTTTGATTTATGCATCGCTAATCATTTGCTTTTCTATCTGGATTTAAAGGCCAAGAAAAAAAATGCACTTGCTGAAATATATCGAATTCTCAAACCTGGCGGAAAACTAGTTTGTAGTACTTATGGTTCTAATCATATGAAAGAGATTTCTGATTTAGTAACTAGCTTTGATAATAGAATAAGACTAAGCTCTGACAAGCTTTATGAAAATTTTGGACTTGATAACGGAGCTGATATTTTGTCTCATTTTTTCAATAAGAAGAAAATCGACAAAAAACTCTATGATGATTATCTTCTTGTTGATAGCGCAGAACCTCTCATTGAATATATTTTATCCTGCCACGGTAATCAGAATGAATATCTTCTAGATAAATACTCGGATTTCAAAGCTTTTGTTTCTAGCAAAATCGGGTCCGGCTTTAAAATCACCAAGGAATCTGGGATTTTCATATGCACAAAGTAGGCAGTTTTGTGGGAATTTTAAGACATGTCACTTTCTGTACTAAATTTAATACAGAAAAAGCCTTGACGGTTACGTAACGTCACCCTGTATAATACAATCGATTCTTAATAAATGTTATGTAAGTATTAATAAAGTTATTTACTTACAACAAGTTATGTTAATTGCCAAAGCAATTACAATATGGAGGAATTATGAAAGGTATTATTTTAGCAGGTGGTTCAGGCACACGTCTTTACCCACTAACAATGGTAACTTCAAAGCAGTTACTACCAATTTATGATAAGCCAATGATCTACTACCCAATGTCAGTTCTTATGAACGCTGGTATTAGAGACATTCTTATTATTTCTACACCACAGGACACTCCTAGATTTAAGGAGCTTTTAGGCGACGGACATCAGTTTGGTGTTAAACTTTCTTACGCTGTTCAGGAAAGTCCAGACGGACTTGCACAGGCTTTCATTATCGGTGAGGAATTCATCGGAAATGACACTGTTGCAATGGTTCTTGGAGATAACATTTTCGCAGGTCATGGTCTTAAGAAGAGACTTAGCGCTGCTGTAAAGAACGCTGAAGAAGGTAAGGGTGCAACAGTATTTGGTTACTATGTTGATGATCCAGAACGTTTTGGTATTGTTGAATTTAACAACGAAGGTAAGGCTATTTCAATCGAAGAAAAGCCAGCTAAGCCAAAGTCAAACTACTGTGTAACAGGTTTATATTTCTATGACAACAAGGTTGTAGAATACGCTAAGAACCTTAAGCCATCAGCAAGAGGCGAACTTGAAATCACAGATTTAAATAGAATCTACCTTGAGAATGAAAGCTTAAATGTTGAGCTCTTAGGACAGGGCTTCACATGGCTTGATACAGGTACACATGAATCATTAGTAGATGCTACTAACTTCGTAAAGACTATCGAAACACATCAGCATCGTAAGATTGCTTGTCTTGAAGAAATCGCTTACTTAAATGGTTGGATTTCTAAGGATGATGTATTAGAAGTATATGAAGTATTAAAGAAAAATCAGTACGGTCAGTACTTAAAGGACGTCTTAGACGGCAAGTACCTCGACCAGTTAAGGTAAATGTGTGCGCCTTTTGGCGTGTGATTATTATTTTTAAAGGAGAAAACTCATGACAATTATCGTTACAGGTGGTGCCGGTTTTATCGGTTCTAATTTCGTTTTTCATATGTTAAATAAGTACCCAGATTACAGAATCGTATGTTTAGATTGCTTAACATACGCTGGTAACTTATCTACACTTGCTCCAGTTATGGACAACCCTAATTTCAGATTCGTAAAGGAATCAATTACAGATAGAGAAGCTGTTTATAAGCTTTTTGAAGAAGAACATCCAGATATGGTAGTTAACTTTGCTGCTGAATCTCACGTTGACCGTTCTATCGAGAACCCAGAAGTATTCCTTGATACTAACATTAAGGGTACAGCAGTTCTTATGGATGCTTGTAGAAAGTACGGTATTAAGAGATATCATCAGGTTTCTACTGATGAAGTTTATGGTGATCTTCCACTTGATAGACCTGACCTATTCTTCACAGAAGAAACTCCAATTCATACATCAAGCCCATATTCATCATCTAAGGCAGCTGCAGATTTACTTGTACTTGCTTACCACAGAACTTATGGACTTCCTGTATCTATTTCAAGATGTTCTAACAACTACGGACCATACCACTTCCCAGAGAAGCTTATCCCTCTTATGATTGCTAACGCATTAAATGATAAGCCACTCCCAGTTTATGGTGAAGGTCTTAACGTTCGTGACTGGTTATATGTTGAAGATCACTGCCGCGCTATCGACCTTATTATTCATAAAGGTCGCGTTGGTGAAGTTTACAACGTTGGTGGCCACAACGAAATGAAGAACATCGATATCGTTAAGATTATTTGTAAGGAACTTGGTAAGCCAGAAAGCCTTATTACACATGTTACAGATAGAAAGGGACATGATATGCGTTACGCTATCGACCCTACTAAGATCCACAACGAACTTGGCTGGTTACCAGAAACTAAGTTTGAAGATGGTATCAAGAAGACAATTAAGTGGTACTTAGATAACAAGGAATGGTGGGAAACAATCATTTCTGGTGAATATCAGAACTACTATGAGAAAATGTATGCTAACAGATAATTAGTCGCGTTGACTTTTACATTTTCATAAAAATAATAGCCTGGCTCTAGCAATAGAGTCCGGGCTTTAACAATATTAACGACTGAAAGGAAGCTAATAGATGAAGATTTTTGTTACAGGTGTTGGTGGTCAGTTAGGCCACGACGTTATGAACGAATTAGCTAAGAGGGGCTACGAAGGTATCGGTAGTGATATCGCTCCTGAATATTCAGGTATTGCAGATGGTTCTTATGTAACTACTGCAAGCTACTGCCCTCTTGATATAACAGATGCAGATGCTGTATCTAAGACTCTTAATGAAGTTAAGCCTGATGTAATTATTCACTGTGCTGCTTGGACAGCTGTTGACCTTGCAGAAGATGAAGATAAGCAGGCTAAAGTTAAGGCTATTAACGTAGATGGTACTAAAAATATTGCTAACTGCGCTAAGGCTCTTGATGCTAAGATGGTTTACATCAGTACTGACTATGTATTTAATGGTCAGGGTGAAACACCTTGGGAAGCTGATTGCAAGGATTATTCTCCTCTTAATGTTTACGGTGAAACTAAGCTCGGTGGCGAACTTGCAGTATCTGAAACTCTTGATAAGTACTTTATCGTACGTATCGCTTGGGTTTTCGGTCTTAACGGTAAGAACTTTATTAAGACTATGGTAAATGTTGGTAAAACACATGACTCTGTTCGCGTTGTTGCAGATCAGATTGGTACTCCAACTTACACACTTGATTTATCAAGACTCCTTGTTGATATGGTTGAAACTGACAAATACGGTTACTACCATGCAACTAATGAAGGTGGATATATTTCATGGTATGACTTCACATGTGAAATCTACAAGCAGGCTAAGGAACTTGGCATTGAAGGTTATGTAGATAGAACTGTTGAGGTTAATCCAGTTACAACTGCAGAATATGGTTTAAGCAAGGCTGCTCGTCCTTTCAACTCAAGACTTGATAAGTCTAAGCTTGTTAAGGCTGGCTTTACTCCACTTCCTACATGGCAGGATGCAGTTCATAGATATTTAACTGAGCTTAAGGATCAATTATAAGATATTTGCTGATGATTCAAAAGAATTACAGCTCGTTATGTTTATTTCAAAAATAAATTTAAGAAAGAGGATAAGATAATGGGACAGATTAAGGTAGAGAAAAATGTTGGTGGCATTGAAGGTCTTCACGTAATCACACCAGCAGTTCATGGTGACAACCGTGGTTATTTCATGGAAACATACAATCAGAACGATATGCACGAAGAAGGTCTTGATATGGTTTTTGTTCAGGACAATCAGTCATGCTCAACTAAGGGTGTTCTTCGTGGTCTTCACTTCCAGAAAGAATTCCCACAGGGCAAGCTTGTAAGAGTAATTAAGGGTAAGGTTTTCGACGTTGCTGTTGACCTTCGTAAAGATAGTAAGACATACGGTAAGTGGTATGGTGTTGAACTTACAGAGGAAAATAAGAAGCAGTTCTACATTTCAGAAGGATTTGCTCATGGTTTCCTTGTACTTTCAGATGTAGCAGAATTCTGCTATAAGGTAACTGACTTCTATCATCCAGGTGATGAGGGCGGTCTTGCTTGGAACGATCCAGCGATTGGCATTGAGTGGCCAGAACTTGTTGGCGAATACAAGGGTAACTGCGAAGCTACAGGCTACACACTTACTGATGGTACACCACTTAACTTATCTGATAAGGATCAGAAGTGGGAAACACTTGAGAATACATTTAAATTCTAATTAAGATTACATACAAGAACCCCATCCAATTATGTCTAGCATAATTGGATGGGGTTCTTATATTAATATGCACACGATAAAATATTATATTAGAAGCTTGCTTCCTCTATTTTTACAATTTAACTAAATATTAAAATTACTAAATATTCTCTTTCTTTCTATTTTAGAGACAACTATATTCTGAAGTTGCTCATAACTTCCATCAATCAAAGATTGCTCATCAATAAATATATCATCGATAACAATATACTCATGTGCCATAACACATTTTTTTATGTCATCATATTGTTTTTCAACACACTTATTGAAAAAATTAGCAGTCAATTTATTATCCGAAAAAGTAATAACACAATATGATTGATTCATAGTCTTTAGACTTATTCCATAACGTAACAACATCAAATGCTTCGTCAACCCTATAAATTTAAATCTTTTTCCACATTTCAATAATTTTTGTGTTATAAATATAGCCAAAAATGTGAATACTACTAATAATAATAGTTTTCCAAGTATAATTTTCATATTTTGTGATTCGCCTAAAATTGCATCTTCCAATTTTAATATTGCTATAAAAAAAGTTAACATGTATGCAACTAAATATAAGGCAATAATTACTAATAAAAACCTCTTTATCATCGCACTTTCGCGATTGATAATATTAAATCTTCTTTTCCAATATTCATTATCTGTTTTAAATTTAAATTCCACTTTATTTCACCTCAATTAATAATGCAGTTAATGCAGCAACTGCTGGAGTTCCAGCAAATACAATTATTAGCACTACTATTAGCAGAATTAAATAATTTGCTAAATGATATTTTTTCACCACTTTACCAGCCTCATTTACAGCTTTTTCTACAGTGTTAAATACATTACTAATACACATAACTGTACTAGCCACAAACATCTTAATTGTTTCCTCCGTTTGCTCTTGCGTTGCGATTATTTCCTCAATTTTCCTATATTTTTGCACTTCTGCTTCGCTTAGCCTATCATCAAATTCAAACTCAAGACCTAATTCAACATATTCCTCAAGTCCTTCTTCAATAGACATATTCTTATGAAATAGAATAAACCATTTAAACGTACCATCATCTAACAATGATACTCCCATTTCAATATACCCATTATTTACCATAAACTGTACTTTTGACTGAAAATCAAGAATCCCAGACGCATCTACCATCATTGAATTATCTTCAGATACATTTTTAAATCCTTTAGTCGCAGTAATATATGCTTTATCTTCAATCTTACCATCCACGATATCGAACTTAGCTCTTGTAAAGCCATCACCAATTGATATACTTTCTCCCTGTGTAGCCTTATATTTAACAGTCACACCAGGTAAACTAACCTCTGTTTCAGCATTGAACTTAACAATATCTACATCAATACCTAGTAACTTCAATGTATCTACACAAAATCCATTAGCTACATCTCTGCTGCTTGGTTTAATCTGCTGTTCTGGTCTATCAATTATGTGATTAAAGCCATTATATTTTCCTGAAGTTGCTACACAATCAAGAGCAAATGCTCCATCAGCCGAACCTTGCGTATACTCACGTATCTGATCAAACACCCAATTATCAGGTAAGATAAAGCCTTTATTGCCACTATATCCTGTGGACATATCACTTACAAAACTATACTTGGCATAACCATAGTTGCCAATACGAGTGCATATGTTACGTGGGCCATAACATCCAATTGTATATTTATGACCATTGTCCCTTATGTACTTAGCAATTCCCCGAAAATGCGGAATTATCATATCTGTTGTCTGATCATCATTAAAGTCATAATCAACTGCAAAAAATATAGGTTCCCCATAAGGAATACCTAAGTCTTCGGCAGCCTCTACAGCTTTCTTAGCATCAGAATAACCCTGATCATAATTGTAATAATGTACCGTTGTTTCTTCATCAGGATGACAATTGTAGTACTCCTTTTCATCCTGATAAATAGCAAATACCGATAGTCCTTGATTGAATAAAATAGACAATTCTTCTCTTGTTAGATTCTTAGGGCCATTAGCTGTACAACCTGTGAGATATCTACCAATTATTCTAAAATCATTGGCATAAATTCTCTTTGCCTTAGTTTCCGTAATCTGTGTTGATGCATCACAAGCAAGCACATCTCTTTTAGGATATCCTGTACTTACAAAAAGTGACATCCAAACCTTGATATCTACCACACCATCTATATTTAACATGCCCGTAAATTTCTGAAACTCTTTTACTGCATTTTCCATTCTCTCATCAAAAGTTTCAGTAAAATTATTACCATCACTGCAATCAAAGGAATTTTCTTTGAATTTTCTTACACCATTAATGTATAAGCCAAACTTAGCAAGTTTTACAAGCTTCCCTTTACCTGTTCCTACTGTAAGGGTATTCTGCTTTGCTAGTTCCTGTGTTGCTGGGCCAAAATTTCCGTTAGCCGTGTAAGCATCCATACCTGCCGATATCTGGAAGGCATATATTAATGCTTTATTCGTGTTGGCGTTGTACTTACCATCACATGGTATTATATCAAAATAACCACCATAATATCTATTAAGATACTGTTGAATAAGTCTAATTTTACTATCTCCACCTGGCACCAATACTAGTGCATCAGAACATAATATCTCTTTAAATACCTTAGCTGACAATCTTTCAGTTATATAATCTTCACTAAATCCAGCATCAAGCTGCACCTTTGTAACAGCCTCCATGGTACCATCGCCAAAAAATCCTGTGACAGCACTAGGATTATAACCCTTACAAAAAAGACCATATTGTAAAATTTTTACAAAATTGTTGTCACTATCTCTATCTCCCTTTTTTATGGCTTTACTATTGTAATTTTTAGCTGTTTCTTCCCCGAAGTAACCTGTTATGTTACTCATATGTAATTCAATCTGCAGAGCACGAACCAAGGCATTCATAACTGCATTACCAGTACGTCCATTTTCCTCTACTTTAACAAATCCTTCTCTACTACCATAAGTTTTGTTTAACCACACTTGTGCTTCTTTTACTTTTTCGTCCATATTCAAGTCTCCTTTTTTAGCTAGTTTTCATTTGTAAAATCCGGATTTCAAATGTCTAATATGGTTATAACTCTTTTGTTAATAATATGCAAGGAAAATAGTTGGTTATATAATTTATTTTATAATTTTTATAAAAAATTAACACTTTTCTTATCACACTAACAAAAATCCTCCAAATTCTGCCACCTGACCTTATGTCATACAGAATTTGGAGGGATTATTTTATTTTAAAATTCTTTTGGATGATATGTTGGAACCACTTCCTTAATCAAACTTCTAATGTCGTCAGTTTCTGAATAAGATGCCTCTTTTAATCTTTCTAGATCTTTAAAAAGTTGCTCTCTATCAAACTCAATTGGCTTGCCAATGTGAATCAACTTATTATCAGTATCCTGCATGCCTTCTTCCTTCATAAGAAGCTCTTCGTATAGCTTCTCTCCTGGACGGAGGCCCGTATATTTGATTTCCATGTTAACACCAAGAGTGTAACCGGAAAGTCTAATAAGGTTCTTAGCTAAGTCATCGATCTTAACTGGTTCACCCATATCAAGTACAAATATTTCGCCGCCTCTAGCGTAGGCTCCCGCCTGTAAAACAAGGGAAACCGCTTCAGGAATTGTCATGAAATATCTAATGATATCCGGATGTGTTACTGTTACTGGACCACCATGTTCAATCTGACGCTTGAATAGTGGAATAACGGAACCGTTACTACCAAGCACGTTACCAAAACGCACAGCCACAAACTCTGTCTTAGAGATTTCGTTATATGCCTGAACAATCATTTCACAGATTCGCTTAGTTGCACCCATAACATTAGTTGGGTTAACTGCCTTATCTGTACTAATCATTACAAATCTCTTAACCCCGTACTTATCTGCCATCTGAGCTAGTTTCCAAGTACCCACTACGTTATTCTTAACAGCCTCATTAGGGCTGTCCTCCATAAGAGGTACATGCTTGTGAGCTGCTGCATGATAGATAATTTCTGGTCTATATTTTTTAAAGACTTCTTCAAGTCTACTTGTATTTCTAACTGAACCTATTAAAACTTCCACATCTGCATCTGGATAGTTTTGCTTTAATTCCTGCTGAATGTCGTAAGCATTATTCTCGTAAATATCAAAAATAATAAGCTTCTTTGGATCATGGCTTACAAGCTGTCTACAAAGCTCAGAACCGATGGAACCGCCACCACCTGTAACCATAATTACCTTGTCACTTACATAGCCCATAATGGACTCAATATCGACGTTGATTGGGTCACGACCAAGTAAATCTAATACGTCAACATTTCTAATAGAATTAACATTGAAGTCGCCATCCACCATCTGGTAAACCCCAGGTAATGTCTTAAGTGAACAGTCTGTATTCTTACATATGTTAAGAATTTCCTTCTTCTGTTCTGCAGTTGCACTTGGGATTGCGAAAATGATTTCGTCAATACCGTAGAGTCTTGCACTATCAACAATCTTCTCTCTACCACCAACTACCTTAATTCCTCTAATGTATCTACCAATCTTTTCCTTATCATCATCAATGATACAGATAACTTCTGAGTTAGCAAGATATCTTGAATTCTGAATTTCACGTATAATTACATTTGCCGACTCACCAGCACCTATTAACATGATTCTTGTATATTCACCGATCTGACGCTTTCTGTTTAAAACCGTTCTTATCATACGATACATGAATCTACTTGCCGATTCCGCAACGATAAGGAATACCAATGTGTTAAAGTAAACACTTCGTGGAAGCATTGTATCTGTTAATAATGTAAATGTAATGTGAGCCAATTCAACTACAAAACAGGCCTCTACGATTTTATAAACCTCAGCAATACTTGCATACTGCCAAAGGGAATGATAGAGCTTGAAAGCCCAAAAAATCACAAGAGATACTAAAGTGTAGGGTATAATATTTGCTAAAAACGAATGCACATACTGTGGCTCAATAGCTGAAATACTAATATTAAAACGCATAACAAGGGCCAAACCCACCGATGCATTAAGAATAATAGCATCAACTATAACAAGGAATAATCTTCTTACAAGAAGCTGCATCCTATCTTTTTTTCTCTCATCCATATCTTACCTCTTTTTTAGTGCCTAGGCACATCAATTAAATGTATTTAAATACTTACATTTTCTTATTTAATAACCTATTATGTATACTCCCTTTAGGCAAACTTGTCAATTCGATATACATTTTCATATTAAGCAATCTCAGATTTCAAAGATGCATTTTCATAAAAATCTATCTAAAAATCGACTTTAGAGTGCCAAGTCCATAGGAAACATGCAACAAGAAAAATAAAACTGGTAATAATATTGCCGATAAATGTCTGCTCTTTTTATCTGCACCAACAACTGCCATTACTGCCATTAGCAAAGCCAAAGCTATATATGCTCCCCACATTAGGCCTGTCAGCATATAGATAATACTTAGCTTTGTGAAAATGCATAGCAAACTTGAAACTAGAATTGCCATAACAAAAGCAAAAGGCACAAAGTGATAAAGGGATAGACATCCCGGACAAACTCTTAAAGTCTTTCCTATCCAATAGCCATTGGCATGCTTTTGTTTTAGCATCTTTGGCAAGCTACTTCTAATATATTGGTAGCTTACAATTTCAGGATCGAAAGCTATTTTAAAACCAGCCTTCCTGATTCTATAGTGAATTTCATTATCTTCCGTTCTTGTAAGATTTTCATTAAAACCGCCAATCTTATCAAAAACCTTTCTTTTATAAGCGCCATGGAAAATAGACTTAACATAGGTCTTTCCTGGATTATTTCTAAAGGAAGCAATGCTTGAGCCAAACATGGAATTCTCGGCAAGTAAAAGTGTATCCTGCCAGTTTGTTCCATCCTTTATAATTGTAGGACGTCTACCGCCGCAAACATCCTCACCTGATTTTAGTAGCGCTACATTTTTACTAACAAAATCCTTAGGAATTGTAGCATGGGCATCTACCTTTAAGATAGCCTCGCCCTCATAGGCCTTTAGAGCCACATTCCAACCGCAAGGAAGGGTTCTCTTAGGATTATCTAGCAAACTTATCTTTCGAAACTCAGTGTCGTTTTTATTCAAAAAATCCTGCATAAGTTCTCTAGTCTTATCTGTTGATGCCGAATCCACCAAAAGCAGCTCCATATCCTGATGATTGTAATCTTGCTGCTTTATATCTTCTAGTATTGAATTTATATAATCTTCTTCGTTATAAGCTATAACACATAAACTGATATACACGTTATTATCCTCTCGCTAACCGTGGCTTGTAGCCCACACGCTGATTTCATCTTGGGGCTTGCGACCCCCATAAAGATTTCCTCTCGGGGCTTGCGACCCGAAACTCTACTTATGTACGGTTAGTTTCTCGCTTCCTACCACTGAAACAAATGTGTCCCACAACACTGACATTTCCTGGAAGAAACCAAATTTCTTAATTGATTCTAGGTTATATTTCATCTTAGCCGGTAGCACTTCATTTACATAAACCTCGTCTACCTCACTTGCATCTACCTCGCCAAGGATCTTGTCTTCATCCTTATAAGCAATGCTTGTTCTACTTGTAAGACCTGCCGGCAATAAAAGTGTGGCATACATCTCTGGAGTGTATCTCTTGACGTACTTAGCAACCTCCGGTCTTGTTCCAATAAGAGTCATATCTCCTGCAAGAATGTTAAAGACCTGTGGAAACTCGTCCATTCTATACTTTCTAAGAAATTTACCCACCTTAGTTATTCTATTGTCATTGTCTACAGTTACTGCAGAACCTAGCTCACTTGCATTTACAACCATAGTTCTGAATTTAAAAATCTTAAAAACTCTACCATACTGTGTCACTCTTTCTTGTAAAAAAAGGACAGGTCCTCTTGAGTCTAACTTGATTGCAACTGCTATAAATGCCATTGGAATTATAAGCACAACTAACATAATAAATGAGATAACAACGTCTATTAATCTTTTAAAGACCAACCATGTTTTACGCTTTTCAAGGATTACGTAATATTTGTAAACCTCTTTTGTTCTCATTTTGTTAGGAAGTTTGGTCCATGGTCTAAGTATCATTTTTATTACTCCTTATACGTATTTGTTGAAAGTCTCAATAACATAAGCTAAATCTTCATCTGATAACTTAGTATGAAGTGGCAAAGTTATCTCATTCTTATACATATCATAACTATTAGGGTAATCTTTAATGTCAAAACCTAACTTCTTATAAGCTGTGTGCATTGGAAGTGGCTTGTAATGAACATTAGTAGACACGCCGTCTTCAGCCATAGCTGTAATAAGGGCGTTTCTCTGCTCTACGTCGTAGCCGTCCACTCTAACGATCATTAAGTGACCACTTGATTGATAGTCGTCAGTAAAATGCTCTAAAATATGAACTCTATCGCTTTCAATACCCTTCTTGTAAGTTTCAATCATATCTCTTCTTCTCTTTAGAAGTTCTGGATATCTGTCAAACTGTACAAGTCCGATAGCAGCCATGATATCTGTCATGTTGCACTTGTAGTAAGTACCGATGATGTCATATTCCCATGCGCCTGCCTTAGTCTTAGCAAGGGCGTCCTTGTTCTGTCCATGAAGTGAGAATAACTGTAACTTCTTATAAGTATCCTCATCCTCAATTCCTGGAATGCTATTCCAAGAAAGTGCTCCACCTTCTGCTGTTGTTAAGTTCTTTACTGCGTGGAAGGAAAATGCAGTTAAATCCGCAATACTTCCGCTCTTTACAAGCTTACCTCTAAACTTAGCTGCAGCACCAAAGCCATGAGCTGAATCTGCAAGAACTAGAATTCTTCCAAGAGCCTTCTGATAACTTGATGATGGCTTGAAAATGTTTTTCTTAGCCTCAACGATTTCAAATATTTTCTCATAATCTGACATTGTTCCGGCGAAATCTACTGGAATAATTGCCTTTGTCTTATCTGTAATAGCTTCTGCTAATTTATCATAGTCAAAATGGAAAGTTCCAGCCTCTACATCTACTAATACAATCTTAGCTCCTACGTGTTCTACAACACTTGCTGAAGCTGTGTAGGTATAAGCAGGAACGATGACCTCGTCACCTTCACCGATTTCAAAAAGTCTAAGTCCAAGTTCAAGGGCTGCTGTGGCAGAATTAAGGCAAACTGCTCTTGCTGCTCCTACATATTCTGCGATTTTCTTCTCAAATTCCTTAGTCTTAGGACCTGTTGTAATCCAACCTGACTTTAAAACTTCTACTACTGCATTAATTTCAGCATCAGTTATATCTGGTGGTGAAAAAGGTACACTTAACTTACTCATTTTTAAATTCCTCCAAAAATCTATGTCCATATCTTTGCGGATGGACAAAATCATTCAGTGACGTGCGCTTGCCGGCCATTCGAGGGGTCTCGTCCCGTACGCTTGCCGGCCCTTCGGGGGTTTCTCGCCCCGTGCGCTTGCCGGCCCCTCGGGGATTTCTCGCCCCATGCGCTTGCCGGCGCTAGTTACTTGTGGCGCTCTCCGTCTCTGATTCTGTGCTAGCTTCCTCCATATCTGGGAAGCTATATGTTAAATTACCAGTGGTGTTGGTTATAGAAATCGTGTAGCTTACGGTCTTGTAACCAGACTTTTTAAGTGTGATTGTCTTATTGCCGTAAGATTTTGCAAAAGTGCATGGTACAATTCCGACATATACGCTGTCAACGTAGAGAGCTGCTCCTGTCGGTGCTTGCACATTTACCGTATAACCACTAGTATTATCAACCGTTGTTTCACTTTCGGTAGTTGTTGTGCCGGTTCCATTAGACACCATGTCAATGACCTTGGTCTTATAAGAAGAGTTCACCACGAAAGTCTCTGTGTACTCCTCGTAATGATTGCATGCCAATGTCAAATAGTGTCTTCCATATTCTAGCGATAGAGGTTCTGAATAATCCACCTCCACTCCGTCAATGCTTAGTATTGCATTGTTCGGTGTGATTGAAAAATTCACGGTTCCATACTTGGTTGCCTCTGGCACATACTCGCTAAAATCCAACTTAGAAGTTTCATCCTTCTTAACTGTAACAGTCTTAGTTGCTGAAACATCTTCTAGCTGTATCTCTACAGTATAAGTCCCAACGGGAGAAGTTACAAGCATTCCTTCTGTAACTGAAAATAATTGCTTGCCGATAGTGACATATCCACCCTCAAAGGCGTCTAGTCCTGAAAACTCCACGTAACCATGACCTGATGTTACATTTATAGAATAAATCTTCTCTCCAATACCTCTTAAAACTAAATTGTCCTGGTCCACGATCTTGGCGATATTGATTCTCTCACCGCCCGACAGAACAACTGTGTTCTCTTCGTAGAAAAGAACCGAAGCTCCTATTGTTATCTTTCGATTATTCTCATCTATTGTAATTCTTGAAACGTCGTTACGTTCCCAAGCATCAGAATTTCCAATTATGGCTGAAGCCTTGCCTGACTTATTAATGTAAACGTCATAAATCCCGCCTAATTCCATAGAAGAATCGGCTATCACTTTATCATAGGCGCTTCTTATATCTGTACCGCCAGAATATGGCACCTCGTATTCCACGCCAGATTCAATATCTAGCATATGGGTCATATCATTGGCTGTATCCAAATAAGTCAAAACTCCAACTAAGGTTGCAGACTCTGAGTCTTCTTTCTCAACAATATCATCTACTTTATTAACCACTCTTCCGAGTGTTATTGAGCTTCCCGGCGTAATTGTACTAGACGACTTGCCATCTCCAGTTAAAGAACAAGCCGAACCTGTAAACAATAAACTAATACTTACCCCTAAAGCCATTAGTCTTGCGCACATTCTCTTCATATTATTATCCCTCATAAAAATGGCAGAAAATCCGCCAAAAACAAACCCTACTCCACTTGAATTTTATCACAGTGCTTGGAATTTGTGAAGTTTTAGCTTAATATATTGATTTTTATCTAAGTTTTTATATGATATAATATGCGTGACTTAGATTGTGCTTGGTGTCGCTAACGATATGGACGGGCGCGCCATCACGGAGTGTAACACTGTAACTACCCACATGCAATATGGGCGGGCACGCCCTAGCGACAAATCTAAGATAATCTAATTTCGAGGTTTATATGGATACTAACTTTAATAAGGAAGCTTTCAGCTTAGAACTTCCAGAGGACGTAAAATTTATAATAAGCAAAATTGAAGAAAACGGACATTCTGCCTACGCGGTTGGCGGCTGCGTCCGAGACACTCTTCTAGATAAGGAACCCCAAGACTGGGACATCACAACTTCTGCTCTCCCAACTCAGGTAAAATCTTTCTTTAGAAGAACTATAGATACAGGTATCGAACACGGAACCGTAACTGTCATGATTGATAAGAACGGCTACGAAGTCACAACCTACAGAATTGATGGAGAATATAAAGATGGCAGACATCCGGAATCTGTTGAATTTTCAGTATTATTAACAGATGACTTGAGTCGCCGCGACTTCACCATCAATGCAATGGCCTACAACGATAGTGAGGGCCTAGTGGATGAGTACGGGGGAATTGCTGACCTTAATAACAAGCTTATTCGCTGCGTTGGCGTGGCTCATGATCGCTTCACCGAGGACGCTCTTCGAATGATGAGAGCTATTCGTTTTAGTGCCCAACTAGGTTTTGATATTGAAAATGAAACAATGGCGGCAATTTACGACCTTGCACCAACAATTAAGAAAATCAGTATGGAAAGAGTTCATGTTGAACTTGGAAAAACTCTCCTTTCTGACAACCCAGAAAAATGTCTTTTATATTCAAAAACTGGATTGTTTAAGGAAATTCTTCCATACATAGACGAGGCATTAACAAACAAGCATACAAGAAGAACTCTCGCAGCAATGAAATATTTTCCTAAAGAATATGATAAAGACTTGCTTCTACGCATGCGATATGCAATTCTCTTCTCTTCCCTTGGAAGTGAAGCAGCAACTAAAACTCTAAAGACTTTAAAGATGGATAATATAACTATTAAGCTAGTGGGCACTCTTTTAGATGCTAGTGAACAGGACATTCAGGAAACAGAGCCTTCCATAAGAGAATCATTAAGGCATCTTGGAAGAGACCTTTTCTTCTTAACTTTAGATTTTAAAAAAGCCTTAAGTCTAGCGGCTTCTGAACTTACAGGAATTTCTAATCCTGTAAAAATTTCTCACTATGAGAATTTGAAAAAAATAGCCACAAATATCATAAATCGAGGTGATTGCTTCTCCATTAAAGAGCTTGATATCTCTGGCAATGACTTACTAGAGTTTGGTCTATCAGGTAAAGATATTGGAAAAACATTAGAATACTTATTAGATTTGTGCATTGAAAACCCTAGACTTAATGAGAAGTCTACGCTTTTAAGTATGATTCCTAGAGATTAATACAACCCCCGTTGATGTTGCATCAACGGGGGTTTGTGTTTGTGCTCTTAATCTGGGCATATTTCTCTTTCTGGCTAGGTTGTTTCGTGGTTGTTTCAGCCTTTTTTCTGTTTCTCACCGGGGATTTTCAGGCTTGTTACGGGCAATCCTCTTTTTTTAGTTATTTACCTGTATCGTTGTTCTTAAATATCTTTCACAAGCTACCGGTAATTCCAAGAAATCTTCTTATTGACCGTAAGCTAAAAACTTCCGTTCAGCGAGTCATACGATCAAACTATTCAAAAATCCTATTTGACTGCAAGTTAAATCACTTTTACACAACCCCATGAAACTAACTATACCGTCAATTAGTATATTTCTCTGTTATGCCTGTAACCTACTTATTTCCTTTAAGTTGCCTTATACCATCAATCTTGCTTTTCTCGCTTAATTGCCTGTATGTATAAATAAAAAACAATTTTAACTTACCATCAGTTTCAAAAAAACATCCAGTTGACCGTATGTTCTTTTAAAATACAATTTTAATTTACAGGTAAAAGAGCAAACTTTAGTGATTGACTGTAAAAATTCCATACATATGACTAACACTTTGGATTTCCAAAAGAATCAGCCATTAAAATCAACTTCAAAACCAGCTGATTATTGCAATCACACTAAAAAAACAGGAAAGAGATGAAGGTCATCTCTTCCCTGTTAAATAAGCGGGTTCGTCCCACTAGATACCTATTCATATATGTATGACACTTCGTGTCATACTAGTCACAAGGTTCCACCAGCAAAGCTGGTTCCCCTTATGACAGTTAATATGCTTTTCCCCAGTAAACCATCTTCTTAGCTGGCTTGCCGCAGCAAACACAAACGTCTGAAAGGTGTTCCTGTTCAAATGGCATACATCTTGATGTTGCTGTTGTATCTTCCTTGATCTTGTCTTCACAAGCCTGGTCACCACACCACATAGCCTTAACAAAACCTGGCTTTGTAGCAACAACTTCCTTAAATTCTTCATAATTAGTTGCAACATTAGTGTGAGCCTCTCTATGAGCTCTAGCTCTTTCTAACATTTCAACCTGCATTCTATCTAAAATAGCCTTAATCTCTGTAGCCAAATCTTCAATAGCAACTTCTGTCTTCTCTCTAGTATCACGACGAACGATAATAGCCTTGCCAGCTTCAATATCTCTAGGTCCCATTTCAACTCTTACAGGGATTCCACGCATCTCCTGTTCAGAGAACTTCCAACCTGGATTCTTATCTGAATCGTCAACCTTAACTCTAAGACCAGCAGCCTTAAGTGCTTCCTTAACTTCAAATGCCTTATCAAGCACACCTGCCTTCTTCTGCATAATTGGAATAATATCAACCTGTGTAGGTGCAATTGCTGGTGGTAATACAAGACCTGAATCATCACCATGAACCATGATAATTGCGCCGATAAGACGAGTTGTCATACCCCAAGATGTCTGATGAACATACTTAAGCTTATTATCCTTATCTGTATACTGAATTCCAAATGCCTTAGCAAATCCATCACCGAAGTTATGGCTTGTACCAGACTGAAGAGCCTTACCATCATGCATTAAAGCTTCAATAGTATATGTAGCTTCTGCACCAGCAAATTTCTCCTTATCTGTCTTTCTACCCTTAACAACAGGGATTGCAAGAACCTGCTCGCAGAAATCTGCGTAAAGATTTAACATCTGCTGTGTTCTTTCTTCTGCCTGCTCAGCTGTTGCATGAGCTGTATGGCCTTCCTGCCATAAAAATTCTCTAGAACGAAGGAAAGGTCTTGTTTCCTTTTCCCATCTAACAACTGAACACCACTGGTTGTAAACCTTTGGTAAATCTCTATAAGACTGGATTTCATCCTTGTAGAAATCGCAGAATAATGTCTCTGATGTAGGACGTACACATAATCTCTCCTGTAACGGATTAAGTCCGCCATAAGTAACCCATGCTACCTCTGGGGCGAAACCTTCTACGTGGTCCTTTTCAACCTCAAGAAGACTTTCAGGAATGAACATTGGCATGTAAACATTTTCAACACCAGTTTCCTTGAATCTTCTATCAAGTTCTTTCTGTATATTCTCCCAAATAGCATAGCCAGCGGGCTTGAAGATCATGCATCCTTTAACACTTGAGTAACCCATAAGCTCAGCTTTTTTAACAACATCTGTATACCACTGAGCAAAATCTACATCCATCGATGTAATTGCTTCAACTAATTTTTTCTCATCAGCCATACTACTTTTCTCCTATTCATAATATTTTTTTATGTAATAATTTTCTACATAAAGTTATACGGTGTCTAGTTTAACATTATTCTATAACTAATTCAAGTATAGTTTTATTAGGAAAATGTACCTTTTCCCCACTATTTTAGTTTCGTTCTAAACTTCTGCCCATCCACCTCTAACTCAACTGCCGCAAGGGCTATAGTGTTACGTCTGAGTTTGCATTTTCTTACAAGTCCATCAAAAGTTTCCTTGGAGATGGCCTCGCCTCCTAGCTTTTCATTGGCCATTTGAAAATATTTATAATCCCCGATAATTGCGTGCCCCCTTGAGGCTAGCTGCACACGAATCTGATGGTGCCTGCCGGTGTAGAGCTTCACAGAAATCTTAGTAAGATTTGTGGCTTCGTCATAGGATAAAACTTCATAGTCTAGGCGAGCTTCCTTGGCATCTCCGATTTCTTTGACATCCTGCTTGTCGCCTTCCCACACGGAACTTGTATTGTTTAATTTGTCGTGAATTAAACAGTCTGTTAATGTCGCTTTTTTACAATCAAATTTTCCATAGACATAAGCCTCGTAAACCTTGCTAATAGAGCCTTTGTCCTGAACTTCTTTAGAATATTTTGCAGCCGCTTCTTTAGTTTTTGCAAAAAGAACTAAACCGGCAACTGGTCTATCCAACCTATTGATTATGGCAGCGTAGACCTCCTCGCCCTTGCGCTTTCTGTAGTTTAGCACCTCGGAAACCAAATCCGGCTCCATGCCTTTTCCACTTTGAGAAAGCTGGCCGGCCTTCTTATCCACAATTAACTTCTCGTTATCCTCATAAATAATCTTTATCATAAAATGTCCTTGTTTTTCCCTATTATTACTATTATAAGTTTCTTGAGTTTGCTTTATCTGGCTTTGTTATATACCAACGCTTCCAGTAACCTCAGTGTTTCTGCGCTTTCGCAAGCCGCGAAGCGGATTGCGAAAGAATACTAATAAAACCTAAATTTGATTATAGCACATTTATGAGCTTTCCCACTTACTAAATCGTGACATAGCTAAACCCGCATAGATACTGCTTTTAGGACTTTTTCTGTCCATTAGGTCAACACCTTCCCGATTTAACAATTCTTGTTTTAATCCTTTTGAGGTGTTTTTTACTCAAAAGTACTAATCCCACTATTTTTACTAAGCTTTTCTCCATATTAATAATCCCTAGAGGAGATTTTTTGCCAAAATGGATTATCTCTTAATTAAATTGAACTATCTTACTTTCAAAAAATAATCCTTTTTGGAAAAATTCTTCCTCTACGTACTATTCCAGTTTCACCCAATCGCTTAATTCCCGTGCGATACCCAGAAATTTACCAATATCTACAGGTAACAGTAAATTTCTTGGCTTTTACCCGCAATTCCTATCGCAACATGACTCATTCCACCGCGCAACAAAGCCGATTTCCCCCGCAATCACTAAAAAAGAGCTATAAAACTATGTTTTATAGCTCTAACATATTCCGCTTTGCAGTAAAGACAGGTACGGGAAAGCCCGCATTAAAATCGCTTCGCAATCCGCGGGCGTTAGGTCTTGCAACTTCATTGCAAGTTTTCTTGGGAAAGCCCGCATTAGAATTTGCTTCGCAAATCTGCGGGCGTTAGGTCTTGCAACTTCGTTGCAAGACAAATTACATCTTAAATCTATAGCCGACGCCCCAGATTGTTTCAATGTACTGTGGCTTTGATGTATCGTACTCAATCTTTTCACGAATCTTCTTAATATGTACTGTAACTGTTGCGATATCGCCGATTGAATCCATATCCCAGATTTCCTTGAAAAGCTCGTCCTTTGTGTAAACGTGGTTTGGATTTTCAGCAAGGAATGTTAAAAGGTCGAATTCCTTTGTAGTAAAGGCCTTCTCTTCGCCGTTTACAAATACACGTCTTGCTGTCTTGTCGATCTTGATACCACGGATTTCAATAGTATCGTTTGTTGGCTTGCCGCTGCTTACCAATCTTTCATATCTTGCAAGGTGGGCCTTAACTCTAGCAACAAGTTCGCTTGGTGAGAAAGGCTTTGTCATGTAGTCATCGGCGCCAACCCCGAGACCACGAATCTTATCGATGTCTTCCTTCTTTGCAGAAACCATGATGATTGGTGTGTCCTTCTTCTCTCTGATAGTCTTACAAATCTCAAAACCATCAACTCCTGGTAACATAACATCTAAAATATAAATGTCGTAGTCATTTTCAAGAGCCTCAGCCATACCGCTAGTTCCATCAGAACAAACTGTTACTGTGAAACCGTTAAGCTCTAAATAATCCTTTTCAATATCTGCAATTGCATCTTCGTCTTCAACAATAAGAATCTTACTCATAATTACCTCCGTGAATGTCGTATTTTTACAAAAAAGTTTACAAGCTATAGAATTAATCACTTACTTGCAACCCTGACAAGCTAGCTCATTTTTCTTATATTTAGGGAGCTTTAAATGCATTGTAGTGCCTTGGCCCTCAACGCTGTCTGCCCAAATCATACCCTTGTGGTCTTCAACGATTTTCTTAACAATGGCAAGTCCAATTCCGCTGCCGCCCTGCTTTGAATTTCTTGAGTCGTCCGTTCTGTAGAAACGCTCGAAAATTCGCTCTAGGTCTTTACTTGCGATACCTTTTCCGTTATCGCTAAATTGCACATGCACGTATTCGCCCTCGTCGTAAATGTCTATTCCAATCTTACCCTGGCGGCCTTCCACCATGTATTTTTCTGAGTTGCTGATAATGTTGTTCACCACTCGTTTTAACTGCTCAGGATCCACACAAACATATACGGTTTTATCCAAATGTGATTTATAGTCTAACTCTATCTGGCTGGCATCAAGTTCCACGCTAATCTCCTCCACGCAATCGTTGAAGTAGTCGCCTGCGCTTATTTTTACAAATGTGTATGGAACCCTGTTAGTGTCTAGCCTTGAATAGATTGACAACTCATCAATAAGTCTATCCATGTCATTAACTTTATTAGCAATTGTTCTAATGTATTTCTCCTGCTTTTCAGGAGTATCGGCAATGCCGTCCTGCAAACCTTCCACGTAACCCTTAATGGCTGTAAGTGGCGTCTTTAGGTCATGGGAAATGTTTCTAATAAGGTCTTTTTCTTCAATATCTGATTTCAGCTTCGCTTCAGTATTTTCTTTTAAAATGAGTCTCATTTCCTCAAAGTCTTTACAAAGCTGACCAATTTCATCGTTTCCCGTTTTTGGCATTTTAAAATCAAAATTTCCATCCTTAATATTATTCGTTGCCAACTTTAATTTATTAATCGGTCTAACAATTGATTTATAAATCCAGAAAATCAGCAAAGCCGCTGTGATTATAAGCACTATGGCAATGGCTAATACCATCAAAGTCAAAGAATTTCTAATCTGTGGCACCACCTGCGAGATAGACGTTACAATGGAAACGTTATATACATTTCCCTCTTCATCGCAAAAACCTAAAGTCTTAACAATGCAGCCGTACTCACTTTGATAATAGCCAGTATCACAAATACTTCCATATGTAACCTCGCCACATTCTGGAATCAAGTTTTCTAACTCATCGTTTGAAAAGCTTGTGGAGTTATATAACAAAACGCCGTTCCATCGAACTACCAAATCAGAAAGCTTAGTTTTTAGCTCGCTAGATAACTCTCTTAAAGTTGTTTCATCAGAAAAACTCTCCGGATTTGTCTCTGCCTGTTCAATCATGCTTTGATAAATTCCACTCGTTATCTTGCTTATGGCGTTTCCGTTTGAATAAAATGTTTCTAAACCTACGTTTGTATCAATGTTATAAGCTTGTTTATAGTTGTATGCTTGCCACTTTATTATTATAAATGCTGCTATGACGAATAGAATCATCGGCACGATAATCATAATGCAAAAGGACAATTTTAATTTATTTTTTAATTTCATAATATTGCCTTTACTTGTATATTTATTTACTAAAGATATTTTATCACATTTTTAACAATTTGTTTATGATTTAACGATTAAAAGAATAAAGAATGCATAAAAAAAGAATAATATTTTTAACGCAGTGTAAGCAATCCCCCGCTTCAAAAGCGTAAGCTTTAAGCGGGAGTATAAAGCTTACTAGTGTATCTCTTATCGAGTTTGTCAAAATAATCACAATTCGTTATCGTTTTAACAAAGTCAATCAAACGCCGAAATTAAGTAGATTTAATTAGAAGCTTGTGGCATTTGTTAAATTTTTCCCAATCAAAAGTGCCTTCAGACCGCATAAAATCTACAACTTTCGCAAATTTTTCATTGTGCCTTTTACATTATTATGCTACAATCAATTTATGTAAAATGCGCTTGGCCGCAACTGCATGTTAACAATTCAATCAAAACTCTAAAGTTTTATAATTCATTGTGAGAAGCTTGACTTTACCGTAACATTTTCCCTTCTAGGGAGTAATTCTTGCAATGTTTTTTTATTTGTTAGGCAGAAACTGAGCGCGAAATAAATATATGGAGGACAATATGATAGGTAATGTTATCGTGGGCCAGTCAGGTGGTCCAACATCAGTAATTAATTCAAGCCTAGCTGGTGTATTTAAAACTGCAAAGGACAGAGGAGCTAAGAAGGTATACGGTATGCTCCATGGTGTTAAAGGCTTACTTGATAAGCAATATGTTGACTTATCAGAAAAGATTAAGACTGATATTGATATCGACTTATTAAAGAGAACACCTTCTTCTTATCTTGGTTCATGTCGTTATAAGCTACCAGAAATTGGTGAAGATAGGGAAACTTATGATAAGATTTTCAAAATCTTAGATGAGCTTGAAATTAAATACTTCTTCTATATCGGTGGTAACGACTCAATGGATACAATTAAGAAGTTATCTGATTACGGTTTAATTATCAACAGTGATATCCGTTTTATGGGTGTTCCAAAAACTATCGATAATGACTTAGCTGTTACAGATCACACACCAGGTTATGGTAGTGCTGCTAAGTTTATCGCATCAACAATGAAGGAAATTATTAGAGATGGTCTTGTTTATGATTATCCACAGGTTACAGTTGTTGAAATCATGGGTCGTAATGCAGGTTGGTTAACTGCTGCTGCTGCACTTGCTCGTGGTGAAGACTGTGAAGGTGTTGATTTAATTTATCTTCCTGAGAAGGTATTTGATATTGATCATTTCATGGCTAGAGTAGAAGAAAAAGTAGGGGATGGACGTTCTGTAGTTGTTGCTGTTTCAGAAGGTATAAAAGTGGAAGACGGTCGTTATGTATTTGAACTTGCAGATCACGTAGAATTCGTAGATGCATTTGGTCATAAGCAGCTTGCAGGTACAGCTAAGTTCTTAGCTGACAAGATTGGTGCCGCTTACGGCGTTAAGACAAGAGCTATCGAGCTTGCAACATTACAGCGTTGTGCAGCTCATATGACAAGTAGAACAGATATTACAGAAGCCTTCAATGTTGGTGGTGCTGCTGTTAAGGCTGCCTTCGAAGGTGAATCTGGCAAGGTTGTAGTATTAAAGAGAGTTTGCGATGATCCATATATGTGCATCACAGAAACTCACGATGTTCACCAGATTGCTAACATCGAAAAGAAGATTCCACTTGAGTGGATAACAGATGACGATTATGTAACAATGGATTTAATCCACTACATTCGTCCATTAATTCAGGCTGAGTTATCACCAATCATGGTTGATGGCTTACCAAGACATTTAAATATTAATATGTAGTATTTGCTATATATATTTAGCCACCCCGGCCAGCAAAGCTGACAGGGGTGGCTTTTTATAGAGATATTATTTTTGATATGGTAATTTTCTTTCTATGTTTTTTTCTAGTAAATTTTCTTCAAAGAAATCTCTAAGTTTATAAAAAACATCCTCTTTTACTAACTCTTTTTTAACCATAAAATTGTTTCCATCAGATATTATTTCATCTGTGATATATAGTTTGTTTAATATATAGTTATGATTATTTTTATTATCTATGTAGCTTAGATTATTTCCTGTGTAACTTATGTCATATACAATCTTTATATCATCAAGGTGTATATTCTTATATTTTATCCAACATAATATTCTATACTTTAAAGATAGGTTACATATTTTATATCCACTATCTAATTCACTAAAAAAACTTTTATAAATCCCTTTTAAACATAATAAACTTGTTATTATAACACCAAAAAATATCTGTATTACAGCTGCAAATTCTATTTCATAATAATATACTGAACACATCCTATATAGAAAAATACTAACAAATATTCCAATCAAGAATGTCATTAATGCCAATATTAAACCATATATTACTCTACATACATTATATATTTCTTTATGATGTTTTATAAAGTTGTTATATTTCATGCTTATTTTTTCTAAAAAATAATCCTTATTTGTATAAAATGAAATTATCATACTTTATTGCCTATCGATTATATGTAATCTTCCCTTTCGGTATATTTTCTTCTAACATTTTTTTAAGTGATTCGAATTCATGTTCCGAAGTTTTATTTTTACTTATAAATAAACGGTTCTTATTAATTATATAATTGTCCAAAATAATAATATCTTTTATTAAAACGCTATTTTTTGTATAAAGATTCGTAACTTTAATCTCTTCATTAAGCACATCGAATTTATAACAAATAGTCACTTTATAAACATCTTTACATTTAATTTTTAACCTCTTACTGAGACTTAACTCAAATATTTTCGGTACTTTATCTTGTCTTACTATCATATTATATGCTACAACATCATGTATAACTACTAACATTGCAAGTATAATTGTGAAATCAAAAGCTTCTAAAGAACCCCAATTCGAAACAACAAACACTATACAAGATGCAAAAAGTAAATAATGTATTATTTTTAATTTCTCGTCCTTAACAATTGTATTTTTTAAAAATTCTACCCAAAATTGTTCATCCGCTTTTATTGTTATTACCATTTAACCTCCCTAGAAGATAAGCACTTTATAAGTGCACTTAAAACTAATATTAATAAACCTTAAAAAATTCACAAAGGCCACCCCATTAGATGTCAGCTTCGCTGACGTGGGGCGGCCTACGTCTGCAATCATAGATTGCAGACTTATTTAGCAACTATATTAAAGATCTTTCCCTTAACATAGATTTCTTTTATAATATTCTTTCCTTCAAGTGCCTTAGCAACTCCAGCAACTTCCTTACCTCTTGCCTTTACTGATGCTTCATCTTCGTCAACTGCGATTTCAAGAGTACCACGGACTTTACCGTTTACCTGAACACCGATTTCTACTGTGTCATCCTTACACTTGTCTTCATCGTATGTTGGCCACTGCTCATAAGCAATTGTGTTATCATGGCCTAAGAGCTGCCATAATTCTTCGCCGATATGTGGACAAATACATGAAAGCATCTTAATGAATCCTTCTGCATAAACCTTTGGACACTTTTCCTTAACTGCTGCATTCATGAAGATCATCATCTGAGAAATAGCTGTATTAAAGCCAAGTGTTTCAAAATCAGATGTAACCTTCTTAACTGTCTTGTGGTAAACCTTTTCAAGGGCTCCACCTTCGCCATCAATTAAGTTCTCTTCTACTGAGAAGTAGTTCCAAACCTTGTTTAAGAATCTTCTTGCACCTTCTACACCTTCATTAGACCAAGGCTTAGAAGCTTCAAGAGGTCCCATAAACATTTCATATAATCTAAGTGTATCAGCACCGTAATCTCTTACGATATCTGAAGGATTAACTACGAATTCTGGGAATCTCTTACCCATCTTAATACCATTAGAACCAAGAATCATACCCTGGTGTACTAACTTCTTGAATGGTTCCTTAACTGGTGAAATGCCCTGATCGTAAAGGAATCTATTCCAGATTCTTGAATACATTAAGTGACCTACTGCATGCTCTGGTCCACCAATATAAAGATCAACTGGTAACCAATGCTTAAGAAGTTCTGGATCACATAATTCCTTATCATTCTTTGGATCAATATATCTCATGTAATACCATGATGAACCTGCTGAACCTGGCATTGTAGAAGTTTCTCTCTTACCCTTAATGCCATTGTGGTCATACATCTTCCATTCTGTAGCATTCTCAAGAGGAGCCTGTCCGTTCTTGCCCTTGTAATCCTCAAGTTCAGGAAGGATAAGTGGTAATTCATCATCATCTAACACATGAATCTGTCCATCTTCTAAGTAAACTACAGGAACTGGTTCACCCCAGTATCTCTGTCTTGCGAAAATCCATTCTCTAAAGTGGTAGTTAGCTGTACGCTTAGCAACACCCATCTTCTCAAGCTTAGAAGTGATTGCTTCCTTAGCTTCTTCAACAGTTAAACCTGTGAATTCTTCTGAGTTAATAAGCTTGCAGCCCTTGCCTAAATAATCCTGCTTTTCAAATGCATGCTCTGAAACATCTGCGCCTTCAATAACCTGAATCATAGGAATATTGTGAGCGATAGCATATTCAAAATCTCGCTGATCATGACTTGGAACAGCCATAACAGCACCTGTACCATAGCTTGCAAGTACGAAATCACCGATAAATAAAGGTACTTCCTTGCCATTAACCGGGTTAATACAAGTAACACCCTCAAGTGGACAACCTGACTTAGTCTTATTAAGTTCAGTTCTATCCATGTCGTTTTTCTTCAAAGTTTCATCAATGTATGCCTGAACTTCTTCTAAGTTCTTAACTCTTGGAAGTAAGCTCTTAACAATCTCTCCATCTGGAGCAAGTACCATAAATGTAATACCATAAATTGTTTCAATACATGTTGTAAAGATAGAGAACTCGCCACCACCAACGATCTGGAACTTAACCTCAACACCTTCAGACTTACCAATCCAGTGTCTCTGCATTTCCTTAGTTGATTCTGGCCAATCAATTTCATTTAAACCTTCAAGTAACTTATCTGCAAAAGCAACCTGGTCAATTACCCACTGCTTCATGTTCTTACGAACTACTGGATAACCGCCACGCTCTGACTTACCATCAATAACCTCATCATTAGAAAGAACTGTACCTAATTCCTCGCACCAGTTAACAGGCATATCGATATATTTTGCATAACCTTCCTTATATAACTGCTTGAAAATCCACTGAGTCCACTTATAGAATGATGGATCACTAGTAGCAATTAACTTATCCCAGTCGTAGTCAAAACCAAGTTCCTTTAACTGACCAGTGAAAGTCTGAATATTCTTCTGTGTAAAGCCATTAGGATGATTACCTGTCTGTACAGCGTACTGCTCAGCTGGAAGACCAAATGAATCATATCCCATTGGATGAAGGACATTGTAGCCCTGCATTCTCTTCATTCTTGAAATAATATCTGTTGCTGTGTAGCCTTCTGGATGACCTGCATGAAGGCCTACACCTGATGGATATGGGAACATATCAAGTGCGTAGAATTTAGGCTTTGAGAAATCCCAAACGTCTGTTGCAAATGTCTTGTTCTCCTCCCAATATTTCTGCCACTTTGGCTCAATCGATTTCGGATTGTAATTAGTTGTATTAGCCATAATCTTAGTCCTTTCATTTATGACAATTTTATTCTAGGGTTTACACCCGTCACATTTACTATATTAGTGCAAATGCATACACTCACACGAATTCTAGTATAAAATTTATTACAACTATTGTCAACGCAAGTTCCTAGTCCTCTGTATCTGTAAGACTAATAGCGCCAACAAGCATAACTACTAGAAAAACCACAGCTACAATACATGTGAAAATGTTATCATTTCTTTGCATTTTCTTGTAATTACTTTTAGTTGCCTTCTTCATTTTCTTTGTGAATTTCTTCCATAATTTTTTAAAGTTTGCCATAGCTAATCCCCCTCATATTAAATTTGTTTTTGAAAATGTATCAGCACATTTTTAGTTGCAATACATTTTAAAAAATTCCATTAAAGAATCGTCTTAATCCTCCTCTATGACCTCAATCTCAAGATAAGAAAAGTCGATTTCTTCCACAAAATTATCTTGAATAAATTTTACCTTACTATGTCTTTTGAAATCTTCTATATTTGAATTTAGCCAGATAGGTTCTCCCAAATCAAACTCATAGCAAGCATCTCTTAGGCCATTTAAAATCTTTCTTGTTCTATTTAAATTTGGATCATCATTTTCAATAACCGTATCCTTAACTAAATGTCTGCCTTCATCAAAAATTTTACACCAAAGTCTAAACATATCTTACCTCTCCCAAGAAACCTTCTCTTCTAATACTGCGATACATTTTAATAAGCCTTCCTCATCCTCTTTAGAAAAACGATTCTTGTAAGGGCTATCAATATCAAGTAAACCAATGATTTCACCATTCTTATGAATAGGAAGAACTATTTCTGAATTAGAAGCGCTATCGCAGGCAATGTGTCCAGGAAATTCATTAACATCTTTAACTAACATCACCTTATCCTCTTTAACTGCAGTGCCGCAAACCCCGTTACCTACTGCTATCTTAACGCAGGCATTCTTTCCGTTAAAAGGGCCAAGAATCAAATCGTAAGGAGAACGTTCCTTATTAGAATGATTGTGGGCGCTTAAATTCTGTTCCTTAACTTCCTTTTTATCAAGGCCTAAGAACTTCTCTGTTAAATAAAAACCTGCCCAGTTTAAATCCTCTAAATTCTCCATAACTAATGCGCTAGCATTGGCAAGCACCGGTATAAAGTGGTCTTCTATCTCAATAAAGCCCTCAAACTGAGCCTTTAAAATGTCGTAATCTGTCTCATTTTTCTTAATATAGTCCATAATATTTCCTTCCATTTGTTCTTAAATTTATATAAAAGTGTAGCAATACATTTGCAAAAAATCAATTAATTAATAGAATAGTAGCTTTACAAGTGCTATAATATCTTTAATAGGGTGAAGCGTTAAATCGCATCGCCTAAAACTAGCATGTCAGCATGCTAATCAGAAAGGGAGGATAGTTTAAAATGTCGCAAAGAACAGATATCAAAAAGATTCTCATAATAGGCTCTGGTCCTATTATCATTGGACAGGCTTGCGAGTTCGATTACTCAGGAACACAGGCTTGTAAGGCACTTCGCCAGCTAGGTTATGAAATAGTCCTAGTTAATTCCAACCCAGCTACAATTATGACAGATCCAGAAATGGCAGATGTAACCTACATCGAACCTCTTAACACTAAGAGACTGGAACAGATTATTGCTAAAGAGAGACCAGATGCTCTTTTGCCTAATCTTGGTGGCCAATCAGGTCTTAATTTGTGTGCCGAATTGAATAAAGAGGGCATTTTAGAAAAATATAATGTGCAAGTTATTGGCGTTCAGGTCGACGCTATTGAACGAGGCGAGGATAGAATTGAGTTTAAGAATACTATGAATAAGCTCGGCATTGAAATGGCTCGCTCAGAGGTTGCTTACTCCGTTGAGGAGGCCTTAAAGATTGCTGAAGATCTTCACTACCCTGTGGTTTTACGTCCTGCCTACACAATGGGCGGTGCCGGTGGTGGTATTGTCTACAACAAAGAAGAATTAAAGACAGTTTGTGAGCGTGGCTTGCAGGCAAGTTTAGTGGGCCAGGTTTTAGTAGAAGAATGTGTACTTGGCTGGGAAGAACTAGAACTTGAGGTTGTCCGCGATAAAGAAGGCAACATGATTACAGTTTGTTTTATTGAAAATGTTGATCCTATGGGAGTTCACACAGGTGACTCTTTCTGTACTGCTCCGATGCTTACTATTTCTGAAGATGTACAAAAGCGCCTTCAGGAGCAGGCCTATAAAATCGTTGATTCTATTCAAGTAATTGGCGGTACTAACGTTCAATTTGCTCACGACCCTGTGTCCGATAGAATCATCGTAATAGAGATTAATCCTAGAACTTCTCGTTCTTCTGCCCTTGCATCAAAGGCAACTGGTTTCCCTATCGCCTTAGTTTCTGCAAAGCTTGCAGCAGGACTTACACTTTCAGAGATTCCTTGTGGAAAATACGGAACTCTTGATAAATACAAGCCTGACGGCGATTATATAGTTGTAAAATTTGCTAGATGGGCCTTTGAAAAATTCAAGGATGTAGAAGATCACCTAGGTTCTCAGATGCGCGCCGTAGGTGAGGTTATGAGTATTGGCAAGACTTACAAGGAAGCCTTCCAGAAGGCTATTCGTTCCCTTGAGAAAAATAGATATGGATTAGGTCATGTTAAAGATTTTGATACACTTTCAAAAGAAAAGCTTTTAATGAAACTTAATACCCCTAATTCAGAGAGACATTTTATGATGTATGAAGCTCTTAGAAAGGGCGCTACTGTTGAGGAAATTCATGATATTACAAAGGTTAAGAAATATTTTATTGAACAAATGAAGGAATTAGTGGAAGAGGAAGAGTATCTTGTTAAGAAGTATCTTGGCAAGATTCCATCTAAAGAGGACTTAAAGAAGGCCAAGGAGGATGGTTTCTCTGATAAGTATTTAAGCCAGATTTTACAGGTTTCACAAACTAACATTAGACATGCAAGAGAGGATGCCGGCATCTTAGAGGCTTGGGATAGCGTTCATGTTTCAGGCACCAAAGATAGTTCTTACTTCTATTCAACTTATGTTGGCGAGGATAAAAATCCTATTAAATCTGACAAGCCTAAGGTTATGATTCTTGGCGGAGGTCCTAACAGAATCGGACAGGGTATTGAATTTGACTACTGTTGCGTTCATGCCGCTCAGTCTTTAAAGAAGCTAGGCTTTGAAACAATCATTGTTAACTGTAACCCTGAAACGGTTTCAACAGACTATGATACTTCTGATAAGCTTTATTTTGAGCCACTTACTTTAGAAGATGTTTTAAGCATTTACAAAAAAGAACAGCCAGTTGGCGTTATTGCTCAGTTTGGTGGTCAAACTCCTCTTAATCTTGCAAGTAAGCTTAAGAAAAACGGCGTAAAGATTCTTGGTACAAGCCCTGAGGTTATTGACCTTGCAGAGGATAGAGACCAGTTTAGAGCAATGATGGACAAACTCGGAATTCCTATGCCAGAGTCGGGAATGGCTGTTGACACTAAGGATGCCATTAATATTGCAAATAAAATTGGCTATCCGGTTATGGTTCGTCCTTCTTATGTTCTTGGCGGCCGTGGCATGGAAGTTGTCTATGACGATGAACAAATGACAGAGTACATGGCGGCAGCAATAGGTGTAACTCCTGATAGACCTATACTTATAGATAGATTTTTACAACACGCCCTTGAATGTGAAGCTGATGCTATTAGTGACGGACTCCACGCCTATGTTCCTGCAGTTATGGAACACATCGAGCTTGCTGGTATTCACTCTGGAGATTCTGCTTGCATCATTCCTTCAAAGCACATCCCTACTGAGATTCTTCGCACAATCAAGGAATATACAAGAAAGATTGCAGAGGAAATGCATGTTGTGGGTCTTATGAATATGCAGTATGCCATTGAAAAGGGCAAGGTTTACGTACTTGAAGCTAATCCAAGAGCTTCCCGTACTGTGCCTCTAGTTTCTAAGGTTTGTAACATTCGCATGGTGCCTCTTGCTACTGATATCATAACTTCAGAAATAACCGGCAGACCTTCTCCTGTGCCAAATCTTAAGGATCAAAACATTCCTTACTTTGGTGTTAAGGAAGCGGTCTTCCCATTTAACATGTTCCCAGAAGTAGATCCATTACTTGGACCTGAAATGCGCTCTACTGGTGAGGTTTTAGGTATTGCAAGAAATGAGGGCGAGAGTTTCTACAAAGCTCAAGAAGCTGCAAAGCAAACTCTTCCTTTAACAGGAACTGTCTTAATTGCAGTTAACAAGGCCGACAAGCCTTATATTGCTGAGATTGCTAACCTCTTTAAGGAGAGCAATTTCAAGATTGTTGCTACTGAGGGCACTTGCAAGATTATTAACGCTGCCGGAATTCCAGCAGATCGTATTTACAAAATATATGAGGGTCGCCCAAACATCATCGATGCCATAAATAACGGAGAAATCGACTTAATCGTCAACTCTCCAGTTGGCAAGGATTCTGCCTATGATGATTCTTACTTAAGAAAAGCAGCCGTTAAGGCAAAGATTCCATATATCACAACTGTTGCAGCTGCCAAGGCCGCAGCTACAGGTATCAAGACAATTAACGAAGCCCACCAGGCAAGAAAGGACAGCGAGGTCAACTCCCTTCAGGATTGGCATAAGCTAATCAGTCCAGTGGTGGAGTCAATTTAGTAAGTATTTAGACACTTTCCGGGATGCTTACGAGTTATGGAGCTCGTTGCATCCCGGTTTTTTGTTGCTTCCCGGGGATTTGTGCCTAGTGGAGCTTGGTTTCATCCCGTCCGGCTGGCATTTCCCGGGGATTTGTGCCTAGTGGAGCTTGGTTTCATCCCGGTTTTTTGCTGTTTCCCGGAGCTTTGTGCCCCCAACTTGCTTTTCTCACACTTTCAGGCACAAATTCTATTAAATTCTTGGAAGCTACCTTCTATTCCTTGTGCTCTTTTTCTTCTATCTCGTCCTTAGAGGCACAAACAAGCTTTTTCCTCTATTTCCTTGCGGAATTTTCTGTGCCTTTTTTCCCGCATTAAGCTTCTGGTAAGCACAAACTCGCTTTTATAATCATTACAGCTATGGGAATTGCTGTGCCTTTTTTAGTGTTTTTCGCTCCGAGAAGCACAAACTTGCTTTTTGTAAGCTAAATTTCTCTGTTAAGTCCCGGAAGCTGGTGGCTGAAATGAGAGATATCACACACGAAAGGCACAAGCCCCCATATTAAGTAAGCACCCTCCATACAGCTTCCCCCATCAGCACAACAAAGCCCCCACCAATGCTTCGCATTGGTGGGGGCTTCCCTATCCTATCTTAGAACCACTCATGTTCTACTAATTCATTTCCTACATAAATTAACTTAAGATTGAAGAAATCTCTATCTTCTTCTAATGCCTTTAAGAAGAGCTTGTCGCCTTCCCAGATTGGTAAGTCGTAGATGTCTTTTATCTTCACCCACTTTAACTTGCCTTCATCGCAAGGAAAGTTTGTGCCGCAGGTTTCTTCATCTCCTGAGAAATCTTCTGATAAAAAGACGTGAACGTATTCGCAGATTCCGTTGCGCTTCTTTTCGTAATCTTCCCTGTTGTCAAAGGCAACAAAGGTTACGATGCCGCGGAAGTCTGGCTTATTTACTGTGTAACCTGTTTCTTCCTTTACTTCTCTTATGATGCATTCACTTGGACTTTCATAAGCCTCGAAGTGTCCTCCGATTCCAAGCCACTTATCCTTATTAATGTCATGCTTTTTTGAAACTCTGTGAAGCATGAGATAACTGTCGTTTTTTTTCAAATAAATTAGGGTTGTTAACTCTGCCATCTTCTATCTCCTTTAACTATGTAATCCACAAAGCGTTACATTTTCATAACCATTTTCAACAAAAAGCAACTGGCTTTCCACTATCCCACAATATCCAAAATCTCCATTGGCTTTTCTACGATATATGTAGAACCACACTCCTCTAATTCCTTGCGAGTGCCGTAGCCGTACTCTGCGCCGATTGAATCTATGCCCACCTTATTAGCGGCGTTAATATCGAATAATCTATCGCCAATCATGACGCAAGTAGAGATATCGTCTACATTTTCCATGGCAAAAACTCGACGAATTAGCTCGTCCTTGCCGTGAGTCTTTGAGTTAGGATCTGATCCCACAACTCCAGCAAAATACTTGTCGATGCCGAAGTGGTCAACGATTGCCTTGGCCATACGCTCAACCTTTGAAGTTACTACATAGAGCTTCTTGCCCTTTGCGTGTAGCTTCTTTAAAACCTCTTCAATGCCCTCGTAGAGCGGAGCGTTGAAAAGAGTTGTAGATTCATAATATTCTCTGAAAATCTTCACGCCCTTGTTGGCCTTTTCTTCGTCGTAACCAAGAATTCCCACGAAAGAATCATAAAGAGGAGGGCCGATAAATTTTAGCATTGTTTCCTTGCTAGTCTCTTCCTCTCCCATCTTTTTTAGAGTATATTCAATGGCCTGTAAAATACCAAATTCAGACTGTGTCAATGTTCCATCCAAATCAAAAAATACATAATTATACATTTTAAAAATGTCCTTTTCTTTCAAAAATTTCCTATTAAGACAAAGACCTTTTTTCGTCTTAAACATTGTTTAAGATTATACCATTACGTTGTTTATTAGACAACATTGTGCTATTATTACAATGTTATTTAAACTATTTTTAGATAATATTTAAGGAGGGATTATATGGCATGTTTTTTAGTTCCTACAGCAGGAGCAGTTGCAGCAGGCGTCGCTTCTAAGGTTGCAAAGAAGAATGAACAGTATGAAAGAAAAGAAGAAAGTACTAATCAGATTCAGGCAATTCCTGTTTCAAGAAAGTTGTCTTGGTTAGTGAAAATGTTAATCGGCGGTGCAGTTTTACTTGCCTTTGAGCATGTATGGCACGGTGAGGTTGTTCCTTTCTTCCCATTCTTAACTGCAATGGAGGACCCATCATCAATGGCTGAGATGTTCCATGAAATGGCTACTGTTGGTATCACAATGACAGGAATTATCCTTGTTGTTTGGATTGGAATGTTAGTTGTTGTTTCAGCAATGGAAAAGAAGCTATTAAAGGCTAAGGCTAACTAATTTAGCTAGCACTAATAACTAAAAAATAAAAGGGGAACATTTATGACATTACTTATATCTACAATTGCAGCAATTATTGCTACAGTAATTTGGTATGTAAATCCAAAGGCTCGCCAGTTAAAATGCGGAATTCTTATTTGGTTATTTTGGGGTGCTTCACTTATGTGGCTTGGAGATGCTATTTTTGAATATGCAGAATTAAAGGCTGCTTACTTTACACCAAGCGCAGCTGATATGTTAAATGATACATTCCTTGGTTTATCAGTAGTTGTGCTTGCTCTTATTATATGGGTAGTTTATATGTTAATTACTGATCCACTAGGAACATTAAAGTCTGAGCTTTTCTTAAAGCAGAATGAAAATGAATCTAAGAAAGACAGCTTTAAGAAGGCAAACTAAATTTTTCAACTAAGCTAGACCAATAGCAAAAAAGTCGCTTTTATTCAAACTATAGTTTTGAATAAAAGCGACTTTTTATATTTTTATTTATCTATTACTGTTTTTTATCATATAATTTTCTAGCAAATAACAAGCTCCCAGCTATGCAAGCTAGGAGCTGTTTTTGGAATATTCCTCTATGTCAGAAGAAGCGTTATTTAATATGATTAATTAACAAAGAGGTTATACATTTTTACACAATAACGTTTCTTTCACGACCCTCGAAATATGCGACAATATTTTCATAAATCTCATCCATTAATCTTTCTCTTGCCTCATGAGTTGCCCAAGCAATGTGAGGTGTAATGATTAACTTGTCGCTATCTTTAATCTTAAGGAGTGGATTGTCCTTAGCAATTGGCTCTACGCTAATTACGTCAAGACCTGCAGCGCTAATTCTTCCCTCTTCTAAAGCCTTAGCTAAATCTGCATCGTTAACAATAGGTCCACGACCTAAGTTAAGTAAAACCGCACTCTTCTTCATCTTAGAAAGATTTTCATAATTAAATAAGTTATTAGTGTATTCATTAAGTGGTGCATGAATTGAAATAATGTCTGATTCTTTCAATAATTCATCAAGTTCTACCTGCTTATATGGGCTGTCATACTTGTGACCACTAGCTGAGAAAACTAACACTTCGCAACCAAAATCTGTGGCGATTTTAGCTACCTTTGAGCCTATATTTCCAAGCCCTACAATACCCCATTTCTTACCTTTTAATTCATAAAAAATGTTATTAAAATATGAGAATACTGGCCAGTTTGCATAACTTCCGTCTTTTACGAACTCGTCGTAATGTCTCATTTTTTCATAAAGATAAAAGAGTAAAGCAAATGTATGCTGTACCACTGAATCTGTAGAATAGCCTGCTACATTTGCCACTCTAATTCCTTTTTCTTTAGCATATTCAATATCAATATTGTTGTATCCTGTTGCAGCTTCTGCAATTACTTTCAAATTCGGAGCGGCATCTATGGCCTCCTTGTTCATAAGAATCTTGTTTACAATTACTACGTCAGGATTGTGTTTCTTTAGTCTTTCTAGAGCCTCACTTGGATTAGAACGCTCATATTTTGTCACATTTCCTAACTTATCAAACTTATCTAGCGAAATATCCTCGCCATAAACGCTAGATTCCAACATTAAAATTTCCATAAATACCTCCTAACTTCTAGTACCTGCTCACCTCCACTACTTTAAATGAAGCAGCTTCATAGCTTGCAATTTCATCACTTGAAATATATTCGAAACAATCAAAGACCTGGCTTTGATTAGCTCCCAAATCATTAACATAAATATAATCATCGCCAATTCTGCTGCCATTAGCATCAATAGCTTCCACATGAATTGAATAACTTGTTGTCTCAGCTTCAAGATTTGTTACTGTTACTGGTAACTTTGTTGAAGTTATAAATGCACTGTTATCAACACTAAATGCGCCAAATGAAACCTTAATAGATTTCTCTAATAATTGATCTGTATTAGATCCGTCTAAATCATCAAAAGCAGTATCCATTTCACTAATTGCATCATCCAATGCCTTAGATACGCTTTCCTGCATATAAAGTGTAATTGCACAAGCCGCAACACCAAGAACTAAACCAACAAAAGCACTTGCCTTACTAGCTCTCTTAATTAAGCTCACTAATCCAAAAATCACTGCCAACACACCAAGAATAAAAGCTGCGTTATTAATAATTGGAATGAAAGATAATACAATCCCAACAATGCCTAATACTAATGCTGCAGTTGCAAAACCACTGTGTCTGTTTTCCTTTTTTACTTCGTTTTTCATTTCCTCTGCCATAAAAATGACCTCCTCGTTATTTTTTACTTAACGAGAATATCAATTTTCATTTGGCACTTGGTACGCTGATAGCGGACTTTTTAAGTCCTTTAATATATGGCCTCTATTATACTCCAAATTATTACTATTACCGAAAATGCTAATAAAATAATTATAATGTACCAAATTATCGCAAATATTACGTACAAGATTTTATTATTAGTTTTCATTAAGGGTAGTTTATCTCTAATTCCTCTATAATTAAAAATGACAAACGATAAAAAATAAAAGCAACAAGTTATATATATCGTACAAATCATTCCTATTATGAGATTATTAGATTGAGTATACGGTGGTAAATAACAACTCCAAGCAAAAATAAAAGAACAAATGTAATAGAGCAATGCCAAAACAATCTTTATTTTATTTCCAGATCTAAATCCTGGTAACTTCCAACTTTTAGTATCGAATCGACTATTTGTTTTTCGTAACATTTTACTATCATATATCTTTTTCAAATTATAAGACATATGATTCTTATGGAAAAAAATAATAGCCTCCATAAATTCATCAATACTCTTAAAGCGTTTTTCTGGGTCTAGTTGTGTTGCCTTAAGCACTATCTCCTTAAATACGCCCTCAACCATCTTATTCTTAGGATAGTCTCCTGTTAACATCTCATTGAAAACAATGCCCAAAGCATATATATCTGTTCTTTCATCCGAAGAGTGAAAGCCAAGGCCAATCTGTTCTGGTGCGAAGTATTCAGGAGTCCCTATTAATCTCGTATCTGTGTTGGTTTCCCTATTAATTTCCTTGCCAGAGTCCACATCCACAATCTTAACTTCCCCAGTCCTTGTAATAATAATATTATCTGGCTTTATGTCCCTATTTATAAAGTTCTTTTTATGCAAATGTTGTAAGCCCTTACATATATCTATTATTATTTTAACACTTTCATCCTCGGAAAGATGTCCATTTTTTTCAATTCTTCGACTTAAAGTTTCCCCGCTTATGTACTCCTCTATAATAATTAGTTTTTCCTTTAAATCTCCGTCATTAGAAGGATTCTCATCATCTAATATACATTCACTTATGATTGGAAAGAAAATATTCTTCGTTTCCTTGAGGTAGTCATATATCTTCTTATTATAGTTTTCTAGTTCTTTTTTTACATAAAATTGTTTATCAACTAAACTTCTAACTAAACTAACATTATGACCTTCATCCACCTCATCAACAGTTTCATACATAGCCAACGCTACTTTCTCGTATTCTGTCATATTTCCTCTTTGTTATCTAATAATTAATCCCCAAATATCCCTTAGAGATACTTTTATTTGTTTCTAAAATATTATATCATAAATCTAGTGTCCATCAATATTTGATGGCACTTTATTTTGCTAAAGGATAATGTTTTATCATGTTAATGGGGAGGGTATTATGGCAAACCATCAAAAGGATACTGTAGAACTGTTTAATTATTTAAAATCCGTCAAGAATGAAAAGGATTTACAAGATTATCTAAGCTATGTTAAAGGACAGGAGCTTAGCTTTAGTCAATATTATAATGACATTTTAGCAAAAAAGAATATTAGTTTAAATGAAGCTAGAGTAAATTCTGGTCTTTCTAAAGGCTATGCTTACGATATAATAAATGGTAAAAAAACAAATCCCTCAAAAAACAAAATACTAGCTTTAATCGTTTCCGCTCATATGGATGTAAAGGAAGCTAATAAAGCACTTAGGCTAATTAACAAAGGAAGTCTTGACCCAAAAAATCCTCGAGATTTTTGCGTCATATCTCACCTTTTACATGATAATTATGATATTAATTCTATTAATCAGGAAATATATGATTTGACACAAGATGAAAGCTTACTTCTACTGTAACTTTTTGATATACATGTCAATTTGCCCTTATTTCCTAATCTCCATGGCCATAAGTCCTATAGCTACAATCAAGAAAGCACAGCTTATCCATATAGCATGAATTCCTATATCTTTTGAAAATGTTCCACCAATTCCTGCACCTATTGCAAAAATAAAGATTACGATAAAATAATATGCTGCCTTTTTTAGAGTTTCTCTTTTTCTTGTTCTTGTAAACGCTGATAATGCCGCCATTCCGCTTCGTAAATTTCCTATACACATTGTTGTTGCATAAGCATTACCACTTACTTTTCTAAACGCTTGAACCTGCATTGCACAAGCTAGAGACACTAAAGAATTAGCTAAAATATTGTATTTTAAAGGCATAAAGCCTACTACAAAAAGTATTATGATTTCTATTAATAGTACAATTTGTCTCCAATGCACTTTTTTAGAGTATTTAAACTTAAAGCCAATTTGCTCTGCTATAAATACTCCAAGGGCAAAGGCCACTAATGGGACTAGGTACTTAAGTGCATATAGATACTCATTTTTCATAAAATGCGTACTCATAAGCACAATGTTTCCTGTCTGAGCGTTAGCAAATACATTTCCTCTTAAAATATATGTATAAGCATCTTGAAAGCCCCCTGAAAACGCTAGAAAAAGCCCCACAATTAAAGCCTCTGACATCTGTTCTTGTTTTGTAAGTCTACTTGCTAATGATCTCATTTCATTTCCTCTTTTTTATTCCTAAAAAATCCGCCGCAAGTTTGCGACGGATTAAATGTTAAATATTAGCTACTAATTCCTTTAATAACTTAACTGAATTAGCAATTGCTTGCTTTTCAAATGTTGGATAATCCAGTGTTGCTGAATCATCTGCCTTATCTGAAATAGCTCTAAGAATAAGGAATGGAACCTTATTGATATATGATACCTGTGCTATTGCAGCACCTTCCATCTCTGTACAGTATCCATGGAATGTTGATTCAATTCTTTCCTTTACTTCTCTATCAGAAACGAACTGATCACCAGATACTACTCTACCAACATATCCTTTAATTTCAGGTAAAACCTTAGCAACTGCTTCACTTGCAAGCTTTACTAATCTTTCATCTGCCTTAAAAGAAAGTGTATCCATTCTTGGAATCTGTCCTAGTTCATAACCAAAACCTGTTGCATCCATATCATGATGTAGTACATCACTTGAAATAACGATATCAGCGATATCAATCTTTGCATTTAATGAGCCTGCAATTCCTGTATTAATTACGTAGTCTGCTTTAAAATCATCTACTAAAATCTGAGTACAAGCTGCAGCATTACATTTACCAATTCCTGAACGTACAACACAAACTTCCTTTCCGTTTAATGTTCCAGCTCTGAAATTCATACCTGCTTTAGACTCTTCCTTTGTAATGTCCATTGCAGCTACAATCTGCTCAACTTCTTCATCCATTGCGCCAATAATTCCTATCATAGGGCAGCATCCCTCCTTTTGTTATTAATTTTCTAATCTCTTAAATAATAATCGATTGTTTTTATTTCATTCTAATAATAGACTTTATTTATTATAACACATTTTTCTCTTTCAAAAAAATGTTAACGAAAGCTATTATTTAGAATACTTCTTAATTAATTCAATAATAGTTGAAATGGAATCCGCCTGCTTGCTTTCTCCCATTGTCTTTATGAATTCTTCTCTATTCTCATATAATTTATTGATCTGTTCAAGTAATAGAGCTCCCTGAATCTTATCATCTTTAATTAAATCGTCCTCATCTAATACTAATGAGTAACCATGTTCCTTAAATGACTTAGCATTAAGAATCTGATCACCTCTACTTGCCTTAGCTGATAAAGGGATTAAAAGGTTAGGCTTCTTAAGGGCTAATAATTCGCAAATAGCATTAGCACCTGCTCTTGATACCACAATATCTGCCATAGCAAAGAGGTCTTTCATCTCCTCGCTAATGTATTCAAACTGTCTATAACCTGGTAATGTCTCATACTTGCTTTCTTTCTTACCCTTACCGCATAGATGACACACCTGATAGTTCTCAAGTAGTTCTGGTAAAATGTCGTAAATAGCCTCGTTAACGTGCTTAGCACCTGTACTTCCACCAACTACCAAAACGATTGGCTTCTCTTCATTAAAACCGCAAAGCTTACGACCAGCTTCCTTGCTACCTTTAAGTAATTCCTGTCTTATTGGTGAGCCTGTTAAATGTGCCTTTCCTGCTGGAAGGTACTTAACTGTTTCTGGGAAGTTACAGCAAATGGCTGTGGCCTTCTTCATTGCTATTCTATTGGCAAGACCTGGAGTCATGTCTGATTCGTGTATAATTACAGGAATATGTCTATGTCCTGCTGCAAGCACAACTGGTACAGAAACAAAGCCGCCTTTAGAAAATACCACATCCGGCTTAATCTTTCTTAACTGTCTATTAGCTTGAACTATACCTTTAAGAACTCTAAAGATATCTGATATATTCTTAGCGCTTAAATATCTTCTTAATTTACCTGATGAAATTCCGTGATATTTAACATTTTCCGCTTCAATTAACTGTTTCTCAATTCCATTGTAAGAACCGATGTATTCAATCTCATAACCTGCCTCAACTAATGATGGCATTAAAGCAATATTAGGTGTAACGTGTCCTGCAGTTCCGCCGCCTGTAAGTACAATCTTCTTCACTTTTAAACTTCCTCCTTATACTGTATAAGAGCAGTTGCCAACTGATCAGGGCAAGATGTTCCTTTTCCACCGCAATCGATACCTTTTAATCTCTTGATTGCTTCGTCTATATCCATTCCTTCGACTAATCGTGAAACACCCTGTGTGTTACCATCACAACCGCCTAGGAATTCCACATCACATACTTTTCCATTTTTCACTTCAAAATGTATCTGTCTAGAACAGACTCCTTTAGTCCTATATACCATACTAAATCCTTCTTTCTTGCATAAATACACAATCTCACTAAGTATAGCATACTTGATTTTGAAATTAAACCAACAAAAGGTTGATTAACGAAAATAGCCGCCTGCATAAAGCAAGCGACTACTCCCGTTGTTGTCTATAGTTTTATATGAGATATAGCAATAAAGATTATTACTTTGTCTCCATCATAATTGGTCCTAATCTAATTAAGAACCCTGTTCTAAGTTATCTTAGAACTCTCTCTTCTTTGAAACAACTGCAAGTGTCATAGCTGATAACATTGCAATGATGATAAATACAGCTAAGCTGTTAGCATCTGCAGTATTCTTATCTGTTGTTGCAACCTCTGAAGAATCTGCTGCAACTACATCTGTATCTGCTGCGATTTCTCCAGTAACTACAGCTGTGTCAGCTGCAACTTCTGTTGTCTCTTTATTAATTTCTTCAGTAGCAATTTCGCCACTAACAACTAATGTTGCACTAGCGTAACCACCTTCTGAAAGGATTCTCACTTCATGATTACCTGATGATAATGATGCTACATAATCAGCATTTAATGTAATAATTGTTGAACCAGCCTTAGCTGTGTAGTTTGAAGGATCAATTACTACACCATCTACTGATACACCCTTAAAGAGTGAGAAGTCAGCTTCTGATCTAAGTACTACATCTACCTTATCACCAACATTTACTGTCTGGTTAGCACCTTCAAGCATTTCAAAGATTGTATCTTCGTCTGCTGCCACTTCTTCTGAAGGATCTTCTGAAGGAGTTTCTGTTGAAGGTTCTGTTGAAGGTTCTGTTGGTTCTTCTGTTGAAGGCTCTTCTGTAGATGGTTCTGTTGGCTCTTCTGAAGCATTAGCTGGGTAAACTTCTACTCCATCAACTACTAACTTAATATTTGTAAATGTTACGTCTGCCTGTCTTGCAACAAACATACCAACATATACGTAATCTGAATCTACCTTAGTTAAAGCGAAATCAAATCCGCCTGTAACTGCTGTTTCATTACCGAATGTACAAGCATATCCATCTGAGTTGCTCTGAATCTTAAGATCAAAGCTATCTCCAGCGTTAATAGCTGTGTAGTTTTCACAAGCACCACCGCTTGTAAGTACGCCTGACTTTCTAGCAAAGCAATTCCACATGCTAGAACCCTTTGTAATCTTTAAAGGACCAGCTGCAACATAATCACCTAATGCATCAGAAAGTGATGTATCAAGATACATGTCATCTCTTGCCATTAAACCAAAGGATACCTGATCATTTTGTGTAATACTATTAACTGTTGCAGTTGCTGTTAAAGTAAATGTAGATCCTACTGGAATCTTATAATAATACATTGCAAGTCCATCAACTGTTGAAGCAATCTTACCATTGCCCTTTAATGCTGCAATTCTTACTCCACCGTTAACTTCCTCTAATGCGAAGTTATCTGTTGAAATCTTATCTGTACCACCTACATTACCAAATACTGAACCACTCCAAATGCCTACATTTTTCCAAATGCTTGAGCTTGTTCCTTCAGCAATTGGTGTGTAGTCAGCTTCTGTGTATTCTGGGTTTACTACTAAAGTATCTGCCTTAGTTGGAGCCTGTGCAGAAACAATATACTTAGCTAAGCTATTATCTGTTTCCTTAACAGCCTGTGTTAAAAGGTAAGCCCAATATGTTGCACCGTAGATATTAGCATGTGTATTATCTACTGATGACTCACTTGATGAATTCCAAGCATGTAAGTAAAGTGTTTCACTAGCACCAAGTTCGTCATATAAGTTCTTAGTAAGTGTTGTCATATCAACAACAGTAATTCCTAAATCCTTACCTAAATCTCTAATTGCCTGTGCGTAATCGCCACCCTCATACTCACCTGATTTAGATGTAATATGAAGATTTGAATTTGACCATTCTCCTGTAGCTGTTCTTCTTACTACTGGTGTACAAAGAATTACAGTTACGCCCTTTTCCTGTGCAATCTTAATGTAGTTTTCGTAAAGTGAATTTGCGAAACTACCCTCTGTTGTATAATTTCCGTTTGGATTTGTATATCTATCTGCTTCTGCCTTCTCGTCGTTATGACCAAAGCCAATTACAAGGTAATCGCCTTCCTGCATACCATTTATTAATGTAGTGTATTCCTTATCATTTACATAACTCTTTGAAGATCTACCTGATAGAGCTAAGTTCTGAACTGTTATATTAGAAGTTAAGTACTTATATAACTGTGTTCCATAGCCATATCTTGGATAGTAATATGCATCATTAAATGAAGATACTGTTGAGTCACCAACTACCCATAAAGTATGTGGTGTTGTATCAGCTTCTTCAGCAGGTGTTTCAGGCTCTGCTGGAGTCTCTGGCTCTGTTGGAGTTTCTGGAGTCTCTGTATTGTTCTTAAGTTCTTCTGCCTTAGTTGTAATTGTAGTAAACATATCCTGTGTATAAGTCTTAAGTAATACGTCTTCTGTATCAATTACACCATCTTTATTTACTGTAAATTCAACATCTCCGTTAGCCTTAACACCACTTGTCTTAGTAGGTGCCTTAACATACTTAGAGATATTTAAGTTACGATTCTGAATTTCTTCAGCCATAAGTCCTGCTGATACTAATCCGCCTAACTTACTTGAATGTGTGCTATCACCGCTGCATAAAAGCTTTGATGCTGTTTTTGAAACTCCATTAGCTGCATTAGGATCATTAGCATATGTTTCTTCATATAAATCCTTAGTTAGCTGGAATTCATCAATTAACATTACATCTTCTTCACTTGCTAACTGCTTAACTGCTTCAACATATGAGTTATATGAATTTTCTGGTACATATGAACCTGCATATGTGTCTGTCTTATCAGTTGCATCGTGATGTGGTCTAATCTTTCCTTCTGCTGTGAAGTAAAGTCTTGCCACTGGTGTTACAAGTACAGGTGTTGCACCTGCTTCTCTTGCAACGTTAATATACTGTAATAAATACCATTTATATGTTCCACCACAATCATATGAATAGAATGTATCACCATATCTATCCTGAAGTGATGTTGGTGTTGCTACCTTAGTTCCTGCTGTTACAGGGAAGATTCCGTTAGCATCAGGCTGTCCTAGTGGAACATATCTATCTTCTCTATAACCTATTTCATTAGCACAGTCATTATGACCAAACTGAATGAATAAGTAATCGCCCTTCTTAATATTAGCTGCAATCTTATCTAGGCTGCCTTCATTAATGAAGTTTCTAGAACTTCTACCACCATTAGCGTAGTTAACAACATTTACCACATCACTATCAAAATAATCCTGTAGATATTCGCCCCAAGAACCTTCTGACTGTGACTTTCCGCCATTATACATACCCTTAGTAGAGTAATCCTTTACTGTTGAATCACCAGCAAGATAGATATTAATTCCATCACCAATTGTTGGATCTGTAATCTTTCCTGTTGGGTCTTCGTATCCTTCTCTTACAAATGCATCTGTAGTTACTGACTTAGTTTCACCCTTCTGGCCTGAAATTGTCTGAGCTTCTACTTCAAGGCAAATGTGCTTTGATACTGCTGCATCTGTAATCTTGTATGTTCTATCTACACTTGCTGTAGATGTCTTTACTAATTCCTTAGATCCATCATCTGATACAATATACCATCTAAGTACTGATGCATCTGCCTTCATGTTATCACCAAGGTCATAGCATGCTGTTAATACATGTCCTGGATAAGGAGCATTAATATCTCCGTTATCAATCATGTATGGATCCTTTTCAAATTTAACGCCTTCTGTTTCTGTTACAAGACTAACTGGTGTCCAATCGCCAAAGTATTCAGATAAGCTAACACTGTTTGCTTCATTTTCATCAATTACGCCTGTAACTCTCTTAGATAAGTCAACCACGCTGCCATCAGTATATGTTGAATTAAATTCTCTATATCTAGCATTTTCTGGCTTGTTAGAACTCATTGTTGTCCAACCTTCATCTAAGATTAAGTCGCTACATATCTTAGTATTAAGATATGTTACATTAGCCTTATCTCCCCAAGGTCTACCAAGGTATCCCTTAGTTACTGTTAAATCATCATTAGCTGAAATTGTACAATTTCTAAATAAATAACCTGCATTAGCACTTGGCTTCATAGCTGTAATATAACCACCTACTGAACCTGTGCTATATCCATAAAACTTTAATTCACATGCATCAAATACACAATTACCATCACCAAAGATATAATCTGTGTTACCTTCAATCTGGCAATGTAAGAAATAAAGTCTAGCATCTGTATTTCCTGTGTAGAGTGTATCCTGGCTACCAAGGAACTTACAATTTGTCATTTCAACATCTGTAGCTTCTACAGCAAATGCTGTTGCTCTTTCTGTTGCTGCCTTAGAAGTTACATCTGCACCATATCTTCTAACAAATGCGATAGAACCATCTGATACTACACCATCTTCTAATTCTTCATCTGTTAAGTATCTGTTAAATGATGCTTCAAATGTAATTCCATCAGCTCTAAATGAATCAGCATTACCTGTTACATAAACTGATGCACCCCACTTAGCAGGGCCATTTTTATCAAATTTATCATATTCGTTTTCAGCATTATAAAATCCTGAATCATCAATACTATAATACTTATAACCAATACCGTAATACCATGTTAACTTAACTTCTTCATTAGTATCATTTACAAAAGAAATAAAAGGAGTATTAACTCTAATCTGCTCTCTGTATGTTCCAGGAGCAATATGAATTGTAATTCTTTCAGTTTCTGAACTTGGGTTCATTAAAGAAGCTGCTTCTACTGCTTCACTAACTGTGTTGTAGTTTAAGCTTCCCTTATCTTCATAACCTACATAAAGATCAGGAACTCTAGTTAATGCATCCTTAGCTGTTGTTGATACAAACATAAGTGCCTTAGTAACATCTGCACCATTTACAACTACATGAGTTGTTGTTCTGTATCCATCAATATCTACTACTGCTTTATAAGAACCATCACGAAGTGAAATCTTATATCCATTATCTGTAACTGTTGCTGTGTATTCGTAAGAATCATCTAAGTTTACAAACTTAAGTGAACTTGGCTTAACACCGTTATTTCCTGTAAATTCACCATTTACTGAATACATTGGCTTAAGCGCAACCTCAATATCCTGTTGTGTGTTATCCTTACAATTTACACTAGCTCCATTAATGATTTCATAATCATTAACGCCCTTTAACTCTGCTGTATAAGTTTCTTCAGCTTCTAAACTAGCGTTAAAGCTTCCATCTGTTGCTATATTAAGTGTTACGTCTTCTGCCATTTCATCTTCTGGATGCATAATTACAGCAAGCTTTGAAATATCATAATCGCTGGCAAATCCTGTAACTTTACCTGTGTAATCACAAAGTTTCTTTTCTTCGATCTTAATTGTTTTATTAGAAATTCCTGTAAGGGCATCATTAAGACTTGTTGTAATTGTCTTTGTCTCTTTAGTTGTACCGTAACCCTTAACACCAATAACATTAGCTGTATATTCTTCATCAGCTGCAAGTACAACTGTGAAATTTCCATTAGCATCTACATTAGCATCAGTTGTAGCACCTGTGCTATCACATGTAAATCTTAATGTGTAATCAGTTAATGAAATACCCTGTGTATCAATTTTTCCAGATACCGCAACACCTGGAATTCTTACTATTCTGTTATACACTGGCTTACCTGCTGCCTTATCTGGGTATATTTTATAATTACCATCGTACTGAGCAATAAATTCATGCTTTACTCCAACGTTAGTAATAGGCTGACCTTCTAGCTGTGATTTAGTCTCATCACCATCTTCGTATCTAAAGTAAATTGTTGATTCAGCAGCATTACTTGTGCCCATATATACAACAATTTTATCTCCTGCCTTTACATTGGCAATATCCATACATCTATTTTGATCAGAGCCTGTACCGTTACAATAATACATACCCATAGCATTGTATCCATCATCATACTTTGTCTGTGCAATATTGTTTAGACCAGCTGTCTTAGTTTCAGCTTTACGATAAACTCTATCTTGTCCAATATAAGTAAGCTTTAAATCATCCCAAGTGATTGTTGCAACTTCGTTCTTATTTTGAACAAATCTACCATTATCACCCAACTTATCATAGTCATCCCAGAATGTTGCACTAATATGGTTGTCATATTTGCTTGTATCTGTTTCTTGTACACCACCAAAATCCCAAACATCGATTTTTCTAGTTGGATTTGAAGCTGCACTAGCAAATGTAACACCACTAAAAATTGTAGTAGCTGTCAAAACTGCGGCACAGACACTACTACTAATTCGTCTAAAAAGACTTCTAGTTCTGTGTTTCATATTTAGTTGTCCTCCCTTAAAAATGTAAGAGGAAAATATTAAGATTAGTGCAAAAAAATCTATCATGGATATATAGCATCCATAATAGATTCCTATGCCTATTAGACATATAATCCTCCCCAAAACAATTAAACCCTAACACCCCTGTTAGAATATGTTACAACTATTTTAAAGAGCTAATGCTCTTTAAAACCACCTTAGAGAATGCGGGTAATCTAAGATGAATAGAAAATGTACTTGCTACACATACATTTCCTACTAGTTGTATATTAATTATAAAGTCTGACATAGTGTCAAGGTCAACGCTTTGGAGGGATTTTTCCTGTATTTAAATTGTATTTTTTATGTATTTATCGATAATTATTTTCTTGGCATTTTCTCTGAAAATGTTTCTTGAGTACTCTTCAGAACAATGTCTTGTAACATAGTCTCTAGCAGCGGAAAGTACGGGAACTCTACTTGTTAGGTTATGAGCGTCGCTAGCCACAAAATCCACCAGGTAGTTTTTTATCAATTTTTTGGCACAGCGTCTTGTATTAGTTCTTCCACTTGCAAATAGGGAATCAGCATTTATCTGAATGTATGCTCCCATTTCCCTTAGCTCTTTTATAAGCATTGGCTTTTCTGCAATACAGGCATATCTTTCCACATGAGCTACAATTGGCTGAAAGCCTGCTAAAAAGCAATCTGTAACTCCTCTTTTTATAGTCTCAAAATCTGTAATAAAGGAAAACTCTAATAAAATGTTTCTAGTAGCGCACATTCTAATTCCCATTAGATCTTTCATTCTATAATCATTTTTACTATCGTCTTCTTTGCCCCATTCATATTCAAACTTTTTTGTCTCGGGATCTTTTACATTTTCCACATCCTCAAAGGTATCTGAGCTATAATAGACTTCTCGTCCGAGATATAAAGATAATTCTGGCAACTCCTTTGCCACTTTTCTTTGGAGTGTATTAAAATTTCTTTGGATCAATTCATATGGTGCCTTACCTCTTTTAGGTGAATAATGGGGAGTTATAACAATGTCCCAAATCCCATCTTCTCTAGCCATCTTTAACATTTCCATAGACATTTCCAAATTTCTAGAGCCATCATCCACTCCAAAGAGCATGTGATTATGTATATCAATCATTGTCCAATCATAAGTATATTTTCTAGCAAACAATATTTAATCCTCCAGTATTCTATTCAATTACGCGCCCCTTCAGCTCTTTGCATGATAGCATATAATTCAATTTACTACAATTTTATTTTATAATTTAGGTCATTTTTGTTTTGCTCTTTTCTAGAATTTCTACTAAAATTAAATTGTGAATATAAATACTATAAGAAAGGATTGGATTTATGAAATACAAAATCAGTGATCTTGCAAGACTTATGAATGTGTCTACTAATACCATAAGACGTTATGAGAACATGGGCTATTTCACTTCTGACAGAGATCCTTCTAATAGCTATAGAATGTATGATGAAGAAAGTGTCTTCCAAGCTCTTAATGCTAGACTTCTTAGAAAATATGGCTTTTCCCATGAGGAACTCGCGGCCATGAATACATTTTCAATGGAAGAAAATATTACTGCATACCAAGAGAAAATGAAAGAACTAGAAGACACCATCTCTAATTTAAAGAATATTCACCATCGTATTAAGGATGACATTAAACTAATGCAAAAGGCTACAAGCAGTGTGGCGCAGCCATATTTTAAGGACTGTGTGGATCTATATTACAGTCTTTATTCTGAAGGTAGCAAGCTTGCTAAAGATGCAAAACATCAGGAGATTTTAAACAACTTTATCTATAATTATCCCGAGGTTCAAAGAATCTATCTTATGAAAAAAAAGGACATCGATAATAAGAGCTACACTCTTTGTTCTGGTTGGGCCGTTAAGGGCTACTTAGCCGAGAAAGTCAATTTAACTACTAATGAATTTGTTCACTATTATCCAACTACTAAATCAATTATGTGTATGGAAAAGATTTCTACTGATGAATTAAACGAAGGAGATGGCTGTCTAATTTTCCACAAATTGAGCCAAAACATCATGCAGATTATGAAGGATACTAACTCTACACTTAATGGTGACATTATTGGTGTCACTGTTTCTAAGTGTTTTGAGGATGGAAAGGAGATGCTATACATTTTAATTAGCGCTCCAGTTTCCAGCAAATAAGTCCATATATTTATAGCTTTTAAGGGAAAATGTTTACATTTTCCCTTTTTTTGTAAATACTTTTAGAAGATTTTTACTTGCTTTATTAACAATGTGGTAGTATTATTGTCTTACAGATGTAGTTTTGAAAACTACATACAAAAGTAATCAATAACCACATGTCTAGTAACAACAACAGTAACGCTGCTGTTTTGGAAGCTTTACTAAACTATACATATACATCGCTAATAGAGGAGGTATAAATATGGACTATTTAAGACCAATTAACAACAGTACAATTAATCTTGATAATTCTATTTTTAAGAACACTTTCCGTCTTCGTGATACTTATGGCGGAAATTCTGTTTATCGTCATAAGAAGGAGAATCACATTATTAGACTTATCTCCTTTGATAAACTAAAGGAGAGAGGAAACTTTAGGTTAAAGGATCCGGGAAGTGCTATCACACACTTAATAGCCATGATTCTAGCAATTATTGCTATGCCTGCTATGGTTTATCAGGCATCAACTACTAATAATATTGTAAATGTTATTTCAGTTACAGTATTTATGCTTAGTATGATTGCACTTTATGCAGCTAGTACAACATATCATTCTTATGATATTTCTGCTTCTGCCAATAAGATTTTGAAAAAATTAGACCACAGCATGATTCCTGTTTTAATTGCCGGTAGTTACACTCCTATTTGTCTTGTGGCTCTTCACAATACAGTGGGTTTTGTAATGCTTTCTATAGTTTGGGGACTTGCTCTTATTGCTATTGCCTTTAAGCTTTTATGGGTTACTTGTCCAAAATGGGTCTCTTCTGTAATTTATCTAATCATGGGATGGACTTGTATTATGGCCTTTCCTCAGATTTTAGCAGCAGTTCCACTTGCAGGTTTCATCTGGCTTTTTGCCGGTGGCGTTATGTATAGCGTTGGTGCAATTATTTATGCATTAAAGCCTATTAAGTTTGATATGGCTCATCCAAATTTTGGCAGCCATGAGATTTTCCACCTCTTTGTTATGGCTGGAAGTCTTTGCCACTACATTATGATTTTTACTTATGTTGCAACTATGTAAACTGTCAAGACTCGCTCGTAAGTCTAGCGCCGGATTCGGGTCTGCTTCAGCATTAAATTATAAAATCAAAAAAGCCTATAACCTTTGACTTTATCTATCGTCTCTGGTTATAGGCTTTATTTTTTAAATATTTTTTAAGTCTTAAATCTTACATCTCAACATGAACTTTTTCTAACTTCCAAATATCTTTTACATATTCTTCAATTGTTCTATCAGATGAGAACTTTCCTGACTTTGCAGTATTTAGCATTACTGACTTTGCCCAGCCTGCCTTATCTTTATATCTCTTATCAATTTCTTCCTGTGCCTTAGCATAAGACTTGAAATCCTTTAAGATAAAGTAAATATCGGCTCTTCTTCCATCCTGGAAATTAAGTAATGAATTGTAAATGTCTCTAAACTCTTCAGGATCATTTTCAGAATACTTTCCATTAATGAGTTCCATAAGAACTTCTCTAACATCCTGATCTTCATTAAAGATTTCCATTGGATCATATCCGCCTTCATTTTCGTACTTAATTACCTCATCTGAGCTAAGTCCGAAAATAACTGCATTTTCTTCGCCAACTTCCTGAACAATTTCTACATTTGCACCATCCATTGTTCCAAGAGTTATAGCACCGTTGAGCATAAACTTCATGTTGCCAGTTCCTGAAGCTTCCTTTGATGCAGTTGAAATCTGTTCTGATACATCTGCTGCCGCAAAGATTATCTCACCGTTTGATACTCTGTAGTTTTCAATAAAGACAACCTTTATCTTGCCAGATATTGAAGCATCGTTATTGATTACATTTGCCACATTATTAATAAGCTTAATTGTCTGCTTAGCGATTCTATATCCAGCTGCTGCCTTAGCTCCAAAGATAAATGTTCTTGGCTCCATATCAAAAGTTGGATCACTCTTTAACTTGTTATAAAGGTACATTACATGAAGGATGTTTAATAACTGTCTCTTGTATTCGTGTAATCTCTTAACCTGAACATCAAAGATTGAGTTAGGATCCACATCAATTCCATTGTACTTCTTTATGTACTCTGCAAGTCTTACCTTATTCTTATATTTAATATTCATAAATTCTTGCTGAGCCTTTTTATCATCTACATAAAGTGATAACTTGTCGATCTGCTTAAGGTCTGTTATCCAGCCATCACCAATCTTGTCTGTAATCCATTCTGCAAGAAGTGGGTTACCATGAAGTAAGAATCTTCTCTGTGTGATACCATTTGTCTTATTATTAAACTTCTCTGGCATCATCTCGTAGAAATCCTTTAATTCTTGCTTCTTTAAGATTTCTGTATGAAGCTTTGCAACACCATTTACTGAATATCCTGCACAAATTGCTAAATGAGCCATCTTTACCTGACCATCATAAATAATAGCCATCTTTCTAATTTTTTCCTGGTCTCCTGGATACTTAGCCTTAATCTTTTCTACAAATCTTCTATTGATTTCCTCTACGATTTGATAAATTCTAGGTAATAATCTAGAGAAGAGTTCGATTGGCCATTTTTCAAGAGCCTCTGCCATAATTGTATGATTTGTATAGGCAACAGTCTTGCTTGTTATATCCCATGCCTGATCCCAATCGAGTCCATTTTCATCCATAAGTATACGCATAAGTTCTGCAACTGTAACTGTTGGATGTGTATCATTAAGTTGGAATGTAACCTTTTCATATAACTTAGAAACATCGCCACCATGCATATTCTTATATCTATCAACCGCTCTTTGAACTGATGCTGATACAAAGAAATATTGCTGCTTTAATCTTAATTCCTTACCTGCATAATGATTATCATTTGGATATAACACTTCTACTAAATTCTTAGCAAGATTTTCCTCTTCAATAGCCTTTTGATAATCTCCCTTATCAAATGAATTTAGATTGAATTTTACTACAGGTTCAGCATCCCATATTCTAAGTGAATTAACTGTATTATTACCGTATCCTAGTATTGGCAAATCATATGGAACAGCTATTACTGAGCGATAATCTTCTTGTACAAAATTATCTCGTCCTGTCTTTTCGTCTTTTACAACCTTTACATATCCACCAAATTTTACCTCATAACGATACTCAGCCCTTTTAATTTCAAATGGATAACCATCTCTTAACCAATCATCCGGTGTTTCTATTTGATATCCATCTTTAATTTCCTGCTTAAACATACCATATCTATATCTGATTCCACATCCATATGATGGATATTCAAGTGTTGCTAAAGAATCAAGGAAACAAGCTGCAAGTCTACCAAGACCACCATTACCAAGAGCTGGATCTGGTTCTTGATCTTCTATTTCATTAATATCTAAATCCAACTCTTCTAACGCTTTTTTAATTTCCTTATACTGCATCAAATTAATCATATTATTTCCAAGTGCTCTGCCCATCAAAAATTCCATAGACATATAATAGACGACTTTTGGATCTTCCTTGTCATATTGCTTATGAGTTGCAATCCACTTATCCATAATTAAATCTTTTACCGCATATGCTACTGATTGAAATCTTTGCTGTTGGCTTGCCTCATCTAATGTTTTTCTGTATAAAGACTTACAATTTCCAACTACGGCTTTTTTAAATTCTTCTTTATCAAATTTAGCCTTATGTATTGCCATAACTCCTCCATTCTGCTAAGTCTATACCTGATCCCCTCCAAGAAATCGTATAACTTACACCCAAAAATTTCTAAAAATATTATACTAAACCATAACTATTATTGCAATCTATTATATATTTTAAAAATATAACGCAAAAAGAGAAGTATAAGCTTTTACCGCTATTACTTCTCTTTTTCATAAATTGATAATTTCACAGCTCTTCTAATTATTTTACATTAACTTTGCTGTATGATTTTCAATTTTATATACTTTAGAACATAATTCTTCTATCATTGATGAATCATGACATGTTATAATGATTAATTTTCCTGCTTCTTTTCTCTTTTTTATCATTTCAACCACAACTGCTTCTGTAGCTTCATCTAATGCATTAAAAGGTTCATCAAGAATTATTAATTCCGGCTCTTCTAAAAACGCCATTGCAATACCTAATTTTTGTCTCATACCCAATGAGTATTTTTTTACTTTCTTTTTATCTTGCCAATCAAGACCAACTTCATTAAGTAATTCTTTTATTTCATCATCTGATGCAATTTTCTTAATAGACGCTAATTCTTTTAAATTATCAAAGGCACTATAATGTTCTATAAATCCTGGTGTCTCAATTAAAACGCCAACACTATCAAGGTATTTTTTACTTGTATCAACCTTAACTCCATCAATAATAATATCCCCCTTTGATTTCATAAAACCACAAAGGCACTTCATTATCATTGTCTTACCTGATCCATTTCGACCCACTAAGCCATAAATATTACCACTTTCAAATTCCATATTTACATTTTCTATTATTACATTTCCATCTAGCTTTTTCTCGAGATTCTCAAGTTTTATTTTCATCATATTCCTCCCTATTAACTACATATTTTAACACTACTAATCCTACAATTATCATTAAACAGTATAATAATATAAATATGAAATTAATATTATTTGCTATAGAATCATATTTATAAGATGCTAATATATTTACATGCAAAAGATACTCCGAAACATTTATAAATATAAATTCTATCATTATTGAAACCACCTTCATATGTATTAAATGATATATTATATTATAAAGTATATAAATCATTTCGAAATTCACATATAAAATCAAGAACAACTTTATAACTATATTAATAAATAATACATTTGATGTACTCATTGTCTTGAATGCATAATAAGAGTGTGAACTACTCCAATTAATATCTTGCATTATGTTATATCTAGCATATAAAACAAAAATTGTAATAATTAAAAAAGTATACACAAATGTTATAATAGAGTAATTTTTTGCTTCTAATAAAATCCTTGAAAAATTAGATTTATATTTTATTTTAAAATTTATCTTTTCATGCCTTACACTTACTATCATTGCATATATAGCAGTCATCAATATAAACATATAAGAGTTAATTATCTTCCCTATTGTTATAACAATAATATCAACTCTAGAACCTTCTGCTAAATACGATGCAACATTAATACTATCTATTGCATATTTTGCTTGAAAATATCCATATACTAAAATTATAATTGGCAACCATATTACACTTAATATTTTACTTAAAATCCTCATCCACTTTACCACTCAATACTACTATTCCTGCAATTGAAATCGCTATAATTATCAAAGCTAAAATTATATTGGCATATACTACATTGGTACTTATTGCTCTTTTAAACATCAACAAATTCCCTATATATCCCTCTAAGTTCAGATAAACCGTAGCAACAATCAACATAATAATTATAACACTAGATAATAAAATATTTATAATAAATGACAACAAAAACATTAAAGAAATAAATGCCAACATTACGATTAACATAATCAGAATATTTATCAGCATATTTTCAGAAAAAACTTCGCCTGATTTACTTGTATCAATATAAGTATTTAGTGATTTTAAATTATCTCTTTGTATGTCTTTTTTATTCAAAAACGCATAAAAACAAACCGCAACAAATTGAATTACTATGGTTAAAATTGTTATTAACACACTTGTTATATATCTTGAAAATAACCATATTTTTTTATCATTTAATTTTAGAAGTTCTGTTTTGAAAAATGTATCCTTACTCTCATTAATATATAATGCTGTAATCAATATTGGATATATACAATTAAATATCCATAGCCCTGATGGAATAATTTCTATGCTATCTTTTGGAAATGGCATACCTCTATATAAAAAGAAAAGGTATTTATTAATATCCGTGCATGAAAGGCATATACTCCTATTATCTACTTGCAAACAACTTATTATTGTAATTATTACAGGTAATATAAATAATAAAATTCTCTCTAATATCCCATGTTTTAAACATCTCTTTAATTCTCTTATAAATTTCATTTTACTCCTTTGAAATTTTATAATTTTAATCAAATTATATACTTCTATATCTTTTTCGTCAATTAATTTATGAAATTTATTGACTTATCATTAACTTGAACATCTGTTCTAGTTGTGATACAATTATATGTGAAAGGAGTAGCTTTTTATGGAAAATTATTTTATAGCCATTGATTTAAAATCATTTTATGCATCAGTTGAATGTGTTGAGCGCGGACTAGATCCTCTATCAACACACCTTGTCGTTGCTGATGAATCTAGAACTGAAAAAACCATATGTTTAGCAGTTACTCCTTCACTTAAAGCTTATGGAATTTCTGGTAGAGCTAGACTTTTTGAAGTTGTTGCAGGGGTTAAAGAAATTAATGCTGCAAGAAGAATCAATGCAAAGAATCACCAATTTAATTCCACTTCTACAGATGCTACTATATGTAATTCAGACCCTAATGTAGAAGTTGACTTTATCAGAGCTGTTCCTAGAATGCAATTATACATGGATTATTCCACAAGAATTTATAATATTTACCTTAAGTATATTGCTCCTGAAGACATTCATGTCTACTCAATTGATGAAGTTTTCATAGATGCAAGTCACTATCTTAATACTTATAAGATGACAGCTAAAGAACTCGCTCTACATATGATTAAAGATATTCTTAATGAAACTGGAATCACTGCTACAGCAGGGATTGGCACTAATCTGTATCTTTGTAAAGTTGCTATGGATATCGTTGCTAAACATATGCCTGCTAATGAAGATGGCGTAAGAATTGCTCAGATAGATGAATATAGTTATCGTAAATACTTATGGAATCATAGACCTTTAACAGACTTTTGGAGAGTTGGTAGAGGTTATGCTAAAAAACTAGAAGCCCACGGTCTTTACACAATGGGAGATATTGCCCGCTGTTCTATCGGCTCTCCTAATGAATATTACAACGAAGATTTACTTTATGAATTTTTTGGAATTAATGCAGAATTACTTATTGACCACGCTTGGGGATGGGAACCTGTATCAATAGCTGACATTAAGGCCTATAAGCCAAGCACGAATAGCCTTAGCCAAGGACAAGTTCTTCACTGTCCCTATGAGTATGATAAGGCAAGAATTGTTGTTTCAGAAATGGCAGATGCACTTAGTCTTGATTTGGTTGACAAAAAACTAATGACTGACCAAATCGTTTTAACAATAGGCTATGATATTAATAATCTGAATGAACCTAATCGCCTAGCTAATTTTAAAGGTTCAATAAAAATAGATCATTATGGTAGACGCATTCCCGAACATGCCCATGGAACTGCTAATTTTAATAGTCACACATCATCTTCAAGAGAAATTATTAAATTAGTAGATTCTTTATATGAACGAATTGTAGATAAGAATCTTCTTATAAGAAGAATAACCCTTGTTGCAAATCATGTATTAGCCGAGGATAAAGTTACTAACAACTCGCCTTTACTTGGACAACTTGATTTATTTACTGACTATGACAAACTCGAAAAAGAAACTAAGAAAAAAGAAGAAGAACTAAAAAAAGAGAAGTCTATTCAAAAAGCTCTTCTTGATATAAAAAAGAAATACGGTAATAACGCCATTGTAAAGGGTACTAATTTACAAGAAGGTGCAACTGCCATGGACAGAAATAGACAAATAGGAGGACATAAAGCATGACTTTTAATCAATCAGATAAATATAATGATATTATTAACCTTGAACATCATCAATCAAAGCATCATGCTCATATGTCTATACATGACAGAGCTGCGCAATTTTCACCTTTTGCCGCTCTTACAGGTTATGATTCACAAGTTCAAGAAACAGCGCGTCTAACTGAAGCTTACAAAGAATTAGATAATTATGACTTAGATAAATTAGACCTGCAGATTAATCAATTATTATCTTTAGATGATTACAAAAAAGTTTCTGTGACAATTAATTATTTCTCACCAGATAATAAAAAAGAAGGAGGTAAATACCTCCTTCTAACTGGTTTCATAAAAAAAATTGATACAATCAATAAAGAAATAATCATGGACAATGATCAACATATAAATTTTAAATTTATAACCGATATTCAGATATCAGATATTTCATAATTTATCTAAGATATATCAAGCATTATTTTTTCAGGATATAGATTTAACAATAATTTCCAATCACTGTTTTCTATATTTTTCCATTGTTTATCTGTAAAAAGATTTTGATAAATTATAAATGGAAACTTATATATTTTTTCTTCTCCCGCTTCTAAATATAAACTTACATCTTCATTTTCGTCGTAATAATAATCCAATGCAACACAATTGGAATAATCTGTTCTGTACAAAACAACTTCGCTTAAATCTATTTTTTGTGCTTCACTTGTATTATTAACTTTAACTGTAATTACATATTCAATATTTTCTCCAAGACCATCATTAAGAGCCTCTTCATCCACATTCTTTTTTACTTCAACATCAAGTAACTCATATGATATACCGTTATGATAGACTTGATAATCAGATTCTATTATATTTGGACTTTTATATTTATGATTTATAACCAAAAATAATATTGCCCATATTAAGAAAACGACACCTAAAGAAATCTTTAAAAATAGCTTTGTTTTCACTACTCAATATCACCTCTTGAACCTAGCAATAAATAATCTACAACAACAATTATAAAAAACAATAAACCCTCTACAACAAACGGTAAGATTCTAGGTTTACTAAAATAGCCTGCCAAAAATGATGTTGGTGCAATACTATCTTTTGAAATAAAATCTCCAATTACACTTAAAAAAAGATTAATAATAGCACCAATTATTACTATAGTATATTTATATTTTACATATTTTGTACAAGCTAATGCTAATATTGCCCAAATTCCAGAAAATACAAATATAAAACCCAACTCAATAATACAATAAAGTAAAGGATAATTATAATAAATATTACTAAATGACGAATGTGGTACTAAAAGTGTAAAACTTGACACTTCAGGTTTTATTGATGGAAAAATTGCCATACACATCAATAAATCCACCAACAATGGTAAGCATACTGTTACTCCACCATTTATAAAAACAGCTATCAATTTGTTTTTCAAATATTTTTTCTTGCCGACTCTTATAAGAACATTTTTCCCTATACATCCTCTAATTTGTGTATAATGACTTGTGCTATATGGTAATGCTGCAAGTATTGGACATAATAAAAGAATCATATACATATAAAATCTATAATCTAGGGCTATCCATGCTTCATAACTACTTACAGGATATAACATATAAACATTAAATGCTTCTATAGATCTATTATTAATAAACAGACTGACATCCCTAATTATAAAATGCAATATTACAATTATAAATTCAATAATAAGTACCAATTTAAATTGAGGTGTTCTAAAAGATTGTTTAAGTTCAAATTTTAATCCCATTTTCCTCTTCCTTTAATTAAGCATTGAAGTGATATCTATATATGATATATAATCGTCAACATTATAATTAGGATCTCCAGAACCTATATTTCCACTTCTTGGCTGTCCACATGGATTTACACAATACTTCAAATTATATTTCTCATTCAAATAATCATTATCAAGTAAATAATAACAAGTTTGCGTTGTACTTTCTTGAGGTTGTAAAACAAATTCAAAAAGTGATTTTCCTTTATTTTCAGGATTGCTAACACCAACCATTTCTGTAGAAACACTTTCATTAGTGCTAGAATCAAACATACATAAATTATTGCTATTTAAATATATCTCCTGTTGCTCCTCACCAACATTAGTTACCTCAACTTTAATCTTTACTAAGCTAACACCATCTGAAACCTTACCGCTTTTTTTATATATTTCATCGATATATTCCATATCTTCAGAACTGATATTTTGCTCAATTGATACATCTAATATCTTATATTTTGTTCTAACTCTTATTGACTCGTGTTCATCAGCATTATCATAATTTACATCTGTATTATAATCTACTGGAACGCTTACATTTTCTTCATCTGATGCAACATTACCAACATTACTTTTCTTGTGTTCAGGTAACAATTTACTAACTATTACTCCTAAAACAACCAATACAAAAAATAGGCAAAACAAACCTCTTACTACGTTTTTTTTATTTATCTTTTTTATCATATACTGTCTGGACTCCCTCATATAATTTTTGTAATTATTTTACAACTCTTTTTTTAACTTTTCAACAATTATAACTATTTTATATACAAAAAAAAAATGACTTTGGAAAACTGCATTACCTTTTCCCAAAGTCATTTATATACCATTTATCTATTTACAATATGTTCGTCCACATCTAATAGGAACACATAATAAATCATGCCAAAGGTTGGATCATTTACCAAATGTCCAAAATCATCTACAAGCTTTTCTGTACCATCTTTACATTTTATTCTATATCTTATGTAATCTAGATTACCATGATTATCTGACTTGCCTTGTTGAGTATTAATTACTTTTACAACCTTCTCATACTCATCTGGATGTACGATTCCTTTAAAGGAATTACCAATATATTTTCGAAAATCGTTCATATCATCACATTTAAATAGTTCTACCATGGATTCATTAGCATAAAGGATTTTCTCATCTCCCTTAGCTTCATATACAAAGAAACCTCCTGGTAAAGATTTTGAAAATTCTTCTAACCCGAACATTAACTGATTCTGATGAGCATTAACAAAGCCTTTTTCATATATTGTGTATCTTGCTCTTCCACGATATTTTGCATCATATAAAGCAATATCAGCCTTTTCTAATAATTCAGCAAAATTCTTTCCATGCTCTGGATACATCGTTACACCAATAGAGAAAGTAAATGGTATCATCCTTCCATTTATCATTCTTGCTGGCATTTGATCTTCAATAAACCTATCTAGTTTTTCCTTAACTTCTTCTATACTTGTATTAATATAAAAGACTACAAACTCATCGCTATCCATACGTAATACGATACCTTTATCAAGGAAATATTTACTTATTTCATCTGCACTTTCCGTTATTATCTTATCACTTACTTTATGTCCAAATGTATCTTTTACTTTTTTAAACTTATCACACTCAAAAATAATATAGGCACATATTTCCTTTGGATGCTCTTTAATGTAGTCATTAATTTCCTCTTCTCCACCTCTTCGATTTAGCAAACCTGTAATAGCATCTTCTTCCGCCAAAAGATAGAATTCGTCTTTCTCATCGTATCCCATAAGAAACCTCCTATTAAAATTTTCACGAAACAAATACTTATATATCTATTGTATCATATTTTTAGCGTTAGACAAGTAAACTATTCTATTATTAGTACTTTAGTATGGTTTTTGTGAATTTTCTATAAAATAGGGGTAATTTTTGTTGCTAAAAAGTTTCCTAAGTGTTAAAATTACAGACTGTTAGAATAGTTATTTTATTAGGAGGTTATTATAATGAATGGTAAAGAGTTAACTTTAAGAGTTGAAAGAGTTTCAAGCGGTTTAAGCTACTGTGCTTATCTTAATGATAAGAAAGTTATATCAGCTTCAAGCATGGAAGAACTTATCAAGAAGTTAAACAACGATTGCTCAGATATTTATAGTACATTTAGCATGATCTAACTGATTCTTTAATATAAAAGCCTAGACATTTTTGATATATACCCTCTTTACTGGACAATGTAAAGTTCAGTAAGGAGGGTTATTTTTTTATGCGTTATATTTATGAATTTAAAAGAAAGAGCCACACGAAGCATGATTAGTGGGGAAACGCCCAAAAGCTTAATCAATTACTGCATCAGCTCTTGCATATAACGTTTTTCTGCCTGCGCCAAGTCTAACTAATGTACCATCATCAACAAGCTTCTTTAACGCTGATTCTACAGAAGAACTACCTAGGCTTGGACAGCCTATAAGGACTTCCTGTTTTGAAAACTTACCAATACGCTCACTTACATAAGCTTTCACAATGTCATATGACGTACTCTTTGCTCCAGCCACATGAGCAATAGATACTCTTGCTTCAAATTCCTTGTAACATGAAAGTATGATACTCAACATATACTTGATAAATGGCTTAGGGTCATTTATTCCCTCGTGCCATCCTTGGTCTGACTTTTGAAGCGCATCATAGTACGCTTCCTTTGTATCAGCTATAGCCTTCTCAATACTGATGTATTGCCCAACCATGTATCCGCTACGATATAACAACAGCAATGTTAATAGTCTGCTCATACGTCCATTGCCGTCATTAAACGGATGAATACACAAAAAATCTAGTAGGAAACATGGTATTAAGATGAGCTCATCAACAAGCTCTTTATCCAATGCTTCTTGATATTTGTCACAAATAGCTTCGATAGCAGGTGGTGTTTCATATGGCTCTAATGGCTTAAACAATACAACCTTTTCACCTGATTCCAATACCATGTCTATTTCATTTGGAGTTGTCTTATATTGTCCCCCATAAGAAAGATTTGTGAACTTAAGCAAATCTCGATGCATTTGAAGAATATAATTACTTCGCACTGGCAAAACATCATAATTCTCATGCACAAGGTTAAGCACATTTCTATAGCCGATGATTTCTTCCTCATCCCTGTTCTTTGGAGTAGTTTTATCTGCTACAAGCTGCTTCAATCTGGCATTCGTAGTTATGATACCTTCAATCCTGTTGGATGCTTCTGTACTCTGTATTTTTGCAATTTCAATAAGTCTATTAAGCTCCACAGGTTTCTGCCGTAGAAAAAGTTCCTGTTTTCCCTTGTACTCGTGGATCTTTGATATATACGATATTATCTCATTATCCCAAGTTCTATCTGCAAGATAAGAATAATCAAATTTTCGCAATGATAAGTTCTCCTTTCTCCCAAGGCGAATATTTATCGCCCATATTATTTATTGTTTTGGGAGATATTCTCTGCCGTTGGGAGAAAATCTCTACCCCCAATTATATTCTTTTTTTCCCAATATTCAATCATAATTGGGATTTGTTTATATTTTTTTATTTGGAATGCGGTAAGTAGAAACGAAGTTTTTGATTACATAGTTAATAAATATGAAATTAAAGGTAAAGTAATAATACTTACAAGTGTTGTAAATACCACTGCTCCTGATGCATATTCTTCATTATGTCCATATTTAACACTAAAGGCAGAGGTAATCGCCGCTGTTGGACAAGAAATTAAGATAACGCATACATTTGCAACAATACCAGTTATTCCTGTTAGTTTTACAATAGCAAAACATATTGTTGGTATTACTAGCATTCTTACTAAGATTGTAAAATATATGTCTTTATTTTTCAAAAGCTTAAGAATATTACTGTCGGCAATAAGCATTCCTGTAATAATCATTGATAAAGGTGTATTCATATCTCCCACCTGACCTAGCGGCTGTGATATTACTAGTGGCACCTGTATCTGCGTTAAATAAAAAAACAATCCAATAATTACTGCATATAATACTGGTGTTCTTATAATGCTTTTTGCAATAGACTTTGCACTTATGGCTCTACTCATAATACCTACACCGATTGTCCATAAGAACATGTTAAACATTGTCACAAAAACGCTGGCATATAAAAGTCCTTCTGCTCCAAACATTGCAGTAATAAGTGGAAAGCCCATGTATGCGCAGTTGGAAAAGCCTATGGCAAACTGCATTACTCTTCTATCCTTAGATGGATACTTTAGAGTTACTAAAAATGCAATAACCACACTTACTGCTAAAACTAAGGTGCTAAGTCCTAAAGTCTTTACAAGATTTGGCAAAATGTCTGGATTGAATTCTTGTAAATAAGAATCCACAACCATACATGGCACAATAATATATAATAAAAGATTTGAAAACCATTGCTTTCCTTCTGGTTTTATAATGTTTAACTTTCTAGATAAAAATCCGATAAAAATCAAAATAAATAATACAAATACCTGTTGAAATGTTATATATGCTAAATCCATTTTAAATCCCTTTCCTTAACTAAATCTATGTGATTTTAGCACAGTATCTTGCTAGAATTCAATAGTATAAGTTACATTGTTTAATATCAAAAATATATTTTGAATTGACAATTCTTTATATTTATGGTAAATTTTATTCAATCGATTCAGTATGTAACTTTAAGTAGGCATTAACTGTACAATAACACCGGAGGTGTATTGTTAGTTAATGTTTTTTATTGTCTATTTTTTATCAAACATAGATTCCCCCAAAAAAACATTAGAATTTATTTACACCTCACAAAGCAATAATACATAAAGTATTGGGCAAAATTAAGGAGGTTTACATGAAAGGTAAAATTTTTGGTGTTTTACAGAGAATCGGTCGAAGCTTTATGCTCCCAATCGCGGTTCTACCAGTAGCTGGTTTGCTACTTGGACTTGGTAGTTCTTTTACAAATGAAACTACTATCGCAACTTATCACTTAGAGGCTATTTTAGGACAGGGTACTATCCTTAATGGCTTACTCACTGTTATGAACGCAGTAGCTAATACAATCTTTGGCAACTTACCACTGATATTCGCAATTGGTGTTGCAATTGGTATGGCTAAAAAGGAGAAAGAAGTTGCTGCTCTTTCAGCTGCTATTGCTTATTTCGTAATGCACTCAGCAATTAGTGCTATGATTACACTTACTAACTATGAAGAATCTGCTATTGATGGTGCAATAACACAGGCTTGTGGTATTACAACTCTTGAAATGGGTGTCTTTGGTGGTATCATCGTTGGTTTAGGTGTTGCCGCACTTCATAACAAGTTCCACAAGATTGAACTTCCAAATGCGATTTCATTCTTTGCTGGTTCTAGATTCGTTCCAATCATTTCTACATTAGTTTACACATTTGTTGGTATCTTAATGTTCTTTATTTGGCCATTTATTCAGAATGGTATTTACGCATTAGGTGGCCTTGTAACAGGTAGTGGTTATGTAGGAACTTTAATATTTGGTTTAATTAAGCGTGCATTAATTCCTTTCGGTCTTCATCACGTTTTCTATATGCCATTCTGGCAGACAGCTGTTGGTGGTACAGCAACTGTTGCTGGTGAGTTATACCAGGGCGGACAGAATATCTTCTTTGCTCAGCTTGCTCACTCAGCAGATATCGCACACTTTAGTGCAGATGCAACAAGATATTTCTCAGGCGAGTTTATCTTCATGATCTTTGGTCTTCCAGGTGCTGCTCTTGCTATGTATAGAACAGCTAGACCAGAAAAGAAGAAGGCTGTTGGTGGTCTTTTGCTTTCAGCTGCTCTTGCTTCTATGTTTACAGGAATTACAGAACCTATCGAGTTCTCATTCCTTTTCGTAGCTCCAATACTTTTCGGTGTTCAGGTAATCTTAGCTGGTTCAGCTTACATGATTGCTCATATGCTTAACATCGCAGTTGGACTTACATTCTCAGGTGGATTTATTGACCTCTTCCTCTTTGGTATCCTTCAGGGTAATGCAAAGACTAGCTGGTTATTAATCATCCCTGTTGGTATTATTTACTTCTTACTCTACTACTTTATCTTTAGCTTCCTTATTAAGAAGTTAAACTTAAAGACTCCAGGTAGAGAAGATGATTCAGAAGAGACAAAGCTTTACACAAAGGCTGATTATAAGGCAAAGCAGGCTGGAGAAGCTGGTGCTTTATCAGCAGCTGATGAATTAAGCGATCAGATTATGAAGGGTCTTGGTGGTAAGAAGAACATCTCTGATGTTGACTGCTGTGCTACAAGACTTCGTTGTACAGTTAATAAGCCAGAACTTGTAAACAAGGCTTTACTTAAGAGTACAGGCGCTTCAGGTGTTGTAACTAACGGTCAGGGTGTTCAGATTATTTATGGACCTCGTGTTACTGTTATCAAAGCAAATTTAGAAGATTATCTAGAAAAAGCTCCAAATGAGGAGTATATTATTAGTAACCCTATTGAGACTGAAAACGAAAACTCTAAAGAAGCATCTATGGAAGCTAAGAAACCAAGTAAGACTGTTACTATCTATAGCCCTATGGACGGAAATGCAGATGATTTAGCAACTGCTCCTGATGAGGCATTTGCTGGTAGAATGATGGGTGATGGCGCAGTTGTTACTCCAAGTACTGGATATGTTTATGCTCCAGCTGACGGTGAAATCGGTTTTGTATTTGACACAAAGCATGCCATTGGTTTTGTAACTGAAGATGATATTAACTTACTTATTCATGTTGGTATCGACACAGTTAAATTAGCTGGACAGGGCTTTGAAGTTCTAGTTACAGATGGTCAGAAGGTAAAGAAGGGTGAGCCTTTAATGAAGCTTGACCTTGATTTCTTAAGCAAGAATGCACCTTCTGTTACATCTCCTATTATCGTTTCAGATATGGATGAAGATTCTATGAAAATTCATCTCCTTAAGTCAGGTGAAATAAAAGCAGGAGACCCATTATTTGAAGTAGAAATCTTTGAATAAGAATAAATACGGATATGTACAAGGTAAAGAAAGTATTAAATCATAATACGGTAATTGCCGTTAACACAGATGAATTAAATGAATATTTGATTCTTGGCAAAGGGATTGGCTTCGGTAAGAAGCCAACCCAAGAAATTGCCATCAGCTCAGAAGAAAGAATTTTTTCTCTCTCAGAGACAACAGAACGAGGCAATATTAAGGAGTTCATTAAAAATGTATCTCCTATCTACATTGAAATGGCCGATAAAGTTCTTTGTGTCGCAGATGAGAAATTTGATAATGTTGATCATAACATTATTTTTCCAATGGCAGACCATTTAGAGTTTGCTGTAAAAAGAATTGAAAAGGGCGAGGAAATCTCTAATCCACTTATAGATGATATTAAAATCTTATTCCACAGTGAGTATAAGATAGCAGAAACTATTCGCCCACTTTTAAAGGAACAATTTAATATAGAAATTAGTGATGATGAAATCGGCTATGTTGCACTTCACGTGCATTCCGCCATTTCAAACGATAAGATTTCTCAGTCAATGGAAATTGCAAGAGCTGTCAGAGAATGTGTCACAATGATTGAAAATGTTACAAAGACTACAATTCGTGTAGATTCCCTTTCTTATAACCGTCTAATGAACCACATTAGATATATGGTAGCAAGGGTTCAGCACAATGAGCCTCTTAAGCTTAACATGAATGACTACATTCTCAATACTTTCCCACAATCCTTTGGCATAGCTGCTACAGTTTGCGAAGAATTAGGAAATAGCCTTGGTACTAAACTAGATGATATCGAAATAGGTTATCTTGCAATGCATATTGAAAGAGTAAAAACTGATATCGAACAAGATAGCTAATTAGATTTTCAAAAATAGAAATCGGGAAATGAAATATTTCATTTCCCGATTTTATTATGTCAAAATTTATTTATGACTAAATTTATTTATGTCTAAATTTAGTCAATACTCTATAGACAACTTATCTTTTATCTTCTTTCAACGCCAAGACTTACTTTCTCACCGTTAATATCCCAGTCCTTAGTAGATCCTGCAAGACTATCTGTCTTAATTTCTTCAACTAAGCAAACTGACTTAACCTGGTCTGCATTCTTAGTTACAAGACTTGCTACCTTATCATTACCTGAAATGTAAAGTGTAATCTTATCCATAACTTCAAATCCAGCATCCTTACGCATTGTCTGAACCTTAGAAATAACTTCACGTACAAAGCCTTCTTCTAATAATTCTTCTGTAAGGTTAGTATCAAGTACTACTGTTACACCCTTATCTGAGTTAGCAACATAACCTTCCATCTGAGTCATTTCAATAAGTAAATCTTCCTTAGAAAGTTCGATTTCCTGATCTGCAACTGTAAGCTTTAATACTCCTGTTTCATTAAGCTCATCCATAGCCTTATTTCCATCAAGTTCTGTAAGAGCTGTTCTAATATTATTAAGAATCTTACCGTACTTTGGTCCAAGTGTCTTAAGCTGTGGCTTGAAGGAATAACTTGTAAAGTCTCTTACATCATCCTTATATTCAACAGACTTAACATTTAATTCATCAGCAATAATAGCTGTATAGAAATCATCTAACTTCCAATCTGCCTTAATAAACATCTTACCAATTGGCTGACGATTCTTAATATTAGTTGTGTTACGGCAAGCACGTCCAATAACTACTGCATCAAGAACATCTTCCATTGTTTCTTCAAGCTTCTTGTCAACAAATTCAGCATTAGCAACTGGGAAGTCGCAAAGATGAATTGACTCTGGAGCTGTCTTATCAATGCTTCTTACAAGGTTCTGATAGATATTCTCTGTCATAAATGGAACCATAGGAGCTGAAATCTTAGCAAGAGTTACAAGTGTTGTATAAAGAGTCATATAAGCATTAATCTTATCCTGCTCCATACCCTTAGCCCAGAATCTCTCACGGCTACGTCTTACATACCAGTTAGATAATTCATCTACGAAATCTTCTAGAGCTCTAGCTGTTTCTGTAATCTTATAGTTAGCTAAGTTCTCATCAACTAATGTTACAAGTGAGTTAAGCTTTGATAATACCCACTTATCCATTACTGAAAGCTTATCATATTCAAGTGTGTACTTTGTAGCATCAAAATCATCGATATTAGCGTAAAGTACGAAGAATGCATATGTATTCCAGAATGTACCCATGAACTTTCTCTGGCCTTCTGAAACCCATTCATCCTTAAATCTATTAGGAATCCATGGTGCTGAATTCTCATAGAAATACCATCTAATAGCATCAGCGCCGTGCTTCTGTAATGCATCAAAAGGATCAACTGCGTTACCCTTTGACTTACTCATCTTCTGTCCATCAGCATCCTGAACGTGACCAAGTACAATTACGTTCTCGTATGGTGCCTTATTAAAGAGAAGTGTTGAAATAGCAAGAAGTGAATAGAACCAACCTCTTGTCTGATCTACAGCTTCTGAAATGAACTTAGCTGGGAACTGCTTCTCAAATAAATCCTTATTCTCAAATGGATAGTGATGCTGTGCAAATGGCATTGAACCTGAGTCAAACCAGCAGTCAATAACTTCTGGAACTCTGTGCATTTCTTTACCAGTCTTAGGTGACTTAATAACAACCTTATCAATGTATGGTCTATGAAGTTCTACCTTAGCATCTTCTGGGTTACCAGAAAGCTTAGCAAGTTCTTCTCTGCTTCCGATACAGATTCTTTCTGTACCATCTTCTGTTTCCCATACTGGAAGTGGTGTACCCCAATATCTGTTACGAGAAATACCCCAATCCTGTACATTTTCAAGCCAAGCACCAAATCTACCTGAACCAATTGTCTCAGGAATCCAGTTAATTGTCTTGTTGTTAGCAATTAAGTTAGCCTTTACTTCTGGGTCTGACATTTTAACAAACCAGCTCTCTCTAGCATAGTAGATAAGTGGTGTGTCACATCTCCAGCAGTGTGGATACTCATGCTCAAACTTAGGTGCATCAAACAACTTACCTTCAGCATCTAAGTCCTTAAGTACTAATGGATCAGCCTTCTTAACAAATGTACCAGCATATGGAGTTTCCTTAGTTAATTCACCCTTACCATCAACGAACTGTACGAATGGAAGGTCATACTTACGACCAACCTTAGCATCGTCTTCACCAAATGCAGGAGCGATATGTACAATACCTGTACCATCTGACATTGTTACATATGAATCACATGTTACAAAGAAGCCCTTCTTATTCTGCTTAGCAGCTAACTCACCAGCACAAGCAAATAATGGCTCATATTCCTTATGTTCAAGGTCACTACCCTTATATTCTTCAAGGATCTCGTAGTCAAAGCCTTCGCCTGAGCCCTTAGCTACAAAATTACCCTTCTCATTCTTATCAAGAGCTTCGCCCTTTACTGTCTTTCCTTCCTTAACTGATAATCCAGAAAGTACTGAATCAAGTAAAGCCTTAGCCATATAATAAACCTTATCTTCAGCTGTCTTAACCTTAACATAAACTTCATCTGGGTTAACACATAAAGCTACGTTACTTGGAAGTGTCCAAGGTGTTGTTGTCCATGCAAGGAAGTAAGCATCTTCACCAACGCACTTAAATCTTACAACTGCTGAACGCTCTTTAACTGTCTTATACCCTTGGGCAACCTCGTGAGATGAAAGAGGTGTACCACATCTAGGACAGTAAGGAACAATCTTAAAGCCCTTATATAATAAGCCCTTTTCCCAGATTGTCTTAAGAGCCCACCATTCTGACTCGATGAAATCATCATCGTATGTTACATAAGGATTATCCATATCAGCCCAGAAACCTACAGTTGATGAGAAATCTTCCCACATTCCCTTGTATTTCCAAACTGAATCCTTACAATGCTTAATAAATGGTTCAAGACCGTATTCTTCAATCTGCTCTTTACCATCAAGACCAAGCATCTTCTCTACTTCAAGTTCTACAGGAAGGCCGTGTGTATCCCAACCAGCTTTTCTTGGAACCTGATAACCCTTCATTGTTCTATATCTTGGAATCATATCCTTAATAACTCTTGTAAGCACATGTCCAATATGTGGCTTACCATTAGCTGTAGGAGGACCATCATAGAATGTATATGTTTCTCCTTCCTTACGACTATCAATACTCTTTTGGAAAATGTCATTATCCTTCCAGAATTTCTCTACTTCTTTTTCTCGTGCGACGAAATTCATGTCTGATGATACTTTCTCGTAAACCATTGTTCTTCTTCCTTTCTTTGTCTTATTACAACAAAAGCCCCACTGCCGTAAACGGCAATGGGGCGAAAATTCACTCATTATTAACCAATTACGACATACCAGCATATGCGTCCCTAGATTTCTCCTAACGATGGGATTACCGTCCTTGCTTACTCTAAGCTTATAGCTTATTTCTGCTTGGCTGCTCGGAAGTGATGTTCAATTAAGTTCTACTGGTACCGGCTCACACCAACCCGGCTCGCTCTTAGCTTCAAACAAAATCTACTGTCTTCGTCTACGCATTTTAATTAATTGTAGTTAATATATAGAAAAAAGTCAAGGGATGATTCTTTCTAAAATTAAAAGTTTTATGCTACATTTTCTTTAGTCTTACTATCTAACTCAAAGGATGATTTTTCCGGTAAAACCTTAGATAAGGCATCATAGATTTTTTGTCTATGCTCTATAAAATCTTCATCTGTCTCATCAGCTGAGTCATTTAATAAAAATATCTTTTCTTTTTTATTAACAACTATATCTACTAAGTCATTTATATTCCAATTTAAATCTGTGTAAAAGCCTATTTCTTTTACGTTAACTGGGCAAAAATCTCCCTTAGCAAATCTCCAATAACGCATTAGCCAATGACTAAAATCATAAGCTGTTCTAAACTTGTTATGGCACATTTTATCAAGGACTTCTCCTTCTTCTTTCCAAATCTCCTCAAAAGTTGATTTTTTATGTGCTAGGGGTAAATGCTGATTTTCAAAACTTGAATATCTCTTAGTTAGTCTATTAACCGCATTAGATATATTTTCTTTTAATGGATATTTCGAATTTATCCACTTAGTAAATGGTTTATGTCCATAGAAATGCTTATTTACTAAGCTCATGTTATTAAAGACTGTATAATAAATCTGATGTCCATAGACATAATTTACCATTGTTCTAGAAAAAAGACTGTCGCAAACTAAATCGTTTTTAAAAAACATCTCTTCTTTTAATTCATCTATTACATACATGTCATCGTTAAATAGGATGAAATTCTCTGAGAGTTCCTTAATTCTATGTAAATTTAACTCTATTACGTTGGAGTTATATGTTGGTAAATACTCCTCAGGTATAAAGTCTTTGTGATTTACAATTTTTAGTCTTGGATTTTTAGTATCTAAAAACTTAGGCAAATGTCCCCAAGTAATAAAGAAGACATTATTAATCCATGGCATATTTTTTTCAATCCCTCTAAAGAAGAACTCTAATAAATCATAATCTCTAAAGCATGATGATGGATTTCCTTGTTCGTCAGCCTTAGCTATTTTATAGTGTTTTCTTTCTTCCTGCCATTTTGGATCATTACTATCAACCCATAATACTACTGCGTCTATTTTCTTATTTTTCATATTAACTAGTTTTCCTTTTTATGTCGTATTTTTACAAAGCAAATTTAAAAGTTATTTAATTGCTTACACTACGGTAAAACTAACATTCTAAATCTACTTTGCAAGTTCCTCATGATTACAGTTGGTAAAATGCCACTGTATTCAAGTTTACGACAAAACTAATTTAATTGCAAATATTGTATATTTTATTTTAGATTTTATTGGGTTACCTTTTGCCCACACCATATGTCTATATTTTTCAAAGCACTTTTTCTTATAATAATTTTTTGCCTCTTTGTCTAAATTAGACCACGCTTCATTTATATTAAAAAGGTATACTTTCTCAGCTAATGCCTGTAATTCTTCCATCTTATTAGCTTTATAATAAGCAATATGCTTCTCTAACCAGAACATTCTTTGTTCCTGTTCTTCTATACTAAAATTTCTCTTAGAAGTCATTATGCTTCCTGGTCTATCTCTATACATATAAAGAGCTTTACTAGTCCAGGCTATTTTCTTGGCTTCAAACATATATTCACGCATTATATATGCATCTTCTGCTATTTTTATATCCGTAAATGGATGCTTTTTTATAATGTCTTTTTTGTACAATTTATTCCATACAACACAAAAGACACCCATGTCATTATAAAGCCTCTTCATTACTCCCTCAGAATCAGTTACAAAGTTGTAATCCTCTGATTCTTTTGGATATACGTAATCTGTGGTGTTTGGTACATTTCTATAAAAACGACAACCAGCAATATCTGCGTCTGTTTCTTTTAGTAGTTTATATAGTTCTTCAATAAATGTCTCTTTTATACAATCATCGCTATCAATAAAAGCTAAATATTCTCCTGTTGCTAGTTCTACTCCTGCATTTCTTGCCTTACCTATTCCGCCATTTTCTTTATGAATTACTTTTATTCTAGTATCTTTCTTACTAAAATCGTCACATATTTTAGAACTATTATCAGTTGAACCATCATCAACTAGTATAATCTCTAAATTCTTATAGGTCTGATTTATAATGCTAATCACGCACTCCTCTAAATAATCTGCAACATTATAAACTGGCACTATTACTGATATAGTTTCTTTTTCCATTTTTACCTCTTACTATAAACACATTCTTAAAATCTTACTTATATCCTCTTTTGTTAAAGGCACGAAAGCATTAGATAAATCGTTATACTTAATAGTATCCTCTGCCATTAAATCAATCTTAGAATCATCGATTCCGATTTCTGTAAGTGTCATTGGAATACCGCATGCCTTAAAAAACATCTCTGTTCTATTGATGGCCTCATTAGCAATGATGCTTAACTCGCCCTTTGAAAGGCCGTCAATGCTATCAAGCTCGCCTCTGATGTTCCATACATTATGACCGTACTGTGCAAACTTAAGCACAGTATCCTTATTTAAAATGTATCTCATCCATCTAGGTGTAACAATGGCAAGGCCTACACCATGAGTTATATCATAATACGCACTGAGCTCATGTTCAATAGGGTGACATGTCCAAGCTCCACCTGTACCACAAGACATAAGTGAATTAAGAGCTGTAGTTGATGCCCACATTAAGTTAGCTCTAGCCTCGTAGTTGTCTGGTTCCTGAAGAGCTACAGGACAATACTTAATACATGTCTTTAAGATTGACTCACAGAAAGACTGTGTAAGATAAGCGCCTGTATCCTTTCTAAAATACTGCTCGAAAGTATGGGACATAATATCTGCTGTACCAGCTGCTGTCTGAATTGCTGGAAGTGAAAAAAGATATGTTGGGTCACAAATTGCAGCTCTTGGTATAAATTCCTTAGAGCTTGTACCAAGCTTCTCATTTGTTTCCATATTGGAAACGACAGCATTTTTATTACATTCAGAACCTGTTGCGGCAATTGTAAGAATTGCAATAATTGGTAAAACCTTACCAATCTTATTACTATCAAGAACCATATCCCATGGGTCTCCGTCATAGTAAGCACCTGCTGCCACTACCTTAGAGGTATCAATAACTGAACCGCCACCGATGGCAACTACAATATCGATATCATTTTCCTTACAAAGCTTAGCACCTTCTCTAATCTTCTCAATCTTAGGGTTAGGTTCGATTCCATTAAGTTCGCAAACCTTGCAGCCCTGTAAAGCTTCCATAGCATCGTTATAAATGCCATTCTTCTTGATGCTTCCACCACCATAAACTAAAAGTACGTTTGGTTTTTCTAGTTCCTTGATTTCACCTAACTGGCCAAGTGCCTGTCTATTATACTTAGCCACCAATTCCTTTAGGCTCTTAATCTGGCCCTTGCCAAATCTAACATCAGTACGAACGTAGTAATTAAAATCTAACATACTAACCCTCCTTATAATTATAGCTGCGAGCCTAAAGACACGCAGCTATATATCTATTTAACTTTACCTCAATAATAGCATTTCACTATTGTATAAATCAATAAAGCATCTATATATATTAGTTTTTATTAAATAACTTAAGAAGGTCATCCTTAGAAAGTGAAGAAATAGCCACACCTTCTGCTGAAAGTACCATATCTGCAAGCTCTTTCTTACGATTCTGTAATTCCATAATACGCTCTTCAATTGTGCCCTTAACAATGAGCTTAACAACTGTAACTGTATTCTTCTGGCCGAATCTATGGGCTCTATCAGTAGCCTGATTCTGAGCTGCCACATTCCACCATGGATCATAGTGAATTACCATATCTGCTGCTGTAAGGTTAAGACCTGTACCACCAGCCTTAAGAGAAATAAGGAATACATCTACCTTACCCTCCTGGAACTTCTCAACAAGTTCCATTCTCTTTAATTTAGGTGTCTGACCTGTAAGCTTAAGAGTTGTAATATTCTTCTCTGTAAGTCTAGCCTCAATCTTTTCAAGCATTGATGTAAACTGAGAGAAGAGTAAGATCTTATGACCACCCTCAACTGCTGATTCTACTAAGTCGATACATGTTTCTAACTTAGCGGATTCATCGTTGTAATTTTCAAAGGCAAGCTTAGGATCACAACATAACTGACGGAGACGCATAAGTTCAGCAAGAATCTGTAACTTATCTTCCTTAAACTGCTTGTTGTCCTTGCTGCCAATCTGATCCACAAGGTTCTTTTCTGAAGCGTAGTATAACTTCTCCTGCTTAGCTCCCATCTTAGAGTAAACAACCTTCTCAACCTTTTCAGGTAAGTCTTTTAATACGTCTGACTTCTTACGTCTAATATAGAATGGAGAAATAAGGTCTTTTAATGCCTTAAGGGTTGCATCATTTTCCTTTTCAAGGTCTTCACCGACGCTAACGCCCCCAACAATATGCTCCTCAAATCTATCCTTGAAGTTCTTATACTTGTAAAGATATCCAGGCATAAGATAATCGAAAATGCTCCATAACTCGCTAAGTCTATTCTCAATCGGTGTACCAGTTAAGGCGAAACGTGTTCTTGAATTAATAGACTTTACAGCCTTTGAAACCATAGTTCCCGGATTCTTAATATACTGAGCCTCATCAATAATCTGGCAATCAAAAGAGAAGCCCTCGTATTCCTCAATATCTCTTCTAAGAGAATCGTAAGAAGTGACATTGATGTCGTATTCGTTGCAGTGGCTAATCTGCTCGTTACGTTCTTCCTTGCTACCTGAGATTACATTTACCTTTAAAGAAGGGGCAAACTTCTCAATTTCTGCCTCCCAGTTATAAACAAGGGATGCAGGACAGATTACCATATGGTGCTCTTCAGGTCTTGTGGCAAGGAAACTAATCATCTGTAAAGTTTTACCAAGACCCATATCATCCGCTAAAATTCCACCAAAGGAGAATTCTGAAAGAGCGCAAGCCCAGTTAAAACCTTCCTTCTGGTATTCACGAAGTGTAGCATTTACAATCTTTGGCACCTTGTGCTTTTTATTCTTTAAATTCTCGAAGTTCTTAATTAAGTTATCGAATTCCTTATTAGTTCTAAACTTAATACCTTCCTTGTTCTCCATCATAAGAGCATTTAAGTGAAGGGCTCTAAAGAGCTGAACCTCAGTCTCACCGCTTAAGAATTCCTTCTTTGAAAGACCAAGTTCGTCCTCTAACTGAGCAAGCTCTTCAATATCAGTTCCGGCAATTCTAAGTACCTCGCCGTTCTTTAATCTAAAATACTTCTTCTTCTGTCTGTAGGCATCAAGTACCTCGTAGAGTTCTTCTCTAGACATACCCTCAACGTCCCAAGAAACAGTTAAGAGATTTCCCTTAATTGCAAGGCCACCAGAAATTGGCTTATTTACCACTACCTTTAACTTCTTAAAGGCTTCTGATGCAAATGTATCGGCGATTTCCTCAAACTTAGGGATACCTTCGTCAATAAGTCTTGCAAGGGCATCGTCTTCATTTTTAGGTAAAACCCATAACTTACCGCTTCTACCACTGAGGAAATATTCGTTAAGCATGTGCTTAATTCTAGCTTCCGCCTTGGCATTACGTCCTGAAAGGTCGTTATCTACTGCGCCTTCACCTAAATCAACTACCTTATCGCCATACTTAATAACACCGCTACAAATGATGTTACCTGTATTATCAACGTCAAATCTTAATTCACACACGCCGTCCTGCTTTGTGTAATCCTCAAAGTTTAGACCTGTAACCTCAAGCTGTGTGTGCTTTTCTAGCTTAGGAAGAATTGTTTCTGCAAATGTACCAAAGTCGCCGCTTGATACCTTCATCTTGTTATTCTCTTTCTTCTTAATGCTATATTTATCAAATCTATCTTCACTTGAAGGTATAACATATTCTGCAAATACCTTTAAAATCTCGCCCATAGCATCTACATATCCCTTAGATAGGACATACATTGTAGAATCAATAAGCATGATTCCCATATCAAGACCATCGAGGTAGATATATTCTGGGAATTCGATGTTGGCAAAGCCAAGCTTCTCATCTGCTGTAATCTTTACGCTAATCTCAGGATCTTCCTTGACTATCTTAACTCTCTTATTCTCAAGACCCATAAGCTCGATTTCAATCTTATCAAGTGTATTAAAGAAAGCTCTATAGTTATGAGGCTTAATCTCTACTGTCTTATCTCCTGAGGCTCTGTAATAGTACTTTGAAAAATTATCATTATTCTTGTACTTCTCCTCAAGGTAAATACTTGTACTTAAGAACTTAACAAGAGGTCTAAACTCTGGTGCAAAGCTTGCTAGCTCATGCTTAAACTCTAGGTTCTTACCATAATTTACCACTTCTCCTGTGTTCATAGCCTCACAGAATTCAGCTATATTCTTAATTACATACTTATATCTATCACCAACTCTAAATTCAGCAAAAATACCTGTAACTGCTAAATTAAGAGTAACTTCCATACCTAAATTACTAACACCGTTTATAGATTCATACTTAGAATACTCATCCATAAGTTCATCATTCATAAGCTTAAAAAGCTTCTGTGAAGTTGTGGAATGCTGTTCAAGACTGCTGCCTGAAAATGCATCAGATAAACCATCCACACCCTTTGATACGCTGCTCTCAAGGCCCATATCTATTAAAGAATCAAGAAAGCTATTGCCAGTTGATTCATCATCTATTCCTGCTTCAAAACTATACTTAGTTTCCTCAGATTCAAGTAACTCCCTAATGTCATCTAATTTCACTAACTTATTAGTCTCTAGGGCAAGGGCTGTAATGTGCTTACAAAATCCCTTGTGTCCCTTCTTTGATGGACAGGCACATTCACAATCATTTATCTTAACTGCCTTAACTTTATCGTCTAATGGTTCAAACTTAATACTCGCTCCGTATGTAGTTCCTTTTTCGTCTAGGACATCACCTGCAACTGTTAAATGTCCGCCTTTTCCTTTAATTAATTCAATCTTCTCAATCGCACCACTTTTAAATAGTGCCTCACCTTTACTATATGTAGATAAAAGCGTCGATTGCGCCTTTATTCCACCTTTTGGAAAAACTACCATATATAACCTCACTAAATTTTCATAACAAATTTTCCGCAATAATATATTATACTACAAATCCTAATAAAATTCCCCTATTTTTTTCATATAAAAAAAAGACCTATGGAAACTAGAGCGATGTTTCTAGTTCCATAGGCCTATAAATCCATGTTTATTCTATTGTTAGCCTAGATTAGCTTTAAAGCACAAATTATCTCTGTACATCAAAAGATGCATTAGTCATAAGTCTCTTAATCTGGTCTACACTTGTAATGTTAGTATCACCTCTAATAGCGTGCTTCATTACTGAAGATGCTACGGCGAAGTTTACTGTATCTTCGGCAGACATATTCTCCATTAAGGCATAGATAAGGCCTGATGAAAATGCATCACCACCACCAACTCTATCTACGATTTCAAAGTTAATAGTCTTGCTTTCGTAAGTCTCGCCATTAGTGTAGTAGAAGGCCTTAAGTGAGTTATTGCTACCAGAATGTACGTAACGTACTGTTCTAGCAATAGCCTTCATATGATACTGATTATCAATCTCTCTAAAGACTCTATCCATCTCTTTAAAAGATGGGTCCATTGTTAAGCCATCCTTATAATCTGTACCATCTTCTCTATATAGGTGAATTGGCTCAATACCAATTAAAACATCAACGTATGGAAGATACTTTGATAATACGTCTCTTGCTGTTTCAAAAGACCAAAGTGTACTTCTAAAGTTAGGGTCAAAACTTACTGTGAGACCTAACTTCTTAGCAGCCTTAACGGCTCTATCTACAAGTCTTCTACAATTGTAAGAGAGAGCTGGTGTAATACCACTTAAATGTAACCAATCGTAATTCTTTAAGATCTCTTCAAAATCCACGTCTTTATAGTCATATTCAGCAAATGCTGACATACCTCTATCGTAAATAACTGAAGATGGACGTACTGAAACGCCTTCCTCTAAGTAATAGATACCCATTCTACCATCAGCCATAATGATTTCTTTTGTATGGACATCGTTTGACTTAAGATAGTTCACTGTTGACTTTCCTAAATCTGTATTAGGTAATACTGTAAAAAATGTAGAATCTACACCTAAGTTAGCAAGTGATACAGCTACATTAGCCTCTGCGCCACCGTAGTTAACTCTAAAGTCATGAGTTGTTACAATCTTCTCATAATTAGGTGGAGATAATCTTAACATTAATTCTCCAATTGCTATAAATCTCATCTAGTTTCCTCCCATTCTAAATCCTTTAGAAACTAGTTAAAATGATACTACACAGCGCATAAAATTGCAACAAAGTGAACTTTTATTTGTATACATTTTCGAAATATTACAAACTATTAAAAAATTTATAGAAGCCTTGCAAATCGATTTTCATTAATATATAATTTAGTTATTAATGAAGTTAGGTAAGGTAGCAGATAAATGGATATTTATGAATCTCTAAACAAGATTTTGGTCGATCTTTTTAATGACATTTTGGATATCGAGGAAAAGGCTTTAATAACTGAAGATTATAAGGATATATCTGTTAATGATATGCACATAATCGAGGCCGTAGGTATAAAAGATCCTCAAACTATGGGTGAGATTTCTAAAAGTTTAGGCGTTACAATGGGAACTCTTACTATTGGTCTTAACAGACTTGTAAAGAAGGGCTACGCTGTTAGATATAGAAGCGATAAAGATCGTAGAGTTGTCTATGCTACACTAACTGAAAAGGGAATTGCGGCATATTTTCATCATCAGAAATTCCATAAGAAGATGATTGAGAAGGTTACAGAGGATTTAAGCCCAAGCGAGGCAGAAACTCTTGTAAAGACCTTTGATAGACTTGAGGCTTTCTTTAAGTCTTATGATAACTAGTTTTAAAAACTATTAATCTTCTTATGTCACTAGCTAAAGTTGCAGTTCTTTTTAACGGGAGTAGAATTTAAATTTACCTTGCGAAAGGAGATTGGCAATGGCAGATGATAAGAATTTAATTGATCTTAATGAATTAGGGGATCTTTTTGCACAGCTTGATGCGATTGAGGATGTACCTGAGGAATTAACACCAGAGGAGATTGCTTCACAGCGTCGTTATGAAGAAATCATTAAGAAGCATAAGGGCGACAATAAAGAAATAGCAGAGAATAATAAGTAATTTAAAGGGACCTTTTAAGGTCCCTTTTTTATCGCCTTTGAAAATGTATCTCTGCCTCAACTTATACATACTTAAAAAAGCTAATTATTTAATTTCTGCTGTCTTATAGATGAATGTTACTGTTGAGTCGTAATTTCCAGTGCTGCCTGTGAATGATGTGTAGTTATTACCAAGCTTTACAACTTCCTTAATTGTATCAAGAGTTGTTGTTGCATCATCTCCTAAGAGGCTTGTAATCTGTGAAATTCCTTCTTCATTAAATTCAGCCATGCCATCCTTTAATGTAATAGCACCTGTGTTTAACTTAGAAACACCTGATGAAAGTGTGGCTGCTGCGTTATTTAATGTCTCTGTACCATCTGCAAGTGCTGCGGCTCCTGATGTTAAGCTTGAATTGTTAGCTGCAAGTGTTGAAGCACCAGCTGCAAGTACTGATGTACCTTCCTGCTGTAACTTTGTAGCACCTACATTTAAGGCATAAAGGCTTGAGCATAATGTGCCTTCCTGATATGTGCTAAATGAACCAACTGCACTTGTAAGTGCTGCTACGCCTGTATCAAGGCCAGCGTCCTTAAGCTGTGTATATGAAGCATACATTGTCTTATAAGCTGCTGCATACTGGTTTAACTTAACGATGTCAGAAATAATTGTCTGCTGCTGTGTTGTATCAACAGTTAAACCTGCTGATGAGTAAGCTGCATATAATTCACATAAACCTGCTGTCATGTAAACGGATGTGTTAGCTGTTTCACTTGTAAGTACTGAAGAAATGTTGGCATCTTCTGTAATTCCGCTATTTGCAAGTCTTGTAACTACTGCTGTCTTTACAGGATATCCTGCTGCTGCATCTGTTGTTTCATCAATTCCCTGTGCTGCTAATGCCTTCTGGTAGTTAGCTGAGTAAACAAGGCTGTAAGCTGATGAATATGTTGATTCGTAAAGGGACTTATATGAACTCATTCCATTTGTTAATGTATTAAATAGACCTGAGCTTCCGTTAATACCTTCATTTAGGGCTGCAATCTTTGTATCAAATCCATTAGCCTTTAAAGTTTCATAAAGTGTATTAAGGCTTGTTGATAATGTCTGCATGTTAGAATCAAGAGCTGCTGCCCCGTCATTTAAGCTTGCTACACCTGCTGCATAAGCAGATACACCTGAGCTAAGAGTTGCTGCACCATCATTAAGTGCTGCCACACCTGAAACTAAGTCAGGAACGTTATCCTCTAACTGCTGTGTACCTTCCTGTAACTGAACTGTACCAGCCTCTAACTGGTCAGCTGCTGACTGAAGTTCGTTAACCTTTGCCTGTAAGTCTTCTACTGATAAGTCATCTAGGTCCATATCAGATAGTAAGTTTGAAGATACTACTGAAAGTGACATATCAAGTGAGAAGTCTGTTACATCTGCTGAAATCTCGAAGTAATTTGGTAAGTCAAAATTTACCTCTTCACTATCAAACTTTAAGTTTAAAGAATCAGCAAGTCCTGGGAAGGAAACACCTAGGGCAACTACATCTGAACCAACCTGTGATAACTTTCCGTTTGTAACCTCGATGTTAGTAAACTTTTCGTTATCAAGCATAAGTCCTGTTGCTACTGTAAATGGAACATAAGCTGTTTTTGTCTCGCCTTTTACTGTAATTGTTTCTTCTTCATTATTTACATAGTCAAATCTAATCTTTACTTCACCTGACTTACCTGCAAGATCTTCTGGTGAAATTTCTTTTCCATTGAGATAGTATGTTACGTTGATTGTAACAGGTGCGGCCTTGTCTACATTTTCATTAGTAGAACTTGTATCACCATTATTATCTGTAACCTTAGTGTTTACAGTTACGTGGTCTTGCACACCGCTTGCATCATCAAATACGTAAACTGTCTGATTTCTTGTATTCTTAGCAAGTGTCTGTGCTGTATTTATTGATAATTCGTCATTCATTGTAGATGTAATTATGTTCTCTGTATTAGAAGCAGCATCTTCATTTACTGCGCTAACACTGGCACTATCACTATTTGACTGGCAAGCTGTAAGGTTTAGGGCAAGCATTGATGCTGTTAAAACTACGGCTCCAGCTTTTCTTAAACTAGTTCTAATCATTTTATTCGCTCTCCTTTATATTTTCTCCTCGCACTTTATTGATGTGCAAATTTATCTTCTTCACTTAAATTAGAATACTTTCTCTTCTTTGGCTTAAAGCCGATACTTGTATGAATTATTAGCTTATCAAATACCATGAATAATGATGGTACGACTAAAATTACAACAACCATACTAATGATTGCGCCTCTTGCCATTAAGATACAAAGGGATGCGATCATGTCTACATTTGCATACATACCAACACCAAATGTGGCTGCAAAGAAGCCGAGGGCTGATACTACGATTGAAGGGATTGAAGTAGCAAGGGCTATCTCAACGGATTCCTTCTTTGAAAGGCCTGAGGCACGTTCTCTCTTATATCTTGTTGTCATAAGAATTGCGTAATCTACTGTGGCGCCAAGCTGAATTGTTCCAATTACAACGGATGCAATAAATGGAATCGATGTGCCTGTAAAGTATGGAATACCCATGTTTACAAAGATGGCAAATTCAATGGCTGCAACTAGTAAGATTGGTAATGAGATTGACTTTAGTACGAAGAAAATGATTACGAAAATCGCTGCGATAGAAACAAAACTTACAGTCTTGAAATCCTTATCAGTGATTGTAATTAAGTCCTTAGTACATGGAGCTTCACCGATTACCATTGCTTGATTGTCATACTTTTTAGTAATTGCTGATACTTCATCAATCTGGTTATTAATTTCATCAGAAGCAATTGCGTATTCTGAGGAAACTAGCATCAACTGATAATCTCCGCTCTTTAATTCAAATACGAGGGATTCTGGTAAGAAATCCTCTGGGATACCTGTTTCTGTTATTGTTGGGAGTCCTAATGCAAATGAAATGCCATCCACATTCTGAATCTCATCTAGCATATTTTGTCCATCCTCTGTAGATAAATCGCTATCTGCAAGGATCATATAAATCGAATTTAAATCCTTAAAGCTTTCAGCAAGCTTTGTATTAGCCTGTGAGCAATCAAGGTCTTTTGGTAAGGTACCAGCTAAATCGTAATAAACTTCTGTGTTGTTATAACCATAAATTGCAGGAACTAGAAGTATTACAAAGGCTATTAGGAATACCCATGAGTGATTAACAACCCAGTGAGCAAACTTTGAAAAGTCTGGCATGATTTCTCTATGCATTGTCTTTTCTAGTGCTCTATCAAAGGTTAATACAAGGGCTGGTAGAATTGTTACACATCCTATTACACCAAATACAACACCCTTTGCCATTACCACACCTAAGTCAAGACCAAGTGTAAAGCTCATAAAGCAAAGTGCGATAAAGCCGGCAACTGTTGTAATTGAAGAACCAACTACTGATGTCAATGTATTTCCAATGGCAACTGCCATTGCCTTTTCCTTATTTCCTGGATACTCAGCTTTGTGTTCCTTGTAGCTGTGCCACAAGAAGATTGAGTAATCAAGGGTTACACCTAACTGCAATACTGCTGCCAAGGCTTTAGTAATATACGATGTCTCCCCTAAGAAATAGTTTGAACCTAAGTTATAGACGATTGCCATACCGATACTTATCATAAAGAGTACTGGTACAAGGAATGAATCCATAAATAATGCAAGTACGATACAAACTAAAACTACTGCAAGTAAAACATAAATTGGTGTTTCTTTTTCTGATAGGTTCTTAGTATCTGTAACTACTGCTGACATACCAGCTACATAACACTGCTTGTCTGTAACCTTTCTTATCTGCTGTATAGCATTCATTGTGTCATCACTTGATGTTGTGTCATCAAAGAATACTGCAAATAATGTTGAGTTTGTATCTGCATTTACAAACTTAGAACTTATCTCCTCAGGTAAGAGTTCTGCTGGAATATCTGTTCCAACGATGCCTGAATAAGAAATAACTTTCGCTACGTGGTCTACATTTTCAACCTTATTAACTAGCTTAGACACGTTATCTTGATTCATGTCTTCCACTACGATTAATGCGTAGGCGCCCTTTCCAAAATCATTCAATAAGATATCTTGGCCTTCCATAGTCTCGATATTATCTGGTAAATAGTACAAGATATCGTAATTAACTCGTGTGCCAAAATATCCGAGAACTGCTGGAATTAAGAGCAAGACACTTATTATAAGGATTGGAATCCTTAACTTAACCACAGCTCTTCCGAACTTCTCCATAATTAACCTCCATTCATTAAATGACGTATTAAATTCTTTCGTTTTATAAAATTGACCGTTAGTCATTTTTGATTTCATAGCCATTATATCACTACTATTTTTTCTGTCAACAAAAAATGACCACTAGTCACTTTTTTTATAGATTTTTTATTTTTTATATGCTAAGATACACATACAAGGATGGAAAATGTGCTAAGATATTACAGTTGTTTGATTACAGGTGTGATTAGCGCCATATCAAAGCTTGTGACGCCGCAGGCGCCAACTTTAGAAATTCAGATAAGGGGTGAATGTTTTGGGAAAACTAGAAAATAACAAAATTAATAAACAACGTTCTTTGCTAAACTCAGCTTTTGAGCTTTTTACAACAAAGGGTGTTTCTAAAACATCCATTGCTGAAATCTCTTCAAAGGCCGGCATGGCAAAGGGTACTTTTTATCTTTATTTTAAGGATAAATTTGATATAAGAAATCGACTTATCTCTCACGAATCAAGTCTTCTTTTCTCATCTGCTGTTGCAGCTCTTGATAAGGAACTTGAAAAGAGAAGTCTTAACTTTACGGAGAAGATCATTTTCCTAATAGATAACATTATTAATGCTCTTGATAGCAATCAGACTTTGCTTAATTTCATTTCAAAGAATCTTAGTTGGGGAATTTTTAAGGAAGCCTTAACTACTAATGTTGCGGACAACGACATTAACTTCCTTGATGTCTACCACCAGATGATTAACGACGATGAGGTTAATTTAAGAGAGCCAGAGATTATGCTTTTCTTGATTGTGGAGCTTATTAGTTCTACATGCTATAGCGCAATTCTTTATAAGGAGCCAGCAGACATTGAAACTGCCAAGCCTTTTATCTACGCTACGGTTAGGAATATTATTAAGGAACATACGATTGTGGAATAAAGCAAATGTAGACTTGCAGAAGGGCTTTTCACTAAGGCCTGTGATGCATTTTCATAAAAATCAAGTCTTGGGAAGAGCCCGCTCTTCCCAAGACTTTTTTGTAGCTATTATATTTCTTATCCTTATATTCTTTAAGCACCCGATTTTACATAGTCATTAGTTTCTAATTAGTCAATTGCATAGCGTATTGTTGACTTTTGTACACCTGTGTTTGATGAAGATGCTGCCCAGTTCTTTGCGTCATTTGCAGATCTTGTTGCATATGAGTAGCATGAGTTTGGTCTCCATGAAGTTGTCTTAGTCTTTAAGTTGCTAACAGATGATGACAATACTGAGCCATAGTCTGTGAAGTTGCCAACACCGTGATCATCTACAACTGCACCCTTAGCATTGCCCTTTGAGAAGTAGTTCTTCTCTGAGTAAATGTTAGCGCCTGTGTAAGGTGTATAGCCTAGGTTAAAGTTCACCACATAGTTGTTGTATGAGTGGAAATAACCATAGCGCATAAGTCCTGGTGCTCTTGTTAATACGCCATCGAAGTAATTGTTACAAATTGTCATCTGTGGGTATCCAGAATATGTTCCAGCTCCATCCTCCTGTGGGTAACCAAGGATTAAGCCGTACTTATGATTCTTAAATACATTTCCTGAAACAGTCACATAATCAGCCTTAAGACCAACATAAACGAACTTATCTACATCTGTTGAAGCGATTGAATGTCCTGGGAATGTACAATGATCAAGCCAGAATTTTTGTCCATCGCTGATGTAAATCTGAATGTCGTCATTTCCATTAATTGCTGCATCATGGCTAATTGTAAGGTTCTTGAAAATGACATTTCCAGAGTTAGATATACATCTAAAGTGGATGTTGTGCAATGTATTTGCATTAAATGAACCAATAATAGTCTTGTTGCTGCCTACATTAACCTTTGTTAAGCTGTTTGCTCTGATGTTGCCATTTACAACAATTGTATATGGTGTTGAACCCTGGCAGTACTTTGAAAGATCAGATACATTTGAAACATATACTGTCTTACCAAGTGCGCCACCAATTACAGAGCCTGTCTGCTTTCCGTTGACACTCTTACACTGTCCTGCAAAACCTTCTACACCGTAAGTGTTAAGGTAGAACTTGTGTGTTGAGCTGCCTGAGTATGAGCCAAGTACGAAGTTTGAACCTGATTTCTGTAAGCAAAGGTTTGAGTTAGCGCAGTTTACAATCTTGTATTCGTAAGCCTTGCCAAGTGAATCATTTGACACTGCCTGAATTAACCAATACTGTGCTGTTGCGCCTGTCTTGCCTGTTGCTACTATCTTAGCTCCACTTGTGGCATTATTGCCATTTGGTGCAAGTACATAGCCTGTTGCTGCATTTACAATCATGTACTTGTTGCTGCCGTTGTTAACTAAAACCCACTGATTGTATGATGAGGAATTAGTTGAGGCTGTTACTGAACCTGTGCTAGATGGAGCAGTTACAAGTGAGCTGCCGTTTGTGTTAACTAGCTGGATTCTTTGCTGGCAATATGTTGAGTCAACTGCTGCCGGTGTGTTTGATGTTGATGAGCCTGATCCAGAACTTGAACCTGAACCTGAGCTAGAGCCTGAACCTGATGATGGCCACTGTGCCTCTTCAAAATACCAAATCTGATTAGAAGCTCCTCTATTAGTGTACTCAATAACATTAGCGCCACTTGCTGTACTTGCGCTTGCTACATCGAGACAACTCTTTCCCCCTGTAACTTCTGTTGTGATAGCATAACCATCACCTGATTTAGTAAGGTAGAAGTTCTGTGCTGTTGCACCATTGTTTGAGCAAATCTGAATATTAGTGTTATTATCTGTGCGTCCATAATAAACATCTAATGAAACCCCACCAGTCATATCTGTTGCAGGATGTAATCTATATGTTCCATTTGAATTTTGCTCTAAAATCCATCTCTGTCCTAGACTTCCTGTTCCCTTTGACTGAATTACATTTGCTCCACTAGCAGAAGAGTCTCCTGCAACTGTTAAATACATCTGGCTATTCTTATTTTTAATATAATAAATATTCCCAGCTTTCGGCGCCACTGCGGCTGCCTCTGCTTTTTTCGCTGGTAGAATAGCTAGTGATGTAATCGCTGTCATAACTACTGTAAGTAAAATGACTGCGACCTGTTTAAATCTTTTCTTAAGCATAAATACTTCCCAATCGGATAATCATCTCAAGTAATATAAATTTAGTCTCAAATTACAATTACTCGTCTAAACTTAGAAAAAATTTAATAGCTACATTTTCTAATGTATCTTAGATGGTGCTTGTAGTCAAGCATTTTAAACAATTCATCTTATCTATATTGCTAGTACTTTGGTTATGTTGCATAAAAAATACTCCCATATATATGGGAGTATCTATACATATATTAATTAAAATGTATCGTATGATATATTAATCACGCTCTAGCTCGTTATAAATATCACGCTTTGAAACGCCTCTATCCTTAGCGGCTGCCTTCATGGCCTCCTTCTTATCAAGGCCCTGATTTATGTACATGTCAACATGTTCTCTAACGGTCATTTCTTCCCATGCGGCCTGCTTTTCCTTCTTTAACTCTTCCCTTGATTTTCCTGCAATTACAAGAACATACTCTCCTCTTGGATCGTTATTCTCATAGTACTCACATGCGCTATCAAGGCTAAATTCCATGGAATTCTCGTATCTTTTTGTAAGCTCCTTACAAATTGTAAGAGCTCTATCTCCACCAAGCACATTTCTTAGCTCTGCTAAAGTCTTCTTTAAGTGGTGTGGCGCCTCGTAAATTATCATAGTTCTTGTTTCATTTACAAGTTCCTCTAAGACTTCTTTTCTTTGCTTTTTGTCTGCTGGTAAAAATGCTTCAAAGGCGAAACGTCTTGTTGCCTGACCGGACATTGTTAGTGCTGTAATACAAGCTGCTGCCCCAGGTACTGAAGATACTTTAATACCTGCTGCCCTTGCCTGCTTACAAAGCTCCTCTCCTGGATCTGAAATTCCTGGAGTACCTGCATCGGTAATGCAAGCAACACTGAGTCCTTGTAACATTTTATTAACTAGGACCTTTGCCTTGTCGTACTTATTAAATTCGTGGTATGCAGTCATTGGTGTCTTAATCTCAAAGTGATTTAGTAGCTTAATGGAGTTTCTTGTATCCTCCGCCGCAATAATGTCCACTTCCTTTAGGATTCGCAAAACCCTATAGGTAATGTCTTCGAGATTGCCAATTGGTGTGGCGCACAAATATAGCTCGCCCTTGCCATCGCGCTTCCCGTCTAGCTTTTCTATATCAAAATCAATATCTTGATTATCTATATCTTGATTTATTTCCATTTTGTTATCCTTATCTATATCTTGATTTGCTTTCATTTTTAAAACCTCTAAATCGTAACCTCTAATTCTTATTATTATAAATCTCTAAAATCTCATCGGTATAAACTCCCGACTGTCCATCAACTCTCTTATAGACAATCAGCGGTTTTTCCACAATCATGTAAGAATTAGCACCCTTTATCCCCTCAATTAGTACCATATTGGCCTCTTTATCAACATATGGATGCACCATTCTTATGCGCTTTGGCTCAATATGGGCTCTACGCATGGCAGCTATGATATCTATTAGTCTGTCGGGTCTGTGTACCATATATAGGTGCCCCTTTGACTTTAGGCATCTTGCGGCCGCCTGGCAAACGTCGTCTATGTCACAAAGAATCTCGTGCCTTGCAATGGCCTTTGTGGAATCTGGGTTAACTAGCCCTGAATTGGCCTTTTTATAGGGTGGGTTCACGGTTACAACATTAAAGGAGGCCTCACCAAAAATCTTGGCAGCCTCCTTCAAATCACCTTTAATAATTTCTACTTTTGACTCTAAATTATTAATCGCAACATTTCTAGAAGCTAAATTTGCCGAAACCTCTTGGATTTCGAGGCCCTTATAACTTGTATCAGGGTTCTTGGCCTGCATAAGTATTGGAATTACCCCATTTCCCGAGCATAAATCAAGGACGTTATTGCCCTTTTGTGCCTTTGAAAATGTAGACAATAACACCGCGTCTATTCCAAAGCAGAAAATATCTGGCTTCTGGATTAGTTTCAAGCCATCTCTACACAAATCATCTAGTCTCTCATCAGCTTCTAACTGTATTGTTCCAGAAAGCGTCGTGTAAATTTCATTTAAACCCATATTCTCTTTATTACACATCACACTTTCCTCCACCATTTTTTATTGTCGATTTAGAAATATATTTTCATAAAAATTAGTCATCACTAATATGCGCATGACCTTCGCGTCTTTCAAGCTCCTCTAAAGCCTTTAATTCCTTATCATCGATCTGTTCGTTTCTATCACGTCTCCTTGTCTTAAATCTGATCTCTGATACTGGATACTCTCTAACTTCCTTCTCGTCGTTATCAAGTGTAACAATTACCTTAACTAACTGTCTAAGTACATTGACAGATGAAACCTCGCCGTGAAGTCTCTCTGGTGTTGTAACATGATCGCCAACTACAGGTAAATTGCTATTAAGCTCTTCATAAGTTTCCTGCTCATACTTTAAGCAGCACATAAGTCTGCCGCAAACGCCGGAAATCTTAGTTGGATTAAGGGACAAATTCTGCTCCTTAGCCATCTTGATTGAAACCGGAATAAACTCTGGCATATAAGTTGCGCAGCAAAGTGGTCTACCGCAAGCGCCAATACCGCCTAAAATCTTAGTTTCATCACGAACACCAATCTGTCTTAACTCGATTCTTGTTCTAAATACTGCAGCGAGGTCCTTAACTAACTCTCTAAAGTCGATACGACCATCTGCTGTGAAGTAGAATAAAACCTTGTTATTGTCAAATGTGTACTCCGCCTTAATAAGCTTCATTTCAAGCTTATGCTTTGCTATCTTCTCAAGACAGATGTTGAAAGCTTCCTTCTCTTTCTCTCTATTCTTGATTTCCTTTTCATCATCTTCTGGAGTAGCAATTCTAATGATTGCCTTAAGTGGCTGAACGACCTTCTCATCCTCCACTTCTCTTTCTCCTAAAACAACATTACCGTATTCCACGCCACGAGCTGTCTCAACGATTACATGCTGTCCTACTTCTACTTTGTACTTTCCTGGTGCAAAAAAATATATCTTTCCCACCTGTCTAAATCTAACTCCTACAACTTTCGTCATCTTATTTACCTATACATCTTTTAAAGATGTACCACCTTCCTCTTTTATAAATTTTCCTTTATTGCCATGATTAGCAGTTCCATTGTTAAATCGAAATTTACATTAGCCTGCAACCTTACTTTTACCTTATCTATTGAGTCTAAAATGTCTTGTAGACCCTCATAAGAAACTAGTTCTGCCTGATTCCTTATGCTAGAAATTTCATCGCTAAAAATAATCAAATTGGTATCGGCTGTACTCTTAAATATTAACACATCTCGGAACCAAACGTTAAGTAAATCTAGATAATCATCTATTACTAGTTTAAATTCTCCAGCCTTCTTAACGCTATCCATTATTTCTACGGATGTCATGTCCTTCGCATTTTTAACCATACTAACCACCTGGTTCTTAAGCTGTGAAAATTCATCACTTTCGAGAATTGATATCGCTCTACCGATACAACCTCTCGCAAACTTTGCAGCGAATTTTCTCTCATAATCTCCACATGAAATATGGTCATTTATGTAGTTTTCCACCAAGGAATCACTAAGTGGTTTTAAATCTAGAACTACACATCTAGAAAGAATTGTTTGTAAAAATATATCTGCATTCTTAGACAACAAAATTACGATACCATACGCTGGCGGTTCTTCTATTGTCTTAAGAAGAGCATTCTGAGCCTGAACTGTAAGCTTCTCAGCTTCATCAATTATGTAAATCTTATATCTACTACTATATGGTTTAATCTGAATATCTGCAACTAATTGATCTCTAATGTCATCAACACCGATGCTTCCTGGCTTCTCGTGTCTCACCCAGATTATATCCGGCTGATTATTAGACTCTGCCTGAACGCAAGAATGGCAGTGATTACATGGTTCCTTTCCACCTTCCTCGCACTGTAATGTCTTAGCAAAAATCTTAGCTAGCATCTTCTTACCAGCACCTAAATTGCCACTAAAAACATATGCGTGTGAAACCTTATCCATAACCACTGCATTTTGTAAGTGTTCTTTTATTGTGTCATATCCATAAATATCTGCAAATCCACTCATTTTTCACCTATTCTCTAACCTATCCATTAACTTGTCCATCAACCTATGTGGAAATATCAAGTAACAATCCCCTTATATCATCTATTTTACTGACAATAGCTAAGTGATCCTTCTCCTCTTTTACAAGTTCACCTGCTAAATCGTCAAGATTCTTATCCACAAGCTTTACAATGCCATAAACTCTATGTCTTCCTCGTCTATCAAGGAAATTCTCACGAGAAAATTTATGAGATCTATTAACAACCTCATTCATAAAGTCCTTAACTAGCTCTCTATATCTTTTCATATCCTTAATATCCATATGCTTAGAAATCTTCTCACCTTGATCTGTGATTTCCTGCATCATTGAGCCTAGCTTTTCCTGTAATTCCTTCTCCTCAATGTTACTTATAAGCGTAAACTTAAAGGAATCATCATGAGTCTCCGTTTTATTAACATTTTGGCTCGATGTAACCTGTTGTACATCACTAATTTTAATTTCCATACCCTACGCCTCCACACATCTAAGTAACACATTGACATTGCACCTAATGCTTGGAACAATCCAACTTACATTTTATAACACCTTTAGTTATCTTGCAAGCAAGCGCTAATTTGCTAAAATGTAGTCCTCTATGCGCTTTATGCAATCTTCAAGCTTAGTATTGTTTTGGAATCTCACCTCAATACCGGCTCTCTTTATATTTTCCTCATTAAAATCCTTAGCATCCGCTAAAAATCTTCGACACAATTCCTCGTAATTTGGCTTTTCCTGCTTCTTCTCTCGCTTAATGGCCCTAGTTAACCTAATATCATCATCTACTTCAATATATATCGGCAAAAGATGCTCTTTTCCATAGAATTCTAAGAATTTTTCATAGGCCTCAAGAGTGCCAATAATTATGTATCTGTCCTTCTTAGTTAAATCAATCTGTCCATCATCTGCAGTAAAATACTTCCACAAACCATAAACAGTATCATAAGCTCTTAGCTCAATAACCTTTCCAGCCTTCTCAAATTCAAGGGCCTTTTCATCATCAACAAAATGATACTCTACCCCTTCTTTCTCTCCGACCCTCATAGGTCTTGTAGTATACATAGTTACTGTTTTAAATTTTCCCTTAAAATCTTCCACCAAGGTCTTATAAATCTTATCCTTACCGGAAGCACTTTTTCCCATAATAAATACTATTTCGTTCATCTTCACACACTTACCCTTAGATTTTCTAGTTCTATATTTAGATGCTTAATCTTTTTTACATCTATGGTCCAACACCAAAATTTACGATCTAACACTCATATTTACAGGCCTAATTGGTCTTTAAGACTTTTATTAAATCGTCATTTAATCCTATAACTTCTATATCTAACGCTATAGCTTTTTTAATAATTTGAATCTTATCTTCTGTAATCAACTCACCAGAATTAATCACAGGCATTCCCGGCGGATACAAAAGTACCGCATTGACGCTTACTCTATTAATAAGGCTCTCATCCTCTAGACTTAACATATCAAAGCCCTCTAGATCTGCCTTTTCAACTGCCTCATGGGCCTCCATGACCTTCTTATATCCCGCCAGATTAGCAAATAATTCCTTCTTTGCCTTTCTTGCAGCTTGCCCTGTTGATTCTCTCTGACCTACCGAGTCTCTTTGTTCTACCGAGTCTTTATAACCTGTCTGGTCCTGCTTCTTTTGGATTCTCGTCTCGTCTATTTCCTTATCAAGGCTTTCTAGCGCCCCTATAAAACTATCATAATACTTTTTTTTATCTCCCACAGCTGTCATAGCAATGGCGTAATCAAAGGAGGCCATTTCTAGCTGAATGTGGAAACCCTCTAGTAACCTATCAAAAATCCACTTGCCAAAATTATCTATCTTATCTTTAGCTTTCTCACTGGCCACTAGAACCACCTTCGAAATGTCGTCTACCTCGGCTAGAGATATATTTTCTAAGGCCATAATCTTGCCTCTAAGCTCTTTTAAATTAGCGACATATTCTTTATAGGCCTCTGCTCCATCAAGCTCTACAAAGCTTAAAGCCCTGTCGATTCCAGCCATTAACAAATAGGACGGAGATGTGCTTTGATAGATATTCCAATACCTTTTCACCCTATCATAATTTATTAAATCTGAATTTAAGTGTAATAAAGCCGTCTGTGTAGGAGCTGGCAAAGTCTTGTGAATACTGTTAATCACAACGTCCGCCCCCTGACTTATAGCGCTTTCTGGAAATTCCTTATGAAAATTAAAATGCGCCCCGTGAGCTTCATCCACAATCAGTACGATTCCTTTATCATGCAAATATTTCGCAATCCCGCGAATATCTGATGTTCTACCTTCATAAGTCGGACTTGTAATAACTACTGCCCTATAACTATTATTTTCCACCTTATCTTTGATTTCATCCAAACTTATCCCCAAAAACATTCCTGTTTCTTCATCTATTTGTGGACTAATGTAATCGGCCTTAAGCTCATTTAGGTATAAGGCATTATAAACTGAGACATGACAATTCCTTGCCACTAAAATACTATCTCCCTTGTGGCATACGCCACTTATAGCCGCCAAAATACCTGCAGTGCTACCATTTACAAGTAAAAGACTTAAATCCGCCTTATAAAGCCTCTGAGCCTTCTTCTGCATGTCTAAAATAATGCCACTAGCATCATGCATATTATCGAAGCCATCAATTTCCGTAATATCTAGTTTGCTTAGGGCCTTAAATTCATTTTCATAAAAAATGTCATTTCTTTTGGCACCTGGCATATGCATAGGAACGTAGTCACTGTCTGTATATTCAATTAGCTTATCCAATAAATCATTGTATTTGCTCATTATTTATCTCGCTTTTACTATTATTATTTATCTCTTTATTTATCTCTTTATTTATCTTCTTATTCATCTTTTTCTGTCGTATTATTTCCTAACTTTACTAGTACTGTTCTTCTAATTCTATTTTAAAAAAAGCTGCATTATTTCTCAACAATGCAGCCACTTTTTATTAAAATTTATTCTTATTCAACTATTAAATTAACTGTTGCTTCAGCTGTTCTTCCAAGAGCATCTCTAACCTTATAAGTAATAGCATATGTACCAGCCTGATCGTATGTGTAAGTACCTACTAAGTAAATATCGCTTGTAGCATCGTTACCACATGTATCTGTAGCTGTAACGCCATCTAATAAATTAACTGACTGACCAACTGTTGTTGTAATATCCTTAGCACCTGTAATTGTAGGAGCAAAGTTATTCCAAGGATTATCTGTGCTTGGATCTGTTGGATCCCAACCAGCATATTCACTATCTTCTGGAACCTTAATTGTATCTGGCTTACCAAGTGGTCCTGGGTTTGTAGCGTCATCATAAATTGTTACACCTGTACCTGATGGACAGTTATCATAAATCCACTTACAATCTCTAACACATAATCTTACGCAACCAAGTGAAGCATAGTCACCAAGCATATTGTACTGACCTTCTTCTAAGCTAGAAGATGATGTTGAAAGATAAGGAATTGAGTGGAATAAGATTCCGCTTGTACCTGCGATTCTTGTTGCATACATACCGTATGTTCCATCAACCATTAATCTCCATTCATACTTATCTGAAGTCTTATAATTTTCAACTAGTGGTGTTTCGTGACCTTCACGTCCACATGAACTTGCAAATGCAATTACTGGAATTGTATATTCGCCGTTAGTATCTATACCGTAAACTGTTACACAGTTTGCTGCTCTATTAACCTTAATGAAGTAAGGATTTGATGAACCAAGTGTTGTTGCATTAGTAGTAACCTGAGCCATTAATGCTGCTGTCTCTTCTTCTGTTGTTGTTTCTGGTTCTTCCTCAATGATCCAATCTACTTCTGAACTTGTTTCTTCTGCAGTTGTACTTTCCTTAACTGTTGCCTGATTATCATTATTGTCTTTCTTATTACTATTCTTTCCTATAACAACACCTACAACTACTGCCGCTGCAATTAATAAAACTGCAACCACTGCAATAATTACAGTAGGTAAATTTCTTCTAAACCATGATTGTCTTCTTCTTAAATACTTATAGTTGATATTGCTTTTTTTACTCATAATATCCTCCATGTAAAATTCTAAACGCAACTACTATATTGTAGCTTATTATCATATATTATACAAGTTTATTTAGTTATTCATATAGCCCAATACTAGCAGTATTACTGCATTTCTTGTACTATGATATGATTTTAACTTCAGTATTATAATTAAATCTTGATTAAACAAAAAAACCACTTCCGATTTAGGAAGTGGTAATTAAGTGCCTAGAACCGGAATCGAACCAGTGACACGAGGATTTTCAGTCCTCTGCTCTACCGACTGAGCTATCTAGGCGTAGTAGCGGGGGCAGGATTTGAACCTGCGACCTTCGGGTTATGAGCCCGACGAGCTTCCGAGCTGCTCTACCCCGCGGCATTCGCTAAATAAATTGTTTAAAAAGATAATCTTTAGATTATCAATGGGCGGAGAAGGATTCGAACCTTCGAAGGCAGTGCCAGCAGATTTACAGTCTGTCCCCTTTGGCCACTCGGGAATCCACCCATAATATTAACTAACTCTATATTAGTTAATATAGAGCCGACAGTCGGAGTCGAACCAACAACCTGCTGATTACAAATCAGCTGCTCTGCCATTGAGCCATGTCGGCGTAAAAAGTATGGGGCCTACAGGGCTCGAACCTGTGACCCTCTGCTTGTAAGGCAGATGCTCTCCCAGCTGAGCTAAGACCCCATAGTTAATAAGCGAAATACAATATTTAATTGTAAACGACCCGGATGGGGTTCGAACCCACGACCTCCGCCGTGACAGGGCGGCGCTCTAACCAGCTGAGCCACCAGGCCA
>NZ_AUJG01000007.1 GCF_000424105.1 Lachnospira multipara ATCC 19207 | reverse complement strand
TACTTTATCAAAATAGATAAGTGGTATCCATCATCACAACTTTGTAGCTGTTGTGGTTCTCGTAAAAAACTTACACTTCAAGAAAGAATCTATAAGTGTAAGTGTGGGCTTACAATGGACCGTGACCTAAATGCAGCTATAAACATAAAAAATGAAGGGCTTAGACTGCTTGAAGTAGCCTAAACCCTGATAAATCTTATAGTAGGCTAGGAACTAGCCGAACTTATACGCTTGTGGACACTGTGTAAGACGTTCGTTATCCAATAGGATAGCCTACGCAGTGGTGGTTGAAGCAAGAAGCTCCGACTTCAAATACGAAGTATTAAGTCGGAGTAGTTCACTGCCGCTAAGTTATGGTATACTTATTTTAGTGAATATATGTTTAGGAAGTGGATATATGTCAAAATGTGGTTGCGGTTGGGAGTTTTCCTCAGACCTTATGATTAAATACCATAATGAGAAATGGTGTAAGATAGAAAAAGACGAAGATGAACTCTTTGCTATGTTAGTTTTAGAGACTATGCAAGCAGGTCTTAGTTGGTCTTGTGTGATAAATAAGGAAGAGGCTATTAGAAAGACCTTTAAAGGCTTAGCTCCAAGAAAAGTTCTTTCTATGCCTAGGGAAGAAATTGAAGCAGCGTATGAGAATAAGGATATTAAGTTTGTAGGTTCAACTATAATTTACTCTTATTTACAGGCCATTGGTGTGATTAATGACCATTTGATAAGCTGTAGTTATAGATAGGATTTAGCATGTAAATTTAATATAGAATTTAATTTATGAATTTATTAGACGAAAGGAGTAACGCTATGGATAATACAGATTTTTTTGAGGACATGAGTTGTTGCGGACACAACGGTATGGAGGTTAAGTGGTCTGACACTTGCGGAATTTGTGGTAAGAAGCTTGTGGGAACTGACAGAGTGGTAGATTATATCGTACTTCCAGAAGATGGGGGTTCTAATTCCATTGATAATCAGTTTTACATTTGCAGAGATTGTAAATATAAAAGACAGGATAAGGGAACAAAGGTTAAGAAGTAGTTATGTCGTCATATTTTGAAAAGGCCTTATCAAATTTCCTTTCGGAATTTACCACCACAGGTTCTATAAAGCATTTGGTAGATAGGGGCATGACCTTAGATCAAATCATAGAGAATATGGACTATCCAGCCTCAAGAGAGAAGGTTTCTAGGCAAATGTATGAATACATGCTAGAGGCCAAAATTTTGGTTGAAGATTTGGATATGAGTAAATATAATATAGTGGAATATAAAAGCAGGAACGAGTTGTCTCATATTGTATCTAAACATGGCAAAGAGAGGCTTTATTTTATGTGCCCTTTTGGCTATTATCTAAAGAATAATAAAGAGGAATTGTTAAGATTAACTAGTTGCCTGACAAAGCGTGAAGCTGACTATATTTTAGGCATACCATGGATTTTAAATAAGACATATCACTGCGCGGATTTAAGAATGCTTGAAATCGCATCTGAGCTTATGGATAAAAGAGATTTAAAGCTAGAACTCTATCTTAATAGGGAGCTTCTCTAAAAGTGATATGTAAATTTTGGAGGATATATGGATAAGTTGACAGATTCAATTATAGAAGCAGTATTTTCTAACTATATTGAAATCTACGAGATTGATTTGGAAAATGATTACATAAAACTTGTATATTTACAAGATAAGGCACTTAGCTTAGACCTTGATAAAGAAGGGGTTTACAGCGAGTTTAATAGAAAATATTCAAGAGAAAGAGTAGAGAAGGAATACGCAAGAGAGCGTGAAAGACGTGGAGCCCTTGAGAATTTACGAAAGGAGCTAGGGGAGAAGGAAAGCTTCGAATTTAGCTATATAGTTAATTCTGACAAGGTTAGGACAGTAGAATATAAGCGTCTTTTAATGGATGATACTGGAAAGCCTATTAAGGCTTTAATGGGCTATAAAAGAATTCTAGATGATAGAGCTGAGGTTTTTAAGCTTAAGTTAGAGAGAAAAAAGCACAGAGATCTTTTAGAGGAAAAGCTTAATGAAGCGAAAGCTGCAAGCCTTGAAAAGTTGAGATTTTTATCAAACATGTCCCATGATATAAGAACACCTATTAGTTCAATGATGGGCTATATTAACCTATCTAAAACCCACATCGACAACAAGGATTTGGTTTTAACTTATCTTGATAAGATGGAGAGTAACTCAGAACAGCTAATCTCCCTTATTAATGATGTCCTTGATATTTCAAGGATTGAGAGCGGCAGGGCAAGCATTGAAGAATATCAGCAAAGTCTTTATTCAATTATTGAGGAAGTTAAGGACTTAATAGAGCCTATAGCTCAGTCAAGGGAACAAAACTTTAATGTAAATATAGAAGTGGAAAATGAAGAGATTCTAGCAGATAAGTTAAGACTAGTTAAGATTTTATCTAACATCCTTACAAATGCTGTGAAATACACACATAGATGTGGAACTATAGATTTTACAATTAAAGAGGATTTAGAAAGGAAAGAAGAGGGCTATATAGCTTATCTTTTTGAAATAAAGGATAATGGTGTGGGTATTAGTGAAGAGTTTTTACCACGTATTTTTGATCCCTTTGAAAGAGAAAATGATAGAGAAATCGCAGCCATACAAGGAACTGGCCTTGGCCTTTCTATAGCAAGGGAATTAACTAAGATGTTATCTGGTGAACTTGAGGTGGAAAGTGAGAAATATAAGGGCACAAAGGTAACAATAGCCATGAAGTTTAAGCTCTTTAGACAGGATATCCTTGCTAATAAGTCTAATTTAATTCACGAGTCTAACTTTAGAAGAGCCGAGGATTTGGCTAATCAGAGAACTTTTGAAAGAAAGAGATTCTTGATTGTGGATGATAATGAGGCAAACCTAGAGATTTTGTCTACATTTTTACAAGACCTAGGAGCTAGCACAGATACTGCAACTAACGGTTTTGATGCCCTAAATAAGTTTAAGAAAAGCAGAATCTATCAGTATAATGCGGTGCTTATGGACATTAAGATGCCAATTATGAATGGAAATGATACAACAAGGGAAATTAGAAAGCTTTCCAATAGAACCCTTGCTGCCGTTCCTATTGTGGGTATTAGTGCAAATGTATATCCCCAGGATAGATTAGATTCCCTTGATGCAGGGATGGACGCCTATTTAGTAAAGCCTGTTAATACCACAGAACTTATTAGAGTTTTAAAGGAAGTAATGCTCTAAATTTTGTAAATAATAGACATATTAGAATTGAATAAAAAAGACATAAAAATGCTATGTAACTAAAAGGGGTTGTTACATAGCATTTATTTTTTGACCGTATTTATTCTGCTTATACAAGGCTATTTAGCTCTGTTGCAAGATTATCAAGATTAGATGCGATATTGCTATCTAGCTTATCTATCTTTGTCTTTGCAAGGGCACGTTTTAAGTCGTTTAGGGAACGCTTAACTTCCTTTTTCTTTTGCTTATCCCAAATCTTTTTATTTGCTTCTAAGAGATTTACAGCATTGTTATAAGCTTTAGTTGCTTCATTATAGCTATCAATATAGCCCTGGTAGGTTTCATCCCTTTTACCATAGATTTCAGCTTCCCACTTTGCCTTTGCGATTTCTTCCTCTGTCATGTTGTCATTAGAAGTGATGGTAATGGATTGCTCATTTCCTGTACCTAAATCCTTAGCAGATACATTTACAATTCCATTGGCATCAATATCAAAGGTAACTTCAATCTGTGGGATACCAGCGGCAGCTCTTTTAATTCCTGAAAGCCTGAAATTTCCAAGTAACTTATTGTCTCTTGTAAATTTACGCTCGCCCTGGAAAACCTTAATATCAACGGAAGTCTGGAAGTTTCCAGCAGTTGTAAAAATCTGGCTGTGTCTAGTTGGAATAGTTGTGTTTCTCTCAATTAATCTACTTGAAATACCACCTACTGTCTCAATAGATAGAGAAAGTGGTGTTACATCCATAAGTAAAATCTCAGAGGCCTTAGAACCAGGAACTAACTGGTTTCCTAGCTTACCACCCTGAATTGCAGCACCTAGGGCTACGCATTCATCTGGATTAATATTTCTTGTAGGTTCCTGTCCCATGATTTGACGAACCATGTTAACTACAGCAGGGATTCTTGTAGAACCACCAACTAAAACTACCGAATTAATATCATTTTTACTAAGCCCCGCATCCCTTAGGGCATTCTCCACTGGAGGGATTGTTCTCTCCACAAGGTCCTGGCATAATTCTTCAAACTTAGCTCTTGTAATATTAGATTCTAAGTGATATGTCTGGCCCTTTTGCTGTGTAATAAAGGGAAGATTAATATTAGCGGTTGTGGCGCAGGAAAGGACCTTTTTAGCATTTTCCGCTTCTTCATATAAACGTCTCTTTGCAGCGTCATCCTTTGCTAGATTAATTCCATGGGCCTCTTTAAATTCTTCTATTAAATATTCTACAATTCGTTCATCAAAGTCATCGCCACCTAGGTGATTGTCGCCGGATGTGGCTAAAACCTCGATTGTGTTGTCATCAATTTCAATTACTGATACATCAAATGTACCACCGCCTAAGTCATAGACCAAAATCTTTTGAGATTGTCCATTATCAAGTCCATAAGCTAGGGCAGCAGAAGTTGGCTCATTAATTATTCGTAGTACGTTTAGACCTGCAATCTTACCAGCGTCTTTAGTGGCTGTTCTTTGAGCGTCGTTGAAATAAGCGGGAACAGTAATAACAGCGTCTGTAACTTCTTCTCCTAAATAATTTGAGGCATCTTCTTTAAGTTTCATAAGGATATATGCTGATATTTCTTGAGGGGTGTATACTTTTTGGTCGATCTTTTTAGTGAAGCTTGAACCCATATGTCTCTTTATTGAGAAAAATGTTCTGTCGGGATTAATAGCTGCCTGTCTTTTAGCTAAATCTCCCACTAATCTCTCTTTATTCTTATCAAATGCAACAACTGATGGAGTTGTTCTATATCCTTCTTTATTAGTGATAACTACTGGCTTATTACCTTCAATTACAGCAACACAACTATTTGTGGTGCCTAAGTCAATTCCTATAACCTTACTCATAATCTGCCTTCCTTAGAAAATATTCATTTTTATTTAACTCTATTGTAGCATGTCCTTAGAAATATAAAATGGATAAAAAATGATAAATGATAAAAAAAGTATAAAGAAAATTATAGGTTTAATTTTAGCTTAAAATATGGTAACTTATTATGGTATAGAAGCAGAAGTGTTTTCTATTTTCGATATGTAATAAGTTTTGTAAGAACGTCCAAACTACTTGTTTGTGACTTTGATTGGAGGTAAATTTTGGCAGGCTCAACATTTGGCAACATTTTTAAGATATCAACTTGGGGAGAGTCCCATGGAGAGGCTCTAGGCGTCGTAATTGACGGTTGTCCCGCAGGACTTAAACTAGAGGCTAAGGATATTCAAGATTTCCTTAATAGAAGAAAGCCAGGTACATCTAAGTTTACTACACCAAGAAAGGAAGACGATGAAGTTTCCATTCTATCAGGTATTTTTGAAGGTAAGACAACAGGATGCCCAATTTCTTTAGTAGTATTTAATAAGCAGCAAAGATCCGCTGACTATAGCGAGATTGCAAGCTATTATAGACCAGGTCATGCAGATTATACATTTGATATGAAGTATGGTTTTAGAGACTACAGAGGGGGCGGTAGAAGTTCTGGTAGAGAGACTATTGGTAGAGTTGCAGCAGGAGCAATTGCAATTAAGATTTTAGAAAGTCTAGGAATTAAGATTGATGCTTATGCAAAGGAAATTGGTGGAGTTTCTATTGATTATAACAATTTTGATTTAAAAGAAAGAGAAAAGAATCCTTTTAATATGCCAGATAGCAAAGCAGCTAGTGAGGTGGAAGAGCTTGCTAGTAAGAAGAGAGCCGAAGGGGATTCCCTTGGTGGAGTCATTGAATGCCAGATAAAGGGCGTCATGCCAGGAATTGGCGAGACAGTTTTTGATAAGTTAGATGCTAGACTAGCACAGGCTATTATGTCTATCGGGGCTTGCAAGGGCTTTGAAATTGGAAAGGGCTTTGAAGTGGCTAGTATGTTTGGCTCTACTAATAATGATGCATTTTCAATAAAAGATGGCAAGATAACTAAGGGAACTAACAATGCCGGCGGAATACTTGGCGGTATGTCAGATGGTAGCGATATTATCTTTAGAGCTGCCTTTAAGCCAACACCATCTATTTCTAAAATGCAGAACACAGTTAATAAATCTAACGAAGAAATTGAGGTTAGCATTAAAGGCCGCCATGACCCATTAGTGGTTCCAAGAGCGGTGGTTGTAGTTGAAGCAATGGCAGCCCTAAGCCTTGTAGATTTAATATTTACCAACATGACAGCAAGAATGGACAAGATTGTTGATTTTTATAAAAATTAGGAGAAAATAATATGTATAAGATTTTAGCAACTTCAGGAAATGCTAAGAGAGCTGAATTTACAACAGTTCACGGAACAGTTCAAACTCCTGTCTTTATGAATGTAGGTACAGTTGCAGCAATTAAGGGTGCTGTAGCAACAACAGACCTTCAGGAAATTGGCACACAGATTGAACTTTCTAACACATATCATCTTCATGTACGTACAGGAGATAAGCTAATTAAAGAATTAGGCGGCTTACATAAGTTTATGAATTGGGATAAGCCAATCCTTACAGATTCAGGCGGATTCCAGGTATTCTCTCTTGCAGGCTTAAGAAAGATTAAGGAAGAGGGAGTTACTTTCCAGTCTCACATTGATGGACATAAGATTTTTATGGGTCCTGAGGAGAGTATGCAGATTCAGTCAAACCTTGGTTCAACAATTGCCATGGCCTTTGATGAGTGTGCTCCTGCTAAGGCTGATAGAAACTATGTTGAGAAGTCAGTAGCAAGAACTACACGTTGGCTTGAGCGTTGTAAGAAGGAAATGGATAGACTTAATTCTTTAGAGGATACAGTTAATCCACATCAGATGCTCTTTGGTATTAATCAGGGTGCAGTTTATGATGATATTAGAATTGAACATGCAAAGAGAATTACTGAGATGGATCTTGACGGTTATGCTGTTGGTGGTCTTGCAGTTGGTGAGACTCATGAGGAAATGTATCACGTACTTGATAAGGTAGTGCCATACCTTCCAAAGGAAAAGCCTACATATCTTATGGGTGTTGGTACACCAGCTAATATCTTAGAGGCAGTTGATAGAGGTATTGATTTCTTTGATTGCGTTTACCCATCAAGAAATGGTAGACATGGTCATGTTTATACTAAGTTTGGTAAAATCAACCTCTTTAATGCTAAGTATGAAAAGGATTTAGCACCAATTGAAGAGGGCTGTAATTGTCCTGCTTGTCGCAATTATTCAAGAGCCTATATAAGACACTTACTTAAGGCTAAGGAAATGCTTGGTATGAGACTTTGCGTATTACACAATCTCTATTTCTATAATCATTTAATGACAGATATTAGAGGAGCTATTGAAGCTGGTAATTATAAGAGCTTTAAGGATGAGAGATTATATTTACTAAAAACTTATGATAAGGATAAAAAATAATTGTTTGAATTTATTATTATTTAATGGACATAGCAGTTAATTTGGTTTATTATTCTTAAAGTGAAGTTAGTTTTAGACTAGCGATTAATGAAGAAAAATTAGGAGGTTATTTATGTCAGCTATAGTTATGGTCATTTATATTGTTGCTATCATCGCTATGATGTATTTCTTGGCAATTAGACCACAGAAGAAGCAGCAGAAGGAACAGCAGATTCTTATGGAATCAATGGAGGTAGGAGATGTAGTTCTTACTACTAGTGGTTTCTACGGAGTGATCATCAGTCTTTCTGAGGATGATGTTATCGTTGAATTTGGTAACAACAAGAACTGTCGTATTCCAATGCAGAAGAAGGCAATTGCTCAGGTTGAAAAGGCTACAACATCAGAAGATAACTAATTTATATAATAAAGCTTAAGTCGCTAGAGATTTCTAGCGACTTTTTTTAATGCAAATTTTTTATAGTCATGATATAATATATAAAAATATTGTGATTTTAACTCAGTCGGAGTACAAGCTCCGACTGAGTTAAACGCTCCGCGAGGATGCGCACGGATTCGGACAGGAATTTGTCTGCTGAAGGAACATCAGCCATTAGAATTTTGCTTGAGCAAAATCGGGCTGACGCTACATCGTAACTGCTTCGCAGTTGCGACATCTGTAGCAGACCCGAATCCGGCGCGCAAGACTCGCGAGCGAGTCTTGACATTAGTCTAAGTATTGGGGGTAAAAGTGAAATCTAAACTAGTAAAATTGCTAAAAATCAATCTTAGTTTACTTATATATGCGCTTCTAGTCTTAATTGTTGTGATTACATTTTCATATGCCAAATATCTAGACAAGGCTAATGAGACCATAAATTTAACCATTGAGAGCATTCAGACTAATATTGATAAAGAGGACTTAGAAAATCTAAATGCTTACGTTTCTAGCATTTTTTCAAGTCTTTCTGATAGAAATGTGGCAGAAGACGAGATAAACACTAAGCACACGGCAGATTTTGGCCACATAAAGGACTATAAGGAATATGTATCCATAAAGAATGCCCTTTCCCTAGTTTATGGGGCCAATGAAAGTATCTATGACTTGTCGCTTTTATACATAGATCTTGATAATAACAGAATGGTATATTTAGCTGATGAGGGGCCATATGATTTAGGGGTCTTTAGGGGACTTAGCTATTCTTATTATAGTAAGATTGTCTTAAAGAAGAAGGCTAGCCTATCAAGCTTAAATAAAACCTGGATTGTCTACAGGGGCGCTAATATCTATAACGACAACAACAAGGTAATTGCCACTATCAATGTAAGTATTAATATGGATTTGTTTAAGGAAAATGTAATCTCTATATGCATTTTATGCTTAATAATCTATCTTTGTACTTGCCTAGTAGTTTCCTTAGTTTTCTTAAAGCTACCGGCAGCCTATAAAAAGGCCAGCGTCTATTTAAAGGCTAATGAAATAATTGTCCTATCTAAGAAGGAAAAGAAAAGAAGGGCAAAGGAAGAAAAGAGACTAAGAAAGAAGGAAGCCAAGGCAAGGGAAGAAAAGGAGTTAGAGGAAGAGTTTAAAAAAGATATCTTAGAGGAGAATAAAAGAAATTATGAAACTGAGGAAACTAAAGAGTCCGAAGAACTAAAGGAGCCTGTAGAGTTAAAGGAGACACAAAAAAGTGATGCAGCTAAGGAAATCCTAGAGGATTCAGATATAGATTCTAATTCTAAAACCGAGACTTCATCTGCAGATATGGAGCCTATGTCAAAACCAAGAGAAACTAAAGAAGGGGAGGAAGAGCATCCAGTTATTGACTGGATTGTTGATCAATTATAAGCTTATTTGAGCCTCTTAATAAATTATAGTAAATTTTAGAGCTATCACTAATAATGGAAATCAATTTTTAAATTAAGAAAAATAAAATTAAGTTGTAATACAACTTGACTTATGCGGTTAGACAACTGTAATATATAATATAAACCAAATACACTTGGTTTAAATTAGGATAAGAGGTATGTAGTTATGGAATGTAAGATTACTTTAATTCCTGGTGATGGAATCGGACCAGAAATTGTAGGAGAGGCAGTTAAAGTGCTAAATAAGGTGGCTGATAAGTTTGGTCATACTTTTAATTATACTAAGATTTTAATGGGAGGTTGCTCCATTGATGAGTATGGCGTTCCACTAACTGATGAGGCGGTAGATATTTGCAAGGCTTCAGATGCAGTATTACTTGGCGCAGTTGGCGGTAATGTAGGTAACTCAAGATGGTATGATGTGGCACCTAATTTAAGACCAGAGGCTGGTCTTTTAAAGATTCGTAAGGATTTAGGTTTATTTGCTAATCTAAGACCTGCTTATCTTTATAATGAGTTAAAAAAAGCTTGTCCTTTAAAGGAAGAAATTACAAAGGATGGCTTTGATATGATTATTGTAAGAGAGCTTACAGGCGGTCTTTACTTTGGAGAAAGAGAAACTAAGACAGTTAATGGTATGTTAGAAGCTAGAGATACTCTTACATATAATGAAGAAGAAATTAGAAGAATTGCTATTAAGGCATTTGAAATTGCAAGAAAAAGAAAGAAGAAGGTAACATCAGTAGATAAGGCTAATGTACTTGATTCTTCTAGACTTTGGAGAAAAGTTGTAGCTGAGGTTTCTAAGGATTATGAGGATGTAGCCTTAGAGAATATGTTAGTAGATAACTGTGCAATGCAGCTTGTTATGAACCCTGGACAGTTTGACGTTATTTTAACTGAGAATATGTTTGGTGACATTTTATCAGACGAGGCAAGTATGATTACAGGTTCTATTGGAATGTTATCTTCTGCTTCTCTTGGTAAGACAAAGCTTGGACTATACGAGCCTAGTCATGGTTCGGCACCAGATATTGCAGGACAAAACAAGGCTAATCCAATTGCAACAATTCTTTCAGCAGCAATGATGCTTAAGTTTAGTCTTGATCTTGATAAGGAGGCTGATGCTATTGAGGAGGCAGTGGCTAAGGTATTAAGTGATGGTTATAGAACAGTTGATATAGCTTCTAATGAGACAAAGGAAGTTGTAGGAACTGATAAAATGGGCGATTTAATCGCTGCTAATATTTAATTAAAGGAAGGAAGTAGGATTATGAAGAGTGATAACGTAAAAAAAGGTATGCAACAGGCACCACATCGTTCCCTTTTTAATGCCTTGGGTTTTACTGAGGAAGAAATGGAAAAGCCATTAGTTGGTGTCGTTAGCTCATATAATGAAATTGTTCCAGGTCATATGAACCTAGATAAAATCGTAAATGCTGTAAAGATGGGTGTAGCAGAAGCTGGCGGTGTTCCAGTTGTTATTCCAGCTATTGCTGTATGTGATGGTATTGCTATGGGTCACATCGGTATGAAGTATTCTCTAGTAACTAGAGATTTAATTGCAGATTCAACAGAATCTCTTGCAATTGCTCATCAGTTTGATGCCCTAGTTATGGTACCTAATTGTGATAAGAACGTACCTGGTCTTCTTATGGCAGCAGCTAGAGTAAATGTACCTACTGTATTTGTTTCAGGCGGACCAATGCTTGCTGGTAGAGTTAAGGGTCACAAGACCAGTCTTTCTTCTATGTTTGAGGCAGTTGGTGCTTGCGCAGCAGGTAAGATGACAGAAGAGGATGTAAAGGAATATGAGCATAAGGCATGTCCTACTTGTGGCTCATGTTCTGGTATGTATACAGCTAACTCTATGAACTGCTTAACAGAGGTTCTTGGTATGGGTCTTAGAGGAAATGGAACAATTCCTGCTGTTTACTCAGAAAGAATTAAGCTTGCTAAGCATGCAGGTATGGCTGTTATGGAAATGTATAGAAAGAATATTCGTCCAAGAGATATCATGACAAAGGATGCTATTATGAATGCCTTAACTGTTGATATGGCCCTTGGTTGTTCAACAAATTCAATGCTTCACCTTCCAGCTATTGCTCACGAAGTAGGCTTTGATTTTGATATTAAATTTGCAAATCCAATTTCAGAAAAGACTCCAAACCTTTGTCACCTTGCACCAGCAGGTCCAACTTATATGGAAGACTTAAACGAAGCTGGTGGTGTTTATGCAGTAATGAAGGAGCTTGATAGCTTAGGACTTATTAATAGAGATTGTATGACTGTTACAGGTAAGACTGTTGGTGAGAATATAAAGGATGCTAAAAACTTAGATCCAGAAGTTATTAGACCAGTTTCAAATCCATATTCTAAGACAGGTGGACTTGCAGTACTTTCAGGTAACTTAGCTCCAGACGGTTCAGTTGTTAAGCGTTCAGCTGTTGTTGATGAAATGCTTGTACATGAAGGACCAGCAAGAGTATTTGATTGTGAAGATGATGCAATTGTTGCTATTAAGGGTGGAAAGATTAATCCTGGCGACGTTGTTGTTATTAGATATGAAGGACCAAAGGGTGGCCCTGGTATGAGAGAAATGCTTAATCCTACATCAGCTATTGCTGGTATGGGACTTGGCTCATCAGTAGCTTTAATTACTGATGGTAGATTCTCAGGCGCAAGCCGTGGTGCATCTATTGGACATGTTTCTCCAGAAGCTGCTGTTGGCGGACCTATTGCTTTAGTAGAAGAAGGAGATATTATTTCAATTGATATACCTAAGTTAAGCCTTAATCTAAAGGTTTCTGATGAAGAATTAGAAAAGAGAAAGAAGGCTTGGACTCCAAGAGAACCAAAGGTTACAACAGGTTACTTAAAGAGATATGCTTCTATGGTTACATCAGGTAACAGAGGTGCAATTCTAGAAGTTCCTAAGGGTGTAAACTAATATTTAGACTTTATTTATATATAAAAAAGTATTAAACTAAGTCTTAAGCTGTATTATGGCCACAGCTTAAGACTTATAACTTAATACCTAGGTATAATCGCATATAATTCAGTCGGAGTACAAGCTCCGACTGAGTTAAACGCTCCGCGAGGATGCGCACGGATTCGGATAGGAATTTGTCTGCTGTAGCAGACCCGAATCCGGCGCGCAAGACTCGCGAGCGAGTCTTGACAATAGGGTTTTAAGTATATTTTCCTAATAGTTACACATTTACTTTAAAAACTATAGGGTCGAAATAGGAGAGAAGGTTTATGAAAATTAATGGTTCAGAAATCATCGTTGAATGTTTGAAAGAACAGGGTGTTGATACTGTTTTTGGATATCCAGGTGGAGCTATCCTTAATGTATATGACGCTCTTTATAAGCATTCTGATGAAATTACTCATGTACTTACAAGTCATGAGCAGGGGGCTGCTCATGCTGCAGATGGTTATGCAAGAGCAACAGGTAAAGTAGGTGTTTGTTTTGCTACTTCAGGTCCTGGCGCAACTAATCTAGTAACTGGTATTGCTACAGCTTATATGGATTCAATTCCTGTAGTGGCAATTACTTGTAATGTTACTGTACCTTTACTTGGTAAGGATTCCTTCCAAGAGGTTGATATAGCTGGTGTTGCTATGCCTATTACAAAGCACAGCTATATTGTTAAAGATGTTAACAAGCTAGCTTCCACAATTAGAGAAGCGTTTAGAATAGCTAAAGAGGGACGACCAGGCCCTGTTTTAGTAGATGTAACAAAAGATGTAACAGCTAATTTAGCAGAATTTAAGAAGATGGAAATTGAAGCTCCAAAAAGAAAGGTTATTGACTTAACTGATGAGGATATAGATAAGGCAGTAGCAATGATTAAGCTTTCTAAAAAGCCTTTCCTTTATGTAGGAGGCGGTGTGATTTTATCTGATGCCTCTAAGGAATTAAGAGAATTTGCAGATTTGGTAGACGCACCGGTTTGTGATTCCTTAATGGGTAAAGGTGCATTTTCAGGACACGATAAGAAGTATACAGGTATGATTGGTATGCATGGTACTAAAACTTCTAACTTTGGTGTGTCTGAATGTGATCTTCTTATTGCCATTGGTGCAAGATTCTCAGATAGAGTAACAGGTAATGCTAAGAAGTTTGCACGTCATGCTAAGATTTTACATATTGATGTAGATCCAGCTGAAATTAATAAGAATATTCATACAGATGCCTCAATTATTGGCGATGCTAAGGAAGTCCTTACTCGCCTAAATGCTAAGCTTACAAAGCAAGATCACACAGAGTGGATTAAGCATATTGAGGAATATCAAAAGAAGTTCCCAATGAAGTTCAATAAGGATTCGCTAAATGGTCCTAATATTATGGAAAATATCGATAGAATCACTAAGGGTGAGGCTATTATTGCAACTGATGTTGGACAGCACCAGATGTGGGCAGCCCAGCATTATAAGTTTACTAATCCACGTACACTTCTTACATCTGGTGGCCTTGGAACAATGGGTTATGGCCTAGGTGCAGCAATTGGTGCTAAAGTGGGTGTAAAGGATAAGGTTGTAATTAATATTGCAGGTGATGGTTGCTTTAGAATGAATATGAATGAAATAGCAACAGCAACTCGTTATAATATTCCAGTTATTGAGATTATCTTTAACAATCATGTACTTGGTATGGTAAGACAGTGGCAGGATCTCTTTTATGGCAAGAGATATTCTGCAACAGTTTTAGAAGACCAGGTGGATTTTGTTAAGGTTTCAGAAGGTATGGGTGCTCATGCTGTAAGAGTAACAACTATTGAAGAGTTTAATAAGGCTCTAGAGGAGGCAATTAAGCTTAATATACCTTGCGTTATTGAATGTGTAATCCAAAAGGATGATAAGGTATTCCCAATGGTTTCTCCAGGGGCAGCTATTTCTGATGCATTTGATAGAGAAGATCTTAATAAAAAGGAAGCAGAAGCAAAGAAGGCTTCTAAGTAAAATAAATAACAGCTTCTAAATTTAGAGGCTAAAAAGTCACTAATTAATGCCATTAGCATTTATTAGATAGAAAATGTTTATAGCTATTAGCTTTGTTAATTAGTTGACAAAACTAGAACTATAAACTAAAATTCTACTTGTCTGATATCTTTTGGCTGATGTCAGACAAGCTGGGAAGCCCCAAATCTCTAACCGCAGACAAGAGAATATGGCTACTTAAGGGGCTTTGCAATTTAAAATCTAGGAGGAAGAGAAAAGTGGCAAGAGTTTATAACTTTAGTGCAGGTCCAGCTGTTTTACCTGAGGAAGTATTAAAAGAAGCAGCAGACGAAATGTTAGATTATAAGGGTTCTGGTCAGTCCGTAATGGAAATGAGTCATAGATCTAAGGTTTATGATGCAATTATTAAAGAGGCTGAGAAGGATTTAAGAGATCTATTAAACATTCCTGATAACTACAAGGTATTATTCCTTCAGGGTGGTGCATCACAGTTCTTTGCTGAAGTACCAATGAACCTTATGAAGAATAAGAAGGCTGGTTATATTATTACAGGCCAGTGGGCTAAGAAGGCCTTTGCTGAAGCTAAGATTTATGGTGAGGCTGTCGAATTAGCATCTTCTGCTGATAAGACTTTCTCATATATTCCTGATTGCTCAGATTTACCTATTACAGATGATATGGATTATGTATACATTTGTGAAAATAATACAATTTACGGAACAAAGTATAAGACTCTTCCTAATACAAAGGGTAAGTTACTTGTATCTGATGTATCTTCATGCTTCTTATCTGAACCTATGGATGTAACTAAGTATGGAGTAGTATACGGTGGTGTTCAAAAGAATATTGGACCTGCTGGTGTAGTTATTGCAATTATTAGAGAAGATTTAATCACAGACGATGTATTGACAGGTACTCCAACAATGCTTAAGTGGAAGACTCAAAGTGATAATGATTCACTTTATAATACACCTCCTTGTTATAATATTTATATTTGCGGTAAGGTATTTAAGTGGATTAAGAAAATGGGTGGCCTTAGCGCTATGAAGGAACATAACGAGAAGAAGGCTAAGATTCTTTACGATTTCCTTGATGAATCTAAGATGTTTAAGGGAACTGTTCGTAAGGAAGATAGATCTCTTATGAATGTACCATTTGTAACAGATAGCGAAGAGCTTAATGCTAAATTCATTAAGGAAGCAGCTGAAGCTGGTTTTGTTAACTTAAAGGGACACAGAACAGTAGGCGGTATGAGAGCTTCTATTTACAATGCTATGCCAATTGAAGGTGTAGAAAAGTTAGTAGAATTCATGAGAGAATTTGAACGCAGTGTAAGCAATGCCCCGCTTTAAAAGCGGAAGCTTTAAGCGGGGGTATAAAGCTTACTAGTGTCAGAAGGGGTTAAAGCCCCTTCTGACAGGTGGCACAAAGTGCCACTGCGTTCGTGAGGAAGTAGCGAAGCGGATTCCGAATGTCCGCTTTTACTAGAAGAACGCTTAAACTTACGAGTGAGTCTTGACTGAATTTGGAAAAAGGGAGATTAAAATGGTTAACGTACATTGTTTAAATAATATAGCTAGCTGTGGTTTAGACCTATTCACAGCAGATTATAATACAGAAAGTTCATATGAAGATGCAAATGTTGTTTTAGTAAGATCTGCAAAGATGCATGATTTAGAGCTTTCTAATAATTTAGTAGCAATTGCAAGAGCTGGTGCTGGTGTTAATAACATCCCTCTTGAAAGTTGTGCAGAGGCTGGTGTTGTAGTATTTAATACACCAGGTGCTAATGCTAATGCTGTTAAGGAGCAGGTTCTTGCTACAATGTTACTTGCTTCTCGTGATTTAATTGGCGGTAATAAGTGGGTAGAAGATAATAAGGATGATGCTGATATTGCTAAGTCAACAGAAAAAGCTAAGAAGGCTTTTGCTGGTAGAGAAATTGCAGGCAAGAAGCTTGGCGTAATTGGTCTTGGTGCTATTGGACAGTTAGTTGCTAATGCAGCTATTAGTCTTGGCATGGAGGTTTATGGTTATGATCCATATCTTTCAGTAGCAGCAGCTCTAAATCTTTCAAGAGAAGTAAAGCATGTTATTGATGTTAATGAGATTTATAAGGAATGTAATTATATTACAGTACATGTACCAGCACTTGATTCAACAAAGGGCATGATTGGTAAGGAAGCCTTTGAATTAATGCAGGATGGAACAGTAATTATTAACTGTGCAAGAGATGTATTAGTTGATGAGGATGTTATTGGAGATTATTTAAAATCTGGTAGAGTTAAGTGCTACGTTACAGATTTCCCAAATCCTAAGACAGCTAATATGGAGGGTGCTCTTTGCTTCCCTCATCTTGGTGCTTCTTCAGCAGAAGCTGAAGATAACTGTGCTATTATGGCAGTTAATGAAGTTAGAGATTTCATCGAGAATGGTAATATTAAGAATTCTGTAAATTATCCAGCTTGTAATTTAGGTGTTTGTGCTACTGAAAGTAGAGTTGCAGTTTGCCATAAGAACGTACCAGCTGTAATTTCTAAGATTACATCTGCTATGGGTGGAGCAAATGTAAACATTGAGTCTATGGCTAATGCTTCAAGAGGAGAGTATGCATATTCATTACTTGATCTAGATAAGCAGCCAGATACTTCAATTATTACAGAACTTGCTTCTATTGAAGGTGTTATTAAGGTAAGAGTTGTAAAGTAAATTATATAGTGCTATAATTTTTTGCGGGTATTGAGAGGTTAACTTTCAATACCCGTTTATTTTTTTGCTTATTTAGGAGTAATTTATGCAAATAGAGAAGAAATCAACAGTTAAAGATATGACAAGTGGAAATATTGGAAAACAACTTATTTTGTTTATGATTCCCTTGCTTGTAGGTAACATTTTTCAACAGCTATATAATACGATTGATAGTATTGTAGTTGGTAATTATGTAGGAAAGGATGCCCTTGCTGCAGTAACAAGTACATCACCAATTTCAATTATGCTTGTAGGATTTTTTATGGGTATGTCAACAGGTGCTGGTGTAATTGTTTCTCAATATTTTGGCGCAAGAGATGAGAAATCCTTAAGAAAAAGTGTTCATACAGCTATTATGTTAACCATTATTTTAGGCGTGGCATTTATGATTATTGGATATTTTATTACTCCAATAATGCTTAAGCTTATGGATACACCTGATTCAGTAATGGCAGATGCCAACACTTATCTTAGAACTTACTTTTTAGGTATTTTAGGCCTTATGCTTTATAATATGGCCTCAGGAATTTTAAGGGCTGTAGGTGATTCTAAGACACCGCTATACATTTTAATATTTAGCTCAATCCTTAATATCATTCTAGATTTATTATTTGTAATCGTGCTTAAATTAGGAGTTGCTGGCGTGGCCTATGCAACAATTATTTCTCAGTTTTTATCAGCTTTAATTGTAATAGGCATGCTTCTTTTGAGTAAGGATATTTATAGCCTAAGATTAAAGGAATTAAGAATTGATATGCCAATTCTTAAAAAGATAGTAAAGGTGGGACTTCCAGCAGGACTTCAAACAGCCATCGTTTCATTTTCAAATGTATTCGTTCAGTCTTATATCAATCACTTTGGGGCAGAAGCCGCTGCAGCTTGGGGCGTTTATAGTAGAATTGATGCCTTTGTTATTTTACCAATGCAGAGTATGGGACTTTCAATCACAACCTTTGTTGGACAAAATGCAGGTGCCGGTAAGAAAAAGAGAATTAGAGATGGTATTAGAATTGCCATGATTATGGCTATTGTTATAACTACAGTTATTTGTCTGCCTCTAGTTTACTTTGCACCAAAGATTGTAGTTTTGTTTAATAAGGAAGCACAGGTAATTGCCTTTGCCGCCCTCTTTATTAGAGTTAACGAGCTCTTTGATATTGTAGCTTGCACAAACCAGATTCAAGCCGGTGCCCTAAGAGGAGTTGGTAATGCCATAGTTCCTTCAATAGTTATGATTTTTAGTTTTGTATTTTTTAGACAAATTTATCTAAAAATCGTATCTATACTAACAAGCTCAATTATACCTATTGCCTGGGGTTACCCTGCAGGATGGATTTGTTGTAGTATAGTGCTTTTTATTTACTTTAGATTTAATAAAATAGCCTAAAAATATCTATAAATAATTGTAATAAACTAACTTCAATGATACAATATAATACGTGGAAAAATGATTTAAACAATGGTTTTTTGCCACTATGAGGAACTGGTAAAGAACATATTTGTTTAGTAAAACTATTGCATTTGGAGGAAGTTTTATGGCAATAATTAGACCATTTGAATGTGTAAGACCTAACACAGAGGTGGCATCAAGATTTGCGGCTCTCCCTTATGATGTTTATAACAGGGAAGAGGCAACAAAGGAAGTAGAAAGAGAACCAATGTCTTTTTTAAAAATTGATAGGGCAGAAACTCAATTTGGCGAAGACGTTGATACTTATGCGGATGAGGTATATTTAAAGGCAAGAGAACTATTTTTAAAGGCCCTAGAGGAGGGCACATTAATTACTGATAGTGATAAGGCTTATTACATATATGAATTAACAATGGATAACAGAACACAGACAGGTATTGTGGCAACTGCATCTATTGATAATTATGAGAATAATATAATTAAGAAACACGAGAATACTAGAGCCGATAAAGAAGCTGATAGAATAAGACATGTAGATAGTCTATCAGCTCAAACTGGCCCTATCTTTTTAGCATATAGAGCTAATGCTGTTATTAATGAAGAGGTAAGAAAGGCTAAGGAAAGTAAGCCTCTATACTCTTTTGTATCAGAGGATGGCATTAAGCATAGAGTATTTAAGATTAGTAATCCTGAATCAATTTCCTGCATTAGACAGGCTTTTGAAAAAATTGATTCTATCTATATAGCAGATGGCCACCATAGAGCAGCTTCAGCTGTTAAGGTTGGTTTAAAGCGTCGAGCTGAGGCTAAAAACTATACAGGGGAAGAAGAGTTTAATTTCTTCCTTTCAGTTTTATTCCCAGATGAAGAATTAATGATTATGGACTATAATAGAGTTGTTAAGGACTTGAATGGGTTAACAGTTACACAGTTTATAAAGGCCTTAGAGGATAAGGGCTTTAATGTGAAAAAGGCAACTAAGCCAGTTAAACCTAATAAGAAAGCAAGTTTTGGTATGTATATAGAGGAAACTTGGTATGAATTAGAGGCAAGAGAAGAGATTTTATCAAAAGATCCTGTAGATGGACTTGATGTGGCAATTTTACAAAACAATTGCTTAACTCCACTTCTTGGAATATCAGATCCAAAGACAGATAAAAGGATTGACTTTGTTGGTGGAATCAGAGGTTTAAAGGAATTAGAGGATAGATGTCATAAAGATTGTGTTTTAGCATTTTCAATGTATCCAACTTCAATTCAGGAGCTTTTTGCAGTAGCAGATGCTAGTAGACTAATGCCTCCTAAATCAACTTGGTTTGAGCCAAAGCTTCGTTCAGGATTATTTATCCATAGAATTTAATCAAATAAATTCTTAAAAATTTTATTGGAAATATAAGAGGTATTATTATGATTCACGAAAGCTTTGAAATCGATATAGACTACGAAAAATTAGGTCTAAAACACGATTGTAAAAAAGCGACAATAACAACTTATATTAAGGATTCTTATCCTAATGATCAGGATAAGTTTAATAGACCTTTAATTGTTATTTTCCCAGGAGGGGGTTATCACCATCATTCTGTAAGAGAGGCAGAACCTATTGCAATTAAGATGATGGATTATGGCTTTAATGCAATAGTTGTTCGATATTCGCTTATGCCAAATACTTATCCTTGCCAGTTATATGAAGCCTGTGCTGCTATGAAATATGTTAGAGATAATGCAGCAAAATGGGATACTAATCCAGATAATATTGTAATTGCAGGTTTTTCAGCAGGTGCTCATGTGGCAGGACTTCTTGGAACTAAGTGGAATACTAGGGAAGTTGACCCCATCTTAAAGGAGCTAAATTGTGATAGGGAATATATAAAGCCTAACAAGATGATGCTTGGCTATCCTGTTATTTCTTCAGGAGAATGTGCTCATAGAGCTTCTTTTGAAAGACTTATATATGGTGGCACTAAAAACGAATTAGAAGGTCAAAGACTAGAAGGAATTGCTGGCCAGGATGGAGATTTAACAGGTGGAATGCTAACAGGAGATAGGGATTATCTTTATGAAGAATTGTCTTTGGAAAAATGTGTCACAAAGGATACTCCAACAACTTTCCTTTGGCATACTTTCAGTGATGCTTCAGTGCCAGTAAAGAATTCTTTACTAATGGCAGAAAGCCTTGAGGCTAACAATATTCCTTTTGAATATCATGTATTTCCAAAGGGACATCATGGCTCAGCTTTAGGAACTAGGGAAACCGCATCTAAAAACCTAGGTCATTATGAACCAAGTCTTGCTATATGGACTAAGATGTTTAGGAATTTTGTCTTGGGAGAAATTGTCTTATAGTAATGGAGAAATTGTAAAAGAGTAGATATAAAATGGGAGGTAGAAAAATGAATAAGAAATTGTACAGCGTTATGAATTGGCCAGAAATTGAAGGGATTGTTTATGCAGAAGCTAGTAATCCCTTTAGTTTACTGGGATCACATTCAATTAAGGAAGGTAATTTAATCCAGATTTTTAGACCAGATGCAGTAGCTGTGGCGGTTAAGGTAGATGGAAAGAATTATGAATTAGAAAAGGTAGATGAGGCTGGCTTTTTTGCATGTCTTATTCCTTCAAAAAAGAAAAAGCTAGATTATAGTGTAATTATAGAGGATGTTAAGGGTAAGACTATTAGCTATAAAGATGCTTATTCCTTTGATACATTTTCAAAAGCAACAGTTTTTAAAAACTTCTTTGCAGGTATGGAGTATAAGGCAAATGAAATCTTTAGCCCTAAGTTAACTAGTATTGATGGAGTAGAAGGCTGTCTATTTACTGTTTGGGTAGAAGATGCAATTAGAGTTAGTGTGGTAGCAGATTTTAACAACTGGGATGGACGTATTCATCAGATGGAAAAAATTGATGATAGAGGTATTTTCCAGCTCTTCATTCCTGGAGTTACTGCTGGGGCTAAGTATCTATATGAGATTAAGATTAGAGGTCAAAAGGTTTATAGAAAGTTTGACCCTTACGCAATTGAGATGTCAAAAAAGCCTGAAGATTGCTGTATTGTTATGGAAGATAAATTAGAGGCTAATATAGTTAAATTTAAGACTAAAAATAGTGATGCCCCTATTAGAATCTATGAATTAAATCTAGATGCCTGGAGTAAGAAATCAGAAGCGAAGACTTATAAGTATTTGGCAAATGATATTATTTCCTATGTTAAAAAGGTTGGCTATAACTATATTGATTTAATGCCAGTAGCACACTACCTAAATGATAAGACCTATGGATACACAACAGTTTCTATGTTTGCTCCTAGTTCTAGATTTGGTAGCCCAAAGGACTTCCTTGAATTTGTTAATGAATTCCATAAAAATGGCATTGGAGTAATTATTGATTGGAATTGCGCTTACTTTGGAACAGATGCTAGAGGCTTAGATAAGTTTAACGGAACTAATATTTATGGCGGGTTAAAGCCTATTTTGGAAAAAGATGAAACATGGGATGTTTATACCTATGATTATTATAACAACTGTGTTTTATCTTTCCTTTATAGTAGCTTGTATTACTGGATTGAGAATTTCTCAATTGATGGAATTAGAATAGATAGCCTTGCATCTATGTTATATCTTGATTATGGCAAGGAAGCAGGAAGCTGGATTCCTAATATTTATGGTGGTAATGAGAATTTAGCAGCAATTGATTTTATTAAGAAGGTAAATAAGATTGCAACTAAAGAAGGCATAATTACTATAGCTGATGAAACTAGTGGCTGGATTGGAATTACAAAGACTTTTGATGGTGATAATTTAGGATTTGATTATTTACAAAACAAGAACTGGACAGAGGAATATTTAAATTTCTATGAACAAGATCCTTTATTTAGAAAAGGCTTATATGAGAATTTAACCTTCCCTATGGTTTATCATTTTAATGAGAAATTTATTCAGAAATTTTCAAGTGCAGACCTTTATGGAACTGGAGTTTCTCTTTACTCATTAGCAGCTGGTAAAGATGATGAAGAAAAAAAATCCGATTTACGTACAGCTCTTGCTTATCTTTATTTCTATCCAGGTTCTAAGATGATTGCTTTTGGTCAAGATTTAGGATTTGATATGACAAATCCTGCAAAAAAGGAAGCGTGGGAATTAGTTGATGAGAATAGAGAAAACTATATTAAGTCATTAAATGGCTTCTTAGATAAATATGCAGATGTATTTAAGAATGATAATAATGAAGATTCTTTTGAATGGTTAGAAAATAATAATGCAACAGAGACTGTTTTAAGCTTTGCAAGAAAATCTGCAAAGGGTAAGATTTTAACAGTAGTATTTAACTTTACACCAGTAGAAAGAAAAGCATATAGATTATTCGTTTGTGAAGAAGGTAAATATAAGGAATGTTTTAATTCTTCTTTAAAAGAATTTGGTGGAAATTTGGCTAAAACAAAAACTGTATATAGATCAGATAGAGAAGACGAACATCCTGATGCAAGAAAATTTATTGATATTGATATTCCAGGATTTAGTGCTGTTTGTTATGAATGTGAGGCTTATACAGAAGAAGAAATTGAAGAGAATAAGATATTAAAGGAGGCTGCAGTTGCTAAAAAGAATGCTGAGGATAAAGCTAAAATAGCTAAAGAATTAGCAACTAAAGCAGAAGAAGAGGCAAGAGTTGCCCTTGAAGCAGAAAAGAAGGCTAAACAAAAAGCTGATGAAGCTGTTAGGGCTAAGGAAGAGGCTGAAAGAAAAGCAAAGGAAGCAATTAAAGCCTCTATAAGAATAGACGAAGAGACAAAATTACGCTTAGAGAAGTTAAGAGCTAAGCTTAATTTAGTAGATGATAAGTCTAAGAAGTCTACAAGTAAAAGAACTAAGAAATAGGATGGTTTGATTTATGTTAGAAGTATTAAATTCTACATCTGTAAATAATGCAACTACACAGATGACAACTTTTTTTTCAAAAGAAAATTTAATGAATCTAATTACTGATTTTTGCAATTGGGCAGTAGGAGCAGTGGGTACTCTTGTTCTTGCAATTGTAATATGGATTATTGGAAAAAAGATAATTAAGGCAGTAGGAAAGTTTTTAAGGAAAGTGCTTGATAGGGGAAAGCTAGATGAAGGGGTTAAAACTTTTGTGTTATCAGCAGCAAGAGTGCTTTTATACATTTTCTTATTTATTATTGTAGTTGATACATTGGGATTTCAAACTACTTCCTTAATAACACTTTTAGGTACAGGTGCCCTGGCTATTGGTATGTCACTACAAGGAAGTTTGTCTAATTTTGCAGGAGGAGTTTTGATACTTATATTTAAACCATTTACTATTGGTGATTATATTGTGGCGCAAAATTCTGAGGGTAGTGTAGTTTCTATAGGTATTCTTTATACTAAACTTAGAACAGTTGATAATAAAGTAATCATGTTACCAAATGGTACACTTAGTAATTCTAATATTACAAATGTTGGTGCAGAAAATTTACGTAGACTTGATATTGAAGTGGGAATATCTTATGAGGCTGATATTAAGGATGCAAAAAGAGTTTTATCTGAAATTATTGCAAAGAGAAAAAATATCCTTACATCAGCTGGAAAAGAACCTAGAGTTATTGTTAAGAGTTTAGATGATTCTTGTGTAACACTTGAGACAAGAACATGGCTAAAAACTGAAGATTATTGGGATACAAAATTTGAATTGCTAGAAGAATATAAAGAAGAACTTGAAAAGAATAATATTAGTATTCCATATAACCAAATGGATGTGCATATAATTAAATAAGATATGACTTTTGAGTAAAATTAAGTGCTATTGGAAGGGCTATAATATGTTTTGTTATTATAGCTCTTCTTTTTTGTTTTTAGTATATTTGAAAAATGATTTTGACCGATTAAAGCCAATCTATTGTAATATATAAAAATTATGATAAAATAAATTTATAAAACTTTTTTATAAATGGGAGGGATTTATGAAACTAAAAAGATTTTTTGTAGCGGCGTTATTGACATCGTCAGTTATATTGTCTTCATTAGCATTGGTATATGCAGGGGAGAATGTTGGAACATATGGATATGCGTATCGAAATGTAGAAGGAAGAGATAGGGTGTATAAAATTAATGCTGGTACAGTAAGAAGAAATGGTGCACAACAATCATCAGTTAAAATAACAAAGACATATGAGGATGGTGATTTTGAAACAATACATTCTGGTGTGAAAAATGAAGATGTTAGTTACACAAGCGGTTATGAATACATAGAAGATTATGTAACGGAACACAAAACATATAAGAATTCTTACCCAGTGTATAGTATTACATTGTATAAGTAATAGTAATTAATATTTATAAAATTTAGCAAGTAGATTATAATAATAATCTACTTGCCTAAAGATTATAGATTAAAAAAGGCGATATAATAGAGGGTGAATATGGTAGATGCTAGATTAATTTACAGAATATTTATGAAAAGACCATTATCTATATTTGTTATGACAATAATGACAATAATTTCTTTTTATATGATTTCCAATGAATTGATGGAAAGTATATCTAATAAAGTTTATACTCAAAGAATTCACAATATGTTTTCAATAAATGAAAGTCGAGTTGGATTGATAAAAATGACTGATGATGTTGAATCAGGAAATATTGATATAAAAAAAGTAAAGCAAGATTTTGAAAAAAGTGAATATATAAAAGGTATTGGTTTTAATTCCACAGAGTATATTTATGAAGGGATAAATGCAGAACTTTATATTATTGATGAAAGTATGTTAGCTTCATATAGTATAAGTGTGGAAAATGAATTAAAAGAGAATATGTTAAAAGATACAGAATATATACCGGTTGTAGTAGGTTACAATTTGAGAAATAAGTTTGATATAGGTGATGTTATTAATTTAAGCAGTGGAAAACAGTGTAAGGTTTATGGCTATTTAGATAAAGATGATGCTATGTATCATGAATCAGATTTATTTGGGGGCTGGTTTAATTCTGATTTATATAATTTGGATGATTCATTTGTTGCTATTGTAGATAATGTAGAGGATTATCAATTTTATAATTGGCATTATATAAATTTCTACGTAGATGAAGGTGATTATAATCTTGCAAAAGAGGAAATTTTAAAAATTGCAGAAAGTGATAACATCAACATACAAGTTATAAATAGGGGAGAGGAAATATTAGAAGCACAGGAAGATAATAATATTCTTCATAGTCCCAATCTTTATATTTTAATTGTAGTATTACTAGTTAATATAATTACTATAACTATAATGACAATAACATATGTAATGATTGAAAAAAGGCAATATGGTATTTTATCTATATGTACATATAGTAGAAGAAAGATATCATTTTTAATCATCAAACAGAATGCAATTATAGTCTATTTAGCAGCAATAATTGCTTGGACCATTAATCAAAAGTTATATAATGGAAGCATTATTATAAAATTAGCATATTACCCATCAAATTTGCCTTATAAGATAACATTATATAGTACAATGATTATTTTGCCATTAGTATTATTTCTTATTGCATCTCTTATTATAGTAATTTCAAGTATGATTCCGGTTATTCTAATAAATAGATATAAAATACCAGAGTTAATTCATAGTAATAATTAAACTAGAGGTGGATTAGAAATGAAAAAAATAATAAATATACTTTTTAGACATAAAATGATATTAATATTTGTTATGATAGGGCAATTTGCAATCTATATAAGTGTATTTGGAATTCTAAATACACTTAATATTGCTGAATTAAAAGAAAAGGATAGGATAGAATCTGTATATAAATCAAGAATAAAAATGGAAATAATGAAATCTTCTGATTCCTCTTTTATATCAGAGGATTTAAAGAATATTGATAAAGCTAATATTATTATTACAAAAGGCTTGGCTGTAAATTATAAAGAAGCAAATTCGTCATATATAGCAGACCTTATTATAGCTTTAAATGAAGAATTGCCCTACAAATTAATAGAGGGACATATACCAGGCACAGATCCGGATGATAAAGGGAAAAATCTTGTAGCAATAGGTAGAGATAAATGTAAATATACATATGAAGAAAATGGGAAAAAATATATTACTCTTGATAACGAAAAATATGAGGTATGTGGTATATTAGGGAGTAAATATTCAGATTTTTGGGATTATAAAATTATATTAAATGTAAATAATATTGGAGATAATATAATAAGTAGAATTAACGAGCTTACGTATTTTAATATAGAGATTTTATCAAATGAAATTAATGTAAGTGATATTTATGAAGATGTTTATGTTGCAATAAAAACATGTAATAATGACGCTGCTATAGATTCATATCAACTTTATGGTAGAGGAGAAAGTGAAATTGGAAAAACTTTAGCTAGAAATAACATTAGCAAAAAAATATGTATTTTGTTATTTAGTTTATGTAATTGTATTGTAATATCGGAATTCTATTTCCTAGACTATAAAAAAGAAATAGTAATTTATAAAATTCTTGGCGCAAAAAATTCATTCATCATAAAAAGATTAATGATATCATTTGTTGTTATTAGTAGCTTTACATTAATTTTATATGGATTAGTTGCTACATTATTAAATACAATTGGAATGAATGGATTAATGTATTTTAGTGTTGATGCTAAGAATATAATAAGTATGTTTATAGTTATATTATTAGTTACAGCTTTATCTATGATATATCCATATATAAAAATGACAAAATTAAATATTACAAGCATGAGATTAAAGGAGTAGTTATGATAGATATTAAGGGGTTAACAAAAGTTTTTAAAGATGGTGATTATAATAAAGTCGCTTTAGATGATATTAATTTAAAAATCAATGATGGAGAAATGGTTTCTATAATGGGCCCATCTGGTTCAGGAAAATCTACTTTGCTAAATATTATTGCATGCTTTGATGATGTAAGTAAAGGTGAGGTGTATATAAATGATAATAATATAACTTCACTTAAAAAAAGAAAAAAAGAAAAATTTAGAAGAGATAATATAAGCTTTATATTTCAAGATTATGCCTTATTAGAAAATTTTACATGTTATGAAAATGTAGAATTACCTTTATTAATTAACAAAGTAAGATCAAGAAAGACTAAGACCTTATCTTTATTAGAAAAGATGAATTTGTTAGAAGAGAAGAATAAAAAAATTAATAAATTATCAGGTGGACAAAGACAAAGAGTAGCAATTGCAAGAGCTCTAGCACTTGATACAAATTTAATTCTTGCTGATGAACCTACGGGTGCATTAGATCAAAAAATGGGTGAAGAAGTAACAGATATCTTACGCAGTATTAATAAAGAAGGAAAAACAGTTATTATTGTTACACATGATGAAAAGGTGGCTAATAAAACAGATAGAATTATTAAGCTAATGGATGGGAAAATAATAGATGATATAAAAAATGCTTAGATTAGGTAAAATCAAAGATTAGAAATTATAAAAGGTTATCAAGTAGCAAAACTTGATAACCTTTTTTGTTCACAAAGAAGTCTTTTTTCATCCACAATTAAAACACATATTTCAATTAACATAATAAATGTAAAGAGGAGATACATTAGTATTTAATTGAAAGGAGTAGTTATGGCTATTGAAGTATTTAATAGATATGAAAAAAAGTACATGCTGACAAAGAAAAGTTTTAGAAAGCTTTTAACTAGAATTGAAGATCATATGGATATGGATAAATACAATATAAATGGTAAGCCATACACAATAAGTAATATATATTTTGATACAGATAATGATGCCCTTATAAGAGCTTCTATTGAAAAGCCTGTGTATAAAGAAAAATTAAGAATGAGAGCATATGGCACACCATCACTAGATGATAAGGTTTTTATAGAAATAAAGAAGAAGTATGACGGCATAGTTAATAAGAGACGTACTTCTATGACTCTTAAAGATGCCTATAATTATATACTTAATGACAATCCACCAACACCCGCTTCAGGAAAGATTAATACTCAAGTCTTACAAGAAATCGACTATTTTAAAGATTTCTACAAGGTAAAACCTAAGTTATATCTTTCTTATGATAGATATGCATACTTTGAAAAAAATGATGGCGATTTCAGAGTAACATTTGACACAAACATTCAGACAAGACGATATGATGTTGCACTAGAAAAAGGCCAGTATGGAAAGCAATTATTAGAAGCAGACCAGGTTTTAATGGAAATTAAAATCAGTGGCGCGGTTCCTATGTGGTTTACGAAGATTTTATCAGAATTAAGAGTCTATCCAGTATCATTTTCTAAGTACGGAACGGAGTACAAGAGATATGTATTAGAGAATACTCAAAGAGAATTTATTGAAAATAAAGGAGAAATAATATGTTCGAATCAATTTTATCCTCAGCTACAAGCAGTAGCTTCACTGTAAATGAGTTTTTAATTGCCGAAGTAGTAGCTATTGTTTTAGGTTTAATTATTGGCGTTGCTTATATGGTAGCTTGCAAGAATGACGGTTATTCTAAGAATTTTATCGTGGGTTTATCAATCTTACCAACAGTTGTGGCGGCAGTAATTTTATTTATCGGTAGTGATGTAGCAAGAGCATTTTCAATGGCAGGAGCCCTTACACTTGTAAGATTCAGATCTGCTCCTGGTAATGCTAAAGACATTTCAGTAGTATTTTTATCTATGGCAACAGGCCTAGGATGTGGTTTAGGTTATATAGGATATGCAGTGATCTTTGCAGTAATAGCAGTAATTCTATTAATTATTTTAAGCTTAAGTACATTTGCAAAAAAGCCATCTAACAAGAAACAGCTTAGAGTAACAATTCCAGAGAACTTAAATTACACAAATGCTTTTAATGATGTGTTTGAAAAATTTGTTAATGAATGTAGACTTACAAGAGTAAAGATAACTAATATGGGTACAATGTTTGAATTGACTTATGAAGTGTCTTTAAAGGATGAATCAAAGGAAAAGAAATTTATTGATGAACTAAGAACTAGAAATGGCAATTTAAATATTATTTTTGGGATGATGCCAGCGGGAAATGAAGGTTCATTAAACGGTTAATCAATAGAATATAAAAGCCGCATCTAATGCGAGCACTTCCCATTATAATTTTCGTGAAAAAGCAGGTTGGCGTACTAGCTAGCCTGCTTTTTAAAAATATTGTATACATGTCCATTTCTATCTAAAATTTATTGACTATTCTATAAGATAGGGTTATTATAGAAGTAGCTTTTTTAAAACATTTTTATAAAAGTCTAGTTTATAATGTATAGGGAGGTATGCAAATGAAATCTAAAAGTTTGCGTAAAGCATTAGCGCTAGCTATGGCAAATGCCATGATCCTTGGGGTAGTAGGATCAAATTGTAGCTTAACTAGTGCATCGGGGTTACCATCAACTAATGGACATGATACTTATGTCAATAGTGATGTGTTTTCAGTAATATCAAGTGATAGTTTTGGTACAACAGCACTTGATAGTCCACTTTTTTCAAAAAATATTGGTAGTTATGATATTACTAATCTACAGGTACCAACATTAGCCTATGATGATACAAGCATAGGCTTGGTTTGGGAAAAACCAGAAAACTATGAAAATGTAGCTGATTATCATGTATATATTAACGGGGAATTACAGGAAACAGCTAGGGAAAATTTTAAAGAAAATGCTAAATGGACTTATACCTACATGCAGTCTTTCTACGATTATTATGAGACAGCTTCTGATGTAGATATGGTAGATGTAGATATCCATTCTTTTAGAGCAACAGATTTAAGTCCAGAGACAAGTTATGAAATTAGTGTCGTTGCAATTGATGCAAATGGTAATGAACTTGGTAATAAGGTTTCAATTACTGCAACAACAACTAAGACACCAGAAGTAGTTAATGTCTTAGATTATGGAGTTACATATACAGAAGGCTATACAGAATATAATGATGAAATCAATGCAATTATCGAAGCTAATACTAAGGCTATTCAGGCTGCTATTGATGCAGTTCCTGAAGGTGGTAAATTAGTTATTCCAGATAATGACCAGGGACTTGTATTAGTATCTGGTGCTCTTTGGCTTCATTCTAATATGACTCTTGAACTAGATGGAACACTTTGGGCTTCACCAAATTCAGATCATTTTGAAATTGGTTTCCTTATGTATCCATTCTACACAGATACAAGAGATTGGGGCCTTATTAATGCAGTTTCTCAAGATGAGAATGCACCACTAGAAAACATTAGAATTACAGGTAGTGGTACTCTTTACGGTAATGGTTGGAAGTATGGCGCAGGCGATACAATGTATGGAGATGGTTATACATCTAATGCTGGAGTGAATACTCAAAGTGGAGACCCAGATGTTAAAGATACTCAGTCTGAATACGGTCTTCCTAGATTTATGGGTGGTAGTAATACTAAGGTTTACTATTATGGTATTCAGGCAGCTGATTCTGCTAAGAAGTATTTAGCTAATCTTTACAATGAAGATGGTACAAGAAAGTATTCTGATGAATTAATTGAGAGCTTGACTTCAAAGATTAAAGCTAATAAGAGTGATAAGTTATCAAGTATTGAGACACAAGATTTAAAGGATGCTTATGCTACAAGAGCTTCTCTTTTAATTATGAGAAATGTAACTAATGTTTATGTAGCAGATATTACAGTAGAAAATCCTTCAAATCACTCAGTAAATATTCTTGATTCAAGAAATATTGCTACAACTAATGTTAAGGTATTCTCGTATGATGGAAACAACGGTGATGGTCTTGGCTATGGTTGTTCTCAAAATGTAATTTGCTGGAATAACTTTACAGATACAGGTGATGATAACTTAGGCTTTGGTGCATCTGTAGGTGAAGGAGCAAGAGATTGTGACATTCAGACAAACTCAGAGCTTTGGATGTTTAATAACTTCCTTCGTGAAGGACATGGCGGTCTTGCTGCTGGTTCTCATACAGGTAACGGTATTCAGGATGTATTATTTGAAGATACAGTAATGAACCATATTGATATGGCTTTTAGATTTAAGTCAGCACCTACTAATGGTGGTTTTGCTGCAAATATTACAATGCGTGATTGTGCTATTGCAGATACAAATCAGGCTTGGGTATTAACAACCTCTTATTCAGATCCTAACTCTGCATCTTCAACAGAGGCAGCTGAAATTGGAGAGTTTTATAATTTTGCATCTTATAACGTATCTGTTTATGGAGCAAGCCAGAACACAATTTGTGTTTATGCAGATGTAGATTATGATTCAAATCCACAAAAGCCAGCACATTGCCATCATAACTTATATTTCCAAGATATTACTTTTGGAAATGTAGGTGGAAATGGTAGCTATAAGTATTACAATGGTTGGGATACACTTACAGGCTGTGAAAATTCAGTATTCTATAATGTTAAAACAGTATCTTATAATAGTAAGGCAGTTTCTAAGAAAACAAATGCTGCATGGACTAATATAAAGTACTGCAAGAATATCATTTTCCAAGGAACAACTCTTGATAGTTTAAATATTAATAGTTCTAATGTGGAAAATGCTATGCAGGCACCAGAAGTAATTGACAATAATATTACAGCAACAAGTGCTGAAGATGGAAAGAGCGTTAGCTTGTCTTGGGCAACACAAAAGGATAACTATTCTATGACTTATGGAGTAGATACTTATGTAAATGGCGAAATGGTTGATTTTGTATCAGGCTTATCAGACACACAGACAACTATTAGCTCACTAAGCCCAGGAGTAGATTATACTTTCAAGGTTTATGTATCAGATAAGACAGGCAATAAGACATTAATTAATGAAGTATCTGTTAAAACAAAGGGTGAAGATACAGAAAGCATTGTAGCTCCAGCCTCTTCAACAGTTACTTTAACAAATCCAATTTACACATGTGCACAAGCAAGCTTTGCATCTGCTTATGTGAATGATAATAGAGTAAGAGGTTATAAAATTTATGCTAATGGTACATTAGTAAAGACAATTTATAACTATCAGATAAAAGATTACAAGAGTGCTGCTAGCATTTCAAATCAGGTTGGTAGATTAACAGCAGGCATTAATAATGAAGTAAGTGTTGTAGCCTTTACAGATTCTGGTAAGGAATACAAATATGATCTTGCATATGTAACAACTCTTGGTAATTATGATTATAAGGCACCTGTATTTGCAGCTACTGCTAAGATTACAGCAGTTGTAAATAAGGATAATACAATTGATTTAAGCTGGGATGAGGCAGTAGATGATACAGCAGTTGGCGGCTATAGAGTTTATGTAGATGGCGTAGCTGTTTATACAGAGGAATCAACAGATACTTTCAATCCTGTAAATGGTGCTTATACAACTAATAAGACAGAAATTACATTAACAAATGTAGATACAACTAAGTCTCATACAATTACAGTTCAGGCTGGAGATACATGGTGGAAAGCTGCTAAGACAATGGGTAACTTTGATAAGATGGCTTCTTATAACTGGACAGTTAAGGGTTTAAAGTTAACTACACAGGCTTATGAAGAGCCAACAACAGAGGAACCAACAACAGATGAGCCAGAAACACCTAGCGAAACTCCATCTGGTGATGTGGCAGCAGATACTGACATTGTTTATACAATGCTTACAGGTAGCGAGATTAACTATGTAAATGGTGAAAAACTAGTTCTTCGTAGTGAAGCAGACTTTGATAAGTTTGTGGGAGTAAGAGTAGATGGAACATTAATTGATAAGGCTAATTATAGTGCCTACTCAGGTTCAACAATTGTTGAGATTAGCGAAAACTACATGGCAAGCCTTTCTAATGGCAAGCATGATTTTGAAATCCTTTCTAAGGACGGAAGTGCTAAGGCTGTTGTAGTAGTTAATAAGCCTGAAAATGTATCAGATAAGAATACAACAGTTTCTAATGGTGCAGTAACTGAAGTAGCAGCAGATTCAAGCGAAGTTACAAATAGCTCAAAAAATACAGCAGACTTAAATAATATGTTAATTTATTTCTTAATGATTCTTACTTGTGGCACAATTAGTTTTGTGGTTGCAAGAAGAGAATATAAGAATCGTATGAACTAAAAATCTTACATATAAAAAACTTCATAAATCTATAATTTCCGTAGGGATTAATGACTATTAAAATTGTAAAAAAGAGACATTTTTATAGTTAAAATCCCTACGGATTTTTCATCTTAATCAGTTAAATACTTAACACAGTTAAATCCACAAAATATTTAGTGATTTAGCGTACTAAATTTATGCAATTTTAACATTGATATAAAACTTTAATTATGAAAAAATAACCTTACCGTGTGGTAAATGTTGAAATGAATGGAGTTTTAAAGTTATGGCAATCAATGTAGTAGAAGAAGCAAAAAGGTGCTTACAATGTAAAGTACCAATGTGTAGAAAAGGATGTCCGATTTCTACAAATATTCCAGAGATGAACAGACTCTTTTTAGAGTTTAAAAAGGATGAAGCAGGAAAGATGCTTTTTGATAATAATCCTCTTTCTGCCATCTGTTCACTTGTCTGTAATCATGAAAAACAGTGCGAAGGTAACTGCGTACTAGGAAGAAAGAGTTCCCCTGTACATGTATCAAGCATTGAGAATTATATATCAGATGCTTATCTTGATCATTTAAATTTACAAAGAGAAGATGATAAGAAGCAGAGAGTTGCTATTATTGGTGGTGGTCCTGCTGGTATTACAATTTCAGTAATTCTTGCACAGCGTGGATATGATGTAACAATTTTTGAATCAAGAGATAAGATCGGTGGCGTTTTAAGATATGGTATTCCAGAATTCAGACTTCCAAAGACAGTTCTTGATAGATATGAAGAAAGATTAAAGAAGTTAGGTATTAAGATTCGTCCTCATACAGTAGTAGGCTATGCCTTAACTATTGATGACCTTGAAAGAGATGGCTATGAGGCAATCTTTATTGGTACTGGTGTTTGGAGACCAAAGAAGCTTGGAATTAAGGGTGAGAGTTTAGGAAATGTACATTTTGCCATTGACTATCTTGCTAACCCAGATGTATATGACTTAGGTAAGAGAGTCGTTATTATTGGTGCCGGTAATTCAGCTATGGATGTGGCAAGAACTGCTACAAGAAAGGGCGTATCTGAAGTTTATGTATTCTGTAGAAGAGGACATGCAGCAGCTTCTGTTCGTGAATTAGAATACGCTGAGGCTGATGGCGTACAGATTCTTTACGGTTATAGACCAGATGAATTTACTGATAACGGCGTATTATATAAGATTGCAACAATGGATGAAGAGGATAATGTCTTAGAGATGAGTGAGCAGAAGTTCTTTGAGGCAGATAGTATTGTTGTAGCTGCATCTCAAGGTGCTATGAATAGAATTGTAAGTACAACAAAGGGTATTGAGACTAACGAGAAGGGCTTACTTAATACTGATGAGAAGGGTAGCACATCAAGACCTGGTATCTTTAGTGCTGGTGATGTTGTAAATGGCGCAAGAACAGTAGTAGAAGCAGTTAGATATTCTAAGGATGTAGCAGAGGCTATGGATGAATATTTAAAGGCAAAAAGAGAAGAAAAAGAAAATGCTAATGAGGATGAAGAAGTAAAGGCAAGCTAAATATTTGTCTTAACATACCTTGTTTGAAATATTAGGAGATTTATATAAAGGACCTATGTCATATCTTAGACATAGGCCCTTATTTTTTATAAAGACTATATATAGTAGATTTTTTTAAAAATAAAAAAGAAAATATCCAAGAAATTGTGAAAATTTATCGAAAGATTTCCCTTTAGTACTTGTTAAATAAGTAGATTTATTATATTATTAATACATATATAGGAAGGACGTGATTTATATGGCAGATAATAACACACAATTTTTTAAAACACAGCCTGAAAAGACAATTTCGGTTGAAGGAATTATTGAGCAAGTTTATCTTGCTTTAAAGGAGAAGGGATACAATCCTGTGAATCAAATAGTTGGATACATTATGTCTGGGGACCCAACTTATATTACTAGTCACAACAATGCTAGAAGTTTAATTATGAAAGTAGAACGTGATGAGCTTGTTGAAGAAGTAATCCGCTATTTTATTGAAGGTAAGGGACTTTAATCTTACATGAGATATTTAGGATTAGATTATGGCAGTAAAACTGTAGGCGTTGCGCTGTCTGACCCTCTTGGTTGGACAGCACAAGCCTTTGAGACAATTACAAGAAAAGAAGAGAATAAGTTAAGAAAGACTTATGCAAGAATAGAGGAAATAATAAAAGAATATGGAGTTACTAAGGTAGTAGTGGGCTTACCTAAGAATATGGACGATACGGAAGGTGAGAGAGCTCTATTAGCAAGAGATTTTGCAAGTAATATCCATAGAAGAACAGGGATAGAAATCGTTATGTGGGACGAGAGATTAACCACAATTGCAGCTGATGAGGTTCTAGAAGAAGCTGGAGTTAAAAAGGAGAACAGAAAGGCTGTTATAGATCAGATAGCAGCAGTTTTTATATTACAAGGTTATCTTGATTTTGAGGCAAAAGAGGCCAAAAAGCAAGATTTCAATAAATAGGATGGCTAATCATGGGGAGTTTTAGCACTGTGATTAGAGTCTTTTTATGTCTAGATATATGTGAAATATTTAGGCGAATGTATTAGGGTTTAAAATTTTTTTTTGGAGAGAGACATTTATGGAAAAGATTAGTTTTGTTTCAGAAGGTGGAGATAAGATTGAACTCTATGTTCTAGAAGAGACAAGAATTAGTGGAATTAATTACATTTTAGTCACTGAATCAGATGATGAGAATGAAGATGCAGAAGTTTATATCTTAAAGGATACTTCTAAGAGCACAGAAGCTGATGCTATTTATGAATTCGTGGAAGACGATAGTGAACTTGATGCAGTAGCAAAGGTTTTTAGTGAATTACTAGAGGATGTAGAATTTAGATAATTTATAACGTGAAATTTTATATGAAAGATATATTTTTAAATTAAGGAGAGTTATATGAAGAAAGAGGCGAATGCTACTTTAAAGATTGTGCCTTTAGGTGGTTTGGAACAAATTGGTATGAATATAACTGCGTTTTGCTATGAAGATAGTATTATCGTAGTGGATTGTGGACTTAAATTTCCAGATGATGATATGTTAGGTGTAGATTTAGTTATCCCTGACGTAACATTTTTAAAGGATAATATTGATAAGGTAAAGGGTTTTGTAATCACTCATGGTCATGAAGATCATATTGGTGCTATTCCATACATTTTAAAGGATATTAAGGTTCCTGTTTATGGTACAAAGCTTACAATTGCTTTAATTGAGTCAAAGCTTAAGGAACACAACATGATGAAGGAAGTTAAGAGAAAGGTTGTAAAGTACGGCCAGTCTATTTCTCTTGGAGACTTTAGAGTTGAATTTATTAGAACTAATCATAGTATCGCTGATGCAGCAGCACTTGCTATTTATTCACCAGCAGGTACTGTAGTTCATACAGGTGATTTCAAGGTAGATTATACACCAGTTGATGGAGATCCAATTGATTTACCTAGACTTGGCGAAATTGGTAAGAAGGGTGTACTTGCACTTATGTGTGATTCTACTAATGCCATTAGACCAGGTTTTACAATGTCAGAGCGTACAGTAGGTGCAACTTTTGATAAGATTTTTGCTGATAATAAGAATTCAAGAATTATCATTGCTACATTTGCATCAAATGTAGATAGAGTTCAGCAAATTATTAATACTGCGATTAAGTACGACCGTAAGGTTTGTGTTGAGGGACGTAGTATGGTAAATATTATTGAAGTCGCTCAAGACCTTGAATACCTTAAGTTCCCAGAGGGCACAATTATTGAAACAGAAGAAATGAAGAATTATAATCCTGAGCAGATTGTACTTATTACTACAGGTAGCCAGGGTGAATCAATGGCAGCTCTTTCAAGAATGGCAGCTAACATTCACCGTAAGGTTTCTATTATACCTGGTGACTGTGTTGTATTTTCATCAACACCAATTCCTGGTAATGAGAAGTCTGTATCAAAGGTTATTAATGAATTAGGAATGAAGGGCGCTAAGGTAATCTTCCAGGATACTCACGTTTCGGGACATGCCTGTCAGGAAGAAATCAAGCTTATTTATTCTTTAGTACGTCCTAAGTATTCAATTCCAGTCCATGGTGAATATCGCCACTTAATCGCTCAGAAAGAGCTTGTTATGGGACTTGGATATGATAAGCAGGATGTAATTATTGCTAAGTCTGGTGATATTATTGAATTATCAGAAAAGGAAGCTAAGATTGTTGGTAAGGCACCAGTTGGTGAAGTTATGGTTGATGGTCTTGGCGTTGGTGATATTGGTAATATCGTACTTCGTGATAGACAGAACTTAGCTGAGAACGGTATTATTATTGTAGTATTAACATTTGAGAGAAACTCAGGTCAGTTAATTGCTGGACCAGATATTGTTTCAAGAGGTTTCGTTTATGTACGTGGAGCTGAGGAATTACTTGATGAGGCAAGACTTATTGTTGAAGATTCAGTTCAGAAGTGTATTGATAATAGAATCTCTGACTGGGGCAAGATAAAGAATATTATTAAGGATGACTTATCAGAATTCTTATGGAAGAAAATGAAGAGAAATCCTTTAATTCTTCCAATTATTATGGAAGCTAATTTATAATTCAGACTTAAATAGGCGGCTAGATAAAAGGCCGCCTATTTTTAAAAGAAATCATTTAGGGAAAGTTAGTAGCAATTAGGTTTAAGTATTAATAGAGGTGAGAGACTATGACAGGGGATAAACTTGAAACACTAAAAAAGGAACTAACACAGACTATACTTGAAAGTGATGAGTATAAGGAGTACAAGCGCTTAGAGGCTATTATTAATAGAAACCCAGATTTAAGAAGAAGCGTGGACGAATTTAGAAGAAGAACATTTGAGATAGTTAATAATGATGATATTGAAGATGTCTATACAGCTATGCTAAATCTTAATATTGAGTTTGATAATATGAGAAGACAGGATATAGTTAATAGATATCTAACAGCAGAAATATGTTTTAGTAGCTTAGTAAAAGACATTGTAAAGTCTATTGTTGAGCCAATTGATATGGAACTTGATTTTTTGCGTTAAAACCCTTATTATAGCAAGTGATGGTAAAAAATGGAGGATTTCATGAGCAATAAAAATATTAGACTTATAATAGCAGTGTCAGTTAACGTAATAGTAATTCTTATTGGCGTTTTAATCATCTATAGAGTAGGAACTTATGCTTATACATTAGGCAATAACATATTTAATGAGGTTGCAGTAGATGATAGTTCTAATGCAAGATCTGTAGAAGTTACTATAACATCATCTATGTCTGCTAAGCAGGTTGCTAAATTATTCTACGAAAAGGGCTTAGTAGCTAAGGAGAAGCTTTTTTATTATCAGATTATAGCTTCAGATTATAATGGAGATTGGCTTGATGGAACATATACTCTAACAACAGATATGCTCCCAACAGATATGTTAAAGGCAATCTCAACTGCAACTACAAGCAGTAATTAGTGTGCAATTAATAATCAATTATGAATTTAATTTAGAAAGAGGATTATTTATGATAGTCAACGAAAGAATTGTGGCTTATATTAATTCTCTTGATTGTGGTAATTCAGATATTGTTAATACAATTGAAAAAGAAGCGATTGAAACAGGTGTTCCAATCATAAGGAAAGAGATGGGGAATTTACTTAAGGTCTTGCTTTCATTAAAGCAGCCCTTACGTATCTTAGAAGTAGGTACGGCAGTAGGTTACTCATCTATTCTTATGAGTGAGAATATGCCAGAGAATTGTCATATTACTACAATTGAGAATTATGAGAAAAGAATTCCAATAGCTAAGGAAAATTTTAAAAGGGCTAAAAAAGAAGATAAGATAACTTTAATTGAAGGCGATGCCACTCTAGTTTTAAAAGAATTAGAGGGAAGTTATGATTTTATTTTCATGGATGCGGCAAAGGGGCAGTATATTAACTTCCTCGATGACATTTTAAGGTTACTTAGTCCAGGAGGTCTACTAATTTCAGATAATATCCTACAGGAAGGCGAAATTGTAGAATCTCACTTTACAGTGGCAAGAAGAGATAAGACTATACATACAAGAATGAGAGAGTATGTCTATACCCTAACTCATCACAAAGACTTAATTACATCCATTGTTCCAATTGGCGATGGAATTACATTAAGCGTAAAAAGAAGCTAGGACTAGTATTACAGATATTAGTTAGATGTACTAGTTATATAAGAAAGGATTTATATGAGAAACAGAGTTTATAATGGTAGAAAGCTTGAATTACTTATTCCAGCTAGCAGTTTAGAAGTACTAAAGATTGCAGTTCTTTACGGAGCTGATGCAGTTTATATTGGTGGTGAAGCTTTTGGTCTTAGAGCTAATGCTAAAAACTTCTCTCCAGAGGATATGAGAGAGGGTATTAAGTTTGCCCATGAAAGAGATGTTAAGGTTTATGTCACAGCTAACATCTTAGCTCATAACTATGATTTAGAGGGCGCAAGACAGTATTTTGAAGAGCTTAAGGAAATTGGTCCTGATGCTTTAATTATTTCTGATCCTGGTATGTTTTCAATTGCTAAGGAAGTATGTCCTGAAATAGATATTCATATCTCAACTCAGGCTAACAACACTAACTATTTAACATACAATTTCTGGTGGAAGCAGGGAGCAACAAGAGTTGTATCTGCTAGAGAATTAAGCCTTGCAGAAATTAAGGAAATTAGAGAGCATATTCCAGAGGAAATGGAAATCGAGAGCTTTATGCATGGTGCTATGTGTATTTCATATTCAGGTAGATGCTTACTTTCTAACTATATGGCAGGAAGAGATGCTAACAGAGGTGCATGTACTCATCCATGCAGATGGAAGTATTCAATCGTTGAAGAAAACAGACCTGGTGAATATATGCCAGTATTTGAAAATGAAAGAGGAACATACATTTTCAACTCTAAGGATCTTAACATGATTGAACATATTCCAGAGATGGTAAGCTCAGGTATTGATTCCTTTAAGATTGAAGGTCGTATGAAGACTGCTCTTTATGTAGCAACAGTTGCAAGAACATACAGCCTTGCAATTGATGATTTCTTAGAAGACCCTAAGAAGTATGAAGCTAGAATTCCATTCTATAAAGAAGAAATTGGAAAATGTACATACAGACAGTTCACAACAGGCTTCTTCTTTAATAAGCCGACAGAAGAAACTCAGATTTATGATAGCAACACTTATGTTACAGAATATAAGTATCTTGGTATTGTAGGTAAGAAGAATAGCGAAGGCCTTTATAATATTGAACAGCGTAATAAGTTCTCTGTAGGTGAAACAATTGAGGTTATGAGACCTAACGGAGATAACATTCCTGTAGTAGTTAAAAGAATTGTTGATGAATTTGGACATGATATGGAAAGCTGTCCACATCCAAAGCAGCAGTTATTCATTGATTTAGGAATTGAGCTTAATGAGTTTGATATTTTAAGAAGAAAAGAAGGAAATAAAGAAATTGCGTAACATAATGTTCCTTACTTGTAGTAGAATAGCTAGTGAATACATTTATGAAGGAAGGTTTACTTATGTCGAAGGTAGAAACAATTAAAGAGAGATTGGCTTCTGTTAGAGAAACTATGGCTAAGACAGGGGTTGATATTTATCTCGTATTAACAAATGATTATCATATCTCTGAATATTCAGGAGATTACTTTAAGGAAAGAGAGTTTATAACTGGATTTACAGGTTCAGCAGGAACAGCTGTCATTTTAAAGAATGAAGCAAAGTTATTTACAGATGGTAGATATTATGTTCAGGCTGCAAAGGAAATCGAGGGTACAGGCTTTGAACTTATGAAGGATGGTTCTGCAGGTGTACCAACTTTATCAGAATATGTAGCTTCTAAGTTGGAAGAGGGTATGTGTCTAGGTTTTGATGGTAGAACAGTAGATGCAAGATTAGGTTTTAAATTAGCTGATATTGTAAAGGTTAAGAAGGCAACTCTTAATCTTTCCTTTGATGCTATAGCAGATATTTTTACTGATAGAGCAGCATTTCCAGAAAGCAAGGCTTTTTATCTTGACGAGAAATATTGTGGAACAACAATTAGTGAGAAATTAGAAATGGTTAGAGAAATCCTTAAGAAGGTTAATGCAGATTCTAATATTATTGCAAGCCTTGATGATGTTTGTTGGTTATTTAATATTAGAGGTAATGATGTTTGGTGTAATCCAGTAATTATGTCTTATGCTTACGTAAGTTTAGATAAGGCAATTCTTTATACTGATGGCGATAGATTTAATGAGGAAATCTTAGCTAAGTTTAAGGAAGCTAATGTAGAAATTCGTCCATATGAGGCAGTTTATACAGATGCAGCTAATATTTCAGGCCGATTAATTGTAGACCCTAAGAGAGTTAATATGCGACTTTATAACATTTGCATGGATAATGAAAACTTAAATTGTTTACTTTTAGAGAACCCTACAGTTTTACTTAAGTCTATTAAGAATGAAACAGAGATTAAGAACTTAAAAGAGATTCATCTTGAAGATGGTGCAGCTCTTACAAAGTTTATCTTCTGGACTAAGAAGCAGGTAAGAGAAGGAAAGCAGATTACTGAGGCAGATGCAGCCGAGTATCTTGATTCTTTAAGAGCTAAGATTAGTGATTATATTGAACTTAGCTTTGATACAATTTCAGCTACAGGTCCTAATGGTGCTATGATGCATTATCATGCAACTAAGGACAATGCTGATATTTTAAAACCAGAAGGTATGTTACTTGTAGATTCTGGTGGACAGTATTTAAGAGGTACAACAGATGTTACAAGAACTTTTGCCCTTGGTCCTGTAACAGATGAAATGAAGAAGTGCTTTACTCTTACACTTAAGGGAATGCTAAATCTTGCTAATGCTAGATTCCTACAGGGATGTAATGGCTTTAGTTTAGATATTCTAGCTCGTGGTCCATTATGGGATGAAGGTATTGATTATAGATGTGGAACAGGTCATGGAGTTGGATATTTACTTAATGTTCACGAATCTCCTAACGGCTTTAGATGGAGGCATATTCCTGGAGTTAATGATTTAGCAGTTCTTGAGCCTGGTATGGTTACTTCTGATGAACCAGGTGTATATGAAGAAGGCAAGTTTGGTATTAGAATTGAGAATGAAATTGTATGCAAGAAGGATTACGAGAACGAATATGGTACTTTCTTAAGCTTTGATATGCTTACAATGGCACCTATTGATTTAGAGCTTGTTGATCCTAAATATTTAGAAGCAGTTGATATTAAGCGTCTTAATGCTTATCATGAGGAAGTTTATAATAACTTAAAGGACTTCTTTACTGGAGAAGAATTAGAAGAGCTTAAGGCGGCAACGAAAGCGATTTAATTATGAAAGAATTTATTAGTAAGAAAAGAGAGAATAAAGACTTAAAGGAAATGAAAAGAGTGGTACCTGGAAAGGTAATTGCTTTAGTATTTATTGCACTAATAGCTGTAGTTATGATTATTGGATTTATTATTTATAATAATAGATTTGATGTTAGAGATTACATATCTGTTAGTTATGTGGGAGCAAATGATTATGCAAGCCCAGAATTTAGCCTAGATAAAGAAGGTCTTAAAAATGCCCTTATAGGAGATAAGACAGATGCTAATGTATTATCTGCAATTAATAGTTTAGTTAATTCCATTGAGGTTAGCTCAGAGGCCACAGATCTATCAAATGGGGACAAGATTGAGGTTTATATAAACTATGACAGTTCCTATGAAGATGCTGCTGGGGTTAAATTAAATCTTACAAAGTATAGTCTTAGGGTAGATGGAATATCTTCCGGCACTAAGATATCTTTATTTGATAATATTGAAGTCACATTTCAGGGCATAAGTCCAGAGGCTACTGTTTTAATTACTAATAATGCTAGTGACGAATATTTACAAAGCTTAACATTTACAGCAGATAAAACTACTAACATTTCCTTTGGTGATACAGTTATAGTAAGCTGTGATCAAAACTATGAAGATATAGCAAGACATGGATATTTAGTAGATAGCTTAGAAGCTAGTTATACAGCTGATAAGCTAGGAGAATATATCAATGGCGTTGAAGATATTGATATTAGTGTAATTAATGAAATTGTAGAAGAAGCTAAGAGTGCTATTACTACAGAGACTAATGATACAACCTTTAGAATGCTTTATAAGGCCAGTGGAAACAAGGACTATTTAAAGCAGGCTAATACTGAAACAGCCACAGATATTACTCTTGTTTCAAAGTATTTGTTAGCTAATGGAACTAATGGCAGCGATTACAATAATGTAATAATACTTTTATTTAGCGCTAAGATTTCAAATCAAGAGTCTAGCGAAACGGTTTATTTTGCATTTTCATATTACAACAGTTACATAAGCGTTGATAATCAGTTTGACGTAGTTAGAAATTTATCTACTGAGAATTACGAAGTAAGCACAAATCTTGATTCCTTGGTTAATAGCCTTATTAATTCACAAAAGGAAAGATATACGGTTTATGAGTTAAGCAATTAATAATTAGAAATCATATTAAAATATTATATTAGAAACACTTCTAGGGATTATCCTAAATTAGGATTTTCTTTGGAAGTGTTTTTTATTATTTTAAGGTTTTGACTGCCAGCTTTAGCCCATGCTTTCTTGACTTTACTAGGCTTCAATGCTATGCTTTAATTAAAAGTTTGGTAGAATTCAATATAACAATAATCTATATTTTTCATATGGAGGCTGCTAATGAATTATAGAAAAAAAGTAAAGTTAGGCAGTTTATTAGTGTCTAAAAATGTAATTAGCAATGAGCAGTTAGACTCAGCCCTAAAGGAACAAAGGCAGAGAGGTTTAATGCTAGGTGAGACCATTGTGGCCCTTGGTTTTGCTAGTCAAAGCCAGATAAATGAGGCTTTGTGTGAAAGTCTAGGCATTGAATTTGTAGATATGAGAGCTGTAGAGGTGCCAGAAGAGATACTAAATCTTTTAGATGATACATTTATGAGAAAGAATCTTTTAGTGCCCCTAGGCTTTAGACAGGATGAGGGTGGCAGCTTAAAGGTTGCCATGGCAGATCCAACTAATATTTATGCCATGGATGATGTAAATATTATTACAGGTAAGCAGGTTATTCCTTATCTTGCAGATGGCAATGCCATTAAGGCCTTTCTTGATAGAGTTATTAGTTCTAAGGAAGCTCAAAATATTATTGATAAATATAAAAAAGAGCAGGAAAATGCCATTAGTAAGGAAGAAGAGGATAGGGAAAGAGACAGACAGGCAAATATTGAGTCTGCCCCTATTGTTGTGCTTATAAATAACCTAATTGAGGCAGCAGTTAGAAACAGAGCCTCAGATATTCATATTGAACCCTTTAAGGATAATATAAGGGTTAGATATAGAATTGATGGTAGTTTAAGGGAAGTATTAAGCTATGAGTCTAGTTTATATGGTGCCATTATTACTAGAATTAAGATTATTTCTGGTATGGATATTTCTGAAAAAAGAAAGCCTCAAGATGGCAGAATCACTATAAATGTAGATGATAAGGAATACGATATTAGAGTTTCAGGCCTTCCAACTATTTATGGAGAAAAGTTTGTAATGAGAATTGCAGCGAAGGAAGGCTTTAATAAAGAGGCTTCAGAACTTGGATTTTCTGAGCGTGACCTAAAGGTTTTTAATGACATTTTAAAAAATCCTCATGGAATCATCCTAGTAACAGGCCCTACAGGTTCAGGTAAGTCTACTACCCTTTATACAGCCCTTTCAAGTTTGAATAAAAAGGACGTAAATATTATTACTGTTGAGGATCCAGTAGAGGCAAATATTGATGGGGTAAATCAGGTGCAGGTAAATACAAAAGCAAATTTAACTTTTGCCAATGCCCTAAGATCAATCCTAAGACAGGATCCAGATATAATTATGATTGGTGAAATTAGAGATTCAGAAACTGCTCAGATTGCAGTTAGAGCCTCTATTACAGGACATTTAGTAGTATCAACTATTCATACAAATTCCACCGCTGCAACAGTGGCAAGACTTATTGATATGGGAGTTGAAAACTATATGATTGCAGATTCTGTGGTGGGAATTATTGCCCAAAGACTAGTAAGAAAGCTATGTAGCTGTAAACAAGAGCGACAAGCAACAGATTCTGAGAAAAAGATTCTAGGAAAGTCCTTAGAAGAGGATGTAAAAATCTATGAGCCCGTAGGCTGTAAACTTTGTAATGGCACAGGCTATTATGGCCGAACAGCTATTTATGAGATTATGAAGATTACACCTGCTATAAAGAAGCTTATTATTGAAAATGCAGGCGCAGACAGGATTTTAGAAGAGGCCAGAAAAGAAGGCATGCTAAGCTTAAAAGATTCTGCAAGTCTTTCAGTGCTTGAGGGGGTAAGCTCTATGGCAGAAATGATTAAGGCAACTTATGAGACAGAGGATTATTAAATTTTAGAGGTGGATTATGGTTACTGTTGAACAGTTACTTATGCTTGCTAAGGAGAAAAAGGCTTCTGATGTACATATAACAGTAGGTCTTCCTCCCAAGGTAAGAATTAATGGAGAGTTAGTAAATCTTGATTATCCAAGACTTTCCCCTGAGGATTGTCAAAAGTTAATTGAGGAAATAATGGATGATAGGCAGTGGGAGATTTTTAAAGAGGAAGGCGAGGCGGATTTCTCTTTCTCAATTCCAAGAGTAGGTCGTTTTAGAGTAAATGTATATAGGCAGAGAGGCTCTGTTGCTTGTTCAATGCGTATTGTGGGTACTGAAATTCCAAAGCCAGAAAAGCTTGGTCTACCTAGGTCTGTAATAGATTTATATGATAAAAAAAGAGGCCTTGTACTAGTTACTGGTCCTACAGGTTCAGGTAAATCAACAACTCTTGCATCTATTATTGATAAGATAAATGATGAGAGAAATGCCCATGTTATTACCCTAGAAGACCCGATTGAATATTTGCATAGTCATAGAAAGGCTATGATTAATCAGAGGGAAATTGGCATTGATACAGCAAATTACGCCAAGGCCCTACGTGCTGCCCTAAGAGAAGATCCAGATGTAATACTTGTTGGAGAAATGAGAGATCTAGAGACAATTTCAACAGCTATAACTGCCGCTGAAACAGGTCATTTAGTATTCTCAACTCTTCATACCATTGGAGCCGCAGCAACCATTGATAGAATTATAGATGTATTTCCACCACATCAACAACAGCAAATAAGAATTCAGCTAGCAGTAGTTTTAGAGGCTGTTATATCTCAACAATTAGTGCCAACTCTTGATAAGCTAGGACGAGTGGCAGCTTTTGAGGTAATGCATGCAAACATTGCCATTAAAAATCTAATTAGAGAAGGCAAGACCCATCAAATTGAGGGCATTATGCAAACCTATAAAAAGGATGGCATGATTACCATGGATGATGCCTTATTTGACCTTTATATTAGGGGAGAAATAAGTGCTGAATCGGCCCTTAGTTTTTCACAGGATATGGCCTATTTAGACAGGAAAATAAATAACTTATATTAGTATTTATAGTTGTTTAAATTGTTGAATGGGAGCAATACATTTGCTATAATGAGTATAGGTAAGGATAAGTTTGCGTGGAGCATGACAAGTGAATATGAGAGGTGAGTATGGAGACATATTTATATCAAGCCATAACCTTAGAGGGTATAGAAAAGAAAGGTTCTATAAAAGCGGAGAATGAAAGAGAGGCACAATTAAGGATTAGAGAAACTGGATTAATTCCTATTTCCGTATCAAGACAGAATTTTCTTAATAAAGATATAGAGCTTTCATTCTTAAAGGGGAAAGTTAAACAAAGGGATATGGCGGTTTTTTGCCGACAGTTTTCTAGCATTATAAAAGCTGGAATATCTATTGTTAGCGCACTTGAGATGTTAGAGGAACAAACAGAGGACTCTAGTTTAAAAGAGGGAATTAAAAGAGCTAGAGCAGGGGTAGAAAAGGGCGAGTCACTTGCAGACGCCCTAAGAGAAGATAAGATTTTTCCAAGTATTCTAATTGAAATGATTAAGGCTGGTGAGAGTTCAGGCAGCCTAGAAAAGTCTCTTGATAGAATGGCGATTCAATTTGAAAAAGAGGCAAAACTAAAGGGAATTATAAAAAAGGCAATGATGTATCCTATTGTTTTATTAATCGTAATGATAGGCATTTTAGTGGTTATGCTAACCTTTGTAATTCCAAACTTTGTGACCATGTTTGAAGACTTAAATACAAGCCTTCCAACTTCCACAAAGTTAATCATAGGGCTTAGTGATTTATTTAGAAACTATTGGTTACTATTAGTTGTATTGGTAGCCTTTCTCATATTTTTATACAAAATCTATAAAGCTAGTGATGGTGGTAGACACAAAATAGACGGGCTTAAATTAAAGCTTCCAATCTTTGGAAAGTTAGCTGTTAAAACCGCATGTGCTTCCATTTCAAGAACACTTGCAACCCTTATACAATCAGGCATGCCACTGATTTCGGCCCTAGATATAACGGCCCAGACCATGCCAAACATTCACTATAAGGATGCATTAATAAAAATGAAGGGCGGAGTAGCACTAGGTATTCCCCTTTCATCACAAATGAAAACAATGGATATTTTTCCAGCTATGCTAACACATATGGTGGGCATAGGAGAGCAGACGGGTAACATGGAGGAAATGCTTTCTAATAGTGCAAATTACTACGAGGAAGAGGTTGAAATTACAACCACAAGTCTTACAGCATTATTAGAACCAGTTATTATAATTATCATGGCGCTTTTAGTAATACTACTAATTGCAGCAATTTATCAGCCAATGATTCAATTATATAATAGCATTTAGAAAGTGATGATAGCATCGCAACAAAGAACAAGTGTGTTATAAACTTAGGAGTTAAGTTTATATAAAAACTAAAAAAGGAGAACGAAAATGGTTAGATCACAGAAAAAGTTAGGAAACAAGGGTTTTTCATTGGTTGAATTAATAGTAGTTATTGCTATTATGGTTGTTTTAGTTGGCGTTCTAGCACCTACACTTTTAAGAAGTGTGGAAAGATCTAGAGAATCAACAGATTTACAGACACTTGATTCAATCAGAGAAGCAGTTATGGTGGCAACGTCAGATGAAGCAATTGAAAATGAAGTTGCAGATGGTGCCATTATTGACCTAGGCTCAGGGGATAGCGCAGATTTAGAGGGAACAAGTTTATCTAATTATTCTTCACTTCAGCAGGAACTTCAGGCAACACTTACATCAAGCATTACAATGAAGTCATCAAAGGCAAAGTCAGGCAATATCTATATTGTTATTGCAGATAATGGCTCAGTATGTGTAATGGTTGCAACAACAGCACCTACATCAACAACACAGTTACCAGCAGATACTGATGCAGTAGCTTGTGCTAGAGTTACAGACGCATACTTTATTGTAAAGTAGAGTAAAGGACTTAATTAAAATGCAACAAGAAATTTACCTGTATATAATAATTTTTATTTACGGCTTAGTAATTGGCAGTTTCATAAATGTATTAATTTATCGACTACCAAAGAAAGAAGATATTATAATTAAAGCTTCAAGTTGCACTAATTGTGGCCATAGATTACAGTGGTACGACCTCGTACCACTGTTAAGCTACATTAGTTTACGAGGCCGTTGTAGATATTGTGGCAAAAAAATAAGCCTACAGTATCCAATTATCGAATTAGTTAATGCTTTATTATACTTAGTTATATTTTTAAGATTTGGATTTGGAATTTATGGAGTTTTAGTTAGTTTATTTAGCTCCATTTTACTTGCAATAGCAGTTATAGATTTTAAAAGCTATATTATTTATGATGGCTTAAATATAGCCTTATTAGTTATAGCCATTATTAACGCAATTATAAGCATAAATTTAGCTGATAAATTTTTAGGCTTTATAGGAGTTAGTGGCGTTATGTATTTACTAGTTGTAATTTTTAGACATTTTAAAAACATAGACGTCTTTGGAGGAGGAGATATAAAGCTTATGGCAGCCGCAGGACTTTTCTTAGGACTAAAAGAAACAGTTCTGGCTTTTTTTATTGCATGTATTTTAGGAAGTGTAATACATACTATTAGAATGAAACTGACAAATGAAGGACATATATTGGCTTTTGGACCTTATTTATGTTTAGGAATATATTTTTCTATTCTATTTGGAAAGGAAATAGTAGCCGCCTATTTAGGCCTATTTATATAAGGAGGGCATATGGCATTTGTGAAAGTTAAAGGAAAACTAATTAGTGCAGTCCTAAATAATGAATTCATAAAGATGATGGAGGTATCACTAGTAGGTAAGCAAATCCATGTTTATAGAGCTGTGACCATTGAAACACCTAAGGACTGCGTAAATGATGGCATATTAACTGATCTTGATAAAATAGCTAAGGCTATGCAAAATGCCATGCTTGAAAAGGGCTTTGAATCTAGTAATATCTGCTTTTCTGTAAGCTCTACAAAGATTGCTACAAAAGAAATTGTTATTCCCAATTTGCCAAACACTAAGATTGCAAAACTTGTAGAGGCAAATGCATCTGAATATTTTCCAGTAAATATTAGTGATTACATAGTTGAATATTCTATAGTAGATAGATTTAATGAGGATGGGGCTAGTAAGTTAAAACTTATGCTTGCAGCCCTTAATTTGGATACGGCAAAAAGCTATTATGAGCTTGCTAAAAAGCTTGGCCTTAATTTATCTTACATAGATTATACAGGTAACTCTGCCTATCAGTTAGTTAAACACCAGATTAATAGCGATTGTAATTTAGTTGTGGAGATTGAAAATGATGGCACCGTAGTTAACATTTTCAAAAATAATGTCCTAAAATTACAAAGAATAGTTCCTTATGGAAAGTCCCTTTTAGTGGACGCAGTTATGGAAGAATTTGACCTAACCTATGAGGCAGCCCTACTTAAACTGCAAAATGAAGAACTGCTTCAAAGTGAATTTGATGGGGATGCAATTACAGAATCTTTACGCTATTTAATTGGAAATATTAATAGAATCATGGATTATTACACCTCAAGAAATAAGGGTGATGAAATTGCAAAGGCCTATGTTTTAGGTAATGCTATTACTATTAAGGGCTTTAACGAGCTTTTATCTAATGAGATTAAAAAGGAAGTTACAAATCTTGTGGATTTAAATAATGTAATCTGTGATAAGAAGACAGCTTTTGAAAAAAGAAGACTTAATTCTTATTTGAATAACCTAGGTGCTTTAATTGAACCAGTAAATTTTATTCCAAAAGATATTGAAAAAGAAGTAGTATTAAGGGGGGAATTAAAGCCTTTTAAGTTAATCTTAGGACTATCAATTATTGTGACGGCGGTTTTGATTATATATCCTCTAACAAAGAATTTCTATCTTGTACAAAAGGAGAAAAATCTTAATAAGTCCATAAGTCAAAAGAGTGAAATAAGTGAAATTGTAAATGAATATTATGATGCTAAGGATGCCTATCTTGATGCTAAGGCCTTTAAGAATTTGACAGTTAGTAGCGATGATGAATTAGAAAAGCTAGTTAGCATTTTAGAAAAAAATTTACCAGCAGATGTTGTTATAAAAAATATGACTGTATCTAATGGCTATGTAACTATATCAGCAACAGCAAGTTCAAAGCTATCTATTGCTGCAATGATTACACAACTAACTAATACTTCTGGTATTAGTAATGTGGAATTGCCAAGCATACAGGAAAGTAAAAATAGCTTAGAGACAATAGTACTTTCCTTTAGTGTTAGCTTTAACTTTAGCGACCTTAGTGATGAGTCTTAGATAGAGGGGTGGTTATATGAGTAATTTTTTTAAAAATCTTTTTAAGAAGTTAAATATTAGCACCGAAGTTTCAACTAGAGATAAAAAATTATTGTTATTGCTTTGTTCTTTTCTACTAATTATTGCCGCCTATTATCTTGTATTTACTAGGGTGGATGCAAAAAATGAAAAGCATGAGGTAGAAATTGTAAAGCTTGAAAAGCAAGTAAAGGACCTAGAAGAGAAGACAAAAAATAAGGATAAGTATTTAGAAGACACCAAGGATTACACAAGCAAAACAGAAGAAATACTATCAAATTATTCCTCAGGCAGCAGTAAAGCTTATATCATAAATTTTCTAAACACAGTAGAGTCAAGCACCGGAGTATGGATTAAATCTGCCGCCTTTGAAACAGCTAATCCAATTTATACCTTTGGTATATTAAATAGCTCAAATCCCGCAAGTACAACTAGTTATGAAACAGATATGGTGGGCTATAGTAACAGCCTATCTATTGCCTATGAGGCAGATTATAATAAATGGAAAAATTTTATTAGCTATGTAAATAGCTATTTTAGTAAGAATACAATAGATAATATATCTTCTTCCTATGATGCTTCCTCTAATATCGTGTCAGGCACCATGACTATTAGTATGTATTATATTACAAGCACTGATAGGGAGTTTAAGGAATCCACTTATGATTTTATAAGAGGAAAAGACAATTTATTTATGGAAAATGTAGACACAACACAGTCAGTTACAGTTAGTGATTAGTAAGGTGGTCCTATGGATAAAAGAAAAGGAAATGAAGGATTTTCTTTAGTAGAGGTTTTAATAAGTATAGCTATATTAGTTATTGTAACTCTGCCAATTTTATCTATTTTTACAAATGCTGCAAAGACTAATTCAAAAGCTCGTCGCACTGAAAATGCCAACACTGCAGCAAATAATATTATTGAAGAGATAAAAAATGTATCAGTTTCTAATTTAGAAATTGAAGATCTAAATTATAGCTACCAAAAGGAGAGCAATCAAAGCTTTGAAGATGAGCAGGGAGTGCTCAAATTTTTGGTGTCTAATAATGATAAAGATAGCTATACAGGAATTGATGGGGAAGACTTTATAATAGAGGCAACGCTTGATCCTAGTTATTATAATGACAACTTTACAAATGGAGAGTCTAATAGCAAGAATAATGTCAATAGCTTCGGCCTTTCTAGCTATGCAAGTCTAGATAAGGAAAAGAATATTATTTACACAGACGATGCCATAAATGAAGAGGCCGCCACCTACTTTTTAGAATCCACAGGAGACCTTTATGACAAATCTTGTATAAAAAAGACATCTGTTATTGATGTTAGTATAACTAAAGATAGAACAAGTTCTGATTTTGTCTCTTATATTCAAAAACTAGATGTGACAATTTCCTATTCCTACATAGACGAGGCTAGACCTGACCTTAATATTGCTGACTATATTAGAGAGTTTAATTATGCAACGAAACTAATTACAGCCTCTAATTTAGATACAAAACTAGAGCCAGATTTATCAGAAGATGATTATGACTACATAATTTCTTCTTCTAGTGATTACGAGAATAATGCCAACAAGATATACATTTTCTATAGCATCTTTGATGATTATTATGCAGATGAAAATGTATCTATAGTTGATGGACAAAAAAAGCAGTATGCAAAGGATGAAATCACCATAAATTATTCCTATGATACTAGCTTTAATAAAAAGGTAGCCTTTTTAAATTTAGACCTACTTTTTATAGAGCAGGAAAAGCAAGAGGATGAAGGCTATGTAGTGCTTAGTAATGATAAAGTAACTTGTAATTATTATAGTGATGCCAATAAAAGCTTGAGGGAAAATTCAAGTCAAAAGGAAGTATCAAAAGACTTAGTGGTGTCCATTTTTTCCAATGTTGAAAACTGGGCCTTATCCATTGAAAATGGCATAAAAAGTCCTGGCAAAAACTACATCTATAGGCTTATTGTAAAGGTCTATTATAGAAGTAGAGAAGAAGAGAATTTACTTACAACTATTGTTAGCACAAAGATAGAATAGAGGAAATCCTATGAAGATTTTTAATAGAAAAAAATCAAAAATAAATTTAAAAATGAATAAAGCAGGTTCGACTCTTATTATTGTGCTAATTATGTGCTCTTTTATTCTTATTTTAGCAAGCTCAGTAACCTCTGTAGTTATGCTAAATCTTCGCATGAAAAAGACTAAGCTTAATTCTAAATCTAGTTTCTACAGCTCAGAAGAGGCTGTAGATGAGATTTATTTAAGCCTTTCAAAGACTGCCATGGAAAGCTTTAATATGGCCTATATTGATGAATTAAGGCGCTATTCAGATAATCTAAATCAAGCAAGAACCGATGCAAGCTTTACTAATGCAAGTGCTAATTCCCTTTTTAGAAAAAACTATACAATAAGACTCCTAGAAAAGCTTGGCATAATCACTGAAGCTAACAGGGATAGTTATCTATCTGACATATACCTTTCAGGTAATAGCTTTGATACCCTTTTTGGAGAATTTGATGTAGATAAAAAGGAAAATTTAATTGAGACACTAAAGTCTTATCTTGAGACTAATACAGAAGGAAAGCTTGATGTTAAGGACATTTTAAGCCTTAGTCTTACTAAGGAAAATGAAACGCTAACAGATTTTTCAGGCCTTAATGTAAGTCTTGATAATTACACTTTGAAAATAAAAGACATAACTATTAGCTATATGACAAGTGCTGGTTATTATTCAGATATAACTATTGATCTTGATATTAGCTTTCCATCAGAGCTTCTTGACCTTGTGGATACTAATTTAATTGCCACAACTAATTTTTCAAAATACGCTCTTATTGGAAACACAGGCATTATAAACACTGGTAGCACTAATCTCTATGCAAGTGCTTATGGTGGTGGCGAAACTGGAATTACAGTAGATAATAATGCTAGCCTAAATTTTAGAGGCGGGGAGAATTCTAATTTAATTTCCGGGTCTGACATAAATATTAAGGGGGGCAGTTTTAATCTGCTTTCTGGAAGGCTCTGGGGGGGAAACATTTTCACAAAAAATAACCCTTCAAGCCTTACAATTGCAAGCAATGCCAGCGCCTATCTAAAGGATGATTTGCAGCTAGAAGCAGATAAATCTACTGCCACAATTAATGGAAACCTCTATGGCTACGGCTATGTGACGGCTAACGGGGCTAGTCACCTTTACTCAAGCTCCATGATAATTAACAGTAATGAGAGCAATATTTATATTAATGCCAATGCAAATGTATTGCTATCTGGCAATGCCTATATTGGATATAACGGCTTAGAAAGCCCCTATGCTACTGGCTTTTCCTATGCAGGCTATGGCAATCAGGAAAGCTATCTAGTGCCTTCTAGATACATTTCCGCTAAAGTAAATCCGGTGCCACTAATTACTGCCACAGACTACAACACTGCAGGAAACACAGGTGTCATAAACTATAAGGGTAAGGAAACTACAATTACTATTGATGAGTCATTCTTTGCCTACGCCTTTCTTAATAGTGATAAGCCCTACGAACTTAAGTTAATTTCAAACGGAGATTCTACTGGCAGCGCCTATTATTATCTTAATTTTAAAAATGCAGCTCTAAAGGCAGTTTATGCAAAACTAATTGAGTCTGATGAGGCCTTTGAGGCCTTTAAGGAAAATAGTAGTTATTATCAGGGCTTAAGCAATAGCAAAAAGGAAGAGTATGAGGAGATTAGAGATGCCCTACATGATAGTCTAAGGGTTAATGCTTCCTCTACAGCTAGCAATATTTATCTTAGCGATTATGCTAATATGACTGCCCTTTCAGATAGCATTTATGATAGTTATCTAAGGGCGGTTAATACAGGCTCTACAACTATAGATTTTAACTATGATGCTTACCTTGCTAAATATAATAATTACTCCATAAGATATAACATTTTACATAAGATCTTGCTTCCAATAGAGGATGTGGATACTAGACTGCTTACAAGTGCAGATATTGGCAGCGAAGAGGTTATGGATGTTGCGGCCTATAGCGACAACGTTTTCAATAATTTTATATCTAGTGAGGGCTTTAGAAAATATATTCAAAACCGAGCAGTAGCGGCGCACAACTACGGTGTTATATCAGAGGATGACTATATGCTTGTTGCCATTGATAATGAGGGCGCTAGTAAAAATGCTGTAATTGTGGATTCTAGTCTAGCTAATTCAAGCTACAGCCAGGGTAAATTAAAAATGTCAAAGGGCATAATAATTGCCTCAGGAGATGTAACTGTAAGATCTGATTTTACTGGGCTTATTATGGCTAAGGGCACAATTAGACTTGAGGGAAATGTAAATATTTACCCTCTAACTGAAAGCCAGATTATGAATATGATTGAAGCAGATGATGGTGTTACAAATGGGGCTGGAAACGGTCTTTATCCTTTTAAGTCGATTTTCCTTTATGGCTATGAAGCAGAGGATGAGGACAGCCTAAATAGCACAGACCTTGAATATACGGATTTAGTTGAGATAAAGAATTGGAGAAATTAATGAAAAAAATGGACATGAAAGGCTTTAGTTTAATTGAATTACTAATAACGCTTGCCATAATGCTTGTGGTAATATCAGGCAGCGCTATCCTTATGTCCACTTTAGTCAATGCCAATGAGCAAAGGGCAGTAAATTCCCTAAAATCAGAGGTGGAGATGCTTAGAAGCAACACCCTTTCAATTGATAATTCCTACTATATAGAAATTACTAATAAAGAGGGAATAATCTATATAAATAGCTATAAAAATGGTGATTTAATGGATTCTACTAAGCTAGGCTCTAGGATATCTCTTTCTATAAGCTTTACAGAAGGGGATACAAGCACAGGCCTTGCCCTATCAAAGGGCACTAGTCTCTTTATTGAATTTGACAAATCAAAAGGTTCTGTTAAAAGCCTAAATTATGGAGGAAGTGCAGTTAATTCAACTGAGGATGTCAATGGAAGTAGCGTTTATTACATAACTTTTACAGGGGGAACTAATCTAATAGAGAATAGCTTTATAAACTTTAATATAAAGGGCAGAAAAACAAAGTCTTTGCTACTTTATTTAAAGACAGGAATCTTTAAGGAATAGGTGGAACTATGAAGGAAAACGAAAAGTCAAAAATTACACAAAATAATAAAGGCTTTAGTTTTGTAGAACTTATCATTGCCCTTGCAATTTCAAGCATTGTATTATTTGCCCTAGGTGTTTTTGTAAGCCAAAGCGTAAGGTCTTATAGAAGGTCAACAGTTAATGCAAAGCTTGAGACTAAGCTAGATAATGCCATGGCCTTTGGGGAGAGTTGCGTACTAAACGCTAGCTCTATAAGGCTTTTTAAAGTTGGAGATTTAGTTTATCTACTAAGCTATGATAGTGACAACAATCAAGTAGGCCTTAAGTATGAAAATGAGACTCTGTATTACATTTTCAATCAAGAGGAAAGTTTTATAGCAGGAAACATTAGCGACTTTAGTGTAAAGCTAAATAAGGACATGATAAGCCTAACAAGAAAAGATTCTAATAGCTTTAATCTAGATTATGTCTCAGATTATCCAATGCTTGATATAACTATTAGCTCAAAGCTATCGGGCCAGGAAAGGACCATAAATAAGAGCTTTAGCACTAGAAATAGCTGTAAGGATAAGCTTTATTTAGGGGAGGGAAATAGTGAGTCTAGTATAGATTTTGTAAAGCTTAGTACTAGTGAAAATCAAGTAATTCCTACTAGCTTAGTTGATAGTTTTATAAATCAGTAAACAGGAGTGCATATGAATAAGGAATTTAAAAAGGATTTGTATAAAATAGCCCTTTTATTAGTTGTTATTTTTTGCATTTCGCTTCTAGCAATCTTAAAGGGAAATAAATCAAGTACGGTGGCAGCAGATACTGTTAGCTACCCTATTAGAGTGCTTGAAATTGAGCCAAGTGGTGCAAGCAAATATAACAATTATTCATCGGCTAAGCAGATCCTTAAATGGTTTGGTTTTAAGGTAAAGAATATAAAGTCTAGTAATTACAAAAATTATGTAACCATAGATAGCATTGCCTCAAACGGTTTTATTGGCATGAACTCTGATATTGTAAATGACTATGATTTAGTAATTATAGGAGATTATAATCCTAAAGGTTATCTTGCAAGCGGCGCCCTTCAGGGTAATGGAAACTACTCGCCAGCAGGTAAATTTTTAAAGATGAATTTATCCATAGAATCCACAGGAGAGACGGTTTATGCTGCCTTTAGTGGCAATGACTTTACCCTTAAAAGCCTTAATAAATTGATGAATTTTATAGACAATGGTAAGCCCCTAGTTTTAGCTAATTCCATTTATAATGCCATTAATGAAAAGACCTCAACTAATAGTAGTAATTACAGCGTAAATGTCTATAAATTAGCCCCTTATTATTTAGAAAAAAATGGACATAATACCTCTAATATATTTGATGAGACGAAGAATATTTCTCTTAACTATATTAGTCATCCAGAAATAAGTCTAGATGATGATTTTAAGGCAGATTATGACAGTAATAAGATAATTAATTCAAAAAAAGTTTTAGCTTCTTCCCTTTCTAGTTTTGAAATTTATGGACAAATTGGAACTACTAGTGAGAGCTATGACCTTGATATTTATATTGATAAAAACGGCGATGGTATATTTTCAGAAATAGCAGGTGAGGAGTATGAGCTTTACTATTCTTCAACTCGTTCAACAGATAGTAAAATTACCACGGATAATAAGGGTAACTTTAGAGTAAGTCTTGCCCTTCCAACAGAGCTTAGAGGCTATGTTGGAATTAAGCTGGTGGCTACAAATAAGACCGGAGGCTCTTGTCAGGATACAGGCTGTATTATTGTTTCAGAAGAGGATGTAAGCGAAGTTAAGGTATTACAAATTGTTCCTCTTGATGATGTAACCACAGGAAATTTCTTACTTGAAGATGAAGCTTTTATGGAAAGATTTGATGCCATTTCAGATTTGGTTGGAATTGATTTATCCATTGATAGTGTCTCAGTTAATGACTTTGTTAGCTGGTATGATGGGGTTGATTATGAAATGAATGGGCTGGATATCTATGATGAGTCCAAGAATAAATTGTATAAATACGACATGCTAGTCATAGGCTTTTACGATAACTTTAACCGTGAGGATATTGAAAGTGAAAGTGCTCTAAATAATATTGAGGACTTTATAAATTCCGGCCGTGCAGTGTTATTTAGCCACGATAATTTTATTTACTCCGCCTATTCAGATGTTAATTATGAAAATGTAAGAGTTCTAGATATGTCGTCTGCTAAGAAATCTAATATTGATACCTCCTTTTATTTAACCTCAAGGTTTAGAAATATGGCAGGTATGGATAGATACGGGGTTTCTGATAAGTCGGTTACAAGTGTAGCAGGGGCTAATAAAGCCACGGTTTTTGATGATAATTATCAGGGCTATACTAATTTAAATATTATGAGAAGAGGCACAGATAATGGGAATCCTTTTAAGATATATACTAATATTTCCGATGAGATAAATAAAAGTGTTCTAACCACTACTAATGTAAGGCAGCTAAATAAAGGTCAGGTTACAGAATACCCTTATGGAATTGATGAGAGTATTACAGTTTCAAAGACCCACTCCCAGTGGTTTGTGGTGGATTTAGAGGCAACAAATTCAAAGCTAATTGATTCTTCAAAGGATGTAGTGGTTTGGTATGCTCTCTACTCTTCAGATACGGGCTCTTATTACCACCTATCAGGAGTTGACGCCCTTAATAATTACTACATTTACTCTAAAGGAAATATTACTTATTCCGGCTGTGGTCACTCAGAGGTTACAAAGGATGCAGAACTTAAGCTTTTTGTTAATACTGTAGTTAAGGCCATAAAGTCTGGTAATTCTACACCTAGGATTTCAAGCACTACAGGAATTAAGACGGGCTCTAATTCCTACGAGCAGGCAATTAGATCAAATGATCTTTCTTACTTATCAGACCTTACTACAACCACTAACTATTTAAGATTTACAGTAACAGATATTGATATGGGTATTTCAAATGGTGCCTATTCCTATGGAAGAGCCTTCTGGGATGTGGACGGAGATGGAAGCTTTACAGAAGGAGTGGATGTGATATTAGAAGAATATGAGGGAGACAATTGCCTCAGAAATAAAGTGGAAAATGTACTGGATTTACGAGATTATCTAAATCTAACAAATAGTGAAGGAATAACCCTTTATGATAGTTTAACTAGGGGAGATTTAGTAATTACAATCTATGCAGAGGATGTTAATAAAACTAGGGGAACTACAAGCTTTAGTCTTGCAAGAAGGGATTTATTTGACTTAGATTAGAATTTATGATAGTCTAGGAAAGTCTTTTAGCTAGAATCTAGCAAAATTCCAATTAACAAAACAAAACTAAAGCAAAAAGTAATTAACAAAAGAATCAAAAGAAAGGACATTAGATGTATAGTTGTATTAAATCGGCCTCTGTTTACGGACTTGAAGCTATTTTAGTGGAAGTGGAAACAGATGTATCAGATGGTCTACCAGATTTTAACATGAGTGGTTTACTAAGTAGTGAAGTAAAGGAAGCTAAGGAAAGAATCAAGGTAGCAATTAAAAATTCAAATTTTAAACTTCTACCCCAAAGAGTAGTAGTAAACATATCTCCTGCAGATATTAGAAAGGATGGAACGGGCTTTGACCTGCCTATTGCACTTGGCTTACTTGCGGCAAATAATCTAATAACTAATGAATCTTTAGGAGAGTATTTCTGCATTGGAGAGCTTGGCCTTGATGGTAGTATAAAAGGGGTTAAGGGAATTTTGCCTTGCGTATTAATGGCTCAAAAAGCTGGCATTAAAAATGTAATTATTCCAAAAGCTAACAAAGAAGAGGCCCTAATTGTAGAAGATATAAATGTAATTACCGTATCTAATCTAAAGGAATGTGTAAATATAATTAATGGTAAATTAGAGCCTTCAAGTCTTAATTTTGATAGTCTAGACACATTTTCAAAATCCCCAATTATAGAAGAAAAGGATATAAAGACCCCGGATTTTAGTGATGTCAGGGGGCAAAATAGCGCTAAAAGAGCCACAATGATTGCAGTAGCCGGGATGCACAACATCATGTATATGGGGCCTCCAGGCAGTGGAAAAACCATGCTTGCAAGTAGAATTCCCTATATTATGCCAGATATGACAAAAGAGGAAAGGCTTGAGGTCACTAAGATTGAAAGTGTGGCAGGAATACTAAAGGAGGGCAGTGGTCTTGTAAAAAAACGACCTTTTAGAAATCCTTATCATAACATCACCTTGAATGCCTTAATGGGAGGTGGCGCTTTTGCTAAACCTGGGGAAATCACCTTAGCAAGTAAGGGGGTTTTATTTCTTGATGAAATCACAGAGTTTAATTCTAATGTTATTGAAAGTCTTAGAAGTCCTATTGAGGATAGAAAGGTTAAGGTTACAAGACTTAATTATTCTTATGACTACCCTGCAGATTTTATGCTAGTGGCGGCCATGAATCCTTGTAAATGCGGCTATTACCCTGATAGAACTCGATGTAAATGTAGAGAAGTAGACATAAGAAGATATATTGGAAAGATTAGTAATCCAATTTGGGACCGCTTCGACATTTGCATAAAAACTAATGAAATTAAGTTTAAAGATATAGCCTATGAGACGGAGACGGATGAAAATGTGCTCTCAAATAAAAAGATGAAAGAAATGATTTTAAGGGCTAGGAAGGCACAGCTAGAAAGATTTAAAGACACTAATATCAATTTTAATTCCCAGATGAATTCAGAAATGGTAAAGAAATACTGCCAGTTAAAGGATAGGGAAAAGGAGCTTATGGAGCGCTTTTATGAAAAAAAACATTTAACTGCTAGAGCTTATACAAGGATCCTTAAGACGGCTAGAACTATTGCGGATTTAGAAGGGGAGAAGGACATTAACTGGAGTCATATTTCAGAGAGCTTTTCCTATAGAAGGGTTAATGAATAAAAACAAAAGAAGAATAAGGAGAATTTTATGGAAAATTTAAGCGAGATTACAAAGGGATTTTACTGGTATTGGATTAATAGCATCCCAGGGGTGGGCCTTGTAAAAATCCACAAATTACTAGAATATTTTGGAAATCCTAAGAGGGTATTTTTTGCAAAGAAGTCGGACTATTTAAATATAGAAAAGATTAGTGAAAATGATGCTAAGGCCATTGAAGAATCAAAGGAGGTTGGCTACATTTTAAAGGACTATATTAAGCTTAGAAAGTCAGATATGAAATTTAGCTATCCAGGAAAGGAAGACTATCCAAAGCAGTTACTTGATATAGAAAATTATCCTGTGAATCTATATTATTATGGAAGACTTCCGGATTTTAATAAGCCAATTGTTTCTATTGTAGGGGCTAGGGGCTGTACTGATTATGGAAGAAGAATTGCCTATGAGTTTGCAAAAAGCTTTGCAGCTAATGGTATTCAAGTAATTAGTGGCATGGCCCTAGGAATTGATTATTATGGACAAAAGGGGGCTATTAGTGCTGGCGGTTATTCTTTAGGAGTTCTTGGAACTGGGGCAGATGTATGTTATCCAAGAAATAATTTAGAGCTATATCTTCATTTAAAAGAGCATGGAGGAATACTGTCAGAATATAAGCCAAATACTCCTGCAATTCCCGGACATTTTCCAGAGAGAAATCGTATTATTAGCGCACTAAGTGATGCGGTAATTGTAGTTGAGGCAAGGAATAAAAGTGGTAGTAAAATTACGGTGGATTGGGCTCTAGAACAGGGAAAGGACGTCTTTGTAGTGCCGGGGAGAATCTCTGATCCTTTATCAGTTGGATGTTTAGAATTATTGAATGAAGGTGCTAATCCTATACTTAGACCAGAAGATATTTATCAATGCGATTTAATTTCTACTAAAAGCAATAAAAATCAGGCTTTATCTAGTGAAATTTCCCCACAAAATGAACAATTTAGACACAATTTAAATAAATTGCCTATTGCCAGTCAAAAAAATATGGTGTATAGTGAACTCGATTTGTATCCTTGTGCGTTAGATGATTTAGTAACTAAAACAGGGTTACCTTTAAGTATCGTGGTGGAAAATTTATTAGAATTAGAGCTAGAGGGTTTAGTGGAGGAGACAACGAAGAATTGCTATGTAAGGGTACAAATCTAACATAGTAACGGAGGAATATGAAGTGGCTAAGTATTTAGTAATAGTAGAGTCGCCAGCTAAGGTAAAAACAATTGGGAAGTTCTTGGGTTCAAATTACAAGGTAATGGCCTCTCAAGGACATGTACGTGACCTTCCAAAGTCACAGATGGGTATTGATCCAGAAAACGATTATGAACCTAAATATATAACAATTAGAGGTAAGGGTGAATTACTTGCTGCCCTAAGAAAGGAAGCAAAGAAGGCAACTAAAGTATATCTTGCAACCGATCCCGATCGTGAGGGAGAGGCTATTTCTTGGCATTTAGCAGCAGCTCTTAAATTAGAAGATAAGGACATTTATAGAATTACCTTTAATGAAATTACAAAGGGTGCAGTTAAGGAATCTTTAAAGAATGCAAGAAAGATTGATATGAATCTTGTTGATGCACAGCAAGCAAGACGTGCCCTTGATAGAATCGTGGGTTATGGAATCAGTCCTCTTTTATGGGCAAAGATTAAGAGAGGTTTATCAGCTGGTAGAGTTCAGTCTGTTGCACTTAGAATCATTTGCGATAGAGAGAAGTTAATAGATGAATTTATTCCAGAAGAGTATTGGACAATTGAGGCTAATTTAAATATTGAAGGTGAGAAGAAGCCTATTGTTGCCCAGTTTACAGGAACATCTAAGGGTAAGCTTGAAATCAAATCAAAGAATGAAGCAGATGAGATTTTAGCTAAACTTAAAAAAGAGAAATTTAGTGTTGATCAGATAAAGAAGGGTGAGAGAAATAAAAAAGCTCCACTTCCATTTACAACAAGTACAATGCAGCAGGAAGCAGCTAAGGCCCTTAACTTTGCAACTCAAAAGACCATGCGAATTGCACAGCAATTATATGAAGGTATTGAAATTGAGGGAAGAGGTAGCGTAGGTTTAATTACTTATTTACGTACTGATTCTACAAGAGTTGCAGATGAGGCAGTAGCTACAACAGCAAGCTTTATTAATGATAATTATGGTAAAGAGTATGTAGCTGGTAATCATATTGAGGCAAAGAAGGATGAGAAGAGAATTCAGGATGCCCATGAGGCAATTCGTCCTACAGATTTAACTCTTTCACCAGTTGTTGTAAAGGATTCTCTATCTAGAGATCAGTTTAGATTATATCAATTAATATGGAAGAGATTTATTGCAAGTCAGATGACTCCTGCAGTTTATGAAACAACTTCTGTTAAGATTAAGGCAGGAGATTATAGATTCTCAGTATCTGCATCTAAGGTTAAGTTTGAAGGTTTCATGGCAATTTATAAGGAAGCTGATGATGAAGAGAAGTCTAATACTTTAGCTAAGAGCTTAGATGAGAATTCAAAGCTTAGCTTAGAAAATGTTGAGGGAATTCAACATTTTACACAGCCACCTGCACACTACACAGAAGCTAGCTTAGTAAAGAGTCTTGAAGAGCTTGGTATTGGTAGACCATCTACTTATGCACCAACTATTTCAACAATTATTGCTAGACATTATGTGGCAAAGGAACAGAAAAACCTTTATGTAACAGAGCTTGGTATTGCAGTTAATAACGCAATGACAACAGCCTTCCCAGTTATTGTAGATACACAATTTACAGCTAACATGGAATCTTTACTTGATGGAGTTGAAGATGGATATGTGGATTGGAAGGATATTATTAGAAACTTCTATCCAGATTTAAAGGAGGCAATTGATACAGCCTCTAAGGAATTGGAAAATGTAACAATTGAAGACGAGGTTACAGATGTTATCTGTGAAAACTGCGGTAGAAACATGGTTATTAAATATGGCCCACACGGTAAGTTCCTTGCTTGCCCTGGTTTCCCAGAGTGTAGAAATACAAAGCCTTATCTAGAAAAGATTGGCGTTCCTTGTCCTAAGTGTGGTAAGGATGTTGTTCTTAAAAAGACTAAGAAGGGTAGAATCTTCTTTGGTTGTGAAGGCTATCCAGAATGTGACTTTGTTTCATGGCAGAAGCCATCAGTTAAGCCATGTCCTGAATGTGGCGGCTATATGGTTGAAAAGGGTTCAAAGCTTGCTTGTGCTAACCCAGAATGTGGCCATGTAGAAGCGTTTAAAAAGAACGAAAACTAGTATTATAGGGGTGAATTTATGAGTATACAATTATTGGACAAAACTCGTAAAATTAATAAGTTGTTACACAATAATCACACCTTAAGAGTAAATTTTACAGATATTTGTCTTTGCCTTTCAGAGATTTTATTATCTAATATTATTGTTACTAGTAAAAAGGGCAAAGTCCTTGGAATGGCTAATTTAGAGGAAGGTCCCTTTATAAAGGATTTAGTAATATCTAAGGGAGGTTTTATTGACCCAGAGCTTAATGAGAGATTCTTAAGTGTCCTTAGTACTAATGAAAATGTTAATCTTGCCATCTTAGGTTTTGATAGCAAGGATGTAAAGAATATTACAGCCCTTATTACACCTATTGAAATTGCTGGCGAGAGACTTGGTACACTTTTTATGTATCGAAAGAATAATAATTATGATATTGACGATATTATTCTTAGTGAATATGGAACTACAGTAGTAGGCCTTGGTCTTATGCAGTCTGTTAATGAAGAGTCTGCAATAGATGCAAGAAAGCGCCAGATTGTAAAGTCTGCAATCTCAACCCTTTCTTCTTCAGAGCTACAGGCTATGAAGTATGTTTTAAATGAACTTGATGGAACGGAAGGAATATTAGTTGCCTCAAGAATAGCTGATAAGGTAGGCATTACTCGTTCTGTTATTGTAAATGCCCTAAGAAAATTTGAGTCGGCTAATGTAATAGAAACTAGATCTTCAGGTATGAAGGGAACTTATATTAAGGTTTTAAATGACTTAATATTTGACGAGGTTGAGGCTAAGGATGGCAGTCTTTCTCTTTAGCTTATTAGGCTAAAAATCATAGAAAGACGAAAAATCCTACTAAAATTACTAAATATATAAACAGTCTTGCTTTTTTACTATAAAGATAGTACAATATTACTATCCAAGGAGGATAAAGCGACGAATGGATGGATCCACATTAGTGGGTCCATTTTTTGTTTTATCCTGAAATACGTGATTTAAAGATCTTGCAAGACTTTGGCAAGGCAAAATTTACTTGTAATTTTATTAATTTATTTTATAATTAAATTAGTATTATTCGTGAATTAAATATACTCATAGTAAATAAAAAGCTTTTTCTTTTGAAAGGAGAATCTATGGCGACAGGAGCATTTGGTTATGTAAACCTATTAACAACTGCTGCTAATGCAAGTTGGGCGAGGGAAGAAGTACTAAGTAATAATATTGCTAATGTTGATACTCCAAACTATAAAAGGCAAGACATAGAATTTACTACATTTTTAGAAAATGCCCTTCAAAGAGCAGGTAGCGATGCCACCTCTCTTAGTCAGAGAGTAAACAATGTTAATTACAATGATATTGCAATTAGAACTTATACAGATAATTCTACACTTTCATATAGAACAGATGGAAACAATGTGGATTTGTCCACTGAAAATGTAGAATTAGCCTCAGAACAGTTAAACTATTCGGCATTGATTGACAGCATTAAAAATGAGTTTAATAGGTTTGGTTATGTGATTAAGTAGTAGGAATAGTCTAGCTAAAGGAGGATTATATGGCACTTTTTACATCCTTTAACATTAGCGCTTCTGGAATGACAGCACAGCAGCTAAGAACTGATGTTATTGCAGAAAATATTGCTAATGCGGATACAACTAGAACTTCTGATGGAACAGCATACGTAAAGAAAAACGTTGTATTTACAGAAAAGACTTTAACAGGCACAGCACTTGGAAAGAAAGCAAGTGTTTATCAGAGCTATTCTACATTTGCAGACGCACTTCGTATGGCAAATGGAGGAATTGTAGGAAATGGTGTTAAGGTAACAAGCGTTTATGAAGATACAAATACAGATATGAATATTGTTTATGATCCATCTCACCCAGATGCAGATGAGAACGGTTATGTAACATATCCTAATGTAAATGTAGTACAGGAAATGACAGACTTAATTGATGCTTCAAGATCTTATGAGGCAAATATTTCAGCCTTTAATGCAGCAAAGGCTATGGCTCAAAAAGGCTTAACCATTGGAGAATAGGAAATAGAAATTATTAGTAAAAGAAATCATAAAGAGAATTATAAAGAGAGATTATAAAGAGAAATTAGTAAGGTTTATAAAGAGAAGTAAGATACTAATATTTGGAGGTGGCTTATGGATGTTACACAGGCTGTAAATAATTTAAATTCAGACTATGTCTATAAGGTAACAAATGCCATGAATCAAGGGACACAAGAAAAAACTAGTGAAACTAATTCAGGGGATGCTTTTAGTGCAGTCTATTCTTCTGTTACAAGCTTACTTGAAAGTACTAACGACTATATTAAACAAGCTCAGCAGGCAGAAGTTGACTTCGCCCTTGGAAACTTAACGAACACACATGAATTAGGGGTATATCAGCAACAGGCAAATATTGCATTGCAATACACTGTTGCCATAAGAGATAAGGCGCTAGAAGCCTACAACGCAATAATGAATATGCAGATTTAACAAAACCATTTTTGAAGGATTTGGGGTGTGAGAATTATGTTAGAGAGAATTAGGGAAATACCGGCTAAGCTTCTAGACATTTGGAGAAGTTTTTCGAAAGCTCAAAAAATAATTATTGTCAGTGGTATAACTGTCTTTATTGTAGCAGTAATAGTACTTGCTTTTGTGCTGTCTAGACCTAAATACGAAGTCTTAAAGACTTGTAGTGATTATGAGACTTTAGGAGAGGTACAGACATTACTTGATGAAAACCAAATCAAATACAAAATTGATAATCTTATAGTTTATGTCGAAGATAAGGATTTAACTAAGGCTAAGGTAGCAATTGCCTCAGGTAATTTAAAAGCTGATGGTTATACCTTTGAAGAGGCAATGTCTAATGATCTAACAACAACAGACTCCGATAGAATTAAGAAATATGCCAACTATTTGCGAAGTAAATTATCCGCTGACCTTGAAGGCTATAATGGCATTAAGTCCGCTGAGGTAAATGTAACAATACCAGAAGATACCTCAAGCTTTTATGCAAACTCAGCTGAAACTACTGTAGCTGCAAAACTTACAACTACAGGAAGCTTTGATGAGTCACAGGCAGAGGCGATTGCCCTTTTCCTTGCAGCCTCAGTTGGTAATTCCTCAACAGATAACATTACCATTACAGATGATAATGGAAATGTATTGTTTAGCGGTATTAATTCTGACTCCACATCCACAGTTACATTAAATAAAAAGCTTAAATACAAATCAACAATAGAAAATACAGTGGTTTTATCTCTTCAAAAGGCCATTACAAGTAGTGGTTTATATGATGAGGTAAATGTTGCTATTAATCTAGATTTAGACTGGGATACTATCAATGAAATCTCAACTACTTATACAGCACAAGAAGGTAGAGAAGAAGGTCTATATTCAGAAAGTTATGAACTTGAATCTACTGGAAATACAGGGGCTAGTGGAACTCCTGGAACTACAAGTAATGATGAGACAACTTATGATGTTACAGATGGCACAAATTCTACATCTACTTATACAGTAAAGCAGTATTCATATTTGCCAAATGAAATCCGAAAGACTACTACTAGTTCTCCTGGAGATATTGTTTATGATTCATCTACAATTGCAGTAACCCTTATACAAAAGGTTGTTTATAAGGAAGAGGAGGTGCAGGATGCTGGACTCTTGTCTGGTACAACTTGGGACCAATATAAGATAGATAATGCTGAATCTGTAAAGTTAGAGGTAGATGATGACTGGATTCAGATTATTGCTAAGGGTACAGGTATTACAAACACTGATAACATTTCAGTAGTTGCCTACCAGGTACCATATTTTGAAGATAAGCCAGCAACTAATATTTTAAAGACAGCTAGCTTCTGGATTCAGATTGTGCTTGCTGTGGCTATCTTAGCAATTCTTATCTTAGTAGTTCTTAGAAGTACAAGACCTCTTACAGTTGAGGAGACAGAGCCTGAGTTATCTGTGGAAGATATGTTAGCTACTACTAAGGAAGCAACTGCTACACAAACAGTTGATGATATTGATGTACAAGAAAAATCAGAAACCCGAATTGCTATTGAGAAATTCGTTGATGAAAATCCAGAGGCCGTGGCGCTATTGCTGCGTAACTGGTTAAATGAAGACTGGAATTAGTAAGGGAGGAAGAGTATATGCCAAAAGTACCTAATGGTGAAAATGAGATGGATGGCGTTGAAAAAGCCGCCACACTATTAATTGCACTTGGACCAGAAAAATCAGCTAAAATATTTAAACATTTAAAGGAAGAAGAAATCGAACAGCTTACTCTTGAAATTGCCAACACAAGTAGTGTTTCACCACAGACTAAAGAGGCAATTCTTTCAGAGTTCTATGAAGTTTGTTTGGCTCAGCAGTATATTGCTGAAGGTGGTATTTCTTATGCTAAGGAGCTTCTTGAGAAAGCCCTTGGTGAAGATAAGGCTAAGGATGTTATTGGTAAGTTAACTGCCAGTCTTCAGGTTCGTCCCTTCGAATTTATTAGAAAGACTGATTCATCACAGTTACTTAACTTCATTCAGGATGAGCATCCACAGACTATTGCCCTTATTTTATCCTACCTACCAGCAAGCCAAGCTTCAATGGTTGTAGGTTCTCTAGCACCAGAAAAGCAGGCAGATGTTGCAAAACGTATTGCCTTAATGGATAGAACAAGTCCTGATGTAATTAAGCAGGTTGAAAAGGTATTAGAGCGTAAGCTATCAAGCCTTGTAAATCAGGATTACACAATCGTTGGTGGTGTAGATGCCATTGTTGAAATTTTAAATACTGTTGATAGAGGAACAGAAAAGCATATCATGGAGACTTTAGAAGTAGAAGAGCCAGAGCTTGCTGATGAAATCAGAAAGAAGATGTTCGTATTCGAAGATATTCTTTCACTTGATGATAGATCTATTCAGAGAGTTCTTCGTGATGTTGAAAATTCCGACCTTTCTCTTGCCCTCAAGGGTGCCACAGAGGAAGTTCAAAATGTTGTGCTTAACAACCTTTCAAGCCGTCTTGCTTCTATGATCAAGGAAGATATGGAATTCATGGGTCCTGTTCGTATGAAGGATGTTGAAGAGGCTCAGCAGAAGATTGTTAATATTATTAGAAAGCTCGAAGATTCAGCAGAAATTGTTATTGCTAGAGGTGGAGGTGACGAAATCATTGTCTAATCTTCTTAAACGTGGAAGTATTGTTAATAAGGACGAAAGAGTCATTGATTACAATGAAATAATACAAAAAAAGATCGAGGCTCTTAGTGAAAGCTACGCAAGAAGAGATGAGGATGGTTTTGTTAATGGCCTTGATGCAGATTACATAGACTATGATGACTATGAAAATGATGAGGATATAGATTCCTTACTTGAAGATGGTGAAGGGCATGAGGAAGATTATTCAGAGCTTACAGCTGATGTAGATGAGGAATTACAAAGGCTTTATAATCTTGAGAATATGGGCTTTGATGATGATATATCACCAGAGGAACGAGACGCCATTTTACAAACAAGAGAAAGAAGAAAGCAGGCTCTTTTAGAAAAAAAAGAGGAGCTAATTGAGGAGGCAAGAAAGCTAAGAGGCAAATCTAAGCCAAAGGAAAGACAGGCAAGATCTGCACCTAGGCCTACTTCTAATATTACTACAGAGAGTCTAGCCCAAATTAATAAACAGTCTGAGGAAATACTTGCTGCTGCCAATGAAGAGGCAGAAAGAATTTTAGAGGAAGCAAGACAAATGGCTGAGGGCATTGTTAATAAGGCCAATGAAGAAACAGAGGCTATTAAAAATGATGCAGCCCAGTCAGGTTACAACGATGGTTGTATTAAAGCGGAAGCTAAAATTGAAGAAATGCGACAAGAACTTGATAATGAATATAATCAAAGAAAAGAAGAGCTTGAAAGAGAGTACGAAGAAAAGAAGGCCAATATTGAGCCGGAGCTTGTGGACATTTTAACAGATGTATTTAAAAAGGTGACCTTAACTGTGGCAGAGGATAATCAAGAGATTATTATGCATTTAATTAATGGGGTTATGAGAAATGCAGATAGCAGTCATAACTTTATTATTAAGGTTTCACCAGATGACTATAAATTCCTGATTAATAATCAGGGAAAGCTTTATGTGGCCATGTCAAAAGAAGTTAATATTGACATATTAGAGGATCCAACCATGAAGCGAAATGAGTGTATCATTGAAACAGATACGGGAGTATTTAATTGCGGCCTTGATATTGAGCTAGATAATCTAATTAAGGATTTAAAGCTACTTAGCTGCATTTAGTTATTTAGATATTTACATTAGTAGATACATTTTTATTAGTAAATAAGAATAAGAGGGGGAGTGGCATTGGTGTCATTAGTAGACAGAAATAAATACTATGCTTTAACAGATAAGTCTTTTTATGACAAACTTGGTAAGGTTACCAAAATCGTAGGACTTACAATTGAATCTATTGGCCCAGATGCTAAGTTAAATGATTTATGTCGCATTGTATCTGCGGATAAATCTGTGGTTTTATATGCAGAGGTAGTAGGCTTTAGAGATTCCAGGGTTTTACTTATGCCCTTTGATGTAGTAGATGGCATAGGTCCTGGTTCCGTTGTGGAAAATACAGAACATCCCCTTTCTGTTAAGGTAGGAGATGAAATTTTAGGTCACACCCTAGATGGTCTTGGAAATCCCACAGATGGCTTTAAACTTGAAACTAGCAAAGAGTATTCTGTTGAGGCCGCACCACCAGATCCTATGGATAGGGTAATTATTAATGAAGTGCTTCCTCTTGGAGTTAAGGCAGTAGATGGACTTCTAACTGTTGGTAAGGGGCAAAGAATCGGTATATTTGCTGGTTCAGGTGTTGGAAAATCCACCCTTCTTGGTATGTTTGCAAGAAATACTAAGGCGGATATTAATGTAATTGCCTTAATTGGCGAGCGAGGAAGAGAAGTAAGGGAGTTTATTGAAAGGGATTTAGGTCCTGAGGGTATGAAGCGAAGCGTGCTTGTAGTTGCTACCTCAGATAAGCCTGCCCTTATTAGAAATAAGGCAGCAAAAACTGCCACAGCCATAGCAGAATATTTTAGAGACCAGGGAAAGGACGTGCTTTTAATGATGGATTCTCTGACACGTTTTTCCATGGCACAACGTGAAATAGGTTTGGCCTCTGGTGAGCCGCCAGTTACAAGAGGTTATCCACCTTCAGTTTATTCTGAAATGCCAAAGCTACTTGAAAGGGCTGGAATGTCAGATAAAGGTTCTATTACAGGTCTTTATACAGTCTTAGTTGATGGCGATGATTTTAATGAGCCCATTACTGATACTGCAAGATCTATTCTTGATGGTCATATTATGTTATCTAGAAAACTTGGACATCAAAATCACTATCCAGCAATTGATGTTTTACAAAGTATATCAAGATGTATGAGCCAGATTGCAAGCCCTGAACATAAAAAAATGGCAGGACGACTAAAGACTGTTATGGCAACCTATAATGAAGCAGAGGACTTAATTAATATTGGAGCCTACAGGTCTGGTTCTAATAAAAATATTGACTATGCCGTTTATAAAATCGACAAGGTTAACGCCTTTTTATGCCAGCAAACAGATGAGAAGTTTAGTTTTGATGAAGAACTTGCCCTTTTAGCTGACATTTTCTCAGATTATGAAAGCTTTGAAAAAGGGGAACTTAACCTATCTGGTATAAAGCGAAAGTAGGGAGTGAGTAGTCTATGGCAAAGTTTGTTTATAGGATGGAAAATGTATTAAAACTTAAGGAACAAATCGAGAGCCAAAGACAGATGGAATTTGTACAGGCACAAAATAAAGTTCTTGAAGAAGAGGAAAAAATGAAGGCCTTAATTAATCGTTACAGAGGATATGTAAATGATCAAAAAGAGGCCTCAAAAAATAAAATTAGCATTGTAAATTTACGACATTTTGGAGACTGTATAAGAGTTACAAAGGAGCTAATAAAGGCAGAAACGGTGCAAGTTAAGGTTGCAAAAAAGAATTTGGAGGTTGCACAAAAACGACTTGCAGATGCAGTTATGGAAAGAAAGATTCAGGATAAGTTAAAGGAAAGAGCCTTTGAAGAATTTAAGCAGGAATTAAGTAAGGAAGAAATGAAAGAGATTGACGAAGTTATTAGTTTTAATTACAATAATCGTAGTATTTGAACGCAGTGTAAGCGATCCCCGCTTCAAAAGCGTAAGCTTTAAGCGGGGGTATAAAGCTTACTAGTGTCAGAAGGGGTTAAAGCCCCTTCTGACAGGTGGCACAAAGTGCCACTGCGTTCATGAGGAAGTAGCGAAGCGGATTCCGAATGTCCGCTTTACTTGTATTAAATTAATAGTTTTAAAATAACGCAGGGGATGAAATTTTAAAGAGTAGCTAGTTTACTAGACAAAAGGGGAGGTCTATATGGCTAAGAAAAAGTCTAAGGACGAAATTGAAGACGAGTTACAAAACGAAGATGAGGAAAAAGAAGGCGGGATATTAGCTAAACTTGGCAGTATCTTTATTGCTTTAATTGTCATCGCTATTTGGCTTGCAATCTTTGCCCTACTGATTAAGATGAATGTAGGGGGGATTGGTAGTATGTTGCGCCCTTATTTAAAAAATGTACCTGTAATAAATATGATTTTGCCAGAGGGTTCTGATGAGGAGACTGCAAAAGAAACTGGCAGCAGCTATAAAACCCTAGCAGAAGCCCTTGATAGAATTAATGAGTTAGAGGCTCAAATTGAGGAGTATGAAAATAATGGCCAGACAGAAAAAATCTCAGAGCTTGAAGCAGAGGTAGCAAGACTTAAGGTCTTTGAAGAGAATGCAGAATACTATCAGCAGCTAAAGGATAAGTTTGATACAGAGGTTGTTTATACAGATAACGCCCCTGATATTGAAAACTATAAATCCTGGTATGAGTCTATTGATGCAGATAATGCGGCTAAAATCTATGAGCAAGTTATAAAGGATTTAGCATATTCTGAGGCAGTTAAGGAATGGGCTAGTACCTTTGGTAGTATGGAAGCTGCCAATGCTGCAGCAATTTTAGAAGAAATGACAGGAGATACAGACCTTGTGGCAGATATTTTACTAAATCTTGATACAGATGTTAGAGCTGCTATTATGGCAGAGATGGATACTGTCTTTGCTGCTAAGCTAACAAAGATTATGTACCCATAGCTTTAACTCAGTCGGAGTACAAGCTCCGACTGAGTTAAACGCTCCTCGATGATAAAGATTACAACCCTTTCTAATTAGGAAAGTTTTTTTAGGAAAATGTTACTAATTAGGAAGGGTTATTTTTGTGCCTGTAATTAGAAAACTTGTACTAAATTAGCAGCTATTCACTTCCGATATATTCTTTGAAAGGAGGTAGTAGATGCAACTAGCCAATTTAGAAACTAGCTTAAAGCTAAACTTTAACAGGGGTCCAAACAGCACATCATCAAAATTATCGGGCCCTGAGACTAATCCTTTTGGACAAGTTTTAAAAAACACACTAAAGACAAGTAAAAGCACATCAAAAGAAACTAATGAAAGCTTTGCAAGTACACAGACAAAGCAAGTTAAAACTAATGATAATAATACTAATAAGGCTGATTTTGATAATGAGATTAAAACTTCTAATAATGAATTAGAATCAAGCGTAAACAAGTTAGAAGAAGTAGATGAAAGCACATCAATTCCTACAGATCTTATTAATGAAGAAGCCAAGGAAATTATTAGTGAAATTGCAGACCTACTTGATATTGACAGCGATGAAATTATTGAAACCATGGCAAGTCTTAACATGAATGTATTTGACATATTTGATTTATCAAAGATTCAAGAACTTATGTTAGAACTAAATGGCGAGGGTGAAATTGCTTTAATTGTAGACGGAGATTTTTCATCTAAGCTTGAAGACATATTAGCATTTGTAAAGGACAAAATAGAAGGCTTAGCAGAAAGTTTTGATATTCCAGTTGAAGATCTTAGAAAAAATTTTGAGGGAGAGAAAAATATCTTTGAGGGAATATTCCTTAAAGAAGACAATAAAGAGTTAGTAGATACTAGTAAGCTAAATGCACAAAGCCAGGTTATAAGTCCTAAGGAAGCTTTTAACGAAGCTTCATTAGAAGAACCAAAGGAGGATTCACTAGAATCGGTAATTGAAGAAAAAACAATTATTAATCTAGAAAAAAATCCGGCCCAGGCAAATGAAAATGCAAGTTCTAATGAAAAGGGACAAGACATTTTTAATAACAAAAAGGAAGACTTAAATACAGTAACAGTTAATAATCAGACAGTAACTTCCGATGTTTATAAAAATTTTGCCAACGCATTAGAATCCATTGAAAACACTACAATCAATCAGGTAGACGTAGCAAGACAGGTAATTGATCAAATCAAACTAACTAGCAGTCAGAATCTAAATCAGATTGAGGTAATGTTAAATCCTGAAAATCTTGGCTCAGTACATGTAACAGTTACAGCTAAGGAAGGAATTATAACAGCAGAACTTACAGCTACTAATGAGGCGGTTAAGAAAGCCCTAGAAAATCAGATGCAGACCTTAAAGGAAAACTTTAATAATCAGGGAATTAAGGTTGAGGCAGTTTCAGTAACTATTGAGAGCCACTCTTTTGAGGGAAATACTAGTTTTGAAGGGGATACAAGCAAGGACAATTTAGGACAGGATAAGAAAAAAAGAATGAATCTTGATTTAAGTTCGATAAATGACCTTGATTTTGAAGAGCTAACTGCCGATGAAATAAGAGCAAGGGATTTAATTGAAAACGGCGATGCTTCCGTTTCTTATTTAGCATAAAAGAAAGGAGTTTTTTATGGCATCAGAAGTAGGAGTTTGGTCGCAGGTTAATGCCGATGGCAGCGTTTCACAAACCGCTACAACAATGAGTTCAAGTCTTAGTTCTATGGGTTCTACAAAAAGTAAGACAACAATTGATGTAGACGGATTTTTACAGTTAATGGTAGCTGAAATGCAAAACCAAGACCCATTAGAGCCAACAGATAATTCAAAATACATGGCTCAGCTTGCTACATTTACACAGGTAGAAGCAACAACAGAAATGAATGACAATCAGATTAAGCAAACAGCTTCTAACTTAGTTGGTAAATACGTAATTATGAAAACTAGTACAAATAATGACGGTTTTGTTGGTGGCAAGGTTGATTATTGGGAAGAGATAAGCGACGTTTTATATCTAGGCATTGGAGATAAATTATATGACATTAAGGATTTAGACACAGTAATGGACGATGAATATTTCGACGTTTGGTCAGCACAGTAATCTAAAGAAGAGGTGACCGATATGAATAATATTGTAAATGGAAATATTAACTCAATTGAAGCTATGACCGATGCCGTACTTAAGTCTACTAAGCAAACTAGTAAGAAAAATGAGTATAGCGGTCCAAGTTTTAAAGAGATATTTAATTCAAAAGCTTCTATTGATTCCGTTATTTCAAATAGTAGTATTGGCCAGGTAAAATTTTCAAAACACGCAAATCAGAGACTTGAAGAAAGAGACATAAATTTAAGTGATGAACAATTAAACAGGCTAGAAGAAGGAACACAAAAAGCAATTTCTAAAGGAATAAAGGAATCTTTAGTATTAGTTGATAACCTTGCATTTATAGTTAATACAACTAACAAAACAGTTGTAACAGCGATGGATAGTCAATCTAATGAGGAAAACGTATATACCAATATTGATGGAGCTGTTGTAATTTAGCCGGACCTTTTGGAGGTTAACATCCCAGACTGCTTGAAGGGATGAGCAACATTTTCTATTAATATGGTGTCATCGTGATTAACCTAATTGCATTAGTGGAAACACTATCAACCTAAATTAGGAGGACAAATATTATGATGAGATCATTATTCTCTGCTGTGTCAGGTTTAAAGGCACATCAGACAAGAATGGATGTAGTTGGTAATAATATTGCCAATGTAAATACAGTGGCTTATAAGTCACAGTCAATGACATTTTCAGAAGTTTTTTATCAGACAACACAAACTGCTTCAGGACCTAACGATAATAAAGGTGGTACAAACCCAAAACAGATTGGTTTAGGTTCATCTGTAGGAAGTATTGCTACTGCAGTTTCAACAGAAGGTGCTTCAGAGCGTACAGATAATCCATATGATTTACAGATTTCTGGTGACTCTTTCTTTATTGTAAGTAGTGCAGGAAATACATACTTTACAAGAGCTGGTAACTTTAAGGTAGATGAAAGTGGTGCTTTAGTTACATCAGACGGTGCTAATGTAATGGGTTGGCAGACAGATGATGATGGTAATGTTGTAAAAGATATTGTGTCAAAGCTTTATGTTACAAGTTCACAGTTTACTTATACAGCACCTGCAAGAACAACTGCTCTTACACTTTCAGGTAATATCAATGCTTCTTCAACAGAAGCAATAACAACAACTATGAACTTCTATGATAGTTTAGGTAATTCTTATCAGGCAACGGTAACACTTGATTATGTAGACTCAGGCTCTGATACAGTAAAAACATATAATATTAATCCAGTTTCAATTTCACAGAATGGTTCAATTACAAATCTTTCCTTTGATGTTTCAGGTCAGATTAGCTTTAATGCCGTAACTGGTGCCTCACTTGAATCAAACAGCGAAATCGTTTTAACTCTTAATAATAACGGCAACGGTTCTACAGATGTTTTACTAGATACTGTAGGTGCTGAAAATACATATCAGATAAGTCTTGATGCCACAGGTCTTACAATGTATTCAGATAAGACATCAGTTAAGTCTTCAATGGGTATTACAAATGATGGTTTAACTACTGGAGCTGGTAAGGCTACAGGTACAATGACTTCTGTAGGTATTGATACTTCAGGCTGTATCGTTGCAAGTTACAGTAACGGTGATACAGTAACAATTGGTCAGATTGCAGTAGCAACTTTTGCTAACCCAGAAGGTCTTGAAAAAGCAGGCGAAAACCTTTGGGCTGCAACTCTTAACTCAGGTTTATTTGATGGAATTGGTACAGATGTAACAGCTGGAGATGGAAAAATTACCTCTGGCGTATTAGAGATGTCAAATGTAGACTTATCATCAGAGTTTACAACAATGATTACAACTCAGAGAGGTTTCCAGGCAAATTCAAGAATTATTACAGTTTCAGATACAATGCTTGAGGAATTAATCAACTTAAAGAGATAAATTTTAGCATTTAACATAAGAGGCGCTAATTTTTTAGCGCCTCTTTTTTTCTCCGTGCTAATAAAGCATTTTAACTCAGTCGGGGTACAAACTCCGACTGAGTTAAACGCTCCGCGAGGATGCGCACGGATTCGGACAGGAATTTGTCTGCTGAAGGAACATCAGCCATTAGAATTTTGCTTGAGCAAAATCGGGCTGACGCTACATCGTAACTGCTTCGCAGTTGCGACATCTGTAGCAGACCCGAATCCGGCGCGCAAGACTCGCGAGCGAGTCTTGACAAACTAATCTTTATGAAAATGTATTTATAAGGATAATTCGTATAATATAACTAGGTAATAAGTACTATACAATTAGTGTAAAAGTATTGAAAAACTAAAATAATAGAAAAATATTAGCGAAAAACGATACATTTTCAAAAAAATATGTTAGAATAAAGAAAAATAGTGGTTAAAATAAATATATATTATTGCTTTATTTAGCTAAAAGTGTTTTAATATTATTAGTGAACATCGTGACAAATTACATAAGAGTCTTGGGGGAAAGATATGATTGACGTTACTAGATTTAATGATAAAAAGTTCGTGCTTAATGCTGAGCTAATCGAATCCATAGAAGAGACTCCAGACACAGTCATTACTTTAACTAATGGGCATAAATATCTCGTAAAAGAGACGATTGATGAGGTTATAGATAAGGTCTATAGCTACAAGTCTAGGATATTTTCTCAATTCGCAAAGGTAAATGATAACTAATTAAACTTTTAAAGAAGGGTGGGTCTTTAAATGGATATAGCTACATTAGCGGGTATTGTCCTTGGTTTGGTCATGGTATTATTCGGTATTATTTCTTCAGGTGGTGTGGCTGCCTTAGGAAACTTCATTGATGTACCATCCCTTATTATTACAATTTTTGGTTCCTTAACATCCCTTATGGCCTCATATACAATGGCCGACTTTACCGGCGGTTTTTCAGGTATTGGCGTTGCTATGAAGGACCCTAAACTAGATCATGGTGCGGTAATTACTAAGATTATTGAGCTTTCAAATGTGGCTCGTAAGGAAGGTTTACTTGCTCTTGAAGAGATTGCTAGAGGTCTTGAGGATCAGTTTATGCAAAAGGGAATTTTACTTATTGTAGATGGTACTGAACCTGAACTTGTAAGAGGAATTCTTGAAACAGAACTTATGAATATGGAAGCAAGACATAAAAACAAAGCTGGCTTTTTTGATGCTTGGGCAGCTCTTGGTCCTGCTTGGGGTATGATTGGTACACTGGTAGGTCTTGTTAATATGTTAAAGAACTTATCAGATGCTTCAACAATCGGTCCTAATATGGCCGTTGCCTTACTTACTACACTTTATGGTTCGCTTCTTGCTAACTGGATTTGTACACCAATTTCTAATAAGTTAAAGCAAAGAGCAGCTATTGAGTTTCAGTTAAAAGAAATTGTAATTGAAGGCTTACTTTCAATTCAGGCAGGTGAGAACCCTAGAGTTATTGAAGAGAAACTTAAGTCATTCTTAGCACCTAAGGCTAGAGAAGCTATTTCATCAGAAGGAGGTGCTGCTTAATGGCAAAGAAGCAAGAAGATGAAGCTCCTGCTGGATCTCCAGCCTGGATGGCCACTTTCTCAGATCTGATGAATTTGCTGCTTTGTTTCTTCGTATTGCTTTTCTCAATGTCTAGTACAGATGCTGGAAAATTTGAAGAGGTAGCAGCCAGCCTTGCAGCTTCCTTTAGTATTTTGCCATCAGGTGGTTCCGCACTATCCTCAGAAGGTGTTTTGGTAAATAGTGGCGCTAGCCAGTTAAATGAACTTAGCACCTACTATAATAGCATGGGTCTTAATGCAGAAGGTGAGACAGATACTGAAGTTCAAGATGCCTATGAGGAGGTTCAAGAAGAAGGTCAGGCAGAATCTGAGCAAATGGCAGAGGAAATTACTGAAAGCCTTGCAGCCTCAAATGTTGCAGATCAGGTAGAGGTAACAGCCACAAGTAAATACGTAGTATTAAATCTTAGTGGCGGTGTCTTATTTGAATCAGGAAGCTATGCCATAAGAGAGGATGCTAAAACCCTTTTAAAGGCAGTTTCAGTGGCAATAAAAGAATATGATGGAAATATTATTTCTATTGAAGGTCACACAGATAATGTGCCAATGCATTCAGCTCAAATTGAAGATAATATGATGCTCTCCCTTTATAGAGCTTATAGTGTTTACCGTTTCTTTGTAGATGAATACGGATTTTCTGAAGAGACCATGACAAGTTCTGGTCGTGGTGAAAATGTACCTATTGCCACAAATGAAACAGCAGAGGGAAGAGCATTAAACAGACGAGTAGAGATTAAGATATATAACAATATTAATTCATAAAATCTAAAGCGAGGTGGAAATTAGTGAAGAAAAGTATGTTAAACGTAATTATTTTGGCTCTTGTATTAATTAATTTAGTTTTAACGGCAGTATTGACATTTACATTAGTACAAACCAATACAAAGACTAATAGCCTTATAACCCATATTGCCGAAATAATCGATTTAGATGTTGCAGGGGGAACAACAGATTCAAGTTCTTCATCATCCTCAACAGATTTATCTAATATTGAGTATATCAGTGTAACAAATGGTGAAGAGACAACAATTACAGTAACTTATGTTGGCGCTCAGACTCACTATGCGGTATTAACTGTAACTATTGGTGTGAATAAGTCCCACAAAGACTATTCAGAAAAGATTACAACAATTAAAGACAACATGACTTTAATTGTTAACACAATCTCAACTCTAGCTACAGAAAAATATACATATCAGACAATTGCTACAAATACAAAGGATTTTCAGAATGACTGTTTAGAGGCATTACAAGATCTATTCCAGACTAACTGTATCTATTCAGTACTTGTAACACCAGTTGTTCAGTAATTGTAGCGTTTGTTTTACAAACGCTACACGTGTGCGAGCTGATTGCGAAGCGATTTGATTGTGTAAGAGGTAAGGAGAGGATTTGAAAAGAGAGGTGGGAGTAAATGAGTGAAGTTCTTTCACAAAATGAAATTGATAACCTCTTAAAAGCACTTAGTAGTGGTGAACTTGATGTAGATGAGATGAAAAACTCCGACGAAAAGCAAGTTAAGAATTACGACTTTGCCAGACCGTCTAAGTTTGCTAAGGAGCATTTAAGAACACTAGAGATTATTTTTGAAAATTTTGGACGTTTGCTTGCAACTAATTTACCAGCTTATCTTCGTAAATCAGTTACAGTAGATGTAGTAAACTCAGAAGTCGTAATTTATTCCGAGTTTTCAAACGCCCTTTCAAATCCTGTGTTACTAGGAGTTGTGGGAATGAATCCCCTAAATGGCTCTGTAATTATGGAAATGGCTTCAAACCTTGGTTTTGCCATAGTAGATAGACTACTTGGCGGACAGGGAAATGCCCTTGAAAAGGAAAGAGAATTTTCAGAAATCGAGCTTACTATTATTGAAAGAATTTTATCTATCTGTGTTAATCTAATGGAAGAGCCCTGGGAAAATGTGGTAAAAGTACAGCCAAGACTAGAAAGAATCGAGACTAATTCCCAGTTTGCTCAGATTATATCACCAACAGAGACCATAGCCATTGTAACTATGAATCTAAAGATTGGTGATGTGGAAGGCCTTATGAATGTGTGTCTTCCATTTACAACACTAGAACCTGTTATGGATAAGTTAAATACAAAATATTGGTTTGCTAACATGCAAGAAAAGGGTGGCGAGACCTTTGAACGTGAAATTGAAAGCATGATTTCAAGGTCAGAGATCCCAATTAAGGCAGTTTTAGGAAAATCAAATATTAGCGTGGCAGATTTTGTTGGCCTACAATATGGGGATATTATTAGAGTCAACAAAAAGGTAGAACAAGAGCTTGATATTTACGTAGGTAATATTAAAAAGTTTAAAGCCTTGCCAGGTTATTTTGAAGATAAATATGCAGTGAGGGTTACAGAAGTTATAAGAGAGGAGGATACATAAAGCTATGGATGGAATGCTATCACAAGATGAAATCAATGCTCTCCTAAGTGGTATGTCCACAGATTCAGACGATGGCGGAGGGGTAGAAGAACCATCTGAGAGTGCTGCTGCTGAGTTATCAGGAGAAGATGCATTTAGCTTAGCTGATTCAGAAAAAGATGCTGTAGGAGAGATTTCTAATATAAGCATGGGGACTGCGGCTACAACTCTAAGTTCTCTTCTTAATCAAACAGTTAATATTACAACACCAAAGGTAGATGTATGCAGCTGGGATGACTTATCTCATAAATATGATAGACCGTGTGTTATGATGCAGATTTCCTATAAGGAAGGTCTAGACGGTAATAATGTTTTAGTTTTAAAGGAAAACGATGTAAAGATTATTACTGACCTTATGATGGGTGGAGCAGGTGTTGCAAATGATGACGAACCTTTATCAGAGCTTCATTTAAGTGCCATTGGCGAAGCTATGAATCAGATGATGGGTTCGGCAGCTACATCTCTTTCATCAATGTTTAATAGGAAAATCGATATTAGTCCACCAGTTTCAAACCTTGTTGAAACCTACAATGATGTGGATGAAAATTTACCAAAATTCTTATCAAAGCCTTTTGTTATGGTTGCCTTTAAAATGCAAATCGGTGATTTAATCGATAGTGAAATCATGCAGCTATATCCTAAGGAATTTGCAGAAGAATTACTAGAAATGTTTATGCCAAAGGAAGAGGAAGCACCAGCACCGGCGCCAGAACCAACACCGGCACCAGCAGCCACCACACCACCACCACAGGCAGCCCCAGATCCAAATGCTATGAATGCAGGAATGGGAATGCAGGGAATGCCAATGCAGGGAATGCCAATGCAGGGAATGCCGATGCAGGGAATGCCGATGCAGGGAATGCCAATGCAAGGAATGCCAATGCAGGGAATGCCAATGTATGGCTATGCACAGCCTGATGTTAATGTGGCACCAGCTTCCTTCCAGCCATTCTCACAAGACCTAGGACAGTTAACTGCCCAAGAAAATATTGGTCTTATTATGGATGTACCTCTTGAGGTAACAGTAGAACTTGGTAGAACCTCAAAATCAATTAAAGATATTCTAGATTTTGCACCAGGTACAATTATTGAACTTAATAAAATCGCCGGTGAGCCAGTAGATATCCTAGTTAATGGCAAGTATGTAGCCAAGGGCGAAGTAGTTGTAATCGAAGAAAGCTTCGGTGTTAGAATTACAGAAATTATTAAATAACAACTTTTTTGTAAAAAACAATAGTAAATTTATGATAAATGGTGTATAATACAGTTAAATGATTTTGTGAAAATTTAATTCAGATAGGAGATATTGTATGGCAAAGAATATTTTAATTTGTGATGACGCGGCATTTATGAGAATGATGATTAAAGATATTCTAACTAAGAATGGTTATAATATTGCTGGTGAGGCTGAAAATGGCGCGAAAGCAGTTGAAAAGTACGCTGAATTAAAGCCAGATCTTGTTCTTATGGATATCACTATGCCAGAGATGGATGGAATTGAGGCTTTAAAAAAGATTAAGGCTTCAGATCCTAACGCATCTGTAATTATGTGTTCTGCGATGGGACAGCAGGCCATGGTTATTGAATCAATTCAGTCAGGCGCTAAGGACTTTATCGTAAAGCCATTCCAGGCTGATAGAGTTATTGAGGCAGTGCAGAAAGTAGTAGGATAAATGACAACTAACTTGATTTTAACTAACAGCTTAGACGAAATCGCTGAGTTTGTTACATTACTAGTTATTTTTATAATAGTCATAGGAATTACTTATTTTTCAATAAGAATTGTAGGAAATATTCAAAAAGAAAAGCTTGGGCGTGGAAACATACAAATTCTTGAGACACAAAAGGTATCTAATACCAAGTATATTCAAATTGTGAGGATAGGAAAGAAGTGCTTTGCGATTGCTATATGCAAGGATAGCATAAGCTATTTATGTGAAGTGGATGAGGGAGATTTACAATTTAACACAGATTCATCTATCTCTAAGTCGAACGCCGAAAGTTTTAAGGCTATAATAGATAAGTTTAAGAAGGACAAGCCAGAAGATTGATGGGGTAGGGATGATTTATGTTGCAGTGGATGAAGAGGCATAAGAAGGCAATTTGTAAAATTTGGCTAATTACTAGTCTAGTTATTTTTGTTAGTCTTTTTGCTAGTGTAAATGTATTAGCAGAAGAGGAGACAACAGCTAGCGCTAATAATTTGATTGATGTTAATATCTCAGCTGGGGATGGCTCTGATATGGCAAGCGTTTTACAGATGCTCTTAGTGTTGACAGTTATTGCATTAGCTCCGTCAATACTTATAATGCTGACTTCTTTTACCCGTATTGTAATAGTGCTTCACTTTACAAGAGCGGCCATTGGAACACAGACTGTTCCGCCTAATCAAGTAATTATAGGTTTGTCCTTATTTTTGACTTTTTTTGTTATGCAACCAACTTTCAATGAGGTATATACCAATGCCATAGAGCCCCTCTCTAATAATGAGATATCCTTAGAAGAGGCCTATGATATAGGAGTAAAGCCTATTAGAAAGTTTATGTTAAGCCAGGTATCTACAAAGGATCTAGACACATTTTTTAGCGCAGCAGGTGTAGAAGAAGGCTCAATAGAATCTGAAGATGATATTGAAATGCGAGTATTAGTTCCAGCCTTTATTATTAGCGAACTAAGAATCGCATTCATTATAGGTTTCTTAATTTATCTTCCATTTATTGTTATTGATATGGTAGTTTCTTCAACCCTTATGTCAATGGGTATGATGATGTTACCGCCAACTACTATTAGTGCTCCATTTAAGATTTTGCTCTTTGTAATGGCAGATGGCTGGAATTTAATAATTGGAAACCTTTTAAAGACCTTTTAGATAGAAATCGTAGTTAGTATAGCTAGCTAAAGAGATTTGGATTTGAATTTTTTAATGTATTACTAAAGGATTTGAGGTTTGTTGGGGGATTTAGGATGCAAGTAGGAGACGTAATAACAGTTGCAAGACAGACAATTTGGGTAATTGTTAAAACTTCTGTTCCGCTATTATTAGTATCTATGATAGTGGGTCTAGTTATCAGTTTGTTCCAGACATTAACATCTATTCAGGAACAGACTCTTACTTTCGTGCCAAAATTATTAGCAATAATGTTGGCTCTTATGATTCTTGGAAACTGGATTCTTTCAACAATCGTGGAATTTATGAACAACCTATGGGGAAACTTTGCTACATATATTCGATGATTAAGAGTCTAGAGGATTAAAATATGATAGAATACTCAATTATTATTGACCAGTTTTTAATTTTTATATTGATTTTAATAAGGCTCGCATCATTTTTGTATGTTGCGCCTTTTTTTAATACTAAGGGAATACCAGGCAGAATTAAAATCGGCCTAGCCTTTTTTATTAGCATGATAGTTTATGCTGCAAACCCTAGTTTATCCATTGAGTATAACAGCATGCTTGGCTATTCAATACTTGTATTAAGAGAAGTTTTAGTGGGACTAATACTAGGTGCCCTAAGCCTTATGAGTGTGCAAATTATTTACTTTGCAGGAAAAACTATAGATATGGATATAGGTCTATCTATGGCCCAGCTATACGACCCGACTACTAGAATGCAAACCGGTATTATGGGAAATTTTTATTATTATCTAATTATGCTTATTCTAGTAATTTCAGGCCTTCACAGATACCTAATTGGGGCAATAGTAGAGACCTTTAAAGTAATTCCTCTAGGGGGAGCTATATTTAAGGCAAGCATCTTTGATATAGTTCTAGACTTTATGTCTGACTATTTTATCATCGGCTTTAGAATTGCCCTGCCAGTATTTGCAGCAACTCTTTTACTAAATTGCGTTTTGGCAATTCTTGCAAAGGTGTCGCCTCAGATGAACATGTTTGTTGTAGGTATGCAGCTTAAGATTTTTGTAGGTATCTTTGTAATTCTAGTTACCATCTCTATGCTACCTTCCATTGCAAACTTCCTTCAAACTGAGATAAAGACCATCCTTGCCAAACTTGTAAAGAGCATGTATTAGGGGGATTTTTTATGGAAAATGTATCTCTTAATATAAATGAATATAAACTAGCAATAAAACTAAACCTTCAGTTCTTTGCACAAGATGGACCTGGTGGTGAAAAGACAGAGCCTGCAACTAATAAAAAGTTAAAGGATGTAAGAAAAGAAGGTCAGGTAGCAAAAAGTAAGGAAATAATTACAGCAGTGTCCCTGCTCTCCATTTTCATTCTTTTAAAAATTTATGTGGCAGGCATTGGAAATGGCTTTTTAAAGGCTTTCAATGAAATTTATTCCTACTTTGAAACAGTGACTAGTACTAGTGGCTTTGGACTTGAATCAGAGATGGCTATGGATATTTTAAAAAATGTTGGCATGATGATTATTACCATTATTGCACCGGTTTTAATTGTTGGTGTAGTTATAGCAATTTTAGGAAATGCCTTGCAGCAAAGCTGGATGGTAACTGCTAAACCACTAAAGCCTAAGGCTAGTAAAATAAGCCCGCTAAATGGCTTTAAGAGAATGTTTTCCTTTAAGCAGGTTTTTGAACTTATTAAGGCTATTGCCATGATGACAATTTTAGCGATTGTTGTATGGTCAATGGTAAAAAAGCAGGTTTATGTCATATATTCCTTTTATGATGTGTCTCTTTATACGGCCATTGTAAGAACCGGTCAGATAATTATTGATTTAGGAATTAGGGTTAGCCTAGTTTTTCTAATAATTGGCGTTGTGGATTTAATTTACCAAAGACATAAATTTAAAAACGACAATATGATGACAAAGCAAGAAATTAAGGATGAGTATAAGGATTCTGAAGGTGATCCACAGGTTAAGGGCATGATTAGAAGAAGAATGAATGATATTTCTAGACGTAGAATGATGCAGCAATTACCTGAGGCAGATGTAGTTATTACAAACCCAACTCACTTTGCAGTAGCCCTTAAATACGATCCTGAATCTGGAAAAGCTCCTATAGTTATTGCAAAGGGTGCAGATTATCTTGCTTTTCAGATTAAAGATAAAGCAAAAGAATATAACATTGAAATTGTAGAGAACAAACCACTTGCAAGAATTCTTTATCACAATATTGAAATCGGTGAGGAAATACCTCCTGAATTATATGTGGCAGTTGCTGAAATTCTTGCAGCAGTAATGAAAACAAAGAATAGAAACTTAACTAGCACTATGGTATAATTTTAATGAATGAATAATATTTTATGTAATAAAATTACCATTTTGCTAAGGTGTTATTCATGAAAGGGGGAATAGGAATATGAAAATCAGTCTAAAAAAGACAGATTTGTTTGTAGGAATTTACCTACTTTCTGCAGTTATGTTCTTTATTATTTCCATCCCTTCATGGTTGCTAGATTTTTTACTAGCCTTTAATTTAAGTGTTGCCTTAATTGTACTTTTTAATGCTCTTTTTGCTAAGGAAGTACTTGATATGGCCTCTTATCCAACAATTTTGCTTTTCACAACAATCTTTAGAATTGGCTTAAATGTATCATCAACTAAGCTGATTTTAAGAGATGGTGATGCAGGTAAGGTCGTTCTTACTTTCGGTCAATTCGTTGGTGGCGGTAACTTAGTAATTGGTATTATCATTTTCATAATTATCATTATCATTCAGTTCATAGTTATTAATAAGGGTTCTGAAAGAGTAGCAGAAGTAACAGCAAGATTCACTCTTGATGCTATGGCTGGTAAGCAGATGGCTATTGATTCAGACCTTAATACAGGTGCTATTACAGATAAAGAGGCAGCAGAGAAGAGAAAGAAATTACAGCAAGAGAATGCTTTCTTTGGTTCTATGGATGGTGCTACTAAGTATGTAAAGGGTGATGCAACCGCAGGCCTTATTATTACAGGTATCAACTTAGTTGGTGGTATTGTAATGGGTATGCTCTACAGTGGTCTAACAGTAAATGAGGCCCTAAATAAGTATACAATCCTTACTATTGGTGATGGTTTAAGTTCACAGATTCCATCCCTTCTTATTTCTTTGGCAACTGGTATTTTGGTAACTAAGGCAAGTTCTGATGGCGAGCTTGGTGATGAAATCGTCGGTCAATTATTTTCAATTGATAAGGTATTAATGATGGTTGGTGCAGCCCTTGTGGTTATGGGCCTTTTTACACCTCTACCAAATTATATCTATATTCCTTTGGGAATAGCATTAATTGTAGTTGGCAGAAGATTAAAGAAGAGAACTGGAGTAGAGGCAATAGAAGAGGAAGTAGAGGAAAGTGAGGCAGAAGCCCAAGAAATTCGAAAACCAGAAAATGTGGTGAATTTACTAAATGTAGATCCTATTGAATTGGAATTTGGTTATGGAATTATTCCCCTTGCTGATGTAAATCAAGGTGGTGATTTACTTGATAGAGTTGTAATGATTAGACGACAGGTGGCCCTAGAACTAGGTGCCGTTGTTCCAATTATTAGACTTAGGGATAATATTCAGTTAAATCCTAATCAGTATATAATTAAGATTAAGGGTATTCAGGTTTCAGATGGTGAGATTTTATTTGATCATTATATGGCTATGAATCCAGGCTATGTAGAAGAGGAAATCACAGGTATACCAACCTTTGAACCATCCTTCCATCTACCAGCTATTTGGATTACTGAAAGTCAGAGAGAAAGAGCAGAATCCCTTGGCTACACTGTAGTAGACCCACCTTCAATTATAGCTACTCATCTTACAGAAATTATAAGACAGCATATATCTGAGCTTCTTACAAGACAGGATGTATCTAATCTTATTAATAACATTAAGGACAATAATCAGGCATTAATAGATGAATTAGTGCCAAAGCTACTTGGTATTGGTGAAATCCAAAAGGTTTTACAAAATCTTTTATCAGAGGGTATCTCTATTAGGGATTTAGTTACTATTTTTGAAACTCTAGCAGATCATGCATCTGTAACAAGAGATACAGATATATTAACAGAATATGTAAGACAAAGTTTAAAGAGAGCAATTTCAGGCAAGTATTTCCCATCAAATGAAACTACAAGTGTAGTTACTCTTGATCCAAATATTGAGCAGGAAATTATGAGCTCTGTTAAGAATACCGAGCAGGGGTCATATCTTTCTCTTGATCCTGAGAGAACTAAAAAGATTATGGCTTCTACAGGAAGTGAGTTAAAGAAATTAGAGGATATGGGAAAAAATCCAATAGTTATCACTTCACCAATTGTGAGATTATATTTTAAAAAGCTTGCAGTTGACTACTATAAGGACATAATAGTGATTTCCTATAATGAAGTGGAATCCAACGTAGAATTACAATCAGTGGGGATGGTGACAGCGTAAATGATAGTTAAGAAATTTCAAGCGCCAACAGAAAATGAGGCAATGAAAAAAGCTAAGGAGGAGCTTGGGGCCAATGCTGTGGTCCTAAATATTAAGTTTTTAAAGGCCAGAGGACTTTTTAGAATTTTCAAAAAGGACCAGGTGGAGATTACTGCGGCTCTTGAAGAGAAGGAATTTATAAAAAATGTAAACACAAGAAAACCAGAAATGAAGACGGTTGATCCTAAAAAATCTAATGACAATGCTTCTCTTGATTTAAGAGCTGATGAGGACATTGATTTAAATGATCCAAAAAGAATCGAGGAAAGACTAGATGCTCTTCAAAAACTTATGAAGGAATCTAGTGCTAATAATCAGAAACTAAGACAAGACAATCGCTTTGATTCTAAGAATAGAAAAAGCGAAATCTATAGAAATCCTGATATTATTTATGAGGATGAGGAAGTAAAAAAGAATACTAAGCTAGAAGCTAAAACAGAAGCTAAAACAGAAGCTAAGCTAGAAGCGAAGACAGAAACTAAGACAGAAAATAAGACAGAAGCTAAGACATTAGAGGCAGAACTAACAAAAACAAGTCCTAAGGAAAACTCCTCTAATGATACATTTTTAAAGCTAATCCATAAAAAGCTAGTAGATAGCGAAGTGGATGAAAAGTATGTAGATGAAATTCTAGGAGAGATTGCCTTATCTATGCAAAAGGATTCTGACATTGATAGCATTCTTTCTGCAGTTTATCAAAAAATCATACTTAAGCTTGGGGAGGCTAGTCCGGTTAAACTTAATTCAAAGCCAAAGCTTGCCTTCTTTATTGGACCTACAGGAGTTGGAAAAACTACAACTATTGCTAAGATTGCATCTAAGTTTAAGCTTGAAAAATACGCAAAGGTTGCTTTTATAACTTCAGATACCTATAGAATTGCAGCGGTAGAGCAGCTAAATACCTATGCTTCAATTATTGACTGCCCTGTGGATGTAGTCTATGGACCAGAGGAGTTAAGGGAAAGCCTTGAAAGCTTTAAAAACTACGACTTAGTCTTAGTGGATACTGCAGGTAGATCTCATAAGTCTGAAGAACAGATGGAAGAGTTAAAACGCTTACTTGAGGTAGCAACGGATTATAAGGAAGACTATGACCTAGATATTTACTTAACTCTTAGCGTTACAACAAAGTATAAGGACTTAGTTAATATTGCTAAGAAATATGATGACATAAAGGGCTGGAAAATCATTTTTACAAAGCTAGATGAAACTTGTTCTCTAGGCAATATTATTAATGTGAAAATGCTTACAAATGCCCCTTTATCTTACACAACATCAGGACAAAATGTTCCTAATGATATTGAGCTTATCAATGAGCAATTTATTGCTAAACAGCTATTGGGAGGTAACACATAATGGATCAAGCCCAGACTTTACGCAATATAATAAAATTTCAAAATCAAAACTATCAGGCAAATGCTAGAGTAATAGCCGTAACTAGTGGTAAGGGTGGTGTAGGCAAGAGCAATGTCTCTATTAATCTTGCCATCCAGCTAGTAAATATGGGGAAGAAGGTTATTATTCTAGATGCCGATTTTGGCCTTGCTAATATCGAGGTAATGTTTGGGGTTATACCAAGGTATAACCTTAGTGACATTTTATATAAGGGCAAGGATATAAAGGAAATTATAACAAAGGGGCCTCTTGATATAGGTTTTATATCTGGTGGGTCTGGTATTGCTAAGCTCGTAAATCTTGACAGTGAGCAGATTAAGCGCCTAGTTAATAAAATGAGCGAGCTTGAAAGTCTATGCGATGTAATAATTATTGATACAGGGGCTGGTATTGCAGATTCTGTTATGGAGTTTTTAGTGGCAAGCCCAGAGACCATTATTGTTACAACCCCTGAACCTACCTCTATTACTGATTCCTATGCACTACTTAAATCTTTAAGTATGCATCCGCTCTTTAGCAATGAAAACTGTAAGATTAAGATGATTGCAAACCGCGTGGAATCTGAAAAGGAAGGGGAGCTTTTATACGAAAAGCTTAATTTAGTAGTTTCTAAGTTCTTAGATATTGATGTGGAATATTTAGGTTTAATACCACAGGATAATAACGTAACTAAGGCAGTTATGAAGCAAAATCCTGTGTCTATTATTTATCCTAATTCCCCAGCGACTAAGGCTTTTGAAAATATAACTAAAAAGATAATTGACTCAAAAGATGAAATCCCTGTAGCTAAAAGGGGCATAAGAGGATATCTAAAAAATGTATTTGCTAAGATGTTATAAGTTCTATTTGCCTTAGCTTTTAAGAGGAGAACTGGAGGTGAGTGTATGCTTGATAATATTGTACTTGGAACAAAAATCGAATTACAAAAAAGAATGGATAGGTTTAGTTTGTCCCCACAATCAAAGAGAAGCTACATAAGTCAGGTGCTTGATTACTCTGAGGAGGATGAGGATGAGTTAGTTTGTGCTATGCCTATTTTTGAGGGCAGAATAATCCCACTTGAAGTCAACTCTGAATATGATGCTTTCTTTTATACAAGTAAAGGCATCTATAAGGCAGCAGTTAGCATTACAAGAAGAGCAAAAGAAAGAAATATCTATACAGTTAATCTAAAATTATTATCAAATCCAGAAAAATTTCAACGACGTGAATATTATAGACTTGAATGCACAATTGAGGTGCAATATAGCCTCTTTAATGAAGAGGAAACCCAGTATTTTTTAAGACATTCAAAATTACCTAATAACTTGCAAGCAAACCCCGTTAAGGCTATAATAGTAGATATAAGTGGCGGTGGAGTAAGAGTGTTTACTCAAGAACAATTAAATACTGGAAGTTTTATAATGCTTAATTTTCAACTATTTATTTCAGGGAAATTAAAGCAGTTTAATGTGGCAGGAAAGATAGTAATGTCCCTTGAAAGTCCTAATGTTAGTGATATATACGATACTAGAATAGAATTTAAGCGAATTGCTGATAATGAGAGAAGCGAGATAGTAAAGTACATTTTTGAACAACAAAGGCAACTTCGTAATAAGGAAAGGGGATAGTCATGGCTAAAAAAATTTTGATTATTGATGACTCTGCACTCATGAGAAGGGTAATATCTGATATAATAAACGAAAGTAATGAGTACGAAGTCGCGGATTTAGCTAGAGATGGCTTGGAAGGTTTTGATAAAATTGTTTCAAATCCTAACTTGTATAGTGCAGTAATTCTAGATATTAATATGCCGAAGATGAATGGTATTGAACTACTAAAGAAGCTTCAGCAAAACCGTATTGATCAGACGGTTATAGTTGTTAGTACAGTCGCAAAGGAAGGTGCTAAGGAAACTATACAAGCCCTAGAATATGGAGCCTTTGATTTTGTTACAAAGCCAGAGAATTATCTTGAAACTAAAAGCGAAATATTTAAGAAAAAAATTCATGAGATGCTAGATGTTGCTACTAATACAAGGGCATCCCTTCAAAGAGTGGCAAGAGGCGCATCTTTTTCACCTTCAAGCAATACTAATACTAGAGATAATAAAGATACAAAAGTGGGATTGTCATCAAAAGATAGACCTACTTCTAGCTTTCAAAGATCTAGAGAAGACAATACCTTTAAAGCTAGTAGGGTAACTCCTTCTCAGTATTCAGGTATTAAAAAGGGCAAGAGTAAGTTAATTGCTCTAGCCTGCTCAACAGGTGGACCTAAATCATTACAATCTGTAATACCAATGCTTCCAAAGAATTTGGACGCACCAATGGTTTTAGTTCAGCACATGCCAGCAGGATTTACAGCAAGCCTTGCAGCAAGACTTAACGAAATGAGCGAGCTTAATGTAAAAGAGGCAGCAGACGGTGATGTCATTACTAAAGGTAATGTCTATATTGCCCCTGGTGGTAAGCACATTAAGGTTATGAAGGAAGGTGCAAGCTACGTTATTAGACTTAACGAAGCACCTGCTATAGATGGACTTAGACCATGCGCCAATGTAATGTATGATTCCCTTCAAAATTCTAATTTTGATGAGATAACTTGCGTAGTGTTAACGGGAATGGGAGCTGATGGAACCAATGGCATAAAGGGCCTAGCAGCCAGCCATAAGAACATACATGTCATCGCACAGGATGAACAATCTTGCGTAGTTTATGGCATGCCAAAAGCACTAGCTTCAACAGGTTTAGTTAACGAGGTTGTACCTCTTAATAAGGTAGCTGAAGCAATAACTAAGAACGTGGGGGTATCTTAAATGGATGTAAGCCAGTATTTAGAGATATTTATTGATGAATCAAGTGAACATTTACAGTCTATTTCAGACGGCGTAATGGTCCTCGAGAAGGAACCAGACAATCAGGATACTATTAATGAAATTTTCCGTGCTGCTCACTCTCTTAAGGGTATGGCAGGTACAATGGGTTATAAGAGAATGCAGAACTTAACTCATGATATGGAAAATGTATTCTCTGAGGTTCGTAATGGCAATATCAGTGTTACATCTGATATGTGTGACGTTTTATTCCAGTGTATGGATGCACTTGAAAGCTATGTTGATAATATTCGTAATAACCAGGATGAAGGTACAGAGGATAACGAAGATATCATTAAGGCTTTAAATGCCTTCATTGAAGGAATTGGTGGTGACGGAAAGAAAGAAGCTAAAAAGGAAGAGACAAAGGCTGAGGAAGCAAAGGAAGAGCCAAAGCAGGAAGAAGCTAAGGCGGCTAAATCAGATAATAATCAGCTTGAAGGCTTAACACTAGCAGACTTTGAAAGGTCAGCAGTAAATGAAGCTCTTGAAAAGAATATTAGCGTCTTTAATATTAAGGTAGAGGTTGAAGAGAGCTGTGTACTTAAGGCAGCTAGAGCCTTCTTAGTGTTTAAAAACTTAGAGGGCCACTGTGAAGTTATTAAGTCAGAACCTACTACTCAGGATATTGAAGATGAGAGATTTGAATTTGAATTTAGACTTCTTATTACAACAGAAGAGGAAATCGATTCTATTGTAAGCATCATTAAGAGCGTTTCTGAAATTAAGGATGCAACTCCAATTCAGGTAACAGATAAGCTTGATGAGGAAGAAGAAAAGCCAGAGGAGAAGCCAAAGGAAGAGAAGAAACCTGCGACAAAGGAAACAAAGCCAGCTTCAAAGGAAGAGAAAAAGCCAGCAGCAAAAGAACCTGCAAAGGGTGGTGGCAAGGCTGTTTCTCATACAGTTAGAGTAGATATTGAAAAGTTGGATGTATTAATGAACTTAGTATCCGAGCTTATTATTGCAAAGAACGGTTTAGTTTCAGCTAGTAATGATGGAGAAAATGGTGGCATTAAGTCAGCTAACTTTACAGAGCAGATCGAATATTTAGAGAGAGTTACAACAAATCTTCATGAGTCAGTTATGAAGGTTCGAATGATGCCTATTGAAAGTGTTATTTCTAAATTCCCTCGAATGGTTCGAGACTTATCAAAGAAGCTTGATAAGAAGATGGAATTATATATCACTGGTGAAGATACAGAACTTGACCGTACTGTAATTGATGAAATCGGCGATCCAATCATGCATATGATTAGAAACTCTGCCGATCACGGGCTTGAACCTACAGATGTTCGTATTGAAAGAGGTAAGCCAGAGGTAGGTACTATCGCTCTTAACGCCTTCCAGGAAGGTAATAACGTAGTTATTGAAGTTAAGGATGATGGTAATGGTATTGATACAGAAAGAGTTAAGGCTAAGGCTGTTGAAAAGGGTGCAATCACTCAGGAACAGGCTGATTCAATGACAGAAAAAGAAGCTGTTGACTTACTCTTTAGACCATCCTTCTCTACAGCAGAAAAAATCACAGATGTATCTGGTAGAGGTGTAGGTCTTGATGTAGTTAAGTCAAAGATTGAAGCCTTAGGTGGTGATGTTGAGGTTAAGACAGTTTATGGTCAGGGTTCAACATTTAGCATTAGACTTCCACTTACTCTTGCTATTATTCAGGCTTTAATGGTAAAGCTTGGCGAAGAAAAATATGCTATTTCCCTTGGTTCTATTGAAACCATTGAAGATATTGCAATCAGTGAAATTAAGTATGTACATGCCAAGGAAGTGATCCATTTAAGAGGATCAGTTATTCCTTTAATTAGATTAAGAGAACTTCTTGATGTTCCAGGTGAACCTGAAGAGTCAGATACAATCGTAGTTGTAATTGTACGTAAGGGTGATAAGCTTGCAGGACTTGTAGTAGATAGCTTAATTGGACAGATGGAAATCGTTATTAAATCACTTGGTAAGTATATCAGCATTAATAAGATGATTAGTGGTGCAACAATCCTTGGTGATGGTTCTGTAGCATTAATTATTGATGCTAATACATTAGTATAGGGGGTAACGGCTGTGGATAATGTTAATGCTATTGAAGATAAGAGCATGGAGAGTACAACTTCCGTGCAGTATATTGTAGTAAAAATTGGTAGCGAACAGTATGGTATCAATATTAATTATATTGACAACATCGTAAGAAGCGAACCAATTACAAGAGTTCCAAAGACTCAGACATATTATAAGGGCGTAATTAACCTTCGTGGTGAGATTATTCCTGTAATGAGTGTAAGAATTAAGCTTGGCCTTGAGCCAGACGAATTTACAGATAAGACACGTTTTATCATTGTAAAGGTAGATGGCGCTACAATTGGTGTAATTGTAGATCAGGTTAAGGAAGTAGTAACACTTGATAATGACAGTATAGAAAAGGTTAATAAGGCCAATAATTCTGATGCTGCTGCAAATTACATTGAGAGCATTGGTAAGAGTAATGGTGAGTTAATTTCCTTACTAGATATTGTTGGTTTAATTGTGGAGGCTAGTGAGAAGTAGCTAGAATGGTGGTATCATGTCCAAGATAAATTTAGAAGAACTTAGTGATATGCAATTTGATATATTAAAAGAAATCGGTAATATTGGCGCAGGCAATGCAACAACTGCCCTTGCAAAGATGTTACAGATGAAAATGGATATGTCAGTTCCTAAAGTAGCTCTCTTGCCCTTTAAGGATATATCCCAGTTGATTGGTTCTGAAGACCAAATAGTAGTGGGTATATTACTAGACATGGGGGGTGAAATTAACGGAATGATGATGTTTCTTTTTGATACAAAATCGGCTCATCATCTAGTTAATAAACTTATGATGCAGGAAGACGTGGTAGATGATTATGCAACAGATTTTACAGAGATGGAAATGTCTGCAATTAGTGAAATTGGTAATATTGTATCCGGCTCTTATTTAACAGCCCTTGCAAGTCTTACTAATTTAAAGGTTCAGGCAAGCGTTCCTTCCCTTACAGTTGATATGATTGGAGCTTTAATGTCGGTACCTGCCTCAGAATTTGGTAAATATGGAGATAAGCTTCTATTAATCCAATCTCAGTTTGGAGAAGAGGGTTATGTAAATGGATACTTTATGTTAATTCCAGAGTTAGAATCTTATGACAAAATTTTATCAGCTCTTGGTATGTGAGTTTTTTAATCCAAATGTCCATTAGTAGTTTAGGATTACTATGGGCATTTGGATTGAATTTGAGTAGTGTATAAGGATTGACTATGAATATAAACAGTATGATTAAGGTCGGAATGGGCGATTTAAAAGCTTGTAAAAGCCCAGAAGTTTTGACTACCCTTGGCCTTGGCTCATGTGTAGGTGTGGCCCTATACGATCCGGTAACTAAGGTTAGTGGCCTTCTGCATTGCATGTTACCAGATAGTAAACAATTTAAAAATGCATCAAATGTTGCAAAATATGCGGATACCGGTTTGGTTGAATTAGTTAATCAAATGGAGAAACTAGGAGCTAATAAGACAAGATTAGTTGCAAAGATAGCCGGAGGTGCCCAGATGTTTTCAACTAATACCAATAACGAAAACTTAAAGGTAGGCCAAAGAAATGTAATGGCAGTCAAGATGAAGTTATCGGAGATGCGTATTAAATTACTAGCAGAAGACACAGGATTAAATTTTGGTAGAACAGTAGAATTTTATTCAGAAACAGGAAAGTATAAGATAAAGGCTGTGGGTAAACCAGAAAAGTTAATTTAGGCTAGTTTAGAGGTGACTATATGAGTAGATATAGAGTGGTGCCTGCAATAGTTACTTTACTTGCAGGTTTTATTACAAGCGTACTACTTATTTTAAACAAATACAGTTTAGAAGTATTTGTCTGGATAGTGCTTCTTGTAATGGTTTGCTTCTTTGTTGCTAGCTGGCTTGTAGTTTATGCTCTTAATCGCCTAGCGGATAAGATGGAAGAAGAACAAAAAGAGGAAGAAAACATTGATCAAGACGAGGATATACCTGATATTGATCTAGATAATATAGATAGTATTGAAGGGGTAGACGGCAAAGATTTTGATTATAGTGATTTTAGGGATGAATAAAGTAACTTATTAAAATGGGGGACATGTAAACATGGATGAAGCAGGCAGAAATAAACTTTGGCAAAGTTATATGACTAACAGGTCTAGCGAAACAAGAGACCAACTTATAATGGAATATGCTCAGTTGGTCAAACTTGTGGCCGGCAGAATGAACATGTACTTAGGTTACAACGTTGAATATGATGACTTAGTAGGTTATGGAATTTTTGGCCTAATTGATGCTATTGATAAGTTTGATTATGGTAAAAATGTAAAGTTTGAAACCTATGCAAGTTTAAGAATCAGGGGTGCAATTCTAGATCAAATTAGAAAAATGGATTGGATTCCTAGATCTTTGCGTCAAAAGCAAAAAAAGATAGATGCTGCTATGGCAAAGATTGAGGCAGAAACTGGCCATGTGGCAACGGATGAGGATATTGCTAAGGAATTAGGTATTTCAGAGGATGAATTACTAGAGTGGCAGGGTCAAACTAAGGCTACTAATCTCATTTCCTTAGATGAATATACAGAAGCTGGCAGCGAAGTAAAAATGGATAGCATCGGCAATTCCCACTTTGAACAGCCAGAAGAAGCTATTGAAAAAGAAGAATTAAAGCAGCTTATGGCAAAGGCAATTGAGAGTCTAACTGAAAAAGAAAGACTTGTAATTACCCTTTACTATTATGAAGAAATGACACTAAAGGAAATCAGTTTAACTCTTGAAGTATCCGAATCAAGAGTTTCACAGTTACATACCAAGGCCTTAATTAAGATGAAGGCATTACTTGGAGATTATGTATTCCCAATGTAGGCAAAAAGGAGCGGCTTATGATAGAAAAATGTAGAGTGGGCTATTTTCAATTTGAAAACAAGAGCGACGGCTTATATGTAAATGTTTACCCTCCTAAAGAGGAAACATTTTCACCCGCCAAAATTGACGATGCCATGTTTTATATTGATAAGAAGAAAATAAGCTGCGACATTGTAAAATTAGATGAAGCTATTAAAACAGGAGCATCAAAAGAGGTGTGCCAAAAGATTAGCGAGGAGTGCCCAAATCCGGTAGGAGAATTTGCAGATTATTACATTAATCCTGATGGAATGAGTGTGGAAGCTATCTTTTATCCACCTTTCGTTGGGGCTTCTTTTTTAGATTTAGAGGAAATAAAAAAGGATATTACATTTAAGGGCGTTAGGTCAGGTACTGATGAGGCAGCCATTAATGACTTCTTAGAAAATAAAGAGTACGGTAAGGTCTATGTGCTAGCTAAGGGTAAGGAGCCAAGACAGGGAACTGACGGCTTTATAGAATATAAATTTAATACAGATTTAAAGCCAAGGCCTAAGATTAATGAGGATGGAACGGTAGATTTTCATTCCCTTGAAAATCTTAATCATATAGAAAAAGGCGACGTGGTGGCTATTCTTCACCCAGAAGATAGAGGCGAGGAGGGTATTGATTGCCTTAATAGAAAGGTCAATCCAAGACCTGTAAAGCACGTGGTCTTTAGATATGGTAGAAACCTTGTGATTTCCGAGGATGGACTAAATCTTATCTCAAAGGTAAGTGGTCATGTAATGCTTGAAGGGGACAAAATTTTTGTATCAGACGTCCTTGAACTTGTGGATGTAGGTCCTCAAACCGGAGATATTGATTATGATGGAAATGTATTAATTAAAGGAAATGTACAAGCAGGCTTTAAGATTAAAGCTAGCGGGGATATAAGCGTTAGCGGACTTGTTGAAGGAGCTGAGGTTATTGCTGGTGGTACAATTACTCTTAATCGCGGTGTGCAGGGAAAGACAAAAGCAGTAATTAAGGCAGGTAAAAACATTGTAGCCAAGTTTTTAGAGTCTTGTGAGAGCGTATATGCCGGAGGAGATATTGAGGCGGATTCCATTTTGCATAGCAAGGTTATTGCTAAGGGAAAGATAACTGCTAATGGTAAAAATGGACTTATAATCGGAGGGGATGTTAGAGCCACTCTTTGCATCGAAGCCAAAAATATTGGCAATGAAATGGGCACAAATACCACAGTTGCCGTAGGAGTTGACCCTGCTATGAAGAGGCGCCTAGAGGAATTAAAAAAGATTTTAAATGATCTAGGAAAAAATAAGATTCAGCTAAATCAGTTACTAGAAGCCCTAAGAAAAAAGCAACAGGCGGAAGGAAGTCTAGCTCCTGAAAAGCAGGAGATGATGACAAAGACTATGCGAAATGTAATTATGCTTGAACAAGAAATTGCTAAAAATAAAAAGGAATTTGAGGAATTAAGGCAGTCTATTGGGGAAGAGCAAAATGCCATAATTAGGGTAGCAGACGCGGCATATCCAGGAACCAAAATTGTCTTTGGAGATGTGTCCATGTTTGTAAAAAAGAAATATGATTTCTGCTCTTTTGTCAGGGATGGCGCAGAGGTTAGATTATCAGCATATTAGTTAATGGCTCTTGGGGATAAAATCTTCAAGAGCTATTGTTTGTTTTAAGAAATTATAGTATATTTAGACGTGTGCTATGATTGGAGGTTGTTATGGTAATTAAACCAGTAGAATTTGGAATGATACAACAGCAAAACCTAGTATCAAGTGAGCAGGCAGCAGAGAATAACAGACCTGTGGCCAATCAATCTAATATTCAGACAACTATAGAGCATAATGTGGAAGCTAAGGCAGAAACTGTAACTAACAAAGACGATACAGAATTAAATAGTGGAAGCTTTGATGCTAAGGAAAAAAGTAATAATGAATACAATAAGGACCGCGCTAAGGGTAAGAATAATAAGAAAAGCGATGGCCGCGTATTTATTAAAGGACAGGGAAGCACGGATTTTGATATTAAAATCTAATAAATTAATGGGAGGGTTATATGACAACCGTTAGTGTAACTTTAATTATTATTGGAATTATCTGTGTCGTATTAAGCATTGTATTTAATTTCGACAAGGATAACAAGGAAAGCCAGGGGATATCCTCTGAACTTACAAAGGAGCAGCAAGATAAGTTAAGAAAGCAGATCAACGAAATTATTGATGCTCAGATTCTTAATGTAACAGAGAAGACTGAAAGTTCTCTTGATAAGATTTCTAACACTAAGATTTTAGAGATGAATGAGTATGCTGAAAATGTACTTGGTGAAATCAACAGAAATCACAACGAAACAGTATTTTTATATGACATGCTCAATGAAAAGGCTAAGGAAATCAAGTCAACTGTAAAGGATGTTAATATAACAAAGAGACAGGTTGAAAAGATTCATGCTGAGGTTAAAGAAAATGTCAACAAAGAAGAGGAGTTAAATTCTGAGCCTGAATTAAATGAAGGTGAGGAAGTAAAGGATTTGGCCCGTCAAAGATTAGAAGAGCTAGTAAAGAAAAGCGATTCTAATAGAGATAAGAATTTAACTATGAGAAAGACTCAAGCAGAAGAACTTGAAAGAAAGAAGGTAGCTTCTGAGGTAGATAAGGAAGTCTTTAAGGTAGTTGATTTTGCTAAAGAAAAGGAAAATATTATCCTTTCTGAAGAGAATCAAAAAAAGGACTTTATTAAAGCTGAGGATGCCAATCCATTTTCAGATGTAATCACAGATATTGAAGAGATAAAGAAATCTGCCAAGAAATCAACTAGTAATGAAGCTAAGGAAGATGCAGAATTAGATGCTGAGGCAGATGTATTAGAAGGTTTTGAATTTGAAGAGTCAGTTGGCTTTGAAGAAGTTAAGGCAGAGGCTACTAGTGCAGCTGCAGCTACAGAAACAGCTACAGAAACAAAGACTTCAAAGCTTTCAGAAGCAGCAGACACTACAGAAGTTCCTGAGGTGGCAGCAGACGAAGTTAAGAAGGTTTCGAAGTCAAGAAAGAAGTCTGAAACAACAGTAAAGAAGAGCACTACAAGAAAGACAAGCACTAAAAAGACTTCTGATCAAAGAAAGCTAGACCTTTTAAAGAAGAATATTAGCGATGTCGAATTTGACAGCGACGCTTCTAATAATGATAGAATCTTAAAGCTTTCAAGCTTAGGTTTCTCTAATAAGGATATTGCTAAATACTTAAATCTTGGTATTGGCGAGGTTAAATTAGTAGTAGATCTTTATAAAGAAACTAAGTAAGGAGGGGTAATATGAGATTCAAGCAGTATTTAGGTGGTTTTGGCGCAGGAGTTATTGTTAGTGCAAGCATTTTAACTATAGCTAATGCAGTCACAACTAACACAACAGCAAACGAAGACACAACATCAGCATATATTTCATATACAGTTCAGGAAGAAAATGGTGACACAATCTCTTTTGAAACTAAGAGCTCTAATGAAAATGTAGAAGAGACAACTCTAGCTACAGAAAGTCAGACAGAAGCCACAACTGAAGCTACAACAGAGGCCACAACGGAGGCAACTACAGAAGCTACTACAGCTGCTTCAACAACAGCTACAATTGAAATTCCATCAGGTACTTCAACAAAGGAAGTATTTAATATTATTTACAATGCAGGGGTAATCTCAGATGTATCTGCATTTAGTAAGTATATGTATGATACTGGTTATGATACAAAGATTAGAATAGGAACTTACACTTTAACAAAGGGTGATTCCTATGAGAATATTGCAAAGATTATTACACATCAGTAAAATGCTTTGCTAATATCTAATAAAAATTAATAAACATGAATTTAGATCCTCGCTTAAGTATTACTGATTTAAGCGAGGATTTTTAAATTAAGCTAAAATTCAAACTATAATAGACTTGCATATTTTGTAAATAACTGATATAATATCATGGTTTGAGACTAAACATGTAGGTGGATTTTGGATTTGGTGCCGATAGTAACGCATCGGTGGTTCTAAAAGAAGAAGCCTATAGAAGATTATTTAACCAATGGAGGTATAACAATGAGCGTTATTTCAATGAAGCAGTTACTTGAAGCTGGTGTACATTTTGGTCACCAGACTAGAAGATGGAACCCTAAGATGGCTGAGTACATCTACACAGAAAGAAATGGTATCCATATTATCGATTTACAGAAGTCTGTAGGTAAGGTTGACGAAGCTTACAAGGCAATTTCTGATATCGTAGCAGAAGGCGGTACAGTTCTTTTTGTAGGTACAAAGAAGCAGGCTCAGGATGCTATCGCAACAGAAGCTGAAAGATGTGGTATGTACTACGTTAACGAAAGATGGTTAGGTGGTATGTTAACTAACTTCAGAACAATTCAGTCAAGAATTGCTAAGCTTAAGGAAATCGAAGCTATGCAGGAAGATGGAACATTTGATGTTCTTCCTAAGAAGGAAGTTATCAATTTAAAGAAGGAACTTGAAAAGCTCCAGAAGAACCTTGGTGGTATCAAGGATATGACTAAGATTCCAGATGCTATCTTCATCGTAGATCCTAAGAAGGAAAGAATTTGTGTTCAGGAAGCTCAGGCTTTAGGAATTAAGTTAATCGGTATCGCAGATACAAACTGTGATCCAGATGAATTAGATTATGTTATTCCTGGTAACGATGACGCTATCAGAGCTGTTAAGTTAATCGTTGCTAAGATGGCAGATGCTGTTATCGAAGCTAATCAGGGTGCAGAAGCTGATTCTTATGTTGAAGAAACAGAAGAAGTAGCAGACGCTGAATAATTTAACTAATATAACCAATATAATTAAGTTGTGTCTGTCATTTAGGCAGACACAACGTTTATAAAGAGAATAATTTTTTTATGGAGGTTTTGACATGGCAGCAGTAACAGCAGCAATGGTTAAGGAATTAAGAGAATCAACAGGTGCCGGCATGATGGATTGTAAGAAGGCACTTTCAAACACAGATGGTGATATGGATAAGGCTGTAGAATGGTTAAGAGAGAATGGTCTTGCTAAGGCAGCTAAGAAGGCTGGTAGAATCGCAGCTGAAGGTATTGTTAAGACTGTTATCGAAGGTAACAAGGCAGCAATCGTAGAAGTTAATTCAGAAACAGACTTCGTTGCTAAGAACGCTGATTTCCAGGCATACGTAGCAGAAGTTGCTAATCAGGCTCTTACAACAACAGCTACAGACATTGATGCTTTCTTAGCAGAAAAGTGTGCAACTGATGAATCTAAGACAGTAGCTGAAGAACTTGCTAGCAAGGTAGCTATTATCGGTGAGAACCTTAAGATCAGAAGATTTGCTCAGGTTGAAGCAACTAACGGTTTCGTAGCTGATTACATCCACATGGGTGGTAAGATCGGTGTTTTAGTTGACGTTGAAACAGATGTTGATAACGAAGCTATTAGAGAAATGGCTAAGAACGTAGCTATGCAGGCAGCAGCTCTTAAGCCACTTTACACAACAAGAGCAGAAGTTGATCAGGAATATCTTGCTAAGGAAACAGAAATCATTACAGCAGCAGCTAAGAATGAGAAGCCAGATGCTAACGATAAGATTATCGAAGGTATGGTTAAGGGTAGAATTAACAAGGAACTTAAGGAAATCTGTTTAGTAGATCAGGTTTATGTTAAGGCTGAAGATGGTAAGCAGTCAGTTGCTCAGTACGTTGCAGAAGTAGCTAAGGCTAACAATGCTAACATCTCAATCAAGAGCTTTGTTCGTTTCGAAACAGGCGAAGGTATCGAGAAGAAGCAGGAAGATTTCGCAGCAGAAGTTGCAGCTCAGTTAGCTTAATTCTATATTTAATAAATAATAATTTATTAGAAAAAGTTAGAATTTATGGGCGTCAGTCACTTGTGTGGCTGACGCTTTTATGCTATACTAACTTAAAAATGTTTATATGAGTAGATGTAGACATTTTGCTTGTTTAAGCTAGATGTAATTTATGGGAGGAAATGTATCGATGGGTTTTTTTAAGGATTTCAAAGATGACATATCAGAAGATCTTAATGATTTGACAGACGAGAATTACGAGAAAGAGAATGAGGAAGTAGAAGAGATGGTAGACACATTGGATGATCCAGAATTAGCTCAGATGGCTGCTGAATTAAAGAAGGAGGCAGAAGACACTATTTCAGATAAGCTTAATACAAAGCTTGAAGAAAAAGAGTATAAGAGTGTAAAAGAAACTAAACAGGAAACTGCTAGTAAGGAAGAAGAAGTTAGCGATGATGGAGAAGAGATCGCTGATGAAACAGCTGTTATTACAGCTGGTTTAAAAGTAACAGGCGATTTAGAGTCAGTAGGCTCAATCGATATTTTTGGTTCCGTAACAGGAAATGTAGCTTGTAGAGGAAAGTTAACAGTAAGTGGCGTTCTTGCTGGTAATTCTCAAGCTAATGAAATCTTTGCTAATAGCGCTAAGATTAATGGCGATATTAATGCAAAGGGTTCAGTAAAGGTTGGACAGGGCACAGTTATTGTTGGTAACATTACTGCAACATCAGCTGTAATTGCTGGCGCTGTTAAGGGCGATATTGATGTGCAGGGTCCAGTTATTGTTGATTCAACAGCAATCGTTGTTGGTGATATCAAGTCTAAGTCAGTACAGATTAACAATGGTGCAACTATCGATGGTAGATGCTCACAGTGCTACTCTGATATTGATACTAACGCAATTTTTGGATAAAAAGCAATTAATGGAGGCTTATTGTGAAGGATATTAAGAGAGTAATACTTAAGCTTAGCGGTGAAGCATTGGCTGCTAAGGAAGGCGGTTATAACGATGCACTTATTGAGAACATTGCAGGTCAGGTAAAGCAAGTTATCGATAAAGGAATCGATGTAGGCGTTGTTATTGGTGGTGGAAATTATTGGAGAGGACGTTCTAATAATAACATCGATAGACCAAAGGCTGATCAGATTGGTATGTTAGCTACAATCATGAATTGTATCTATGTATCAGAGATTTTTAGATCATGTGGTCTTAAAACTAATATTCTTACTCCTTTTGAATGTGGTAGTATGACAAAACTTTTCTCTAAGGATAGAGCTAATAAGTATTTTGAGAAGGGTATGGTAGTTTTCTTTGCAGGTGGTACAGGACATCCATTCTTCTCAACAGATACAGGTATTGCCCTTAGAGCAATTGAACTTGATGCAGATGCAATTTTACTTGCAAAGGCAATTGATGGTGTTTATGATAGTGATCCTAAGATCAATCCTAATGCTAAGAAGTATGATTCTATTTCAATTGAAGAAGTAGTTGAGAAGAAGCTTGGTGTTATTGATTTAACAGCATCAGTTATGTGTATGGAGAATAAGGTTCCTCTTATGATCTTTGGTTTAGAGGAAGAGAATAGTATTGTTAATGCACTTACTGGTAAGTTTAACGGAACTATCGTTACAGCATAAAAAGATAATAAGAAAGGTAGAAGACAATGAGCGATATTAAAGAATTCGAAGATAGAATGAAGAAATCAATTGATGCTTTATATGATGAATATTCAAGCATTAGAGCTGGAAGAGCTAACCCACATATTTTAGACAAGATTAGAGTTGATTACTATGGAACTCCATCACCTCTTCAGTCAGTGGCTAACATTTCAGTTCCAGAAGCTAGAATTATTCAGATTCAACCATGGGAAGCTAGCTTAATCAAGGAGATCGAAAAGGCAATCTTGATTTCAGACTTAGGAATTACTCCTAATAACGATGGTAAGGTTATTAGATTAGTATTCCCTGAATTAACAGAGGAAAGACGTAAGGAATTAGCTAAGGATGTTAAGAAGAAGGGTGACAATGCTAAGGTTGCAATTCGTAACATCAGAAGAGATGCTAATGACGATGTTAAAAAGCAGAATAAGGCTGGAGATATTTCAGACGATGAAGCTAAGAACTTAGAGGATGATGTTCAGAAACTTACAGATAAGTACGTTGCTTTAATTGACAAGGCAATCGAAGATAAGTCAAAGGAAATCCTTACAGTTTAATTACTAGCTAAACTAAAAGTCTAGGCTCCATTAAGCAGACTGAAGTAGGTGTGCTTAATGGGGCTTTTTATGTTATAATACAGGTGGTTTTTAAAGACCATTTTCATGTGATTATATTAGAATTTATTGGAGAAGAAGAATGGACTATTATAACAAAGAATTAGATTTGAAAATTCCTGCACATGTGGCAGTTATTCTAGATGGTAATGGTAGATGGGCTAAGGCAAAGCATATGCCAAGAACCTATGGACACCTACAGGGTAGTAAGGTGGTTGAGAAGATGCTCTATACTGTAGATGAACTTGGAGTTAAGTATTTTACTGTATATGCCTTTTCTACTGAGAATTGGAAACGTTCTGATGAAGAAGTAGGAACACTTATGAATATCCTAAGAACTTATCTTAAGGACTGTGTAAAGAAGTCTATGAAGAACAATGTTCGCTGTAGAGTTATTGGTAGAAGAGATGAGTTATCTGATGATATTAATGAAGCTATTGACAACTTAGAGGAGCAGACAAAGGATAATACAGGTCTTACATTTACAATCGCAATTAATTATGGTGGCCGTGATGAAATTACTAGAGCTGTTAGAAAGCTTGCAGATAAGGTAAAGTTAGGAGAGTTAAAGCCTGAAGATATAACAGAAGATATGATTTCTGCTAATTTAGACACTAATTATATGCCAGACCCAGATTTACTTATTAGAACATCTGGCGAGCAAAGACTATCTAATTACCTACCTTGGCAGTTAGCTTATACAGAGTTTTATTTCACAGATTGCTATTGGCCAGATTTCAACAAAGACGAATTGGTTAAGGCCTTTATAAAATATAATAAACGCGAAAGAAGATTTGGCGGTGTTAAGGAGGACTAGTTGTGAAAACTAGAATTATTAGTGGTATTTTCTTGGTTATAATATTAGCTCTTACAGGAGGCTTTGGGGGATGGCTATTATTTGGCGCCTGCCTATGTATTTCCCTAATTGGAATGTATGAGTTAAACAGAGTTAAAAACCTTGAGAGAACAGGAATAGCTATTATTAGCTATATTTCAGCAATAGCTTATTATGCTTTACTTTTACTAGATCCAACAAAGTATAATATGATTGTTGTTATTATTTCCTTTTTAGTATTAATGAGCTTTTATGTATTTAGATTTCCTAAGCATAAGGCTGAAGACATTATGTGGACATTTTTCTCACTTATTTATGTAGCTGTAATGATTTCTTATATCTATCTTGTAAGAGATATGGATAATGGAATTTACCTTGTTTGGTTAATTTTTGTAGCTTCATGGGGTAATGACACATTTGCCTACTTTACAGGTGTATTTCTTGGAAAGCATAAGATGGCACCAGTTCTTTCACCTAAGAAGTCCGTTGAGGGCGCAATTGGTGGAGTTTTAGGGGCTTGCTTGCTTGGCGCAATTTATGGCTTTGTTATAAGTGAAGTTTCAGCAGATGTATCATCAGTGGCTATTATTGTTTATGCTGCAGCATCCTTAGTTGGTGCCCTAATCTCTATTATTGGTGATTTAGCAGCATCAGCAATTAAGAGAAATTATGATGTTAAGGATTATGGCAACTTAATCCCAGGACATGGCGGAATCCTAGATAGATTTGATAGCGTAATTTTTACAGCACCAGTAGTTTACTGGATTATCTACTTAGTTTCAGGTATGTTCTAAATTATAAGACCCTTTAGTCTTAAATTTTTGTAACTATTAATTGGAGGCAGTTTTATGAAAAATGTATCAATCTTGGGATCAACAGGTTCCATCGGAACACAGACACTTGATGTTTGTAGAAATTATAAGGATGATCTTAATGTTGTTGCATTAGCATGTGGAACAAGAATTAATGATTTAGCTAAGCAGATTGAGGAGTTTAAGCCTGAACTTGCCTGTGTGGCAACTAAGGAATTAGCAGAAGAATTGGCTAAACTAGTAGATAATAAGAATTTAAAAATCGTTTATGGCATGGAAGGTTTAATTGAGGCGGCTACAATTTCAAGCGCTGATATTGTCCTTACAGCAGTTGTGGGCATGATGGGTATTAAGCCAACAATTGAGGCCATTAATGCAGGCAAGGATATTGCCCTTGCTAATAAAGAGACTTTAGTTTGCGCAGGCCATATTATTATGAAGCTTGCAAAGGAGAAGAATGTAGCTATTTTACCAGTAGATAGCGAGCATTCAGCAATTTTCCAATCCTTAAATGGAGAGAAGAAGTCTCAGCTTAGAAAGATTTTACTAACAGCTAGTGGCGGCCCATTTAGAGGTAAGGATAGAGCCTTCCTTGAAAATGTAAAGCTTGAGGACGCACTAAAGCACCCTAACTGGTCCATGGGTAGAAAGATTACAATCGACTCATCCACTATGGTTAATAAGGGCTTAGAGGTAATTGAGGCTAAGTGGTTATTTGGAGTAGATGCAACAGACGTGCAGGTGGTAGTTCAGCCACAAAGCGTTATTCATTCAATGGTAGAATTTGAAGATGGCGGTGTTATGGCCCAGCTTGGAACACCAGATATGCGTCTTCCAATTCAGTACGCCCTTTTTTATCCAGATAGAAAGCCTATAGCTAATTCAGAATTTCTTGATTTTTATAAATTAGGACAGATTAGTTTTGAAAAGCCTGATATGGATACTTTTGTGGGCCTTAAGATGGCTTATGAGGCTGCAGCTAAGGGAGGCAATATTCCAACAGCTCTTAATGCAGCTAACGAATATGCTGTAGCCCTTTTCTTAGATAGAAAGATTAAGTATTTACAGATATACGATATGATTAGATTTGCAATGGATAATGTCAGATTTATTGACAATCCAACAGTAGAGGAAATTTTAGAAACAGAGCAGGAAGTGTATAAGCTATTAAAGGAAAACTTTAATTAAGCTCAAACTAGCTTAAAAGCTTAAGCATATAATTTGGGAGGATTACAATGATTTTAAATGTCATTTTGGCAATCTTAGTTTTAAGTATAATTATTATTGTTCATGAATTTGGACATCTTATAATTGCAAAGGCAAATGGAGTACACGTACTTGAATTTGCAGTAGGCATGGGACCTAAGTTTTTAACAATCAAGAAGGGTGAAACTAAGTATAGTTTCTCACTTTTCCTTTTTGGCGGATATTGTATGATGCTTGGGGACGAATACATGGAAATGGCTGTCACAGATAGCCTTGATGCCGATGAAGATGATGAAGATTTTGAAGATAAGAAGGAAGCCGCAAAGAAAGAATTCGCAAAGAAATATGATGAATCAAGATCATATGACAATAAGTCTGTTTGGGCTAGAATTGCAATCACTCTTGCAGGCCCAGTCTTTAACTTCTTTTTAGCCCTTGTTTGCTCAATTATTATTATTGGTAATATTGGCTATGACCCTGCAACTATTGACTATGTTGCCGATAATTCAGTAGCATCCACTGCAGGTCTAGAAGAAGGAGATTTAATTCTTGCAATCAATAATGATAAAATCAACTTTGCAAGAGAGTATAACTTCTTTATTAATTATCATGCAGATGAAACATTTACCATAACTTATTTAAGAGATGGTCAAAAGTATAAGACAACAATCACACCTGAATATCAGGTTACAAGTAAGTACCTTCTAGGTCTTATGATTAGTGAAAATTGTGGCGTAAGCTCCGTTAGTGAAGATTCTGCCGCAAGTGAGGCTGGCTTTAAAGATGGTGATGTAATTAAGAGTGTAAATGGTAATGAAGTTTCTACAAACACTGAAATAACAGATTATATCACTTCGTCAAATGGTGAGGAAATGACTTTTGTGGTTTCTCGTAATGGAGAAGATGTAACACTAGTTGCAACTCCTAGATTAAGTGAGTCAGAAGGCTATGTTACAGGCTTTAGCTGTTATGGCCAAAGAGTAAAGTTATCACCAATTCAGTCGGTTAAGTATGCCTTCCTAGAAGTAGGCTATGATATAGGCACAGTTGTTGATAGTCTTGGCATGTTATTTACAGGAAAATTATCAGTAAATAATCTTTCAGGTCCTGTGGGAACTGTAAGTGCCATGAGCGAAATTGTAGAAGAAAGTAAGTCTGATGGTGCATTTTATGTGTTCTTAAACTTAATTAATTTATGTGGACTTATTTCAGCAAACCTTGGAGTAATGAACCTTTTACCAATTCCAGGTCTTGATGGTGGTAAGCTGATTTTCTTGCTAATTGAAGCGGTTAGAGGTAAGCCAATAGATAAGAAGTATGCCGGTATTGTAACAATTATTGGCGTAATCTTTTTAGTAATTTTAATGGTTTATGTTTTATTCCACGATATTTATTCTTTATTCTAATTTAATTATTCCCTTAAAGTCGCATTTTATTTGGCTTTATTAGGAAAATGTAATTAATTATGAAGGCTTTCTACTTTACAAAAAAATTTAAAAGGCATATAAAGTATAGTGAAATAAAAATTGTTTTTTGAATGGAGTTTAATATGTATAGAGATAATACTAAAGTTGTAAAAATTGGTAATAAGGTCATTGGTGGCGGAAATCCTATTATGATTCAGTCCATGACTAATACTCATACAGAGGATGTTGTAAAAACAGTTGCTCAGATTAAAGCATTAGAAAAAGCTGGTTGTGACATCATTCGTGCCACTGTTCCAACTCACGAGGCAGCCCTTGCCTTTAAAGAAATCAAAAAGCAAATTAACATCCCATTAGTTGCAGATATTCATTTTGATTATAGACTTGCAATTGAAGCTATGGAAAATGGAGCTGATAAGATTAGAATTAACCCTGGTAACATCGGCGGTAAGGATAAGATTAAGGCTGTAGTTGACGTAGCAAAGGAAAGAAATATTCCTATTAGAGTTGGTGTAAATTCAGGTTCTCTTGAGAAAGATATCCTTGAAAAATACCACGGCGTAACAGCTGAAGGTATTGTAGAATCAGCCCTTGATAAGGTAAAGATAATTGAGGACTTAGGCTATGATAATTTAGTTGTAAGTATTAAGTCATCAGATGTATTAATGAGCGTTAAGACCCATGAATTAATTTCAAAGGAATGTAATCATCCACTTCACGTAGGTATCACAGAGGCTGGTACTGCATTTTCAGGAACAATCAAGTCTTCAATCGGACTTGGACTTATTCTAAATCAGGGAATTGGTGATACAATCAGAGTTTCTCTAACAGATGATCCTGTTAAGGAAGTTTTAACAGCTAAGCAGATTCTAAGAACGCTCGGGCTAAGAAAGGGCGGAATCGAAGTTGTATCATGTCCTACATGCGGTAGAACACAGATTGACTTAATTAGTCTTGCAAAGCGCGTAGAGGAAGAAGTAGGCAATTACGACCTAGACCTTAAACTCGCAGTTATGGGTTGCGTTGTAAATGGACCTGGTGAAGCTAAGGAAGCAGATCTTGGTATTGCTGGCGGTAAGGGCGTTGGCGTTTTAATTAAACATGGGGAAATTGTAAAGAAGGTTCCTGAAGAACAGCTATTTGATGTTCTAAAGGAAGAACTAGATAATTGGGAGAAATAATATGTATAACTTTTTTGATGTTTTCAAGACACTAAAATTACCAGACAACTTAAGAGCGTACTTTGAAGATGTAGAGGTAATTAAGGTTACTAAGACATCAACTAATTCTCTTGCTAGAATTTATATAAGTTCTAGCAGGATTATTGAAAAAGAAGTTGTTTATAAAGTGGAATCTGCCTTAAAAAGGCAGGTTTTTCGCATCCAGAACATGGATGTAAGAATTATCGAAAGATATAAGCTATCAAAAAATTATAATCCACAGAATATTATGGATATTTACTATGACAGTATTTTATTTGAATTAGAGAAATACTGGACGTTAGAGTATAACATTTTAAAAAATTCCAAGTGGGAATTTAGAGCTAGCGATAATCTAGCCCTTTATATTGAAGATAGTTTCCTATCAAGAGCCCATGGCGAAGATCTAGTGGATTATTTTAAGCAAATATTCTTAAACCGTTTCGGTTTTGAAATTGATGTAGAATATGAATTCGTTGAGTCTAAGTCTTCATTTGAAGAAGAGAAGGCCTACAAGGTTAGACGAAGGGTTGAGGAAATTCAAAATAACATCAAGGAAGTTGACGAAGAGGTTAAGGCTGCTAAAAAGCTTAAGGAAGAAAAGGAAGCTAAGCAGAAAGCATACTTAGAAAAGATGAATGCAAGAGAAAGGGGAGGAAGCAGAAACTCTCTTAATTTTGCACGCCAAAAAGCCAACGACGATGTGCTTTGGGGTAGAGATTTCTTTGATGATCCAATTGAGATAAAAACTATAGACTCAGCCATTGGCGAATGTGCCATCTCAGGTATGATAAGATCCATTGATCTTAGAGAAATCAGAAACGAGAGAACTATTGTAAGCTTTGTAATGACAGATTTTACAGATTCTATCGTTGTAAAGATTTTTAGTAAAAATGAAATGCTTCCGGAACTTTTAGACGTAGTTAAAGAGAAGAATTTTATTAAGTTAAAGGGTATTGCCCAGCTTGATAAATACGACGGTGAAATAACTATTTCTAACGTTTCTGGTATTAGAAGAGCTAATGATACAAGAGTAGTGCGCTCAGATGACGCTCTTTATAAAAGAGTTGAGCTTCACTGCCATACTAAGATGAGTGATATGGATGGTGTTTCCTATGTGCAGGATATTATTGATCAGGCCTATAAGTGGGGACATAGAAGTATTGCCATTACAGATCACGGTGTAGCCCAAGCTTTCCCTGATGCCTTCCATAAGGTGCAAGCATTAGAAAAGAGTGCTAAAAAGGCAGGCAAGGACTTTGATTTTAAGGTAATTTATGGAGTTGAATGTTATTTAGTTGATGATACAGTAAAGATTGTAACGGACTCAAAAAGCCAGTCCTTAAGAGATAGCTTCGTTGTATTTGATATTGAAACAACAGGTTTTTCAGCCATTGAAGATAAGATTATAGAAATTGGTGCTGTAAAGGTTGAAAATGGAGAAATCACAGATAGATTCTCTACCTTTATCAACCCACAGATTCCAATTCCTTTTAGAATTGAGAACTTAACTCATATTAATGACCAAATGGTAATGGATGCTCCAACTATAGATGTTGCCCTTCCGAAATTCTTAGATTTTTGTAAGGGAAGCGCAGTGGTTGCCCATAACGCCATGTTTGATACAAGTTTTATAGGCCATAAGGCTGAAGATTTAGGACTAGAGGTGGACTTTACAATTATTGATACAGTGCCACTTGCACAGTTCCTTATGCCAAATCTTCACAACTATAAGCTTGATACACTTACAAAGCATTTAGCAGTTGTACTTGATAGCCACCATAGAGCGGTTGATGATGCAGCAGCTACAGCAGATATATTTGTGAAATTTATAAAGATGCTTGAAGAAAGAGATATATTTACTCTAGACCAGTTAAATGAAAAAGCTAAGATGACAGATGATATTATTAGAAAATTACACCAGTATCACTGTATTATTCTAGCTTCTAATGAACTTGGAAGAATAAATCTATATAGACTTATTTCGGCATCGCATCTACAGTATTTTAGCCGTTTTCCAAAGATGCCAAAGAGCCTTATTAATAAATATCGTGAAGGCTTAATTATTGGTTCAGCCTGTGAGGCAGGCGAGCTTTTTAGAGCTTTGGTAAATGGTCGTTCAAATGCAGAAATAGCAAGAATTGTAAGCTTTTATGACTATCTTGAAATTCAGCCAATTGGCAATAATGCCTTTATGATTGAAAAGGAAGATTACTATGTGAAGTCAGAAGAAGACTTACGTGATTTAAATAGAAAGATAGTAGCTCTTGGCGAAAAATTTAAAAAGCCAGTAGTAGCTACCTGTGATGTACATTTTCTTAATCCAGAAGATGAAGTCTATAGACGAATTCTTATGGCGGGTAAGGGCTTTGATGATGCAGATAATCAGGCACCTCTATACCTTCATACCACTGAGGAAATGTTACATGAGTTCGATTATTTAGGAGAAGAGAAGGCCTTTGAAGTGGTTGTAACTAATCCTAATAAAATTTCAGATATGTGCGAGAAAATCGAGCCAGTTAGACCGGATAAGAGACCGCCTGTCATTGAAAATTCAGATGAAATGCTAAGGAAAATTTGTTATGACAGAGCTCATGAACTATATGGCCCAGAACTACCAGAAATCGTATCAGAAAGACTAGAAAGAGAGCTAAATTCCATTATTTCCAATGGATATTCCGTAATGTATATCATTGCCCAGAAGCTAGTTTGGAAGTCTAATGATGATGGTTACCTAGTAGGTTCAAGAGGTTCTGTAGGTTCCTCTTTTGCAGCTACAATGGCCGGTATCACTGAGGTTAATCCCCTTAGCCCTCACTATCTTTGCCCTGAGTGTTATTATGTGGACTTTGATTCAGAGGACGTAAAGGCCTTTGCCGGTGGTGCTGGTTGTGATATGCCAGATAAGGTTTGCCCAAAATGTGGTCATAAACTAGATAAATTAGGTTTTGATATTCCCTTTGAAACTTTCCTTGGCTTTAAGGGAAACAAAGAGCCTGATATCGATCTTAACTTCTCTAATGAGTATCAGTCAAAGGCCCATGCCTACACTGAAGTTATTTTTGGTAAAGGTCAGACCTTTAAAGCTGGAACTGTAGGTACTGTTGCAGAAAAGACAGCCTATGGATACGTTTTAAAATATATCGAAGAAAAGAATGAAAAAAGAGCCGCCCAGGGACTACCACCGATTGTTAAAAGAAGATGTGAAATCGAACGAATCTCTAATGGTTGCATAGATGTTAAAAGAACAACAGGACAGCATCCTGGTGGTATTGTAGTACTTCCACTTGGCGATGAAATCCATACATTTACACCGGTACAGCACCCTGCAAATGATATGACATCCCCAATTATTACTACACATTTTGATTATCACAGTATTGATCATAACTTGTTAAAGCTGGATATTTTAGGACACCTTGATCCTACTATGATTCGAATGCTACAGGATTTAACAGGAATGGATCCACTAACAATACCGCTTGATTCTAAGGAAGTAATGTCTTTATTTATGAACACATCTGCCCTTGGAATAAAGCCGGAAGATATTGATGGCTGTAAGCTTGGAGCTCTTGGTATCCCTGAGTTTGGTACAGATTTTGCCATGCAGATGCTTATTGATACAAAGCCAACTAAGTTCTCGGATTTAGTTCGAATTGCAGGTTTATCTCATGGTACTGATGTATGGCTAGGTAACGCCCAAGAATTGTTAAAAGAAGGCAAGGCCACAATCAGTACAGCGATTTGTACTCGTGATGATATTATGACTTACTTGATTTATAATGGAATTGAATCAGAGACAGCCTTTAAAATCATGGAAGCTGTAAGAAAGGGTAAGGTAGCTAAAGGTGCCGAGCCTAAGTGGGAAGAGTGGAAACAAATGTTACTAGATAAGGGAATTCCTGACTGGTACATTTGGTCCTGCGAAAAGATTCAGTACATGTTCCCTAAGGCCCATGCCGCAGCTTACGTAATGATGGCTTGGCGAGTAGCCTACTGTAAGGTATTCTATCCACTAGAATTCTACACAGCCTTCTTCTCAATTAGAGCTAAAGCCTTTGATTATGAGAAAATGGCCATGGGACGCGATAGACTTGACTACTATATTAATCTATATAAACAAAAGAAGGCAGAAGGCACACTTTCTAATACGGAAGATGATGAACTTCACGATATGCGTATTGTGCAGGAAATGTATGCTAGAGGCTTTGAGTTTATGCCAATTGATATATATAAAGCCAAGGCAAGAAGCTTCCAGATAATAGACGGCAAGATTATGCCATCCTTTAAGGTAGTAGAAAAGATTGGTGAATCTGCCGGTGAAAATATTGAAATCGCCGCTCGTGCAGGTAAGTTCCTATCTAAGGAAGACCTACGTACTAGAGCTAAGATTGGACAGACTGTAATAGATAAGCTATCAGATCTAGGCTTACTAGAAGGTATGGCTCAGTCTAACCAGTTGTCTTTATTTGATTTTTAAGAAAATGTAACATAAAACCCTCTTTACTATATAAGTATGAAAGAAGTTTTTTAGATAACTTATATTAGTAAAGAGGGTTATTTTTATAGAAAAATTTAAGAGCATTTTTATACTAAAACTATAGTAAAATTTGACCTGATTTTAACGAAACTCGCAACCATGCGGATTTAATCAAGTCTATTTTTTAAAGGATAGATAAGGATAAAATATACAGTAAAAAAATTGGCAAAAAAAGCGAAAAAGGTGTTGACATAAAGTGTTGGGGATGATAATATGTATAAGCCGTTGCGACAGAGCAACAACAAAACATCAACAAAGCCAGTAAACACAAGGCTTTGAAGATAAGAACCTTGACAACTGAACAGAATGACAACCTTGAAAATTCTTTGAAATATTCAAGCGAGTAATCAATCGTAAAACAAATTTTGTTTTGAAATGATTATCCTTAATAACAGTAATGTTAAACGGAAACGAAACTATTAAGCTAGTTCGTTCAGAACTAAGCTAAGGTAAAACTTTTTTATGAGAGTTTGATCCTGGCTCAGGATGAACGCTGGCGGCGTGCTTAACACATGCAAGTCGAACGAAGCAACTTATCACGATTCCTTCGGGATGACGATTTGTTGACTGAGTGGCGGACGGGTGAGTAACGCGTGGGTAACCTGCCTTATACAGGGGGATA
>NZ_AUJG01000006.1 GCF_000424105.1 Lachnospira multipara ATCC 19207 | reverse complement strand
TCAGCGCAGATGCGTGGTCTTATAGAACTTCCCAAAATGTATGGTTCAAAATTAGTTAAGATTCCAACACCGCAATTTGTTGTATTTTACAATGGTGTAAGAACAGTGGAGGAAAGGCAGATAATATGCCTATCTGATGCATTTGAACGAAAAACAAAGGAACCAGCGTTAGAATTAAAAGTTCTGGTTCTAAATATAAATCAGGGTTATAACATGAACCTGATGAGTGCGTGTAAGAAGCTAAATGATTATACTATCTATGTTGCTAAGATTAGAAAATATGTTAAAATGAATATAAAGTTAGAAGATGCAATCAACAAGGCGATTGATGAGTGCATCGATGAAAATGTGTTACGGGAGTATTTGTTAAAGCATAGAAATGAGGTATATGAGATGAGTGTTTTTGAATGTACCGATGAGGAAATAATCGACGCAATAAAAGAGAGTGAATATGATTTAGGTCATGAAGCTGGGAAGGTAGAAGGAATCGAAGAAGGGCAGATAATGACATTAGTAAAACTTGTTCAAACTGGAATAATTACAGTTGAGCAGGCCGCTAATAATCTATCAATCTCAACGGAAGAATTTGAAAAGATTCTTAATGAAAAAATAGCTAGAAATATAAGTGAATAGTAGAATTGATACTGAAATAGGGTGGAGCTAAGCGTGTGCTTAGCTCCTTTTTATGCTTATATAATTTTATTCTTTCTTTATACAAATTTTTTGAAATATGTTATATAATAGATTTAATCCAATTAAAATTCATTCAATCAATTAGGGAGGCTTTTATGGCAAGAAAGAATTTTGGCGCAAAGCCACTTACACTTCCACAGCCGGTGTGGATTATTGCAACTTATGATGAAAATGGAGTGCCAAACGCAATGAATGCAGCCTGGGGCGGAATCAGTGAATCTAATGAGATTACACTTTGCCTTTCAGTAGGACATAAGACTTGCAAGAACTTTGAAAAGACAGGTGCTTTCACAATCAGCATGGCTGACGCAGCTCACGTTGCCGGCTGCGATTACGTAGGTATTTCTTCAGGAAATAAGACTGAAGATAAATTTTCAAAAGCAGGCTTCACAGCTACAAAGAGTGAATTAGTAAATGCTCCAATTATTAATGAACTCGCAGTGTGCCTTGAATGTAAGCTCAAGAGTTTCGACCACGACAGTTGCATCCTCAAGGGTGAAATTGTAAATGTAAGCGTTGACGAAGCAGCGCTCACAGAGGGCAAGGTCGATATCGCAAAGGTAGCTCCAATCGCATTTGATCCATTTAACAATGCATATCACGTGCTTGGTGAAAAGGTGGGAGATGCCTGGGGTTCAGGTAAGGAATTGCTTTAGAAACTAAATAAACAATACATACTTTTCCGGCACGCAAGACTCGCGAGCGAGTCTTGACTAAAAATGTCGTGTCTACATGATAAAATCAAGAGAAATTATCGTGTCTACACGACATTTTTTATGAAAATGATGTGTTTCTTCTTACCTTTTATGCGATAGCATCAACATTTTAGAAAGAAAAAATGTCCGTCAATCAACATTTTAGAAAGAAAAAATGTCCACACATCAACATTTTGGAAGAATTAAGCTTAATTCATAAGCAAAAACTTATAAACTGGAATAACCTCTATCGTCTTATTCCCCTCGGTTATAGTGCCCTCTTCATCGTGAGTCACAATTATAAGTCGCGATACATTTTCAGATTTATCCATAAAATCAAAAAGGTTCTTAGTTTCTCGTTCGTAAGCAGATTCTAGGTTATAGCAAACCTGCACCCCGCACTGCTTTTGAGGAAGGTAAAAATCCACGTCAATGCCGGTTTTACTAGACTTAAAGTAGTAGACGTCGTCCTTGTAAAGACGCTTTAAATGGCAAGCGACCACATTTTCAAGAAGGGCGGAATCCTTGTCTACCAGGAAGAGATTGAGCAGGCCATTATCATAGAAGTAAAATCTTGGAGTGCTCTCCTTCTCTGAAAACTTATTCACATAATTTCTTGTTCTAAACAGTAAAAATGCGCTCTCTGCGTAACTTGTGTACTCAATCATGGAATCTGTCGAGGTCTTTACTCCAGTTGCCTTAATGTTGCCGGCAAGCTTGTTAAAGCTGATTTCGTGCATGACAGTTTCTGCGATTTTCTTAACCATAAGGCGGAGGGCAGTTTGATTCTTGATATTTTCACGTTCGGAAATGTCCCCAAGAAGCACCTTTTCGTAAACGCTCTTGATATATTCTCTTTTGTCTAGCAAATGTTGCGCTTCTGCAAAGCCTCCGAAATTGATATAGTTACTAGTCGCATTCTTAATCTTGGCAAGTTTAGAACTAGTTAAAAGTGCCTTGTTGGAGTGGTCGATTTCTAAATAGTCAAGGACCTCAGCTAGGGAAAAAGGCATAATCATCTTAGATAAATAGCGGCCTCCAAGGACTTTTTCCATCTCAGAACTTAGCATCTTGGCGTTGCTGCCAGTAATGTAGACATGCTTTTTCTGGTCGGCCATTCGTCTTGCAAAATGTTCCCAGCCATCAACAATCTGTATCTCGTCAAAGAAGTAGTAGATTTCCTTGCCTTCGGCCAGTTCATAGGCTACTTCTACAATGTCGTTAAAATCTTCCTTTTGAAAACCGAACAATCTATCATCCTCGAAATTGACATAAATAATCTGAGACCAGTCAACACCTGATTTAATAAGATCCTTTGCAATCTTATAAAGTAAGGTAGACTTTCCAGCACGACGAAGTCCCACCAAAATATAATTCATATTTTTTTCGAAACGGTAGTTTCTGTCTATAATAGTGCTTTCTTCAATGACTTCTAGTTGCTCTAGAATCACTTGTTTAAGTATATTTTTATTCATATAACATCACCTCTTATATATTATTTTATCGTCTCTACACGACAAAATCAAGTAAAATTATCGTCTCTACACGACAAAATCAAGTAAAATTATCGTCTCTACACGATAAAAATAAAGAAATTTATCGTACACACACGATGAAAATTTCCTCAATACATTTTCAAAATCCAGTTTCTATTCTCCCCTTTCTATGTTATAATTTTAAATGTCCGCGACAGAAATACATTTGTCCGTAATATTTTTAAACATAACCCAAAGCTTTATGGCGGCTTTAGGAATGTAGGAAGGAAGTAAGAAAATGAGTGACATGAATATTGTTTGTTTAGACCTTGAGGGTGTACTTGTTCCTGAGATTTGGATCGCATTTGCAAAGGAAACAAATATCCCTGAACTAGAGAGAACAACAAGAGACGAACCAGATTATGACAAGCTAATGAAGTATAGAATTGGCATCTTAAAGGAGCATGGCCTTGGCCTTAAGGAAATCCAGGAAACAATCGCTAAGATTGATCCACTTCCAGGTGCTAAGAAGTTCCTTGATGACCTTAGAGAACTCACACAGGTTATTATTATTAGCGATACATTTACACAGTTTGCAAAGCCACTTATGGAGAAGCTTGGTTTACCTACAATTTTCTGTAATACACTTGAAGTAGCAGAAAATGGTGAAATCACAGGCTTTAAGATGCGTTGCGAACAGTCAAAGCTCTCAACAGTTAAGGCGCTTCAGTCAGTTGGCTTTGAAACTATCGCTTCAGGAGATAGCCACAACGATTTAGGCATGATTAAGGCATCTAAGGCTGGTTTCCTCTTTAGATCTACAGATGCAATCAAGGCTGAATACCCAGAACTTCAGGCTTTCGAGGAATATGACGATTTATATGAAGCAATCAAGAAAGCTCTTTAATTTTCATTAAATTTTTGTATAATATAAATATAGCCCACAGCATTAATGCATACAGCTAGTGCTGTGGGATTTTTGTATTTACGAATTTGTTCACTTAAATAAAAGGGGAGGAAATCATGATAAAAGTAGCAATAATAGGTTTAGGTCACATGGGTAAGCGTTATGCCAAGATGATTTTAAGAGGGGAAATAAAAACTTTATCTTTGGCTTGTGTCTGCACAAGATCAGGTCAGGCTGCGCAGTGGCTTAATGAGAACTGTGATGGCGTTATAGATAAAGGCGAGGTCAAGCTCTACCGTAACGAGAATGAGCTTTATGAAAATGCAATGACAGCCTTCGATGCCATCATAATCACAACACCTCACAAGCTCCATCCAGATACTGCAATTAGAGCCTTTAGAGCTGGTAAACACGTGCTTTGTGAGAAACCAGCGGGAATTGATGTCATAAGTGCAAGACAGATGTATTCTGAAAGTAAGTTTGCAGATGTGGTTTACGAACTCATTTTCCATCAAAGAACATATTCACGTTTTATAAAGCTTAAGCAAATGATAGACAGTGGTGAAATTGGTCGCATCCAGTCTGTTAGACAAATCGATACAGGCTACTATAGAACTAGATCTTATCATGCTTCTGGCGAGTGGAGAAGCAGCTGGCAAGGCGAGGGTGGTGGTGCTCTTATTAATCAGGGCCAGCACCTACTTGATATGTGGCAGTGGCTTTTTGGTATGCCTCAGGAAGTTGGTGCCTTCATCAACTGGGGTAAATACAATGATTTCATTGTTGATGACGAGGCAATTATTAATTTTAGTTATGAAAATGGTATGACAGGTGTTTTCATTCTTTCAACAGGTGAGGCTCACAAAGAAAGATACATTGAAATTAGCGGAACTAAGGGCCATATAAGAATTGATGATGACAAGCTAAGAATTTGGCGCTTCTCAAGGGATCTTGAGGAGTATTCTAAAAATGCAACATGTTCCTCAACTCAGGAATTATCTGAAGACTACGAAGAGATAGATTTAGTATCAGAAACTGGTGACGAGCCATACCGTAAGGTGCTAGAAAACTTTGGCGAGACAGTTATTGCAAGAATTAATAAGGCTCATAGCACTAATAATCAAGAAACTGATGCAAAGGAAGATAAGGCTATAACTAACGGCCAAGATGGCATCAATACTTTAGAGCTTACATGTGGTGCTTATCTTTCAGCGTTTAAGGGCAAGAAAGTGCGCATCCCAGTAAATGGCGAAGAATATAGAGATTTCCTAGACGAAATGAGACATAATGAGTCTGAGGTTTTGGGCTAGTGAAAGTAACAAAGCGGATTTAAACTTCAATCTTAAAAAAAAATCATACCAACACTAAAAAAACTCTATTCAAATAATTTCATTTATGTTATACTTAGTTAAAGAGATTTTTGTAAAATTACATATAGGGGAGGTACATTATATGAAGGGTAATGTATTAGTTGGCCAATCTGGTGGCCCTACAGCCGTTATCAATTCAAGTCTTGCTGGGGTTTTCAAGACTGCAATGGATAGAGGATTTAATAAAGTATATGGTATGCGTTATGGAATTCAAGGTTTCCTTGATGAGCAGTATGTTGACATGTCAAAATACGTAAAGAACGAACTAGACCTAGAATTATTAAAGAGAACACCATCAGCATTCCTTGGAACTTGTCGTTATAAGTTACCAGCCATTCACGAAGATAAAGAAGTTTATGAAAAAATTTTCCATCTACTAGATAAGATGGATATTGAAGTCTTAATCTATATCGGCGGTAACGACTCAATGGATACGATTCAGAAGCTATCTGATTATGCAATCCTTACAGGAGCTAAGCAAAGATTCATTGGTTGTCCAAAGACAATTGATAATGACCTTGCACTTACAGATCACACTCCAGGTTACGGCAGTGCTGCTAAGTACATTGGCACATCAACTAAGGAAGTAATTCGCGACTGTCTTGGTTTCTCTTATAAGAAGAAAAATGTAACAGTTATTGAAGTTATGGGACGAAACGCAGGTTGGCTTACAGGTGCAACAGCACTTTCAAAGGCTGAAGATTGCGACGGTCCAGACTTGATTTACTTACCAGAGATTCCATTTGATATTGAAAAATTTACTAAGAAGGTAGAAACACTTTTGAAGAAAAAGGACATTGTAGTAGCGGCAGTATCAGAAGGTATCAAGAATAAAGAAGGAAAATATATTTGTGAGTTCTCAGCAGGCTCTTCAACTAAAGATGCATTTGGCCATATCCAAATGACAGGAACAGCTGCTTATCTTGCAAATTATATTCATGAAAAGTTAGGCTGCAAGACACGTTCTGTAGAGTTTTCTACATTACAGCGTTCAGCTTCACATCTTGCAAGCCGAATTGACATCAACGAAGCTTTCATGGTTGGTGGTGCAGCAATTAAGGCTGCAGATGAAGGCTTATCAGGAATGATGGTAGTTATTGATAGATTATCAGACGATCCATACCAGTCTACAACTGGTGTTTATGATGTTCATAGAATCGCCAACGGCGAAAAGGTTGTACCACGTGAGTGGATCAACAAGGATGGAGACTACGTTACAGATGAATTTGTAAGTTATCTAAAGCCATTAATTCAGGGTGACTATACACCTATGATGGTAGACGGTCTTCCAAGACATTTAACAATGAATACCAAAGGCTACAAGGATCTCTACAAGGTATTCAATGAATAAGCTAACTATCTATCTTTCTTAATTATTGAGGCGGTGGGAAATTTTTCCACCGCCTCATTTTTGTTTTTCATTATTCGTGTTTGTAGAGGCTTCAACTTTTTGATTTGTTTTTTTTATGTGTCAGAGAAAGGTATGTCTTTTTTCTTTTCGTCAGATAGATGATATCATTTATCTGACGAAAAGAAATAACAACACAATTTTATGCAAAAACCGCCGAACCGACACCCCGATTTTATGTAAAAACCGCCGAACCGACACCCCGATTTTATGTAAAAACCGTCGAACCGACACTCCGATTTTATGCAAAAACCGTCGAACCGACACTCCGATTTTATGCAAAAACCGTCGAACCGACACTCCGATTTTATGCAAAAACCGTCAAACTGACACCCTGATTTTATGCAAAAACCGTCGAACCGACACCCTAATTTTATGCTAAAAAGAAAGATTTATGATGAATTTTTATAATTTTGCAATTTACGCAAAAAAATGACACTTTTTGCGTTAAGTATTGTCAATTGTTAAAAATATGATATAGTAAAAAAAGTAGAGATTTATACGTATAGATACTATAAAATATAATTATGAGGAGAGCTTTATGAAAAAGGGATTATTTACAATTCTTTTATGTGGAATTATTGTTTTAGCATCAATTCCAACATATGCGTCATCAAATACTAAAACTACAAAAAATTCAGCTTTGAGTGCAACATTAAAATCAAATTGTTGGATACAAACATTATCTGATTTAAATGGTGGTGGGGATTTCCAAGTAAGTGCAGAATATAATTCTACTAATGCTAATTTCAAAAATCCTGAATGGATTAAAACTGAATGGAATTTTTATTCATATGGATTAGGGGTTGGTATTTCAGTTTCAGGTATAAGTGGTTCAATTGGTGGGAATGGTACTTCTGGTTCTTCAGGCCATTGGATAAACTCAAACGGTGCAAGATCAGCTTCTTTTAGAGGTAGAGTATATGCAACAGGGTTATCAATATATGTAGGCTTAACTAATACTGCAACAGCATTTAAAGCTGGAGTACCATTATCAGTAACAGCTAAAATCTAAAAAATGATTTATAAAAAATAAATGTCCTTAGCCTAAAAGGCTAAGGGCAGATAAGGAGAATTATGACAAAATCTTGGACTAGAATTTTTAAAATGCTAATCGGTGTAATTATTATAATTTCCCTAGTTACATTAATTTTTAATCATTTAAATAAACGGGTAATATATAAAAATGTTTCAAAAATTTCTGATGATAAAATAGATAATAAAATTATTAATCAATGCGTAAGTTATATGTCATCAAGTGAATTGAGTTTGTATGGATATTTAGATGTTTATGGTATTGATGAAACATTAATGTATTATTACTTTAATCTTACAGAAGAAAATCTTGAAAAGTATAATACGATAAAAGATGAAATTATAAAAACAATAAACGAAACAGAAATTTGTGATGAAAATGTTGATAGTTATGTGAACTACATCTATTATATGTCGTTGATTTCTAATAAATATAACTTGGGTAAGTTAGATAATTTTTTTGTAAAAAAAATCCTTGATTATGAAATTAAGAAAGAAGATAGTCTACTCAAAGAGAATAATTTGTGGAAAATTTCAAATGTATACAGCGAAGCTGATGCAGAGTTTTCTACAATAAAGAATATAGTTACTGATATGAAAATTAATAATTTAAGTAACAATATAGATGTTTATTCGGATAAAGTTATTAAGGCTTTTTATTTAGAAGATATTAGTCAGATAAGATTACTGTATAAAGAAATTAGCGATTTATTTAATGAAGGATATGAAAAGGGTAATTTGGCAATAGATGAAGAGTCTTATATTATTATCCTGAATATTCTAAGTAATAGTAAAGAATTAAATTTAAGTAAAAGGGATGTTGATTTTTTAATATCCTTTATGGAGAAATTTTCATTTACAGAACCTGTATATATAGAAATAATTATAGGTAATATGTTGGATAGAAATATAGAAGAGAGTAACTTATATATTATTAATGATTTATTTACTAGAGTTGTAAATAATCAGAGCATTAATAGTGAAGGAAAATTCCCACAAAAAGCTGTAATTATGCCAAGTTATAAAAGATTTTTTGAATATTATGAATTGTGTAATATGCATGGTTTGGATATATTTAATGAGTATGAGTTAAAAATGTCGCTTTATAGATATAATGAGAATAGTTACACGAACAATATTAAATCTATAGAGGATATTTATTATTTAGCTTTAATGAAAGCAGTTGATAATGAAATTGAAATTGATGATAGTTTTATAAAGAACTATTTGAGAAATTTTGCAAATCAAGAAATAATAGATGAAAATGTTTATCAGGCTGTAATGTTAGTTAGAGCAGCAAATATAAGAAAGATAGATACAAAACAATTAAGTAAAAAGGTTATGGAATATTGTAATAATAGTGAATATACCATATGTAAAGTATGGGGCTTAGAAATGAATCTTTTATTAAATGAAAAAAAGAATTCTAGCAAATTAAAAGAAAATGTTGAAAAATTATTGCTTGATTATAATGAAGAAGAAAAGTTAGAAACTTATTTTCAATATGTAGAATTACTAAACAGATATGATTTAGACATTTCAGAAGAATTAAAGGCAGAAATTATTAGTTATGTAGATGAAAGATATGTAAGTTATGGAATAAAGGCTGGTTATTATGAAGATGAAAAATTTAAATCAATTGACATGTCAACTACATATAAATGTTTATATATAAAAGAGGCTTTAGAAAAATAGAGGAAAATAATGACAATAAAATTAGATAGAGTTACAAAAAGATTAGGTGATAAAACAATATTAAATGATGTTACTAAAGTATTTTCATTAGGCAATATTTATTTAATAAAAGGAGAATCTGGAGCAGGAAAGACAAGTCTTTTAGAAATTTGTGCAGGTTTACAGAATATTGATAATGGACAAGTCATTGTAGAAAAAAATAAAAAATTTGGTTTTGTTTTTCAAAATTTTAATGTTTTTGAAGAATTAACAGTATACGATAACTTATTTGTGGATTTATTAATGACAACAAATTATAACAAAAGCGAAATAGAGAATATAATAATTAAAACGATTGGTGAATTGGGATTAACTGATAAAATAAAGCAAAAAGCAAAATTATTGTCAGGTGGAGAAAAACAGAGATTAGCACTTGCAAGAGCTATTGTAAAGAAGAATGATATTATTTTTGCGGATGAACCTAGTGCAAATATAGATGAAAAAAATGTAGAAAAGATAAAAAGAATATTTGAAAAAATGAAAAATGATAATTCATTAATTATTATAGCTACACATGACGATTCATTTGATTGTATAGCAGATGAAATCCTTAGACTAAAAGGAGGAAAGTTGATATGCGAATAATGAGGGCATCCGTAATTTTTTGGAAGATTAATTTAAAAAATGCGGTTTCAGCAATAGTAACATTAGTTTCATTTATATTGATAATAAATTTAATAATAGGTATCGTCTTTCAGATGACAGGCGTTATGAAACATGATATTGTTGATAATAACAGCTTAAAGTTTATGGAAATAATAGTTGATGATACAAGAAATGAAAGTCTTAAATCAATTTATAATGATTTAAGATCAAATGACAAAATAGAAGGTTGTGTATATGACCTTACAGTGCCAGTAACAAATATGGACATGCAAAGTGATTCAGATATAACATATTATATGTTTGGTGTAACAAAAGATATGTTAAAAAGTTTTGGGATAAATGCAAATGAAGAATTAGATAATTTTTTGTATATACCTGAAACATACAAAGAAAATAATAAAACAGATAGTTTTGTTTTATATAGTGCGTACAAAACGATTGATGAAAATGGAATACAAGAAATAAATTATACTGAAAAACAACTAGAAATAACTGATTATTATAATGAAATAAAACTAAATTTGTTACCAGAGCCATTGATACTTGTAGATGAAACAGAAGCAATTAATTACTATAATAACAATATGATTGATTTTGGATTATTTGATAATACAAGAATCATTGCAACTGTAAAAGATGTTTCTTATTTTAAAGAAATAGAAAATGAATTAAATAATAACTATGATAATTTGTTAATTAGATATGATTTAAAAAATACAGGAATATTACCTGAATATGCAAAAGTTATTACAATAGTTAGTTCTATAGTTATTTTGGTATTAGCGTTTTTTAGTATAACTAATTTAAAAGCTAATATTAATCAAAATTTAAATACACGAAAAAGAGAAATTGCATTAATGGGTATTTTGAATTTTGGGAAAAAGAAAATAATTGCAATAGAATTAATAGGATTTTTAATTGACAGTGTTATATGTTTTTCAATTTCTTTTGTAGTATCGATAATTTTATTTACACTTTTAAAAAGTCATTTTGAATTTGATATTATATCAGGGTATGGAATCTATTATTTTGTAATTGATTTGGCTATCACAATAATTTTATTTATTGGAATTTCTACAATTGAATTAAAACTATATACACAAAAAATCTTGAATAGAAAAATGTATAGAGAAGTTTTGTTTTGATATTAATAAAAGGAGATGTTTTTGAATATTGCTATTATAGGATACGGGTTTTTAAATGAAGAATTAATCAAAAGAACAATAAAAAAAATAGAGGAAAATAAAATTATTGTATTTAATAAAAAAATACGTTATAAAAAATATTCGTCTGGAGTAGAATTTTTAAATGAATCAAAAGAAATATCATATGATTTTATTGTTATAGATATTAATATGTGTGATATGGATGGAATAGATTTAGCTTATAAGTGTTTAGAGTTAGATAAAAACTCAAAAATTATATTGGTATCTAATGATATAAAAAGAGCAAAAGAAGGTTATCTTGTAGGTGCATATCGTTATATTGAGTATGATTTTTTTGATGAAGAGTTTTCTGAAGCTATATTATCATATATCACTAAAAATTCTAGTAGGATAGAAATTCATGTTGTTGGTTTAGGAAATATAGATGTTGATATTAATACTATTAACTATATAGTGACTAGTAAAAGAAATGTAGTTATTTCTACTGATAGAGATAAATTTACGTGTAAAAATTCATTAAAAGAAATTTATAATAAACTAGATAAAAAATTCTTTTTTAAAGTTAATCAGTCTACAATAGTGAACTTAAAAGATACTATTAGGATTGAAAAAGAGATTTTGGTTATGAGAAATGGAGAACAACTTGACATATCTCCTAGGAAATATTTAAAAATAAAAAAAGCACATTTGATGAATATAATTGATTAAAAAAAGCGACAAGTTGTTATGATATGTACCCAGAATTATAATACATATCATTATTAACTTGTCGCTTTTAACTCAGTCGGAGAAAGGTATGTCTTATTTCATTTCGTCAGATAGATGATATTATTTATCTGACGAAATGAAAAAATAATATATATTTCTGCGACCTCAGATTTTAAAGCCACCACCCAAGTCATAAAAGAAGGCACATGGTTAATTTCTACCATGTGCCGGATTCACATTCATTTTAAAAATTCTATCGCAATCTTATTCTCTAGTACTTTCACCATTAGTAGCAATTACTTCCTGATACCAATCAAAAGACTTCTTAGGGAATCTAGCTAAATCGCCCTTTCCCTCATCATCCTTGTCTACGTAGATAAAGCCGTAACGCTTACTCATTTCACCAGTTGAAGCTGAAACTAAATCGATGCAACCCCAAGGAGTGTAACCAAGAAGTTCAACACCATCAATTTCCACAGCCTTCATGAGTTCCTGAACGTGAGCCTTAAGGTATGCAATTCTGTAATCATCATTTACAGTTGCAAGACCAGCCTTAAGAGCTTCCTTGTATTCATCAGTGCCAGGAATAAGCTCCTTGCCTGTTTCCTTATTAATAACGGTATCCTTAGCACCAAGTCCATTTTCTACAATAAACATTGGCTTCTGGTATCTGTCATAAATGCTGTTAAGTGTGATTCGAAGACCAACTGGGTCAATCTGCCAACCCCATTCGGAAGCCTTAAGATGTGGATTTTTTAGAGTTGCAAATACATTTCCAGCAGTCTTATCTGTCAATTCTGGATTAGCACTTGTAAGACGTGATGAATAGTAGCTAAAGGAAATATAATCAACAGTATTCTCTCTTAAAAGCTTATCATCTTCAACTGTCATATCAAGGTTAATGCCCTCACGCTCAAAGAACTTAAGAGCGTAGCTTGGATAGTAACCACGAGACTGAACGTCGATGAAGAAATAATTTTCTCTATCCTTTAGAATTGAATCCATAACATCATCAGGATCGCAGCTATATGGATAGTAATTTCCGGCAGCAAGCATACAACCAATCATGAAATCAGGGTTAATGCTATGTGCAAGCTTTGTAGCTGCAGCGGAAGCAACAAGTTCGTAATGAGCAGCTTGATACTTCAATAGAGTTTCATTTTCACCTTCTTTAAAGCAAATGCCGGCGCCCATAAATGGAAGGTGAAGAATCATGTTAATTTCATTAAAAGTAATCCAGTATTTAACCTTATTCTTAAATCTTGTAAAAATAGCTTCGCAATAAGCTAAGTATCTATCAATCATCTGACGACTCTTCCAGCCACCAAATTTTTCAATTAAACCAAGTGGTGCATCAAAATGGCAGATTGTAACTACAGGTTCAATTCCATTTTTAAGCATCTCATCAATAATTTCATCATAGAATTTAAGGCCTTCTTCGCAAGGTGCATTTTCATCACCATTAGGGAAAATTCTAGACCATGACATTGAAAAACGGTAGCACTTAAAGCCCATCTTAGCGAAAAGGTGGATGTCCTCGATGTAGTGATCATACATATCGATGGCCTCTCTGCCCGGATAAAAACTATCAGCCGGTAAATCCTTATATGATAGCTTGCCAAGAGCAACTGGGAATCTGTTCTTGCCAGCAGGAACCACATCAACTAAAGCAAGGCCGCGGCCTCCTTTGTTATAACCACCTTCGCACTGATTTGCAGCTGTTGCGCCACCCCATAAAAAATCCTTTTGTAACATAAAAACCTCCAAAATTCATTATTATATTGTGATATTTTCTACTTATGAATTTAACATATAAATATTAACACAATGTGAATTCTAGATAATATTTTAACATACTTTTAAATATATGTGTATCTTTGCCCTTAGTCTCGGTGCTAGGGATTCTTGAATTTATTTAATATTGTAGTTATAATATAATTAGTATTTTGATTTGTGAAAATGTATATAGTGCTAAAATTCAGAGAAAGCCGTAGGCTTATTAAAGCACGCCAAATTTACTATAAAGGGGATAAGTATGAATAATAATTGGTTTAAAGATATGGCATTTTATCAGATTTGGATTCGTTCCTTTGCAGATGGCAACGGGGATGGAATCGGCGATTTATATGGGGTTTATGACAAGCTAGAATACATCAAGTCTTTGGGAATTGATGGAATCTGGTTTTCGCCAATTTACCCATCGCCAAATGCAGATTATGGCTATGATGTTTCAGATTACAAGGACATTCACCCAGATTATGGCGATTTAGAGCAGTTTAAAAAAGTCCTTGATAAAGCTCACAAACTGGGCATGAAGGTTGTTATGGATTTAGTTATAAATCACACCTCTGATGAACATTTTTGGTTTAAGGAAAGCTGTAAGGGTGGGGATGATAACCCTTATAAAGATTACTATATCTGGCGCGATGGCAAGACAGATAAAAAAGGTAAGAAGTTACTTCCAAATAATTGGAACTCGCTTTTTGAAGGGAAAGCTTGGGAATATAACGAAGAAAGAGGTCAGTACTATTTACATTTTTTTGCCAAGAAACAGCCTGATTTAAATATGGATAATCCAAGGGTTCGTGAGGAAATCAAAGATATTATGCGCTTTTGGCTTGATTTAGGCGTGGATGGCTTTAGAGAAGATTCCATTGCCTTTATATCTAAAGTGGAAGGACTTCCTAATGGCTATCCAGAGCTTCCAATGATTAACGGACTTCGCTACACTCAGCATGGACCACATATTCATGAGTATATGAAGGAATTTAGAGAAGTCTGCGAGGATTACGATTGCTTCCAGATGGGTGAGATGCCAATGACAGGTCCAGATAAGGCAATGCCTTATTTAACTGGGGATACGAAGTCTTTAGATATGGTAATTACCTTTGATTACATGAATGCCGATAATTTCCTCTCGGATTTTATAAGACGACCATTTAGTGTAATTAAATATAAGAAGGCCTTCTCAAAGTGGCAGTACGCCATGAATGGCAAGTCTTGGAACTGCGTATATATCGAGAATCACGATCATCCAAGAGTTGTTAGTAGATATGGTAGTGAGAAGCTGTGGAGGGAGAGTGCTACAAGTTTGGCAGCTAGTTACATTTTCCTTCAAGGATGTCCCTTTATTTATCAGGGCCAGGAAATCGGCATGACTAACCTTCGCTTAAATTCTATCGATAAGTACGAGGATATTTCCTCTAAAAATGCATACATGACCTTTCATACTAAGAAGTCCAAATCCCAGCGCCTTTACTATATTGGCGAGGGTTCAAGAGATTCAGCAAGAACACCTATGCAATGGTCTGATGGAAAATATGCCGACTTTTCAACTGTGAAACCTTGGTTTTACTTAAATCCAAACTATAAGAAGATAAATGTAAAAGCCCAGGAAGAGGATGAAAAGAGCATTTTAAATTTCTATAGAAAAGCCCTTAAATTAAGGAAAGATAACGACGCACTCATATGGGGCGACTATAAGGAATATTTTCCTAAGGATAAAAATGTATATACTTATGAAAGAACATTATCTTCAGAAAAGTTTTTAATAATCTGTAATTTAAAAGGGAAATATATAAGCTATAAAATGCCAGAAGAATATGAAGGATTAAAGGGCGAGCTTAAACTTAGTAATTACGAGGATGGACATAGACTAGATATTCTAAGGCCCTATGAATGCAGAGTTTATAAGTATGAGTAATAATTTATAAATTAACAGAGATGAAAATTGCATGTAAAACAATTTTCATCTCTTTATTTTAGTCTATATTTATTAATAATAATGAATCTTCTTCAATTTGCTCAAAATCTTCGTTCATATAATTAACATTGGTCCATTTAAAGGAAATTGATTGGCAATTATCTGAAATCTCAATCTTAAAAATTTGTAGATCAGGTGAAGGACCTTCTGGGACAACCCCTTTAATGTAACATTCTTCTATGTCAGTATTTATGACTTTATAGTCATTAGAGTCAGAGATTACCCAAGTGTTAATTGCGTACATGCCAGGTAAAACAACAGTAAGGGTGTTATTTTTAAGGCTTTCGCTGGAAATGTTAACTTCGTATTTTTTTTGATCAAAATAATTTAAAGAGGTATCACCAATAGTGTAGACAGTTTTATTAATTATAAGACAGTTTGCTTTTGGATAACCCTTCTCATTTCTTGGGAAGATTGAGCTATATTTAACCGAAGTAGAACAAGCAGTTATACTTAATATCATTGTTATAATAGATAGCTTTAGAAGTATCTTGTGTAAATCCATGATCTTGATTCCCCTCCTAGCTCATATGAAAAATTCCCATTAGCATTTTATGTAACGCTACTGCGATAACCACTATCTATATTTTAATATATATAATATTAAATGTAAATAATTCGAATAAAAGACATGATATTTTTCAATTCTAAGGCCCTACGAATGCAGAGTTTATAACTATAAGTAAATGTGCTATAATCATGAGGCAAAAACATTTATTTATACAAAGGCAGGAGAATATATGTCAGAAGTTATTGAGAAATTTTTAAGATATGTTAGTGTTCACACTACATCAGATGATGAAAGCCAGACAAGCCCTAGTACAGCTAGACAGTTTGATCTTGCTAGAATGTTACAAAAAGAAATGCTTGAGATGGGTATTGAGGATGCTTACCTTGATGAGAAGTATTGCTATGTTTATGGTCACATCCCAGCTAATGATCCAGAGAATACTAAGACTCTTGGTTTTATTTCACACATGGATACAGCACCAGATGCTAGTGGTAAGGATGTTAAGCCAAGAACAATTGAAAACTATGATGGAAGCGAAATCATTTTAAATAAGGAAAAGGACATTAAGATGAGTCCTGTTGATTTTCCAGAATTACTTGATTACAAGGGAAAGTCACTTATAGTTACAGATGGTACAACACTACTTGGTTCTGATGATAAGTCAGGTATTGCAGAAATCATGACAATGGCTAGCGAAATCATCAATCATCCAGAAAGAAAGCATGGTAGAATTGCTATTGCCTTTACACCAGATGAAGAAATCGGTGTTGGTACAGCACACTTTGACTTAGAAAGATTCGGTGCAGATTATGCATATACAGTTGATGGTGGTGCTTTAGGAGAAATCGAGTTTGAAAATTTCAACGCTGCAGCCGCAGTAATTAAGGTGGCTGGTAGAAATGTTCATCCAGGTGAAGCTAAGAATAAGATGGTTAATGCAGCTTCAATTGCTATGGAATTTGAGAAAATGTTACCTCAGAATGAAAAGCCAGAATACACAGAAGGTTATGAAGGCTTCATTCATCTTATAAGCATGGAAGGTAACACAAGCGAGGCTAAGTTACAGTATATTGTAAGAGATCATGATAGAGCTAAGTTTGAAGCTAAGAAGGAATTACTTAAGTCAATCGCAAGCTTCTTAAATCAGAAGTACGGCGAAGGCAGAGTAACAGCTGATATTTCAGATACATACTACAACATGAGAGAAAAGGTTGAGCCAGATTACATGTTCTTAGTAAATGGCGCAGTTGAAGCTTTCAAGAAGTTAGATGTAGTGCCTAAGGTAGTTCCAATTCGTGGTGGTACAGATGGTGCAGCTCTTTCATATAAGGGCTTACCTTGTCCAAACCTTTGCGCAGGCGGACATAACTTCCATGGCATTTACGAATATGTATGCGTAGAATCTATGGAAAAGATTACAGAGATGCTTACTTTACTTGCTTGCTGTAATTTTGCTAAATAAGAGATTGTTTTATAATAAATTTGAAAAAAGAGACAAAATCGTTTGTCTCTTTTTTTAATAAATAAATTATAATAGTTGACATAGCTCTTTAAATAGTTTAAACTTACATTTGTTAGTACTAACAAACGATAAAAAGGAGATAAAGTACATGAAGAGAAGAGTAATAAGTGGAATATTTGATTTGATATATTTATCACTTCTAGTTTTTATGTTTATAGCAAATAAAAAACATATTATCTTATCACATAGAACTGTTGGGCTATTGATGCTTTTACTTGTGTTTGTAGTTGTTGTAAGAATATGTTTAGATAAAGAAAAAGAAATTAAGAAAAAAGTCATAGAATCAATTGCATATTTGTTATTTGCAGTTATTGTTTTTGCACTTGTTATATGGCTTTTTTAAGGTAAATTTGTAAGATAAAGATAATAGAAATGTAGAAACCGGATTTAGATTTGAAAATCTAAATTCGGTTTTTTGTTGCACAAGACCGGCAAGCGAATGGATGCTTGCATACAAATTCATTTGCCGGTCGTAAGAACATGGAGCACTAAGTGCGGAATGTTCGTGTGCGAAATCGAGTAGGAGTCAGCCTACTCGATTTAAACTCAGATTTTAATGGAAGAATACTATCAATTTTGTTACAATGCTTAATAAAAATAATATGGTATGATATCATAATATATATAAGGAGTGATATAATGGCTAAAGAAGCTAAGACAAACGCTATGCGTTTTTTGGAAAAAAATAAAATTGCATATACAGAAGAGACTTATGATGCTAAGGAATTTACAGATGGTGTACATTCAGCCGAGATTCTAGGTCATGACCCAGATAGAAGTTTTAAGACTTTAGTTGCTGTTGGAAAGTCAGGAGAACACTATGTATATGTAATTCCTGTAGCTCTTGAAGTGGATTTTAAAAAAGCAGCTAAGGCTGTTGGCGAGAAGAATGTAGAATTAATTCATGTAAAGGATTTAACTAAACTTACAGGTTATATTAGAGGTGGATGTAGTCCTCTAGGAATGAAGAAAAGTTTTAAAACTGTAATCCATAGTAGTTGCTTAGATTATGATAAAATCTATATTAGTGGTGGTAGAGTGGGCTTAACTCTTGAACTTGATCCTAAGGATTTAGTAAAGGTAATAAGAGCCGAAGTTACTGATATTGTAATGGATTAATTTTTTAACGGAAGTTATAAATGAAATTAAATTTTAGAACACATTAACTTAGTTTATAGAAAGGTTTACAAGATGACTTATTTTGCTTGGTTTTTTCTTGATAAAGAGAAAGATATTATCGTAAATCTATATAAGGATTTAGATAGGATCTATTACATTTTAAAAACGCCAAATCATGCTTCTGGCAATTTAATTCGCAATATTGCCAAGATTTGTGATTTGAAGCTTACTAAAGATGAAGAGGATATGTTTGTTATTAAAGGGGAAGTCCCTTGTTTTATTGATGGTAACAATCAGGAGAATTACATTTTCAAATTCGGGGAAACTGAGATTGCGCGAATCTTTCCCGATGGAAGAGTTGAGGTAAAGGCCACAATACCTGCAATTGCTAAGACTTTACTTAGTCAGTCAAAGGAGGCTCTACTTCCACTAGATAAGACACTTTTTGAAACTTTTATTCGTAAGGATTTAAAATTTAGAGCAGACCTTCATACTCATATGAACGGCAATTTAACAGGCGATGTGCTAATTGCCTTAGGTATTGCTCATCAGATTAGATATCCACTTTATTATGTGAAAAAATTGGACCTTAAATTGACTCAGAGTCAGTGGGATAAGTTAGAAGAGCAGAGAGAAAAAGTTGCAAGACAGTTTGTAACATCAGAACTTAAGGGCAAGTATCTTGATCGTAAAATCAACGACAACACATTTATTAATTTTGCTGATTTAATTCTAAATAACTTGGATAATGCAGAAGAAAATATTGTAAAAATCAGAGGTTCTCTTGCAGTTATTAAGGATGGACAAGCTGTATTTACTAACTTAGAGAAGGTATACATTTATCGATATGTATTCTGTAAGGGTGTTGAAAGCGAAGAGAAGATAAGTTTAGCTAAGAAGGATATGATACCGGATTTAGATGTAAGAGCAGCGCTTTCACAGATGATTCGTGATAGAGAAAATCCAGCTTATTGCCACAACACAATTTTCCAGGATAAGTTACTTTGGATTGCAAGAAGCTACAAAAGACAGGGAATTGTTTATGCAGAAATCAGTGATACAACTTTAGTTAAGAAATACGAGTCATTAGAAATGTTACGTCAGGTACATGAGGTTATGCCAAGTATCTATCAGGAAACAGGTGTAATGATTAGATTCCTTGCAGCTATGAGACGAATTCCACTTACAATTATTAAGGATGCCATAACACCTGATAATTACCTTGAGCAAAACTTAGAGGTTTTAAAGGCAACAGCTCTAGACCCTTATGTGGCAGGTTGTGATTTTGTTGGTGAAGAAATCAACGATATTATTACTTTAAAGCCAGCATTTAAGGAATTAGTTAAGATTGCCGCTTCTGATCCAAGCTTTGTAATTAGAGTTCATGCTGGAGAGAATGATAGTCAGAAGGATAACATTGCACACTCAATTGAGTGTGTTAAGGATTCCCTTGAACCAGGCCAGAAGATGCCAAAGATGCGTCTTGGACATGGACTCTACACTTATAGTCTTACAAGTAAGAAGGGTAAGGACACCCTAAAGCAGTTAATTGAAAATGATGTTGTGCTAGAATTCCAGATTTCAAGTAATGTAAGACTTAATAATCTAAATACACTTGCTAACCACCCATTAAAGCAGTATTTAAAGAATGGTATTGCTTGTGTACAAGGTACCGATGGAGCAGCACTTTACGGTACAGATGCTATTGAAGAAGAATTGTCTTTAAAGAAAATGCTTGGGCTAACCGAAAGGGAAGTGCAGCTTATGAAGGATGCCGAAACAAAGATTATTGAAGAAAGTCAGCAGGCCTATTCTGATAAGAAGGCAGCCTTTGAAAGACTTGTTAAGAACAAGGATTTTGAGGAAGTTTTACTTGATAAGATGCAGACAGTTAAGATTAAATCTAATAAGTCAAAGCGTGAGCTTAAGTATGATTCTAATAAGGAGTTAAAGGAACAGATTCAAGAAATTACATGGGATAGATTCCCAATCGTCTTGGTTGGTGGAAGCTTTAATACAGAAAACCGAGCTACTAAGCTTAGTGCCAATGCTACAAAGCAGATTGACGAAATGCTAGAATACTTAAATCCAGAGGAAGTTTGCTTTGTGATAGGTCACAAGATTTCAGGTTATGAAAAGTATCTTCTAGAACATAATGAAAAGAATTTTAGAATTTATTCTTTTGTACCTGCAGTACTTACAAAACATGAAGCTGAAAAAATTAAGAAGGCCGGTGTTAAGGTAAGGGTATCTACAGAAGCACAGGCAATGGGTATTTATAAGAGTTTCAACTATGAAATCTTTGAACGTCGTCCATCTATGGTAATTGCTTTTGATGGTAATAGTGCTGCAGCCAACCTTATTCAAGAAGCTAAAAATGGTAAGGGTAAATCAGCAATTTTAGTATGGGCTAATTCTAAAGCTTTAATGCAAAAAGCTAAGTCACTACATGGTTATGCATATTCTTTTGATGCCAAAAATAGAATTGTGGACTTAATGACAAGCCTAAAAAAGAAGTATTCTAAGGAACAGTAGAATAAATAGAATTAGGAGATCAGATTTGATAAATATTTCAAATCTGGTCTCCTTTTTTTAACTCAGTCGGAGCTTGTACCCCGACTGAGTTAAATTCCATTATCAATAGTTATATGGCTTCCACCAGTTTTGTTCTTAGTAACAATTACATGCTTTTTAATATTATCCTTTAGATCTTCTCTATGACTAATAATACCTACAAGCTTGCTGCCAGAAGAGAGTTCTTTTAATAGTGCCATAGAATCTCTTAAAGACTTCTCATCTAAAGTACCAAAACCTTCATCAATAAATAAAGTATCTAGTTCAACACCACCAGAAGAATGACTAATACTATCTGATAGACCTATAGCAAGACTTAGGGAAGCCTTAAAGCTTTCTCCACCAGATAAGTTACCAACTGGTCTTTCTTTTCCTGTATAGCTATCTAGCATATTTAGTTTTAGGAAATCTTTGTTGCCTTCTGAGTGTCGTTTAAATTCAAATTGTCCATTGGTCAAAGTGTATAGACGCTTGTTAGCAGCTTGTAAAATTTTTTCAAAACCTTCTAACTGAACGAAGGTTTCAAAGGACAATTTATTAGAACCAGCAACCTGACCGCTAAGTAAATCATCAAGTCTTTTATATCTGATAGCCTTATTACTAAGATCTTCAGATTTCTTAAAGCTCTTATTAATAGCTGCTTTAGTGCTGTTATTATTATCAATTTCATTATTAGCAATTGTTATATCCTGTTTAGTTTTATCAAGCTCAAGTTTAACTTTATCAAGACTTTCTTTAAGGCCTGTAATATCAACTCTAGTCTTGCCTTCACAGCTTTTTTTAGTATCCTCAAGTAAGGATTTATTAGAACTTAATTCATTCTTATAGCTGTTAATTTCGCTATTTAGTTTTGATAAATCCTCAGCACTAAGTAAATGTGTATGATAATCTAATTCATCTGCAAAGTCCTGAGATTTAATAGCCTCATTATAGGCATTTGAGTTATTAAGAAAACTTTGATTGGCATTATCATAATTTTTCTTAGCGTTGTCATAATTACTAGAAGCTTTTGTTAAGGCTTCATTAGCTGAATCGTAGTTGTTCTTAGCTGCTTTAAAGCTATTCTCAAGCTCATTAGCTTTATTAGTCAATTCCACACGTTTGGCAATTGCCATATCAATATCATCAAAGTCTAGTTTAGGAAGGGCATTTAATTGACCTTCTAGCTTACTAATAGTAGTTTTAGCTGCCTCTAATTTATTAGTAAGTTCTTCTTTTGAAAGCTTATGCTTATCAAGTAAAACTTGATAAGTTGCTAAATTCTCCTTGGCTTTATTATATTCATTAGCAAGGGCACTAAGCTTTTTTATATTAGCTTGTAGGTCCGTAATAGTATTAGTAAGCAATTCATAGGCATGTTCTAATATAGCTTCTAATTCATTATCTGCCTCCTCTTCTCTAGGAGCTAGTTTACCTACTGTTAGTTTTTCAAGGCCTAGGTAATCTTTATCCTTTAAAGCAGGTAAACCATTAATTGTATCAAAGATTCTTTTATAGCTATTTAGAAGATTCTCGTACTTATTAGCTAAGTCTTTTAGAATACCTTCCATTTTGCTTTTATAATTATTTAGTTTTCCAAGCTGTTCGTTATTAGCTTTATTTAGCTTCTCTAAATCCTCTGAAGTAACAACAGTTTCTGTTAATTTGGCCGGTTCTGGATGATGAATAGATCCACAAACAGGACAAGGTTTTTCTTCAAATAATTCTTTGGAAGCAATAATACCAGCGAGGTTTTTCATATAGGCGCTATATTGCTTACCATAGTCCTCGCATGCTTTAATATAAAGGTTATTCTGTTCATCAAGTGTATAAGTAGCATTAATAAACTGCTTCTTAAACTTAAAGATATCCTTTAGTTTAGTATTAATTAGGTCGTAAAGCTCTTCTTTTGCCTGTGTTAATTTTTCAAAATTTATCTTAGTGTTTTGCAAATCCAGGGCTACAGATTCATTCTTATTAATTAAATCCTGCGTATTTTTAATTTCTTCTTCTAATTTAAGTCGTTTTTCTTCAAAATCGTTTAACTCTTTAGTTAAGCGATTAGCTTCCTGACTTTTATCAGCGATTTGCTTATTAATAGTATTCTTATCATTATAAAAATGTTCTTTCTCTGAAAGAGTGTGAATATCTAATCTAAGTTTAGAAATAATATCTTCACTGTCCTTGTGAAGTTCTAGTGCTTTTTTACATTCATTAAACTTTTCTAAGGCATTTTTATGGTAATTTAGAAAGAGCTCTAAATCGTTTCCGGCCTTAGTGTATTGCTTTTTAGCTTCAAGGTATTTATCCTCTGCAGGTTTAACTTTAATTAAGGCCTTTTGCCCGATTTTATAGCTTTCTTCCTTATGACTAATTTCTTCTTTTCTAGCTTGTAATTCAATGTCTTTTTTATTCAATTCCTCTAGCTTATCAAGAAGACTATTAGTTTCATTGGCAGTAATAAACTCCTTGTTTACTTTGTTATAATTTTCATTAATTGAGGCCAGCTTAAGCTCTTGTTCCTTTATAAATTCCTCATCAAAGCTGTTGATTTTATCAATGAAATCCATTATATGATGAGCATCAACGGCGTTACTATTCTCAGTATAATCCTTTTTCTTGGCGGCTAGTGTATTAGCAAGTTCTTCATTAAAATTAGCTTTAACACTTTCAAAATAGCTGGCAATTTGCTTGTTAGCATCGGCAATGTTAGAATTTGCCCTATCCTTCTTCTCCTTCATAATCTGTCGCATATTCTCATACTTCTTAGTCTGGAAAATGGTCTGCATAATAGCCTTACGAGAGTTAGAATCAGCGTTAAGTAGTTTATAGAATTCCCCCTGAGCAATCATGACAGTTTGTCTGAATTGTTCAAAAGTTAAGTGAAGTAAATCCTCAGCAATATATCTATTAGCCTCGGATAATTTCTCAATAGTTTTGTGTTCATCTATGGTAACAACGATAGCTTCCTTATAGGGTTTAGTTCCCGAACCTCTTTTTCTGGCATATTCCTGCTCAGGTTCACGATGCACGTTATATATTTTTTGGTTATGTGAAAATGTAAAGTCCACGTAAGATACTAATTCAGGCCCAGCTAACTCATTACGAAAGGCCTTCTTCTCTTTATCCTTTAAGCTTCCTTCTCCGTAAAGGGCAAAAGTAATGGCATCAAAAATTGTTGATTTACCTGCACCTGTATCACCACAAATAAGGTAAAGACCATGTTCTCCAAGGTCTTTACTAAAATCTATAACTGTTTTATCAATATATGGACCAAAGGCACATATTTCAAGTTTAATCGGTTTCATTAATAATTCCGGCCTCCTTAGCTACTTTTTTTAAACAAGCTAAATCCTCATCATCAATTTCATTTCCTAAAATCTGTTTGTAAAAATCAGACATCAATTCCTCAAAGGATTTATCTATACTTATATCTGTAACCTCAGCTTTAGCTAGGGCTTTAGTTCTACTATTCTCAAAGCTTAAGGCCATAAGATTAGGATAGATGTCCTTAAGTTTATCAAAGGAATTTGGCTTTTCATCTTCATCTGTCAGGGTAGCAAAGATGTAGTCGTTTAGAGGTCCATTTTTCCCAAATTCATCTGATCTATCATTAGGATCAAGAGCTCTGGCTGCACTAATTAAATTATCTAGTTCTCCCTTAATTTTTCTCATCTTTCTAAGAGGTTTTAAAGGTACTAATTCAATTGAAACGTCGCCCTTCTCCTTGATTTCTATAATGGGAACGGACTTCTCTCTTGTAATTTCACTTGCAGAGTAGCAAAGTGGAGAACCGCTATATCTAATAGATTCACGACCTACTTGCTGTGGAATGTGGATGTGTCCTAAAGCTACATAATCAAAGTCATCAAACACATTAGTTCCAATCTTCTCTACAGTACCTACATCTGTTGTTGCATCTTCAGAGTCAGAGAGTAGAGGGTCAGTAGAGCCTGCTACAAACTGGTGGGCAAGTAAGACATTACGTGCCTTAGCATCAATTCCTGGGTGATTTAGGGCAACTGATATTGCCTTCTGGTAACTGTTAGAGTCCGTTTCAAATTCCTCAGGATAGTAGGACTTTACTAAAGAAGCCTTAATGAAAGGCAACATATGAAAATATATTGGTCCATATTCGTCCTCTAATTCCACAAAAGGCACTTCCCCAGAATATAAACCAGTTATGTATAAATTATTATTTGAAAAAATTCGACTTCCGAAATTTAGTCTTTCATCGGAATCGTGATTACCACTAATGGCAATTACAGTTTTGCCTTTAGTGCTACATTTTGTAAGAAAATTATCAAAAAGAGAAACAGCCTTTTCACTAGGCTGTTTCTTATCATAAATATCGCCTGAAATAACTATTACATTGACATTATTGCTGTCCGAAATATTCAAAATTTCATCAAGTATATAAGACTGATCTTCAATCAATTCATAGGAATTAACGTTCTTACCTATGTGAAGATCGGCAAGGTGCATAAACTTCATAAATCCTCCTATAAAACCTGTATATCGATACAAATATTATAGCATGAATTCTACAATATGCAAACACTTGTTTGGTTATTTATCTCCAGCCTATACAACAGTAGTAAAGGCCGTCATCCCCAAGGATAAAGGCAATACCCAGTGCACTATGAGAGCTATTTACATCCATAATTACATCGTGATGCTTCTCTGAAGCTAGCCAAGCTTTTACGATTACAGATGCGTCAGTTGTATTTCCACGGTAAAGAATTTCTGCGGTATAATATCCCTTGTCAACGCTAAAACATTCGCTGTTATCTAGTCTTACATGATTTATCTCGTGTGCAGTAGCCTCTTCGCAAACTCTTATTAAAGCATCATTTGTTAAACGTGAATCTAAGTAAACCGAGCCTAAACCCGCTGAATTTCTTGCCTCATTTATGGCATCTAAAATGGCTTGGTTGTATTGTGTGAGAGCTGCATAGCTGTTAGCTGTTGGTGTTTGACTATCTGAATCGGCCTTCGTAGCATTTTCAGTAGTTTCCTCTTTAGTAGGGTTTTTGCTAGTGACAACTTTTGATGAATCTGTAGTAGTTGTAGTTTCCGTACTTCCGCTTGTTGTCTCTTCAGTGTTTGTCATCTCTTCCGGCGAAGTCGTTTCTATTGTGCTATCGTCATCTGCGGCAACCTCGGCAGTTTCCTCCTGGTTTAGGACTTCTTCTGCTTGGGTATTGGCGTTATTCTTCTGATTATAAGTATTTTGAAAATGTGCATAGACCTTCATAACTAAAACAGAAGATACCATAACAAGTACAATAAGGCACAATATAACTAAAGCATGTCTTTCATTTTTTGTCATTTTATATCTACCCTATTCAAATAAAAAAATATAATTCGCACCTAATGGAAACTAGGCACGAATTATATTATCTCATAGTTATAAAATTTTTCAATTACTTTTTGAATTTTTTTGATATATTTTTATTAAGACTTATGAAAATATATCTCGAAATTCACTGCAAAATTAAACGGTCTGTATAGCCTGCTTTTTAACGAAATTAAAGGCCTGTGACACACTTGGAAGAATTAGTAAAACTACAGTAATAATTCCCTCTGCACCGATGTATGTGATGTTATAGATGAGGGAGTAAACTAAGGCATTAAACTGACCTAAACCGTAGTCTGTTGCGTATGCGCCAAAGAAGATTACTCCTGAAAGTACTGCAAAGAAATATCTTCCAAAGATAGCAACTATGTAACCAATAATTAAACCGTGCTTTTTATTACTAAAAAATCCGGAAATACCTAAAGCGCCAAAGGCGAAGATATAATCTACGAAAACCTGAGGAATGCTTAGGATATATGGGTCAATAATAAACTGTAAAAGTCCATAAGCTGCACCGCCTAGGATACCAATTACTGGGCCGTACCAATAGCCGATGATTGTAACAAAGAGCATTGAAAATACAGTAACAGAGCCACCCATTGGTAACTTAAATGGATTTATCATAGAGCAAACAGTTGCAAGTGCAATAGACACAGAGCAAAAGATTAGTACTCTAGGACTGAATTTCTTATTGTTTCCAGCTAAAAATGCAATAGCGATTAAAACTGCAAAAAGAATAAATGCTATTAATGCATAGCCGTTTGAAGTTAGGGAATAACTACCATCCCCGTTGTTTAAAAAGAACATAACATTTTCGTAAAACTAAAAGTCTTACTTCCTCCTTTTTGATTCATTATAAAATATCAATTGTTTCTCCTGCGAGAGCCTTATTAATACTTCTTACTGCACAGAATTTTCCACACATACTGCAAGCCTCTGAGTGATCATCCTCAGGAAGTCTTGAATTTCTAATAGCCTTAGCTGTCTCTGGGTCAAGGGCCTCAAGCCACTGTGCATCCCAATCAAGCTTTCTTCTAGCTCTTGCCATTCTGTCATCCTGGTCTCTAGCCCCTGGAACTCCCTTAGCAATATCAGCGGCATGAGCAGCAATTTTACTAGCAACAATACCTTGAGCAACGTCCTCTAAATTAGGAAGAGCAAGATGCTCTGCAGGCGTTACATAGCAAAGGAAAGCAGCACCGCTTGCGGCAGCAATAGCACCACCAATAGCAGCTGTAATGTGGTCATAACCTGGAGCGATATCTGTAACGAGAGGGCCAAGTACATAGAAAGGTGCGCCCTTGCAAATTGTCTGCTGAATCTTCATGTTAGCAGCAATCTGATCCATTGGCATATGTCCTGGACCTTCAATCATAACCTGAACGTCCTTTTCCCAAGCTCTCTTAGTAAGCTCACCAAGTCTTGTAAGCTCGTCAATCTGAACAAGGTCAGAAGCATCAGCTAAACAACCTGGTCTACAAGCATCACCTAAACTTACTGTAACGTCGTATTCTCTACAGATATCAAGAATTTCATCATAGTATTCGTAAAATGGATTCTCATTTCCAGTCATGCTCATCCATGCGAAAATTAAACTACCACCTCGACTTACAATATTCATTATACGATTATTTGCCTTAATTTGCTCTACTGTTTTTTTAGTAATTCCGCAGTGAACAGTAACAAAATCCACACCGTTTTGAGCGTGTAATCTAACTACGTCAATAAAATCCTTAGCTGTAAGCTCTTTTAGGTCTCTTTTATAGTGAATAACTGCATCATAAACTGGCACAGTACCCACCATTGCAGGACATTCACTACAAAGCTTTTTTCTAAAAATCTCTGTATCTCCGTGACTTGATAAATCCATGATAGCTTCAGCGCCCATGTTAACAGCCTTCATAACCTTTTCCATCTCAAGATCGTAGTCCTTACAATCTCTACTAACACCTAGGTTTACGTTAATCTTTGTCTTTAACTTGCTTCCAATAGCGTTAGGGTCAAGGCTCTTGTGGTTCTTGTTTGCAGGAATGATAATAGTACCATCTGCAAGGCCAGCTCTAATAAATTCCTCGCTAACATTTTCCTTCTTTGCAACAATCTTCATCTCCTCAGTAATGATGCCTTTTCTTGCTGCGTCCATCTGTGTTGTGTAATTTCTTGTTTCCATAAAATTTCCTTCTCTCTCTTTTTTAGTAATCTATATATGTCGTATTTTTACAAAATTAATAATGCCTGATTAATTAAAAAAACAAACTGATTTTTCATGTCCGATTTGTTCAAAATTAAGCTGTAATTTTCCAAGCGTGATTAAGTGGTCCACTTCCCGCACCTAAGTCAAAATCGCACTTTAGAGCATTTGTAATATATTCCTTTGCATGCTTAATTGCCTCTTTTAAGTCGTAGCCAAGACTTAGGTAACTTGCAATAGCACTTGAAAGGGTGCATCCCGTTCCGTGAGTGTTGTCGTTGTGGATACGCTCATTTTCAAACCAAGTAAGCTCTCCATTATATAGAAGCAAATCGTTAGCATCCTCAATGCTGTGACCACCCTTAATTAGGATGGCAGGTCTGCCATTAGATTTCTTTGAGTAGTTCTCATCAATTAGGTAAGCCGCCTTAATCATGTCCTCTCGGTTCTTTATCTCAAGGCCAGAAAGCTTAGAGGCCTCTGGAATGTTAGGCGTAATCACAGTTGCAAGGGGGATGAGCTCATTTACTAAGATGGAAATTGCGTCCTCCTGCAAAAGTACAGAACCGGAAGTTGAGACCATTACTGGGTCAACGACGATTTTCTTCGCCTTGTATTTTTTAAGATTTTCTACGATGCCCTCTACGATTTCCTTATTAGAAACCATGCCAATCTTGACGGCATCAGGGTAGATGTCTGTAAAGACTGCGTCGAATTGCTCATTAAGAAAATGTCTCGTTAAATTAAAAATATCTCTTACTCCTAAGGTGTTTTGTGCCGTAAGTGAAGTAATAATGCTTGATGCATAAACTCCAAGAGATAGCATGGTTTTAATGTCTGCTTGTATTCCTGCGCCACCAGAGCAGTCGCTGCCGGCAATAGTAAGAGCGCACGGAATCTTTTTCTTTTCAATTGTTTTGTCTTTATTCATAGTATTTCTTTCTAGGGAGTTAATTTAATGACTTGTAGTAAAAATAAAAAAACGTCATCCAATGGACGACGCGAATAGATCTTCCCTACGTTGGCATTATCCAAATCAGGTTTACGGTCGAAGTGTCTACACTTCCTCTCAGCCGAATGTATTATCAGCTCCCATTAGTATAAAATTTATTGATTAAATGTACATTTAATCAACATATCGATTATATTGTAAATGTGCCTAAAAAGATATAGTGCTAAAGTACTAAAATACTTGCAGAAATTTTGGGGAAAGATTAATATAATAAAGTAATAATATGTTGGAGTTTAAGAAAGGTAATTTTTATGAAGATCGGATTTGATAATGAAAAGTATCTTAAGATGCAGTCAGAACACATCAAGGAACGTATCAGTCATTTTGGCGGAAAGCTCTACTTGGAGTTTGGTGGAAAGCTTTTCGATGATTATCATGCAATGAGAGTTTTACCTGGATTTGAGGCAGATTCTAAGATTAGAATGTTAACTCAGATTAAGGATGATGTTGAAATCGTAATCGTTATTAATGCTAACGATATTGAGAAGAATAAAGTAAGAGGCGACCTTGGTATCACTTATGATATGGACGTCCTTAGACTTATAGATGCATTTAGAGGCTATGGCCTTTATGTAGGTTCTGTTGTCTTAACAAGATTTGCAGGACAGGAAAGTGCTATTGCTTATCAGAAGAGACTTGAGGGCCTTGGCCTTAAGGTTTATAGACACTATCCAATCGCTGGTTACCCAGGAAATGTACCTCACATCTTAAGTGATGAAGGTTTCGGAAAGAACGATTATATCGAGACAAAGCGCTCACTTGTAGTTGTTACAGCCCCTGGTCCTGGTTCTGGTAAGATGGCAACATGTCTTTCACAGCTCTATCATGAGCATCAGAAGGGCATTGAGGCAGGATATGCTAAGTACGAGACATTCCCAATTTGGAATATTCCTCTTAACCATCCTGTAAACTTAGCTTATGAAGCAGCAACAGCTGATTTAAATGATGTTAACATGATCGACCCATGGCACCTTGAAGCTTATGGCAAGACAACAGTTAACTATAATAGAGACGTAGAGGTATTCCCAGTTCTTAATGGTATGTTTAAGAAGATTTATGGCGAATCACCATACAAGTCACCTACAGATATGGGTGTTAATATGGCAGGCTACTGTATCGTTAACGACGAGAACACAAAGGCCGCTTCTAATCAGGAAATTATTAGACGTTACTTCACAGCACTTTGCGATTTAAGAAAGGGTAACGGAAGTCAGGAAATCGTTGATAAGATTGAGCTTCTCATGGAGAAGAGCGGTATCACAGTTGCAGATCGTCCAGTAGTTGCAGCCGCTAATACAAAGGCTGAAATCACAGGAGAACCAGCTGCAGCAATCGAGCTTGAAACAGGCGAAATCATTACAGGTAAGACATCAACACTTCTTGGTGCATCTTCTGCAATGTTACTTAACGCTTTAAAGAAGCTTGCTGGCCTTGATGACTCAGTTAAGCTCATCTCACCAGATGTTATCGAGCCATTACAGCAGTTAAAGGTGGAAAGACTTGGAAACCACAATCCAAGAATGCATATCGAAGAAATCTTAATCGCACTTACAATTTGTGCTAAGAATGATGAAAATGCACAGAAGGCCCTCGACCAACTCTCAAAACTTAAGGGCACAGAGGTTCACTCATCTGTAATCCTTTCACCAGTAGATGTAAGCACATTTAAGAAGTTAGGAATCAACTTAACATGCCAGCCTGTATATCAGACAAAGAAGTTATTCCATAAGTAAGAATTTTAATTAGGGCATAAGCCCATATAAAGCAGGATTAGATAAGTCGTCTCTTATCTGACCCTGCTTTTTTGTAGTTATTTTCTCGCTAGGTCAACATTTCCAAAATAGCATAAAAAGATTGAATCAATCCCACCAGCAACTGAAATCCCCGCTAACTTCAGCTTTTTCCTCCAGATACTGCAATCCCTATCAGCTACAGTGATTTCCCGCCCACCAGCATCACTAGCAACCGTCGTAGACCAGTTGCGTCACTAATAAAAAAAGAAGGCCATAATCCAAAGGATTATAGCCTTCTATAAATTCAATGTTTACGCTGCAGTGGTCATTCTACGACCCTGCTAACTAGCGCTTTTCTATATATTACGCAGCAACTTCTGCTTCGCTCTTCTTGCCTAATGACATAATTGGTAAACAAATTCTCTTAAATACTAATCTTACGAATGGTCCAGCATACATAAACTGCCAGAAGAAAGCCATTGGTAAGTTGTGGGCTGTAAGGCCAATCCATGTAGTAAAGAATGTACTAAGTGAACAACCTTTAAATAATACTGAAGCAACACCACTCATTACTGGACACATCATAGCAACTGTAACACCTGAAATAAAGAATGTAATTACGATTGGTTTATCAGCTGGTGTTAAGTGTCTAAATACAACCATTTTAGATAAGTTACCAATGATAAAGAATTCTAAGATGAAACCAATAGGAATCATAATAGGTAATTCAAATACTGCAAGTCTGAAACATTCAAGTGTAAGGCCGCCCTTATCACCTGCGATGTTGTAAACTACCATGGCATAAACCATAACGAAAACCATGATTAATGTGAAAATAAAATCTTGAAATTTAGTTTTTGGCATAAAAATAGCACTCCTTTCAAAAACAACATTTATTAATATCGTAATTAACAAGTGTTGTTCCTGCAAAGAAATGCATAGTTTCCAATAAATACCTTATTGAATTGTGTTCGTTTAAACAATTGTAGGCGCGTTTAATCGACAGCGTCTAATTTATCACAAAACTAATAGCAAAGTCAAGTGGAAATTTTTCATAATCTTTTGTACAGAACTTCATAATAAGAATAGAAGTTTTTGTACACTTAAATTTACAATCCACCGCAAACTGCAGCTCTATCTCATCTAGTCCTACCTCTGCTCATGCTGTTTTCTCTTCATATCGTACATCAACTGATCTGCAACCATGTAGACGGTATGAGGAGATGGATTTTCCAAATTATTCTTAAAGGCATAACCATAGGCAAAGCTGTGTCTGATTCCCTTTTCATTGTCCTCATCAAGACTTGAGTAGCTTTCCTCAAGATTTATAAGACGTTTCTTTAAATCTACTTCCTTAATAGTATCAATATAAATAAGGAATTCGTCGCCACCCATTCGAGTGCAGACACCAACGTCTTCAAAATTTTCAGAAAGACAGTTGGCGAAGTCCTTAATAAGACGGTCTCCTTCTGTATGTCCATAAGTATCATTTACAGATTTAAGGCCGTTAATATCAATACTGATGATGCAGTAGTTGCTAGTAGAATTACCATAGCGCTTCATTAAATAATCACTAACGGCGCGGTTTGGAAGCTTAGTTAAAACATCAACATAGGCCATTTCCTTAAGCTTGTTATACTGCTGAACTCTAGCAAGACCTTCTGTGGAGAAGATAATGTAGTTAAAGATAACAGTGCCTATATAAATAGCAATACCTGTAGGCAGAGTTATATTTTTAATAATCAAATTTATGTCTTCAGAAAAAATGTGTAGGCTAACCGTTGCAATTTCAAAAATTCCGCACCAAGCAAAACAGAATAAACCATAGAGCTGCAATCTGTTAGAGGCACTCTTAAAGGTTCTAGTTTTGTGAATCGTCTTAATATCATTAACAAGATAATTAGTAAGAATTAAGAAAGTGATTAGGGCAGTGATAAAGAAGATGCCCCTGGACTCGTTAAAGTACACAGTCCTATTAAGATGCAACATTACAAGTTCAATTGGTATGAAAATGTTAATAAAACTGACGGCTGAAAAAAACAGCTTATTTTTTGCTGGATGCACTGTGTCAATTATTAAATATGTAATTGGTAAAATTAAAAACATAGTTATATAAGACATGAAAGTTGTGTTTCTAGATTCGTAGAAGAAATCTAGAAGTCCGTAATAACTAAGAAGCCAAATACCAATGTCTAGGCAGAAAAGGCCAGTTAAGATTTCTATCTTTGAATTTTTGGAAATTCCTATAAACATAAGTGAAATAAATAGGAAAGAAATTCCAAAGACCACAGCAAATATACCTATACAAAGAGCATAAATATGGTCGTTAATATAGGAATTAATCTGGTTGTGATAAGTTGAAAGTGTAGGCATTGATATAGGTAGAGCCTCAGTGTCAGAGTTAACGTAAATAGTAATGGTTAACTCGTAATTTTCATAATCCTCAGGCAAGTTAATTAGGTGATAATCGCAGCCTACAAAGTCAGAATCTTTATATCTATCATAGTCATAAGAATAGATATCAAAGCTTGTGCCATCCTTAAGGTTAGTTAAACTAACGATAAAAGCAGAGTATTTACTTGTAAAAAAGAGACATGGAAAATCCACATTAACATCCTCTAAATTAGTAGTAAGGCTAATTACGTCCTTTTTTATAAAGCCATTAGCAGTTAAATCGTTAATGTTTTTAAAATTCATGTCTGTGTAAGTTTTATCATTATAATTTACAGTCCATGGACTATCTAAATAGCAAGTAATCCCAAGGGGGTTGTAAGATAGAGAGTATGAAACTGCAAACAGAATTGTTAGTAGTAAAAATGCAGCTACTGCTATAGAAAGATAATTTTTCTTATTAAGCATTTTCAATCTCTCCTTTTTTATCATAATTTAGATGGTGTTCCTGCTTCATATCATACATACGCTTATCTGCAAGCATGTAAACTTCGTGGGATCCAATATTTTTATCCTTTGATTTGTGAATTGCAAAACCATAGGAAGCTTTGTAAGTAAATTCATCACTAGCTTCACTTTCCTTGATTAGGGCAGTTTCAAATTTGGATAAAAGAGAACTACATTCCCATTCGTCGGCGTCCTTTAGGGCTATTAAAAATTCATCTCCGCCGATTCTTGCAGAAATGGTTGAGTTAATAAACACCTCATCTATTATACGGGCGAAGTTAGATATATAGCGGTCTCCACAGGTGTGCCCGTAATTGTCATTTATTAATTTTAATTGGTCAAGGTCAATACTAATAATTGCGTAGTTTGCATTGGTCTTTTCAAGATTTTCCAAAACTTTCTCGCTTAAGGCTCTGTTAGCTAGTGAAGTTAACTCATCGGTATAAGCTATATTTTCAAGCTTAGAAAAAAGGGCCTTTGAATTGTAGTGATCGATGTTATGGAAAAAGAAGTTAAGGAATAGTGACATAACAAATATAATCGCTCCAATAGTTAGTACAGACACGGAAAATCTGTCTCCAGTAGGAGAAAGATATTTCTGATAGTTAAAGATTAGAATCTCGTAAGTTGCTGTGGCAATGAAAATCATAAGGCCGATAGCAAGTACATCCCCTGAATAACTGTGGATGAGAGATCTATTTTCAATATTAATCTGTTTCTTTTTGTCTTTTTTCTTCCTTATTATGATAAGGATGAATTGGCAAAGGCTAGCAAAACCCTCAATCATAGCAAAAAGGTGGAATATGCTAACAAAATTACAAATGTGACAAATATTAGTGTAGTGTAAAATCACAAAAATTGTTGGCAAGATAACATTTACAGCCAAAAAGAAGCGGGTAACCACTGTGTTAAAGCCGATATTATCAGTAATAATAAAGCCAATGATAGCCGCTGGCATGTAAAGTAAAGTTATGTATTCTAGCACTGTTCCAAGACGTAGTCGGTCAGAAATTAGAATAATAACGTCGTTGTAGCCAAGAATATAAGCTCCTAAAAGAAAGGAAATTATGGAGCTGAAAATTATACTGTGATCCTTGTGGCTTGAACTTATTAGATAAGTAGAAAGCACCAAAAGCACAAGAGCAAAGATACATAAGAAAAATCCTATAATAAATGGAATCTTATGTACCTGAATATATTTGTTATAGACATCTGAAATGTTTCCTACATAGACGTTTGAAAAGCTTGAAAATGCGCTATTCTCTGTACCTGTGATAACTATGCTTATGGTTTTACCGCTATCTGAACTTGACAGAGGTACATAGTGGTAGCTTTTATTAACCATAAGGCCTTTATCCTCAGTATTATGGCCATAACTATAGATAAGCTCGCCATCTAAATAAACGTCAGCTGTAGAAAGTATTGTTTTAAAAGAGATGCAAGGCGACACAATCTCGCTTATATCTGGAATTGTTGTGGTAATTGTAACGGAATCGTGCTTATTTACTAGACCGATGCTAGCCTTAAAAAGGCTCTCAATTTCTCGACTCTCCCCATTTTCTGTGACTGTCCATCCACTATCAATATTATAGAATGGAAAAACATTTTTAATATCGTATTTATTAGAACCAAGCTTTATAATACAAAGCATGTATATAATAATAATTGCTACTGCAATTAAGTATTTCCCTATATGTTTAAAGTTCATAACTTTCTATCCCCATAATAATAAAAATTATTACTGTTGTTTGTAAAATTGTTATATAAAAATATACCATAACTTTAGGGAGTTCATCAAGATTATAAATTAATAAGACACATTACTTTTAAGATACAAAAAAATGTGTTAATATATATTTGTTAAATAATAGGGAAACTACAGTTATCATAGCTATTGGGGCAGGAGGATGTTAGTCAATGAAGAAGATATTGTTAGTTGATGATGACGAGGAAGATATTGAGGCATTAGAAGAAATACTTGGGGATGATTACGAAATAGTTGTTGCAGAAGTAAGCCATGATGCTATTAGATTAGCAGAGGAGATAGATTTTGATTTACTATTAATTGACGTTTATTTACCGGGCATTGATGGCTTTGATATAGTGCGCGTAATTCAGGCAAGCAAGGACAAGATGAATGTTCCTTTTATATTCCTAACAAGTGAGAGAGATTACGCCATTGAACTTGAATGTTTGGAAATTGGCGCAGAGGGAGTAATTAGTAAGCCTTACAGCGCTAGTTTGATTTTAAATAAGGTAAAAAAAGTCATTGAGGACTTTAAATATAGAAAAGGCCTTGAAAATAAGGTTGAGAAAAACGAAGAGACAATAGAGCAGGTAGTTAACGATTCCAAGATTGATCACCTAACGGGCATCTATAATAGAAGTGGTGGGGTTGAGCTTTGGATTGAAAAATGTCACGAATACGAGCAGATGACCATTTTCATGATGGATATTGATAATTTCAAGCAGATAAATGACACCTATGGACATGTTGCAGGAGATGAGGCCCTTAGCGCCCTAGGTAAAATTATCTCTGAGAATATTAATAAGGAAGACCTTGCCATTAGAGTTGGTGGAGATGAATTTATTATCTGCGTAATGTCTTTTTTATCAGAGAAAAAAATTAAGAATTTAGCCGAAAAAATTAATAAAAAGGCTATTGAGAAATTCAATGAATTAGGTTATCGTGATATTGCTACTATATCCTGCGGTGTGGTTAGATATCCCGAGGATGGAATGATAGTTGAAGAGCTCTATAGAAAGGCAGATAAGGCCCTTTATACAGTTAAGTTAAATGGTAAAAACGGAACTCATTTATATGATGAGTTTTTAGATGAGACTTCAAGAGAAGGTAACGTGGAATTGAAAAATATTATCTATACCATTGAAGGTCATCTAGATACGAGGGACGGTGCTTTTCAGGTTGAATATAACGATTTTAAGAAGATATATAATTTTGTTCGCAGATATTTAAAAAGATATCCAGGAAACGCCAAGATGGTGGTATTTACCCTTGGTAGAAATCAGATTATTGAATTGGATACTTTAAAAAAGGCCATGAATTCCCTAGAAGCAGCTGTAAGTGACGCCCTAAGAAATTCGGATGTCTCAACAAAATACAATAGCTCTCAGTACGTGGTTTTAATTATGAATGTCAAGGACGAGGACATTGATAAGGTAGTTTCCCGTGTGGAAAAGATCTATGAAAGATACTTAATGGGAGAATCCATAGAGCTTTCTTACGAAGTAAAAGACATGCAAGAAAGAGAAGAATAGAGAATGGTGTTTGAGTACAGTGTTTCAATAGATTATTACGATTATAGATTTTTATGCGCATACGATTATGTGCTAACTAAGGATTTAAAGCCTATTGATTTAGGCGAGAGAACAATTACAGAATATATGAAGGATAATAAGCTTGCTATAGGGGATGTGGGTATTAGATTACTGCGCCTCTTTGGCGAGCTTAATTTAGTTTATTTACCTAATGAGATAGAGGGCTTTAAGGTCCTTGTTTTAGGAAAATATGCCTTTGCTCCGAAACAAAAACTAATAGATATAGATGATTACGACACAGATTTATCCCTGATTTCAGGAGATATTCTAGAGGAATTATATCTTAATGAAAATCTAGTCAAAATCGAGAGTTTTGCGCTCTACAATTGTCGTAGTCTAAAGTTTATGGAAATGAGTAAAGCCCTTAACCTAGTAGACGGGGATGCCTTTATGAATTGTAATAAATTATCAAAGATTAATTTAAAGGCAGAAATTAAGGATGCTACTGGAATAAGAAATGTCTTAGCCCAGTATAAGCAGGGCCTACTTGTAACCTTTAAGGAGCCGGATAAAGAGCCAGAGACTACTAATAAGTTAGATAACGTCCTTGCAAGATTCTACTTTCCTGAATATTCAGAGAGTTATGAAGAAATTGGACCTGCTCATATCTTTGCCTTTAACGTGGATGGTGAAGGCTATAGGGCGAGACAACAATTTTCCAATGGAGTTTTAATAATTAATGGCTATGATGAGACCTTTAGTAAAGCAGTAAGCGTGGAAGCTGTTAATACCCTAGCCCTAATGGCAATTTATAGACTGCTTTATCCTGTAGATTTATCAAAGGCAAACAAAGAGATGTACTATGATTTTATTGCAGATAATAAGGCGGAAATCCTAAAGGAAGTCATAAGAAAGCAGGATATGGAGAGCTTAGAATTTTTGTTAAAAATGGACATAATAAATAATGAAGATAAGATGCTAGCCTTAAGAGAAGCCACAAAGTATCAGTGGTTAGAGGCTTCAGCAAAGATTATAAATTTTAGAGGAGAATGAGATGGATGAAGAGTTTAAGCTTAAAAATGAGTCTCAAAGCCAGTGGGAAGCCAGAATGGGCAAGGAGATTTTATCATTTTTAAGAGACGAGATATATAAAGATTTACGATTTATGGATGTGGCCCTTTCAGCCCTAACTTTTGTGGAAAGGGAAGGTATGCAGATGTTTGCCACAGATGGCAGAATGCTTTACTTTGGGCCAGAACACACCATAGAGATTTTTAAAAAGAATGAGCGCTTTTTAGAGAGAGCTTATTTACACAGTATTTTGCACTGTATTTACGGGCATTTGTGGATAAGACAAGATAGAAGGGAAGATTTGTGGAATCTTGCCTGCGATATTGCCGTGGAGCAGGTTATTGATAGCCTTAATAAGCCTTGCACCAAAAGAATTCTCACCCTTTTAAGAAAGCAGGTCTATGAGAGATTGAAGAATCTAAATATAGTTTCCGCCTCTCAGATTTATGAGCTTTTATATGAGGATAGCAAGAATTTCGAGCCAGAAGAGCATATAAAATGGTATCAGAAATTAGCTAGGGAATTTGTCACAGACGATCACAGCTTCTGGCCTAAAAAGGATAATAAGCAAATGTCTCAAAGAGAGAACGACACCTATAAGGATTGGCAGAAAAGAGCTAAGGAGATTTCTCATAACAAGTCCTTTTCAAATAGTGATGAAGGAGGAGATATTGCATCCATCAATCTAGCGGTGGAGGCAAGACGTGGGGCAAGCTACAGAGATTTCCTAATTAAATTTAGCTCCCTCCATGAAGAGCTAAAGACTAACCCAGACGAGTTTGACCTAGCCTTTTACAGCTACGGACTTCGTCTTTATGAAAATATACCTCTTATTGAACCCCTTGAAACTAAGGAGTCTAATAAGATCAGAGATTTTATTATTGCAATTGATACTAGTTATTCCACTTCTGGACAGTTAGTCAAAAATTTTCTAAAAAAGACTTTAGAAATTTTAGGACAAAGCGAGAATTTCTTTAAGAATGCAAGAGTTAGAATAATACAGGCGGATGATTTGGTAAGAGATGATATAATTATTAATGGAGATTATAATATAGAAAAACTATTCTCGGATTTCCAACTTAAAGGTGGCGGAAACACTGATTTTAGGCCAACATTTACTTATATAAATAATCTAATTAAGACGGGAGAAATAACTAGTCCTGACGGAGTGATTTATTTTACGGATGGAAGAGGCATTTTCCCACAGACAAAGCCAGAATATAAGACGGCTTTTGTATTCCTTGAAGGATATGAAGGAAAAGAGGAAATAAAGGTTCCGGCTTGGGTTTACAAAGAGATAATTCATAAATCTACCCTAGAGCAGGACGAGAAAGGAAATGGAAATGGACAATTTAAAACTTTTACTGGGAAAACTAAAAGAAGCAGAGGAGTATGAGCACGCTAGTAAAATCATAGAGTTTGATATGGAAACAAAGACACCAACTAAGGGCCTTAAAGCTCAGGGTGAGCTACAGAGTTTACTTGCTAATAAAGCTTATGAGATTACTCATAGCAAGGAATTTGTGGACTGCGTAGTGGCCCTACATAAAGAGCTAGATAGCCTAGAAACTGAGGCTAAGGTTTTAGTCAGCAAGCTCTACAAGGACATTGAAAGAAACAAGAATATAAGCCCAGAGCTTAATCTTGAATTTTCAAATATAGAAAACGAAGCCTTCGCAAATTGGGTGGAGGCAAAAAAGGATGCAGATTTCACAAAATTTGCACCAAGTCTTGCTAAGATAAAGGATATGGAATTTAAAAAGATAGCTTTAAACGAGTCGGCAGTGGATGTGGCTTACGATAACTTACTTGATATCTATGAGCCAGGCATGACAAGCGCTAAGCTTGATGAGCTTTTTGGAGAGTGCAAGGAAAGCCTTATTCCTTTACTTGAAAAGATTAAGGCCGCTAAAAAGCCTATTAGAACTGACTTTGCCTCTAGAAAGGTAAAGGATTATCAACAGGAAGAATTTATGAAGTTCTTACTTGAAACTCTAGGCTTTGACTTTAATAGGGGCACTTATGCTCTTTCAGAGCACCCATTTACTGAACTTGTGGGCCGAAATGACGAAAGGGTAACAACACATTTTTATGAGGATAATCTCTTCTCAAGCATGTATTCTGTAATTCATGAGTGTGGCCATGCCCTCTTTGATTTAAGCACACCAGATAAGGATTGGGACTACTATTTATTCGACTATAAGAGCATGGGTCAGCACGAATCGGTTTCAAGATTTTATGAAAATATTATCGGCAGATCTGAAAACTTCATTGCTGCCATTTATGATAGAATGCAAGACATTTTCCCAGAGGCACTAAAGGGCGTTTCAAAGACAGAAATTTTTGACTATGTAAATCAGGTACAGCCTAGTCTTGTAAGAACTGAGGCGGACGAATTTACATATACTTTCCATATAATTATTCGTTATGAAATCGAGAAGGAAATTATGGAGGGAAAGCTTGATATTGCTGATGTTCCAAAGGCTTGGGCAAAGAAGTATAAGAGCTATCTTGGAGTTACTCCAACTAATGATACACTTGGCTGTTTACAGGATGTTCACTGGACTTCCGGTTTTGGATATTTCCCAACTTATGCCCTTGGTAACTTCTACAACAGCATGTATTACAACAAGATGAAGGAAGAGATTGATGTGGCAGATGCCATTAGAACAGGCCACATGGATACAATTAATAAGTGGATGTTTGAAAATGTATGGAAAGACGCAGACAAACTCGATTCTAGCGATTGGATCAAGCAGATTACAACTAGAGAATTAACTTCAAAGGACTTCTTAGAATACATTGAAAATAAATATGGAATGTTATATGGCCTATAATTAGGTTATGGTTAGGAGAAAGTTATGAATATTTTTCAGGCAAAAGAAGAAATTGCTAATACAGTAAAGGCTTATTTTTTAAAGGATGAACAGGGAAATCCTAAGATTCCTGAACTTAGACAAAGACCAGTGTTATTAATGGGTCCTCCAGGGGTAGGTAAGACTCAGATTATGCAGCAAATTAGCGAGGAGTTAAACATTGGCCTTGTTTCTTATACAATTACACATCACACAAGACAGTCAGCCGTAGGTCTACCTATTGTTTCAAAGAAGGTTTATGACGGCGTGGAAAGAGATGTTACAGAGTATACAATGTCTGAGATTATTTCAGGCATTTACGAATACATGGAAAAGACAGGGCACAAGAAGGGAATTCTCTTTATTGATGAGATTAACTGTGTTTCTGAGACACTTATGCCTATGATGCTACAGTTTTTGCAGGTTAAGACTTTTGGTAATCAAAAGCTTCCAAAAAACTGGATTATTGTGGCTGCAGGAAACCCATCAGAATACAACAAGCAGGTTAGAGAGCTTGACGTTGTAACTCTTGATAGAGTTCGTTTAATCAATATAGAGCCTGACCTTGATGCTTGGAAAATCTATGCTATAAATCGCAAGGTTCACAGAAGTATACTAAGTTATTTAGATGTAAAAGCCGATAACTTCTATAAGGTCTACTCTGATGTGGACGGCTTAAAATTTGTTACAGCTAGAGGCTGGGAGGATTTAAGTACCCTCCTTTATAGCTATGAAGAGCTAGGAATTGCTATAACTGAGGACATTATCTATGAATATTTAAGAGATAGAGAAGTGGCTGAGGATTTCCTAAGCTTCTATGATCTTTACATGAAATATAGCAAAGATTATGAGATAGAACTTATCTTAAAAGCTAGCGTTGATGCAGCGGTTTATGCTAGACTAAACAACGCAGAATATGATGAGAAGTTAATTCTTATTAATCTGCTATTAGAAAGATTAGATAGAGATTTTAAAGAGGCCAATGAAAGTGCCGAAGAGCTTAAAAAAGCAAAGGATTCAGGAACAGATTATGATATGAGCTTAGAGCTTAAAGTGGGCGTTAGTTCAGAAATGGCAAGCTCTAACCTAGATAATACTATTCGTTTTATTAAGGAAGGCTTAGACGAGGGAAGTATGCTTATATTTATTACTAACCTTACACTTAGTGAAAATGCAGCAATATTCCTACTTAACAACCCTAATAAAAACTACCTAGAATATGCTGATAAGTTATTAATAAACTCTAAGAAGACAAAGATTCTAAAAGATTTGAACAAATAGAATGGGGTGAATTGATGACATTTATTCAATTTTGGAAAAATTTTTGTGGACATTTGCATACCGTTAATGCCCATAGAAGATTAGTTAGAAAGGAAATGTTTAAACTTGGTATGTATTATCAAGGTCTTACTCATGACCTTTCTAAGTATTCACCTGTGGAATTTATACCGGGGGTAATTTATTTCCAGGGGAATAGAAGTCCGAATAATGCCCAGAGAGAAAAAGAGGGTGTCTCTAGTGCTTGGCTTCATCACAAGGGCCGCAACAGACACCACTATGAATACTGGATTGATTATTCTACAAAAAAGACAGGGGATATCAACCTAGAAGGCATGCCAATGCCAAAGAAATACATTATAGAAATGTTTTGCGATAGAATAGCAGCAAGCAAAATCTACAATAAAGACAAATATACCGATTCTGATGCCTTAAACTACTATTTACAGGGCAGGGGACATTATCTTATGCACCCAGATACAGAGGCACTCCTTTATCGCCTTTTGAAAATGTTATCAGAAAAGGGAGAAGACTACACATATGCATATATAAGACGTAAGATCTTACACCGTAAGAAATAGGAGGAAATATGGGTAATCGCAAATTTAGATTTTTAAGCCTACTGTTGGTTTTAATGCTTTTATGCACTAATATAACTGCCTGCAATAAAGCATCTTCTGCAAAGTCAGGAAACCTTGCAGCAGAAAGCGTCGATGACACAATAGAATCAAGTGATGATGAAAGCTTGGAAGAAATTTCATCAGATGAATCCACTGAGACTTCTACAGGGGAGAGTAGTGAAGATACAAGCGCAAGTCAAGTAGAGACTTCCGTTACAACTCTTGAGGATGGCACAACTGTAATTACAACAAGTTCAGGCCAACAAATTACAATAAAAGAAGAGACTAATGCTGCCTCAACTAATTCTTCTAGCTCTTTACAAGTTGCTAAATCAGCAGTAAGTGGAGTTAGCCAAGAAAGTGATAACTCTTCACTATTACAGTCTGTTTCAAATAGCGCTAGCACTAGCGTTGAATTACATACATTTTCAGCTATAACAGCAAGTGAATATAGCGCAGCACAGTCTATTGTAAACAGCATTATTTCTAGCTCAATGTCAGAATATACTAAGGTAAAAACAATTCACGATTACCTAATTGACTCTATTACTTACCCATCAACTATTGATACAAGTAATAGAAGCTTATTTACCTGTACGGGTGCGCTAATTAACAAGGTGGCTGTATGCCAAGGCTATGCAGATGCATTTTCATTATTATGCTACTTAGCAGGGGTGCAGGCAGAAATCGTTTCAGGTCCAGCCAATAACGGTTCAAGTGTTATAGGTCATGCTTGGAATCAGGTACGAATTGATGGTACTTGGTATAACATTGATTGTACTTGGGATGCGCCATTTGTTTCTTCTACTGAACAGATAAAAATTTACGATTATTTCCTTGTAACAGATGCTACAATTAGTGCTGATCACACAATAAATGCCTCCGCAGCGGCGGGATATCTTGCAGCAAAACATAGTTGCACAGACTCAAGATATGAGGCAAATAACGCAAACTTAACTGATGATGTATATTATAGCTATTACAGCACAGCGAATTAAATACATTTTAATAATTATCAATTAACCTTAACAAGTTGCCAGTTTATAGTTAATGTTGTACAATAATTGTAACAATAAATAGTACGTGTTAATTGTAGAGGGAACTGATATGAAGGGGTATAAGAAGGCTTTATGGATTCTTCTGCTTGGAGAATTCGTTCTTTTGATTATAGACTTCATCAGCTATCAGATGAAGGACGTTATAAAATATGATATGAATACACTGCCATTTAGCGCAGTTAGTAATATGGTCAATTTTATTTGTGACCTTCTTATTTTGTTGACTTTTTTGATTTCATGGGGTATTACTGTCATTCGCAGGTTCGTGGATGGCCGTAATACTGGCCTTGAATATCTTACTTTATTTGATTTACTTGCAACTCTTTATTTCTTTTTAGAAAGCAAGTATATAGGCGGTTATTTCTACGTTGAAACCGCCTACACCACTGGTTTAATCAGTATTCTAATGACGATTCCAATTTTACTTTTACTTTATTACGAAAAACAATATGGCAATAAATATAGAAGATTATATGATGTGATGCTTTTGCTATCCTTCCTTATTTTCTTTGTACAATTAGGTCTCTTTTTATCAAAAGCTATAGATGTAAAATATATTTTCCTTTCAACTTATAGCTACATTGTAATAGATTTAATTGTCTTCTTTGTATGCTGTACCCTAGAAAATCACAGGCTTAAGGTCTGGGATTTAAAACTTGAAGAGATCGGACTTTTTGTATCCATTTCCTGCGGTATTATCGATGTCTGCTTAGGTGTTGGTGATATTGAAAATGTAAAGGGTACCTACTTTAGATACGGAATTACAGTTTATAGCATCATTATGGTAATCGTGCTTATTGTGAGACTTATGGAGACTTTGCTAGAAAATTCAAGGGTTTCCTCAGAAATGCTGGCAAAGCAGGTAGAAATCATGGAGTCTCAAAACAATAAATTGCGAGAGGCTAAAAAGGAAGCCGATGAGGCTAAACAGCAAGCTCAGGTGGCAAATAAGGCAAAGTCTAATTTCCTTGCCCACATGTCTCATGAAATTAGAACTCCTATTAATGCCATTATTGGTATGGATACCATGATTCTAAGGGATTCTAAGGACCCTGAAATCCTATCCTATGCAAGAGATATTGAGAAAGCCAGTAATAATCTCTACACCATAGTTAATGACATCCTTGATTTTTCTAAGATTGAATCAGGAAAAATGGAAATAGTTGAGACTAGCTACAATCTAAAGAGCATGATTCATGACTGTATTGGCATGATTATGATGAGGGCTAAAAGTAAGCGTTTATCAGTGGTTTTAAAAAATGATACTAAGGTTCCGGCATGTTTAATTGGTGATGCTATTAGAATCCGTCAGATTATTAATAACATTTTAACAAATGCAATAAAATATACAGATTACGGCAGTGTTACCATGTTTGTTGGCTATTCTCCAACAGATGAGGAGGACACAATAAACTTAATTGTTCAGGTGACAGATACGGGACAGGGTATGAAAAAGGAGGATTTATCGAATCTTTTCCATACCTTCCAGAGAATTAATATTGAGAGAAATTATGCGGTAGAGGGCACAGGCCTTGGTCTTTCTATTTCAAAGCAGCTAGTAGACCTTATGGGAGGCAGCATTGAGGTGGAAAGTGAATATGGCGTTGGTTCTACCTTTACCATAACAATCCCTCAAAAGCTAGATGGAGAAGATCTTCTTGGGGATATTTCCTCACTTAAGAATGATGAGGACTATGAGGAGAATAGACACATTTCCTTTGTGGTAAATGATGTAAAAATCCTTGTGGTGGACGATATTCCGGCAAATATTAAGGTAGTGGAGGGCCTCCTTAAAAATACAAATATTGACATTGATTACTGCGACAACGGTAACACAGCCATTGCCCTTACTAGAAATGTAAACTATGACATGATTTTCCTTGATCATATGATGCCTGGCAAGGACGGCGTTGAGACCTTTAAGGAAATTAAGGCGGATAAGGATAATTTAAATAGAGAAACACCTATTATTATGCTTACGGCCAATGCCATTAATGGGGCTAAGAAAGAGTACCTATCCATTGGCTTTGATGACTATCTAGCAAAGCCTATTAGGGAGTTGCAGCTAGAGGCCATCATAAGAAAATATTTACCACCGGATAGCATCGTGGATGAGGAAGTGGATAAAAACTGGCATGAGAATTATAGATGGTATGACAAGCCAACTAAGGACGAGGATTTTAATAAGATCATCGAGGAGGGTGGCTTACTTGATATAACGAAATTAGATGCCAATAATCTAGATACTAAGAAAACCGTTGAAAATGCAGTTGCAGACGCTATTGATATGGCGAATATCTGCTATATCGATGACAAGACGGGTATGGAATATTGCGGCGGAATTAGAGAGTTATACGATGAGTTAAAGGCAGATTACGTTAAGGAAAATCGCTTCGAGGATATTAGAAAATTCTATGAAGCCAATGACTTTAATAATTATAGAATTGCTGTACATGGTTTAAAGAGTACATCTCTTACTATTGGTGCTAAGAATTTTTCGGCTCTCTGCAAGGAAATCGAGCAGGGAGTTAAGGCTGGAAATATAGATATTGCACATCAAAAACAGGCTTATCTAATGGAGAGCTACGAGAAATTACTAAAGATGTTGGGCTGGAGGTGATAACTTGGAACTAGCTTATAATATTGATTTTGAAATTGCTGCAGCGGTATTCGACATGGTTTTATGGCTGTGTATGAATTACTTTTTTGTAACACAAACAGATGTAAGCAGGGCCTTTAGAGATTTGGTTATGTGGGCTTTAGTAGCCACAGTTTTTGATTTAACAACAGCACTTACAATTTCATATGGCTATATTGTTCCCTTCTGGTTTAACAGTCTTTTAAACACGGTGTATTTTGTGACTATTGCCCTAATGGGCTATTCCTACACAAAATACATCAATGCCTATGTAAGAGTTAGTGATAAAAAAGATGTGGATGTAATTATAGGAAAAGTAGTGGTTTGCGCCATTTGTGTAATGCTTGTGGTAAATATCCCTATTGGGTTTATTTTCAGCTTTAATGCTACTGAGGGCTATGTGCATGGACCTCTTTATTTCCTAGTTTTTATACTGCCTATCTATTATCTTTTGTATGCTTCTGTAATTGCCGTGCTTAATAGAAAATGTTTCTCTGTAAAGCAGTTGGTATCCTTTGCCATGTACATGTTTTTGATATTGATAGGACTTGTGATTCAGTTCTTCTTCCTTCAGGACATTTTACTTACTATGTTCTTTGTTTCAGTGGGTATCTGGATTACCTTCCTTGCTATGGAAACACCGGATTATAGGCTTTTTATAGAGGCAATGTATAAACTAAACGATGTGACAAATAAGGCGAAGGAGGCCACTAATAAGGTCTTAGATTTAAATGCGTCTAAAGATACATTTTTAAAAAGTATTAGACAGGACATTAAGACGCCAGTTAACCGGATAAATGCTTACACTCAGAAGATATCTGCTAAAACGGCGGATCAGGATATCCTAAAGGATACAGAAAAAATCATTGATTCTGTAGGAAAGTTAAAGGAAACTCTTAAGAATATTAATGATTACATAAGTTTAACAGATGATAAGATGGAGTTAAACGTGGAGGAGTATTCACCTCGGGAGATGCTTGAGGACTGTGTGGAGATTGGTAAAAATAATGCCCGAGAAAAGGGCCTTGATTTTGATTATGAAATTGATGAGGGCTTCCCTAAGAAACTTTACGGGGACAGGCCTAGACTTTCACAAATCATATCTTCTCTTATATTTAATTCTCTGAAATTCACTCAAGTGGGCAAAGTTAACTTTAAGGCCTTGTGGAATCAGGAGGATGAGAATAAGGGCAAGATGACCATTGAGGTTTCAGACACTGGAGTTGGTATGAGGCCAGAAGAAAGAGAGAGTCTAGAAAAGAGCCTGAAATCAGGAATTATTGGTTATAACAAAAATGCAAAGGGCCGAGGCTTTGGTCTAAATATTGCTACTCGACTTCTTTCTTTAATGGGTAGTAAATTAAAGTTTAAGAGCGAGTATGGAAAGGGCACTACATTTTCCTTTGGAGTAGTACAAGGAGTTGATAAGCCTGCTAAGGTGGAACCTCTTATAATGGAGGAGGATTTTAGTAAAACCAAGGCAGAGCTTGATATTAAAGAAGATTTGCTTGCTAACAAACTAGCAGAGGTAGGGCTTGAAATTAAAAAACAGGGAAAGAAAAAAAGTGATGTTAAGTTAGATCTCGTTAAGGAGGATAAAGACAGGGCAGAGATGCCTATAACTAAGGAGGTTAAAGAAAAGAAGCCAGTACAAAAGAAGGCTAAATTAGCCGAGAAAGACACGAAAAAAACTACAAAGATAAAGCCAAATTTGGTTAAGGAAGACAAGCAACAAAGAGTAGAGCCTATTAATGTAACAAAAAAAATCGAACCAAGCAAACAGGAAAACAAGCACACTCAGAATAAACCTCAAAGAGGGGATATCCTTAAGCTTGAAAAGGGTTTGAAGGGCTTTGATGTAGAGATGGGCTTAAAGTATTGCATGAATGATGTAGCCTTTTATGAAGATATGTTAAATACTTATGTAGAAAATGAGAAAATTGGAGATTTACTTACTTACATTCAAGTAGAAAATTGGGACGCATTCTTGCTTACACTTCGCTCTGTTAGAAACACATCTCAAACCATTGGCGCTATGGAGCTTACAAGAAGTGCTAAGGATTTAGAGCTGGCGTTAAAACGAGGAGATTTAGACTATATAAAGTCTAATGCAAGAGCATTTTTATCTATGTATAGGAGTACTATTGAGGTTATTAAGGGCTATCGAGAGGAGGCATAAGGATGGATAAGAAGATATTAATTATTGATGATGACAAAATGATTTTAAAGCTTGCAGATTACGTTTTAAAGGATGAGTATGAGGTAAAATGTGCAAGTTCAGGAATTGATGGTATTGATATGATTCAGGATTTTGAGCCGGATCTTATTATGTTAGATATTGAAATGCCAATGATGAACGGTTTTGAGGTTATGTCCTTAGTTAAGCAAAATAAGAAATGGAATAGAATTCCAATCTTAATGTTTACATCTTCCGCTGACAGAGAAACAGTTTTAAAGGCTAAGAGATTAGGCGTAAATGATTATATTGTGAAGCCATTTTTACCAGAAAAACTCTTAGAAAGCGTAGAAAAGACTTTCGGGAGAAACGCTCACAAATAAGCATAAACACTCAATTTTTCTTAAATATAAATAAATTGAATTGTGCATAATTACCAAATTATAGCATGTGATTATATAGAAAACAGCAATTTACAACAAAAAATCACATGTTATAATTTTAGTATGAACTGTAAACGTTTTCACATTTGCATATTTATTAAGTGGGGGCTTAACGTATGAAATGTAAGGCTTTCAGTTGAGACACATTGATTAATAGATTATTAATTTTGGAGGTTTTGAAATGAAATCATTTGATTATGTAATTAAAGACGAAGTAGGAATTCACGCTAGACCAGCAGGTCTTTTAGTAAAGGAAGCTAAGAACTATGATTCTAAGATCACAGTTTGCAAGGGCGATAAATCAGCAGAAGCAACAAAACTTATGGCTTTAATGGCAATGGGTGTTAAGTGTGGCGATACTGTAACTGTTAATGTAGAAGGCGGAGATGAAGAAGCTACATTTGCTAGCATCAAGGACTTCTTTGAGAACAATCTATAATTTAAAGAATCGAGGTTAATTATGGATAAATTTACAGGTAAATCAGTATTTAAGGGCGTTGCAATGGGTAACGTAGTTGTATTGGATAAGAAAGATAAACCAGTAGTTCGTGAAAAGATTACTGATACAGATTCTGAAGTTGCAAGAGTAGATGTTGCTGTTGCAGAAGGAATTAAGCAGTTAGGTGTTTTATATGATAAAGCATTAAAAGAAGTTGGTGAAGCTTCAGCTGCTATTTTTGAAGCTCATCAGATGATGATTGAAGATATGGATTATAACGATTCTATCAAGAATATCATTAGAACAGAGAATGTTAATGCAGAATTTGCAGTTGCAGTTGCAGGTGATAATTTTGCAGAGATGTTTGCGGCTATGGATGATGATTATATGAGAGCTAGAGCTGCAGACATTAGAGACGTTTCAAACCGTCTTATTAACATTTTACAGGGCAATGAAGTGGTTGACTTCTCATCTATGGAACCATCTGTAATTATTGCAGAGGATTTAACTCCTAGTGAGACTGTTCAGATGGATAAGGAGAAGATTCTTGCCTTCGTAACAGTTCATGGTTCAACTAATTCACATACTGCAATCCTTGCTAGAATGATGAACATTCCTGCATTAGTATCAGTAGATATGGATTTATCTAAGATTAAGAATGGTACACTTGCTGTAGTTGATGGTATTAAGGGTGAAGTAACTTTTGATCCATCTGCTGAAATGCAGTGCGAAGTTAAGAAGCAGATTCAGAAACAGAAGGAACAGGCTGAACTCCTTAATCAGTTAAAGGGTAAGGAGAATGTAACTAAGAGCGGTAAGAAGATTAACATTTATGCTAATATCGGTGCTGTTAGTGATGTTGCACTTGTTTTAGAGAATGATGCTTCAGGTATCGGCTTATTCAGATCTGAGTTCTTATATCTTGGTAGAGAAGATTTCCCAAGTGAAGAGGAACAGTTTAGAGCTTACAAGCAGGTTGCTCAGAATATGGCTGATAAGAAGGTTATTATCAGAACTCTTGATATTGGTGCTGATAAGAAGGTTGATTACTTCAACTTAGGTGAAGAAGATAACCCAGCTCTTGGTTATAGAGCTATTAGAATTTGCTTAAAGCAGCCGGATATCTTTAAGACTCAGTTACGTGCTCTTTTAAGAGCTGCTGTTTACGGTAATATTTCTATTATGTATCCTATGATTATTTCGGTGGATGAAGTTAAGCAGATTAAGAAGATTGTTAAGGAAGTGGCTGATGAGCTTACATCACTTGGTATTGATTTTAGAATTCCAGAACAGGGTATCATGATTGAAACTCCTGCTTCTGTAATTATGAGTGAAGAACTTGCTCATGAAGTTGATTTCTTTAGTATTGGTACTAACGATTTAACACAGTACACACTTGCCATTGATAGACAGAATTCAAAGTTAGATGATTTCTATGATTCACATCATCCAGCTGTTTTAAGAATGATAAAGATGGCTACAGATAACGCACATAAGGCAGGTATCTGGTGTGGTATTTGTGGTGAATTAGGAGCTGATACAGAGCTTACAGAAGAATTTGTTAAGATGGGACTTGATGAGCTTTCAGTATCACCTTCAATGGTGCTTAAATTAAGAAAGATTGTTAGAGAGATGGATTAATATGACGATTAATGAAATAGCTAAATTAGCAGGCGTATCTAACGCAGCTGTTTCTAGGTATTTTAATAATGGCTATGTCTCTGATGAAAAAAGAGAAGCAATAAGGAAAGTGGTTGAGGAGACGGGCTATGTCCCATCTCCTCAGGCACAAACTTTGCGAACTAAGAAGACAAAGCTAATTGGCGTTATAATTCCAAGACTTAATTCCACTGCAACTAACTTAGTTGTTAATGGCATATCGGATAGACTAGAAACTGAAGGCTATCAATTATTACTTGGAAACACTGGCGATGATGTATCTAAGGAACTAAAGTACCTTCAGGTTTTTAATGAGAATAGAGTGGATGGAGTTATATTGCTAAGTTCTATGGTAACTAACAAGCATAGACTTGCAATTGATAAATTGAAATGTCCTGTGGTAATAATTGGACAGAATGTAGAGGGCTGCAATTGCATTTATTATAATGACTACCAAGCAGTTTATATGGTGACTAATTTTCTAATTGAGAAGGCCTGTAAAAGAATTGTTTTTATTGGCTTTAATGATGCAGACATTTCCAATGGTAAGCAGAGAAGAAAGGGCTTTATAAAGGCCTTAAAGGATGCTCATTTGCCTTGCGAAGACAGTCAGATAAGTACTAGCGATATTAAAAAGCAATCTGGATATTTAATCATGGAGAGCTTGTATAGTAACTATCCGGATCTTGATGGTGTTGTCTGTGCCTCAGATAGAGTTGCTGTAGGTGCAATAAAGTATTTACAGGATAGAGGAAAGAGAGTTCCTGAAGACGTTAAGGTTGTAGGACACGACTATTCTGACTTTTCAATGGCTATTACGCCAACACTTACAACAGTTAAGTATCACTATGAAGAGGCTGGTGCTAAGGGTGCTGCTATGTTACTAAATTTAATTAGAGAGATACCTATTAGTGCTAACGAGGTAATGCTTGGCTACGAAATAATTGAGAATGATTCAACAAGATAGTAATGTAAAGGTTAAATATAGGCTGGCGAAAAGCAAAGGAGATTAGATGGCAGCAAATATTAAACAAGGTGATATTATTGAAGTAGTGGGAATTGATTTTGTTCCGCTAGTAATTAATAATAACGAGAATGCTAGGGATGCAAAGGTAATGGTGTGTCCTATAATTGATGAAGACAAAAACAATGACAAACATGTTTATGTTGAAGGCGAGAAGATAAAAGGATATGCATGCTGTGATCAGGTAAGACGTATCAATCTACTGGCTAAACAATATAAAGCAATAGATCATATAAGCTATGAAGACATAGCGAAGATTACTAGAACAGTGAATAGTATGATGAATTTTTTCTAAGGATTAGTATAAAAACTAATCCTTTTTTTATGATTTTTTGTTATAAGGACTAAAAGGGGGTGGGTATTTTTGTTATATCTACCCCCTTTTACCCCCAAATTCAGATACAAAAAGGGGGTAATTTAAGAAACTATATTATTGGTATATAAATAACAAACTTAGATAAAATCTTGCTTTGTTGAATAGTTTGAAAGTCAAATGTTTCAACGTAAAAACCCCCCTTGACCGTCTAAATTCAGTAAATTATACTGTAAACAGTGTTAACGAACACTTTACTGCTGTAATACGAGTATCTAAGTGGGGTGGGATCCCTTAGAACTTAAGTAGATATATGTAGGGAGAAAGAAAGAATTCAAAACTAGAGCTGATTGGGATTTAAACTTTGGTTTCATGAATTCTAGAGTTTGGACTACGCCAAACTCATTGCGTCCTCGATGACGCAAGCCATTAGGGATAGAAATATAGTCGTAGTGTGAATGGAGGCACAATGCCGAAATTAACTAAAGAGGTTCGAGACTTAGTCGTGGCTAAAGCCAAACTCGAATTTCTAGAGAACGGTTTTGAGCACACTTCCATGCGTAACATTGCCAGCGACGTGGGAATTAGTGTCGCAGGGTTATACAAGCTCTTCACAAACAAAGAGGCGCTGTTTGACGAAGTGGTACAACCTGCAATGGATGAATTCAATAACTATTACGAGAGCGTGAAGAGAGATAGCATCAAAAGGATTGATGAGGATAATCTAAAGGCTATCTATGATACGAATAGTATTGAGAACGTGTTAAACATGTTATACGCAGATTTTGATGCTTTTAAACTTATTATCTATTGTTCAACGGGAACTAAATACGAGAATTTTCTTGATGACATTGTTGTGCGTGAATTAAAGGATGTTAATTCTTTAATTCAGATTGCCAAAGAGAAAAAAGTTCCTATTAATACCGTGAAGCCAGAATATATGCAGATCTTGATGCGTGCATATTATGGAGCCTTGTTTGAAGTTGTAAGAAGAGATTTTACAAGAAGTCAAGCAGAGCAATTTCTTCAAACATTAATTGACTTTTTTGAGCCAGGTTGGCGAGAAATTTTCAGGGTGTAACAAATAAAATAAACGTGAAAGAAAAGAGTCTGACTGGGGAGTCAGGCTCTTTTCTTTTTTATAAATCAATGGTATAATTTAAATACTACTAGTGTACAAATTTAATATTTGATGAGGTTGAATATGGGCGGTAATAATGAAAAGAAGACAGTAAGCGAATCGGATTTGATATTTGACAAGAAATGTAAGTGTGCCGCATGTAATGCTGATTTCACCTATAAGCAGGTAAGAACTGGAAAGGCAAGATTTATAGGCACGGATGATGATTTAAGACCTAGATATTCTAATATCGATACAGTTAAATACGATGTTATTATGTGTCCAGTATGTGGGTATTCTGCGGTTTCAAGAGAATTTGATATTGTATCAGATAGCCAGAGAATTCATTTAAACGAAGTAATTGGAAGTAAATTTGCAGGTATTGATATGTCTAATAAGCCATTTTATACATATGATGATGCTATTGTGCGTTATAAGATGGCCTTACTAACAGCGATTAATAAACTACCTGCAAAGTTAAGTGAGTGCGCCTTTTTGTGTCTAAAGCTCTCTTGGTTATACGAGGGAAGACTAGAGCAGATTTTAGATGGTAGAGATAAAAATGAATTATCTGACGAAGATTTTAGTAAATATATTGTTTATGAGCAGGGACTTTTACAGTACAGAGAAGAGGCCTATAAGGGCTTTTCAGAGGCCTTAATTAAGGAGTATCCACCACTTTGTGGTATGGATGAAGAATCCATTGAATTCCTTATTGGCGTCCTTGCCATGAATTGTGGGGATTATGATGAGGCCCTTAATTATTTAGCAAAGGTAGCGGTTTCAAAGAAGGTAAATCCTAAGGTTAAGGAAAAGGCTAGAGATATGATGGATTTATGTAAGGAAAAGAAAAGTGACGCTTTTTAAAAGCTAGGGAGTAAGCATACAGTCTTGACATACAAAGTTATCTAGGATAACATAATCTAGTATTAAAAACTACGTAATGTGTATATATATGTCTTGAAGGATAATGGTATTTGGAGGAGAGATTAATGGCTTATAAGATTGTAGTTGACAGTTGTTGTGACTTACCAGAGGAATACAGAAAAGACGAGCATTTCGCAGTAGTTCCTCTTACACTTGTTGTGGATGATGATGAAATAATTGATGATGAGACCTTTGATCAGTTAGACTTTTTAAGAAGAGTTAAAGAGTCTAAGAATGGTGCTCATTCAGCATGTCCATCACCACAAAGATATATTGATGAATTTGAGAATGTAACTGATACTGACATTTACGTCGTAACATTATCTTCTAAGTTAAGTGGAAGTTATAATGCGGCAGTACTTGCAGGTGAAATGTATAAAGAAGATGGCGGAACTAATAAGGTTCATGTTTTTGATTCTAGATCAGCTGCTGCAGGCGAGGTTTTAATTGCTTTTATGATTGAGAGAGCAGTTAAGGAGGGCTTAAGTTTTGAAGAGGTTGTTGAGAGAATTGAAAAGTTTAGAGCTGGAATGGGAACTTATTTCGTTCTTGAAACTCTTGAGGTTTTAAGAAAGAATGGCCGTCTATCAAACTTAAAAGCAGCTTTGGTATCTGCTCTTAACATCAAGCCAATTATGGCGGGTGACGATGGAAGCATCGTTAAACTAGGTCAGAGTAGGGGGATGGACAAAGCGCTAGCGCATATGATTGATTATATCAAGGCAGACACAGTTGATTCAGCTAATAAGACCTTGGTTATAGCTCATTGTAATGCGCCAGCAAGAGCGTTAAAACTCAAGGAGTTAATTGAGAAGGCAATGGAAATTAAAGAGGTTGTTATCGTGGATACAGCGGGAGTTAGCTCGCTATATGCCTATGATGGCGGCATTGTAGTAAGTGTATAAGTCTATACATTTTCTTATTGATAAATATTATCGTTAATTCTTTGTCAAATGTTCTTAGCTTTATTGTGTATACATTTTTTAGATGATAAAATGGTGTTGGTTATCGGTTAGTAATAACTAATTAAAAGAAAATTTGGAGGCAACTATAATGAATTATTTAGAAATTGAAAAAGTTGTAGGTAGAGAAATTCTTGATTCAAGAGGAAATCCAACAGTTGAAGCTGAGGTATATCTAGTAGATGGCACAATCGGACGCGGAACAGCTCCTTCAGGTGCATCAACAGGTGTTTTTGAAGCTCTTGAGTTAAGAGATGGTGATAAGTCTAGATATCTTGGAAAAGGTGTTACTAAGGCAGTAGAGAACATCAACACAATTATTAACGACGCATTAATCGGTTTAGATGCATCAGATACATATGCTGTAGATAAGGCTATGCTTGATGCTGATGGAACAGAGAATAAGGATAAGTTAGGTGCTAACGCAATTCTTGCTGTATCAATCGCAGCAGCTAGAGCAGCATCTATCTCACTTGATATTCCTCTATACAGATTCCTTGGTGGTGCTCAGGCAACAACACTTCCTGTACCTATGATGAACATCTTAAATGGTGGTGCTCATGCTACTAACACAGTAGATACACAGGAATTTATGATTATGCCTGTAGGTGCTCCTTCATTTAAGGAAGCTCTTAGATGGTGTGCAGAAGTATTCCATGCACTTGCTAAGATTTTAAAGGGCAAGGGTCTTGCTACATCAGTAGGTGATGAGGGTGGTTTCGCTCCTAACCTTTCATCTGATGAAGAGACAATTGAAACAATCCTTGAGGCTGTTAAGGCTGCTGGTTATGAACCAGGTAAGGACTTCATGATTGCTATGGATGCTGCTTCTTCTGAATGGAAGGACGAATCTAAGGGTGTTGGTTTCTATAAGCAGCCAAAGTCAGGTAAGACATTTACATCAGATGAGCTTATTGCTCACTGGGAGAGCTTAGTTGACAAGTATCCAATCATCTCAATTGAAGATGGTCTTGATGAAGAAGATTGGGAAGGCTGGAAGAGAATGACTGAAAAGCTTGGCAAGAAGGTTCAGTTAGTTGGTGATGATTTATTCGTTACTAATACTAAGAGACTTTCAAAGGGTATCGAAATGGGTGCTGCTAACTCAGTACTTATTAAGCTTAACCAGATTGGTTCAGTTTCAGAGACTCTTGAAGCTATTAAGATGGCTCACAAGGCTGGCTATACAGCAATTTCATCTCATAGATCAGGTGAAACAGCAGATACAACAATTGCTGATTTAGCTGTAGCTCTTAACACATGCCAGATTAAGACTGGTGCTCCTTCTAGATCAGAAAGAGTTGCTAAGTACAATCAGTTACTTCGTATTGAAGAAGAGCTTGGCTGTGCAGCTACATACCCAGGTATGAAGGCTTTCAACGTACAGAAGTAATTAAGCCTTAAGCAATTAATAGTTGACTATATGCTAATAACTAAATAAATCAATTTAAGGGTACTTCCTTTGGGGAGTGCCCTTTTTTGATTTTGCATAATTGTATATAAACTATTTTTGTGCTATAATTAACTTAGTTGAATTCGTGATTGTTTGATTAAATGAGGTTTATATATGGATTTTTATCCACAAAATTTAGAGAAAAAAGAAAAAATTATACATTATCTAATAGAGGCTTTTGCGGTTATATTTTCTGTAACTATGTTTTGTACTGATTTAAGGGAAAATATATTCTTCTTAAGCTATAATGGTATGGTTTATTATTTCGATTTTTTGCCAACTATGCTTATTTCCGGAATTCTAGGCTATGTGCCTGCAATGTTATATATTTTGTTAATCTTTGGAGGACAGGTTATATTTGATTTACAGTTGGCGGCTAGAATATCGGTACATTTATTTTTGGTTATTATTATGTATACGATGGCTAGAAAATGGTGGTTCCGTTCCTATAAGACTATAACAATAGGTTTTATTATAGTTTCCCTTTATGTTTCTATAGGCAACGTGGTAATACTTGCCTTGTGTGGTATAAATGCGATACCAGTTTATACAGCTTATAACTTGTTTAGATTTTATGTAAGCTCCTTATCTCAGGTAGTTTTCGCATTTGTAATAATTTATAATGTCCTAATTAATTTAGAGGATCGAAAGAAAAATTTATTCTCTGTGGGACATTATTACACAGCTAATTACGTAGATAATGAAGAAGACCAGATCTTTGATATAAAGTCGGATTTACGAAGAAGAGTGGTGCTCTACATTATTGTTGAATTGATACTTATATCTTTGGTGGCAGGAGTTATTGGTTCCTTGTCCTTTAGGGTTACAGACTTTGATAGTGATTACACAAGAGCCTATATTTTGCAGTATTCAAAGACGGGATATCTTTCCACCTCTGTTGGAATTGGTCATCTAGAATTTACCTTTAGAGTAATTAGTATTATTTCTTGCATGGTAATTCCGGTGGTATCCATTTTCGTATATTCCATTCAGACCTCAGTGCTTTTTCCAATCAGGCACATGACCAATTACCTAAAGAAATTTGGTATGGCAAATTCTGATGAGGAAAGAGTAAGAGTCTTTAAGGAATATGTTAAGCTGCAACCTAAGAGAAAAGGGGATATGCTGATTCTTTATAACAATCTAAACAATGTAATGCAGGACGTTATGGATTACATTGATAAGATTAGTAAAGAGCAGGAATTAAAGACGGAGCTTGAGATTGCAAAGCAGGCTAATGAGGCAAAGAATAACTTCCTATCAAGCATTTCTCATGAAATTAGAACCCCGATAAATGCAGTGCTTGGAATGGATGAGTTAATTATTCGAGAGACTAGTGAACGCAATATAAAGCAATATGCTTATAACATAAAAAATGCAGGAAATACCTTACTTTCGCTTATTAGTGACGTTTTGGATTTCTCTAAAATTGAAGCTGGAAAAATGGAAATCATAAACATTGAATATGATTTAAGTTCTACTATAAATGACCTAGTGGTAATGATTGATATTAGGGCCAAGGACAAGGGTTTAGCTTTTAACGTATTTGTAGACCCTTACCTTCCCAAAATCCTCTACGGGGACGAATTGAGGCTTAAACAGTGTGTTTTAAATTTACTTACTAACGCAGTTAAGTATACGCCAGAAGGTTCAGTTACCCTAAGGGTTGGCTTTGATGACATAGCAAACGACCAGATAAGGCTTAAAATCTGGGTTGAGGATACGGGTATGGGAATTGCCAAGGAAGATATGGACAAGTTCTTTAGCCCATTTGAAAGACTAGATATGAAGCGCAACAGAACCACAGAAGGCACAGGCCTTGGAATGAGCATTGTAACAAAGCTTCTAGAGATGATGGGCGCTAATTTAAAGGTCTATAGTAAAGTTGGAGTAGGTTCTAGATTTTTAATAGAAATCAATCAAAAAATTATTCGCAGAGAGGTTATGGGTAATTTCGTGGAATCATATATTAAAGCGCAGGATGGAAGTCAGGAGTATTCAGAAAGCTTTAAGGCAGACAATGTAAGAATACTCGTGGTTGATGATACAGAGATGAATTTAATAGTAATTAAGGGCTTGCTTAAAAATACCGGAGTTAAGATAGACACAGCTCTAAGCGGTGTTGAAGCTCTGGGCCTTATAAATACTATAAGGTATGATGTTATTTTCATAGATCATAGAATGCCAAATATGAGCGGCATTGAGCTCTTGCATCTTATGAATGAATCTGAGGATAATAAAAATGTAGGCGTGCCCGTTATTGCTCTTACTGCCAACGTGGTTTCCGGCGCTAGGGACATGTATCTAAAGGAGGGCTTTACAGACTATATGTCAAAGCCAGTGGATGGGGCAAGACTTGAAGATATGATTGTTAGACTTGTGCCAGAGGAGAAGATTAACCTTCTTATGCCTTTGGAAAATGTATCTAATAGTGAAAAGGAAAAGTCTAGAGAAAGCGCAGCTTCTAGCTCAAATATTACTATTGGAACAAGTAATTACGGCGGCACAGCAGTTAAGAGTCAGGGCGCTAAATTAAACGCAGAGGAGCGTTTTAATAAGGATGTGGAAGGCATCGATTTTGATATGGCGGTGCAAAACTGTGGCGGTGAGGATGTGCTTGAAGAGGTTTTGGAGAATTTCTTAATTAACATTGATTCAAGGCATGACATGATTGAGAAATACTACAAAGAAGGGGATATTAGAAATTACACAATTCAGGTGCATTCAATTAAGAGTTCTGCAAGACTTATAGGCGCTATGGATATTTCCCGTAGGGCTGCAAGCCTCGAGCAGAATGGTATGGATGAAAATGTTGACGAGATCAATAAATTAACACCAAAGTTTTTAGAGGATCTCCTAACATATAAGGACAAAATTAACACTGTTTTGAAAAAGGATGGGGCTAGTAAGGTTTATAAGCCAGAGATTGAAATTAACATGCTAAAGGATGCCTTTAGAAGTCTAGAGGAGCTTGTGGCAGCCTTTGATTTTGATGGAGCGGATTCTATTATGGATATGCTTGATGAATACTTAGTTCCAGCAGAATATCAGGAGGTTTATGACAAGTTAATTCAGCTTATGGCGGCAGTAGATATTGATGGATTAACAGCACTTTTAAAGGAGGTTAATGCAGAAAATTAAAAATCATCTAACTAAATTTTAATGACTAAATATATTGATTGTTGCAAATAAAAAGATTTCTAGTAAAATATAACATTATGGACAAAATTAACTAAGTGAGGTCGAATATGGACAAGAAAGTTCTGTTATTAGGCGATAGCAATTCTTTTATGGTGGGTGCAATTGAAAAAGAGCTAATTAAGGCCCGTTTTAAGGTAACAAGGGCTGAGATTGACGAAGAATCAATTAAGGCCGTTGGTCAATTACCGGAATTGTTTATTATGTATCTAGAGCGCGAATTTGCTTTAAATGATGATAATTTAATATATATTAATAACCTTTTAAAGGATGATATGGATAGATTATTATATCTTGTTGGTAGTGATAAGGAGGTTAATTCTCTAAAGCCTGCAATTGAGGATGATCTCATATCTGGTATATTTAAAAGACCGATTAATATTAAGAACTTAACCGTTGTTTTAGAAGAAGTAATGGATAAGCGTTCTAAGATTGAGGAGAAAAAAAGAATATTGGTTTGCGATGATGATGGAACTATGCTAAGAACTATGAAATCATGGCTAAATGAGAAGTATCAGGTATTTATGGTAAATTCTGGTATGAGTGCAATTACCTTCCTTGCAACCAATAAAGTAGATTTGATTTTATTAGACTATGAAATGCCAGTCATTTCAGGGGCTAAAGTTTATGAGATGATAAAAAGTGAGAAAGATACAGCTAATATCCCAGTTATGTTTTTAACTGCAAAGTCAGATAAGGACAGTGTTATGGAGGTTTTATCTCTTAATCCAAAGCCAGAGGCTTATCTGCTTAAGTCTCAGTCAAAAGAGGTAGTTTTATCAAGTATTAATGACTTCTTTGAAAAGCAAAGAAGAGAGAAGTTTAATGAGCTTGGAAAGAATTTAAGAACTTAAGATATAAAAAAAGAGAGGCATAAAGCCTCTCTTTTTAAAAGGAAATTAAAATGAAAAAGAATAGTATGTATTCTTATTACAACTCATCTATAATTAATTAGTTTAACAACCTAGTACTGAATCGGTCGTTAATCATTAATCACCTAAACCTGAATTGATGATTTCAACGGCTGCAGCCATTGCTTCTTCTTCATCTGGTCCACTTACCTCTAATGTAAATTCTGAACCATACTTTAAGCAAGCACTCATTAGAGCCATAACGCTTTTAGCATTGTAAGTGTTGTTATTAAAATGAATAGTAACTGTACTTGCAAATGGAGTCATCTTCTGACTTAAAACGCTTGCTGGTCTCATGTGCATTCCCTGTTCGTTAACGATTTTTAGTGTCTGTGATACCATAGTCAAATCCTCCTAGTTTATATATCTAATTGCTAATTGTTTCCTTGTTTTCTTGAGAATATTATAACAAATTTATTGCATTATGTTAAGTAATTTATTTACTTAGCAACTTTTTTCTTAAGAAGACCAAGTAGGGCACAACCAACAACTGAACCAATGAGTAAGGCTACAAGGTACATAGGCCAATTACCTACTACAGGGAATACGAAGATTCCACCGTGAGGAGCCATAAGAGTACACTTAAATGCCATTGAAAGAGCACCGGCTACTGCTGAACCCACGATACAAGATGGGATTACACGAAGTGGATCTGCAGCTGCGTAAGGAATAGCACCTTCTGTAATGAAGCAAAGACCCATGATGTAGTTAACAGGACCGTTCTTTCTTTCTGTATCTGTAAACTTGTTCTTGAAAATTGTTGTAGCAAGAGCGATTGCGATTGGAGGAACCATACCACCAATCATAACTGCAGCCATAACATCGTAGTTACCATTTGAAATAGCAGCTAAACCGAAAGCATAAGAAGCCTTGTTGAATGGGCCACCCATATCAATAGCCATCATGCCGGCTACAATCATACCAAGAATAATACTACTAGCACCGCTAAGTGAGCTTAAACCATCTGAGATACCGTTGTTAATAATAGCAACGAGTGGGTTGAAAGCACACATAACAACTGCAATAAGTAAAGTACCAATCAATGGATAGATAAGTACTGGTTTAATACCATCAACTGCCTTTGGTAGGTAATCACAAATCTTCTCTAAGCAAAGAACAATGTAACCACCAACAAAACCTGCAAGTAATGCACCAAGGAAACCTGCAACAGCCTTTGAATCACCGCCAGGTGCTGCGAATGTTGCACCAACAGATGCCATATAACCACCGACGAAACCAACTACAAGACCAGGTCTATCAGCAATACTCATTGCGATATAACCTGCAAGAATTGGGAGCATGAATGAAAATGCGAAACCACCGACATTCTTAAACCATGCCGCAACAGGTGTGTTAGTACCAAAGTTTGCTGGATCAATTGAGTAATCATCAAGTAAGAAGGCAATAGCAATTAAAATACCACCACCAACTACGAATGGAAGCATATGAGATACACCATTCATAAGATGTCTATATACTGAACTTCCTGACTTTGATGAACTTGAAGAGCCTGCACCACCCTTATGAGTATAAACGCTTGCTTCACCAGAAATAGCCTTATTAATAAGTTCTTCTGGCTTATGAATTCCATCTGAAACAGGAACTTTAATGACTTTCTTGCCATCAAATCTTGCCATTTCAACATTTCTATCAGCAGCGATAATAATGCAATCAGCAGCTGCAATTTCTGCGTCTGTTAATACATTTTTAGCACCACCAGATCCATCTGTCTCAACCTTGATTGATACCCCCATATCTTTAGCCTTTAATTCAAGGGCTTCAGCAGCCATATAAGTATGAGCAATACCTGTAGGGCAAGCTGTTACGGCTAAAACCTGATAAGATGAATTTGTTGCTGGCTTTGGAGTTTCTGTCACAGCCTCAGGGAACTTTTCAGCTTCCTTCTTATCAATGGCCTTTAAGAATTCGTCTGTTGTCTTAGCTTCTACTAAAGTCTTGTCAAATTCTGGGTCCATTAACATTGTCATTAGTCGTGATAGAACTTCAAGATGTGTGTCTGCAGCTGTGTCTGGAGCTGCAATCATGAAAAGTAAATTAGATGGCTGACCATCTAGAGCTTCGTAGTCAACGCCAGAAGGAGCTGTAATAGCTACAAGTCCGACCTTCTTTACTGCGCTTGACTTACCATGAGGAATAGCAATTCCCTGGCCTACAGCTGTTGAACCCTTAGCTTCACGAGCTTTAATAGCTTCTGTAAATGCTGCAGGGTCGCTTAGATTACCTACAGAGTCGTGCAATGCAACTAACTGTGCAATAGCATCGTCTTTGTCTTTTAGACTCATGCCTAGGCGTATGCCTTTTGGGTCTAGTAAATCAGTTACTCTCATATAAAAACCTCCAATCTATACGCGCTAAATATCTGTTTAACAGATAAAGTCGCCATCAACAATTTTTTGACGCTGGATATCAATAGTTTCCTTATCAGCAAGGCCTGGTAGAACGGCAGTAGCTGAACCTGCAGCTGAGCCAAGAGCTAAAGCCTCGTAATAATCCTTTGTCTTTAGATATCCCGCAAGGAAACCTGCCACCATTGAATCACCGGAACCAACAGTGTTTACAGCCTTCCCTGATGGAGCACCCATTTGAATAGGTTCTCCTGTTTCTGGTATTAGTAAAGCCCCACGCTTTCCTAATGACACCAATACATTAATTGCCCCGCGGTTTTGTAAAATACGACCATATTTAATTATGTCTTCATCTGTTTCGATGTTGACATTAAATAATTCACCTAATTCAGCCTGATTAGGCTTAACAAGGAATGGCTTATAAGGTAAAACCTTCATAAGTAAATCCTTAGTTGCATCTACAACTTTAATAACATCTTTTCCCTCAAGGGATTTTAAGATCTTTTCGTAGATGTCGCTTGGAAGTGTCTTTGGGATACTTCCTGCTAAAATGATGCAATCACCGTCTTTTATTGCATCGATTTTCTTAAATAATGCATCAATTGAGGCCTGGTCAATATCGGGACCCTGTGCATTAATTTCTGTTTCTTTGCTAGCTTTAAGCTTAACATTGATTCTAGAGATTCCATTAGGAAGCTTAATGAAATCAGTTGTTACCCCCATTTTGGCAACGCCTTCATTAATAGCATCTCCAGTAAATCCAGCAATAAATCCAAGAGAAACATTAGAGATTCCAAGTTCGTTTAAAACAACAGAAACATTGATTCCCTTACCGCCGTAATAGAGTTCTTCGCTCTGGCTTCTATTGGTCTCGCCAATATCTAAATCGCCATTCATTCTCATTACGTAATCAAGAGCCGGGTTAAAAGTAATTGTGTAAACCACCTTAAATCCTCCTTTCTAAAGAATTTATTTTGCCAAAATCTCCCATAATTAAGTGAAACTAAATTAGTTCTTTTTTAACTCTTTTATTACGGTAAGATTTTTAAAATACTTAAAAGTTTCAGGAATGTAGTCAGTAACAATACTTGTTCCATTTAAATTTGAAAAACTAATAGTTGATAGTAAGCCAAACTTTGTATGATCCACTAAAACATAAGAAGTATATGAACGCTCAATCGCCTTAGTCTTTATGAGTGCCTCATCTACGTCTGGTGTTGTAAAACCAGCTTCTTTAGTAATTCCGTTAGCTCCAAGGAAGGCCTTAGTAAAGTTGTACTTATAAATACTATCAATACATTCAGGACCTACAATAGCCTCTGTCTCAGGTCTTATGCGACCTCCAACGATATAAACCTTGTAACCTTTAGATGCTAATTTAGCGGCATGTACAATACCGTTTGTAACAAATGTAGCCTTACTACCCTTTAGATAATCTATTAATTTTAAAGTTGTTGTTCCTGAATCTATAAATACTAAATCTTCATCGTGAATAAGAGATGCTGCATACTTAGCAATAATATCTTTCTCTTCGATATTAATCTTTGCTCTTTCTGGAACATTAAACTCCTTAACACGAGTTGGTTCTTGAATAGCAGTAGCACCACCAAAGACCTTTATTAAGAGACCTTTCTTATCAAGTGCATTAAGGTCACGACGGACTGTTGCCTCTGAAACTCCTAATAATTCTACTAGTTGTGCAACAGTTACAGTGTTCTTATCATTTACAGTTTTAACTATGATGTCATGTCTTTCTTTGGTTAGCATAAAAGCTCCTTTCTTTAAAATGTAGATTCATCTAAAATGGACTATGTTATATTAATAACTTATCATGTTATTAGTATAATGTCAATCAAAATCAATCAAAATCGAAAAAAATAACAAATTATGTCTGATTATTTTTGACGATTTCAAAATAAAAAAAGGACCACTAAAGTGGTCCTTATAAATCAATTAGATTTTAGTATCGAAGGAACTTCCAGAACTTCCAAGCTCGGCCATAACTTCTGCAAACGAGCTCTGATTTGTGGTAGAATCTTCCTTGGTCATCGTTTCAATACTAGCAGTTTTGGTGGATTTGCTAATACTGTCATTTCGATTAACATAGTTATTACTTGAAAGAAAATTCCTAGGATAGTCAAGATAGTTTCTAAAATCGCTCATGTTGACATCCCCTTTTTAAGAACAAAACTTAATTATCATCTCTTCCGTTATAGTATAATTATACTCTTGTATCGACAGAAATACAATAGAAACTACAGATTAAATATAGTTTCTTGGATTATTTATATAATTATTGTGCATTTTGGCCTAAGATAGATTTTCATAATTATAAAAATGTAAAATTTGCACGTTAATGAATAAAAAGATGTAAATTTATTCTTTTTAAAGATTAAACATTATGATAATATAAATCTTGTAAAGCAAAAGACAAAAAATTTAATGAAACAAAAAATAAATGAAAAGGGGTAAATTATGATACAGGTAAATAATTTATTTAACAACGCAAACATTAAGTGCATCGAAAATAAGGGTCACTATCAGGTAATTGAATATCAGTCAGATAAGTCAGTTAATCCATATACAGCTGCGACAGCTTATTTTATGCAGCAGATGAATGTTAAGAGAAGACAGCTTTTATGTACTCTTAATGGCGAGGCAGTAAAGTTACAGGCAGGTGCTATGCAGTGGCATACAGGTGGAATTCAGATGGATTCTAATGTAGGCGGCGTTGGCGGTTTTGTAGGTAAGATGATTAAGGGCTCAGTTACTGGTGAATCTGCAATTAAGCCAATTTATCATGGTGCTGGTTACTTAATGCTTGAGCCAACTTACAGACATCTTTTAATTGAAGATGTTGCTAGCTGGGGTCCACAGGGTGTTGTTTTAGATGATGGCCTTTTCCTTGCTTGCGATGCTAATCTTGCTGATCATGTTGTAGCACGTAATAATGCTAGTTCAGCACTTCTTGGTGGTGAAGGTTTATTTAACCTTTGCTTACAGGGACAGGGTCTTGCAGTATTAGAAAGTAACTTCCCAAGAGAGGAATTACTTGAGATTAATCTTGAAAATGATGAAGTAAGAATCGATGGTAACATGGCCATTGCATGGTCTGGCTCATTAGCTTTCTCTGTTGAAAAGTCTACTAAGTCATTAATCGGTTCAGGCCTTAGTGGTGAAGGCTTAGTAAATGTATATAGAGGAACAGGTAAGATTCTTATGGCTCCAGTTATGGATGGTACTACAATGTCTACAAGTAACAGCGCTCAGCAGAGTTCAAAATCATCTTCTAATGGTTTATTATCAAGTGTAGCTACAAGTGTATTTAGCTAAGATGGTTTGAGTGACTATTTGATATATCATAATAAGAAGTCAGACAATACTTTTTAAAATTAATTTTTTCACAATCTTATTTGAAAAAGAGAAGATAATACTTTATAATGTCCTAGGTGAATTTTTAATAAGTCGCCTAGGACATATTTACTTTTATTTTGGAGGTCACTATGAGTGAAAAAAATTCTGGAGCGATTCGTGATGCTAGAAAACTAGGAATTCCTAAGATGTTAATTCTTGGTTTACAGCATATGTTTGCGATGTTCGGCTCAACAATTCTTGTCCCAATTCTTGTTTCTGGATATTTTAGCGCAGCTTGCGGTGAAGAATTAACAAGAGGTTTGACTGTTTCTGTTACATTATTCTGTGCAGGCGTTGGTACTTTAATGTTCCATCTTTGTTCTAAGTTAAAGGTTCCAGCATTCCTTGGATCGTCTTTTGCATTCCTTGGAGGTTTTAGTACAGTTGCTAATTTAAATAATGGTATGTATGCAACAATGTCAGCTAATGACAAGGCTGCATATGCATGTGGTGGTGTTGTAGTGGCAGGTGCACTTTATCTTATACTTGCACTTATTATTAAACTAGTAGGTGTTAATAGAGTTATGAAGTTCTTACCACCTGTAGTTACAGGACCAATTATTATTTGTATCGGTTTATCACTTGCTAGCTCAGCTATTTCAAGTGCATCAACAAACTGGTTATTAGCAATTATAGCTTTAGGTGTTATAATTATATTTAACATCTGGGGTAAGGGAATGTTTAAAATTATTCCTATCCTTATGGGCGTAGTAATTTCTTATGTAGTTGCAGTTATTCTTAATGCATGTGGAATTACTAATCCTGATGGCTCAGCAATTCTTAACTTTAGTTCAGTTGCTTCAGCTAGCTGGGTAGGTATTCCAGCATTCCAGATTTGTAAATTTGATATTACAGCTATCTTAGTTATGGCTCCAATCGCCATTGCTTCTATGATGGAGCATATTGGTGATATGTCAGCTATTTCAGCTACTGTTGAAGAGAATTTTATTGAAGATCCAGGTCTTCATAGAACTTTAATGGGTGATGGTATTGCAACAGCTTTCGCTGGTTTAGTAGGTGGACCTGCTAATACAACATACGGTGAGAATACTGGTGTATTAGAGCTTTCAAGAGTTCATGATCCACGAGTAATCAGACTTGCAGCTGTATTTGCAATTGTTCTTTCCTTCATTCCTAAGTTCTCATCAATTATTGCAACAATGCCAACAGCTATTATCGGTGGTGTATCATTTATGCTTTACGGTATGATTTCAGCTATTGGTGTTCGTAACGTAGTTGAGAACAGAGTTGACTTAACAAAGTCTAGAAACTTAATTATTGCAGGCGTAATCTTCGTTTGTGGTTTAGGCTTCTCAGACGGTTTAACATTTGCTGTAGGAAGTGCCGAGATTACACTTACAGGCCTCGCTATTGCAGCTATCGTTGGTATTTTACTAAACGCAATTTTACCAGGTAACGATTATACATTCGGTTCTAATCCAAGTGGAGACAAGAGCCGTGGTGTATATGTAATGAACACAGACAATAAGGAGAAATAGTATGAATTTTGATAATGAAGAGAATGTAGTAGTATTTAAGCATCCACTTATCCAGCATAAGATTTCATTGCTTAGAGATAAGGCTACAGGTACAAATGAATTTAGAAAGTTAGTAGAAGAAATCGCTATGCTTGAAGGTTATGAAGCATTAGCTGATCTTCCAGTAGAAGACGTAGAAATCGACACACCAATCGAAACATGCATGACTCCAATGATCGCAGGTAGAAAGCTTGCTATCGTTCCTATTCTTCGTGCAGGTCTTGGTATGGTTCCAGGTGTTTTAAGCCTTGTTCCATCTGCTAAGGTTGGTCATATTGGTATGTATAGAGATGAAGAAACACATGAGCCAGTTCCTTACTACTGCAAGCTTCCTCATCCAATCGAAGAAAGAACAATCGTTGTAACAGATCCTATGCTTGCAACAGGTGGTTCAGCAATCGATGCAATCGATCAGATTAAGAAGACAGGTGGTAAGACAATTAAGTTTATGTGTATTATCGCTGCTCCAGAAGGTCTTGAGAGATTACACAAGGCACACCCAGATGTTCAGATTTATGTTGGACACCTTGATAGAGAATTAAATAAGGATGCATATATCTGTCCAGGTCTTGGCGATGCTGGTGATAGAATTTTTGGTACTAAGTAATGAATAATTTAAAAGAAATAATCGAAGGTAATATGAATGGAGCCATTAAAAAAGGCTCCATGAAAACTACAAAACTAATCTTAATGGGCATTCTTGCAGGTATGTTTATTGCCTTAGGTGGTGCAACAAGTAACACAGCAGTTCACAACATTTCTAATGTTGGAATTGCTAGAACTGTTGCAGGAACAATTTTCCCTGTAGGTTTACTTATGATAGTTTTAGTTGGGGGCGAGCTATTTACAGGAAACTGTTTAATGATTATGTCTTGCCTCGACAAGAAGACTAAAGTAATTAATCTTATAAGAAATCTTATAATTGTATTTTGCTCTAACTTAATAGGTTCACTTATTATTGTGGCTTTAATTTATTTTAGCGGTAATCTTGATTATACATCAGGTGCCCTTGGAGCTTATTCAATTAAAGTAGCGCTAGGAAAGGCAACAATTACTCCAGTAAAGGCTGTAACTTCAGGTATTCTTTGTAATATCTTAGTATGTATGGCTATTTTAATGGGAGCTTCAGCAAAGGAAGTAGCAGGAAAGATTTTAGCAATCTTCTTCCCTATATTTGCTTTCGTAATTGGCGGATTCGAGCACGTTGTTGCTAATATGTTTTATATTCCTATTGGATTGTTTGCAAAGCACAATGACAGCTATGTGGCTAAGGCAGAAGAACTTTACGGCCTAACAGCTGATAAGCTAGCAGACTTAAACATTGCTTCAATGTTTCATAATTTCCTATTCGTAGCAATAGGTAATATCCTTGGTGGAATGATTTTCGTAGGATTAATTTACTATATTGTTTATAAAAAAGAAGATTAATACATGAGAATGTGTGAATAATAAGTGTGATATCCATTTTTATTTGAAATTTATGATTTCATGAATATGGATATCGCATTTTTTTATGCCAAAAAACGTTTTTAAAAGCACAGTAAATATAAAAGTGCGATCAATAAAATTTTATTTCCAAAAAGTGCATAGTTTAAAATTGATAATAATTATAAACTATGATATATTTTTGTTTGTGGAAGAAACTCAAAGGAAAAGGGACGTTATGAATTAGGGTGTATAATGTGTTTTTTGAATAATTCCGCACGAACACAAATTATTCAAGGAGGGCTTATGAGTTTAATTGTAAGTAATTTAACAAAAAAGTACGGAAGCAAAACGGTTGTTGATAACATTTCCTTCGAAATGAATGAGCCAGGGGTTTACGCATTACTTGGTAGTAATGGCGCTGGTAAGACAACATCCATAAGAATGATATTAGGAATGCTTGAGAAAAATGGTGGTGAAGTTACATGGAATGGACAGCCACTTAATTTTGATACATGTAATATCGGATACTTAGCAGAGGAGAGAGGCCTTTATCCTAAGTATTCATTACTTGATCAGATAAGATATTTTGGTAATTTAAGAGGAGTTACAGGAAAAGAACTTGATAAGAGAATTAAGTACTGGGCTAAGAGACTTAAGGTGGAAGAATACATTTACCCACACTTTGAAGGAGTTGAATCAGGAAAGATTGGTAGTGCTAATAATGTAAATTCTGGTAAGAAATCACTTTTTGCTTCTAGAAGAACAGCTACAATTAAGAAGGTTAAGCCAAAGACAGCAGATCAGTTATCAAAGGGTAATCAGCAAAAGATTCAGTTCCTTATTGCCATGTTATCAAACCCTGATTTAATCGTTCTTGATGAGCCATTTTCAGGATTAGATCCAGTAAATACAGATATCTTAAAGGATGTAGTAAGAGAGCAGATTGCTAATGGCAAGTATATCATTATGTCTAGCCATCAGATGGAAGTTGTAGAGGAGTTCTGTACTGATATCACAATCCTTTCAAGAGCTAAGGCTGTAGTTTCAGGTAATTTAAATGAGATTAAGAAATCTTACGGAAGAGTTAACCTTTATATTAAGACAGAAGTGGATATCACAGATTATATTAACAAGGCCGGTGTAGAACTTGTTAATGAAAAGGATAAAGAATATACATGTAAGGTTACAGGAGATGAGCAGGCTAATGCCTTACTTAGAACTTTAATTGACAATAATATAACAGTTATTAGATTCGACTTAAGCGAACTTTCACTACATGAAATCTTCGTTAAGGAAGTAGGTGCATAATATGGCAGGTTCTAAAAAGGAAAATATTTATAGTCTTAAAGGCTTAAAGTCAGTTTATAAATTTACTACAGGCCAGATGTTTAAGTCTAAATCATACCTTATAGGACTCATTACACTTGTATTGTTAATGTGGTTTATGGGCCCTTTAATGATGGTTTCGGGAAACTTAGGCGCAACATCTGCATCTTCAGCTTTAGATGACTATAATGATAAGGATATTGTATCTATCAATGGAATTATTGTGTGTAACGGTACTGAGATTGAGCTAAGCAAAGAAGATGTTTCTAGCGCTATTGGGGAGAATCTAGCTAATACTTATATTGCAGTGACGCAGGATGCCCTAAGCTATGAGGCGGAATTAGCAGAGTTTAGCAATTCTGTTAGCGTAGATGAAAGTCTTGGTGAAAATGTAGAAGCTAAGGATACTTTAATCACAGTATATTTAACTACAGATTATGAAAATGCATCTTATTTAGTAGATGGTGTTGTCTCAGATAATAGCGTAATTTCCAATGCAACACTTGATAAGGTGCTTGATTCTATCTCAGATACTTTTAATGCTAAAAGATACGAGCAGGCTGGTGTTTCAAGCCTTGATGTGCAGTATGTAATGTCAGGAGTTAGTACAAACGATTCTATGACATCAACAGAATACAATGACATGATTAATAATAAGAATTCTGAGGAAGAGATTTTTACAATTTCATATCAGATGTCACTTTTGATGGTAATTTTAATTTCTCTTTCAATTTCATATATTGTTACAGTTGTTATGGAAGAAAAGTCGTCAAAGCTTGCAGAAACAATCCTTGTAAGTGTACGTCCACTAGCCCTTATAGCAGGTAAGATATTAGCGGTTATGACATACATTTTCACAATTATTATTCTTGGAACAGTGGGTTCCTTAATTTCTAATAGTGTGTGCAAGGCATTGCTTAATTTAGAGTATGAAATCGACATTATTGATTTCTCAGTTGTATTTAGTAAGGGACCAATTGTGGTAGCTGTAATTTTAATTTCTCTTATTTGTACTTACCTTATTTTCTCGATTTTTGCAGGAATTATGGGAAGTACTTGTAACAAGATGGAGGATATTCAGTCAAGCATTCAGGTGGTTGCTACAGTAAATATGGTTGTAGCTTTTGTGGCTATGTTTGGACCACAGTTCTTTGACGAGAAGATAATGCTTGTGTTAAGCATAATACCTCCATTCTCATGCTATTTTGCGCCAATCACATATATGCTTGGAGATTTACCTTTAATTGCAATGATTATTTCTATTATTATCGAAGTATTAGTTGTTGCTGCTTTAGCAATGCTTTGCGCTAAGGTTTATCGTACACTTATTTTAAGTGATGACCATAGATATAAGTTTATGGATATTATTAAATTAGCTAGAAAAAAGGAGGAGGTAACAAATGTTTAAGAATTTCTCTAAAGTTTTTGCCTTCACTTTTAAGAACATGGCAAATACAAAATCCTTTAAATCACTAACTGCATTTCTTGCCCTTGTGCTACTTATAGCACCAACAGTTTTATTCTTGCTTACAACTAAGGATGGTGAGGGTAAAGCTGAGGATGCAGCTTTAAATGAATGTGGACTTGAGAGCATTTACGTTGTAAATCAAGTAAGCTCTTCAGATGTAAACTTTAATGCCTTAAATACTCTTGCAGAAGATGGCTACGATAATATTGTTTATGTGAATGAAGAAAATTTAAACACAGCCCTTAAGCTTTCAGATGAAGCAGTGGGGCAAGGCAAGAAAGTAGCAGTATTGCAGCTATTTTCAAAGGATGACTCAATTGAAACAAACCTTATAGTACCGGATGCCTTAGCAGATGATGAGAAGGAAATCAATAACTATAACAAGTTCATTAATAAGTATTCTAATATCTTTGCTGTGATGTCTCTTGGTTTAAGTACAGACCAGATTATGACAATCGCTATGAATACTGACGTTAATAGCTACGATTACACTGGCTATAATACTGGTATTAGTAAAAATGATAAGCTAAATGAACTTGATACAGAAACTGCAGATTCCTACGTTCGTGACGTTATTATTAAGGCCCTTAAGTACATATTGCCATTCGTAAATTTATTGTTTTTCTACTGTATGGTATTGTTTTATTGTCAGAGCGTGACTCAGGCCTTAGTTGTGGAGAAGCAAAACAAATTAATGGATACCATGCTGGTTTCTGTTAAACCAGAAGCTCTTGCAGCTGGTAAGGTAATTGGAATTAACTGTGCAGCTATTTTACAGGTGGTAATCTGGGTGTTAAGTTTAGTTGTTGGCCTAGTTTCAGGTGTGCTTATTACAGATCATTTTAGACCAGGTAACACAAATCCAGTGATTTATTTCCTTAAGAATTTAAATCACTATGATATCTTTAATCCTTTATATGTTGTAATAGCTATAATGATTTTTATTCTTGGCTTTGTATTATACTCAAGCCTTTCAGCTATTGCAGGTGCTTTATCTACAACTAGAGAAGAGGCAGCAAGTAATAATTATATTTATAATTTAGTGATTCTAGCTTCGTATTTTGGAGTTTTATTTGGAGTAGTACTACAAGGTGGAACTTGTCCAATTTGGGCTAGTTTAATTCCATTTACGGCAGCCCTAATTGTACCGGGCTTTGCACTACTTGGAGCTATATCAACAGGCCAGTTAATTGCGTCACTAGCAGTTAGCATAGTAGTATCAGTAATTCTTGTAATATTATCAGGACGTTTATATAGAGTTACAGCCTTGTTTAAGGGAAACAAGATTTCTTTTGCTAAAATGCTTAAAATAATCTTTACATCCAACAGTTAATGTAAGTATAATAAAAAAAGATAAATAAGTATTAGCGTAGCATTATGCTACGCTTTTACTTTAGGCGTGATTACAAATAAATAATAATCTTGCTAATAGAAAAGAGAGGTGACATAAATGAAAGATAATAATATATCTGAAGCTATAAGATATGTTGGCGTTGATGACAAGGACTTAGATCTTTTTGAAAGTCAGTATAAAGTTCCAAATGGTGTTTCATACAATTCATATGTTATTTTAGATGATAAAATTACAGTAATGGATGGCGTAGATGATAGAGGAGAAGACGAGTGGCTTGCTAATATCGAGAAATTACTTGAGGGAAAGAAGCCAGACTACCTAGTTGTATTACATTTTGAACCAGATCATTCAGGCGGAATCGAGAAGTTCTTAGTTAAGTATCCAGAGACAACAGTTGTGGGAAATGCAAAGACATTTTCAGTGGGCTCAAACTTCGTAGAGTTAGATAAGTACCCACAGCATCTTGTTAAGGAAGGGGACGAGCTTTGCCTTGGTAAGCATACATTAAAGTTTATGATGGCTCCAATGGTACACTGGCCAGAGGTTATGCTTGCTTTCGAAGAGACAGAAGGAGTTTTATTCTCAGCTGATGCCTTCGGTAAGTTTGGCGCTCTTGAATTTGAAGAGGACAACTGGGTTGACGAGGCTAGAAGATACTATATCAATATCGTTGGTAAGTATGGTGCTCCAGTTCAGACAGTTCTTAAGAAGGCTGCAGCTCTTGATATTAAGAAGATTGCACCACTTCATGGACCAGTTTTATCTGAAAATCTTTCTTACTATATTGGCTTATACGACACATGGAGCAGCTATAAGCCAGAAGAATCCGGCGTTTTAGTAGCTTATGCTTCAATTCATGGCAATACAGAACTAGTTGCTAAGTATGTGGCTAAGAAGCTTGAAGAAAAGGGTGAAAAGGTAGTTCTTACAGACCTTACAAGACAGGACAAGTCTCAGGCTGTAGCAGATGCCTTTAGATTTGATAGAATGGTACTTGCTGCATCAAGCTATGATGGTGGCGTATTTATTCCTATGGAAGACTTCCTTGTTGACCTTTCTTATAAGACATACCAGAATCGTAAGGTCGCTCTTATTGAGAACGGATCTTGGGGTCCAACAGCTGGTCGTAAGATGAAGGGACATATTGAAGGCTTTAAGAATGTAGAAATTATTGGCGATATGGTTACAATTAAGTCTAGAGCTAAGGATGCTGATTATGCAAATGTAGACGCTTTAGTAGAGGCAGTTGTAGCAGCTAAGAACTAAATTCTGTCAGGTTTTGGTGGAGTTTATAAAATTAAATATAGCGAAAATGTAGACTATAAGCGAAATGGAATAGGGATTTGAGAAAAATTATCTTAAATCTCTATTTTTTTGTTGACAAATTATCAAAGATTGCATACAATCTAATTGAAAGCAATTAAACGGGGAATACTTAAATCTGTTATTTTCTAAAAAATATATGGTGACATCTACTAACTAACATTGTATAAAAGTTTATGTTATAATAGCTTTAAGTATTTCGTGTCAATTAAAAGTTTAAATATGGAGGTTCAGTATGAGTTTTTATGATTATTCAGTAACAACACCAGATGGTACAGAGGTTTCTATGTCAGATTTCAAGGACAAGGTAGTTTTAGTTGTTAATACAGCAACAGGATGTGGATTCACACCACACTATAAGGATCTTGAAGCAATGTATGAGAAGTTCCACGAGCAGGGATTTGAAATTGTTGATGTTCCATGCAATCAGTTTGCAGGACAGACACCAGGTAATGATGAGGAAATTCATGAATTTTGCCAGTTAAAGTACAATACACAGTTCCCTCAGTACAAGAAGAGTGATGTTAATGGTGAAACTGCAATCCCATTATTTAAATATTTAAAGAGCCAGAAGGGCTTTGAAGGTTTTGGTAAAGGACCTAAGGCATTAGCAATGAGCGCTATGCTTAAGAAGATCGATAGTGATTATAAGAATAATTCAGAGATTAAGTGGAACTTTACTAAGTTTGTAGTTAATAGAAATGGCGAAGTAGTAGCTAGATTTGAACCAACAACTAAGATGTCAGAAGTTGAAAAGTGTGTTGCAAGTCTTATCTAGTTAGACTATAGTAGTTAATACATTTATAATACGATTAGGAAAAAGGAGGAGCCATGAGATACGATGTAGCAATCATTGGAACAGGTCCAGGCGGTGTTTCTGCGGCCCTAACTCTTAAGAATAGAGGTAAGAATATAATCATGATTGGTAGTAAGCAGTCTGCTAAGGTTAGCAAGGCACATGCTATCATGAATTATCCAGGTTTACCTAATGTTACAGGAGCCCAGCTTGCAGATGCCTTTAGTAAGCACCTTGAAGAAGCTGGAGTTGAAATTACAGAAGATAGAGTAAGTACAATATATGATATGGGTGATTTCTTCGGAATTCAGGGCGGTAACGAGATGTATGAAGCAAGTGCAGTTATTCTTGCAACAGGTGTAGTTACTGGCAAGGCAATTCCAGGTGAAGATGCACTTTTAGGTAATGGTGTAAGTTACTGTGCAACATGTGATGCCCCACTTTACAAGGGTAAGGATGTAGCAGTAATTGGCTATAGCAAGAAGGAAGAAGAAGAGGCTGCTTTCCTTTCAGAGGTTTGTGCTAACGTAACTTATATTCCTATGTATAAGGAAGAGTTAGATTTACCAGAATCTGTTAAGGTTGTAAATGTAAAGCCTACAGAAATTGCAAAAGAAGATGCAAAGAGAATTATTAAGTCAGAGGGTGACGATATTGCAGTAGACTGCGTATTTGTTCTTAGAGATGCAATCTCTCCAGGACAGTTAGTACCAGGCCTTGAAACAGAAGGCGCTCACGTTGTTGTTAAGCGTGACATGTCTACTAATATTAAGGGATGCTTTGCTTGTGGAGATATTACAGGCTTACCTTACCAGTACGTTAAGTCAGCTGGTGAAGGAAATGTAGCAGCACTTTCAGCTGTAACATATTTAGCAACACTTCCAAAGCAGGCATAATAATTACGCTTCATCTTAAACTAGGCCTTAGGCCAAAAGCTTAGGGCCAACTCTAATTAAATACATATTTTTAGACGAGATGACTCCCGCCACTTTAAAGTGGTGGGGGTTATTTTATTTTTATACCAAGCTTTTTAATTGCAGAGATTAAAATGAAAATGTGTAAAATCCACTAATGTGTCAAAAATACCACGTTTAAGTTATTAAAATGTAAATATATATGTTTTATTTTTTTGTAAATGATGTTATTATAAATTTAACAAATCAGTACACAAAAAATAAAGGCTGATAATAATGGAGGTAAAAATTATGCCAGTTTTAATTGTTTTAGCAGTTTTAGTTGTCATTTTGTTGTGCTCAATTAGAATTGTTCCACAGGCAAATGCTTATGTAATTGAAAGATTAGGTAGGTATAAATCTACATGGAGTGCAGGTATTCACATCTTGATTCCTATTCTTGATAGAATTTCAAGAAAAGTTCTAATTAAAGAGCAAGTTGCAGATTTTGCACCACAGCCAGTAATCACAAAAGATAACGTAACAATGCAGATTGACTCAATTGTATATTTTAAGATTTTTAATCCACAGTTATATACATACGGAGTTGAGAACCCAATCGTTGCTATTGAAAATTTAACAGCAACAACACTACGTAACATCATTGGTGATATGACTCTTGATGAAACACTTACATCTAGAGATCAGATTAATTCAAAGATGCTTGAAACTATTGACGCTGCCACAGATCCATGGGGTATCAAGATCAATAGAGTAGAATTAAAGAATATTAACCCACCAGCTGCTATCCGTGAATCAATGGAAAAGCAGATGAAGGCTGAAAGAGAGAAGAGAGCTGCAATTCTTACTGCAGAAGGTGAGAAGCAGTCTATGATCTTAGAGGCTCAGGGTCGTAAGGAATCAGCAGTCCTTAATGCTGAGGCTGAAAAGCAGGCAACTATTCTTGCTGCTGAAGCTCAGAAGGAAAAGGAAATTAAGGAAGCTGAAGGTAAGGCTGAGGCTATTAGAGCTATTCAGGATGCCAATGCTTATGGTATTGAAAAGTTAAAGTCAGCAGGCGCTGATACAACAGTTCTTAGACTTAAGAGCCTAGAAACTCTTGAGAAGGTAGCTGATGGTCAGGCTACAAAGATTATTGTACCATCTGAAATCCAGAATTTAGCTGGTTTAGTAGAGTCTGTTAAGGAGATAAAGTAAAATGTCAGAGATATTTACTCTAGTATGGCTTGTATTTGTAGTAGTTTGTTCAGCTATTATAGGTCAAAGTAAAAAGAAAAATAAGGATAATAGCCAGAATGCTAGAGTTAGTCAGCAGGCAAGAAGACAACAGACTAAGGTAAATAAGACTAATTTTACTCAGTGGAGTTCGGCTTCTATGAATAATAGTGCAAGCCAGAATTTCAATAATTTCTCTAGCAATGGACAAAAGATAGACAAGTCTTTTGATTATACTTGCGAAACAAGATATGATCACACACATAGACCAGAGTACTCAATGCCTAATCGTTATGTGGTGCATGAACAACCAACAACAGGTTATATAGTACTTAATGGTAAAAGATATTCTAAAAAAGAATTAAAGAATATGTAAATGATACATTTTATCAAAAGAATACATTCTAGGATATTGACAGACATTATATATAGGTATATAGTGTAGTCAATTGAATAGTTCTTCGGGGCGTGGTGAAAGTCCACACCGGCGGTAAAGCCCGCGAGCAAGTAATTGCATGACTTGGTGAGATTCCAAGGCCGACAGTAAAGTCTGGATGGTAGAAGATGATAATTATGTGATTAGATTATTAGGCGCTCTGGATTATTTCCAGAGCGTTTTTTTAATTACAATTTAGCATTTAATATGCATGAAAAAGTTTTAGTGATAGTACTTGGAGCTTCGAAGATTATTCTTCGAAGCTTTTTTTATTAGTAAGGCTTAAGGGAGGCAGGATTAATGAAAGAAAATATAGATGAAATGTATATGAAAGAAGCAATAGAGCTGGCAAAGAAGGGAATAGGTTTTACAAATCCAAATCCTTTAGTTGGAGCAGTTATTGTAAAAAACGGACAAATCATAGGTAGAGGATATCATAAAAAATATGGGCAGCTTCACGCAGAACGAGAAGCAATTAAAAACTGCATCGAAGAGGGCAATGCAGAGCTTATGAAGGGAGCATGCATTTATGTAACTCTAGAGCCTTGTTGCCACATAGGAAAGCAGCCTCCTTGTACAGAGGCAATAATAGAGGCGGGCTTTGAAAGAGTGGTTATAGGTTCTATGGATCCGAATCCTTTGGTTGCAGGTCGTGGCGTTGAGATTTTAAAAAATGCTGGCATTAAAGTAGAAGGTCCTGTGGCTAATAAAGAATGTCTAGCCCTTAATAAAATCTTCTTTCATTACATAACAAAGAAGAAGCCTTTAGTAACTTTAAAGGTAGCTCAAACCCTAGACGGAAAGATTGCTACATTTTCAGGGGAATCCAAATGGATAACTTCAGAAAAAGCGAGAGAAAGGGTGCACCTTGATAGACATAAAAATAAGGCAATCCTTGTGGGAGTGGCTACGGTTCTAAAAGATAATCCAATGCTTAATTGTAGAAATAAGACATTAAAGGAAGTATCAAATCCTATTAGAATTATTTGCGATACAAATCTTAATACTCCTATAGAGGCAAATGTGGTGCAGACAGCAAAGGAGCAGGAGACTTGGATATTTACATCTATTAAGGAAGAGAAGATATGTGATAGATATAAGAAATTTGGGGTAAAGATAATTAATGATAGCTCAGTTATTAAAGTTGAAAAAAACGGACATAAGGCCATTAATCTAAAAGTCTTAGTTGATTATCTAGGAGCTAATGGTATTGATAGTTTAATAGTTGAGGGTGGTGGCACAATTAATTTTTCAGCCCTTAAGGAAAAAATTGTAGACCAAATTCAGGTCTACATAGCTCCTAAAATTTTTGGAGGTATTGAGGCTAAAACAGCAGTGGAAGGACAGGGAGTAGAATTCCCTAAAGATGCCTTTATTGTGGATAATTTAGAGCTTGAAAGAATCGGAGAGGACATCTTATTAGAGGGTAACTTAAAATATTCTGACGAAAATGAATAAAAATTACTAGTATATGTAGACAATTTTAGAGTAAATAAGCGGATTTTTGGAAGGAAGTGAAATTAAATGTTTACAGGAATTATTGAAGAAATCGGACATGTTGCTTCTATAAAAAGAGGAGCTAAATCCGTAGTTCTTACAATAAAAGCTAAAGAGGTTATAGAAGGGACTAAGCTAGGAGATTCCATTGCGGTTAATGGAGTTTGTCTTACAGTTACAAGCCTTACAGCCGCTGGCTTTATGGCAGATGTAATGCATGAAAGCATGGAGCGTTCAAGCCTTTCTAAGTTAAAGATTGGCGATGCAGTTAACTTAGAGAGAGCCATGCTTGCAGAGGGCAGATTTGGAGGTCACATAGTTTCAGGCCATATTGATGGCATGGGGAAAATTGAAAAAATACGACAAGATGACAATGCCTATTGGTACAAGATAACTGCTAGCAGTGAGATTATAAATTGTATTGTAATGAAGGGCTCTATAACAATTGATGGAATAAGCCTTACTGTGGCAGGTCTTGATGATACAAGCTTTAGCGTGTCAATTATCCCTCATACAAGAGCCAACACAATTCTGGCTAATAGAAAAGTAGGAGATTTGGTGAATTTGGAAAATGACATTGTAGGAAAGTATATTCAGAGATTTTGCGCAGGAGCTAGATTAGATGCTAGCGCAGATAATGGCAGTGGAAGCAAAAAAGCAAGCGGGACGGGCCTAAGTATGGAGATGCTTGCTATGAATGGATTTTTATAAGGGAGAGATACATTTTTATTAATAAATGGGATTTAGGAAAGGAAGGATACTATGGAATTTAATTACAATACAGTGGAGGAAGCTCTTGAGGCTTTAAGAAATGGTGAAGTTATCATGGTTTCAGATGATGAGACAAGAGAGAATGAGGGCGATTTTATATGCGCAGCAGAGTTTGCAACAACTGAAAATGTAAACTTTATGGCATCGGTTGCAAAGGGCCTTATATGTATGCCGATGTCTGCAAGTTACTGTGAAAAGTTAGAGTTCCCTCAGATGGTTACAACAAACACAGATAACCACGGCACTGCCTTTACAGTATCAATTGATCATGTAAAGACAACAACAGGAATTTCCGCTAAGGAGAGAGGATTTACTGCAAGAGCTGTGGTAGCCGAGGATGCAAAGCCAAGCGACTTTAGACGTCCAGGTCATATGTTTCCGCTTCTTGCTCGTCCTAATGGAGTTCTTGAAAGAAATGGACATACAGAGGCAACAGTGGATTTGTGTAGACTCGCTGGTTTAAAGGAGGTAGGTCTTTGCTGTGAAATTATGAAGGAAGACGGCACTATGATGAGAACTCCTGACCTTATTGAATTGTCTAAAAAATACAATTTAAAGTACATCACAATTAAGGCTCTTCAAGAATATAGAAAACATCATGAAAAGCTTGTGGAATGTGTGGCTATAACTAAGATGCCTACAAAGTATGGAGAATTCATGGCCCACTGTTATATAGATAAGATTAGTGGAGAGCATCACGTTGCCCTGGTTAAGGGCAAGGTTGGAGATGGCAAGGATTTACTTTGTCGAGTACATTCTGAGTGCTTAACTGGGGATGCATTTGGCTCTATGAAATGTGATTGCGGACAGCAGTTTGCTGCGGCTATGACAAGTATTGATGCCGAGGGAAGAGGAGTTTTACTCTATATGCGACAGGAGGGAAGAGGTATTGGCCTTGTAAATAAGCTTAAAGCCTATGCTCTTCAAGACCAGGGTATGGATACACTTGATGCCAATTTAGCCCTAGGTTTCCCTGGAGATATGCGCGAATACTATATTGGAGCACAGATTTTAAAGGATTTAGGAGCTAAGAGCCTAAGATTATTAACCAATAATCCAGATAAGGTTTATCAGCTTAAGGATTTCGACCTTGAAATCAAGGAAAGGGTGGCAATTCAGATGAATCCTACAGCTTATGACTTGTTCTATTTAAAGACTAAGAAAACAAGAATGGGACACATTTTAAATTTTAGACAGGAATAAAAATAAACATAAATAAAAATAAACATAAATAAAGGAGACAAAAATAATGAGAGTTTTAGAAGGTAAATTAGTAGATGAGAAGGTAAATGGTAAGGGAATTAAGGTGGCAATTGTGGCTGCAAGATTTAACGAGTTTATTGTTAGCAAGTTAGTTTCAGGTGCAGAAGATGGCTTACTTCGACACAATGTGAGCGAAGAGGACATCGATTTAGCTTGGGTTCCAGGTGCATTTGAAATACCTGTAGCTTGTAAGAAGTTGGCAAGTTCTGGCCGCTATGATGCAGTTATTGCTCTAGGCGCAGTAATTCGTGGGGCTACAAGCCACTATGATTATGTTTGCGCAGAGGTTTCTAAGGGAGTTGCAAATGTATCTCTTGAGTCGGGTATTCCTGTGATGTTTGGTGTTTTAACAACAGATACTATTGAGCAGGCAATTGAAAGAGCAGGTACTAAGGCTGGAAATAAGGGCTATGAATGTGCTGAAGGTGCTATTGAAATGGTAAATCTTTTTAGAAATGTAGGCTAAAGGTTAAATATTAGATTAGAATTAGACGATTATTTAAAGAAAAAACTTAGATTATAAAAGTAGTTTCCAAAATGATAATTAAATAAGACTATGGTAACAGATTAATTTAATTCTAGTACTATAATACTATTGTTAAAATACTGACGAATTTGGTAACCTTTTAAAGTGCTAATGACTAAAATTTTTTATGCTTGCAAGGGGGAAAGCACAAAAAGGAGGATATAAAAAATGAGGAAAAATTATTTAGGGAAGTTGGCGTGTTGCTTATTAACAGCAGTATCTGTCGTTGGGGCATTTACTGTAAAATCCGTAATTGTAAGTAATGCGGCAAGCACAACACTTGGAGCACCATATAATTATGTGGACCTAAAGACAGTGGATAGTGAGGGAAATAACTTAAAAAATACAAGCTATTCTTTAACAGATTCAAATGGAAATCAACTTGTAAAATGGAGCTCTGGTAATGAAAGCTATGCTAATTATGCTAATCACATTTTTACAAGCGATGAAGCAATTGAAACTGTAACAGTTCCTGCAGGTACATATGGTTTTTATTCTAATGTTCCAGCGGGATTTGCAAAAGCCAATACTGTTGCACTTACTGATCATGATAGTAATGGTGATGAAGTATCTACTACAAATATTAATATTGACAGTTATTATAACAAGTTTGGATATCAGTCAGTATCATATCCAAATTTCCATGTAATGTTAAGTGGTAGTGGTAATCTTGGAGATTTTTATAACGTAATTTCAACAGATAAGCAGTATTATAAGGTGAAGATTCATTTAAATGATTATTGGCCTAGTTCATTTGATGATAATGGAGTATTGGAACATACAATAAAAGAAAATGCATATAAATTAACACCAAATACTACTTATAATACATCAGATGGTGGATATATTAAGTGTTATTTATTAATTGTATCAGATCAGGTTGCTAACTTTGTAACACCTGATTCTAATGGCGATGTAGAAATATATGTAGCTGCAAATGGATCTCATTTGGGATATTGTACTGACTATGATTATGCCTTAACTGGTTCTTATGGTGGAGGTGGCGGATATGTAGGATCGCCAAAGTCAACAGCCTCTAATTATAATGAAGATGTTACTGATTCAGGTAATTCAACATCAGGTTTATTAAGCATGAAAAATCTTAAGGCTGGTACTTATACTGTAACAGCAACTAATAGTAGATTAAATGCTACAGATACACAGCAATTTACAGTTTCTGAATCAACAAACGTGCAGACATTTACATTAACATTCTTTGCATCTGAAGAAGAGACAAGCACAGAGGAAGAAACAAGCACAGAGGCAGAGCCAAGTACAGAAACTGAAACAAGCACAGAGGCAGAGCCAAGTACAGAAACTGAAACAAGTACAGAGGCAGAGCCAAGTACAGAAATAGAGACAACTACTGGAGAGGTTGCTGCAGATGAGGAATTAGTAACTGCTGAAAATGCAACAGAAGCTATTACAGCTGCTACTGTGAAGGCAGGAGAAGTAGCTGCAGATGAAGATACAAGCACAGATGTAAAAACAAGCGATAGAGCACATGCAGCTCTTTATATTGAGTTACTTTTAGTGGCTTTTGCTTGTGTTATTACAACAGTAGTATTTAATCAGGTTAAGTCAAAGAAAAATTCTGATAACTAGTAAAAAATAATATAAGACATACATTTTTATAAAAATAAAGAAAATCTCGCTAGAGCTATAATAGTTTGACTTTTATGTAGCTTTTAGCGGGATTTTTTATTTATTTGACAATGTAGTATTGTTTTTTTAATCTTCTATTTGTATAATAAGATTAGTAAAAATTATTAACAAGCTAATTTAACTAGTTTGTGAAAATACGTGATTGGACAACTTGATAAAAGTGTAATTAGGTATCAGGGGAGGATACATGATACTTATTTACCATAGCAACTTATAGGTTTGAATAATGAGGATAATACTATGGAAAATAAGTTAATAACAAAGGTCGCAACGGTAATCCTAACCACCATCAATGTAGGATTGTTTGCGTTTGTGTGGATAGAATATTATAACAAATTTGCCTTCCAGAAGTTTAGGGACTACGGAATGGTGGCATTTATAATCTTGTTTTACATTTGCTACAGATATTTGGCTAAGCTTTATAGGGCTTATGATTTTGCGTCAAATTCTATATGGGAAACGACGCTATCACAGTTTATAAGCCTGTCGCTATCAGATTTGCTAGCTTACGTGCTTGCCTGTATTATCGCAAATTATTACGTTAGCTTCGTGCCTGGCCTTATAATTTACATTTTACAGCTAAGCGTTAGCTTGACTATTGTTTTCATAACTAAGAAACTGCTTATTGCCTTGATTTCACCATTAGAGACTTTGGTGATTTATGGCGCTAACATATCAGAAGATGAGGTGGTGGACTTTACAAGTAAGCTTTTAAGAAAGTATTCTCACATGTTTAAGATTGGTAAGATTGTTAATGAAAATGATTCTCTTATCAAAACTAGAATGAAATCCGTTAAGCGCGTTATATTTGTAGGCATTACTAGAAATAAGCGAAACGAGTTTATAAAGTTTTGCGTTGAAACTAATCAGTCTTTTTATTTTGTGCCGGATATTGAGGATTTGCTCATTAGAAATTGCGAGATCAAAAATTTCATCGACACACCAATTATGCACTACAATTCAATTGCGGATAAAAGGGCATTATATGCGGTTAAGCGAGTGTTTGACTTAGTAGTTTCCTTTATACTTTTAGTTTTATTTAGCCCAGTTATGCTTGTGACTGCCATTGCTATAAAGCTAGATGATGGAGGCCCGGTTTTCTTTAAGCAAGAGCGAGAGACCCTTAATGGAAGAGTCTTTAAGGTGCTTAAGTTTAGAAGTATGAGAGCTGATAATAATGAAAATGGATTTAGGCCGGCAGTTAAAGACGATACAAGAATAACTCGTGTAGGTAGGAAGATTAGAAGAAATAGAATTGATGAGTTACCTCAGCTTTTTAATGTATTAATCGGACAAATGAGCTTGGTAGGTCCAAGACCTGAACCTGCATTACTAGTATCAGATTATGAAAAAAAATTACCGGAATTTAAATATAGAAGAAGAGTTAAAGGTGGCATAACAGGTTATGCCCAAGTTTATGGAAAATATAACACAAGCCCAGAGGATAAGCTGAAACTGGACTTAATTTATATTGAAGATATGAGCTTTATTTTGGATATTAAGCTGATTTTACTCACTGTAAAAACAGTCTTTATTCCAGAGGCAAGTGAGGGATTTGCAAAGAAGAAAAATGAAATACTAAGAGAGGCAGAAAAAATTATAAGTTAGGTGGGGATTTGATGAAGAGGGTTATGATGCTGACAACTACTGTTTATATGCAGGAGAAGTTTAACAAGGACAATATCTTAATCTTAAAAAAACTTGGATATGAAGTTGATGTAGTTGCCAATTTTACAAGTTCAGGTGCGCTATCTGAGGAAGCTGCCAAGGACTTTAAAGAATGGCTGGTCAGCAATCAATGTCGCTTTTATTCAATTGATATCTCTAGAAGTCCCTATAATTTTTTTCAAAATTTAAAAAGTAAAAAACAACTAGAACAACTAGTTAAAGATAATAATTATAGCTTTATTCATTGTCACAATCCCATGGGCGGGGTTTTGGCAAGATTAGTTGCAAGAAAGTATAAAGTAAAAGTTATCTATACAGCTCATGGCTTTCATTTTTATGAGGGAGCGCCAATAAAGAACTGGCTTTTTTATTATCCCGTTGAGAAGTTCTTAAGTCGCTTTACAGACATTTTAATTACCATTAATAGGGAAGATGATTTAAGAGCTAAAAGAAGGTTTCATGCAAGAAAATATGTCTATATTCCAGGAGTTGGTGTGGATAAGGATAGGATTAATAGAACTCTTGTTGATATTTTTAAGAAAAAACAAGAGTTAAATATAGAAGATAAATTTGTATTTTTAGCAGTTGGAGAGCTGCAAAAAAGAAAGAATCATCAATTGATTTTAGATGCTGCAAAAGAGTTAAAGATGGAAAACTGGAAAGGGTTTGAAAATTGTATCTTTTTGATTTCTGGTAAAGGAAAGCTTTTTAAAGCTTACGAGGAATTTATTAGAAAAGAAGGGCTTTCTGAAAATGTTTACTTACTAGGTTATAGAAACGACGTGTATGAACTTTTAAAAATCTCAGATTGCTTTATCCATCCCTCTATTCGAGAAGGCCTTGGCATTGCACCACTTGAAGCTATGACTGCAGGACTACCATTAATTTCTACTAAGGTAAATGGAATGAAAGATTATGTAGTAAATAATAAGACAGGACTTGTAGTTAAGCCTAAGGATGTATTTGCTATGAAGGAAGCAATTAAGAAAATCTATAGAGATGAAGCTTTTAGAAAAATGTGTTCAAAGAATAATAAAAAAATAGCAGAGCAATTTTGTAAAAATAAGACAAATGCTGTAATGGAGAAGGTCTATAAAAGTATCTAGTTAGGCTTAGAAATATAAAGGGGAGGTCAGAGATGGTTAACATATTATTATCAACATATAATGGCGAAAAATACATCTTTGAACTCCTAAATAGTCTTTTGAAACAAAAAGACATAGACTTTATTATTACGATTAGAGATGACGCATCAACTGATAGAACAGTAGAAATTATTGAAAGCTTTAAAGATGAAAGAATCAGACTTATAAAGTCAGATATTAATATGGGTGCTTGTAAGAGTTTTCTTAGACTCTTGGAAATTGCAGAAGATGCCAACTATTATGCTTACTGCGATCAGGATGATATCTGGTATCAGGACAAATTAAAATACTCTGTTAAGGCTTTAAAAAAATACGACAAAGAGCCAACACTTTTTATTAGCGGTTGTGACGTTTTTAGTAATAGGAAAAATTATAATTTCAAGAGAAATCTAGATTTTGGAAACAAACTAAAAATAGAGACAACTCTTAGTTATAGATGCCCAAGTGCTTGTCTTATGGTATTTAATAAGGCTTTAAAGGATAAGATAAAAACAAAAAATCTTGATGTTAGAATGCATGACTTCTGGACTCTTTTAGTAGCCTTTGCAGTGGAGGCAAGGATAATAACTAGTGATGAGTCATTAATAAAATATAGAATTCATGATGCTAATACTGTGGGACTTGAAAAAAACTATTTGAAAAAAATTGACCGATTAATAAAGAGTGCCACAAGAAATAAAAATGAAAGACAAAGACAGGCAATCTGTCTATATGAAAATTATAGTGACATTTTATCAAAGGATAATAAAAGAAAAATAGAGAAGATATTAAACTATAAAGACAGTTTTAAGAATAGACTAAATTTAATGTTTGATAAAAATTATTCTGATGGAGTTTATATAAAGTTAGTATTTGCTCTATCGGTATTGTTTGGGGTGTTTTAATGGGGAGAAAAGTATGCGTTCTTATGTCGACTTACAATGGAGAAAAATATCTAAAAGAGCAGATTGATTCTATCTTAAATCAGATAGAGGTGGAGATATATTTGCTTATAAGAGATGATGGCTCAAAGGATAGCACAGTTGAAATCCTTGATAAATATAACAAATTAGAAAATGTAACAGTTATTAAGGGAGAAAATCTAGGCGCTAAGAAGAGCTTTCTTACATTAATTTCTATGGCGCCAGACTATTTTGATTATTATGCCCTTAGTGATCAAGATGATTACTGGCTTGAGGATAAGATGATTAGTGCCATTAGTCATATTGAGGGAGAGGTAAAAAGTTTAGAAGACAATTTTTTATATTATTCTAACACCTGTCTGGTGGACAAAGATTTATTCCCTTTAAACGAGATTGGCTTTAATGTAGATAGGCCTTATAGCTTTGGCGAAATATTAATTAGAAATTGTGCTAGTGGTTGCACCTATGTTTTTGGAAAGAAACTAAAGGGTCTTGTTAAAGCTCCACAAGATTTAAATTTAGAAAATATACCTATGCATGATCATTGGATAAATATGATTTGCCTTGCTACTGGTGGAAAAATCATTTTTGAAAAAAAGAGTCATATATTGTATAGGCAACATGGTGGGAATCTAGTTGGTTCTCAGAAGAATAGTTTTTTAAAAAAGGTATTAAAATCTAGTCTTTTTAAAAAGACAGATAATAGATATGTTCATGCAAGGTCTTTGCTTGCAAACTATGAGGATTTAATGACGGATTGTAATAAAGAGACATTATATAAAGTTACAAATTATAAGGATAATTATTTAAAGACAATGATATTAGCTGTAGATAGATTTATTAAACCTAGAGCTTTTCTTAGTAGGTGCATGATATTTCTATCTGTTCTTAGAAGGAGCTTTTGATGATACTTACATATAAGAATAAGAAATATAGTCTAAATAGCATCCTTTTGACGCTTCTAGTATGGTCAATTGCTTGCTTTGCTTATGACAAATACAACATAAAAATTTTGCTTTTATTTATAACTCTAGCATATAACCTAGAGACTATTGTAAATGATGTTATTAATTTTAGAAAAAATAAGATAATAATTATATTTGCGATTATTTTTCCTATTTATTTGATAGTGACATCAGTACTTGTTCGAGGAGGATATCTTGTAGATGCAGTAAAAGGTGTTTATGTCTGTTTTTTTCTATTACTGGTATTGGTTTTGGAAAAGGAAGAGTTTGATATATGTGAGGCACTTTATCAGATTTTATCTCTTCTAGCTATTATGGTAGTAGTTATTGGACTTTTAGATTTATTTGAAATCAGTGATATATATACAAATCCACTTGTTCTTTTCTTAGAAGATATTGGTGAGGGTATGATTTCTAGAAGTCATAATGCTATTTTCTACTATGTAATATTTATAAAGACATCACCTTTCTTCATATTTAACTTGATATATTGTCTTGAAAAAAAGAGATATTATATGGCTGCTATTTCTGTTTGGGCAATTATGTGGACAGGAACTAGAGCTATTATTTATTTGTCTTTGATACTTATAGTGGTTTATTACATTTTCGTTGTAAAAAATAAAAGCAGAAGTCTTATGTTTGTGTTAATTGCAGCTATTGTTGTGATTTTTGGCTTTGAGTTTTTTATAAACAAAGTTGAAATCATAAATTTTGCAAAAAATGAAGGAGATAACGTAAGAAGTCTTATTATTCCATCAATTATAAAAGCCTTAAATGAAAACAGGCTCTATTGGATTTTTGGTATGGGAATAGGATCAAAATATTACTCCTTAGGACGACGAGCTTATTTGTATGGTGAAGAAATTGCTTATGTGGAATTTTTAAGATGTTATGGTTTAATAGCCTGCTTTATTTTAGCTATTTTCTTAATTTTACCAATTAAGAAAATTTTAAAAAGTGACTATAAATGGGTATTGCTACCATACTTTGCTTTTTTAATTAATAGTACAGTAGATCCATTTTTATTTACATCAACTTCCTTTTTGATGTATTTAGTAGTTTACGATATCTATATAAATAAGTTAAGAGGCTAGATTTTGATTAGGGGATTTGAAAAAAGGGGACATTATGAATATTGCATTTGTATTATATGGAAATTCTGCTCTTCCAAGAGGAGGATCTAAAATTATATATGATTACGCTAATTATTTAGCGAGTAACAATCATAGGGTCACCTTATATTTTTACGGAAAATGTTTTCTTAGAAGTCGAAAAATCCCTTCAGTTTTAAAAAAATTAGCTTGTAGATTTTTTTATAATCGCTGGCCAGATTGGTATAAATTTAATGAAGGCGTAATAAAAAGAACTATCTTTGACTATGAAAAAGAAATTAGAAAAGATGAAGAAGTCATTATTGCAACAGATGTAAGAACGGCAAAACCTGTAAGCGAATTGTCGATTAATTGCAAAAAGAAAATGTACTTTATTCAGGGCTTTGAAAACTGGGTTTTATCAGATGAAGAGGTATTTGAAACATATGGACTTGGTCTTTGTAATATAACAGTTTCAAATTGGCTAAAAAATTTAGTCGATATGCATTCTAAGATTCCAAGCTATTGTGTGCCAAATGGTGTTAATTGTGACATTTTCAAAAAAGAAAAGAAGATAGAAGATAGGGATAAATTCTCTATTGCGTTTCATTATAATTCATCAAAGATAAAGGCTGGAGATGATGCATTAGAAGTTGTAAAAAAATTACATGATAAATTTTCTGATTTAAAGGTTTATGTTGTAAGCATTGAAGAAAAGACAAACAAGATTCCTGATTATATAAATTATGTTTATAAGGCAAGTCAGGAAGAGGTAGCAAGAATAAATAATTGTTGCAGAGTATTTTTAAGCACAAGTGTAGAAGAGGGTTTTGGACTTCCAGGACTTGAAGCAATGGCTTGCGGATGTGTTTTAGTATCTACTAGAAATACAGGTGTATTTGAGTATGCGCTAGATGGTGAAAATGCTTTACTATCAGACGTTCATGACATAGATGGATTAGTAGAATGTATAAGAAAAGTGTTTGACGATTTAGACTTGCAGAAAAAATTATCAGAAAATGCTTTAGCTACTGCAAGAAAAAAATCTATGGATGAATCCACAAAGAAATTTGAAGAGATAATAGCTAAGGAGTAGAGATTGTTTTGAAAAAAATAGCCATTTTAACATATCATAATGCATTAAATTATGGCGCTGTTTTTCAGGCCTATGCATTAAAAGAATATTTGAATAGGCAGGAAAATGTAGAGGCTGAAATTTTAAATTATGGTGGAGTTGTGGCTAAATATGCCTCTAAATCATTCTTGCTTAAGTATTGTATTAAACATCCAACTTATCTTTTTAATTTAACTAGTAGATTAAAAATGATGAGAAAGTTTAATGAGTTTAGAAAAGAATATTTAGAAATTTCAGATAGGCTTTTGAATAAAAAAGATGTAAATAATAAGAATATCGATAAGCAACTTGAAAATTTCGATGCCTTTATTGTAGGTTCAGATCAGGTATGGAATCCTAATTTAAATTCAGGGGATAGGACTTACCTTTTGGATTTTACAGATAAAGAAAAATATGCTTATGCGGCTAGTTTAGGTTCTTTTAATGACAAAAAAGTGATGGATGAATATTTTAAGAATAGCCTAGATAAGTTTTCGGGAATTTCTCTTAGAGAAAATTCTAGCCTTGATAATATAAAAAAATATTACAAAGATGAATTAACAACTTGCCTTGATCCTGTTTTTTTATTAGATATGGATGAATGGAAAAGATTGTATAAAAAGGACATTAAGAAAAACGCTAGTGACAATATAAGTCAATATTATAACGCTGATTATGTTCTTTATTTTTCACTGGATATGGATACAAGCAAGTTAAAGAATGCGGCAGTTAGCTTTGCCAAAAAGAGAAATCTTAAAATTATCTTTGTAACAGATAATGAAAGAAAAGAAAGATATAAGGACTTGGAACATTTTGGTGTTGCTAGTCCAAGTGAATTACTTTTCTTAATGGATAATGCGAGTTATATTTTTACAAATTCATTTCATGGAACTGCGCTTTCAATTATTCTTCATAAGGAATTTTTTGTGGAGACTAATATTGCTTCTAATAACAGACTTCTTGATCTTTTAGAGAATACGAGTTTAGAAGATAGAGCATTGTTAGATGGTAAGTTTGCGGATTCTTTGGATGAAAAGGCTTGCAGCATTTGCTGGGAAAAGGTGGATGAAAAGATAGATGAGATGTTGAAGGGTTCAAAAGAATTTTTAAAAAAGATAACGGGATGAATATTATGAAACGTGGGGAATCATTAGCAAAAAACACTTTAATACTTTCTTTGGGAACAATAATTCCTAAGATAACATCATTTGTAACTTTACCAATTATCACCCTTTATTTAACAAAGGACGAAATTGGAATCAACGAGCTTATTATGATGTTTTCTATTTTGCTGCTTCCAGTTGCCACTCTTCAAATTCAAACGGCAGCTTTCAGATTTTTGATAGATGTTAGAGATGATGAGGAGGAGATAAAGAAGATAATTTCTAATATTATAGGCTTTACATTTATAAGCTCAATAATTGCCTTATTAGTTATCTTTTTTTGTTTGTATAAAGAAAACATTTACCTACGTCTTTTAATTTGCCTATATTATTTTGCAGATATTTTTGCCAATACTATAAGACAGATTTGTAGGGGCCTTGGAAAAAATGCAGAATACTCAATATCAATAATTGTTTCGTCTTTTTCGACTTTAATTTTTGTACTTATTTTTGTATTTATTTTACCAGGAGGATTAATAGGTGTAGTTGTAAGTTCATTTCTATCATCATTTATTGCTTTCTTTTATTTGTTTTTTAGAATTAAGTTTTATCGATATTTTAGCATGTCTCTTTTTAACAAAGAGCTTTTAAAGAAAATGCTATCTTACACAATGCCCTTAATACCTAATAGTATTTCAGGTTGGCTAATGCGTTTGGCAGATAGATTGGTGGTTACTGCATTTATGGGGGTTTCAGCGAATGCAGTTTATTCCCTTGCTTGTAAGATTCCAAATCTTATTGATAATCTACAAAACACTTTTGTTCTTGCTTGGCAGGAAAATGCAAGCATAGTTTCAAAAGATCATGATGCAAGTGAATATTATACTAAGGTTTTTCAAATGCTATTAAATTTTATTGCGGGATCATTAGCGCTCTTAATTGCCATTTCTCCAGTACTTTTTAATCTTTTGATTAAGGGCGATTATGAAGAGGCATATTTTCAAATGCCAATTCTTTTTATGGCCATGTTTTTCCTTAGCTTATCTACTTTTCTTGGTGGTATTTATCTTGCTTTTAAAAAGACTAAGAGTATAGGCTTAACTACTACGATTGCAGCTGTTATAAATCTTGTTTTTGATATTTCTATGATAAGGTTTTTAGGCTTATATGCAGCTTCAATTTCAACTATGCTGGCATATATTTTCTTATTCTTATTTAGAATTATAGATGTACAAAAAATCATTCAAATAAAAGTAAAGATTTGCCATTTGATTTTCATAATTATAGTTTTACTTATTGAGTGCTTATTGTTTTATTTGGATAAGATTTATATAGAAGCAGACTATTTAAAATTAGTAAATTTGTTAATTGCTGTAATTTTTTCCTTAGGGATAAATTGGGATTTTATAAAGATGCTTTTGGGGTGGTGGTTTAGGAATGATAAAAGAAAAAGTTAAAGAAGAGCTTCATCCAATTCTTTTTGAAAATAAAGAAAATTGTTCAGGTTGTTCTGCCTGTTATTCGATATGCCCTAAAAAGGCTATTAGTATGGTGGAAGATGAAGAGGGATTTTTGTACCCAGAAGTAGATTATACGAAATGTATTCATTGTAATAAATGTATGGAGGTATGTAATTTTCATAAGGTAAATGATAGTTTATTGCTTGTAGATACATTTGCAATAAAAGCAAGTGATGAAGAGAGAAAAAGGTCTCAGTCAGGAGGCCTTTTTGCAGTAATTTCAGAAGTGATATTAGAAGCTGGCGGTGTTGTCTATGGTTGTATATTTAATGAGAAGTTTGAAGCTGTACATGAGAGGGCAGATACTAAGTTAGGACGAGATTTAATGCGCCATTCTAAATATGTTCAAAGCAACAAACTAGATACATTTTGCCAAGTATTAGAAGATTTAAAGCAAGGCAAAAAAGTTTTATTTACTGGGACTAGTTGTGAAGTTGTGGGATTAATTTCATTTATAGAAAACAAAAATCTAGAACTTAGCAAGAATCTTTATTGCGTTGATTTAATATGTCATGGAGTTCCAAGTCCACTTGTTTGGAGAGATTATTTAAATTGGGAAAGCAAGAAAACTAGAGGAAAAATAAAAAACGTTGTTTGTAGAAATAAGCATTTCTTTGGTTGGCATTCTCATGTAACGACGATAAAATTTAGTAATTTGAGAACGGTGGAGAGCATGACTTTTACTGAACTTTTTGGATCTGATTGTATTCTTAGACCAGCTTGTTATGAATGCCCTTATAAAGATATCTATCATAAATCAGATATAACCATGGGCGATTGTTGGGGGATTGAAAAAAATTTACCGAGTATGGATGACAATAAGGGAGTTTCTTTAGCCTTGGTAAATAGTGAAAAGGGGAGTAAATTACTAGAATTAGCTACTAATAAGTTGGAGATTAGACAAATCAATATAAGAGATTTCTTACAAGAACCACTAAAGAAAGCAATTACAAAGCCAGATAATAGAGAAGTTTTTTGGCAAGATTATAAGAGCAAAGATTTCTTTTTTATAGCAAAGAAGTATGGTAAATACAAGGCTTTAAATGATTTTAAGTGGAAGATAAAAAAGTATCTAAAGTGGAATTTGAAGAGATATTAATTTTTACTCGGTTGCAACCGACTCGGTGGCGACCGAGTAAAACTTTACTAAAGAATTTCTAGATGTTATAATACTTATAGAATTAACTCGGTTATAACCGAGTAAGAAAGGATAGAGTAAAATGAAATTCATTGGAAGAGCAGAAGAACTCCGTAAAATTAAACGTGAAATTTCTAGAGATGAGTTAAGAACAATTTTAATTTATGGAAGACGAAGAGTTGGAAAAAGTGAATTGGTAAAACAAGCTATTCAAGAATCAGAAGGCAAGAGCATTTATTATGAATGTAAGCAGGTTACAGAAGAGAATAATACTCAGAGCTTATGTGACATTGTGGCTGAAAGCTATGATTTACCAAAACTTGGCTATAGTAGAATTGAAGACTTATTGGAATTTGTATTTAATCTTTCAACTAAGGAAAAGTGCACTTTAGTGTTAGATGAATATCCTTATTTACGTGAGAATGTAAAGGGAATGGATAGCATTTTACAATCACTTATTGATAAATATAAAGACAGCGCTAATATTACTTTTATTTTACTTGGTTCTTACGTTGATATTATGAAATCGCTTTTAGAACATGAGAATCCGCTTTTCGGAAGAGTTGATTTAACCTTAAATCTAAAGCAAATGGATTATTATGACTCAGCATTATTTTATCCTAATTTTTCAGATGAGGACAAAATCAGAATTTACTCAGTGTTTGGTGGTATTCCATATTATAATCGCTTGGTTGATGATAGTATTTCTGTGAAAGAGAATTTAATAGAACTTATAGCTTCTCCTGATGCTAGATTGGAAAATGAAATTGAAATGTATTTGAAATCTGAGATTTCTAAGATGACTAATGTTAACGAGGTGTTAGAATCTTTAGCTAAAGGATATTCTAAGTATGGTGAGATTTTATCAAATTCACATGTTTCTAGTGGTCCAACAATGGTTGATGTTTTAGATAAATTGATTCGTATGGAAATTGTTTGTAAGAAAGTGTCAGATCAGGATGGCAATAATAAAAAGAAAATGGGATACTATATTGCCGATAATTTGTTGTTTTTCTATTACAGATACATTTTTAAAAACAATTCACGCTTCAGAATAATGGAGCCTAATAAGTTTTATGATAAATATATCTCTAAGGACTTCGAGAATAATTTCCTATTACGAACATAATGAGAGAATTTGCACATTTTCAAAAAATAAATCCAAAAGGAAAGACGCTATAACTTTAAAAGCTATAGCGTCTTCCCTTCTAAGATTTTTGTACTAACTTGTCTATGAAATTTTACTTGAGTGTTGATTCAAGGAACTCGTGAACTGCCTTAAACTGTGGACCTACAACATTCCAGTGTAGGTTGTGAATCTTAATATCTGAAACTGCAATATCTGCAAGGTACTTGTTTGTCTTATTTAAAATATTATTTGCCATAATTATTTCCTCCTATAATTTTACGTCTATATATAAAAATTTCTTGTTAACTTGTTTCTTAGGAATTTGTATTTCCTTTGTATGACTAAATTATATTGCGTACAATTTAATTTGCCAACATTTAAAATATAAAAGGAAATAAACTAATAGTAAATGAATTATAAAGTGAGAAACATTTTCAACAAAGCCAGTATTTATGCTATAATTCTCATATTAAACTAAAGGTAGGATGATTATGAAGAAGTTAGAAATGGAATTTTTTGATGAATATAAAAGACTTGACGCTGCCCTAAAGAATAAGTACGCCACTAAAACTGGCGTTACAAGTTATATTGAAAATATGGAAGGCGTTCATGATGCAGAGCGTTTCGTGCCAAACTGGCGCGAGGATTACAAGGCCTTGAAGCATTACCGCTGGCTTAGAAATAAGTTAGCCCATGAGGCCAACGAAGAGGTGGATTTAAATAAGGGCGACCTTGCAGGCCTAAAGAAGTTTTATGCAAATATATCGAAGAATAAAGATCCATACGCAGTTTATATTGCATCTAAGAAGGGAAAGAAGGGCATGACAGTCTTAAAGATTGTGGCTTTTCTTATAATAGTAGCAATTTGCATTAGCTTATTATATTTTGCTAAGCAGCATGGATTGTAGGATAAAAATGTAAGGTTAGAGCAAAAGTTCCTAGGAAAAAGTGTAATATCAGAGCAAAAGTTCCTAGGAAAAAGTGTAATATAAAGGTAAAAGTTCGTAGGAAAAAATGTAAAATCGACTTGAAAGTTCGTAGGAAAAAGTGTAATATCAAATTAAAGAATAGCGATAAATACTGATAAAGGAGGCAATTATGGAAAGAACGATTTATCAGAAGCTGATAAACTGGAAAAATAGCAAAAACAGAAAGCCTTTAATTTTAAATGGAGCAAGACAGGTTGGTAAGACTTATATTGTAAAAGAATTTGCTAAGAGAGAATATAAGAATTTAGTATATATTAATTGTGATAACAATAATGATGTTAAAGAGCTTTTTAAAGATTTTGATATGGATAGAGTAATTAGAACATTAGAGGCCATTTCTAATGAGACAATAACTCCTGGAGAGACGCTTATTTTCCTTGATGAGATCCAAGAGTTAGATAAGGGTATTACCTCGCTTAAGTATTTTAATGAGGAAGCAAGAGATTATCACGTTATTGTTGCAGGTTCCCTTCTTGGTATACATTTGCATGAGGGAACAGGATATCCAGTTGGTAAAGTAGATGAATTAAGATTATATCCAATGTCTTTTGAAGAATTTGTTTTGGCTATGGGAGAAGAAAAACTTTTAGATTTCTTAAAAGAGGCTAAATGGGATGAGTTAAGTCCTTTGGCTAAGAAGTATAAGGAGTTATTGCGACAGTATTACTATGTTGGCGGAATGCCTGAAGTTGTACAGTCTTATATAGATAATTCTGATTTAAAGACTGTTAGAAGATTGCAAAAGCAGATCTTAAGTGATTATCAGAATGATTTTTCTAAACATGCTCCAACAAGTGAGCTTGCTAAGATTAATATGGTTTGGAATTCGATTCCATCACAGCTCGCTAAGGAGAATAAAAAGTTTTTGTATGGAAGTTTAAAGAAGGGCGCAAGAGCTAAGGAATTTGAGAATGCTATTCAATGGCTGGTAAATACAGGTTTAGTTTACAAGGTTAATCGAATAAATAAGGTGTGTAAGCCGATTAAATTTTATGAGGATACAGCAGCTTTCAAGTTATTTGTTAGTGATTTAGGCTTGTTAGGGGCAATGTCTGATACTCTTGCGAAAGATGTTTTAGTTAACAATAAGGCATTCGTTGAATATAAGGGGGCTTTTACTGAGCAGTATGTTTGTCAGCAATATGTAAGTGCAACTAGTGAATGCCCTATGTATTATACCAATGAGAAATCAACACTAGAGTTAGATTTTGTTATTCAGCTTGATGAGGTTTATCCATTAGAGGTTAAGGCTGAAGAGAATAGAAGATCTAAGAGCTTAACTACTATCATGAAGGAGAATGAGGAGCTTAAAGGGATAAAGATGACTATGTCTGATTATAAAAAGCAAGATACAATAACTAACATCCCTTTATATGCTGTAGAAGAGTGGTTTAAGAAAAAAGTGGAAGCGATGTTTTAGCTGATTTATCATAATTTATAAAAACAAGAGCTGTCTAAAGGTTAACTATATATCTTTTAGACAGCTTTTATCTTTAGTAGTATTTATGCAAATGTATATATTCTATTTTAGTATTTCTTCTAACCAATTCACATATTCCCTTTCACGTCTAATAGCGTGATCTAGAATTAGATAATGACCGTAGTTATTATCCCTTTCTTCTTTCGTGGAAAAGAGCAATTCTTTTCTATCAAGTAGATGCTCTAGCTTTTGCTTTCTTTGTCTATATTGCTCTTGCAGCAAATCTTGAAGTCGTGGATCCTTGCGACTTTTTATAAAATATAATTTTAAAACAAACTCATCTTTATTTACATTTAGAATGTCAGAATAGGAATCTAACCAAGATTCCAATCTTTCCTTTCCTTTTTTTGTGATTTCATAATATGTCTTTTCTATTTTATTTCCATAAAAGCCAGTTGTGGACTTGATTTCACCATTTCCCTCAAGACGTTTGAGCTCTAGATATATTTGACTATGTTTAACAGACCAGAATTCTCCAATTTCGGTTTCAAAATCTTTTTTAAGGTCATACCCTGTCTTTTTTTCTATATTTATTAACCCTAGAAGGATCATCGGAAGTAAATTTTTTTGCGCCATTTAAAATCTCCTTGTTGACATTTTTATAAATTAAGTATAACATAATCAACGAAATATAAACATGTTAATAATTACATGTTTATATTTACATAAAAAACTTACTTATCATTTTTATAATTGAAATTGTAAGAAAGGAGCACATAAAGATGAAGAAAGAGTTTAAGGAATTATCAGATTTCATAGGTACACATTTTATTTACACATATGATAATGGTTGGGAATATGAGTGGTATTGTAAGAATGACCACACATGTTGCTATAGAATTCATGGTGGAATGGTAGCTGGTAGATGGGTTACAGATCAGGAAATTAACCTTTTTAAAATAGCTGACGGAATATATAAGGTTACTTGGACTGAGCCTACAGGTACAGATGTTGCTCTTGATTTTATGCCTAACGAAGGTAAGATTAACGGCGTTATCTTCTTCCCTAAGTGGGTTAAAGAGCATCCTGAAATTACAGTTTGCTACCAGAATAAGCACATTGATAAGATGCATGAAGCACGTGAGAAGTATGAGACATATCCAAAGTATGTAGTACCTGAATTTGCCACAATCACATACATGGCAGATGCAGGAATTGATAATGATGATGTCATAAATGAGACACCATACGAAGGTATGACAGACGATATTCGTGCTGGTAAATTCTATGATGAGAACTACAAGCATGTCTCAAGAAAAGCAGAATAAGAATTTTTTTAGATAAATCAAAGACATATATATAATCCAAAACAACTTTCCCGCTAGCATAAACTATATGCTAGCGGGGTTTTTCTTTTTTTGCCGGTTTTTCTGGTTTTATTATAATATGGAGCAAATAGAAAAAAAGTTTATAAACATTTTGAATTATTAAAATATTTATGGTATAATAGTACTATGCCGCTTAAGGTATAGTACTATCATTTCTAAAATATATGAAAATAGGAGAATAATGATTATGAATAAAAGCGTAAAGATGTTATTTGGACTCGCTTTAGGTTTAACACTAGGTGCTTTAGTTTCGATAAAAATGGGGATATTGGTATTACCGTTATTTGGATGCTTTGGAATGGCTTGTGGAATGATTTTGGGTTCAAGCAAGAAAAAAGATAATAAATAGTGATGAGTAGATTAGGATTCTAATCTATATATCTGTCATATTTGTGATTTGTCCTTTGTATTTTTATTAATAAGAAAATTGAGTCAGTTGTAACACGAAAACTTGAAGGTGTAAAAACACTTTCATAACTATTTGTGCCGCCAGCCGAAGGCGGCGGAATGGAGATTAATATGAATTTATCTAGATTTATAAAAAAAGATTTATTTGTGATTCTTTCTGTTATTTTAATTATTTGCATAGTTGATCAACTATATATGATGATGGAATATAAAAATATCTCAAAAGAAACATTTATTTTCACAGTTTTATTAACAGGAATTAGTGTGTTTTTTGGCTTTTTTTATAAAAGAAAGAATTAGAAAGTATGAAATATTTCACTTGGGACTATATGGATAGGATAATTAACTAGTATGTTAGACTTGTTGTGTATTTACAGCAAGTCTAACAATAATAGGAGGATAAGATTATGACTAAAAAGCAATTAAAACAAAAATATATTCGTAGCAAAGTTACAACAATAGCAATATTGATTTTTGTTTTCTTGGGATTGTGTATAATTGGAAGAATTTTTGATAATTATATTATTATTGGTGGAGCTGTAATATATGCTTTTATTTCTTATATTATTTTATATAATAAAATGATGACCTATGTTGAAAAAGATGAAACGAAATGATTGATATTAATAGTTATAGGGTGGTATTATGAAATACTATTGCATAAAACAACACGACATCACCGATTGCGGTGCTGCTTGTCTTGCAGCAATTTGTAAGCAAAATGATTATAAAATAGGAATAACACAGATCCATGAAGTTGCAGGAACTGATTGACAGTGTATTACCGGATGGACTCAGAAAAACATTAATTACTATTTCAATAATAATTTCTTTAAGTACTTGATATATGGGAGGATGATATGAAGAAAATAATTATTACAATAGGAGCATTTTTGCTTCTGATTATAGTGCTTGTTATTGTTAAGTTATTGTTGGTTAATTTTTTTCAACAGCTTGAAGGTAATAAGATATTGAGTTTTATACTATATTTTGTTTTTGTGCTTGGATGTATTCTTATAATAAAATATTATCTGAAAAATAAATAATAAAATTAGGACGGTTCGAAGAATGAAATATTCTTGTATCAAACAGCATGATATCACTGATTGTGGTGTTGCCTGTCTTGCTGATTCCCTAATAATAGGTTTTTAAGAGGAGGTTTTTGATGAGTGACATAGAAATTAAAAATATTTATTCATGTGGGCGCTTTTTAAATGTTGTAGCTTTAATATCGGCATGTATTTTTTATTATTTTGATTTATTTTCTGATAATTTAATGTTGATTGCTATTTTTGTATTAGGAATTATTGGTTTTTTAAATTTATCTGTTTATAAAAGTATTTTAAAAGAAGAAAAAATATCACTATATTCGAATATAATGGTTGCAATTACTATGGTGGCTGTAAGTGGTTATGTTTTGTGTGTATTTTTTATGCTTGGAAGAATAGCGATGAGTAGATTAGGATTCTAATCTATATATCTGTCATATTTGTGATTTGTCCGTTGTATTTTTATTAACAGGAATTAGTGTGTTTTTTGGCTTTTTTTATAAAAGAACGAGTGAGAAAGTATGAACTACCATTGCATAAAATAGCACGATATCATTGATTGTGGTGCAGCCTGTCTTGCAACTATCTGTAAGTAGAATGGTTATAAAATAGGCATCACCAAATTTGCGAGATAGCTGGAACAGACACAGGCTCTTTCACAGTTAGAACAAGCACAGTTACTGGAAAATTAGAAAATATTTCTCCCGTTAGCATAAATTATATGCTAGCGGGGTTTTTCTTTTTTGACGGTTTTTCTAGACCTATTATATTAAGTTATAAGCCAGCAACCATTTTAATTAGAGTCTGTTCCAATGTTCATATCAGTAAAAAAATAATAAAATCACATTTACAGTTATATAAAATCTATGATTTGAATATGAATATAATAAAATTAGATTTGAATTGTATTTTAAAGATGTAGATTGGAGGTAGCTATAATGGATATTATTAACAAATGGAAAGAACTTGAACTAGATTATAAAAAGTATTTATATCTAAAAGAGTTAAGCGACATAACGATAAAGAAATATTGTAAAGATGTAGAACAATTTTATATTTGGCTTGGAGAGAACATAATCTCTAAGGAAAAAGTTTTGAAATATAAAAAGTATTTAAAGAACAGATATAAAATTGCATCTGTAAATTCTAAAATCAATTCATTGAATAAATTTTTTGAATGGAAAGGTTTAGAAGAATATAAGGTAAAGAGTTTTAGAGTTCAGACATCAACTAGCGTATCAAATATAATAACAAAAGATGACTACTTTAGATTGTTGGACTGTGCAAAAGAGGGTAAAAAATGGAAGATGTATTATATTATGAGAACTTTAGCTATGACAGGAATACGAATTGGAGAATTAAGATATATCACAGTAGAGTCGATTAATGATTGTCAAATTGAGATATACAATAAAGGAAAAGCACGTGTAATCTATATGGGAGAACAAGTTAGAAAAATGCTGAAACAATATTGTATGGCAAATGGCATAACAAATGGATTTATATTTCGTGGTAGTAAAGACAGTGCTATATCACAAAAAACTGTTTGGAAGAATTTAAAGAATATATCTAGTAAGGCTGGAGTTCCTCAAAGTAAGGTATATCCACATTCTTTTAGACATTTATTTGCCAAAGAGTATATGAAAGTATCATCAGATATATCAGAACTAGCAGATATACTTGGACATACAAGACTTGAGACAACTTGGAGATATACCAGGACATCTTATGATGAAAAAGTAAAGATGTTAGATAAGATGGAATTATGAGTGGAAATATTAAAATAATATATCTACTTATGTCAATATAAAATTCAAAAAAATTCAAAAAAAAATGGAAAAATCAAGTGTATTTAAGATAAAATATAGCAAGTTAGATAAATAAATTGTAGATATATTATTTTAATATATCTATGTGAGATTCAAAGTCGACTAGAATCAATAAATAATTTTATGGAGGAAAATGTAATGAATGGTTTTGAAAACATTTCAAATGAAGAAATGCTTGAAGTTGAAGGTGGTTTTTGGGTAACGACTGCAGTAATAATAGGAGTATCGACTGGTGTAGCTTACGCAGTTGGAGCATATAAAGCATATAAAAGATAATATATCTATGTGAGATTTAAAGTCGACTAAAATCAATAAATAATTTTTGGGAGGAAAATGTAATGAATGGTTTTGAAAACATTTCAAATGAAGAAATGCTTGAAGTTGATGGTGGAGTGATTCCAGTTGCACTAGGAGCTGCATATGTGGCATTACTTGGCGTTGGTTTTACAGCCGGAGTGACAATGGGAGTAAAAAAATGGTTTTAGGAGGAGATTGTATGTTACAAGAAATGAATTATGAGGAAGTTTTAGAAATTGAAGGTGGAATCGGACTCATTGCTGCAGTTGGTATCGGAGCGTGTGTTCTTTTGGTTGGAACAGGTTTAGGATTAGGAACAGCATATCTTGTCTCAAAATTATAAAAACTCTGATAATATATTGAACATTTTACAAACTTAATATAAAATAATATATGTTAAGTTTGCGAAATAGCGATTTTGGAGGGCTAAGTGATGGCGAGCGTAAGTGATAAGAATATCGTTTTGTTCCTTGTGTTATTAGCAATAGGATACTTAGGCGGAATTGTATTAGGTATTCATTTATTTTTTTAGATGCTATTACAAGGTAAATTGAAATCTTATTATTCTAAACTTGGATACTATGGTTTATGATGTAAAAGAGCAATATGACAGAGTGCTACTTTGCATATTGCTCTTTTTTTATTACTCAATTAGGATGGTTTGATAAAATGAAATACTATTGTATCAAACAGCATGATATCACTGATTGTGGTGCTGCCTGCCTTGCAACTATCTGTAAGCAGAATGGTTATAAAATAGGCATCGCCAAAATTCGTGAAATTGCTGGAACAGATAAATCTGGCACTAATGCTTATGGTGTCATTAAAGCTGCAGAACAGCTTGGATTTAGTGCTAAGGGTGTTAAGGGAAACAAGGAAGCATTTTTTTCAGAATTTCCGCTTCCATGCATTGCACATGTAGTTGTAGATGGTAGCCTGCTTCATTATGTGGTCATTCATAAGATTACTAAAAAGCAGGTGATAATTGCAGATTCGGGTAGGGGAATTGTTAAGCTTACGCCGGAAGAATTCTTTGGGGAGTTGCATGAAGAAGGTAAACCACCAAAGTATCAGTGGACAGGAATATTAATATTATTAGTAAAGAAAGAAACATTTGTGAAAGGCGACGAGACAAAAGGTTTGTTCAGCCGCTTTTTTTATTTGCTAAAACCACAGAAAAAATTATTGCTGCATATATTTTTAGCATCACTTGTGTATACAATTCTAGGAATTATAGGTGCATTTTATTTTCAGGAATTGATTGATACAGTTTTACCAGATGCATTAAATAAGACCTTGATGACATTGTCTATAGGTGTGATTTTACTGAATGTGTTTAAGGTGATATTAAACGCCTTTAGATCACATTTGCTTTTGTATTTAAGCCAAAAACTTGATATTGCTTTATTACTTGGATATTACAGGCATGTGTTGGAGTTACCAATGAATTTCTTTGGTACTCGAAAGGTTGGAGAGATTATTTCTCGCTTTAATGATGCAAGTAAGGTTAGAGATGCAATCTCAGGAGCAACTCTTACTATTATGATTGATACTTTAATGGCTATAGCAGGAGCAATAATTCTATTTATACAGAATCCAAAGCTTTTTGCAATCGCAGTAATCATGGTTATATTATATTCAATAATTGTGGTTGGATTTAATAAATGGTATGAAAATCTTAATCGTAAGCAGATGGAAGATAATGCGCAGCTTACATCATATATGGTGGAGTCTTTAAATGGAGTGCAGACTGTAAAGGCATATAACGCAGAACCAAAGGTAAATCTTGAGACAGAAAAGAAATTCGTGAAGTTATTAAAAAGCATTTTTAATCTTTGTTTTGTAGAAAATTTACAAACATCCCTTAAGACATTTGTAGAGCTTGTGGGAGGTATAGTTATCCTTTGGGTAGGCGGAGTAAGTGTAATAAAGGGAGAAATGACTATTGGTTCCTTAATTACCTTTAATGCTTTACTTGCATATTTTCTGGATCCAGTAAAGAATTTGATTAATTTACAACCTCAGATGCAAACAGCAGTTGTAGCAGCTGATAGATTAGGAGAAATCTTGGATTTAGAAGCAGAGAAGACTGAGGTTGAAAATAAAAAGATGCATCCTGAAAGTATTGCAGGTGATATTGAGATAAAGAATCTTGACTTTAGATATGGTACAAGAAAGCTAGTGTTAGAAGATATTAATTTAACTATTAAAAAGGGTGAAAAAGTAGCATTTGTAGGAGAAAGTGGTTCAGGTAAGACAACTTTATCAAAACTTCTTTTACACATGTATAGTGCAGAAAAAGGAGAAATTCTAATAAATGGCAACAATATTAAAGACATTCAAATAGAAAAGTTAAGGGATAGAATTGCATATATTCCGCAAGAAACTTTTCTATTTAGTGGGACTATCTTTGAAAATCTGACATTAGGATTAGATTATGCAACACTAGATGACATTATAGAAGCAAGTAAGAAGGCTCAAGCTCATGAATTTATTAATGAATTTCCATTAAGATATGAAACCATGTTGGATGAAAATGGAGCTAATCTTTCAGGTGGTCAAAGACAGCGTCTAGCGATTGCTAGAGCAATGCTTAAAAAGCCAGATATTTTAATATTAGATGAAGCTACAAGTAATCTTGATGCCATTACAGAACGTGCATTAGATAAGACAATTAATGAATTCTCTAAGGATATGACAGTTATATTTATAGCTCATCGATTAAGTACCATTAAGAATTGCGACAGAATATATGTTATGGAAAAGGGTAAGATTATTGAAAGTGGCAATCATAGAGAGCTTACTGAACTTGGCGGAAAATATGCCGAACTTGTAAGTCAGCAGAATCTTGATGTTGTTACAAAAGATACTGATGAATTAATGAAAACAAGGGAGGTAAGTTAAATTGAAACCAATAATAGTAGACATGAAGGACTTAAGTGATAGTGTTGAAGTTTATGATTCAAAGCCTAATCCTTTTCTTGTATATACGATATATGCAATTCTATTAATCCTTATAATAGCAAATGTATGGGCTTGTTTTTTTAAAATTGATAATGTTGTGAAAAGTAGTGGGATTTTTAAAGGTGAGGATACTATTTATGATATAAGCAGTGCGGTTTCTGGTAAGATTGTAAGCGCAAATGTTAAAAATGGTGATTACGTAAATGAAGGTGATGTAATATGTGAAGTAAGTATTGAGTCTCTTTCAGATACAATAATTAATTATCAAAACAGTTTACAGGATGCGCAGGAACGATTAGAGATTCTTGAGGCATATGAGAATTCTCTGGATTCTAATACAGCTATTGAAACTGAATATTCAGATAATAAGTATTATGAAGAATTTGTTAATAGAAGAGCATTATTACTTGAAAATATTTCAGCGAACAATAAAAGTGCGTCATCACAAAGTGAGATTAGTATGGGAAATATAGAATCTATTTCATCCGCTATAACACAGTATGAAGATAAGATTAATAAGCTTAATACTGCTAAGGCCTGTGTTACTAGTAGAAGTAATAGCTTTGATTCTTCAGAAAGTTATTATTATAGCTTAGTAAATAGTTATATTTCAAAATATGATTATACTAAATTACAATATGATAATACTATTTCAGAATTAAAGACACAGTTAGAAGAAATTGAGAAACAATTAGTAGAAATACAAAATGGAACAGCAAGTGAAAGCCTTATGCAAGAAAAATCGACGATTGAATCTCAGAAGGAAAGTGTAAACAGTAAGATTTTATTATCGCAAAATGAACAGACACAGGCTCTTTCACAGTTAGAACAAGCACAGATTTCTACTATTGAGCAATTGATTGAGAATTATAATGACAGCCTTATGACTTTAAAGTCCAATCTTGAAACAGCTAAGTTGGAAATGAATGGAATAGCTGATGATTCCACTACAAGTACCATATCAATTCTTACAGAAAAAGGGAATATTGCATCTGAAAGATTAGAACTTGATAGTAAAGTTTATGAGTACGAAAAATATTTAAAAAGCTATAACATTCAAAATGATAATTGTACTATAACAGCCCCTAGTTCAGGTTATTATTATGTGAGTCAAGATTTGCACGAAGGCGCATATTTACAAGAAGGAGTTAGTATAGGAAGTATTTATCCTGAAAGTGAATCAGGTTTTTACGCTGAACTTTACATCTCTAATTCAGATATAGGAAAGATAAAAGAAGGTCAAAATGTAAATTTTGAGATATCATCATTTCCATCTAGTGAATATGGCTATTTTACTGGGGAAATAGAAAATATCTCTAAGACAATAACAGTTGATGAAAATACAGGAGCTGCTTATTATATTGTAAAAGTAAAATGCGAGAATATGGTCATATCTAATAAAGATGGTGATGTAGCGAGTCTAAAAAATGGAATGGCTTGTACCGGCAAGGTTATTATAGGTGAAAAAACTGTTATGAAATATTTACTTGAGAAGATTAATTTGTTGGATTAGCTATATAATCCAAAACAACTTTCCCGCTAGCATATACTATATGCTAGCGGGGTTTTATATTTGCTGACAATCTTATATTCTCACATGCAAAATTTCACACCAATTCTTAGTAATAATGCAAATGTTTAACTTTACCAGATAATTTCTATATGCAATAATATTCATAAAAAAATAAGGGGAGAATTTATTTATGAAAATTGCAGTAATTAACCCATCTTTTAATGAAACAACAAAATCGCAGATTGAATCTGAGGCGAAAAAATTAAACTTTAAGATAGATTTTTATAAGAATGAAGGGGAGGCTAGCGGCCACATCTCTGATGCGGATATAGTTTTTGGCTATATTCCAAATATTGTGTCAGAATGCAAGCAAATGTCTTGGCTTGCGCTACCCTTTGCAGGGGTTGAAGTCTTTTTAAAGCCTGGAGTTTTAAGGGATGACGTGATTTTAACTAATTCTTCAGGTGCATATGGTCTTATTATTTCAGAACATATAGTTATGGTGCTTCTTATGCTTTTAAGAAAGGAAGCAGGCTTTGTAAAGGGCCAAATTGAGCATGTTTGGGAGGCTCCAGTTTGGCAAAAAACAATTAAGGATAGCAGGATTGTAATTCTTGGAACAGGGGATATTGGCGGAAATACAGCTAAAAGACTTAAAGCCTTTGAGCCAAGTAAAATTATTGGTATTAATAGATCAGGTAAAATAAATACAAAATTTGCTAGTTACTTTGATGAGATTGAAACTATAGAAAGATTAGATTCTGTCTTAGAAGCAGGGGATATTGTAATTATGTGTATGCCAGCTACTAAGGAGACTAATAATCTAGTAGGACAAAAAGAATTAGAAAAAATCGGACAAGATGGAATAGTTATTAATGTAGGTAGAGGTCAGGCTCTAGATCAAGAACTATTGGTTAATAAGCTTAACAGGGGTGAGCTCTACGGTGCGGCTCTAGATGTATTTTTACAAGAGCCCATTAATAAAGACTCAAAACTTTGGGATACTCCAAATTTATTAATAACACCTCATATTGCAGGAAAATTAACAAACGACTATACTATAGAGGTGTGCGTAAAAATTTTCCTTGAAAACCTTAAGCGTTTTGCTAAGGGTGAGGGGCTTTCGCATGTTGTAGACAGAGTAAAGGAGTATTAAAATGTTTACTAGACCGGATGATACGTATAATAATATAAGAAAAAGATCTCTTGAGCAGTGGCTTTCAGAAATGGAAAATCACGAGGATGTTGCGGTAAGAGGAGGAGTTAAGTTAACTAAGGAGTACCTTGCGCATCTAGAAGAAGAGATTAGTAGACTTAAAGATGAGTGTAAGTTAAAGGATGACTACCTTAAAAAGATGTCAAAAAGATAAAATTAAATGAGGATTTAAAAAATGGGATTTTTATCGTCGTTATGTATATTATTTGCTTTTTATAAGGTTTATAAGAAAGCAAAGGAGAATAATATAGTTAATAAAACGAACACAGCAACATTTAATAGAATTAAGAAAAAGGAATATAAACCACCGGTTATAACTTGTGATTATTGCGGTTCGAAGGTGGATACAGCTGTATATGACAGATGCCCTAACTGTGGTGCTAGTTATGATTTAGATTCAGAGTGGATTAATAGATTTGATGCTTATGAAGAAGAATCAGATTATAATCAATATTACAATAGCAGCAATACAGGTAGCATATATCAAAGAACATTTCAAAATTACGGACCAAATAAAGTTAAACAAAAGAAGACAGGCTTTTTAAAGAAGACCTTTATTATTTTGACAAGCATTTTTATAGCGATTTTTGTGTTGTCAATTATAGTTTATATATTTGATTACGATAGTTCTGATATCGGAACTGATTATAGAGGCAATGAAAAGGTAAATGAGTATTCTTATGAGGATTATCAGCTTGTTGATTATACAGTTGAGGGTGATGGACAGATTTTAAATTATTATTTTGATAATGATGAGAATCAGAATATAACAGTTACTTTAAAGAATATTTATGAAGATCATAGCTCATATAGAGATGGATATAAGTTTGAATTTGAAGTGGTTAATAATAGTGATAGAAATGTAAAGATTGTTTTTTCAGCTCACACTTTTAATAGTTATTCTGATTATGATGGCAGTTATCTTTATTCTAATGACAACTATAAAAAACACAGTACTGTTACAGTTTATGAAGAATTATCTAATGTTGCTCAAAGTGAGATTAAGAATATTTCTTTTGAACGATGTAGTATTTTAACAACAGATAGTTCTACTATTTATGACAGAAGTGATGTTGCTACCATAACAACGACTTCAACTATTGATATAGGATATAATTTAACAAGATATCATGTTATTTATTCAAATGATTATGTTGATATTTACAGTGCTTATGATTATGTCACAGATAGTAATACTTATATTAACTATGATGAGGGTCTGAAATATTATATTGTAAATAAGACAGAAGATCTTTCTTTTGATGTTGAAACTGATGGATATTTGGGTCAGGGTAAGAGTTTGTATACGTATGGTTTATATAATACGGTATCTATTCCTAAAACAACCCTTTTGACCTCAGAAATTTATTCTTATGAAGATTATTTTAGTGATGTAAAGAATAAAGAGTTGTATATTTCTTTTGATTTTAAGTGTAAGGAAAATCCGTTGGAAAGTTTTTCGACAGGGTATATAGATTTAAAGACCGAGTATTGGAGGTCGGAGGGATAAATTTTTTTAGTTTAAGGAGGACATATGAAGGAGTTTGAATTTAGAACAATTAGACTAGATGAGATTGACCAGGCGGTGGAGATTGAACAAATTTGTTTTCCTCCAAATGAGGCTTGTACAAGAGAAGCTATGACTAGAAGAATTAATAAGGCCAAGGATGATTTCTTTGTTGCAATTGATAAGGAGACTGGTCTTATTGCTGGTTTTGTCAATGGCTTGGCAACAAAAGAAATTACTTTTAGAGATGAATTTTTTACACAGGAAGAATTGTATGATGTGAATGGTGATAACATCATGATTCTTGGTTTGGATGTACTTCCTGAGTATAGAATGCAGGGACTTGCTCGTAGTATTATTTCTAAATATGGTGAATTACAATTTGAGAGGGGCAGAAAGTACCTTACTTTGACTTGTCTTGATTCTAGAGTTCCTATGTATAAGAAGTTTGGCTTTGAGGATTTGGGTCAGGCTAATTCCACATGGGGAGGAGAGGCTTGGCATGAGATGAGAAAGAATTTGTAAGGTTTTCTCATTTCTAAGACGATGATTTAACTCAGACTGAGATGTGTTTTAATAGTTGAAATTAATTATTAATGATATAATTAAAATGTTTTAGTGGCTTCGTAAAGGAGGTCATATGAATAAGGCATTCTTTATAGACACTGAAAATGTAGGCGATTCTTGGGTTTACTTGATGGATGAAAATATGAATAGCAAATTTTATGTTTTCTACACAGGCCATTCCCCAAGACTTGAGTATGAGACAGTGAAATATTTGCTGAAATATCCTGATAAAGCTAACTTTATTAGTTGTCATGAAGGTAACAATAGTCTAGATTTTCAGCTGGTGACATACTTAGGCTATCAACTTCATGAGGATTCTAGCCAAGAGATGATTATTGTTTCAAATGATACAGGGTTTGATGCAGTGGTTAGCTTCTGGGAAGAGAAAAACATGAAGGTTAAGAGAATGAATCGTCCGGTGCATTTGGATAACAAAAAAATTTTGGATTTAACAGATAATCTTAATTCTGAATCCGTTTTAAAACCTGTATCGGATAAGGATGAGATCAATACAATAATTAATTGTATTGGAAAAAATAATAAGCAAAACTTGAATACTGTATTTACTTGCTTATATGGTAAAGATAAGGGTAGAGATATTTATAAGTTTAAAAAGTCGTTAGGCTTTTTTGAGCCTGAAGTTTACTGGACTAGACAAGAAAAATTTGAAAAGCTTGTTGGTATTATTTTTAAACATAAATTAGAAATTAAGGATGGTAGTAAATCAGAATTAATAGCCTTTCTAAGGGAAAATCTTAAAGATGATAAACAGCAGTTTTACAAAAATCTTGTTTCTAAGTACGGGAATGAAGGTGCAGATATCTATAATATCCTAAAGCCATTTTATCAAATTTTATATTCTTTATGATGGATTTATAAATTAATTAAAAGCTGCTAAAACACTAAGCTCACATGGTTTTCATGTGAGCTTTTTTATATATAGGTCCAAAATAAAAAAATAAAACATCACGTTGTTTTTATTGCTTTAAAGTGATAAACTTTTATAGTGTAACATCCCTAAGAAATAAAAGATGTAGTAAATGTAATAATAGCTTAGGGTTTTCGTGGCAATTTTATTTGTCACAGAATGGAGGAAGAGATGAATTTTAATGACGTGAATTTCGACACATATTTTAAGAACTATCCTAATGAAAAGGGATATTTTGGACCATATGGCGGTTCTTACATTCCAGATGAACTTCAGGCTGCTATGAATGAGATTACAGAGAGCTATTTTACAATCTGTAAGTCTAGAAAGTTTATTAATGAATTACGTCGTATTCGTAAGGAATTTCAGGGTAGACCTACACCAATTTCTCATCTTGAGAGATTATCAACTAAGCTTGGAAATGTGCAGCTTTACGCTAAGAGAGAGGACTTAAATCATACAGGCGCACATAAGCTTAATCACTGTATGGGTGAGGCTTTACTTGCAAAATATATGGGAAAATCTAAGATTATCGCTGAAACAGGCGCAGGCCAGCATGGTGTTGCTCTTGCCACAGCTGCAGCATATTTTGGTTTAAAATGTGACATTTACATGGGCGCAGTTGATATTAAGAAGCAGGCTCCTAACGTTGCTAGAATGAAAATTCTTGGTGCTAATGTTATTTCTGTTACAGATGGTCTTCAGACTTTAAAAGAGGCTGTAGATGCTGCATTTGCAGCATATGCTAGAGAATATAAGGACGCAATTTATTGTATCGGTTCTTGCGTTGGCCCACATCCATTCCCAATGATGGTTCGTGATTTCCAGAGTATCGTTGGTATTGAAGCTAGAGAGCAGTTTGTTGAAATGACAGGAGAACTTCCAGATGCAGTAGTAGCCTGCGTTGGTGGTGGTTCTAACTCAATGGGTATGTTCTCAGGCTTCTTAAATTATCCTGTAGATATTTATGGTGTTGAGCCTCTTGGTCGTGGTCCAAAGCTTGGAGATCATGCAGCTAGCTTAACTTATGGAACTGAGGGCATTATGCATGGCTTTAATTCTATTATGCTTAAGGATGAAAATGGAGAACCTGCTCCAGTATACTCAATTGCCAGCGGACTTGATTATCCATCTTCAGGTCCAGAGCACGCTTTCCTTCGTGATTTAGGCCGTGTTAAGTATGATGTGGTTGATGATGAAGAGACAATCGATGCATTCTATACTCTTTCTAGACTTGAGGGTATTATTCCAGCCATTGAAAGTTCTCATGCTGTAGCTTATGCAATTAAGCTTGCTAAGAAGATGGGTAAGGGTTCAATTCTTATTAACCTTTCAGGTCGTGGAGATAAGGATATGGATTATATTATTGAGAAGTACGGAATTCGTGATGTAGAGTAGTAAAGTAAAGCCCCTTAAGAATTAGTCTTAAGGGGCTTTTTTCATAATTTTTCCAGTAAACAGGCCTTTCGGGCTTGCTTTATAATTTAATATGTCAGCTTTACTAACACATCTCTTTTATTTATCTTGAAACTTCGTTTCCAGCCTTTGAAAATGCTAACTTATTAACTTCTTCAGCAGTTACTAAGTTAAAGTCACCAGATACTGTGTGCTTTAAGCAGCTTGCTGCATTAGCAAATTCTACTGCCTTTTGTGTATCATAGTCGTTAATGAAACTATAGATAATACCTGCGCAATAAGCATCACCAGCACCGATGTAGTCAAGAATATTCATGAAATATTCCTTGCTATAATAAGCCTTACCATCTTTATAAATCATAGACTGAAGCTTGAAAGTTGTAATAGTTCTTTCTTCTCTCCAAACTGAAGCAACGCACTTAAAGTTAGGGAACATCTTTGTAAGTTCGCCAGCGATGTAAGCGTTCTTTTCTACATTTTCAGCCTTGCTTGGATCCATTGAGAAGATGCCTATAGCATCGTCTTCGTTTGCAATACAAACATCTACATACTTACAAATCTCTGTCATAACTTCACAAGCTTTTTCACTAGACCAAAGCTTGCTTCTGTAATTTAAGTCACAGCTAATTGTAAGACCAAGTTCCTTAGCTTTTTTACAAGCAATAAGTGTAATCTTAGCCATTTCATCAGAAATAGCTGGTGTTATTCCAGAGAAGTGGAACCAAGTAGCACCCTCAAAAATCTTGTCCCAATCAAAATCTTCTTCCTTAGCAAGGGCAAATGCTGAACCAGCTCTGTTGTAAATTACATTAGTTGGTCTCTGTGATGTCTTCTTTTCTAGAAAATAGATACCAATCTGATCGCCACCACGAACAATGCTATTAATACCAACGCCATACTGACGAAGAGAATTTACAGCGCTTTGTCCAATTGGATGACAAGGTAACTTTGTAACGTAGTCAACATCTACGCCAAAATTTGATAATGAAACAGCTGTGTTGGCCTCTCCACCACCATAAACTGCTTCATAAGAGTGAGCCTGTGTAAATCGCTCATTGTTTTCCGGTGAAAGTCTCATCATAAGCTCACCGAATGTGATAATTTTTTCCTTCTGCATTTTATTTTAATCTCCTTAACTGCCTAATAAATTTTTTATTAAACACAGTTACACATTGTAGCACACTAAAGTCAATAATGCTATAATCAAAAATGAGGGTTTTTCGCTTTATAAGTGGATTTCTTCGACAAAAAAATAACAAAATAATAACAAAATAAGTTATAATTAGGAGAGAGAATGATTAGAGAAGTTTCATTAGATGAGATATCTGATGGTAAGTTATATACAGATAATGATTTAGTTAAGGCAGAGACTAGTGGTTGCAGTGGTTGCGCTGCAATGTGTTGTAAGGATATGGATAATAATATCGTTCTTGATCCTCGTGACATTTTCGAAATAATAAGGGCTAGTAAGGAGGCAGAAGAACAGGAGGCGGGTGAAAGCCTTAAATTTAGCGACTTTGACTCCCTTTTAGCTAGTGAATATATTCAACTTAATCTCGTTGATGGGATTATTTTACCCAATATTAATATGAAAAATGAATCTAGAGCCTGTAGTTTTTTAAATGATAGTGACAGATGCACTATTCACAGTTACAGACCAGGTATTTGCAGAATGTTTCCCCTTGGACGTTATTGGGAAAGTTCTGATAAGTTTTATTACATTTTACAAAAGAATCAGTGCTATAAGGATGGCTTAGCTAAGGTTAAGGTTAAGAATTGGCTTGGAATTGAGGATTTAGAGGAGTATTCAAGCTTTTCTTCAAATTGGCATAAGTATTTATGTGATGTTAGAGCTGAAATGGCCGATTTATCAGAGGAGAATAGACAGATTTTTAATCTCTATAATCTTAAGAGCTTTTATAAGACTGCTTATAGAGCCAAGAATTTAACAGGTTTTTATAGGGAATTTTCTATGCGTTTGAAAAAAGTTAGAAAAGAATTAAACCTTGATTAAATAAATATAAAGTTATATCAAAAAGGAATTTTTTGTAATAAAATCTATTAATGCAAAACAATTAAAAGGGAGAGATGTATGAAGACAGATTTGTTTACAATCGGCAATTTTACTGTGCATGGTTACGGTTTTATGATTGCCTTGGGCTTTATTTTTGCGATGTTTCTAGCAGAATTTAGGGCTAAGTTATACAAGTTAAAAGATGAAGCAATAATAGATATTGCAATTATTGCGGGTATTTCCGGCTTTGCCGGCGCTAAGTTCCTCTATATCATAGTGGAATTTGATGCATTTTTAAAAGATCCAATGGCTGTTCTTGGCTCTGCAGGATTTGTGGTTTATGGAGGAATCATATTTGGTGTCTTATTTAACTTCTTATATTGCAAGATTAAGAAGCTTAATTTCATGGAGTATTTTGATTTAGTAATGCCAGAAATCGCCTTAGCACAGGGCTTTGGTAGAATTGGATGCTATCTTGCTGGTTGCTGTTATGGAGCTATTACAACTAGCAGATTTGGCGTGGTATTCCCGGAGAGCAGCTTATTTGCTCCATCAGGTGTACGCCTTATCCCAACTCAGTTAATGAGTTCTGTTGGGGACTTTTTAAACATGGCACTATTAATCTTTATCTTTCGTAAGTGGGGCTATACAGCTTGGAATAATATCCACGGTGGAGACTCATCAAGAAAGCACTTGCTTCCTGGTGATGTGGGATTTCTTTATTTCTTAACTTACGGCGTAGGTAGATTTATAATAGAAATTTTTAGAGGTGATGTCAGAGGTAGTGTGGGACCTTTATCAACATCACAGTTTATCTCTATAATTATGGTAGTTATTGGTATTGTGTTACTTATATTAAATCATAAGCTATTTAGGAGATTCTATGAAAAAGAGGGGCAGAAGATTTCTTAAAAAATTAAGTAAGCTTCAATTGAAACATTTGCTAATTGTTGCAGTTCCTGTACTTATTGTTTTGGCAGTTATCCTTTCATCTGCCATTAAAAGCAATAAAGTAAAAAACTCTGTAAAGGTCACTTTATCCGACATGCCAAGCGTTGCAGCGGATGAAGAAAGCATAAGAGAAACTGAAGGGGTGCAAGAAGAAAGCACAGAATTAGATACGGCTGAGAGTACTCAGATGGAGGTCATAATTCAAACTACTGATAGCGCGGCTCTAGAATCTGGCAGTGCTGTTAGTGATAAAGAGGGGGCAATTGCCTATGCTCTAGTCTATTGTTGGATTAGAAGCGGCAATAATGACAGAGCTAGTAAGGTTGGAGAGCTTTACTATGGAGATGAAGTTGTTGTAGTTGAAATCGGGGAGAATTACACCAAAGTAGCCACAGATACAGATGAGGGCTATGTTAAGAATTCTTACATTTCTGCAACGAAGCCTATTTGGGTGGGTAATTTATACAATTACCACAAGATAAATATGAGCGTCCTTGCAACTGCAGCATCAAGGTACGAATTAGATGATTTTACATGTTTTTCCCAGTTGCCAGATATGCCATCAGGCTGTGAGATAACTTCACTTGCCATGGTGCTTAACTATCTAGGGGTGGATTGCGATAAGGAGATTCTTGCAAACTATCTAGATATTGGCGAGAAAGGGGATAACTATTTTACAAAATATATAGGGAATGTTTTTACAGACTCTAGTTACGGTTGTTACGCAGAGGCTTTGTGTAATTGCGCTCAAAATTACCTAAAGGCTAGAGGCGTGAATAGTTTAGTAATTGGTAACATTTCCGGAACAGATGTTGACTCTTTACTTGGCCTTGTTGCCGCAGGTCATCCAGTAATTGTCTGGGCTACCGAAGACATGAAGTCAGTGGGAGATAACAATATTTTATGGACATATGAGGGACAGCCCATGGGCTATTTAAGAGGAGAACATTGCTTAGTATTAATTGGTTTTGACAAGGAAAATGACAAGGTCATTATGGCAGATCCAATGAAGGGGTGTGCAACGGAATATTCCCTTACAGCATTTAGATTAAGATACAAAGCACAGTTTTCTCAAGCAGTATTAATTTATTAAGGAGGACCAATGAAGAGAATTCTAAAGGCAATTGCGCCTTATTGGAAGACAGTAATCCTTATTGTAGCACTACTTGGTCTACAGGCTTACTGTGATTTAGGCTTGCCTCAGTACACATCAAACATTATTGATGTGGGAATTATCAATGGTGGAGTAGACCATGTACTTCCTGAGGAGATAACATCAAGCGATTACGAATTTGCCAAATTTTTCATGAATGAAGAAGAATTAAAGATTTGGGAAAATAGTTACGATTTCGATGAGGAATCATCAAATTATGTTTTAAATGTTAAGAGTGAAGAAAAACTCTCAGAATATGACGAGGACATGGCATTTGTAATAATGATAGTAAATGCCGTTAGTCAGGAGATGGAGTCTAGTGCTAATGCAGCCGATACAACAGCGGTTGATGCAAATCAAGGCTCTGATGCAAGCGCTTATGCTGCAACTGGTGTAACTGACTACTCAGCTATGGTTAGTCAGATTAGAGAGGAATTCCAAGAAACATATGACACAATGGGCGAGAGCCTAATTAAGACTACTGCAATTACTTATGCTAAGGCTGAGATGGAAAAGGCAGGAATGGATATGGATGCATATCAGACACATTACCTTATAATTGCAGGTCTTAAGATGCTTTTAATGGCACTTGTTATTGCAGTTGCAACAATCTTAGTTGGCTACTTTGCATCTAGAGTTGCTGCTGGTATTGGTAGAGATTTAAGAGGACAATTATATACAACGGTTATGAGTTTCTCTAATGCAGAAATGGATCAGTTCTCAACAGCTTCTCTTATTACAAGAACAACTAACGATGTTCAGCAAATCCAGTTCGTGGCAGTACTTATGCTTCGAATGATTTTATATGCTCCGATCTTAGGTATTGGTGGTGTTATAAGAGTTGTTAATACAAAGGCCGGAATGGGTTGGGTTATTGCTCTTGCGGTTGTTGTAATTCTAGGCTTTGTAGGACTTTTAATGGCTATTGCATTACCAAAGTTTAAGGCAATGCAGAAGTTAGTGGATAGAGTTAACCTCGTATCGAGAGAAATTTTAACAGGTATTCCAGTTATTAGAGCTTTTGGTAGAGAAAAGCACGAAGAGGAAAGATTCGATGTTGCCAATGTAGACCTTACAAAGACAACACTTTTCACTAATAGAACAATGACTTTCATGTTGCCAGTAATGACAGTTTTAATGAACGGTCTTTCAGTACTTATTGTTTGGGTTTCAGCTAAGAGAATCGACATGGGTGTTATGCAGGTTGGTACAATGACAGCCTTCTTAACATATGCAATTCAGATTGTAATGTCTTTCCTTATGCTTACAGGCCTTTCAATTATGTTACCTCGTTCGATTGTAGCAGCTGAAAGAATTGATGAAGTTTTAGTAACTAAGTCAAGCATCAAGGATGCTAAGGAAACTAAGGAAGTAAGTGATGTTAAGGGTGTTATTGAGTTTGATCATGTAGACTTTATGTATCCTAATGCCAAGGCAAATGTGCTTACAGACATTACATTTACAGCAAAACCAGGAGAAACTACAGCTATCATTGGTAGTACAGGTTGTGGTAAATCTACTTTGGTTAACCTTATTCCTAGACTCTACGATGTTACAAAGGGAAAGATTAGCCTTGATGGCGTAGATATTAGAGATATAGAGCTCCATGATTTAAGAGATGCCTTAGGCGTTGTGCCACAAAAGGGCGTTCTTTTCTCAGGAGATATTGAGTCAAATATTAAGTTTGGTAGAGATGAGGCAAGTCGTGAGGATGTTGTAAAGGCAGCCGAAATTGCACAGGCTACTGAATTTATTGATAAGAAGTCAGATACTTATAGCAGCCCTATAGCTCAGGGTGGTAGTAACGTTTCAGGTGGTCAGAAGCAGAGATTATCTATTGCGAGAGCTATTGCAAAGCAGCCTAAGGTATACATTTTTGATGATAGCTTCTCAGCCCTTGACTTAAAGACAGATGCTAAGCTTAGAGCTGAACTTGCTAAAAATGTATCTGATGCAACAGTAATTATCGTTGCCCAGAGAATTAGCACTATCCTTCATGCAGACCAGATCTTAGTTATGGAAGATGGTGTGATTGTGGGCAAGGGTACACATAAGGAATTATTGGAAAATTGTGAGACTTACAGACAGATTGCAAGTTCACAGTTGTCAAAGGAAGAACTCTACGGAGGTGATAATAATGGCAGATAATACAAACAATCGACCAAGAAGAGGCCCAGGTAGAGGAATGATGCCAGTAGAAAAAGCCAAGGATTTTAAAGGCTCTATTGGAAAATTACTTGCCTACATTGGCCGTTATAAAATAGCCATTATTATTGTAATGATAATGGCAGCCATATCTACTGTATTTTCAGTAGTAGGTCCAAAAGTTTTAGGTAGGGCAACTACAACACTTTCAGAAGGTTTATTAAGTAAAATTGCTGGAACAGGCGGAATTGATTTTACAAAGATTGGAAAAATCTTAATATTTGTTTTATTACTATATGCATTTAGTGCTTTATTCAGTTTAATTCAGGGCTGGATTATGACAGGCATTACTCAGAAGGTAAGTTATCAGCTTCGTAAGGAAATCTCATTAAAGATTAATAGATTACCTATGAAGTACTTTGAAACAAGAACTTACGGTGAGATTTTATCAAGAATAACTAATGATGTTGATACCTTAAGTCAGGGCTTGAATCAGAGTATCACACAGATTATTACATCAGTTGCCACAATGATTGGTGTACTTGTTATGATGCTTAGCATTTCCCCATTAATGACTCTTATTGCATTAGTTATTTTACCAGTATCTATGGGACTTATTTCTTTTGTAATTAAGAGATCTCAGAAATACTTCAAGGTTCAGCAGGAATACTTAGGCCACATCAATGGTACAATCGAGGAAACTTATGGTGGTCATTTAGTTGTTAAGGCATTTAATAAGGAGAAGGATTTCGTAGATGATTTTAATAAGACTAATGATGTCTTATACAGTTCAGCTTGGAAGTCACAGTTCTTCTCAGGTATGATGATGCCTATCATGCAGTTTGTTGGTAACTTAGGTTATGTAGGCGTTGCCTTAACAGGTGGTTTACTTGCAATTAAAGGCACAATAACAATTGGTGATATTCAGGCCTTTATTCAGTACGTAAAGAACTTCACACAGCCTATCCAGCAAATGGCACAGGTAATAAATCAGGTTCAGTCCATGGCTGCAGCTTCTGAAAGAGTATTCGAATTCCTCGATGAGGAAGAGGAAGATCAGGAAGTTGAAAATCCAGTATCTACTGAAGGTATCGAAGGCCATGTTGAATTTGAACATATTAAATTTGGATATAATAAAGAGCAGACAATTATTAAAGACTTTAGTGCTAGTGTAAAGCCAGGTCAGAAGGTAGCTATTGTAGGCCCAACTGGTGCTGGTAAGACAACTATGGTTAAGCTTCTTATGAGATTCTACGATGTAGATGAGGGCGCAATTTTAGTTGATGGCCACAACATTAAGGACTTTAACAGACGTGATTTAAGAGATGCCTTTGGCATGGTATTACAGGATACATGGGCTTATAAGGCTAGTATTATGGAAAATATTAGATACGGCCGCCTAGAAGCTACAGACGAAGAAGTAATCGCAGCCGCTAAGGCCGCCCATGCTCATCACTTTATTGAAACATTGCCAGGAGGCTACGACTTTGAGCTTAATGAAGATGCAAGTAATGTATCTCAGGGCCAGAAGCAGCTTCTTACAATTGCAAGAGCAATTCTTGCCGACAACCCAATTCTTATTCTAGATGAAGCAACTTCTTCAGTAGATACAAGAACTGAGATAAGAATTCAGAAGGCTATGGATAACTTAATGCGTGGAAGAACAAGCTTTGTAATCGCTCATAGATTATCTACAATCAAAGATGCAGATATTATTCTAGTTATGAAGGATGGCGATATTGTTGAACAAGGTAGCCATGACGAGTTAATTGCAAAGAAAGGCTTCTATGCAGACCTTTATAACTCTCAGTTCGAGAGTAACGGAGCAGCATCTTAAAGCTTTATTAGCTGGCGGAAGCATAAAAAGACTTGTGAAAATGTATCATCACATTTTCACAAGTCTTTATTTTTACCCACATATTAAGTTTAAAAGAAAATTTCTAATTTATACCCAATCCTCTGCAATAGAGCAATTCATAATCTCTCTAACATTAAGACCATTACTAGCTGCAAGCCAAAGCTTACAATACTGAGAAATAATTGAAGATTCTCTTAAAGGTATGATGCCAAGTTTCCTATATTCCTCAACAGTTTCATAGGCTTTTTCGCTATTAGATAAACCAGTAATATAAACTGGGATATTAAGCTCCTTAGCCCTGTTAGTTAATTCCTCTAATTCCTTTGTGACATGGATTGTGCCTGAATGGAAACTTTCAATTAAGATAGCTTCAAGACAGTTACTAAATTTCTCATGTCCCTCTTCTTCGTTAATAATATTATCCTGGGCTAAATTTTCAATATAATCATCTAAATCAGGATAAGTCATTCCCACATATGGACGAATACGCATTACCTCGCTAGACTGATTAGTTAAGATAATATCCTTAGCCTCAAGTCCAAGCTTTGTAAAACTTTCTAGATTCTTGTCATCGCTTTTATACTGATCATTTAATTCAAATGTATCGTTTAAATAAATTGCATAATGACTCTTCTTAACACTTTCCACATCTGCAGATAATGTTACAGGTGGCTCTAGTCTTGTAGCTCTGTGGATTGTAGGGATTCCACCCTTGTTACAGTAACTTACAAATACGCCCTTGCCAAGCTTTGCCTTCATAAATTCCACCGCAACATGGTAATTAATAAGGCCATTTGCGCGCTTATCCTCAAGAACGAAATCAGAAGAAACAAGAATAATAGGAATTCTTGCATCATTGAAAATGTATCCTAAAACAGCAGCACTGTACTGAAGTGTATCTGTTCCGTGAGTTACGATAATACCGTCAAGCTCTTCATTTTCAAGAACCTTACTAACTTCCTTAATAAGTAAATTCAAATGGTCGCCATCAAGATTCTCGCTTAATAAAGTGTAAGGATTAGAGCTTGTAAAGTTGATAGTCGTAGCATTTGCATAATTCTTCTTATAAAAATTGATTAGTTTATAGGGACTTCCCTTATCTGTGGAAATAAGGTCGTTATCCCCAAGGAAACTACCAATAGTTCCTCCAGTAAATATTGTATGTAAATTCATAGAAAAACCTCCTAAGTAAATGTTCTCTCTTATTGTAACTGTTTCAAAGACAAAGTTTCAAGAGGCAGCCTATATAATTTATAACTAATGATTATGAAAATGTGATAGAATTAATTTAGGTTAAAATTATGCTAAAGGCATTATTTAAGGGAGATATCATGAGTTATTATAGTTTAACGCAGTGGATTATATTTTTTGGATTGTATTGTTTTATTGGCTGGATTTGGGAGTCTTGCTATGTATCAGTAAGAAAAAGAGAATTAGTCAATAGAGGTTTTTTACATGGACCCTTTTTACCAATTTATGGGTCTGGAGCAGTAACAATTTTAATAAGCACAATAAAGTTTAGAGATAATCTAGTGGCGGTTTTCTTTTTTGGAATGATAGCAGCAACAATTCTAGAATACATTACTGGGGCTGCAATGGAGAGAATCTTTGGAGTTAAATACTGGGATTATTCAAAGAGATTTTTAAATGTAAATGGACACATTTGCTTAATCGCAAGTCTATGTTGGGGATTTTTTTCTTGCCTTATGATTAAGGTGATTCATACACCTATTGAGGGGCTAGTTTTAGGACTTCCAGTATATGTAACAGAGATTCTGGCTTTTATCTTTACAGCATATTTTAGTGTGGATGTGACAGTTTCTGCTAATGAAGCTCTTGATCTTAAAGCAATGCTCAATAAGATTTCTTCTGAACATGAACATATTAAGTTTATTACAGATAAGTTAGAAATAGCGTATGCATTTGCAGAAGACGAGTTTGCTGAGAACAGAAAGAAATATAGAAGAAAGAGAAGAGAACTGTCTTTTATAGCTTCAAGAAAGAAACTACATTTTGCTAAGTATCTAGAGAATAAGAAGAATGATCTTACTGATAGCTTAGAAGCCTTTAAGGAAACTAAGCTTAACGGTCTTTCAAGAACCTCTGATACAGCTAAAGAACTTTTAAAGAAGAAGCTAATTGATGAGACAATTTTAAAGGCAGCATTAGAGGTAATTTCTAAGGAAGAGGATAAAGTCAAAGCTACAGATAGACGTCAAATTAGAAACTTAACAAGAATTCTTAAGAGAAACCCAATGGCAACTTTTAAGGATAGTGAGGCAATGAATGAAATTAAGCAATTAATGAAAAAGTAAAATAAAAGGAAACTAAATTTTCTAAAAAAAAAGGAAAAAGCCTTGCAATTAAAATTGTGATATGTTATAAAATAATTGTACACAATTTAATTGAGCCAATTAACCATAAAATGTGATTATATTTTGGAGGTATAAAATATGCAAATTATTCATGGAACAGAGAGCAATTTTGAAGCAGAAGTTTTAAATTCAGATAAGCCTGTATTAGTAGATTTTTGGGCAACATGGTGTGGACCTTGTAAGATGCTTGCACCAGTACTTGAAAAGGTAGCTGCTAGCCAGGACGATGTAAAGATCGTAAAGATTGATGTAGATGAGAACCCAGCAATTGCTGAGAAGTTCAATGTTATGTCAATTCCAACACTTATTCTTTTTAAGGATGGTAAGGAAGCTAACAAGCAGGTTGGTTTTGTTAATGAACCAGCACTTAAGGCTTTTATGGGTCTTTAATCAATTAAGATACGCAATATTACAATAACCTTTTATTTTTAATTTCATTGGGAGGTGGAGTTTTGCTAGATTATGAATTGGTCTGACAAACTCCGCCTTTTCTTTATAAAAAATGCAGTTTCAAATATATTGGATTGTACTAAATTCAATACTTGATATAGTTGTCTTGCAAATAAAAATAATAGGTGTTAATATATATTTGCGGTTAAGATTGTTACAGATTTGTCAAAGTTAAAGTTAATTTAATTATCTAACTGATGCGATGGCAAATTTTATTTTAAGCGTGATTGTATACAATATACAATCAAAAACACACATATTAATTTTTTATAGCTTTTTAAGGAGGAGTTCAACGATGTTACAGTTTGAACAGTGGAACGGTTTCGAAGGTAGACTTTGGAAAGAAGAAGTTAACGTTAGAGACTTCATTCAGAAGAACTACACACCTTATGATGGTGATGAGAGTTTCTTAGCAGGCCCTACAGAAGCAACAGATAAGCTTTGGGGTAGATTACAGGAATTACAGGCTCAGGAAAGAGCTAACGGCGGTGTATTAGACATGGAAACAAAGGTTGTTTCAGGTCTTACAGCATACGGCCCAGGATATATTGATGAATCTATGAAGGACCTTGAAACAGTAGTAGGTCTTCAGACAGATGCACCACTTAAGAGAGCATTCATGCCTTACGGTGGTATTGCAATGGCTGAGAAGTCATTAACAGAGAATGGTTATACACCAGATCCTGATATGCATAAGGTTTTTACAGAATATCATAAGACACATAACCAGGGTGTTTTCGATGCTTACACACCAGAAATGAAGGCTGCTAGACATAGCCATGTTATTACAGGTCTTCCAGATACATATGGTCGTGGACGTATCGTAGGTGATTATAGAAGAGTTGCTCTTTACGGTATTGATTACCTTATTGAAGAGAAGACTCATGACTTCAACAACTGTGGTGATGGTACAATGTACGATGAAATCATCAGACAGAGAGAAGAATTAAAGGATCAGATTAACGCACTTAAGGGTATGAAGGCTATGGCAGCAAGCTATGGTTTCGATATCTCTAAGCCAGCTAAGGATGCTAGAGAAGCAGTTCAGTGGTTATACTTCGGTTATTTAGCTGCAGTTAAGACACAGAACGGTGCTGCTATGTCAGTTGGTCGTGTTGCTACATTCCTTGATATCTATATTTCAAGAGACTTAGCTGCTGGTACATTAACAGAAAGCGAAGCTCAGGAATTAATCGATCATTTAGTAATGAAGTTTAGAATGGTTAAGTTTGCTAGACCAAACGCTTACCAGCAGTTATTCTCAGGTGATCCTACATGGGTAACTTGTGATCTTGCAGGTATGGGTGTTGATGGACGTTCAATGGTTACTAAGACAGATTTCAGATTCTTACATACACTTGAGAACATGGGTCCTTCACCAGAACCAAACTTAACAGTACTTTATTCTTCAAAGTTACCAGAAAGCTTCAAGAAGTATGCTGCTAAGATTTCTGTAGATACATCTTCAATCCAGTATGAGAACGATGACGTTATGAAGGTTTACTGGGGCGATGATTATGCTATCTGCTGTTGTGTATCTGCTACACAGACAGGTAAGGAAATGCAGTTCTTCGGTGCTAGAGCTAACCTTGCTAAGTGCTTACTTTACGCTATCAATGGTGGTGTAGATGCTAAGTCTAGAGAACAGGTTGGTCCTGCATTCCCACGTGTTACATCAGAATACTTAGAGTATGATGATGTTGTAGCTAAGTTTGATAAGATGATGGACTGGTTAGCTGGTCTTTATGTTAATACACTTAACTTAATCCAGTATATGCATGATAAGTACTACTATGAAGCAGCTGAAATGGCTCTTATCGATACAGATGTTGAAAGAACATTTGCTACAGGTATCGCTGGTTTCTCTCATGTAGTAGATTCACTTTCTGCTATTAAGTATGCTAAGGTTAAGGTTATCAGAGATGAAACAGGATTCAACGTTGATTACGAAACAGAAGGCGACTTCCCTAAGTATGGTAACGATGATGATAGAGCTGATGACATCGCTGTATGGTTACTTAAGACATTCATGGATAAGATTAAGAAGAGACATACATATAGAAATTCTAAGCCAACTACATCTATCCTTACAATTACATCTAATGTAGTTTACGGTAAGTACACAGGTAACATGCCTGATGGACGTAGAGCTGGTTCTCCACTTGCTCCAGGTGCTAACCCATCTTACGGTGCAGAGCAGAACGGTTTAGTTGCTTCTCTTAACTCATTAACTAAGTTACCTTACGGTTGGGCTCTTGATGGTATTTCTAATACACAGACTATGAACCCAGACGCTCTTGGTCATAATGAAGAAGAAAGAGTTAACAACCTTGTTAATGTAATGGATGGTTATTTCGATCAGGGTGCTCATCACCTTAACGTTAACGTATTCGGTAAGGATAAGTTAATCGACGCTATGGAACACCCAGAAAAGCCTGAGTATGCTAACTTCACAATCCGTGTATCTGGTTACGCTGTTAAGTTCATCGACTTAACTAGAGAACAGCAGATGGATGTTATTAGCAGAACATTCCATGAAAGAATGTAATTTTTAAAAAGCATAAAATTTAAATATATATAGTTCGGACGCCAAGGGGCTTGTAGTTTACTACAAGCCCCTTGTTTTAATGCTAAAAAATGGAAAACTCATTATTTGTAAAACAATAGTACTAATAAATCCGTACGATTGTACAGATTGTATTTAAAAAACTAATATAATAATATTTAAATAGAAGGGAGGTGATATATGTGAGGGGTTTTAAGAAAAAACTATTTGCAGGAGCTCTATCATTAGTTATGGCATTTTCATTATCAGTGTCTGTATTTGCAGCAAGAGAAACAACAGTTGGATATGCAGGTTCAACACGAGTGACTTGTGAGCTTGGAACAAGTGGTTCTAGTGTGTATGCTTCTGTTTCGGCAT